>CAWBGR010000011.1:0-159556 GCA_963788385.1 uncultured Solirubrobacterales bacterium
ATACCCGGCCGCGAGCACGTCGGAACGCTGCCGAAGTGGTTCGCGCGGCAGTTGGAACGTAACGGCGTGGATGTCCGGCTCGGCGTCGCGGGCGACTTTGCGCTCGTTCGGGAGCTGGCTCCCGACGTCGTCTTCGTGGCAACCGGCTCCCACTACGCACCAACGGGCGCAAGCGGCTTCGCCCCGCAGCCGGTGCCCGGCTGGGAGCGTGACTTTGTTCACCAGCCGGAGGCTGTGATTCGCGGCGACATCGCCCTCGGCGGCAATGTCGTCGTGCTCGACGAGGAGGGTTACAACACCGCCGTCGGCGTTGCCGAGATCGCCGCCCTGCACGGAGCTCGCGTAGAGCTCGTCACGCGCAAGCTGACGATCGCCGAGGGCCTCGCCCGCGAAGCCCGCTACGTGGACACGCGCCTGCGCGCCGCCGGCGTCACAATCGCCACCTCGAGCTATCTGCGCGAGATCGGCGATGGCACCGTGACGCTAGAAGATCTCGTCACCGGCGATCGCCGCACCACGCCGGTCGACTCGGTGGTGCTCGCGACGATGCGCCTCCCCGACGATGAGCTGGCTGACGCGCTCACCGACGAGGTCGAGTACGTGTACCTGATCGGCGACGCGCTGGCTCCGAGGAGTCTGCGTGACGCAACCTATGAAGGCCACCGGTTTGCCCGTGTCATCGGCGGGCCGGCGATGCCAAAATGGGTCACCGATGAGCTCTTCGCTCCACTGAACACGTTGCGCCCGGCAGCGGACGCCTGACCGCCGGCAGTTCTCGCCGTCACGGGCAGCCGGTGTGATCAGATGCCCTCCGGTAGATCCAGCAGCGGGCGTACGTAGGAGACGTCCGACCGGTCCTTGCGACCGCGCGCGAACTGCTGGCGCAGCAAGACGGTCGGCTCGCCGTCGGCGTGCATCTGCCATTCGGAGATCACGATACGCAGGGCGATTTTCCACTCTCCCTGGCGGCGCTCGAAGCGGTCGACGTAGCGACCGCCGGAGACGCGCATCACGGGATCGTCCGCAAGCTTGCCGAAGAACAAAAAGTAAGTCTCCGCATGCGCGTTTTCACCATCCAGCTCCACGCTGTGATTGGTGATGTAATGCTCACTGACCTCGCGGTTCTCCTGCACGGGAAGCCAGAAGGCGAGGAAGTCGTCAACGCTGCCACTCACCGGCCCATGATGGTCGATCGCGTCCGCGTGAAACGCCGATCGGATCAGCTGTTCATCCACCCGGTCGAGCCCGCGTACGTAGCGCAGCAAGCAGTCAAATATCGCCTGGCGGTCGATCAAACGCCTGACTTCGGACATAGTGGCCTCGAACGAGACCGCATCCGGCTGTGGGTTTGGTGATTCCACCTGTCAGGTTGAGCGTGGCATTTCGGAGACCGTAGCGGCGGTGCGCCGGCGATTGTCGCATACGCTCAGGCGGCGGGTGACTGACGTTGGACGGGATCGGCTACTTCGCCGTTGCGGGATAATGCTGGGCCGTGCCGGCAAGGTCGCGTAGGCGAGGACAGGAGGACAGATGAGCACACCAAGGCGGGGCGAGCGGCGTGTCGCGATCGTGACCGGTGGCGGCACCGGGCTCGGCCGCGGCATCCTCGACGCTCTCGCGGCTTCCGGCCTTGACTGCACGATCGCCGGACGCCGCATCGACGTACTCGATCAGGCGGCAGGCGCCGTGGCGAGCGACCAGTGTGAGGTCCTGCCGGTTGCGGCCGATGTCACCACCGTGGACGGACGGGCGGCGATCGTCGACGCGACGCTCGAGCGGTTCGGGCGGCTCGACGTGCTCGTGAACAATGCCGGCGAGTCGATCATGGAGCCGCTGCTCGGCTTCTCGCTCGAGTCTTGGCGGGCCGTGATTGCCGTGAACCTCGAGGCGTCGTTCTTCATGGCCCAGCTTGCGATTCCCACCATGCGCGCGAGTGGCTTCGGTCGGATCATCAACATTGGCTCAATCCTCGGCATGATCGCTCCCGGGCGGATGGTCATCGACGTTCCCGATGACCCAGAGCTGGGACCCTGGCGCTCTCCGCCCTACTTCGCTGCCAAAGGTGGGCTGATCGCGATGAGTCGCGATCTGGCGGCGGCCACCGGCCGGTGGGGTATCACTGTCAATACGGTCAGTCCGGGGATGATCGAGCGCCCCGAGCGCGCGCGTTCGCCAAAGGTCGCGCGCGAGGTCGCCGAGAACACGCCGGTCGGGCGTCTGGGGACACCCGACGATGTCGGGCCACTAGTCAGTTTCCTCGCCTCCGAGGGCGCATCGTTCATCACCGGTGCCAACATCGTCGTCGACGGTGGCTGGTCGATCTGGTGAGCGGGCGCGGCTCGACGCGGTCGAGGACGTCAGCGCAGGTCGCCGAACAGCGAAACCGGGTCCTCGATCGCACGGACCAGGTCGGACACGAATCGGGCGATCACATCGCCATCAAGGAGCCGGTGATCCCCCGAGCAGGCAAGCGCAGCGATCGGCCGGATCGTGATCTCACCGTCGCGGACCACCGCGCGGTCGTCGATCCGCCCGATGCCGAGGTTGGCTGACTGTCCCGGCGGGATGATCGGCGTCCCCAGCCAGATGCCAAGCGAGCCGTAGTTGTTGACGGTGAACGTCGCGCCGGCGAGGTCGGAGGCGCTCAGCGTGCGTTCGCGGGCCGCCGCGGTGAGAGCGGCCGCCTCGACGGCTATTTCGAACACCGTCTTACGGTCCGCGTCGTGAATAACCGGCACGATAAGGCCCTCGGCCGTGGCTGCGGCGACGCCGATGTTGATCGCGCCGTACACGGTGATCTCGTCGCGGTCCATGTCAATTGTCGCGTTCAGCAGCGGGTGGCGCTTCAGCAGTGTCGCCGCCAGCTTGACCAGGATCGGGGTGGCGGTGACGACCGCGGCCACCTCGTCGTCGCCGCGCCGCACGGCGTCGGCACGCAACAGCCGTCGTAGCTCAAGCAGCGCGGTGACATCCACCTCCCGGTAGTCCGTCACGTGTGGAACGGTCTGCCACTGCTTTGTCAGCGTGCGCGCGATCGTCCGCCGCGTCCCGCGCAGCGGCCGGTGCTCATCCTCGCGCGATGCAGCGGCGCTCCCGCGGGCCACGCCACCGTTCGCGCCAGCCTGGGCGCTGTCAAGGTCGCCGACTCGAACGCCGCCGAGAGGTCCGCTTCCCGAGACGCTGGAGAGATCGATGCCGGCGTCTCGCGCGGCCGCCCGCGCAGCCGGCGATGCAAGGACGTGGCCCGCCTGCGTCGCTGCCGCGACAGCGGCAGCAGCCGCTTCGGACAGCATCGCGGTGCCCGCGAGAGCCGCCGGCTCCTCGGCGGCGTCCTCGCGAGCAGAAGCGCTGGCCGGCTCGACGGTTTGGCCCGGATCCGCGTCGAGGCTCGCCTCGCCCGCCGCAGCGAACACGGCAAGCACAGCACCGACCGCAACGGTGTCACCCTCCTGCGCCGCGAGCGCGACGACCGTCCCCGTCGTCGGACAGGGGATGCCAACCACGGCCTTGTCGGTCTCGATGTCGACTAGCGGCTGATCCTCGCGCACCTCGGCACCAACGGCCACGTGCCATTCGACGATCTCGGCGCTGTCGGTGCCCTCACCGACATCTGGCAGTCTGAACTCGAGCGTCACTATGACTCTCCGATCCCGAGGCGGATGCCTTCGAGCACTCGCTCGGCGCTTGGGATGTACAGCTGTTCGATCGAAGCGATCGGGTAAGGGGTGTCGTACGCGGTGACGCGTCTTATCGGCGCCTGCAGTGTCCAGAAGGCCTCCTGCTGAACTGTCGCCGCGACCTCTGCCCCGAAGCCGCCACTGTACGGCGCCTCATGAACAATCAGGGCTCTGCCGGTGCGCCCCACCGCCTCCGCGAGACCCACCTCATCAAGCGGCACCAGCGTGCGAACGTCGATCACCGCACACGATATGCCCTCTTCCGCGGCGAGCTCGGCCGCCCGCACCGCGACGCGCACCGCGGTGCTCCACGCGATCAGAGTGATGTCGGAGCCCTCGCGTACTCGCCGCACCTGCCCGAACGGAACGGTGTGCTCGCCCTCGGGAACATCGTCGCGCTGGAGGCGGTAGCCGCCAAGCGGTTCGAGGAACAGCACTGGATCCTCGTCTCGAATGGCCGTGGTCAGCAGGCCCTTGGCGTCAGAAGCAGTGGCCGGCGCCACGACCTTCAGTCCAGGCATGTGCGCGTAACGCGCTTCGTGCGCGTCCGAATGCATCTCGGGAGTTCGTACCCCGCCTCCGAACGGCGCCCTGATCACCATCGACATCGGATAGCGCCCCTGCGAGCGAAAACGCATCCGCGCAACCTGGCCCTCGATCTGATGGAAGGCCTGCGATCCGAAGCCGAGGAACTGCAGCTCGGGAATCGGGATCAGGCCACTCACCGCGAGTCCGACCGACGAACCGATGATCGCACCCTCGGCCAGGGGCATGTCCACCACACGCGCCGCGCCGAAGCGTTCGAAGAGTCCCTCGGTGACGCGAAAGACTCCGCCCACACGACCGATGTCCTGCCCGAGCAGGATGATCCGCTCCTCGCGTTCCATTTCGGCTGCGAGCGTCGAGTTGATCGCCTCGACGATGTTCATCTCAGTCATCGCGGCCTCCAGCTCCCCCCTCGGCCGCGCGTCGCTGACGCGCGACACGCGGCGGCTCGCTGGCGTAAACGTGGTCGAAGATCTGGCCCACGTGCGGCGGCGGGTAGGCCTCGGCTTCGACGACCGCCGCCTCCATCTCGGCCGTCAACTCGGCGTCGAGCGCGGCTTCGGTGTTCTCGTCGATGAGACCTCGAGCAACCATGTAGAGCTGCATGCGTACGAGTGGATCAAGCTTCCACCGCTCGGCCTCGATGGTCTCGTCGACGTAGCGTGTCGGATCGTCGGCTGTGTTATGCGCGCCGAGCCGGTAGGCGCGCGACTCGATCAGTGTGGGACCGGCCCCCTCGCGCGCCCTCGCGACTGCTCTCGCGCAGGCCTCGTGGACCGCGAAGAAGTCGTTGCCATCGACAAGCTCCCCCGGGAAGCCGTACCCGGCCGCTCGCGATGCGAAGGTTGACGCCGCCGTTTGGCTGCTCACGGGCGTCGAAATCGCCCAACCATTGTTTTGCAGCACGAAGACCACGGGAGCCCGGCGAACCCCGGCGAGGTTCATCGCCTCGTGGATGTCGCCTTCCGAAGACGTTCCATCCCCGAAGTACGTCATGACCACCGCGTCGGAACCTTGGTGCGCGAGACCCCAGGCGAGGCCCACGGCGTGCGGCACCTGCGTCCCGAGCGATATCTGGATAGGCATCAGGTTCACGCCTTCGGGCATCGCGTTGCCGGCCGGGTTACCCCGAAAATAGAGCAGCGCCCGTGTGAGTGTGTAGCCCATGTGGAGCATCGCTGGCAGTTCGCGATATTGCGGTACCACCCAGTCCCGCACCGGGTCGAGCGCGAGGGCTGATCCCACCACGCTGGCCTCTTGACCCGTGACCTGGGAGAACGTTCCGAGGCGTCCCTGTCGTTGAAGGTTGAACGCGCGGGTGTCAAACACTCGCGTGAGCTTCATCAAACGATACGCGTGGAGCAACGCGGCATCGTCGAGCGGCGACTCATAGCCGGCGGGGACCGTCCCGTCCGGGGCCAGAATCGTGTCGGGCTGGTTCGGACCGGCCTCGACCAGGCTCACCGAAAGTCTCTCCCGGGCATCGCATCAACGCGCCCAAACGCCGCATCGCTCCCACGCGACAATGTCATGCTTGGCGCTGGCACCGCGGCGCGAGTGCGCCCGCGGAGCCGGCGTCCGAAATCCGGCAGGCTGCACAGCTCTAGAAATCGGGAACAGGTCATCATGCGACGGCATTCTCCTCGGCAGATCAGGCACGGAACTATACCGTCGCACCCAAGGCGTCCGTATCAGCGCAAGACGTCTCGCAGCCGTATAGGCGGCGGGGATTTGCGTCAGTCGGGGTGATTCACTCCGCGGCCGGCTCGTCGACCCAGCCGAACAGCCGATTGACGCGCGCGCGGTTGTCCGGCGTGAACTCGGCGTACCATCCGGCGCGGCTGGTGGGTGGAATTCCGAGGCGCTGCTGCAACTCCGCTCGCATCTCGGCAAACTTCAGCCCGACCGTCAGCACATCAAAGATCGGCACCTCCGGATCGTCGTGTTTCGAGATCCCAAAGTGCCCGGCAAACGTGCTCAGACCGGCGCTCCCGATGCAGATGACCTCGGCTCCGGCCGCCACCATCTCCCTGACGCGCGCGAGGATGTCCTGGCGTACGAGCTCGGGATCCTCGAACCCCTTCGTAAAGACGACGCTCGTCGGTGTCTCCAGCGCCCGAAGTCCGGCGTAACGTGCGCTCAAGCCGTAGGCCTGCACCATCTGTTCCAGGTTCGAGGTCCAAGTCGGATCCTCGACCGTGACGATGCCGAATCGCCATCCATAGCCGAGCGCCAGGCTCATCGCAGCCTCCATCGGGCCGACCACCGGAATCGAAAGCAGGCTGCGAGCCTCCGCCACGCCGGTGTCGCCTGAGCACGCCACGAACACTGCGTCCACCCCAGCCCGCTCAAGCTCCAGCATCTCGGCGATCACGTCGACCTTGTTGAGCAGCGTCGGATAGGCGATCGCAGTGTCGGTCGCGCGCCGCATATGCCGGACGAAGCGGTGCACGATCTCGGTGCCGTCCGCCTTCGCGCGCTCAAAGTTCTCCGTGATGAGCTCGGTGTAGGGAACCGACACCGCCTCGGCTGTCACGTGTACAACTCCGATCTTCACTCTTTTCTCCTCACTCTCGCGTGAAAGTCGGATCGCGCTTCTCAAAGAACGCCTTCACGCCCTCGGCGAAGTCCGCGGTCCCGGCCAGCTGCGCAAACAGCGTGGCCTCGAGCCGGTGGGCGTCGACGACGCTCATCTGCAAACCAAGGTTGACAGCACGTTTGGCAGCCGCCACAGCGAGCGGGCCGTTGCGGGCGATCCGCTCGCCGAGCTCGATGGCATGCTGTCGGGACGTGCCCGCCGGGGCAATCCGGTCGACGAGTCCGATCTGCAGGGCCTCCTGCGCGTCGATCCGCTCGCCGGTGAAGAGCAACAGCTTGGCGCGCCCGATCGGGACCAGTCGCGGAAGGTTCTGCGTGCCCCCGGCCCCCGGGATCGTTCCGAGCGTCACCTCTGGCTGACCGAAGATCGCCTGCTCGTCCGCAACGCGTATATCGCACGCCATCGCCAGTTCGCAGCCGCCACCCAGGCATGTGCCGTTGATGGCCGCGATCACCGGTTGCGGGAGCAGCCCGAGGGAATCCTGCATCGCCTGAATCGAAAGTGCGTAGCGTTCGGCGCGATAGGTGTCGAGCGTCTTGAAATACTCGATGTCGCCGCCCGCGACGAAATGTCGTCCCGTCCCCGTGATCACGAGCGCGCGTACGGCAGGGTCGTCGCCGACCGCATCGACGCGGCGCTGAATTTCCGACGCTACGTCGGGGTGCAGCGCGTTGACTGGCGGGTTGTCAATGGTGATCACGGCCACCGGGCCGTGGTGCTCGAAGCCAATGTCAAAAGCCAAGCGAGAGTCCTCCGCATATTCGTAGCGTTTGCCCGGTAACGTAGCTGGCCTCGGGTGAGGCGAGGAACGCCACACACGAAGCGACCTCCTCCGGAGTGCCCGCGCGCCCGATTGGGATCCGCGCCGCCCGCTCACGCTGATACTCCTCGGGCACGGTCAGGAACATCCCGGCGGAGATCAGCCCCGGGGCCACGCAGTTAATCGTCACGCCAGCACTCGCAGATTCCATCGCTGCGGCCCGTGTAAGTCCTTCGATAGCGCTCTTTGCAGCGCCATACGCCCCGCCTGCAATCGATCCTCGTGCGGCAACCGAGCTCATGTTCACGATCCGCCCGTATGCGTTCGCGCGCATCGACGGCAGGACCGCCCGCATCGTGTTCAGGGTTCCCTGCACGTGGGTCGCCATCACCAGCGCGAAGTTCTCGTCGTCGATCTTCACGACCAGTTCGTTGCGAATCACACCTGCGAGATTGACAACGACATCGATCCGCCCGTGTCTTGCGAGCAGCGCCGTGACCAGCGCGTCGACGGCGGACGCCTGTGTCACGTCAAGTTCGACCGCATCAACGGTTCCACAGCCTTGGAGCTCAGCCGCCAGCGACCTGGCGCGCTCAAGGTCGAGGTCAGCGGCAACAACCTGCATGCCCGCGCGCGCGAGCGCCGCGCAGATCGCGCCGCCGAGGCCCCCGGCAGCGCCCGTGACCAGAGCAAGGTGAGTCGTTTGGTCGACTGCTGAGTTGCGCGCTGAGCCCTCGATCAATCCGATTCTATGTTAGCTTCGTTGCCGATGACGGAGCGCGGGCTTTTTTCTCTCGAAGGAAAGACGGCGCTTGTCACAGGAGGCTCACGGGGTGTGGGATTGATGTGCGCCGGCGCGCTACTCGATCACGGAGCGTCCGTCATCATCACCAGCCGGCGGCCGGACTCCGGCACGCAGATCGCAGCGGAACTCTCGGCGCGCGGCAGCTGCGATCACATCGCCGCGGACCTGTCGAACCAGGAAGGGATCCGCCTGCTGAGCGAGCAGCTTCATAAGCGGCTCGACTCGCTACAGATCCTCGTCAACAACGCCGGCATCACCTGGGGCGCGCCATTCGACGAATATCCACCGGAGGCCTGGGCGAAGGTGCTGCAGCTGAATGTCGCGACTCCCTTCGAGCTGGTACGCGCCACAGCCGACCTGCTGCGAGCGGGAGCCCGCGACGGAGACCCTGCACGAGTGGTGAACATCGGATCGATCGACGGGCATGCCGTCAGCCACTTCGAGAACTACGCCTACCCGCCGGCAAAAGCAGCTCTGCACCACCTCACACGAGCGCTGGCGCTACGCATGGCTCCCGACAACATTACAGTTAACTGCATTGCGCCCGGACCGATCGAAACCAAGATGACGGCTGGCCTGCTCTCGGCGCATCCGGATGTCATGAGCCGAAACCTGTTGGGACGGCTCGCTGAGCCTGACGATATCGCCGGCGCGCTGGTCTACCTCACGGCTCGTGCCGGCGCCTATGTGACAGGGGCCGTCATCCCGGTTGACGGCGGCTTCGCAATTCCCACCTGGGCGTGATCCGATGACGCAGGCGGTCTTCAGCGAGAGCGACGAGCAGCGCATGTTGCGCGAGGCGGTGCGATCGATCGCGCGGCGCTACGGGCACGCGTACTACCTCAGCGAGTCTCGCAGCGGCGGCGACGCCTCCGAACTGTGGGAGGAGCTTGGTCGCGGTGGCTATCTCGGCGCCAACATCCCCGAGGCCTATGGAGGCGCCGGTGCAGGCATCACCGAGTTGGCGATCGTGTGCGAGGAGCTCGCCGCGGCAGGCGCGCCATCGTTCATGCTCATCGTGTCGAGCGCGATCTGCGCCGAGCTGTTGGTCCGCCACGGTTCGGAGGACCTCAAAGCAGCCTGGCTGCCCAGAATGGCCTCCGGCGAGACCGCGGTGGCGTTCGGGATCACCGAACCGGATGCGGGCCTGAACACTCACCGGATCTCGACCACAGCGTCGCTCGAGGGCGACCACTACCGGCTGCGCGGCCAGAAGTACTACGTGTCAGGGGTCGAGCATGCCGAGGCGATCGTCGTGATCGCACGCACCGCCACCGACGAACGGACCGCAAAGCCACGCCTTTCGATGCTGCTCGTTGACCCGTCCCTGCCCGGGTTCGAGAAGACGCTCATACCGGTGGAGATGACGGCGCCCGAAAAGCAGTGGCAGCTCTTTTTTGATGACGTGATGGTTCCCGCCGGGTGCCTGATCGGGGTTGAGGGTGAGGGCATGCGGCAGATGTTCGGCGGCCTCAATCCGGAGCGCATCATGGCGGCGGCGCTTGAGAACGGCCTGGCTCTTTACGCCCTGGAGAAGGCTTCTCAATATGCGCGCGAGCGTGTCGTTTGGGACACACCAATCGGAGCCCATCAGGGGATCGCGCACCCGCTCGCGAAGTGCAAGATCGAGGTCGAGCTTGCGCGGCTGATGACCAACAAGGCCGCCTGGCTACACGACAACGGTCTCGACGCGGCCGAGGCTTCCAACATGGCGAAGTACTCCGCGGCGGAGGCGTGTCTCGCCGCGCTGGATCAGTCGATCCAGACGCATGGAGGCAACGGGCTCGCCACGGAGTACGGGCTCGCGACGTTGTGGGGCGTGGCCCGCCTGCAGCGAACGGCTCCAGTCAGCCGCGAGATGATCTTCAACTACGTGGCACAGCATTCGCTCGGCCTGCCGCGCTCCTACTGAGCTGCGCCATCGTCGGCCTGGCGGTTGATATTCGCCACGAAGTCGGGGGTCACCAGGCCGGCAGTCTCGATGCCCAGCGCCAGGTCCCAGGACATCAGCATCGACAGCCGCCACCAGTTGTTGAGCGAGTGCTTGGTAGCCAGAAATGCCAGTCGCGGCAGAGACGCCAGGCGGTGTGCGAGCGCCACCGCTTCGGCGACGGTGTCCTCGCGCTTGACGACCTTGCTGACCAGATGGAGCTCGAGCGCTTCGGCGGCATCGATGACCTTGCCCGCCAGCAGGATCTCGCGCGCCCTCGCCATCCCGACCAATAGGGGCCAGAGCATCGTGCCGCCATCGCCGGCGGCGAGTCCGCCTTCAACGTGATGGTCGCCGAACGTGGCGCCCTCGGCCGCGATCGCAGCGTCGCACAGCAGCGCTATCTGCCCACCGATGTTCGGCGCGTGGCCGTTGACGGCCGCCACCAGCGGCTTGCGCAGGCTCAGGATCTGGGTCGCGATCTGCTGCAGTGTCAGCATCTGACCAGCCGTGGCCTCGAGCCCGCTGCTGACCAGTCGCGCCGTCCGAGGAAGCCCGGTGCCCGCGAAGAAGGTCTCTCCCTGGCCGGTCAGCACCACCGCATCGACCTCGGCGTCGAGTGCGAACAAGCTGAACACGTCGCGGAGATTCGTAAAGAAGGAGGGCTCCACAGGGCCCTCGTGCGACGGCGCAAGCACGACAATTGCCACTCCGTCCGCCACGCTGATCCGTAGATGCTCAAGCGACTCGTAGCTGATCACGGCGGTTTCCTCCCTTCGCTCATTAACACCACGGCCCCTACGCACAGCCTCCGCCCGCAAGCCTAGCTCTCGCGAGCCCGATCATCCCTGGCGCAATCGCAGCGCAAGCCGCAGAGCAATCGGACTTGCCCGCGACATCCAACCGCGCTGTCACACACTCTCAGGTTCTGATTGCTCACGTTCAAGTCGCGCCGCGAGAGTGGCACGGCCGGTGAGCGCAGGCCACGGCTCAATTTCCGCTCCATCATCAGATCATCGCCACCGCGGACAGTGCATCGAGCGCATCGAGTGGATCCGCCGCGAACTCGGCGTCACCTATATGGTGTTCAACTCTGAATTCGGTGGCCTCACCGCCTCTCAGACGAGCCGGTCGATGAGTCTGTTCGGTGAGCGGGTGCCGCCGCACTTCAGCAACATCGGGGCTGTGTCGGGCACGCCGCCTCAAACGGTTGACCGGATCCGCCTGAGGCGTACGCCACGCCGAAGCCGATGACACTGACAAACGTCTGGGAGGAGAGCTGCGATGGGTCGACTCGACGGTAAGCGCGCCCTTGTTATCGGCGCAGCCCGCGGAATGGGCGCGGCAACGGCTCGGATGATGGCCCGAGAGGGCGCTACCGTCATCGTCGCCGACATCGTTGCCGACGGAGCCGAGCAGGTCGCCGTGGACATCCGCTCCACCGGGGCCACGGCACACGCGATCGCGGTCGACATCTCCTCGGAAGCCTCGATCGAGGCGTTGATCGAACAGGCAGCGGCTCTGGTCGGCACCATCGACGTACTCCACAACAACGCTGCGGCGCTGGAGGATCCCGTCTCGGCCCCGGATGTCGTCTCGCCGGTGTTCGACATCCCGACCGAGGCCTGGGATCGCACCATGGCCGTCAACCTGCGGGGGGTCTGGCTCGCCTGTAAGTACGCGGTCCCACGCATGATCGAACAGGGCGGAGGGTCGATCATCAACACAGCGTCGGTGGCCGCGACGGAGCCGCTGATCACCTCCGGCGCGTATTCAGTCTCAAAAGGGGCGGTGAACACGCTCACGCAGGTGATCGCAACCCACTACGGCCGCTTCGGGATCCGCGCCAACGCCATCAATCCCGGCATGATCCGCACAAGGCACCTCACCGATGAGTACGAGCGAATGCTGGTACCGCACAACCTCGCGCCGCGGATCGGCGAGCCGGACGACATCGCCTCGCTCGTGGTCTACCTCGCGTCGGATGAGTCCAGCTATGTGACCGGGCAGCTGATCACGATTGACGGCGGGTTCAGCGTGCACGGTCCCACCTATGTCGAGCTGCTCTCCAACTCAAACCTCAGACGTGACGATCCCAACCGAGCCTGACGGCGCAGGGTTGCCCTGAGGCGCGGTCGGGACCTATCGCACTCCAACTGTCGGGAGCGTGCCGACGACAGCCCGACGTTAGGCGTGCAGGGCTCGGCCTAGAGGTCGTCACCTGCGCCCCCGAACCGCAGCGCCGGCCGTTCAGGTGTTCACTCGGCTATGGACGTTCCCCTGCAACCCGGGCTTGACGCTCGTGACCGTCCTGACCGGGCGGACCGCTCAGCCTGCCGGTGCGACCGCTCCCCTGGGGCGGTTCGCCGCCGCCATGTCCTGCGCCGTGATCCCGGAGGAGATCTTGTGCCCGCGGACCGCAAAGCCGTTCGCGTGGCACACCCAGTGCATGTCAAACACAGCCTGCAGCGAGTTCTGGAAGCCCTGGATGTCCTGCGTCAGGTTGACGGAGCGCTTTGCCATCCGCAGAGCGAACGGATCCATCTGCGCGATCTCGCGCGCCAGTGCCATCGTCGCGCTGTCGAGCTCGTCGAGCGGGACAACGCGGTTGACCATCCCGATCGCCAGCGCCTCCTGGGCGTCGATGAAGCCGCCGGTGAACAGCAGCTCCTTCGCTTTGCGCGGGCCGAACTCCCAGGTGTGGGCGGCGTACTCCACGCCGGTCCCGACCCCAAGGCGAATGACAGGGTCCCCGAATCGCGCGTCGTCGGCGGCGATGATCAGGTCGCATGGCCAGCACAGCATCAGCCCGGCGGCGACCGTCGCGCCCTGCACCGCCGCGATTGACGGCTTCGGCACGTCTCGCCATGCGCGGCTAAACCCGTAGAACACCTCCTCCTCGAAGAGGTACAGGCGGCGGATGCCGTCGCCCTCCTCGAACTGCGGAATCTCATCAGGTGAGCTGAAGTCGTGACCCGAGGAGAAGTGACGCCCGTTCCCGCGAACAACGATCACGCGAACGTCATCGTCAGCGGCCGCCTCCATCCACCTGTCGTTCAGCTCGCGCAGAAAGGTCGGGCTCTGCGCGTTTGCCTTTTCCGGTCGGTTCAGCGAGATGACACCGACCGAGCCGTCAACCTCATACTCGATCATCGACATTTTGGACTCCGCTCTCTCTGGCCCTGTGTCGCGCCGGCACGAGCCTTCCCCATCGCATCTACCGCTGGTGATTCCTCGCGGCGCTGGTGCGGCTAGCGTACATGATGACCGCGACTCCGCAAGCGTCGTCCAGCGTGTTCAGCCGCGGCCGTACTCTGTCCGGCTTGTACACTGGGCCAGCCGCTCCCAGCATCGCCATCCCGCCAGTTTCACCGCACTCCGAGGAAGCGTCCGTGAAGTTTTCACTCAAGGTTCCAGGACTGGACCTCTATCCCGGCCGAGGGACCCACTGGTGGCGCCACATCCAGCCGCAAGAGCTTGTCGCGATCGTCCGCCGAATCGAGGAGCTCGGCTACGACCAAGTGAATGTGGCCACGCATTTCGCGATGGACCGGGAGTCGACCGTCGAAATGGGGGCGCGCTGGACTCACTCGCTGTCGGCAGCCGGCTTCATCCTTGGCGCAACCACCCGGTTGCGCGTTGCCTGTCTCGTCGTGGTTCCCTACCACCAGCCGATCGAGCTGGCCAAGGCGCTGTCGACTCTCGACTTTCTGTCCGGCGGCCGACTGACCGTGCTCGCGCTCGTCGGCTACAAGCCGTGGGAATTTGAGCTGCTCGGCGTGCCGTTCGGCGAACGCGGGCCGATCACCGACGAGTACGTCGAGGCGATGCAGACCCTCTGGACGCAGGAGCGACCGGAGTTCCACGGCAGATATGTCAGCTTCAGCGACGTGGTCTTCGAGCCCAAGCCAGTCCAACAGCCCCTGCCTGTCTGGTTTGGCGGCCGCACAAAGGCCGCGATGAGGCGAATCGCACGCTTCGGCGATGGCTGGCTGCCGTACGCCACCCCGCGCAGTCAGTTCCGCGAGATGGTCGAGCACATCTACGAGCAACCTTCGTTTCAGTTGCGGCCGCGTCGGCTTGGACTCGGCTTGGAGCTGTTCGAGGGAACGCTCGACCCTGACAGCCACGAACTGATCGAGCAGCCCCACATCGTCGCCGAAAAGGATGCCGTGCTCGAACAGGTCGCCGAGATCGCAGCGCTCGGTGCGACACTCACCTCGGCCGATGAGGTCATCGGTGCCGGGCGGTTCCAGAACGACCAGGCGGGAGCGCTGCCGCCGATCCGCGACGCAGCCGAGCATCTCGAGCGGCTGCAGTGGTTCGCAGAGGAGATCATGCCCGAGGCACGGCGCATCGAAGCGGCCACGCGGGCAACCATTGAGGTGAACCACGCGACCACCCGGTTGCGCGCCGCTGAACGAGTTTTCGTGTAGTAGCGTCCGCCGCCATGACAGATCCGTGGCAGCCGCGGCGCATCGTGACCGCGCTTGATGACGATGGCAAGTCCTATCTCGTGCGGGTTGAGCCTGTCCCGCCGAGTGCGCCGGTCAACGTCCCAGCCGACTCGATCTCGCGCTCCTACCCGCAGGGACCGCCCTCCGTGCATGCCGTCTGGTCGTGCGACGAACTCCCGTTCGCACTTCCGGCCGATCCGCAGGCGATACCCAGCGGAGCCCATCCAGGCCCACTTGGGTTGCGTCTGTCGGTTACGGTTTTTCCTCCCGGCTGGCGTGGCGAGATGTTCTGGTCCGACCGCGTCGACTTCCTCTGGATGATGTCCGGACGGCTGCTCTACACGACCGATCGTGGGGACGAGATCGTCTTCGGATCAGGCGACATCGTCATCCAGAACGGGACCAACAAGGCGTTCTTCAATAATTGGGACGAGCCGGCGATAATGGGCTCGGTGCTGTGCGGGGCAGTCCGCCGCGGGAATGCCCCGCCCGCGCACGAGTATCACGGGCCCCCGCTCGCCTAGGGCGACGATCAATCCTTCGCGTGCATCGCGGCGAGCGCGTCGGCGCCGCCATCGATCACGATCCGCTGGCCGGTGATCAGAGCGGCGTCCGGCGAGACAAGGAAGCGAACGACATGCGCCACGTCTTCAGGCTTGCAAACCCGACCGAACGGCTGCTCCTGATCGAGGCTCGCGACACCCTCGACGCCGAGCGTGGCGCGCACTAGACGGTCCCCCATCTCGGTCGCGACGAGACCCGGCGCCACGATGTTGACCCGGACCCCATGTTTCGCCTCCTCGTGCGCCAAGGTGATCGCGAAGGCCTCAAGGGCGGCCTTCGCCATGTTGTACGGCGCTCCGTTGGCACGCATTTGCAGCAACTCGCTGCTCGATATCACCACCACGTCAGCGCGTTGAGCTCGCCGCATTGCCGGCAGAAGCAGATGGACCAGCCGGTGCGCGCTGAGCGTGTGAACGGCCATCACGCGTTGCACCTCCTCGGCAGTGGTCTCCGCGACGGACAACCCGCGGCTGGCGATACCCGCGTTGCACACAAGTATGTCGACCTCACCGAGAGCCGCGAGCGCACTGGACGCAAGGGCGTCGACCTCGTCGAGCGAGTCAAGCGACGCGCGCAACGCAACGGCCTGGCCGCCACCGGCAGCGATCTCCGCCACCAGAGACTCGGCAGCCTCCGCGTCACGCCGGTAATTCACTCCGACCGCGGCGCCCTCCGCAGCGAGCAGCATCGCGATCGCTCGGCCGACGCCGCGACCGCCACCGGTCACCAGGGCTGCACGACCTGCCAGTGGCTTCATGAACCCAGCCTCCGCAGACACGCGCTCGCAAGCCACCTCCACGATGGCGCGAGCCCCGGCGAGGCCGGCAAGCGTCCGCCCCGGGCACCCTGTCGCTCAGCGTTGGCCTCGACCGCCGGCGTGTCCTGGCCGTGCATGCGTTGACCGTATATGATCGCCGCGAAGCTTGTCGAGTATCCGGGTCCCTGATTTCCCGACACGCGAATGGATGCGGTCGCCTCGGTGTTTCAGTTACGGTGCGGCCGGACAGCATTTTGATCCGCTCGGCGCAATGGAGGCGATCGCAGTGACAACAAAACCGCACACCGAGAGCGGGAAGCGCCTGCGATCCGAGAGCGAATATCGCGAGAGCCTGCGCGACGGACGGCGCGTGTATTACCGCGGCGAAGCTGTGCCCGATGTGAGCACTCACCCGGTCATGCGTTACGCGGTCGATCACGCTGCGCTCGACTACCAGATGGCCCACGAGCCGGCGCTGGCGGAGCTGGCCGTGGCGCCTGACGGATCGAGCCGCTACTTTCACGTGCCGACCTCCGCAGCGGACCTGCTGGCACGCAGCGCGCTGATCGAGGCCGCCACGCGGGCCGGCAAGACGCTCGTCGTGCTGATCAAGGAGATCGGCAGCGACGCCCTGTTTTCGCTGCTCGCGTTGCGTCCAAGGCTCGGCGAGCCCTATGCGGGCCGCATAACCGCGTTCTACGAGCACTGTCGCGATGGCGATCTCGCAGTGTGCGTGGCACAGACCGACTTCAAGGGCGATCGAGCAGTCGGTCCGTCCCGCCAGCAAAACCCCGACGCCTACCTGCGCATTGTCGAGCGGCGCCCCGATGGGATCGTCGTGCGAGGGGCGAAGGTACACACCTCGGTGTCCGTCAATGCGAACGAGATGATCGTGCTGCCCACGCGCGCGATGACCGCTGAGGATGAGGACTACGCAGTCGCGTTCGCGCTGCCGATCGACACGCCCGGCCTCACTCTCGTGGCGAGCCCGTATCTCTCGCCGAAAGACCGCGACGAGGCTGAGCATCCCCTGTCGAGCGGACGCAAGATGGTCGAGACGGCGACGCTGTTTGACGATGTCTTCGTACCGGCCGAGCGCGTCTTCATGGACGGGCAGCACGAGCACGCCGGCGAACTGGCCCGCGGGTTCGTCGAGTTCCACCGCTTCACAGCGATCTCCTACAAGCTCCCGCTGGTCGACGCCCTGGTCGGCACCGCGCTGCTGGCCGCGAAGGTGAATGGCCTCGAGCGTGTGGGCCACGTGCGCGACAAGCTCTCCTGGCTGATCTCCTACGCCGAGACGCTGCGTGCGCTGACGCACCACGCGGCTTCGCGCGCCACGATCGAGAACGGCGTCGCGATTCCCGACACACTGCTGGTCAACATCGCCAAACTCCAGTTCGCAACCGGCCTGCACACGGCGTTTCAGCACGTCCAGGACATATCCGGTGGACTGCTGGTCACCTATCCGTCGGTCGAAGATCTGGCCCATCCGGAGTATGGGCCGGCATTGCGGCGCTACCTGGAGGCCGCGCCCGGCATCTCTGGGGAAGACCGCCTGCGCGTACTGAGCCTCGCAAGCGACCTGACGGCCGGCGACTTCGGGGGCTACCAGGCCGTCCTCGCGATCCACGCCGAGGGTTCGATCGAAGCCGAGAAGCTGACCATCCTCGCCCAGTACGACCGAGCGGCAGCCACGGAATACGCCACCTGGCTCGCGGGTCTGAGCGACGGCCAATGGCCGCCGCGGGCGCCGGATGCCTACTAGGCGGCGCGAGCGCCCTGCGAGGAGCTCTGCGCGAGACCGGCGTGTCTGAGCAGGAGGTGCTCGAGGTCGCCCCGGCCAGCCAGCGCCGGGCGATGAGGGTCGAGGTGCTGACCGTGGCCGATCTGCTGAGTCGCGCGGCGGCGACTCAGCCGGAGCGGGAGGCCGTGGTTTTTCCGGACGTCCGCGTCTCCTACCGGGAACTGCTCGAGCGCAGTGGCCGTGTCGCCAGATCGCTTCGTGCGCTCGGCGTCGGCGCCGGCGACAAGGTCGGGATCCTGATGCCAAACGAACTCGACTTCGTGACCTGCCTGCTCGGGGCCTCGTCGCTCGGAGCGGTGGTCGTTCCCGTCAACGGGCGCTTCAAGACCCATGAGCTCGCTCACGTGATCGAACACGCGGACATTTGCGTGATGCTGGCCGCCGCCGGCCCGGTCGATGCTCCCAATTACCCGGAACTGCTGCGCGCGGTGTTTCCAGCGATGGCAGATCAGGATCCGATGGCGCTCTCGCTCGCCGACGCGCCACTGCTGCGCCATGTCGTCGACCTGCATGGCGCGGGCGATGGCTGTATCGAACGTGGCGCATTCGACGCTCTTGCGAGCACGGTCAGCGAGGACGAGGTCGCAACGATGCAGGAGCGAGTCAAGGTTCGCGACATCGCCGTCCTGATGTACACCTCCGGCACGACGGCGCGGCCAAAGGGGTGCCTGCTCACTCATGAGGCACTCGTGCGCCACGCGGGCAACGTCGCACGCAACCGATTCTTCCTCACCGAGGAGGACCGCTACTGGGATCCGCTTCCGCTCTTCCACATCGGCGGCATCGTTCCGATGCTCAGCTGTATCTACGTGGGCGCGACGTTCGTGCACGCAGGCCACTTCTCGCCCGACGTTGCGCTCCGACAGCTCGAGCGAGAGCGCTGCACAGTGGCCTACCCCGCCTTCGAGACGATCTGGCTGGGCGTCCTGAACCACCCTGACTTTGAGCAGGCCGACCTGAGCAGCCTGCGCCTGATTCAGAACATCGCGACCCCGGAGCGCTTGATCTACCTCCAATCCCGGTTGCGCCACGTCGTCGAGGTCTCCTCCTACGGCGCCACAGAGTGCTCCAGCAACCTGACGCTGCCCTACCCGGACGACAACTACGAGACGCGAATGAACACGCTCGGCCATCCGCTGCCGGGCATCGAGGTACGAATCGTCGACCCTCAGACGGGGGCGCTGCGCGATCCCGGCGTGGTCGGTGAGTTGTGCTTCCGCGGCTACTCGCGGTTCGAGGGCTACTACAAGGACCCGGAACTCACTTCGAGCGTCATCGATGCCGAGGGCTGGTTTCACTCGGCGGACCTGGCGATGGTGGACGACGACGGCCGGCTCGTCTATGCCGGTCGGTTGAAGGACATGTTCAAGGTCGGCGGCGAGAACGTCTCGGCGCTCGAGCTGGAGGACTTCATCGCGCGCCATGAGGCCGTGGACATCGTGGCTGTCGTGGGCGTGCCCGACCCGCGGTACGGCGAGGTACCGGCGGCGTTCATCCAGCTGAAGCCGGCAGCTGAGCTCAGCGAGAGCGCCGTGATCGAGTTCTGCACCGGCCGCATTGCCACCTTCAAGGTGCCTCGCCACGTGCGCTTCATCGCCGAGTGGCCAATGTCTGGGACCAAGATTCAGAAGTTCAGGCTACGGGAGTCGCTCGCCGCCGAGCTTGCCGCTGGCGACCCCGGCTCGTCAGCACCACCTGAGGTCACGGACCCGCGGTGAAACGTGAGGGTGCGTTCTGCATTGCGACACTCGGCGACTGGTACGCCAACCGGATTTGGCATCTCGGCGCGCAAGGCGCCGCGATTGATAAGCGTTCAAAGTCACACGGCCGCGAGCCCGGCGAGTTAGACTGAATCAACCGCGACATGCGACGTCACCAGACGATGCGCGCGCACCGTCAGCGACGACAGAGGAGTTAAGATGACCGTAGCGGCGATGGAGTTCGACCATGAAGTGGACGTTCTTGTTGCCGGCTCCGGCGCGGGCGGATTCGTGACCGCGCTCGCTGCGCACGCGGAGGGACTCGACACGCTGATCGTTGAGAAATCGCCGGTGTACGGCGGTTCGACGGCGTACTCCGGTGGCGGCTCATGGATCCCGAACCACCCGGTGCTCGTCGCGCAAGGTGAGCAGGACGACCCGGAGAAGGTCCTGCACTACCTCATCAACATCGCCGGCGACAAGGTGTCTCACGAGCGTTTGCGCTGCTACGTCGATCAGGCTCCAAAGATGGCGGGATTCATCATGACTCAGAGCCGCTGGCTGAAGGACGGCTTCGTGTGGTATCGCGGGTATTCCGACTATCACCCGGACAAGGGCGGCAATCCACGCGGCCGCGGCGTTTGGCCGAAGCCGATCGACAAGCGCAAGCTGGGTCAGGACGAGGCGAACATGCGATTCCGCGCGATCACTCGCGGCAGCGACCTGCCCAAGGGAGCATGGATGACCTCCCAGGACTACCACGCGATGATCCGCATGCGCTGGGGAGTCGACCGGCCCGTCGTGGCCAAGACGATGCTCCGCCTCGCGGCTCGCATCGCCCGATTCCGGCTGACCGGCGAGCGCATGGCGACGAGCGGCGCGGCTCTCGTCGTGCGGCTGCGGCTCGCGCAGCAGGAGAACGGCATCCCGATGTGGTTGAGCTCGCCGCTCACGCAGTTGATCACCGACGAAGGTGGCAACGTCGTCGGGGCCGAGGTTCAACGCGACGGCTCACCCGTTCGAGTCCGAGCGCGGCGGGGAGTCATGCTCGCCACCGGCGGCTTCGATCACAACGCGGAGATGCGGACGGCCTATCAACCGGAGGTCGAGCCGGGCTGGAGTTCGGGCAGCGAGGACAACACCGGTGACGGGATCGTCGCCGGCCAGAGCGTGGGCGGAGCCGTCGACCTGATGGACGACGCGTGGTGGATGCCGGGCTTCCTGCTCCCACCCGGCGGCATCATGGCCGTCGGCGGAATCCTCGCCGAGCGCCAGTACCCGGGGCAGTTCATCGTCAACTCGGCGGGCAAGCGCTTCGTCAGCGAGCCCGCCCCCTATACCGACTTCGGTCGCGCACAGATCGACGGTCACAAGACGGGCATCAGCCACATCCCCGCTTTCATGATCTTTGACAGCCGCTATCTCGAGCGCAACATCATCATGGGGCGCCGGCCCGGCCGGGCTCTCGGCCAACCGTTCTTCGACGCCGAGGTGGCGTTCAAGGCGGACACGATCGCGGAGCTCGCGGTCCAGATCGGTGTCCCGCCGGAGCAGCTCATCGAAACGCACGAGCGCTTCAACGGCTTTGCGCGAAAGGGCGTCGACGACGACTTTCACCGCGGCGAGAGTGCCTACGAGAACTACTACGCGGACCCAAGCTGCCCGAACCCCAACCTCGCGCCGGTCGAGAGCCCACCGTTCTACGCAATTAAGATCGTGCCGGGCGACCTCGGAACCAAGGGCGGGCTCGTCACCAACGAGCACGCCCAGGTGCTGCGACCAGACGGCAGCGTCATTCCCGGTCTTTACGCCACAGGGAACAGCTCCTCGGCTGTGATGGGCAACGACTATGCGGGCCCGGGAGCGACGATCGGTCCGGCGATGACGTTCGGATATGTGGGTGCGAGGCACATGGCCGCATTGAACCCCGATGCGGGCGAGCAGGATGAATCCGGCCGACAGGACGCGGCGCAGGTACCGAGCGCCTAGATGGTCCCGCGATGACGCTCCCCCAGCCGCTCACATATGAAGGCCTCTTCCGCGCGACGGCCGAGCGGGTGCCTGACCGCCCGGCGCTCGTGTTCTCCAGCGAGCGCCTGACCTATCGTGAATTGCTCGAGGCCGCGCAGCGGCGGGCGGTCGAGTTGAGCGCGCTGTCACTCGGGCGGGGCGAGCGCTTCGGTCTGCTGATGCCCAACTGCCCCGCGCTCGTCGAATACCTTTTGGCTGCGGCCTTCCTCGGCGCCACGGCCGTGCCGATCAATGTGCGCTTCAGGGCACCGGAGCTTCGCCACGTCATCGCCGACGCCGAACTCGCCGCCGTGGTCACGACCCGGGCGCCGGTCGGGCCGCTTGACCTGCCGGCACTTCTGCGCGAAGCGCTGCCGGGCCTCGTGGATGTCGACGGCGGCACCCGGCTCGCGCTGGGCGAGTTCCCGAGCCTGCGCGCGGTGGCCGCCTGGGACGATCCAGCCGAGCCGGCCGACCCGGCCGGCGACACCGGCGTGGGTGGCCGAAAACGGGGCCCGACTGCAGCCGACGAGCCGCTCCTGATTATGTATACCTCAGGCACGACCGCCCACCCCAAGGGCTGCGTGTTCACCAATAACGCGATCGCACTGAACGCCGGCGCGATCGTGAGGCGCCTTGAGATCCCGGACGGCGACTGCTGGTGGAACCCGCTGCCGTTCTTTCACATGGGCGGGATCATGTTGATGTCCTCGGTCTTCGCCGCCGGGGGAACCTTCGTGTCGCAGGCTCATTTCACCACCGCGGAGGCCATCGCGCTGATCGAGCGTGAGCACCCGGCTGTGCTCTACCCGCTGTTTCCGACCATCACAATGGATCTGCTGGACGATCCATCCTTCGCCTCGGCCCCGATCGACGACGTTCGCCTGATCGGCAGCGTGGCTCCACCGGAGGTGCAGGCACGCATCCAGCGGGCGCTGCCCAAGTCTCGGCTGTTCAGCGCCTACGGAATCACCGAGCTGTGCGGGTGCGTCGCGTTCAACTCGCCCCGTGACTCCGAGCGCCTGAGACTCTCCACCTGTGGCCCCGCCCTCGACGGATTCGAACTGCGGGTGGTCGACCCCGAGACGAACCAGCCGCTGGGGAGCGGCGAGCACGGCGAGCTCGTGGGCCGGGGCGTACAGATGTTCACCGGCTATTACGGCAATCCAGCCGCTACCGCGGACGTGATCGACGAGGACGGGTTCTTCCATACCGGTGATCTTTGCTCGATGGATGAACACGGCGTCGTCAGCTATCACGGCCGCCTCAAGGACATGCTCAAGGTTGGAGGCGAGAACGTGTCGGCGATCGAGGTGGAGTCGCTTCTATCCACCCACCCCGCGATCAAGCTCGCGCAGGTGGTCGGGATCCCGGATCCGCGTCTGATCGAGGTCCCGGTGGCCTTCGTGGAACTCGCCTCCGGCTACTCGCTGACCGCCGCCGAAGTGACAGCACACTGCAGCGGCCAGATCGCGAGTTTCAAGATTCCACGCCACGTGCGCTTTGTGACCGAGTGGCCAATGTCCGCCACGAAGATCCAGAAGTTCCGCTTGCGCGACCAGTTGGTCGCGGAACTCGCGGCCGAGGGCCGGTCAGATCTCGCCGACGTCGCTCGGAGTTGATGACGGTTGAGCCCGGCGCTCCCTTCGCCGGCGGCAAACGTGGCGGAGCGCCATGCCGTGGGCGCGAGCGCCATCCTGGGACATGCCTGACGTCGGGGTGGGCCTGTGGACGATGCGCTCCACCGCCGCGCGTCCGATTCATGCCGCCGCCGCCTATTCCGAACTCGCACGCGACGCGCTGCACGCTGAGGCTCTCGGGTTTCACTCGCTCTGGTTGGCCGAGCACCATTTTTGGTACGACGGCTGGTGCCCGGCACCCGTGGCCGCCGCGGCGGCGGTCCTGTCGCCGACAAGCACGCTGAAGGCGGGCACCGGCGTTCATCTGCTGCCGCTCTGGGATCCGTCCACCGCCGCCGCGGCCGCGGAGACACTTGTGGCGCTCGCCGGCGAACGCCTCTACCTGGGAGTGGGGCTCGGATACCGCGATGAGGAGTTCGATGGTTTCGGCCTATCGCGCCGCACGCGTGGCCGGCGGATGGACGCCGCGCTCGATGAGATCGCCGTGCGCTGGAATCAGGAGGGTCGCGGACCGCGCGTTCTGGTCGGAGGCTTCTCGGCTGCGGCAATGACCCGCGCCGGGACCCGCGGCCTCGGCATCTTTCTGCCGTTCTCGCTGACGCGCGTGAAGCTAGCGACGACGATCGCTCGCTACCGCGAAGCGGCGCACGAAGCGGGGCAAACGCCCGGCATGGTCGGGATGCTCAAGTACGCGTGGGTCACCGACGGAAGCAGCCGACAACGCGAGGCGGCGGAACGCTTGATCGCCGCGTCGGCGCTCGAGTATTCGGGCTGCTGGTTCGAGCTCAACGGGCGATCCGGGTTCGCGGAGCCCGAGTTGCTCGCGCGGCAGCTGTCGCTCGCCACAGCAAACGCTCTCATCGGGACGCCGGGTGACATCGCCGAGGAGATCGCGCAACTGGACGACGCGGGAGTCGATCTGGTCGTACTCCAGGTGACTCGCGACGACGTCAGTGCCGACCACCTGCACACGATGGAGGCGATTGCCGGCGCGCTGTTCCCCTCTCCACCCGCGCTGAGCACGTGAGGGTCGGGCTCCTCCTGTCGCTCAGCGGTCGCGATGGCGCCGACCGCGATCTTGGGCGCCGGGCGGCTCAGGCCGAGGCCGCAGGCCTCGATCTGATCTGGCTCGAGCCCGGTCGCGGCGCGCCGGGCGAGGGCGGATCCGACACGCTCGTCGCCGCCGCATTCGTTGCGCCTCTGACGGCGGCCATCCGGATCGCGGCGTGCGTCGATGCGGGCACCCACCCGGTGCACATCGCCGAGGAGGCGATCGTCGCCGACAACATCTCCAACGGACGCCTCCTGCTCGGGATAAACGGTGAGATCGATGCCGCAGCGACGCTCGCCGAGACGCTCGACCTCGTGATCGCCGCAACCGCTCCGTCGCCGTTTCGACACCGCGGCGAGCGCTGGGCGGTGCCCGCGAATATCGAAGCCAACGTGTCCGAGGAGCGAGTCTCGGTGACACCGCAGCCCGCGCAGCTTGCGTTGCCGATCTGGGTTGCCGGCGCCGGCGGCACGGGCGCGGCGCGCGAGCGCGGGCTCAGCCACGTCAGTGGCGCGGGCGTTGGCCCCGCGGAAGCCGAACGGCTGTGGAGAGCGACCGAAGACGCCCTCGGCCGCGTGTCTGCCACGCTGCGCCGTCCGGCGATCAGGACCGTCGCGGCTACCGCCGCCGGCGACTTTGACGACCAAGCGGTGGTTGCAGGCCTGCGAGCCGAGTCCCACCTCTGGGGCCTCGACGTAGTGATGCTCGCGCTCCCCGTGGGATTGGCGCAAGCCGCGCACGCCCGCGCGGTGGAGCGAATCGGCTCGCTTGTCAGGCCGCAGCTTCAGATGCATGCGCCGCCGGCCTATCTGCTCGAGCATCTCGAAACGAAGCTTCGCCCGCGTTTCCCGTCCGTCGCCGGCGGGGAAGGTCCCACCTAGACGCGCTCCGCGAACGCACTCGCACTCAGAACGACCGCGGCAGCCCGAGGCTCTCGGCGAGAAAGTTCCGCCCCATCTCGTTGTTGATCGGAGCGACGCGGTAGAGCCGCATGTCACGCCAGTAACGCTGCATGTCGTATTCCAGCGAATATCCGTAGCCACCGAGGATCTGCATCCCGCGGTCCGCCCCCGCGAAGCACTGCTCCGAGGCGACGAGCTTTGCCATCGTCGACTCCACGCCACACGGACGGCCGGACTCCTGCAGCCAGGCAGCCCGGTAGGTCAGCAGGCGCGATATCTCGAGTCCCGCGTAAGTGTCGGCGATCATGTGTTGAACGGCTTGCATTTGACCGATCGGCTTTCCGAACGCAAACCGCTCCTTCGAGTAGGACACCATGTCCTCGAGCACCCCGGCCAGCGCGCCGGTGCAGTTCGCTCCGTTCATGATCCGCTCGCTGTTGAGCGTCTCGGCCAGTATGCGCCAGCCTCGGTCGACCTCGCCGAGCACATCTTCGTCTGGCACGAACACGTCATCGAGCTGGACCTCGCAGCTGCCCAGTGACCGCATGCCGAGCTTTGGAATCGGCGTTGCCTTTATGCCCTCGGATTTGGCGTCACAGAAGAACACCGTGAGGCCGTGGGACGGCTTCTCCACATCGTCATTGGTACGAGCGATCAGGAACAGGCGATCGGCCACATGCGCGAGGGTCGACCAGACCTTCGTGCCGTTTATCAGCCAACCGCCGTCGACCTTCCGGGCTCGCGTCTGCATCGCGCCGAGGACATCCGTGCCACCGCCCGGCTCCGTCAGCGAGATCGCGCACATCAGCTTCCCGGCCGCGATCGCCGGCAGGAAACGCTGGCGCTGCTCAGGGGTTCCGACGGCCCCGATCGTCTTACCGTCGAACAGCGTGATTCCCAGCAGCCAGTAGAGGCCGGCGAGCGTGCGCGACAGCTCCTCATCCAGAATCACCTGCTCGATGATGCCGCCACCCTGGCCGCCATACTCCTCGGCGATGCCGACGCCCGTGAGGCCGACGTCAACAAACTTCTTCCAGAGATCCCACGGAAATTCGTCGCGTGCCTCTACCTCGCGACAGTAGTCCTTCGGCAACTCATTTGTCGTGAATTCGCGAATCGTTTGCCGAAACAGCTCCTGCTCCGCGTTGAACGCGAAGCTCAGCCCGGGGTCTGCTTCTGTCATCTAGGAAAGCCTCACGAATGTTGTAATCAGTAAGCTCGAACAGCATCGGAGCGAGCGGATCGGTGAGCCACGCTGGCTCTCTCTTGCCGTCGTGTCAGTCCCCGGAGGCGGAACTCTGCGCCCGGCGGGCTTCACCCGCCGCGCGATCGACCGCCAACGGCCCAGCCGGCACGGGGGTGGTCTGTGCCCACAGTCGTGTCGCATTGCGCTCTCGCATCCGCCAACCGGCGACGGTGCGCACAAAATCCTCCTCGTAACGTACGCCGATTGTCTCGAGCACGTCTCCCTCATCGCCAGCGAGGACATGGTACGCGAGGCAATAGGTCGTGCCCGTCGCCGCGTCGCCGTCGATGGTGGCGCGATGAGTCGTGATGTGGTGAAGCGTTGCGGCGTAAAGCTCGCCCAGCATCCGGGCGATCATCCCGACGCCTTCCGGACCCGGGCCGCGGAAGACGCCGACCGGCTCGTCGCGGCCCAGCGCCCGAACCACAAGGCAGCCGTCAGTCACGAACAGATCCGAGAAGGCGGCCGTGTCAGTGTTGTCCATGGCGAGCGCGTAGTCGTGAACAAGCGCCCTGATCTGCTCCCCGTCAGATGCGAGCTGGTCACCCTCCACAGCCGCGAGTCTAACAACATGCAGCGACTCGGCGGGCTCTCCAACATACCAAGCGCTTGTTTGATAACGTCGCCGCGGGCGTGCACGTGTGAACGGACGACCCGCAGGTGACAGGCTCGGGTTCAGAGATGTCGCGGGCCTGCGCCCAGCGTGCGAGACTCCTGGACGCAACGCCGAGAGGATTGAGCTATGCCAGTTTGCCCGGCGCCGGGCAGGCGCCGCCCTGTGGCCGAGAGAAGCGTGGAATGTGGACTTTGAACTGAATGATGAGCAGGCCCAGTTCCGCGAGGTCGTCCACTCTTGGGTCGACCGGGAGACCCCAAAGGCGTACGCGCGCGAGATCGAGAAGCGCGAAGGCGAGTACCCGTTCGAGCTCTGGCAGAAGCTCACGGACGCCGGTTATCACGGAATTTCGGTTCCCGAGCAGTACGGCGGCCAGGGCGGCGATGTGGTGATGCAGATGTTGCTGGCGCGAGAGCTTTCCCGCTCGCTCGCGGGCCTGACGTGGGTCTGGGGTCTGACCTCTTTCGCCGGCTCGAAGTCGATCGGCCTGTACGGCAGCGATGAGCAGAAGCGGCGCTTCCTTCCGGCCATCGCTGCCGGGGAGGCCCGGTTTTCGATCGGCTTCACCGAGCCAGGCGGCGGCACTGACCTGCTCGGCGGGATGCGCACCTCCGCAGTGCGTGTCGATGGAGGATGGCGCGTGCGAGGTTCCAAGACCTGGTGCTCATCGGCGCACGTCGCGGATTACATCCTGCTGCTCGCACGGACTGACAAGAACGTCGAGAAGCGCCACCAGGGACTGACGCTGTTCATCCTGCCGGCGCGCTCCGATGGAGTCAGCGTGAGTGAGATTCCCAAACTCGGGATGCGCTCGCTGGGTTCCTGCGATGTGGGTTTGGATGACGTGTTCATCCCCGACGACCTCGTGCTCGGTGAGCCCGGCCAGGCCTGGTACATGCTGCTCCCGACGCTAAACAACGAGCGTGTCATGCTCGCGGCGTTGTGCGTCGGCATTCTCGACGGCATTCTGGAGGACGTTCTCGTGTTCGCCCAGGCACGTGAGGCGTTTGGCCGCAAGATCGGCGGATTCCAGATAATTCAGCACTACATCGCCGATATCGCGATGTGGCGCCGTCAGGCGGAGCTGCTCGTGTACCAGGCAGCCACGCTGTTGAGCCTCGAGCGGGACTGCTTCATGGAATCGAGCATCGCCAAGGTCCAGGCCTCCGAGTACGCCGTTCAGGCGGCCGATCTGGCGATCCAGATACACGGCGGAATGGGATATTCGGCGGAGACCGACGCGCAGCGATACTGGCGCGACGCTCGCCTCTTCCGCATCGGGCCTGTCACCAACGAGATGGCGCGTAACTCAATCGCTGAGATGCTGGGCCTCCCCAGATCTTTCTGATGTCGATCCCCGAACTCGAACACCTGGCCGGCACCAGCCTACCCGCGGGTACGTTCACGATCTCCGCCCTTGAAGACGATCAACTCCGCGAGGTGCTGCACGCCGGGCCCTCGCAGTCGGGTGTCGCGCATGAGTTGTGGGCCTACATCGCGACTCAGCGAGGAATCGGCATCAGCGTCGCCGATCTGTGCAGCATCGCGCAGTTCGATATCGCCGACGGGCCGATGCTGGGTTCAACCGAGCTCGAGTACAGCTCGGCGATGAGGATCGGGACGCGCTACCGAGTAGAGGGCGAAGTGCTTGGCGTCGAGCGCAAGCATGGACGCAGCGGAACCTTCGACGTGATGCGCTACCGGGAGCGGCTACTCAGCGGCGATGATCTGGTCGCTTCCGCGACCAGCACGTTCATCCTCCCGCGCAGAGGCGACTGATGTCCTCGCCGCCCTCGCATCTCCAGCCCGGCGCCGCGCTTGGACCGTGGGTCGTCGAGCATGTCGACCCGGAGCAGATGAAGACGCTAGCGGTACTACTCGCCGATCCTAACCCGATTCACCTCGACGCCGACGCGGCACGTCGCGCGGGGCTCGGCGATCGGGTCGTCACGCAAGGACCAGCCAGCGTGGGCTTCGTTCTCAACATGCTGGCGGACGCTGTGCCGGGAGCCACGATCCGCGACGTGCGAGTCCGGTTTACAGCCAACGTGCACGGCGGAGACGGCGTCGTCGCGGCGGGATCGGTTCAGCAGCTTGAGGAGGTCGACGACGGCCGAGCGGTCAGGTGTGCCGTATGGCTCGACGTTCGCGACGGACCACGGGCGCTCGACGGCACGGCAACACTCTTCCTGCCCGCCACGCGGCAGGATCATACAAATCACAGCGAGGAGAACTGACTGTGCCAAGCGGACCGTTCGCGCACGTGTGCTTAATGGTGAAGGATCTCGATCAGGCTGTTGCCGATTGGACTAAGATCCTGCGTGCCCTCGACCCTCAGTCGCTCGAGGAGCCGCTCGTTCGCTATGAGGATTTCGAAGGTGGAGACGACCGTATGCGCTGGGCCGCGTTCGTATCGCATCACGGGGCCGAGATCCAGTTGATGGAGCCTGCGGTTGACAGCCCGTTGGGCCGGCGGCTGGCCAAGTACGGCGAGGGCGTTCACCACATCTGCTTCACGACCGATGACCCCGCGGCTGTCGCGCGGCGCCTGGCCGACGAAGGCCTGCAGACCGACCCGGCGGAGAGCAGCGACCCGTCGATGCCGTGGCAGCGCTGGAGCTGGGTTCTGCCGGCCAGCGCGCACGGAACGCTCGTGGAGATCGCGCGTCCGTATCGAGCCGTTGACGGAACCTGGGAGGAGGGCGCATGAGCATCGAAAACGTCGCGGTCATCGGTGGCGGCCTGATGGGCAACGGGATAGCGCAGGTTGTCGCACGCGCGGGCCTGAACGTCACCATCGTCGACCTCGACGAGGCCGCGCTGGACACCGCCCGCAAGCGAATCCAACGCGGCTTCGAACGCGCCGTCAAGTCAGGCCGAATGACGGATGAAGAAGCGGCCGAGGCGCTCGCCCGGATCGACTCGACGACCGATCTCGAGGCGGCGGGCGAACGAGCCGACCACGTGATCGAAGCTGTTGTCGAGGTCATCGAGGTCAAGGAGGACGTCTTTCGCCGGCTGGACGCAGTCTGTGCCGAACCGGTGATCTTCGCGTCGAACACATCACAGTTCTCGATCTCACGTCTTGCCGCCGCGACCGAGCGACCTGACCGCTTCATCGGGTCGCACTGGTTCAATCCCCCTCCGGTGATGGACCTGATCGAACTTGTCCGTGGTATCGAGACCTCGGACGCAACCGTCGAGACGACGCTCGCCCTCGCGGAGCGCTACGGCAAACAGACCGTCGTTTGTCGCAAGGACACGCCGGGCTTCATCACCTCGAGGCTCGTCGTCGCGCTGGGACTCGAGGCGATGCGAATCGTCGAAGAGGGCATAGCGAGCGTCGAGGATGTCAACCGCGCGTGCGTGCTGGCCTTCAACCATCGGATGGGCGCCCTGGACACGATGGACCTCTCCGGTTTGGACACCGCGCTGCGCGTGGCTGAGGCCATGCAGCAGCAATACGGCGAGCGCTACCTCGCGCCGCAGAACATCCGGGCGCTGGTCGCCGCCGGGCATCTCGGACGAAAGTCCGGGCGGGGGTTCAGCGACTATTCGGAGACGACCTGATGCGAGCTGCGCGGAGCGGTCGCGTCATGGCAGACCGGGAGAGCCTGGCGACCCGCCGCTGACGATCACCAGGACGCGACGCCCTCGGCGGCGAGCGTTTCGATCTCCTCCTGCGCGACCCCAAGTTCCTCCAGCACGGAGCGCGTGGCTTCGCCGAGCGACGGAGCCCAACCCGGCTCGAATGGCGGATGGTCGCGAAAGCCGATGGGGCTACCGATCTGCCCGACCGACCCGAGGCTCGGATGTTGGACCTCGACGTACATGCCGCGCGCCAGCAGTTGCGGATCACGAGTCGCTTCCGACACCGAGTTGACCGGCCCGACACAGGCGTCGGCGCGGTCAAGCCGGGCGAGCCATTCGTCGCGCGTGCGGGTCGCGAAGTGCGAGCGCCACTCCTGCACGGCTCCCCCATCAAGGCGCGTACCGACCAGGTCCGCACGATCGACGCCCTCGCAGAGCGCGATCCAGAACTTTTCCTCCAACGCTCCCACCGTTAGGTGGCGCCCGTCGGCGCAGGCGTAGACGTTGTAACACGGGACGGAACCGTTGAGGAGCTCGGTTTCCCATCCGGGCTCGTGGCCGCCTGCGAAATGCACCGCGAGGTTGACGGCCATGAGAGCGAAGGCCCCATCCGTCATGGAGACCTCCACGTGGTCGCCGCGCCCTGTTCGCGCGGCGCTCAGAAGTGCAGCGAGGAGGCCCGTCAGGCCCATCATCGCGCCGCCCGCAAGGTCTGCGACCTGCACTCCGGGAATCGCAGGCCGGCCGTCCAAACCGGTGACGCTGAGCACTCCCGCACGCCCGATGTAGTTGATGTCGTGTCCAGCTTCTCCCGCCAGCGGTCCGCTCGCACCGTAACCCGATATCGAGCAGTAGACCAGCCTGGGATTCTCCCGCTGCATGTCTACAGGGCCGACGCCAAGGTGTGCTGCGACGCCGGGCCGAAAGCTTTCCAGCACCGCGTCCGCCGTGGACGCCAGGCGTCTCACCAGGGCAGCGCCGCGTGGATCTCTCAGGTTCAGCGCCACCGACCGCTTGTTACGGTCGGTCACCCAGGTGTATGCGGAGCTGTCTCCGATCCGCGGCTCATAGGCGCGCATCGGGTCCCCCTCGCGCGGCTCCTCGATCTTGATGATCTCCGCGCCCATGTCGGCCAGCAACCCGGTCGCAAAGGCACCCGGCAGCTGGCGGCAGAGGTCGATCACACGCACGCCTCTCAGTGGCCCGCTGCGCCCTGTTGCGTCCACTAGGCGAGGCCTGTCCACATCTCTTCCTCAAAATAGCCATCCGCCGCCCGGCAGGCAAGCGCTCGGGCGTCGCGCGCTGTGCGAGAATCGCGGCGAATCTGTGCGATCAAAGCCCCGGCGCTGCCGGGCCGCCGGATGCGACGACCGGAGTTGGCGTCGTCTGGGGTGCTTGGTCGGCGTAACTCGAAAATGGAGAGGCGGAGATGGCCCAAGCCGGCGATGACAGCAACGAGTCGGTGGGAGTGATCGGCCTCGGCCGGATCGGCGGCGCTGTCACCAGATGCATCGCGGCGGCGGGCTGGCAGGTGACCGGCTACGACGTGCGTGGCGAAGCGGCCGCCGAGTTCCCCGAATTGCGCGCGTTCGCGCCGACGCCCGCCGCGGTCGCGCGAGCGGCGTCGATCGTCTTCGTGGCCGTGGTCGACGAGGCCCAGCTGCACGACGTTCTCGGCGGCCCGGACGGTGTGCTGGCGGAAGCTCACGAAGGGCTCCTGATCGTTGTGCTGAGCACGGTGTCGCTGAACGCGATCGATGACGCCGCCAGGCTCGCGGCCGCGGCCGGCGTTGCGCTGCTCGACTGCGGCGTGACCGGCGGCGGCGCCACCGCCCCCGGGCAGCTGGTGGCACTGATCGGCGGCGAGGAGGCCGTCGTCGCCCGCGTAGCTCCACTGGTGGAGACCTTCTCGAAGCTGGTGCTGCACATGGGGCCGCTCGGCGCCGGCATGCAGACGAAGCTCGCGCGTAACGTCGTGACCTACGGCGGCTGGCTGGTGGCCGACGAGGCTGCCAGGCTGATCGATCGCCTTGGCATCGACCGCGAGCTGTTCGTGCGCGCGGTCCGCGAGAGCGCGGCAAACGTCGGTCCCAGCTGGGCCTGGCTCAGCGACCGGAACTTCGGCGCCGCGGCGACCGAGGACGAGGTGAACGAGCGGCGGCTGTTTACGGCCGAGCTCATGCGCAAGGACCTCGCCGCGGCGGAGCAGCTTGGCGCGCTGAACGGACTCGACATGCCGGTTACGCGGATGGCGAAGCTCAACGCGGAGCGTGTCGTCGGCCTCAACGGGGACGGCGGCTCACAAGACGGCGATGAGTTCGCGATCGCCGGCGCGAGCGAGTCCGAGCAATGCGAAGCGGGAGCGAGGACGATGGAGACCGTTTACGGGTTCAGTGTCGGCGAGGAGCGATACGAGTCGAGCCTGCTATCGAGGTACACGCTGCGCCATCTCTTCGCCGAGATATGGGCGCGACCAAAGCTCTCGATCCGCGACCGGCGGCTGATGACGATGGGGGCCGTCGCAGCCATGGGTCGCGGCGAGCTCTGGGAGCTCCAGCTCCGAGGCGCGCTCGCCAACGGCGAGGTGACGGTCGATCAGGCGCAGGAGATGGTGCTGCACATGGTCCACTACATCGGCTGGCCCCGCACGATCGCGATCGAACGGGCCGTCCAGAAGGTGCTCGCCGAAACGCAAACGGCGCGCGCGCCCGCCGAACGCGCAACCTAGCCGCCTCGTCGCGTAGTACTCGGGACCTCGGGCCGTGGTCCCGACCACGGTGCGTGCGCGTGTCTCCAGGAGGTTTCACGACGCTCCGCCGCTCGCGCCGGATCGTTGTGGCATAGTGGCGCCATGGCCAACGAGCGCCGCGACACACTCACCGAAACGCCAAGGAAGGTCCGCAAGCGCGAGCCCGAGGTGCTGGATACCGCGGCCCGCGTTTTTCACGAGCGCGGCTACGCCGACGCGACGATTCAGGACGTCGCCGATGCGCTGGGAATGCTCAAGGGCAGCCTGTACTACTACATCGATTCCAAAGAGGACCTGCTGTTCCGCCTGCTTGAGCAGGTGCATGACGAGGTGGATGAGATTCTCACCAAGGTCATGGAATACGAGGCGCCTCCGATTGAAGTTATTGCCCTGTACACACGGCTGCTGACCGGTTACCACCTCAGCAACCTCGTCAAGATCACCGTCTACTACCACGATGTCGACCAGCTCAGCGACCAGCGCCGCAGACTGATCTACTCGCGTCGCCGCGTGCACGAGGAGTACGTCACCGAGCTGATCGAGGCAGCGCAACGCGACGGAACCGCCGATCCCAGCCAGCCTGCGCGCCTGCTTGTGAGCTGCGTCTTCGGTGTCCTTGTCTGGGTGTATCGCTGGTACCGGCCGCGCGGCCAGTTCCGCCCTGAGGCGGTGGTTGACGCGTGCGTGGCATTCGTGCTCAGCGGCCTGCGCGGCGACCTGGCCGCGCTGGACTCAGGCGGCGCGCCGCCCCCATGACCGAGCTGCTCAACCTCAGCGGCAGGGTCGTGGTCGTAACGGGGGCCGGACGAGGTCTCGGCCGAGCCTACAGTGTCGCTTTCGCCCAGCGAGGGGCGTCGGTGGTCGTCAACGATGTCTCGCGCGAGCACGCCGACGAGACCGTCGAGGCCATCACCCGCGAGGGTGGAAGCGCCGTGGCGTCCTACGACTCGGTTTCCACCACCGCCGGCGCGGGTGCCATCGTCGGGACGGCCGAGCGCACGTTTGGTCGTCTCGACAGCCTCGTGAACAACGCGGGATTCATGCGCAACGGGTACTTCGAGACGATCACGCCAGAGCGTCTGAGCGACGTACTGGACGTTCATATAAAGGGCACCTACTTCGTGACGCAGGCGGCGTGGCCGCTGCTACGCGCTTGCGGCAACGGACGCGTCGTCATGACCAGCTCGGCCGGGGGCCTCTTCGCGATGCGCGGTGAGAGCAACTACGCGGCGGCGAAGGCCGCCATCTACGGCCTCTGCAAGGCGCTCGCAATCGAGGGCGGCGATCACGGAATCGCCGTCAACGCCGTGCTGCCGAAGGCGGCGACGACCATCTCGGCTGGCGACCCGGTACCCGACCACGCGGCGCACTACCCGGCCGGTTTGCGCGAGGCCTTCGCGCCGCTCCAGCACGCCGAGTCCGTGGCGCCGCTCGTTCTGTACCTCGCAAGCGAGGAATGCACCGTCAACGGAGAGGCCTTCGCCGCCGGGCTTGGCCGCTATGCCCGCGTGTTCGTCGGCGAAACCCCCGGTTGGAGCGCCAAGGATCCGCTGGCGGTCGAGCCGGAGGACATCGCCGCGCGGCTGCAGGAAATCCGCAACGTCGAGGGCTTCTGCATTCCTGCTGATATCTATGACGAGCTGAGCTTCATCGCCGGCCTGATCGGGGTCGCGACCGCGTCGTGAGCGGCGGCGCCCCACGGGGTCCGGCGTGTCTACCAGGCCGTGATCAATTGCTTGGTTGCATCATCGGCCTCGCCCACATCGCGTACCTGCGGCATCACCTTGGTGGCGAAGAGCTCCATTGAGTGCAACATATCCTTCTGCGGCACCGCACCGCCGCGGTTCATCCACATCAGCTGCTTGCTGAAGCCGGTGTCCTCGTAGAGCTTCACCAGCTTCTCGGCGACGAGATCCGGTGAGCCCACGAGCGAACCGCGCATCGCCAGCATGTCGTCGTAGTCGGTCGCCCGCAGCGTGGCCCAGATGTCGTGCATACGGCTGTAGTACTTGTAATCCTCCGGCAACTCCTCGCCCTCCTCGACCACGCGCGCGTAGGTGTAGAGGTAGTCGTTGCCGAGGTGCCAGTTGGCGCGGAACGCCGCCGCCGCCGCCTCGTCGGTGTCGGCGACGAGGATGTTGTGCAGCAGTCCCCAGGCATGCTCGAGCGACGGCGTCTTGCCCTGACGCTTCTGCTCTTCGACAAGGACATGCCCGACCTCATCCGATGATCCCGGGTCCAGCGAATAGGGGTTACCGGTCAGGCAGCGGTAGTTCTTGGCCACAAGCCACTCGGTGCTCGACGGCGTGGCGCTGCCGGCGACATAGATCGGCGGCCGCGGCCTCTGCACCGGCCGCGGAGCGAGCGTCAGATCATGCACCGACCAGAATCGGCCTTCGTAGCTGAAGTTCTCATACGTGAGCAGGCCGTCGATGATCTCGGTCGCCTCGCGGAAACGATCCGTGCTCTCGTTCTGCGGCACGCCGTAGCCGTTGAACTCCCGCGACTGATAGCCGCGGCCGAGCCCGACCCGAAAGCGACCGCCCGAGATCACGTCGAGCATCGCGATCTGCTCGGCCACACGAACCGGGTGAGTGAACGTCGGCACGATCACGGCGGTGCCGATCTTCACCCGTTCGGTGATCTGCGCGACTGCGGCACCGAACAGCAGCGTGTCAGGCATCGTGCCGTAAGGCGAGAAGTGGTGCTCTCCGAGCCAGACCGACTCGTAGCCCAGCTCGTCCGCGAGCTTGCACTGCTCGAGCGCGTTCGCGATGACAACCTCGTCGGACATTCCCGGAGGCTTCTCGTTGATGAAAAACAGCCCGAAGTCCATGCCAGAACCGCCTCGTTCGTGGATGCCAGAAACCGGTGCGATTATACAACTGCGCCGTACCGTACCGGCGCGCTCCGCGACGGGATATTCGAACACTCACCTGCCGGCCCACCATCATTCCTATCCCGCGATATCGTCCACCACGATCGAACGCACGTTCATGCAGGGGCTCGAGGAGATGAAAAATGGCGCTTGGCAGAGTTGACAGAATCGCGCTTGTGGTGGCAGACCTTGACGCCGCCGCCAGCGAGCTGAAGCAACTGTTCGATATCGAGCTGCATATTCACGACGTGGCGTCGATGCGCTCACGCGTCGGGCTTTGCGATGAGGGCTTTGAGCTGATCGAGCCGTATGCCGCGCCCGCAGCCGCAGGTACAGCCGGCGGTGGAATGCTCGCCGCGATCGGCCTGCGGGTTGACGACCTCGAGGAGGCCCGCGCACGGATGGCCGCGCACGGGCGCGAGCTCACGAGCGAGATCGAATCACCAGGTGGGATCCGCGAGCTCTTTTACGCGAATGGCCTCGCCGGGTTTCCGGTGGTTCTGGCCGAATACCCTGACGGGCGGTTCGCCACCGAAGCGGGGGCAACGAAAGCGGGGCCGTTCACGCCACGCTGGATCTCGGGCGCGCCAAACGAGGCCTGAGCCTGGGTGTTCTCGCGCGTGCCGTGAGCGATCGGCGCTGTCAGAGCGTCCTGGTAGCATCGCCATCCTGATCGAAGCCGCGCCGGGAGGAAGAAGATGACGGCCGTGCTAACGCCAGGGGTCCTGTCGGCCAAGGTGGGGTTGCCGCAAAGTTGCCCGTCCGACGGCGTCGCCCGCACAGGCCGGCCGCGGTAGCTGAGTGACGCCCGCCGCGGAAGGGGAAGGGGCCGCGCCCGCACGCAAGCCCCGCGCCATGGGGGGTGACTCGTTCGCGCGATTCCTGGGCCTCGAGCACGACGGCCCAGGTGTCACGCGCCTGCAGGTCACGCCGAAGCTGCTCAACGGAACCGGTCTGCTCCTCGGACCGGTCGGGTTCGCGCTCGTCGACTTCGCCATGGGTTCCGCGTTGTGGGCCCAGCGCAACCCGGGGGAGTCGATCGCCACGATCAACATCGCGATCAACTACATCCAGGGGGCTCGCGCGGGCGAGATCGTCTGCCGGGCAACCCTTGACCGGCGCAACCGCCACATCGCCGTGCTCACCGCGTCGGTCCACGACGAGCAGGGGCAGCTGCTCATCACGAGCGTCGGCAGCTTCTCGATCTTCATGGCCAAGCCGCGCTAGCGGCCGCCGCTGCGTCTCGAGGCGAGCGCGCCTGAGAGGATGCGCCAACACTCCGCGTGTGGCGTCCTAATCGAGCACCCCGTCCCAGTGGCTCTCGAGGCCCGGCGGCAGCGCGTCCAGAACGACCCGTGGGCGCACATGCGTCGCGATTCGCTGAATGGCTGCAACGCGCGCGCGGTCATCGAGGTCCCCCGGCAGCCTCAGCACGGCCGTGTCGAGGCCCCACAGCACCTCCTCTCCGTGCAGCTGCGCAACAACGGCGCGGTGATCGAATCCGCCATCGCCTCCAGCCACGAGCGGGCGTAGCGCCGGGCGCCGCAGCCGCGCCACCGCCTGGCCGATCAGCTGGCCGGCTTCCTCCCAAGCCTTGGCGGCCTGCGCCGGCGCCTCCTCCAGCTCCACCACGCACGAGAGCGCCCACTCGCGCGCCACTTGGGCGGCGGCCAGTCCGAGCAGCCAGACCGGCAGTTCGGTCTGGACCACGGGCGGCGTGACGGCGATCCTCGCCTCATGCTGATCGTTCTCGGGCAGGTTCGCCGGTATCTGCCAGCGCCGGCCGGCGTGACGGAAAGGTCGTGGGGCGGTCGCCGCCAGGATCACCTCGACGGTCTCGGCGAGCAGGTCGCAGTCGTGGCCCGAATCGGCGATCACGAGGGTCAGGCGGCCGTTCGAGATGTTGTCGACAACGGCGGCGCCCTCGGCGAGCTCGAGCGGATGTCCGCCGACGGGCATGCAGGCGGCGAGACGCAGCGTGCTCGTCCTGGCCGCCACCGCAGCGGCGGCTAGCAGCCCCGTCTCGGCGCCGGGGGTCGAGGAAAACCAGGCAATGTCCAGCCCGGCCGATTCCGCGGCGCAGGCCTGCGTCACAAGACTCGCGATCACATCCGCACCCGGAGCGGATTCCAGGAAGATCCCGAGTCTCACGACGCCGCTCCGCGCAGCGGCTTGGCCACGGCCTCGCTGATCAGCCGCATAGCTTCGTGGCGCTGCGGTAGCCGCCCGTCGCCCACGAGGTGCAGCACGCACAGCTCTACACCCTCGCTCGCCAGCAGTTGCAGCTCGGCCACGAGCTGCGCGGGCGGGCCAATCAGCGCCGTCTCAGCCGTTCTGCGCACCTGAGCCTCCAACAGCTCGGGCGACTCGAACCCCGGCCGTCCTTTGAGCGGGAACCAGGCACCGGCGTATTCCCGCGTGAACGCCGCCAGCATCTCGAGCGCCCAGGCTCGCTCCGCCTCGCTGCCGTCGGTAGCCCACGCGTATTTCATCACGCCGATGCGCACCGAGCGTCCGGCCGCGCCGGCGGCTGCGCGAGCCTCGGCGATCGAGCGGCGAATCTGCTCCAGTGTGAGCGTGGATGGCAGCAGCACCCCGAGCCCGAACCGGCCCGCCCGCTCCAGAGCCGCCGTGGCGAACCCGCCCACCCAGGTTGGGGGAGCGGCGTCACCAAATGTCTGCAGGTGTTCGAGCGCAGCATCCATGCGCCTCCCGCGCACGCGGCGCGAGATCCCGAAGCCGTCGTATTCGCCGCTGCGGTAACCCAGGCCGACCCCGTGATGCAAGCGCCGGCCGGATGCCTGCGCCAGCCAGCAGAGCTGCGCGGCCACGCGCTGGGGGTCGCGTAGTCCGAGTAGGTGAACCCCCGTGCCGACACTCAGTGTCGATGTGGCCGCCAACGCCGACGCCGCGGCGAGGAGTGGGCTCGGGCACCAGCCGTCGTACCAGAAATGATGCTCGGCGACCCAGAGCGAGTGGAACTCGAGCGACTCGGCTACCCTGGCGTCGTCCGCAAGCTGCGCGTACAACGCGGCCGGCGACGCCGGGAAGGCTGCGGTCGACCGCATCGTCCACAGTCCAACACCGATATCCATGGACGGGCCATGATGGCGCAGGGGACGGCTCTCGTCAAGCAACCGATTGGTTGATCACGGAACCAGTGACGCCGACTCCGCGACCAGCACCGCTGATACAGTAATTCGACCGATGCCTGACAGAAATACCAGACGCATCGTTGCCAGGCTCCGGCCACGGCGCCGTTCGCTCAACACAGGCCGAATCCGAGCGCGTGGCCAATCCGTCTGACAACGCCGAGGCGACGGTTCGCCGTTACTTCGTTTGTCTCGACACCGAGGATTGGGGCACCATGCGAACGCTGTGGCACGACGACGCAGAACTCTCGGCAGTGGGAACGCGTCCGCGCGCCGGGGCCGATGCGATCGTCGACTACTTCAGCCGCATCTTCGCTCCCTGGAAGCACCACACAGATGCGCCCACGCGTTTCATCCGTAGCGGCGAGACGATCGTCGTCGAGGTGACGTTCAGCGGAACGACTCAAGATGGTCGCGAGGTCAGCTTCGACGCCGTTGATGTCTTCGACCTGCGCGGCGGGCTGATCGCGCGTCTGAGCAACTGGTACGACATCGCACTCGCCCGCCGCATGCTCAGCGAGGGCGGCGACTCGACGGCCGCTGCACCGGCCGCTTCGTGATGGACGTCGAGCGGGCCATCGAGCGAGCGCTCATGCTCTACGCATGGGGTTACGACTCCAACGATATGGGCATGGTCGAGCAGGCATTCACCCCGGACGCTGAGCTGATCTTCTCCCCCGACGAGATGATCGAGGACGTCGAGGCACTGGGTGGGGAGCGTCGCACGGTCGGCCGCGATGCGATCCTCGAGCAGTTCCGGGCGAGCCGGGCGGGATTTGCGGAGCGCGGTGAGCAGCCGTGGCATCTCATCAGCAACATGCTGATCGAGAGCCAGTCAGCAACGCAGGCGCACGTGCGCTGCTGCTACATATTCGCCACCCAGAGCGTCGACGGCCTGACGGTGCACGGGTTGAGCCGCTATTTCGATCACTTCGCGGGGTCCGCCGATGGATGGCACATCCGGACCCGTCGCAACGTTGTTGCGCACCTCGGCAGCCGCCGGTCCGCGGAGCAGCGATAGCGCTCCGCCCGCACCTGCGGTCGCATCGCAGTCCCGCCCAGCCGGGTGGGCGGCCGTGAGATTCTGTGTAACGATCCCGGGGCTCACGCTCTTCCAGGGACACGGCGGACAGCCTCAGTGGGCGACTGACATCACCTCTGCCCAGATCGCGCAAATAGCTCGTCGCGCCGACACGCTGGGCTTCGACTACCTCTCGGTGTCCTGGCATGTCGCCATGCAGGCCGGCGCACCCGCGGAGAACTTTGGACGGCGCTGGCCGCACTCGTTCGCGACCGCAGGGTTCCTGCTCGGTGCGACCGAGCGCATCCGTCTGCTCACACTGACAGTGGTCCCGTGCGAGCCCCCCTTACAGATGGCGAAGGGGTTCGCCACGCTCGATTGGATCTCCGGTGGCCGCACCATCCCCGTCCTGCTCGCCGGCTACCTGGACTGGGAGTTCAGGCTCCTGGGCGTTTCGCTCGAGGACCGAGGCCCGATGATGGACGAGTACGTCGCGGCGATGGCCGAGCTGTGGACCGCCGACACCGCCGCGTTCGACGGGCGCTTCGTCCAATTCGCGGACGTCGTATTCGAACCCAAGCCGCGCCAGGAGCCGTTTCCGGTCTGGTTCGGCGGGCGCACCAAGGCGGCACTTCGAAGGATCGCCAGGAGCGGCAGCGGCTGGCAGTCCTACGCGACGCCTTTCAGCGAAATGCGCTCACACATCGAGTACATCCGCAGCCAGCCGGAGTTCGTCGCCGCGCCTCGCCCGCTCGATGTTCTCGCGTACTTCGTCGAATCAAGCCACGACGCCGTCACCCACGCACAGGTTCGCACGCGCCAGGAGGTCGTCGGCAACGACGCCATCATCGAACAGCTGCACTACCTTGCCTCGATCGGAGTCGATGTGACGATCGCGCCGCTTGACTCGATGGCCGGCCCCGACGGGACGAAGCGGCCGATCGCCTCGGTGGCCGACTACATCGAACGGCTCGAGTGGTTCGCCGAGGAAATCATGCCTGCGGCTCGCGACATCGCGTCAATCTTCGCCGCGAACGCCATCACCTGAACGGCGCCGGCAAGGCCTCGATCGAGCTCCTCACGCACGCGCCAACCGTGCGCGAGGCCGGACATACCGGCAGTATCATGCGGACCGAACACGCAACCCGGCGCACGGAGAAAAGATGCCGCCACAGCGAGATGTGCGTCGCGACGACACGATGAACCTGTTTGTAGGAACCGTGGGCGTCGGCAACGCACTCGCCGCGTGGCGCTCGACACGGACGTCGCCGGAGTCCGCACACAAGCTCGACTACTTCGCGGAGGTCGCGTCGATCGCCGAGTCGGGCCGGTTTGATGCGGTGTTCGTCGCCGACTTTCTCGCGCTCGGACCCGCCGCGAAATACGACGTGCAGGAGAGGCTCGACCCGGTGACCCTCCTGGCCAGCCTGGCCGGCCGCACGCGCGACATCGGCTTGATCGGCACGTCGTCCACTACTTACAATGATCCCTACACGATCGCGCGCCAGTTTGCGACACTCGACCACCTGAGTGACGGACGGGCCGGCTGGAATATCGTCACAACGATGGTCCCCGCGGCAGCCGCAAATTTCGGCTCCAGGCCGCATCCCGAACACGACGCGCGCTATGTGGTGGCGGAGGAGTTCGTTGACGTTGTCGTCAAGCTCTGGGACAGCTGGGACGCCGACGCGATCATCGCCGATGCGCAAACGGGCGTGTATCTCGACGTCGACCGAGTTCACCGGATTGCGCACGAGGGCGAGCACTTCGCGGTCATGGGGCCGCTGAACATTCCGCGGCCGCCGCAGGGCCGTCCGGTACTCGTGCAGGCGGGATCCTCAGACGCCGGCATGCGGCTCGCCGCGCGCCATGCGGAGGTCGTGTTCACAACGCAGTACGACCTGCGCGCGTCGCAGGCATTCGTCGTCGAGATGCGAAATCGCGTGGGGGCGTTCGGGCGCGATCCCGCCAGCGTCCGGATCCTTCCGGGACTCGCGCCGATCGTCGGGCGAACGCATGCTCAGGCGAGGGAGCTCGCCAACGAGATCTCCGGACTGACGAGCCCGGAGGCCGGGTTCCCGTTGATGACGAGCATTTTCGGCGGACTCGACCTTGGCGAATACGAGCTCGACGCCCCGTTTCCCGATATACGCGAGCGGCTTCCTGCCAACGCGCCGCGCTCGCGTGCCGAGCTGTTCATCCGGATGGCGGATGACGAGGATCTCACGCTGCGGCAGGTGATGCAGCGGATCGCGAGCAGCAGCGGTCACCGGCTTGTTGTCGGCAGCCCGGACGAGATAGCCGCCGAGATGATCACGTGGTTCGACGAGCACGCAGCCGACGGCTTCAACATCCTTCCGACCGATCTGCCCGAGGGTCTGCGCGACTTCGTGGAGGAGGTGGTCCCCCGCCTGCAGCACCATGGCGTGTTCAGGAGCGAGTACGCCTCCGGCGGGCTGCGCGAGACGCTCGGGATCACCAAGGGGAGCCTCGCGTAGGCGATGCGGAGCGCTCGCCGTCCCGTACCGCGCGTTCGACGCTCGCAGGCAACCGGTTTCGCGCGACGGTGCGGCGGGAGCATTGCGTGAATCTCACGCCTAAGAGCACGTTCGTCATCTCGCTCACCGCGTTCACGCGGAGCGGAGAGCTCGATGAGGCCGGCATGCGGGAGCATTTCAGGCGACTGCGCGATGCCGGGATCGGTGTGTACGTGGCGGGTAGCGGGAGCGGCGAGGCCCACACCCTGGGCGCAGCCGAGCGCGACGAGGTCCTGAGGATCGCCGCCGAGGAGCTGAAGGGACACACGCCGGTGCGGGCGATGGGAGTCGAACCGCGCACCGCGCGCGAGATGGTGGCCTTCGGCGCGGCGGTTGAGCAGGCCGGACTCGACGCGATGCAGATCTACTCGCTCGATGTCGGCCACGGCGTCGTGCCGACGCCGCTCGAGATCGAGCGCTACCTCGACGAGGTGCTCTCCAACATCAACATCCCGGCCGTGGTCGCGACGCATCAGTACGCGGGCTATCTGGTTCCAATCGAGGTCCTCAGCGACGTGATTGCGCGTCATTCGCCGTGATCGGAATCAACTGCACCGTCGCCGCCGGCGAGATCGCATATCTCATACGGATCATCGACACGTTTGCGGCGGACGTCGAAGTCCATGTTGGTGGTCCCGCCCACGCGCTGCTGGCGCTGGCTCTGGGCGGGTCGGGCTACCTGTGCTCGGAGGGCAATCTCGCGCCGCGGTTATGCGCTTCGGTGACCGATCACTTCAACGCCGGCGACTACGCGGCTGCGCTCGCGGCCCACGCCAATGTCATGCGCCTGTACGCCGCGAACCGTTACGGAAGCATCCGTGGGATCAAGGCCGCACTGGAGCTGCTCGGCCTTCCCGGCGGCCATCCGCGACTGCCGCGATTGCCGTTGGGGGCAGCCGAGCGCCTGGAGGTGCGCGCGATGCTGGAGACCTTGGCGCTCGAGGAACTCCCGCGCAGTCCCAGCAGCGACGAGCCCCCGCTGCGTTAGCGGCGCATGAGTGCGGTTCGCTCGCCGGCCGCGGGAGCGTGGAGCTTCACACGGCGGACGATCAGCGCTGAGCGCGTGGCCGGGCTCATGCCTCGTGCGGGCGCAGGACGCGGCGTCGCCGCAACCGCCAGGCGCCGTCGGAGTTGACGATCTCGTCGCTGTACCAGCCCACGCTCACGAGCGCCGGCGGGCCGTCACGCTCGGACACGACCAGCATGAACCTTGATCGCGCCGACACGGTATCCGCCCCGGTACTGACGATCGAAAGCGTGGAGATGAGGTGCCACGGCGTCGTGGCACCCGGCTCGTGCCTCGCGCGAAGTCGCGCGAGCTCCGACACCACCGCATCGCGTCCGACGGCGACGCCTGCGCCGCCACTCACCTCAAACTCCGCGTCCGGCGTGAAGCAGTCGCGGAGCCCGTCGAGGTCGTTGGTGTCGAACGCCCACGCATATCGAGCCAGCATGTTCTCGATCTGCGCGCGCGACTCAGTATCCCTGGTCAATGTTCACCCTTTCCGCGACCGTGTCACCGCGACGAAACGCCGCGATGTTTTCAGCTATCAGACGGCCCCCCAGAATCGGATCGACTGAGCTCGCCGTGTGGGCGGTGATCAGGATCCGGGGATGTGACCACAGAGCACTGGCTGGTGGCAGCGGCTCGGCGCGGAACACGTCTAGCGTTGCGCCGCGCAGCCTACCGCTGGCGAGCGCCGCGAGCAGGTCTTCCTCGACGAGCTGTTCACCGCGCCCGGCGTTGATCAGCGCGCTGCCGTGTGGCATCGCTTCGAACGCCGCGGCGTTGAGGATGTTCTCCGTGGCGGCGGTGTGGGGAAGCATGCAGACGACGATGTCGCTGTGTGACAGCATCGTCGTCAGACCGCGATCACCGTGATGAACGATCACACCATCGACCGCGCGTCCGCGACGAGTCCATCCCTCAACGCGGTAGCCGAGCAATCCGAGCGCCCTCGCGGCAGCCGATCCGAGGCTGCCAAGTCCCAGCATCCCTACGGTGATCTCGGCCGCAGGCGGCTCGACGTACTGGATCCACTCTCCCGCCCGCTGCGCGATCTCGGCCTCCGGCAGCCGGCGGTGAAAGCGGAGCACGTGGAGCACGACGTATTCGCTCATCCGCATGCGCAACGCGTCATCGACCGTCCGCAGAATGGGGACGTGTCGAGGATAATCAGGGTCCTTGAGGATGTGATCGACGCCAGCTCCAACCGACACGACACATTGGAGATTCGGCAGCGCCGCCAGCCATCCGTCGGGCGGGCTCCAGACGACGGCGAACGTCACCTCGGCGGGATCGTAGGCGTCCTCCTCCATGAGGACCACCCTCAGGTCCGGTAGCAGGGTCTGCAGTTCCTGCTTCCAGGACATCCGCCGCTGCGGGTCAACGCGGATCGCGAGGGTGCCAGGTTGTGTCACCAAGAAACCTGGACGCCGCGACCCGCATGCGCCGGCGGGAGCTCGTCAGTGATGCCGGTGATGGTCGTTACTCAGCCGCACGGCGCGCCGTGCGAAGCCGACCCCACAAGGCGCGCGTACTTGGCAAGTGCTCCGCTGGTGAACCGCGGCGCCGGAGCGGCCCAGCGCGCCCGCCGCTGCTCGAGTTCGCCGGCGTCGACGGCAAGCTCGATCTGGCGACTGGGAATGTCCAGAATGATCGTGTCGCCCTCCTCGACGAGCGCTATCGGGCCCCCTACCGCCGCCTCCGGGGCAACGTGGCCAACACATGCTCCCCTCGTCGCACCCGAGAACCGCCCGTCGGTCACGAGCGCAACGTCCCCGCCGAGGCCTGCACCGAAGATCGCGGCGGTCACCGTGAGCATCTCCCGCATGCCCGGTCCGCCGCGAGGTCCCTCGTAGCGGATCACGACCACATCGCCCGGTTGGATCTGCCCCGAATTGACGGCGGCATAGGCGTCCTCCTCGCGCTCGAAAACCCGCGCGGGGCCCTCCCAGCGGTCGCGCTTGAGCCCCGTGGTCTTCAGCACGGCCCCGTCGGGCGCGAGGTTTCCAGACATCACGGCGAGTGAGCCACCGGGCCGAAGCGGAGCCGAGCGGGCGCGCAGCACGTCGCCATCCGGTGGCGGAGGATCGGCCGCGGTCAGGTTTTCGCCCACCGTCGCGCCCGTCACCGTGAGTGCATCAAGGTTGATCAGGCCGGCCTGTGCGAGCTCGGCCATCACCGCCGGTACCCCGCCCACGCGATCGAGATCAACCATGTGATACATGCCGGACGGGCGCAGGTTGGCGAGTTGCGGCGTCCGCCGCGCGAGCTGCTCGATGTCAGCCAGCGAGAACTCAACGTGGCACTCGCGCGCGAGTGCGAGCAGGTGAAGCACGATATTGGTCGAACCGCCGACGGCAGCGCCAACGGTCAAGCCGTTCTCGAACGCGGCTCGCGTGAGAATGTCCCGCGGCCGGATGTCCGCTTCGAGCAGCGCCGCCGCAGTCACGCCCGACTGGCGAGCATAGACCTGGCGTGCCGCCGACACGGCGGGCGGAGAGGCACTCCCGGGAAGGCTCATGCCGAGCGCCTCGGCGACGACTGCCATCGAACTGGCGGTGAACATACCCGCGCAGGACCCCGGCCCCGGGCAGGCGTGGCGCTCCACGCGCCCAAGCTGGTGAGCATCGATGAAGCCGTACGACGCGGCACCGACCGCCTCGAATACCTCCTGCCCACTGATGTCGTTCCCGTCGATGTGACCCGGCAGTGACGCACCGCCAAAGAGAAAGACGCTCGGCACGTTCACCCGAGCTGTTGCCATTAGCATCCCCGGCAAGCTCTTGTCGCAGCCGGCGATCACGACCAGCGCATCGAAGCGCTGCGACACCATCATCAGCTCCACCGAGTCGGCGATCAGATCACGCGATGGCAGCGACGCCCGCATGCCCTCGTGGCCCATGCCGATGCCGTCAGACACCGCAATAGTGGAGAAGCCGAGCGGAACGGCCGCCGCCGCGCGTACGCCCTCCTTGACGTCCTGCGCGAGCAAACCAAGATGCACGTTGCACGGCGTAACCTCGTTGCCGGCGTCGGCAACTGCGATCTGCGGCTTGTCAAAGTCCTCATCCGTGAAGCCCACAGCACGCAGAAACGCCCGCGCGGCCGCACCACGATTACCGCCGACGAGCTGCGAACTACGCAATGGCGCGCGACGCGTTTCGGTGCTCACAGAACGACTTCGCGGCGTGCGCCCGGATGAATCAGGGTTTCGGGGTCCCCCGCTACCCGAAGATCACTTCTCATCGGCGGCATCATAACGCTAGGGCCATGTTCAACAGCGAACGCGAAGTCAAGCTAAGCTGGCTGCCTGTCCTTGCCTGACAGGCGAGGATCCTGGTGACAGACACCTCGGCGGCGCCAGCCGTAATCCAGGCAACACCTTCACCACGAAAGTGCGGATTGGTGAAAATCAAAGCAGCAGTGCTTTACGGCCCCAACGAGGATCTGCAGATCGAGCAGGTCGACCTGGCAGATCCGCTGCCCGGCGATGTGCTCGTCCGGATCGTCGGCAGCGGTGTCTGCGGCTCGGACGCACACGCGCTCGCGGGCGAGCTGCCGATGTACGCCGGCAGCTTCCCGATGGTGCTCGGGCACGAAGCAGCCGGCGTCGTTGAAGCCGTCGGATCAGATGTCCGCTACGTGAGGCCCGGGGATCACGTCGTGCTCGGCTGGGTACCGGGGTGCGGCCACTGCGCGCAATGCTGGAACGGAGACCCGCGGCACTGCACGCAACTCGGCTTCAGCGGCGTGCTCTACGACGGCAGCACCCGGCTGAGCAGGGACGGCCGGCCGATCTATCACATGGCCCATATCGCTGGCTTTGCCGAGTACGCGGTCGTCGGTGAGCGAACCTGCGTGAAGATCCGCGAGGACGCACCGCTCGAGAAGGTCTGCCTGATTGGCTGCGGCGTGCGCACGGGCTACGGCGCCGTGTTCGGGAACGCGAAGGTCGAGCCCGGCGCCTCAGCGCTTGTGATCGGCTGTGGCGGGGTGGGGCTGAACGTGCTTCAGTCGCTGCGGCTCGCCGGCGCGAGCACGATCATCGCCGTGGATGTCAGCGAGGCGAAGCTGGCCCTGGCCGCCGAGTTCGGCGCCACGCACAAGGTGAACGCAAAGCTCGCCGACCCGCTCACGGCTGCACGCGAGATCACCCGCGGCGCCGGCGTCGACTATGCGTTCGAGGTCATCAGCACGCCTGAAACGGTGCGCCAGGCGTTTGATTGCACCCGCCCAGACGGCACTCTCGTGGTCGTCGGAGTCACGAGTCCGTTCGACGCTCCGATGAGCTTGCCCGCCTCACCGCGAAAGACGGTCATGAGCGGTGGCCCCACCGGCACGCAGTGGATGAACACCGCGATGCTCGTCGACCTCTACATGGGCGGTCGTCTGATGCTCGACGAGCTGATCAGCCGCGAGCGCCCGCTGGAGGAGGTGAACGCCGCCTTCGCCGATCTCCGCGCCGGTGAGGTCGCGCGAACCGTGTTGCTGCCCACGCATTAGCCAGAATCCGCTTTGTCCCCCTGCGCTGCGCCTTTCCCAACGCGGGCGTTCCCGGGCGGTGATGCCACGGACGCGCAGCCACGACGAACCGGCCGAGCTGCACGGCACTCAGTCGATGCAGGCCTCAAACACCAGGCGCTGCATTTCGAGCATCCACGCCTGGTACTCGGCCACTCGCAGCTGGCCGGTGGTCGTGAAGGCGAAGGAGAGGGCGCGATCCAGAGCTGCCCACCCCATCTGCCCGCCGCGGCCCCCGTGACCGAAGAAGCGCATGTTCGAGTGCTCGGCCGCCGGATCGCCGGCCGCCGGGCCGAGCGCGGCGCGCAGCTGCTCGGCCGCGGTGCCGATATGCCAGCCGGTACCCCAGCGCATCGGCGTGCCCAGTGTGCGGTCCACATCCCCCTGCGCGTTCGTCGGCACGATCGCCTGCTCGAGACTTTCGGTGCTGATGAGACGAACGCCGTCAATCTCGCCGCCGAGCGCCAGTGCGGCGTAGACCTTCGCCAGGTCACGAGCGGTCGCGACGCCGCCGGCTCCCGGCACGACAGCGCGGTGGACCGCCGGCCGATTCCACGGGATGCTCAGTTCCGGCGTCTCGCGATGGCGGTCGTGCTGGATGGGTGAGCGGAACGCAAGGTCGCCTTGGATCGCCGGTGTCTGCGGTGAGGCTCCGGGCGCCGGGGGATCCCCGTCGACGGGCTCTTGCGGATCCTCGGCCCAGGCGACACGCGCCTCGAGCGCCGGATCGTCAGGCAACCCGACGAACGCGCCCGTGATCTGGAGCGGCACGAACACCTCGTCCAGGAGGAACTGGCCCATGTCGCGCCCCTGCGAGTCGGTGAGGACGCACAACTGGTCGAGAACCCAGCCGAAGTTCAGCGGGTGATAGCCGTTCGCCTCGCCCGGCGCCCAAGCCAGCGGCGCCTCCTCCATCGCGCGGACAAGCGCTTCCCGATCGCCCCACCACCTGGCCGTGAACCACTCTGGACCAGTCGGGAAGCCACCGCGATGCCCCATCACGTGGCGGATCGTCACCTTGCTCTTCTCCGCCACCTGCGAGTCGAACGTGGGCCAGTACTTGACCACCGGTTCGTCGAAATCGAACGCACCGCGCTCGTGCAGCATCCACATCGCCAGCGCCGCGAGTCCCTTCGTCGAGCTGAAGATGACGAACATCGTGTCGGGTGACACCGGCGTGGCGGTCCGCGCACGCGCCAGCCCGCCTCCCACGCTGAGGACAAGACGCCCGTGACGGTAGACCGCCATCTGCGCGCCGTTGAAGAGCGCCGCCTCATCAACGGCCTGCGAGAAGTTGCCGGCCAGCTCGTCAAGAACCTCCGGCTTCATCCCGGCTGCAGCAGGCTCGCACTCGGGCTCCTCTCTCCACACCGCCAACCCGTGTCCGCCTCTCTTCGTACGGGCAGACGGCCGGCCCGTCCGCCACGGCTTTCAGGGTGAGCGACGGGATTCGAACCCGCGACCGCCGAGACCACAACCCGGAGCTCTACCAACTGAGCTACGCCCACCAGGCGCCCCCAATCTAGCAGCGCCGGGGCCGCCGGCCGGGGCGGGCTCGGCCAACTCGCGGCGGCGGCCCGCAACCGTGAGTTCGTTTGGCATACTCGCGCCCGTGCCCTACGACCCCGCCCGCGCGAACCCCGTCTACGTCCCGCAGGCCACGCGCTACGACCAGATGGCCTACCGCCGCGTCGGCGCGAGCGGAATCGAGCTGCCGGCGATCTCGCTCGGCCTCTGGCAGAACTTCGGCGACGACCGCCCGCTCGCCAACAGCCGCGCGATCCTGCGGCGCGCGTTCGATCTCGGCATCACGCACTTCGACCTCGCCAACAACTACGGCCCACCGTACGGCGGCGCCGAGACCAACTTCGGGCGCATCTTCAGCGAGGACTTCCGCCCCTACCGCGAGGAGCTGATCATCTCGACGAAGGCGGGCTATGACCAGTGGCCCGGCCCCTACGGCGACTTCGGCTCGCGCAAGTACCTGCTCTCGAGCCTCGACCAGTCGCTGGCCCGCATGCGCCTCGATTACGTCGACATCTTCTATTCCCACCGCGTCGACCCCGTCACGCCGCTCGAGGAGACGATGGGCGCGCTGGACACGGCGGTGCGCCAAGGCAAGGCGCTGTACGCCGGGATCAGCTCCTACTCGCCCGAGCGCACCGAGCACGCGATCGAGATCCTGCGCAGCCTCGGCACGCCGCTACTGATCCACCAGCCCTCCTACTCGCTGCTGAACCGCTGGGTCGAGGACGGACTGCTCGACGTGCTGGGCCGCGAAAAGGTCGGTGCAATCGTCTTCTCCCCACTCGCCCAGGGCATGCTCACCGACCGCTACCTCGACGGCATCCCGCAGGACTCACGCGTCCGGGTGGGCGAGGCCCTCGCCCAAAAGATGCTGACCGACGAGAACCTCGAGCGTGCCCGCGCGCTGGGCGCGATCGCCGCCCGCCGCGGCCAGTCGCTCGCCCAGCTCGCGATCGCCTGGGTGCTGCGCGACCCCCGCGTCAGCTCCGCGCTGCTCGGCGCCTCAAGCGTCGCCCAGCTCGAGCAGAACGTCGCCGCGCTCACCAACACCGAGTTCAGCGCCGAGGAACTCACCGAGATCGACCGCCACGCCGGCGACGGCGGCATCAACATCTGGTCCGCGTCAAGCAGCGCCTGAACGCGCTCGACAATCAGCCCTCAGGCGCCGCGTCAGACCATTCCACGTGAGCCTGGATCCGCGTGGCTCCGGCGCTGTCGGAAACCCAGCCCTTCGACCGCGCATAGTCGAGCATGCCTGCGAAGCTCTCGATCCACTCCGAGCTCTCAGCCAGCTCGCCGGCCAGCAGAGTCAGCTCGCCGGCGTCGACCATGGCGTCCCTTTCATCGAGGAGCTCGGCGACCGGCGTCAGCGCGCGCCGCGCGGACTCGACGTCGTGACCGCCGGCGATCACGACCTTGAAGGCGCCAAAGTCGGTCGCGTCAATGAGAAGCGGGCCAACGCCCGAGCCGATGTCGAGGAATACGTGGATGCCCGAACCCTACCGGCGGCGCTGCGGTGCGCCGCCACCCGGCTCGGCGAGCGTGGCGCTCACCCGCGCCCGTGCGGCGCCGCAAAATCGATCGCCGGCCCCACCGGCACGATCCCGCTCGGGTTGATCGAGCGGTGTGTCGCGTAGTAGTGGCGTTTGATCTCGTCGAGCTCGACGGTCGCGGCGACACCCGGGCGCTGGTAGAGCTCGCGCGTGTAGCCCCACAGGTTTGGGTAGTCGAGGAGCCGCCGCAGGTTGCACTTGAAATGGCCGTGGTAGACGGCGTCGAAGCGCACGAGTGTCGGGAACAGGCGCCAGTCGGCCTCGCTCGGCTCCGAACCGACCAGGAACCGGCGCCTACCCAGCAGCCCCTCGAGCCAGTCGAGCGTTTCGAACAGCGGCCAGAAGGCCGCCTCGTAAGCCGCCTGGGAGCGGGCGAACCCGCAGCGGTAGACGCCGTTGTTGAGCGTCTCATATACGCGCTCGTTGATCGCGTCGATCTCCGGGGCCAGAGCGGCCGGGTAGAGATCCGGGCCGTCGCCGCCGAACGCGCCGGCCTCGAACATCCGGATGATCTCGCTTGACTCGTTGTTGACGATTCGCCCCGCCTCGCGGTCCCACAGCACCGGCGCGGTGATCCGGGCGCCGGGGTCCGCGCCGCTTCGCTCGTAGGCCTGCGAGAGGAACCGCATGCCCTCGACCTCGTCGACGAACCGCCCGCCCGTGAACTCCCACCCGCGCTCGTCGCGGATCGGATCAAGGTAGGAGATCCCGACAGCGGCCCCCAGCCCCATCAGCTCGCGCACGATCATCGTGCGATGGCACCACGGGCAGGCCGCCGCGACGTAGAGGTGGTAGCGCCCCGGCTCGGCGGCGATCACCCAATCGCGAAACGCGCTCGGGGCGCGCTCGAAGGAACCCGCCTCCTCGCCCGCCGCCGCGCTCACCCTGCGAGGCTCCCCTTCGCCGACTCGCCGAAGACGACCGGATCGAGCACGGTCACCTCCGCCGGGCCGTCCAGTACCGCGGCGAGCAGCGGCTGGTGCTCGGCCATCGTCGCGCTCGCACCGTGCGCCTTGAAGGCCTCGATCGAAGCGAACCGCTCGACCATCACGACCTGCCCGTTCTCCTCGCCGCGCGTTCGATGCACCGCATAGAGCAGGTTCCCGGACTCCTCAGCGTGCACGCGCGGAACGAGTGCCGCGAGGACATCCAGCAGATCCTGGAGGCGTCCTTCGCGCGGAACGAGCTTCGCGATGACGACCACCTCAGACACCGCACCTCCTCCTCCGGATCGGCTGCAACGACACCGGCACAACCACGGGCGGGCGCCCGGACGCGAAACGAGAGCACGCGAGATCGACCGACGGCCGGCCGCCTCTCGCCGGTGCACTCCACCGCCCGCCGAATTCGTCCACGCGACTGATTATCCCGCTAGCGTGCGCCGTGGCGCCGATGACAGTCCCGACCCCCGCACCACCCCCGCCCCACAGCACCGACCGGCTCGAGACCTTCAGCGACGGCGTCTTCGCGGTGGCGATCACGCTGCTCGTGCTCGGCCTGCACGTCAGCGCGCCCCGCGGCGGCCTCGCGCGCGCGCTCGCGAACGAGTGGCCCCACTACGCCACCTATGTCGTGAGCTTCCTGACGATCGGGATCATCTGGATGAACCACCACGCACAGTTCAAGCGGATCGAGCACGCCGACCGCACGCTGATGGTGCTGAACCTGGTGCTGCTGATGATCGTCACCGCGATCCCGTTTCCCACGAGCCTGCTCGCCAGCTACCTGCACGACGGCGCCGACGAGCACGTCGCGGCCGCCGTCTACGCCGGGACACTGCTCGCGATGTCGATCGCGTTCTTCAGCACCTACGTGTGGGCGGCGCGGCGCAAGCTCTTCGCCCCCTGGGTCGGTGAGCAGCAGGTCGGCTACCTCGTCCGGCGCAACGGCGCGGGCCTGTTGGTCTACGCGATCGCGATCGGCGTTGCCTTCACCAGCGCATCGGCGAGCCTCGTCCTCTGCGGCGTCGTCGCGCTCTATTACCTGCATCCTGGGCGCTCGGTCGCCGCCAGCAGCTGAGGGGCCACTGGTTTGACACTTCCGCGCGAGGTGTCAAATGTCGTGCGAAACCGGGTGCAAATGAGGTGTGCTGCGCTCCGATGACTATGCCTGCGCCGCCGGCGGGCGAGCGTCCGACGCCGACGATCCTCGGCGTGGGCGCCGCCGTGCCGGATCAGCTGATCACCAACGCCGACCTCGTCGCGCGGCTGGACACGAGCGACGAATGGATCGTCCGGCGCACCGGCATCCGCGAGCGCCGCCACCTGCTGGCGACCGAGACGCTCGCAGAACTCGCGGCGAGGGCGTGCGCGGATGCGGTCCTTGACGCCGGCTGCAGTGCAGCCGGAGTAGACCACCTCATCATCGCGACGATCACCCCGGACCGCCTCACGCCCGGTCTGGCGCCCGCTGTGGCCGCCCGGGTCGGCGCACCCCGGGCGGGCGTGCTCGACATCAACGCCGCCTGCACCGGCTTTCTCTACGGCCTCGACTACGCCGCCGCGCTGATCGAGAGCGGCCGCGCGCGCCAGGTGCTCGTCTGCGGCGCCGAGGCGCTGTCGCGGATCACCGACCACGAGGATCGCGCAACCGCCGTGCTGTTCGGCGACGGCGCCGGCGCCGTGCTGGTCGGTCCCGGCGCACCCGGCCGCGGTATCGGCTCCTTCGTCTTCGGCTACGACGACACGCTGGCAGACACCCTTTTCGCGGAGCGCGACGAGCCGAAGCTGCGGATGGCCGGCCAGCAGGTCTACCGCCACGCCGTGGCCCGGATGAGCGAGGCCGCGCAGGAGGTCCTGGCGCGCAACGGCGTCGGCGTCGATGAGGTGGCCTACTTCGTCGCCCATCAGGCCAACGCGCGGATCGTCGCCGCCGTCGCCGATTCGCTCGGCATCGCGCACGAGAAGGTCTCGTTCAACGTCGAGTGGACCGCGAACACCTCGGCGGCCTCGATTCCGCTCGCGCTCGCGGCCGCTGAACGCGACGGTCACCTCGCGCCCGGATCACTGGTCGGCATGGTGGCGTTCGGCGCCGGCTTCGTCTGGGCCGCCGGCCTCACGACGTGGAAGGACATTTGAACCCCATGACAAGGAGCAGCTGATGGCCATAACGGAAGCTGAAGTTCTCGACGGCGTACGCGCAGAGCTCGAGACGCTGAAGGTCCCCGGCGCCGCCGAGGCAACGATGGAGACCGAATGGCGCGACCTCGACATCGACTCGCTCGAGCTGGTGGAGCTGGTGACCGCACTCGAGGACCGCTTCGACGTCAAGATCGCCGACGGCGAGCTGAAGTCGATCGCCGGCGTCGGCGACGCGGTCCGCCTCACGCTCTCGCTCGCCAACGAGTCCGCCTCGGCGTGAGCGTCGCGGTCACTGGACGCGGCGTCGTCACCTCACTCGGCGAGGGCGCCGACGCATTCTTCGAGGCGCTCGCGGCGGGCCGATCGGGCATCGTGGACGGCGAGTCGCGGGCGCTCGGCTTCGACCCGGAGCGCTACATGGACCCGCGCGTCGCTCGGCGCACCGACCGCTTTGCGCAGTTCGGCGTTGCGGCGGCCGACCAGGCGGCCGCTGAGGCGGGGCTTGCGGACTGCGACCCCGACCGCGTCGCGGTGATCATCGGGACCGGCGTTGGCGGCCTGATCACGCTGCAGGAGCAGTGCGAGTCGTTCCTCGCGCGCGGCGAACGCGGCGTCTCGCCGAACTTCGTGCCGATGATGATGCCCAACGCCGCCGCCGGCGCGGTCGCGATCCGGCTGGGCGTCCACGGCCCCGGCTTCAGTGTCGCCTCGGCCTGCGCCACCGGCGCGCACGCGATCGGCGAGGGCATGCGGATGATCGAGCGCGGCACCGCCGATGTCGTCGTGGCCGGCGGCGCCGAGGCCGCGATGACCACGCTGTGCATCGCGGCGTTCCGGCGCATGGGCGCGCTGTCGAGTGAGGGTGTTTCGCGGCCCTTCGACGCACGCCGCGACGGCTTCGTGATGGGCGAGGGCGCGGGCGTGCTGATCCTCGAGCGCGAGGAGCACGCGCAGGCGCGCGGCGCGACCGTCTACGGGCGGATCGTCGGCTACGGCGCCTCCAACGACGCCTTCGACATGGTCCAGCCCGACGAGTTCGGCGCCGGCGCGCTGATCGCCATGCGCGCAGCGCTCGCGGACGCCGGCGTCGGCCCCGGCGAGGTCGGTTTCATCTCGGCGCACGGCACCGGTACGCCGATCAACGACCGCGTGGAGTCGATCGCGATCCGCACCCTGTTCGGCGAGGACGCGCCGCCGGTCTCCTCGACCAAGTCGGCGATCGGGCACCTGCTCGGGGCGGCCGGCTCGACCGAGGCGCTGGTCTGCATCGAGGCGCTGCGGCGCGGGGTGCTGCCGCCGACGATCAACTACGCGCAGGCCGACCCGGAGTGCGACCTGGACTACCTGGTCGACGGCGCCCGCGAGGCGCCCGGCGTGCGGCTCGCGCTGTCGAACTCGTTCGGCTTCGGCGGCCAGAACGCATGCCTGGCGATCGCGGCGGCGTAGGGACGCCTCCGCAGGTCCGCGTTCTTGTCACACACGCGCAAAGCGTTGCCCGCGCTCGTGGCGGCGGGAACCGCGGCGTCGGCCTGGCGCCGCTAGCCCCGAGCGCGGTGTGTCAGGCGATAGGCGAGGTGGAAGTGAAGCGCCGCGGGCGCGATCAGCAGCAGGCCCCACCAGCGTCGCTCCCAACACAGGATCGCGGTGAGTATGAGCAGCCAGATGCCGACGCCAAACCGCAGGCGCGCGATGCCGAGTGGATGCCGGCGGCCGTATGACGAGAGCCGTTCCATCGATATGTCAAGACGTTAGCGCGACCAAGGTCCCGCGCCCGGGGACGGGGCGCGGCGCACCGCTGGCCGCAGCGTAGGCTTTCGCGATCGCCTCTCTCCCCCATACCTCCCGCAACGACACCGAATCGCTGATCCTCGACGCCGCTCGCGAAGCGCTCGCGCAGGAGCCCTTCGAGCGGATCACGATCGACGCGATCGCGCGCCGCGCTTTCGTCAGCCGCACGGCGCTCTACTTCTACTTCCCAAACAAGCGCGCGGTGATCGACCGCCTGATCCAGCTTGCGTTCTCGGAGATCTACGAAGCGGCCGCCCCCTATCTGGACGGCCACGGCGACCCGCGGCGCGATCTGCACCGGGCGCTGACCGCCACCGTCGCCGCGGTCGACCGCAACGCCACCGTGTTCCAGCTTGCGGCCCGGCTTTCCGGCCAGATGGATCGCATGCCGCCGGAGTGGGAGCCCTACATCATGCGGCTGCGAAACGCCGCTGCCCGGCGCATCCGCGGCGACCAGCAGCGCGGCATCGCACCGGCCGACATCCCTGCCGGGACCTCGGCCAACGCGCTGCTGGCGATGGTCGAGGCGCAGGTCGTACGCGAGGTGGTGGTCGGCGGGTCTGACGCCGCGGAGACCGCACGCGTGCTGGCTGAGCTGTGGTGGCGGGCGGTGTATGGGCGGCCGCCTGAGTGAGGTGTCAGAGCACGCGCGGTGCCACGGCCGCCAAGGTCCTCACGGCAACGGAGGAGGCGGTGGTGGCAACAGCCGACTGAGCTCAAGTCGCATGGAAGATGATCTCCTGCGCATCCTCGTCACCGGATACGAGGCCGTCCTCGATCAGCAGGTCTAGGTGACCCAGCACCTCGGACAGGGCGAGGAACGCCTGGCTGAACGCGACACGTCCGTAGAGAGCGCTCGCCAGCTCGTGGGCTGAAAGAGGTCGCTCGCGCAGCAGCGCATGGATGCGCTCGGCCTTGAGCTGCTGGCCCTCGAGCCGTCGCGCGATAAGCGCGCGATGATCGCTGATCGCCTCGCCATGACCTGGCAGCGTGATTTCGAGCTCGAGCTTGCCTGTGGCGATGAGCGATTCTCGATATTCGAGCAGCGGTCGCGTCCGGGTCCGCACGCCGTCCTGGGGCTTGCCGGTCACGAGCGCATTGGACGAGATGTGGCCGAGCAGATGGTCACCGGAGAACATGACGCCGGAGGCCTCGTCGACGAACACCGTGTCGCCGGGACTGTGCCCTGGCCTGTGAAGCGCACGCAGGGTGCGGCCGCCGGCCTCGATGAGCTCTCCCGGTTCAAGGCGGCGAGTTGCAGCAACGGGCGCACCGAGGCCGACGACGATCGATGCGACCGAGGCGAGCGCGTCGACCACCTGGGGTTCGATTCCGTGGCGTCGCATCAGCGCTTGTGCGAACCGGTCATCCGCAAGCTGATTCTCGGCCTGCGCGCCGAGGTAATCGGCGACCGGTCGCAGGCACGCGACCTCGGCGCCTGAGCGCTCGGCCACAATCGCCGTGAGTCCCTCATGGTCCATGTGCTGATGCGTGATCAGCAGCAGCTCAATGTCGGCGAGTTCGTACCCGCAGGTCCTCACCAGACGTTCGAGCTCCAAAAGGCTCGTCGCGATGTTCGGTCCGCCGTCGATCAACGTCAACGGCGTTCCGGCCAGCAGATATGCGTTGACGGCACCGACGGCGAACGGCGTCGGAACCGCAAGGCGGTAGGTCGCCGGAGCGATCTCCCACACAGACGCCATGCCGGCGGGATCGGCGGCCGCCATCATCGCGGCGACATCGCCCCGATGCTCACACGCGTTGTGTGGGCGGCGTGCGGCGGACGCTGTATCTCGACCGTCGCGGAGCGCTCGCCGTTGCTCTCGATCGCCAGCGACGGCGACAGCGATTTCATGTGGCACATGATCCCAGAGCTCGTCAGCGTGCAGATCACTGCGCGCGCACCTCAACCGCTCCTTCGCGGTTGCGCGGGTGCCCCGCCCGAGGTCCGAGCCCGGTCCAGCCCGGCCCCTACCCTCCCAGGCTCTTGCGCGCCTTCAGCTGGTACACAGCGGTGTAGCCAACGTCGAAGCCGTGGCGGGCCGCGCGCAGGTACAGCCGCCACACGCGCAGCCGCTCGGCGCCCGCGAGCCGCTCCGCCTCCGGCAGGTGTTCGTCGAGGCGGTCGTGCCAGTGGCGCAGCGTGACCGCGTAGTCGCTCATGAAACCCTCGACGTGCTCGGTGTAGAAGCGCGCGCGCTCGAAGGCGAGCTGCACGCGGGAGAGCAGCAGCGGTTCGCCGTCGGGGAAGACGTAGCGCATCGTGAACTTGTCGGCGAGCGGATCCTCCTCGGGGCGCATCAGGCTGATCGCGTGGTTGAGCACCACACCGCCCGGCTTCAGGACCCCAAACAGCGAGCGGGCGTAGTGGTCGATCTGCGACTGGCCGACGTGCTCGGCCATGCCGATGCTGGCGATCGCGTCGAAGGGCTCGTCCTCCAGCTCGCGGTAGTCGGCGATCCGGATCTCGACGCGGTCGGCGACCCCCGCCCGCGCGACGAGCTCGCGTGCCAACTCGGCCTGCGAGGGCGAGAGCGTGATGCCTGTCACGCTGACCCCGTATTCGCGCGCGGCGTGGATCGCGAAGCTCCCCCACCCGCAGCCCACGTCGAGCACTCGCTGTCCGGCCGTCAGCTCGAGCTTTTGCGCGATCAGATCGAGCTTGGCGTACTGGGCTTCCTCGAGCGTCTGCGCCCCGCGTGAGAAGAGCGCGCAGCTGTAGGTCATCGACGGGTCCAGGAACAGGGCGAAGAACTCGTTGCCGACGTCGTAGTGGTAGCGGATCGCCGCGGCGTCGCGCTCCGGGCTGTGGCGCTCGCCGGCCAGCAGCAGCTCGGTCGAGGGCCGGCGCGGGATCCCGGCTGGAAGCGCCGCCAGGACCAGCGCCGCGAGCAGCTTGCGCTTGTCGGCGCCGTTTATCGCCGGCGGCACCCAGTCGTCGACGATCAGGAACGCGCCGTCGATGTCGTCGGTCTCAAGCGAGCCCTCGACGTAGGCGCGTCCCAGCCCGAGCGGTCCGGGCGAACGCAGCGCGTGCGCGACCGCGGAGGCGCGTCGCACGTAGAAGGTGGGCGCACCGGGGACGGTCGCGGGGACGAGCCCGCCGTCCCAGAACTCGATCGAGAACGGGCGCTCGGGGAGCACTCGGACCAGCTCGCGGCAGAGCCGGGCGGTGGGGCGCAGGATGCGCATCGCATCGGAGCCTATAGCCCCCTCGCGGCCACAATCACCGCCGAAGGCGCCAAAGGGGCGGCAAACACTGCGTCGGTGCACGAATTCGTTCGCTGTGCGAGGCTTCCCGCCGATGAACGTCCTCATATACGGTGACACTGAGCGATCGCCGGCCCTGAGACACGAACTTCCGCTGGCGATCGGCGACGCCTTTCTCTATCTCGAGACCGCCGGCCGCCGAGCCGTCCTGACGCACGCCCTCGAGGAGGGCCGCATCGCGACCGCGGCACCGGACATCGAACGCCTGCTCGCCGATGCCCTCGGCCGCGACGCGCTGATTGCCGAGGGCCTCCCACGCGACGATGCCGACGCGGAGGTGTGCGTGCGCGCCGTCGCGGCACTCGGGATCCGCGAGGCGATCGTGCCGCCCGAGTTCCCGCTCGCCCTGGCCGACCGTCTGCGCGCCGCCGGCGTCGACCTGACGACCGACGAGACGCTGTTCATCGCGCGCCGCCGTCGCAAGAGCCCAGCCGAGATGGCGGGGATCCGCCGCGCTTCGCAGGTGGCGGTTGCCGCGATGAGCGAAGCCGCGGCGATGCTGCGCGAGGCGTCGATCGACGGCGAGACGCTGGTGCACCAGGGCGAGCTGCTGACGGCGGAGGCGGTGCGCGCACGGATTCGAGAGGTGTGCGCCCGTGGCGGCGCGCCCGCCCCGGCGGACATCATGGTCAAGCCGATGGGCCCGGACGCAGCCGTCGGCCACGAGTCGGGGGCCGGGCCGCTGCCGGCGAACACGCCGATCGAGATCGACCTGTGGCCGCGTGATGAGAGCTCCGGATGCTGGTCGGACATGACGCGCGCGTTCGTGCGGGGCGAGATCAGCGACGCGATCGCCGGGATCCACGAACTGGTGCTCGAGGCGCACGAGCGGGCTTGCACCGCCATTCGCCCCGGCACGACCGGAGTCGAGCTCTACGGCCTCGCCTGCGATGTCTTCGAGGCCGCCGGATACCCCACGCAGCGCACGAAGGCGCCCGGCGAGACGCTCCGCGAGGGCTTCTACTTCAGCCTCGGCCACGGCGTCGGCCTGGAGGTCCACGAGCCGCCAATTCTCGGCCGCGGGGACCCGAGCCCGCTGCTCAGCGGCGACGTCATCGCAGTCGAGCCCGGCATCGTCGACCCCGCCGTTGGCGGCACACGGGTCGAGGATCTGCTGCTCGTCACCGAAGACGGCAGCGAATGCCTGACCGGCTCGTTTCCCTACGGCCTCGTGCCGTAGCGCTGATTGCCTTCCGATCGGGGCACGACCGCGATGTCGGAGCCGGCCACGACCACGGGCCGGTTGCGGTCCGCCCTCGCGTCAGGGCGATAATTCGAGTATGCGCGGCGTCGTGTTATGGGACTTCGACGGCACGCTGGCATGGCGGCCCGGCCTGTGGAGCGGATGCGTGCTCGAGGTGCTCGACGAGCACGCGCCCGGACACACCGCGCAGCTCGAGGCGGTCCGCGCCGCGTTGAAGGGCGGGTTCCCGTGGGACCGCCACGAGGAGCCGCATCCCCACCTCTCCAGTGCCGACGCGTGGTGGGAGAGCGTGACTCCACTGCTGCGCGGCGCAATCCGCGGGTGCGTCGAGGAGGCCCGCGTGGCGGAGCTGGCCGAGGCCGTCCGGCGGCGCTACACCGACGCTTCGACGCAGTGGCGGGTCTTCGACGACACTCGGGCTGCGCTCCGCACCACGGCGGCTGCGGGATGGCGCAATGCGATCCTCTCAAACCACGTGCCGGAGCTTGCGAAGCTCGTCACCGAGCTCGGGCTCGGCGAGTCGTTGGAGCACGTTTTCAGCTCTGCGTCGACGGGATTTGAGAAGCCACATCCCGAGGCATTCGCAGTCGCGTTGCGCGCCTGCGGCGATCCGCCCCTGCGTTGGATGGTCGGCGACAACCCGATCGCGGACGTTGGTGGTGCCGAGGCGCTCGGCATACCCGCCATACTGGTTCGCACGAACGCGAGCGCACGCCGTAGCGCCAAGGACGCTGTCGCCGCGGCACGACTGATCGTCAGCGCGTCGAGAGGCGAGCCCCCGGGGGCCGCAGACCTGGCGGCCACGACGCTCCAGAGCAAGGGAGAGAGATGATCCACGCACTGGCCGACACAATCGCCGTGCTGGCAGCAACGACCGGCCATCGGCGCCACGGTGCCTTCATCGCGCTGATCGTCCTCGTCGTCATCGCCGGGCTCGGCTACTACGCGTGGCGTCAGCGTCGGTTGAGGCAGCGGGCGGAGCACGACCGCCGCTGAACGATCAGCGTCCGCCGATCGCAGCGGCAGCCGAGGCCGCAGGCGTGGCGATCCTCCGCTACACGGCGAGGATTGCGAACGGATCGCGGCACTCACCGGCCAGGTGCTCCGCCGGCCCGCGCCGCGCGGCTCACTCCGCCGCCGGCGGTCGTTGTCGTCTTGGGAGCCGAAGCAGACAGCGGCAGCGTGTCCTGATCGTTGACACCCGCCATGGTGCTAGCTAAGCTGGTGTCATGTTTGGTGGTGCGTCGGTTGAGGATTGAGCGGTCTGATTCGACGGCGGTGTTTGAGCAGGTTGCTGCGGAGATCCGGCGGGCGATTCTCGATGGCGAGGCGAAGCCTGGCGAGCGCCTGCCACCAGCAAAGGATCTTGCCGCTGAGCTCGGGGTGAACGCGAACACGGTGTTGCGGTCATTGCGGCTGCTGCGCGACGAGGGGCTGCTTGAGTTTCGGCGCGGTCGCGGGGTCACGGTGGCAGGGACTCCGGAGCGCACGGCGGTGCTCGAGCAGGCGCGCCTGCTGCTGGCGGTTGCCAGCCGTCACGGGTACCGCCGCGACGAACTGGTGGCGATGATCGAAAGCCTGCCGTAGGCGCGAGTCGTGCTGGGGCTTCATGGCATCGCGGTCGTCGAGGATGTCGCCGCTGACGGCCTCGAGGCGCTGATCGAGGAGGCACGCCGGCGCGCTCGGCGACGGCGGCGGCGGGGCGCGATCGTCGTCGCCCTACTCGCCCTCGGAGCCATCGTGGGCGGCTGGCTCGCGAGCCGAAGTGGCGGTGCCGGCGTCGAACGCGAGACCGCGAGCTTGCCGTTCGCAAACCTGCGGGGATTCGCGGGCCAGGGCGAGCTCGCGTTCGTGTCACGCGACGCGCTATGGCTGCTGGACGGTACGAGCGGGACGCTGCGGCGACTTCCGGTGCCGGCTGGCTTCACGCCCAACTCGCCGCAGCTCTCGCACGACGGTCGCTGGCTCGCTTATCTCGCTGAGCGCTCCGGCCCTGATGGCGTGGAGGCGAGCGAGGTATGGGTGGCGCACGGCGACGGCACCGACACCCGCATGGTCGCTGGGCCAAACGTCAACCGGCTTGTCGGCTGGAGCCCAACCGCCGACGTGCTCGCGCTCACCACGGACCAGACTGAGCCTTTCCCGCCGTATCCGGCGGTCACGCGCCTGGACCTCGTCGCCCCGCCGGGTTTGCGGCGCACGCTCGTCCACCTGTCGCCGACGCGTGCCCGCCCCGACTCGATCTGGAGCGCCACGTGGTCCCCCGACGGACGCCAGATCGCCGTCTCGACCGTCGGCACCGTCACGGCGGTGGACGCGTACCCAATCGCGGGGGGCCTGCCGACAACGTGGTTTCACATCCGCAACGACCAGTCGTTCCCGGTCCACACCTGCTCGCACTGCGGCGGCGAAAAAGAAGTGATCGCGGAGCTCGCCGGCTGGTGGCCGAACTGGGGCATCGGCTTCTGGGCCTACTGCTGTGGCGCCGTTCACAGCAACGACGGCTCACCGCTCGCCCTGATCACCGAGCCCGGCGCAAGGCCACGGCTACTCGCGCGAACGCTCTCGGACGGCGTCACGGACGCGGTCGCCGCCGCAGCGAACGGCGCGCTGGCGGTCGTAGGCAACGGACCAAACGCCGGCCGCGAGATCGGGCAGGGCAAGACGGTCGAAACCTGCGACGCCACCACGCGAACATGCATGTCCGTTCCCGGCGCGACAACCTGGGTCGGGCCCAACCATCAGCGCTGCGTGATTCCGCGACTCACCCCACAACGGTGCGTCGGCTTCGTGGTGGCACCCCCGGGCCAGTCCGGCTCGGGCATCTCTCTCGACCCGTCGTGGTCACCTGTGGGCGGGCTGCTCGCCTACGTCCGCGCGCCGATCGCGCTGACAGGCGGATGGCCGGACGCGGCCTGGTACGCAGCGCACACCGTGTACGTCTGGAACACCCGCAGCGGCACGACTCGGCGAGTCGCGGCAGTCGATGGCGCCAACGTGCCCACTTGGTCCGCCGACGGGCGCGACCTTCTCTACGTTCACGACGACGGACTATGGATCGCTCCCATCGCGCGCGGAGCCCCAATAGAGATCGCGCATCCCCTCCTCCCACCGTCCGGGCTCTACAGCGGTTTCACAAACGACTTCTACGGCCAGATCCCGTGGATCCACCAGTTCAGCTGGTGGGCGCAATAGCCGACCGCCACGCCGGCGCTTGATCCGCCAGGCCTCGGCTGTCGACGGCGCGCGCGTCGATCATCGCCACCGCCTCGCCACCGCTGTCGTGCAACGCCTCGAGCGCATCCTGTGTCGGTCACTTCTGAATCGTGGTCGTCGTGCGTCACTCTCAACCCGCTTGGGCGGCCCGGTGTCCCCGGGCCGCCCGATGCGCACCGTCAGCTCGAGGGCACAATCTGTGCCGAGACCGCGCAGACGCTGCTCGAGTTAGTGCCAGCCGTCGTCAACTGGAAGCTCACCGTCTCGGTGGTCGCCGCGCCCGAATTCGGCACATCGGAGAGGTAAACCGTGCCATAGGTGACATCCGCCCCGCCGGTGTCCGCGAGCGCGGTGTCGAGCATGTTGTATGTCCCCGATGCCGGCAGATTTGCGTTTGCCTGCTCAACGGTCGGGCTCGTGTATGACGTCCCCGCCGCGGGGCTGACCCACGTCGCGTCGTAGCGAACCGTGGCAGCTGCGGAGCTGTGCGCGGTCGTCTCCAGGTTCGCGATCGGGGTGTTCGCTCCCTCGTTGGTACAGGCGAGCTCAATCGGAAGCGTGCCCACGGCAGCCGACGTCGTGCTGGTACCGCTCGAGCCGGGACTCGTCAGCACGGCAGCGAGGACCGACGCGCCGGGACCGGCCGGTCCGGGGCCGCCGGTGGCGCCGGTCGATCCGGTCGGCCCGGTCGCGCCGTTGGTTCCGTTCCTGCCGTTCGCGCCGTTCGTGCCGTTGATTCCATTGCTGCCGTTGGCGCCTTTGGCGCCATGCAGTTCCCTGACCACGCTCGGCTTGATCTGCGAGATCTTGGTGACCAGGAAATGCGATTTGGCGTAAGCAGCACCTGCGCCGAGCGCGAGCACCAGGGCGGTGACCGCGACTGCCATCGACGGCGACACCGGCCTCCGTCTGGCCAGGATCTTCTTCATCGGTTACCTCCTTCGTTTGGATAAAAGACCGCCTTGCCGTCACCCGATGGATGCGCGCGCTCACCACGGTGTCGGTTGGAAAGGCGCCGGATCGCCGCAACTCCGCCGGTGGCCCTCGGCCGACGGAGAGGAAGGACTGGGGCGATCGCGGCGGCGGCGTGCGGGCGCCCCACCGCCGTGAGCGCCGCTGCCGCGGTTGACACGTGAGGGTTCATTGCGCCGCGAACACCGACGCCATATGCGCGGCGACCGCTTTCGCGAGCGCGATCGTGACCGAGTCGGCCAGCGGCGGCTTGGGCGCCACGACCAGGATGAACGCCATCGCGGTGTTCACGCGAATCCACGCGAATCCCGCAACGAGTGTCGATCCCTTGGCGGCGATCGTCGCCGACTCATAGAGCGACTGCTGGCCGATGCCGATGCTTCGGAGCTTGCTGAAGCTGCTGTCCTTGATCGTGGCGCTCGATCCGTTGCCGGAGTCGACGTCGGCGATCAGGTCAGCACGTCCGGCGCTGGCGCCATAAATGCTCGCTACCTGGCCGAAGACGGCCTGCGTCCACATGGTCGAGGTGAGGAGCGTGATCACGGTCTGGAGTTGCTGGAGCTTGACGTGCCCGGTGGTACTCACGGCCCCCCAGTCGCGGTCGTACTCGGCGCGAACGTGCGAACCCGGTCCTGGATCGAAGTAGTTACTGACGAGCGGCGTTGCTCCCGGGCCGAGATCCGAGGCCTGCAGCGTCATCTTCGATAGATCGGGGGTCCCCTTCGGCGGCGTGTCGGCCAAGCCGTTAGCCGCCGCGATTGAGGCGAACGCCATGGCCGCAGCTGCCGCGCGGCGTGGCACTCGGTGTTTCACCTTGATGCGCTCGGCGAGCAGCCCGCTGCGGCATCGACGATAGAGCGGCATGTGACCCCCTGAAGGCTCGGCTGGTTGGCCCGACCGACGATACGAAGCACTCGGCGCGGGGGCAATATCGGAAAACCTCAATCATTGAGACCGCAACCGAGGCCACCCCCGGGTTCGCGGCACCTGCCGGGATCCGCGGTCGTCCCGGCCGCCAGCCTGCGGGCCGGCCGTGGAACCGCCGCTTCGACGCGGCGCGGACGCGCTTCTCCCTCGGCCTCGGCCTCGGCCGGGCAGCGTGGCGTCCAATTTGCCTGCCGTCGGGGCGGCTGGGCAATCGACGTGGCTGGGGCATCTCAATGCCCCCGGCAGGATTCGAACCCGCGACCCTCGGTTTAGAAGACACCCCACGCGTGGCGTTCTGGCCCGTGCTTATTGGGTTTTGGGTGCTCTAAAGCCGCTGAGTTGTGGTGCGATGGTCAGGCAGGGCTGGGCGCGGACGCAGGCGCGGGCCGCGTGGCAGAGCTGCTCGGCTCTGCGCGAGGCGCCGGCCGCCTCGCAGAGCTCCTGGGCGCGATCGGCTCTGCGCGGGGCGCCGGCCGCGTCGTAGAGCTTCGGGCGCGATCGGCTCTGCGCGGGGCGTTGGCGTCGTCGCAGATCTCTCGGGCGCGATCGGCTCTGCGCGGGGCGCTGGCGTCGTCGCAGATCTCTCGGGCGCGATCGGCTCTGCGCGAGGCGCTGGCGTCGTAGCGCTGTCGGGCGCGGGCGTCTGGGCCCGAGGAACCGGCCGCGTAGCCACGGAGCTGGGTGGCACCGGCGCCGGGACTCGCGAGCTACCTGCGGCGGTGACCGCCCCGGCAGCCCCTCCGACGACAAGAAGTGCGATGACTGCCAGCGGGCGCCCGCGCCGCCCAATATCAGCCGTGTACGAGCACAGTCCTCGCCGCTTGTGACGAGTGCTAGCGCGAAGCACGTCGCGTCGCACGGCGTCCCCGAGCGTGCGTTCAACCTCCGGTATCAGCATCATGGCTGTTCTCCTTCGCGTTGTAAGGTTCGGCGCAACGTGGCCAGGCCGCGGCTGACGCGCTGACGTGCTGCCGCAGGCGAAATCGCAAGCCGTTCCGCGACCTCCGCGTAGTCGGCATCATCGATGACCCGCGCCCGGATTGCCTCGCGTTGATCCTCGGGAAGCCCGTGGAGGAGTTCCAAGGCACCCAGGTCGCGCAGTTCCTCTATGCGCGCCAACGACTCATCGCTGACCGCGATCCGCTCCACACCGAGCCTGCGTCGCGCGGAGCTGTCGATCCGCTCGTCTCGAAGACTGCCGAGCAGCTTGTGCCGCGCGATCCCTAACAACCACGCACCCACTGGCTCAGGGCCGTCGCGAAACCCGGCTGCACCCAGGTAAGCGGCAGCAAAGACCTCGGCCGTCAAGTCCGCCGTGAGGTCAGGACGCCGGGTCCTGTTCAGCAACCAGCCGACGACGAGCCGCTCGTAGCGGCGATAGAACGCGGTGAACGCCACGTCGCTTCCCGCCGCCAGCCGCAGCAGCTCAACGTCCGTTGCGCTCGAAAAGTCTCGATCCACTGACAACTACTCGCACACCTCCCAAGAAGTGTGACCGGACCTCTTCAAACCGAGTGCTGCAAGCAGCGGCGGGTGCACCCATCGGCCCAGCGAACGACCAGCCCGACTCGACGCGCAGCGCTTGTACTTCCTCTGATCAGCACAACACGCCCGCTGTCGCTCCGCGCGCGATGTTCGACAGCGTGTGCCGCGTCCGGATCCGCGCGGCATAGGCGACGGCGTTACCCCATCAGGTCGACAGGGCTCAGCTGGAGGTGGAGGAGATCGGCGAAGCGCGCGTCATCGCCTAGGGCGTAGTGGCGGCAGAGGGTGCGGCCGACTGGGTAGCAGGACTCGTACGGTCGCCAGGTCCTCGCTTCGAGGTGGGTGATCGCCTTGTCGATCACATCGGGCTCGTGGAAGGGCCACCAAGTCTTTGCGTAGTCGTGAGCTTCGGCCGAGGTCGCGCCGGCGTCGAGCATGAGCGCGGCGTTTGAGCGCACGGGGAGTAGAAGTGTCTCAGCCTGGCGGACCGCCGCGGCGGTATCCGGGTCGTAGGCGATGCCTGCCGCACGCACGCAGTCGGCCGCGATGGCTTCAGCGTCGTCGCCGAGCAGCGCCTCGATCGCGCATTCGGCTATCCCTTCGGCGATCAGAGCCTGCGGTGTTGGGTACACGAACACCGACAGCTCGTCGTGGCCGAGTGCCTCCTTGCACGCATGCTCGCTGTGATGGCCCGGATATGCCTCATGGCACACGAGCTCAAGCAGGCGGTGCGAGCCGATCGGGAGATCGGTGTTGATCCCAATCCGTGTCTGCCGCCGCCCGAGATACTCGGCGTTGCCTGCCCATGACTTGCCGCTAACGAGCTCCCATAGGACTGCCTCGTCATCAGGCAGCCCGAAGCGCTCCCGCGATCGGTGGCGCATCTCTGCTGAAAGCAGATCGAGAACTGCCCGCAGACGGTCGCGCGGAACCGCCTCTGCGACCTCCCACACGCGGTAGCGTGCCGCGACGTCCCCGGTTCCAGGCAGGGCGCTGTCGAGCAGGCTATGGGCACGCTCGAGATCACTATCGGGCGCGACCTCAACGACCGCGCCATGGCATGCCTCGAACAAGGTGCGGTAATCCATGCTCCCGTCCTGCCGCCAGCGCAACGCCGTGCAGATGCCCTTGAGCTGACCCAGGATCCACCCGCGCCGTCGAAGGTCACGCTCCCCAGACGAGACGTCCTGCGCGAGCCCCTCAGCATCGAACAGGACCCCCTCGAAAGATGGATCCGGTCCTGCCTCGACGGCGTGCTTGAGCTCCAGCGGACCGCCATAGCCCTCGATCCAACCGGGAACCAGCATGCCGACCCGCAACGCAATCGCAAGGTAGCGCTGACCAGCATCCACACAGCGATACTCCCACACCGACCAGGCCGTACCCAGTCAAGCCGCGTTGCTCCTTAGCACGATCAGCAACAGCGCTCGCAAGGCGGGCGACGGCCGGTTACCATGATTTCCGTGGTGTCTGGGGCCGGATCACAGGCGTCGCTTCGCCGGTCGTGCAGGCGGGTTGTTCTGGCAGCCACGCTCGCCGTCGCCTTCACACTCCTGACCGCCTCCGGTGGATCGTTCGCGACAACACCGTCAGCTGCGGCGTGTTCGCAGACGAAGACCTTTATCACGGGCACGCCCGATCAGTCGCTGCTCTCGATCCTCGGCGTGTTGCGTCGCCAAGCGACTCCTGCAGACGCGCTTCCGGCCTCGGTCAAGGAGGCCTTTGCCAGGCCGATTTTCCGGATGCTCGGGAGGGAGATCCTTGTCAACTACATTCGCCGCGCACGCGTAGTCGCGGGAACCTCCTACTACGTCATGCCCGTCCTCTACACGGGCTGCGGCGCATTTGGACGTGGCGAGAGCATGATGCTCTGGGCCGGCGGTAGCGGCGGCGGCGCCGGTACAGCCGCGACGATCGAGCGGGGCTCGGCGTACGCCACGCTCGGATCGTTTGGGCACACGACGATCGAGACGCTGATACCGGATGGCGTCGCCACCGTGACGCTGCACTATCCGGCCGGGAAGATCGGCGGCTTCGACCGCGGCCACGCCCCCGCGATCACGATCACGACCAACGTCGTCGGCAACCTGCTCATCGTGACCGTCCCGCGCAGCGGCAACCGCCTCCTGGCACCGATGACAATGACCTGGCGCGCCGCCGACGGCGCCACAGTCAAGACCTTCCATAGGCTCTAGGAACCCCGAACCCCGAAAGCCGCGCCGTTGGAAAACGCGCGGAGGAGCGGCCCGGCGCGGTCGGATTCACGATTGGTCTCAAGGGGTTAACGCACCACCACGCCACACCGGCGAGCAGCTGGGCGTGACGCGACATCAGACGAAGCGCAAGCCGAGCTACTCAGAGCAACTGCTACCAGCGGCGTGGGAGGGTCGAGCCGGCTGACTTCGACTCGCGCTAATCCGCGCGGCCGGCGAGGCTATCTCCGGCGTAGCTTGCGGTGACGGTGATGGAGCCGACGATGTGGTCGTTGAACTCGTCGAGGCGCTCGGCCGGAATCCAGAGCTCGTCGATGCCCGCGCCCCCGACCCGGTGTACGTCGAACTGGGCTACGAACGCCGCATCAACCTCGAATCGAAGCACGTGGCCGATGAAGCCCGATGCCGCGTCCTTCGCGTTCCAGTCGCGAGCGATCTTCGCGGCGTACTCCTCGCCGAGCACGGGATAGAAAATCGGCTGGCCTGCGAGTCGAGGCGGAAACCGACGCCAGCCCGATCGCTCGATCAGGTCGAGTTCAGTCTGACCCACCGGGCGCCACAGGGTCACCGTGCTCATCGTGGGCACCCTAGGCCGAGCGACACGCGACCGAAGTGCCGGACGCACGGACGGCCGCCACAGCCCGCGGCCTCGAGGGCTCCGCCTGCGCCAACTGCTCCGCCAGCGCTCTGCCGATCACCGGGACCGCTGGCTCGACCCCGGCGCCATGAACTCGCGCCGTCGTCCTTCCCACGCCGCCTGCTGAGCCGGCGTTGCCGCGATAAAGCGCCCGGCGTACCTCCAGGGCGCGAGGTGCGGACCGGCGACGACCGCAGCGCTGCTGTCATCGCGCAAAGCACCAGCGATCAGTCGAGGTTGAACGCTGCTCGGATCGCCTCGGCGAGGGCGCGTTCTTGGATCTCGAGTAGCGCGCCTATCTGTGTTCCGAGGGCGTTTGCGGGAATCGTGGTGATGTTGTCGCAGCTGACGACGGAGGTCCCGGCGAGCCCGTTCGCCGTGTCGACGGGTACTTCGGTTGATAACCCGCGGACCGTCGTCGTGATCGGCGCCACCGTGACGGTGTTGAGATGCGGTCGCACGAGCTCCCGCGTGAGAACGAGTACCGGCCGTGCCTTATCCAGGTGCGCAATATGTATTGGCCGCATCAACCGAGCCCGGAGGGCAGGCTGGCTACGTATCCGGCGAGCCCGGCGAGCTCTGGATCAGGTCCGCAGCGGGCAAGGATCTCGGCGTCTCTCTCCGCAATCACACGTCGGCGCTCGCGCTCTAGTGCCTGTGTGACAACGGCCGCCCGACTGCGACCCGCACCCGAGTTGACGACGTCGTCCACGAAGTCAACCAGGTCATTTGGGAGCCGAACCGCGATCTGCTTACTCATCCCATGATGGTACCAAAACGGGAGCACGCTGCACGGGCGGCTGCTGCTGGTCGCGCCGAGCAGCCACGCGACTCGATCCGCGATGCGGCTGCTGCTTCCCGGCGGAGCGCAGCGTATGCCGTGCTGCCGTGCTGCCGTGCTGCCGTGGGCCGTTCCTGAGATGGTCCTGCGGGGGCGGCGATCTGGACGCGGGGTTGGGGCTGTTCGTCTAGCCTGCGGGCGCTGATCCTTGCCGGAGGTGGTGGTCATGACCCGGGTCGCGTTGAAGGACGAGTTGCTCGATGCGCAGTTGCTGCGAGCTATCGGGGCATCGCCGTACGGCGGGTCGGATGTTGGCGAATGCCTAGCCGCGGCGCGGCGCGTACATGGCACCGATTTGGGTACTTGGTACCGCGAGTGGTCTACGGCGGCCGAGCGGGTGGCCACGCTCGCGCAGCAAGCAGCGGACGCGGGGCACACCGAGACGGCCCGCCTCGCGTATCTACGCGCCTCGAGCTACTTTCGCACGGCGGGGGTGATGCTGATGGGTGCTCCGCTCGATCCGCGACTGGTCGACGCGTATGCCCGCCAGACGGAGATGTTCCGGTGTGCTGCTGCGCTGATGCTGCCAGCCGCTGAGATCGTCGAGATCCCGTTCGAGAGCACGACGCTGCCCGGCTATTTCCTGCGCCCGGCCGGCGAGCAACGGACGCGAGCGACGGTCGTTCTCACCGGCGGCTATGACGGGACGGCCGAAGAGCTGTACCTCGCCAACGGCGCCGCGGCCTTGGCGCGCGGCTACAACGTGATGGCGTTCGATGGGCCCGGCCAGGGCGCCGCCCTGATCGAGCGGGGACTCGCTATGCGGGCGGATTGGGAGAACGTCATCACGCCGGTACTCGACTACGCGCTCGCACGACCCGATGTTGACCCCTCCCGTGTGGCACTGATCGGCTTGAGCCTCGGCGCGCACCTCGCACCCCGCGCAGCAAGTGCCGAGCATCGCCTCGCCGCGTGCATCGCCGACTGCGGCGCCTACGACCTCTATGCCGCGTTCCTTCAGCGTCTGCCCGGCCCACTGGTCCGACCGTTCGAGAGTGGGCGGCCGTGGGCCAGAAAAGCCGTGGCCAAGCTCCTTCAGCTCCTCGCAAGCAAACCAACCGCGGGGTGGGCGCTGCGCCGCGGGCTCCTCGTCCACGCAGTGGAGGACCCGTTGGACTTCGTTGACGCGTTGCGCGACTTCACGCTCGCCGGCCGCGCCGCCGACATCACGTGCCCAACATGGGTCTGCAACGCGGAGGGCGATGACATCAGCGCGTCAGCACCGCAACTCGTCGACGCGATGACGTGCGAAAAGACCTACGTCCACTTCACCGCCGCCGAGGGCGCGGGCGATCATTGCGAACAGGGCGCCCGCGCTCTCTACCATGCGCGCTCCTTCGCGTGGCTCGACGAACTCCTGCACCCCGGCGCCAACAGCGACTAACCGCGAGACCACCGACCACGGCGCGGAAGCCGTCGCGCGGTGTCGCTTCGGAGCAAAGCGACAGGCCGGCCACGCTCGAGTTGGCGACCCCTCCCGCGTGGTTGCGGCGCTGCCGCCTGTCATGGTTGGCGCCCCCCGGCGCCGGCAGAGAACCGCAGCCGCTGGGGAACACGATTGGGAACACGAGCAAAATATAGGCTGGCCGGCAAGCGCAAAAGTACCGTCTTTACTGGCCTTTCCCGATGCCCCCGCCAGGATTTGAACCTGGGACCCTCGGATTAGAAGTCCGATGCTCTATCCAGCTGAGCTACGGGGGCGCCCGGACATCTTCTCGAACGTCGGCGGCGAGCGGTAGGCGAACCGTGGGGCCGCCGTCGTGCGGTCTGTAGCGTGTTTGCCATGGACCCCCCACGGCGGCCCGCAACCCGCCGGATGCGTGAGCGCCACGTTGCGCGCTAGACGCCTCGGCGCTGTTGCGCTCACCGGCGCGCTCGCGCTCGCCGGCTTGACCGGCGGCTCGGCTGCCTCGGCTGGGGCGCCCTCCGCGCGTGCAGCCGCCACCACGGCCGCGAGCGCCGAGAACGCGTTTGCGCTGAACATTCTCCGGCTGGTTGGCGGCAGCGGCAACGTCGTCTACTCGCCCTACAGCGTCGACGCCGCGCTGACGATGGCCGGCGCCGGCGCGGAGGGGCCGACCGCAGCCCAGATCGACCACGTCCTCGGCGCCCCCTCCGTTGCCGCGGCTGACGCGAATGCCGCCGCGCTGCGGCGCGCGATCGGAGCGGCGGCCTCGAGCGCCTCCGGTGCGCCAACGGTCGAGCTCGCGAACGCCCTGTGGATCGAGCGGGGCATCCCGCTGCAGGCGCCGTTCGTAACAACGTTGACTGACACCTTTGGCGCCGCGCCGCAGGACACCAACTTCAGCGGAGCCCCGCAGGCCGCGCGACAGGCGATCAACGCCTGGGTTTCAGCGCACACCGCCAAGCTGATCGCAAATCTGCTTCCGCAAGGTTCGGTCACGGCGGCCACCGTCTTCGTGCTCGCCAACGCGATCTACCTGAAAGCGAACTGGGCAACGCCGTTCGACACCCGGCTGACTCACGCCGCCCCGTTCACAACCTCCACCGGCCAGCGGGTCAGCGTGCCCTTCATGTCGGCCCAGCTCGCGACTTACCCCTACGCCTCGGCATCCGGATATCAGGCGGTGGATCTCCCCTATCACTCCTCATCGCTTTCGCTGCTTGCGCTCCTGCCGACCGGCGAGCCGTTGACCCGCTTCGAGCCGACCCTCAATGCCGGCACGCTCGCGTCGCTCGTCGCCGGGCTGCGGCTGCGGCGCGTCAACCTGCTGATGCCGAAACTGCATCTGCACACACAGACGTCGCTGAACGCGCCGCTCGAGACGCTGGGCATGAAGGACGCCTTCAGCCCGGCGGCCAACTTCGGCGCGATCACGACGAAGGTGCGGCTGCAGATCTCGCTCGTCGAGCACGCCGCCGACCTGAAGATCGACGAACAGGGAACCGTGGCCGCCGCCGCGACCGGAATCGTCGGCCCAACGGCGATCGCGCTGCCAACCGGACCGCCCGTCACCGTCGATCTTGACCGCCCCTACCTGCTGTTACTGCGCGACGACACGAGCGGGGCGATCCTGTTCGTCGCGCGCGTCGCCGATCCAGGCACCACCTGAGCCCGGGTGATGGAGCGCGGGCCAGATCGGCGCTGGTTCGCCCTCCGGCAGGCGATCCGAGTTCACACGCTCGTCTACCGCGCGACCTTTGGCGCCGTCGGCCATCGCTTCCGCGGTGGCCCGCCGATGCTTCTGCTCGACCACCTCGGCGCCCGCAGCGCCGTCAACCGAACGACGCCGCTGGTCTATGTCCGCGACGGGCCCAACGTCGTGCTGATCGCGTCGAAGGGTGGCTACCCGCGTCATCCGGCCTGGTTTCACAACCTCGTGGCGCACCCTGAGACGACCGTCCAGATCGGCTCGCGCCATCTGGCTGTCCGGGCCCGGATCGCCAATTCCGAGGAACGGGCGCGGCTTTGGCCAAAGGCGGTCGAGGTGTACCCCGGATATGAGACCTACCGCCGGCGCACCGATCGCGAGATCCCGCTCGTGATCCTCGAACCGCGGCACTGAGCGCCGCCAGGTCCCCGCGCGCCGGCGGTTCTGGCTGCGGTGGTGGCGCGAGCGTCTCGCGTAGCGGGCAGCCGCGCCGCCATTCAGTCGCCCGCGGTCGCGAGGCGTTCGCGGCTTCGCTACGGTCTGCCCATGCTCGTCAGGCGATCACCGCGCGCCCCGGCGGCGCTGGCAAGCGCGGCGCTCGCGTGTATCTGCGCCGCAAGCGCGCTCGCAGCGCAGACGCCGATCCTCGCCGGCCCGTGGTCCCCCGGCCAGAGCGGGTACGGACACGCACGCCCGGGCAAGATCTTCAACGGCGGAGACCCGACCGGCCTGCTCACACACATCCATTGGACGAGTTGGGGTGGCGCCATGGCGATCGGGGCGGGAACCTCGGACTACGTCGGTCCCAATCAGAGCGTCGCGACGGGAACGGAGGAATCTGCGCGGGTCGTCGCCTTCCATCTCGGAAGCTGCCACGGACGGCGCGCCTACGACGCGATCGAGTGGTACTTCCCCCAGCACGGCGACCGCTTCAACGCCGGCGAATACATCGATCCCTGCACCGGCACCTACTACGAGAACGGCAAGCCGGCGCCCTGAAAGGACGCGGAGGACTCGCGAGTTCAGGGAGTGCCCAAACGCGCCGGTGGCGTCGGCGCCACCGGTCCATCCCCCGCGGCGTAGCCGCGCCATAACCCCAGCCCCCGTCGGGCTACCACAGGGTGTAGCCCCCGTCGATCACGATCACCGAACCGGTCATGAAGCTCGACGCGTCGCTCGCGAGATAGACCAGCGAGGGCCCGAGCTCCTCCGGCAGGGCGTAGCGCTGCATCGGCGCATCCTCGATCCAGTGGCGGCGGAACTCCGGCCGGTCGACGGGCGCCATCTCCGTCTTGACGTAGCCGGGAGCGAGCGCGTTGACGCGGACTCCGAACGGCGCCCACTCGGCGGCCAGCGATCTCGTCAGCTGGTGGACCGCGGCCTTCGAGGCGTTGTAGGCGGGCTGCATCTGCGGACGATTGACGACCATGCCTGAAAGCGAACCGATGTTCACGATCACGCCGGTGCCGCGCGCCACCATCTGGGCTCCGACGCTCTGGCAGCAACGCCAGAGCCCGTCCACGTTCACGTCCCAGACGGCGCGCCACTCCTCATCCGAAACCTCGAGCGCCGGCGCGTGGAAGCAGACGCCGGCGTTGTTGACCAGCACATCGACGGGCCCGAGCTCCGCCGTCACCGTGTCGAGCATCGCCGCGACGCTCGCCGAATCCGTGACGTCAGTGGTCACGGGGAGCGCGCCGAGCTCGGCGGCGACGCTCGCGGAGAGAGCCTGATCGCGGGCGGCGATCACGACCCGGGCGCCGGCTTCGGTCAGTGCCCGGGCGAACGTGTGGCCGAGGCCGCGGTTGCCACCGGTCACCACAGCCACCTTGCCATCGAGACGAAAGCTGTCGAGCACCGTCATCGCAGTTGCGCTCCTTTTGGTTGCGGTCGCTGCGCGGCGTCGCGCTCGTTGACCTAGCGTGTGCTTGTGGACGCGGACGAGGCCCAAGCTATCGCAGCGCTCCCGGACGCCGTGGCGCGCCAGATCGCGACGGTCCTGATCGAGGGCTTCGATAAGCACTACCGGCTGTTTCGCTCGTCGAGCGCGCGTGCCAAGGAGCGCTTCGAGGAGGGGGCCTGGACGGAGCTGCAGCACGCTCTGCAGGAGCGGATTCGCTTCTACGACGACCGGGTCCGGGAATGCGTCGAACGCCTGCAGGGCGAGTTCGACGTCGCCGCGCTGAGCGATGCAACGCTGCGCAACGCAAAGCTCTTCTACATCGGCCTGCTGGTCGAGCACAGTCAGCCCGAGCTCGCCGAGACCTTCTTCAACTCGGTCATCAAGCGGATCGTGCAACGCAGCTACTACGACACCGACCTGATCTTCGTGCGCGCCGCGATATCAACCGAATACATCGAGCCCGAGCCACCGATCTACCGAAGCTACTACCCGAACGTCGACGGCGAGCGGGCCTGCTTCGAACAGGTTTTTAGGGATTTCGGCTGGCGCCGGCGGTTTGCGGACCTCGACCGCGACCTCGACGACCTGCTGCGCATGCTCGAGCAGCGCCCGGGCGGTCCGTGGACACATCTCGAGCCCAACTACCAGATCCAGGTGCTCACCTCTCCCCTGTATCGCAACAAGGCCGCGTACGTGTTCGGCAAGCTCGTGAACGGAAACGCCGAGCTGGCGTTCGTCGTTCCCGTCCTGCATGAACCGGACGGGCGCCTCGAACTCGACACGATCCTGCTTGACCCGCAGCAGATCGAGGTCGTCTGCTCGCTCTCGCGTGCCTACTTCATGGTCGACATGGAGGTGCCGTCCGGCTACGTCGAGTTCCTGCACTCGATGGCGCCGGGCCTCGCGCGCTCGGATCTCTACACGATGCTCGGGCTCGGAAAGCAGGGCAAGACGCTGTTCTTCCGCGAGCTGCTGCACCACCTGCACCATTCCCGCGACGAGTTCATCGAAGCCCCGGGGATCCGTGGCCAGGTGATGCTGGTGTTCACGCTGCCGTCCTACCCGTACGTGTTCAAGGTGATCCGCGACGCCTTCGGGTCGGGCAAGAACACGACGCGCGCAGCCGTGCGGGCGAAGTTCACGATGGTCAAGGACATCGACCGCGTGGGGCGACTCGCCGACACGCTCGAATTCGTCGACCTCGCCCTGCCACGCGATCGCTTCTCCGCCGCGATGCTCGAGCAACTGCACGAACTGGCGCCCTCGATGGTGACTGACGGCGATCCGCTGGTGATCCGCCACTGCTACGTGGAGCAGCGAATGGTGCCGCTCAACATCTACCTCGACCGCGCCTCTCCCGATCAACTCGAGGCCGCGGTCGCCGACTACGGCAACGCGATTCGCGACCTCGCCTCGGCGAACATCTTTGCGGGCGACATGCTGTGGCGAAACTTCGGCGTCAGCGCCTCTGGGCGGGTCGTGTTCTACGACTATGACGAGATCGAATACCTCGCGGACATGAACTTCCGCCGGCTTCCACCGCCGCCCGACGACGAGGCGGAAATGGCCGGCGAGCCCTGGTACGGCGTGCTGCACCGCGACGCCTTTCCCGAAGAGATCGAGACCTTCCTGCTCGGCGACCCCATCCTCCGCGAGCCCTTCCTGCGACACCACGGCGAGCTGCTCGAGCCCGAGTATTGGCAGGCCACCCAGCAGCGAGTCAAGCGCGGCGAGGTCGTCAACTTCTTTCCCTACCCCGAGTCGCTGCGGTTTCGCCACCACCGATCCGCGCCCCGCGACTGAGCCGGAAGCGCGAGCCGCAACGGGCACCGGCCGCCTCACGCGACGCGCGTCAGAGCACCCCCAGCGAGCCGAGTGCCGCGAGGAAGCGCTCGGCGACGACCGGTGCGGCGTAGTCGCGCGCGACCCTCTCGCGGAGCGGTTGCGCGCCGGCGCGGGCTGACGCCGGATCGGCAGCGAACGCGCGCATCAGTTGGGCGGCGTGGTCCAGGCGAGGCTCAGCCCAGTGCTGGTCCGGCGCGTAGCTGGCCGGCGCGCTGCTGAGGACCGGGACGAGGTCGTGGTCGACCAGCCACGGCGAGCCCTCGAGGTAGGCGAGGTGGCCGCTCCAGCCGGTGGCGATCACGGGGTTGCCGTGGGCGCATGCGTCGAAGCTGCCGATACCCCAGCCCTCGCCGCGGCACAGCGAGACGTAGCAGTCCCCGCGCGCATGCAGCGCCTCGATCCGGCTGTCGTCCCATTCGTCGACCCACAGCTGGACCCGCGGCGGGCTAGGGTAGTCCCGCAGCACGCTCGCGACGCGCCAGGCGGTCGTGAGCGCAACCGCCGAGCCGCGCCAGCCGTCGGGCGGAGGCATCTCCGCGAGGCGTCCGGTCTTGATCGCGAGCAGCACCGGATCATCGGCCGTGAACGCCTCGCAGAACGCGCGGACGGCCGCTGAGGGGAGCTTGCGCTCGTCCCAGCGGCTGATCGCATAGAAAACCACGAGGTCGTCGGGAATCCCGAGCTGCTCGGTGTCAACCGCCGGACTCGGCGTGCAGACCACGTGCGGGACGACCTCGATCGGCACGCCGACGCCGCAGGCGGCGAACGTCTCGCGGTTCCACTGCGTCGGAACGATCAGGCCGTCGCTGTAGCGCAAGACCGGCGGCCAGCGCGCCGGGATGCGGTCCGTCTCCCAGACGGTGTGGACGATCAGCGGCCCGCCGCTCGCCGGCTTCACGTGGATCAGGTGCTCCGGGACCAGGTGCATGACCGTCGGTGCCGACGGCGATGCCTTCGCCGCCCGCGCCGGGTCGTCGCGCGAGTGCGCCACCCATTTGGACGCACTACCGCGGTGGGACTCGTCAATGCCGACCATCTCGACCTCGACGCCGGCGTCGCGCACCGCTGCCACCAGCCGGGCCGCGGCGATGGCGTAGCCGGTCGAACCGCTCTCGGCGACGTAGCGCAGAGCTGCGCGAGTCTCCGCGGCCATCGCTAGAACACCCCGTGATCTGGCAGGAAGCGCCGTGCAGCCAACGCATAGGTCGTGTCGGCCTCGCGGATCCAGCGTTCCGTGATCAGTTCGGAGTGCAGGTTGATGAAGTCCCGTCGCCCGCGCCGCCACCACAGATGGGCCATCAGGTGAACGGAGTGCACGCCCTCCACGCCGCACGGCGGATCGACGAGCAGGCGCCGTAGACCCTGCGGCGTCGGCTCGAACGCGTGAAATGCGCGCTGCGACTCGACACGCACAGATCCGGGCAACTCCTGCGCGAGATCGTGCGCGAGCAGGCAGCTGTGCGCGGACCAGGAGCCGTCGAACGCCCCGGCCATGCGCTCGCGCCACACACGCACGAACTCGCCGCCCGGGGCGCTCATCAGCAGCGCATTGGAGAGCGAGCCATGCGAGCGCCCGCTGCTGTCGAGAACGTCCGCCTCGCGCCCGATCACCGCCGGCGCGCTCCAGCACTCCTCACCCGGCGCCCGCAGGAACAGCGTGTCGATGTCGGCGTACAGGCCGCCCCAGCGCTCGAGCACATCGAGGCGGATGAAGTCGGCGTGATGGGCGTAGGCGTAGCGCCCGCCCGCGTCACGGTAGGAGTGGCTGGCGATCTGCTCGACGGGCTCGACGCGGTGCAACTGCACACGCGGCCGGATCAGGTCCCAGTAGAAGCCGAACGGCAGCTCGTGGCAGTGGACGTGCAGCTCATCGGGCGCCACCACCTCGAGGCACGATGCGAGCGCGAGGTAGTGGACCAGGTGAAGCGGCTCGACCTGTGGCTTGAGGCCGAACACGAAGTGGGCTAGGCGCGGGATCGTGGCTCCTCCTCGTTGCGCGCCTGCACGCGAACGGCTAGCGTTGCCCCAGGTGCTCGGCGCGGATCCTAGCGAGGCGGCGGCACTCGCAGCGCGAGCCGACGATGACGCGGCGAGTCCGGTCGTGCTGGTCGTGCCGCTGGCGCCGGCGCGCAGTGGGAACGGGCTGGCGATGCGCGCCGGCATGTTGCTCGAGGCCCTGGCCGGCCGCTGGCCGGTCGAGCTCGTGGTCGTGCCGGTGTCGGGACCGCCGTCGAGCGGCGGGTGGGCCGGCGGGCTGGCCCAATCGGTGACGGTGATCGCGCCCGTCGATGAGGCCAGCGCGCGCAGTCACGTCACCCGCCAGCTCGCCGACCCGACGCTGCGCAGCCGCCTTGTGGCGAGCGCTCCACTCAGCGCGCTCGTCAGCGCGGCAGCGCCCACGCTCGCGCACGAGGCGCTCGCGGCGCTGCGCTCGGGCGGGCGGCGTGCGCGCGCCGTCTTCGTCATGCGCGGCTACCTCCTCCCCTTTGGCGCCACGCTCGCCCGCCTGCTCGAAGTGCGCCCGGTCATCGTCGATCTCGACGACGACGACGAGGCCTACGCCCGCTCGATCGGAGCCGACGACGAAGCCGACGCCGCTGCGCGACTCGCCCGTGCGTGGCTGCCCGACGCCGACGTCGTCTCTGCGGCTGCGGGCGACGAGGCGCGGGCGATCGCGGCGCGGTACGGCCTGACCGCTGTCGTGACCCTCCCCAACGCCGTGCGACTGCCGGCGATCGCGCCGCCGGCGCCGCCGGGTGACGGGCGGCTGCTGTTCGTCGGCAACCTGACCTACGGCCCGAATGTCGAAGCCGCGCGCCTCCTGGTCGAGCACGTGCTCCCGCTCGTCCGCCGCAGCCACCCCGAGGCGACCCTGGACCTGGTCGGCCGCGACGACGGCCGGCTCGCAGATCTGCGCGCCCCGGGCGTTCGCGTCCACGGGTTGGTCGAGGAGCTCGAGCCCCACTACTGGGCGACCGACGTCGTCGTAGCGCCGGTGCTGCACGGCGGCGGCACACGCATCAAGGTGCTCGAGGCGTTCGCCTACCAACGCCCCGTCGTGGCGACCCCACAGGCCGTCGCCGGGCTCGCGGTGCGGGACGGACGCGAGGTGATGCTTGGCGAATCGCCGCAGGAGCTGGCACGGGCCGTCGCCGCCCTGCTGGACGATCCCAGCCTCGGCGCCAGGCTCGCCGAGCACGCCGCGCGCACGCTCGGGGCGCGCTACGTGCAGACTGTCGTGGCGCCACGGGTCTGCGACCTGGTGGAGGTTGAGCACCCCGCGCATCCTGCTGCCGCTTCATTGGAGACAACTTGAGCGAAAACACCCCGGCACCCGCAGCCGACCTCGACGTGAACGAGGTCGAGGACGGCCTTGTCATCTTCGACCCCGCGACGGAGCGCGTGCACTACCTCAACGGAACCGCCGCGCTCGTCTTCACGCTGTGCACGGGCGAGCACGACGCCGCCGCGATCGCCGAGCTCGTTCGGCGCGTCTTCCAGCTCGCCGATCCACCGGCTGCGGAGGTCGACGGCTGCCTCGACCAGCTGCGCGGGGAGGGCCTGATCCGATAGCCGCCCAGCTGCGTTTCCGGCTGCTGTGGCACGCCGTCACCGTCGATACCGACGAGCCTGCGGTGGTCCGCTACCTCGAGCCCCTCCTCGCGTCGGCGCAGCACCCGATGGCCGCCGCTCGCACGCAGCGCTATCAGGTTCAGGCCCGCCAGGACGGCCTGGAGATCAGCGAGGAGGGCGACCTGCTCGCGCTCGCGAGCGACGCCAAGGAGGCGTGCAGCCGCGATCCACGAGCGCTCGCACCGCCGCGCCTTCGAGCTGGCCGACCTGCAGGGATGGCTGATGCTGCGCGCGGCGCTGGTGGACGTCGGCGAGCGCCGGTTGCTCCTGCTCGGCCCTCCGGGCGCCGGCAAGACGATCCTGACGCTGCGACTGGGCCTGCGGGGCGCGGCGATCCAGGGCGATGACCGTGTGCTCCTTCGTCGCGGGCAGCTGCTCGCGGTCCCGCGGCCGCTGGTGCTGCCGCAGGACGCCGGCGAGCTTGTCCCGGAGCTCGCCGCAATCGCGTCCGAACTGCCGCGGGCCGGCGGTCCGGCGCTGCTTGACCCCGCCAGAGCGCTCGGTCTTCCATGGCAGCTGCGGATAGCCCGGGCCGACCATGTTGTGGTACTCGAACGCACCGGCACGCAGGCCGGCGCCCGCCCGTGCGCGGGGGGCGATCTGCTCGCTGAACTGGCCTCGGCGCTGGCGCCAGGGAGAGAGCGCTCACCAGACGTGTTTGGGGCATTCGCAGCGCTTTTGCATTCCGCCAGCGGGCACCGGCTGAGCGTTGGCGATCCGGGCGCCGCCGAGCGTGCAATCCGCGCCCTCGCCTGCTAGTTTTTCGCAACCCAAACACGATCTCGGGAGTGTGCAAGTCATGGCTGACGAACTCGACCGCGTAGCGGAAGAAACCGGCATCGGGCGCCGGGCGTTCCTTCGCCGCATGCTGATCGGCACCGCCTTCGCCACGCCTGTGGTGGCGTCGTTCGCGATGGGCGGAGTGGCTTCGGCGTCACCACCGCACGGCGGCTCGCCGCTCGCGCCGCTGATGCCCTGGTGCAACTCGAACCAGAACAACGACGTATTGCTCCGCAACTACAACCAGACCACCAACGAAGACTCGTTCCTGCTCGAGGTTGAGGAGTTCGCCGAGGCGCTTTGCGGGAAGGACAGGCACTAGGACGTCCGCCGAACAACATCCAGAACGCACGGCCCGCAGCCAGCTTTGACTCGGCGCCCGCCCAGCTAGCGGGCCGCGCATCGTTTTGCTGCTCTCAGCAGCGATCATCGTCCGCGACGAGGCCGATCACCTCGACGCCTGTCTGGCGTCGTTGAGCGGCCTTGTCGATGAGATCGTCGTCGTCGACACGGGGTCGAGTGACGACTCGGTGGCGGTGGCCAACCGCCACGGCGCGATCGTGGCGCACGAGCCCTGGCAGGGCGACTTCGCCACGCCGCGCAACCGCTCGCTGGATCTCGCCCGCGGCGAATGGATCCTCTACATCGACGCCGACGAGCGTGTACGCGCCGGCGACCCGCAGGAGCGCCGGGAGCGCATCGCCGCCTCCACCGACCTCGCTGCGCTGCGAATCCCGCTCGTGCCCCGCGTCGGCTGGACCCCCTACGTCGAATACCGCCTCTGGCGCCACCGGCCGCACGTGCGCTTCAGCGGGCGCATGCACGAGTCGATCGTCGCCTCGATCCACGCGGCAGCCAAACGCGCCGGCCAGCGCGTCGCCATCAGCGACGTGATCACGATCGAGCACTTCGGCTACGAGGGCGACCAGCGGCACAAGCACGCCCGTGATGAGCCGATCCTGCTGGCGGCGCTGGCGGAGAACCCGAGCCGCGTCTACTACTACGACCACCTCGCCCGCATCTACCACGCGCAGAACCGCGACGAGGAGGCGGTCGCGATGTGGACACGCGGCATTGAGCTGGCGCGCGCGCGGGAGCGCCCGGACCACGACGACCGGCTGTTGTGGCTGGATCTCATCTGGCACCACCTCACGCGCGAGAACGCCGGCCCGGACGTCACGACGCTCGTGCAGGAGGCGCTCGAGCGCTTCCCGCAGCTGCCGCTGCTCGAGCTCGTAGCGGCGCAGCTCGAGTTCTCAGCCGGCGAGCACGCGAGCGCGCGCCACCGCGTCGAGTGGATCCTGTCGCAGTCGCAGCTGGACGCGCTCGCCACCGGCAGCTCCTACGACGCACGGATCTTCGGCGAGTGGTCGTGGAACCTGCTCGGCCTCTGCCAGTTCGCCGACGGCGACTGGAGCGCTGCCGCCGAGGCGTTCGCCAAGGCCGAGCAGGCCGCGCCGACGGTGAAGGACTACACGGTCCGCCGCCAGCTCGCGCAGGCGCGCGCCGGCGCCGCTGCACGCCCGGACGCCCAGCGGGCGCCCGATTAGCGTGGCTTGGACCGCGTCGCCAGCGTGACCGGCCAACCGTCGGAGTGGGTCGTCGCGCGGCCGGCTCAGCGGATGAGCTTCCCGCGATCCGTATGCCCCGGGACGCCGCGCCGAATCGGTCCAAACCGCGGCTGCGGCGATCCCACGTTGTTTAGGTGTTGGGCGGCGTGAACGGCGGTGCGACGACTACATACGAATCGGCTGTCCACCTGCATCGCGGCTCGCACAGGACGTAGCGAGCGTCGTACGCATAGGTGTAGAGGCCATCGAGGCGCGCGTACACAGCGCAGCTCGTGAGGGTTCGCGGTCCGGGCGGCCGAGCGTCGCGGATCCTGTCGCAGCCGCTCGGAGCCGCGTCGTACTGGGCTCCGAAGCTGCGCAGCACCCCCAGCAGCGTGGACTTTGAGATCGCCGCGGTTGGCTTGGCCACGTAGTAGCAAAGCCCCGCCGGGCACACCACCGCGTTTGCGGGCGGGTACGGGAGGAAGTCGCTGGGCACTCGCGGGCGCCGGAACGCAGCGTTCGCTGCAGCAAGGTCGGCGCGCGCATCCTGCGCCCGGATCGACCGGACGATCGCTGGAACCACGATCGACGCGACCAAGCCCACGACGGCGAGCGTCAGCACGACCAGGAACCGAAGACGGATTGCGAACACCTCGCATTGGTCATCGACCCGCCAAAGAGAGACCACGAGTTGAGGCTCTCAACCGCGCTACTCCTACCGCATGAAGTCGACGCTGTCGCTGATCGCGCGCGTTGCGACAGCGCTAGTGGCGTCGTCGCAGCCTAAAGATGCTGGTTGAGCCAATCGGTGATCACGACAGCCGAAGCAGCGGGGTCCTGCAGGGTCGCGTTGTGGCGCCAGTCATCAGCGACGTGCAGCTCGACTAGCGGCGAGGCCTGTACAAAGCGCTGCCACGCGTTCTCCCTGACCGCACGGCTCTCGGCTGGCTGTCCGCACGCGATCAGCAGCGTCGGTACCGCGATCCGCTCGGCCCGAACAAGAACGTCCTTAGGCACTACCGCAAGAACGAGTTCGGCTAGCTGCTCGGGCAGTGACGGATCGCGAATCTCGCCATCCACCTCGGTCAGGATCTCGCGAGCATAAGCCGCGATCGCCGGCGTCGGGACGGTTCCGATCATCGTCGCCAGTTCTCGCACCGCCGTCTCCCAGTCTGCGAAGCGGGGAGTGTTCGCTTGCATCCACGCTGTCAACTCGGCACGCCCGGAAGTTGTCGGCATGCCCAGCGCCGCCATTCCATGGGCATCCAGAAAGCCGCCGTCGATTAAGACGACCGCGCGTAGGTGCGCCGGAGCCCGGGCAGCGACGCCAGCGGCAAGATACGCACCTAGGGAGTGACCGATCATTGCCCGGCAGCCGCCTGTATCGGCAACCGCGGTAGCGACGTCCACCAGCCGCTCGTAGGTGCAGGGGTCCAGGGGCGCCGAGCGGCCGAAGCCCGGCGGATCGACCGCCACCGCACGGCCCGGCAGCGCGTCGCCAACCGTAGCGAAGTACGCGCCCGTCGCACCGAGACCCGGCCACAAAAGAACCCCCGGCTCCTCGGAACCTCCGCCCCACTCTCGAACCGCTACGCCAGCGATGACCCGCTCCCGCACGAAAGCCAGGCTACCGGCACGGCGAAACGGCTGCCGCACCTCGGGCCGAGCAGCACGCTGACGGCGCTACGCCCCGATCAGCAACGATGACCTGGGATCTGCGACATCGGAAGTCATCGCTCGTGATCCGGCTGCTGTTGGCCGTTTGGATCGCCGCCGTCGTCGTAGTGCTCTGCGCCACGGGACGTTGGTGGGGCTTGGTGTTCGTCGTCCCCTTGGTCCTTCCGGGCCTTGAGCAGCACGACGTCTGGATCGCGGTGTGTCACCGTCGATACAGGGCTCACGAGCCGCGTGACGCGGTCGAGCGTGAGGACGATCTCGCCCGGCGCGATCGTCAGGCGTCCGCCTCCGCCGAGCGGCCCGATCCCCGTGCGGATAGGTGCTCCGACCGCGAAGCTCGTAGGGTTAGGTCGCGCAGCCAACCGGGTCACGAGAGGAATCATCGGCAGGTCGCGAGAGCAGCGAGAGCACCGCGTCAGACGACCTACGCGCTACCCCTCTCGCGTGATCAGGACTGTCGCTGATCGCGCAACGGGGCCACGGGACCGGCGTGCCCGGTCGTGACCGCATTTTGTGGGAGCGGTCGTGCGGGGTCAGTCCTTGGGCTCTGAGCTCAGTCCGGCCAGGAGCATCTTCTTTGGCGGCGGATAGAGGGATCGGGCGAGCGTCGCCGATGTCCAGCCGATGACCCACCCGATGAACACCAGGAGGACGCCGTCCTGAACGTCCTTCTTGGCTGTGAGCGCCAGGATCACCCACAGCACTGCCCAGGCGATCGCGCACCCGATGCTGTAGGCCGTGTACGTGCGCATCGGCGCTCGAAACAGCGGATTGCCCTTCGAAGCTTCCATGATGCCTCCTCGGCAGTGATGTCACCACCGACCGTAGCACCGGATTTGACGCGCGCCAGATCGTGACCGCCGCTCGCGTCGAGCGGCACGGTATACGCGCGGGACGATCGCGCGCGCCGAGCAACCGTTAGCCCCAGCCGGGCTGGAGCGGTACTTTGAGTCTGGTGGTCAGCGTGCTGCCGTTGCGGTAGCGACTGCGTCTCGCGCAAGGGAGCAAGGCCCTCGATACGGTCTGAGGTATGGCCGAGTTTGCTCTCCGCTCAGCAATCGAGCGGGACGCTGAGGCGATTCTGGATCTCTGGGACGGCGCCATCGCGTGGCTGGTCGGTCGCGGACAGCCGGAGCAGTGGGGCACCGAGCCGGCGTCCGCCCGAGCACAGACCCGCGAGACGGTCTGGCGGTGGGTTCGCGGCTCGGGGGTGACGGTGGCCGAGCGTGATGGCCGCACGGTAGGCGTGAGCGTGATTATGCCCTCGCGACCCGAGTACGTGCCGGCGATCGAGCGAAGCGAGACGTATCTCCTGTTCCTGATGAGCTCGCGAGGGGATGCGGGTCAGGGAATTGGCTCGCTTCTCGTGCGCCAGGCCGCCGCGGACGCGCGCTCAGCGGGGTCGGAGGTCCTGCGCGTGGACTGCTGGGCAGGAGCGCCCAGCCTGATCGCGTGGTACATCCGCCAAGGCTTCGTCGCGTCGGATACCTACGCCGTCGCTGACGGCTGGCGCGGCCAAGTCTTCGAGATGACCCTCTGAGGGGAAACCACCGTAGGACCGCTCCGGGCGCTGTTCCTCGTCGCGCAAGGCGACCGCGCGGGGGGGCGCAGCCGGGCGGTCGCGCAATGCCCATCGGGTCATAGACTCTCACGCCGGGCCCGATGGATGAACTCCTCACCCCACGGCTGCGCCTGCGGCGCTGGCGAGCCGCAGACGAGCCGCTGATGGCGGCGATCAACCAGGACCCCGAAGTCACCCGGTACCTCAACCGGCCTGTCGACGCCGCAGCCATCGCCTCGTTCTACGCGCTCGTCGCAGAACACTGGGCCACCCATGACTTCGGCTTCTGGGCGCTCGAAACCCGCGAGCCGGACCCGGGCGGCCAGTTCATCGGATTTGTCGGTGTCGGCTATCCAGCTTTCCTGCCCGAACTTGCGACACGTCCCGAGCTTGGCTGGCGACTGGCCCGTCATGCCTGGGGGCGCGGCTTTGCAACTGAAGCCGCCATCGCGGCGCGAGACCACGCCTTCGACAAGCTCGAACTGCCCGAGCTGATCTCGATCATCCACCCCGACAACGTACGGTCGCAGCGCCTCGCGACAAAGCTCGGCATGACGCTCGCGCAACACGTCCACAACCCGGTACTCGACCGGCAGGTCGACGTCTGGCAGGCCATCCGAGCCGCCCGCTAGCTCTGCCCGTCGCGCGGGCAAATACCTCCTGAGTGTCGTCGACCTACGCTGTCCCTATCGTGAACGCGACAGCGCACAGCCGGCGGCGCTTCGGTTGCAAGCGCCGCTCCTGCTTTTGGCCCACGACCGAGCGCCGGGCCCGCGTCAGTCCGCACGATTCACGAGCGCCGTGGAGACAGCGGCGGGACTTCCGCGGCCGCCGGGCCAAGCGAGCGCCGTCTAAGTTTGCGCGCAAAGCGTGCATCGATGGAGCGTTTGCGGGCGGAAGCGCATTTAGGCGGAACCGTCAGGAGCGATGAGGGCTGCTCCGGGGAGATAGGTCGCCACCCGTCGCGGATCTCGCGTCAGGAGCGGCCGTCCGCTGACGGCCGCGTGTGCTCCGATCAGGAAGTCGGGGAGAACGGCTTCGCGCGGTCCGCCAGCGCGCCGGTAGTTGGCGTGCGCGTGACCGGCGAGAAATGCCGCGGCGAGCGGGATCTCCTCGATCACGGCCATCGATGGGAGCGCCGCTCGAAGCGACTCGATGGCTTCAAAGCGCGGCGCGATCTCCGCAACAACGACGGCGTTGAGGATTAGCGCCCCGCGCTGCGCTGCGCGCGTGAGTTCCATTTGCGACCAGTCGGCCCACGCCGCGTCCATGGTGAAGACATCGAGTAGGACGCCGCTGTCGACGACCGTTCCGCTGGCGTGGCTCACGCGCGCGTGAGCGCGAGGATCTCGTCGGTGCTCAGCTCGCCGCTACCGGCTCCGCGCATATTTGCGATCTCGCTCGCAGCTCGCGCCTGGTCAATCACGAGCCGAGCCCCATCGGCCTCGAGCCTGAACTGCACGTCGCTGCCGGCGCGGATACCAAGCGCACGGCGTACCTCGAGGGGGATCGTAACTTGGCCCTTCTGAGTGACGCGCATTCGGTAAGACTAGCAAGTAATACCGGGATTTCACCATTCATGCCGACGATCAGGTCGAAGCGGCCGCGCGTTCAAGGCGCAGGCCTTCGTTGACGCGCTCGTGTCCGCTGCTACGCCTCGACGCGCGCAGTCCGTCGCGAACGAGACGACAGATAGGACGACAGCGGCTCACCGGAGCCGTTAACTGCCTGCTAATCGATGTGTTTCACAGATCGGGGCGGTCGGATTTGAACCGACGGCCTCTCGCTCCCAAAGCGAGTGCGCTACCAGGCTGCGCCACGCCCCGTCGCAACGAAGAGTATGGGGCGCGCGGCTTGCGGCACGGCGCGCCGCTGCCAACGTGCCCGCGAGCGGCGACGCGACGCGACGCGAACCACTAGCCTCCGGGCCGGCGATGGCGGACGTACGACCCCTGCGAGCGGTGCACTACGACCTTGCGAGCGCGGGCCCGCTGGCCGATGTCGTGGCTCCCCCCTATGACGTGATCGATGCCCGCCAGCGCGCGGAGCTGGTCGCGCGCTCGCCGTACAACGTCGTCGAGATCGACCTTCCGGACGGCGATGAGCCCTACGCGCACGCGGCCGAGCTCTACACCGAGTGGCAGCACGCGGGCGTGCTGGTGCGCGACTCGGAACCGGCGCTGTGGCCGCTCGAGCAGCGCTACCGCGGGCCCGACGGCGAGTTGCGCACGCGCCGGGGCTTCTTCGCCCGGGTGCGCGTCGAGGAGTATGGCGCCGGGCGCATCCGCCCGCACGAGCGCACGCACCCGGGGCCCAAGGAGGACCGGCTGCGGCTCACGCGCGCGACGAGGGCGAACCTCTCGCCGATCTTCTCGCTGTACTCCGACGCCGAAGGCAATGCCTGGAACGCGCTGTCAGCCACTGCGGCAGGCGCGCCGTGGGGCGAGGTGACCGACGGCGACGGCACCGTCCACCGCCTGTGGCGCTGCGGCGATCCGGCCGCGATCGAGGTCGTGCAAACGACGCTCGCGGACGCCGAGCTGCTGATCGCAGACGGGCACCATCGCTATGAGACGGCCCGGGTGTACGCAGAGGAGATTGGCGGCGAGGGCGACCATCGCTACGTGCTCATGTGCCTGGTTGCGCTCGAGGATCCCGGACTCACGATCTTCCCGACCCACCGGCTCGTGCGCGGCCTGGACGCGGCGCGCCGCGCCGCGCTGGCCGAGGCGATCGAGCGCGACTTCGTGGCCACCGCGGTCGCTCGCGACCAGATCGCGCCGGTCGCTGGGACCGGACCGCTGGAGCTCGGTTACGTCGATGCCCGCCAGACTTTGCATCTGGCGCTCCGCGACCAGTCGATCGCCGACGCCGCGCTCGCCGAGCTGCCGTCCGCCTATCGCCGCCTGGACACCGGAGTGCTTGAGGCGCTGCTGCTCAAAGGCGCACTCGGGCTGACCGACGAGGACATCTCACACCTCCACGGCTTTGGCTATGCCCGCGACGCCGCCCAGGCGCTCGAGCTGGTCGAGAGCGGCGAATACGACGCCGCGTTCGTACTGCGGCCCACGCCAGTGGAGGCAGTGCGTGAGGTCGCGGCGTCAGGCGTCAACATGCCGCCGAAGTCGACGTACTTCTTCCCCAAGGTGCTGACCGGCCTGGTGATTAATCCCCTGGCTTAGATTTGGTCTGGCGCTAGTACCATCAAGTGAAGCCATCCGAGCGAAAGGCAAACCCCGATGCAGGTCAGCACGCTGCGAGCCACGGCTCGCCGCTCCGCGAACTTCTCCCACACGATCTCGATCCGCGACCACCAGCTGGTCGCCGACGAGCCGCGCAGCCTCGGCGGCGACGACGAGGGCCCCAACCCCGAAGAGCTGCTGGCGGCGAGCCTCGCGTCATGCACGGCGATCACGATCGAGATGTACGCGCAGCGCAAGGGCTGGGATGTCGGCCCAGTCGAGATCGAAGTCGAGTACAGCCCCGCCGAGCGCGGATGCCCGACGAAGTTCGAACTGGTGCTGCACCTGGCTTCCTCGCTCAGCGACGAGCAGGTGGACCAACTGCGCGTGATCGCGGCGAAGTGCCCGATCCACCGCACGCTCGACGGCGAGGTCATGTTCACCGAGCGTGTCGAGCGCGTCAACCTGACCCGATGAGCGCGGCGCAGGCGGAGCGCCTGCGCGCCGTCCTGCTCGACCCGCTCGAGGCGCAGGGCATCGATGTCGCCGGCTCGGTCTCCGCGGCGGTGCTGGCAGCGCTATACGAACGCGACGGCGAGCTTCACGCGGTGTTCACCAAACGCCGCTCGGACCTGCGGCTGCACGCCGGCCAGATCTCCTTTCCCGGCGGTCGCAGCGAGCCGGGCGACGCTGACCTGATCCAGACGGCGCTGCGCGAGGCCCACGAGGAGATCGGCCTCGATCCGGCCGTGGTGACCCTGGTCGGCGCGCTCCCGCCGACCGCGACCGTCGTCACCGACATCGCTATCTACCCGGTCGTCGGCCTGATCCCCGCCCCGACGCACCCGTGGAAGATCGCGACCGGCGAAGTCGAGGCGGTCATCGAGACTCCGCTGGCAGCGCTCTACGCCACCCATCGCCTGCAGACCTTCACGCGACGCAACGGGCAGAGCGTGACAACCGACGCCTACACGATCGGCGATGACACGATCTGGGGTGCCACCGGGCGCATCGTCAACGACCTGCTGGTGGCGCTCACAGGCGTTCGGGCCGATCCGGCGCCAAAGCGCCCGTGAGCCGCTTCAGGACTCGCGCTCGACGCCCAGCAAGTCCGCCACCGCAGCCTCGGCCTGCGCGCCCCAGCGATCCAGATCGCGGGGGTCGGCGTCCAGTACGCGCAGCGGAATCTCATTGAAGGCGGCACGCGCCGCGACCAGTTCGCGGCCGGATGCGAGGACCGGCTCCTCCACGCTGCCCGCGGCCTCGTACACCAGGCCCCGCACCGTCGTGTCGATCGTCTGGCCGAGGAAGAACTCGAGGCGCGAGCCGTGCAGGGCTCGCACGGCGTCGCCGTCGCCGCAGGCGGTGCCCAGCAGCCAGCAGGCGAGCGTCACACCCTCGAGCGCGTAGCGGAGCGTCGCCACGCGGTCGGGCGTTCCGATCCAGCATTCTGCGCCGACCGCTTCGATCGCGGCGCGACCGTCCTGCGTGCGGGTGGTGATGCGCACGGCGTGCCCCTGCGCGACCAGGCCGGCGGCGAGAGCGCGGCCACGCGCTCCACCGGCGATGATCAGCACGCGAGCCACGGCGCCGACCCTAGACGATGGCATCACGAATCGGGCGCGCGGCGCGTTCAAGCAGCTGTGACCACCACGCTTCCGCCCTTCCAGGACCTGCTCGACCGCCACGGCGAGGACGTCTGGCGCACCCTGCGCGCGATGGTCGGAGCACAGGCCGCTGAGGACTGCTTCCAGGAGACCTTCCTCGCGGCGCTGCGCGCTTACCCCCGGTTGCGGGCGGACTCGGCACCGCGTGCCTGGCTGCTGACGATCGCCCACAACAAGGCCATCGACCACCTGCGCGCCAGCAAGCGCGTGCGCGTCGAGGAGGTCGAGGCTTCCACGGAGAATCCGAGCACGCCCGACGACGCCGTCTGGAGCGCGGTCGCCGGGCTCGCACCCCGCCAGCGCGCGGCTGTGGCACTGCGCTTCATTGGCGATCTGTCGCACCGCGAGATCGCCGCGGCGATCGGCTGCTCTGAGGAGGCAGCGCGACGATCGCTGCATGACGGCCTGCGGACACTCAGGAGACAGCTATGAACGATCCACTCACCCGCGCCCTGCGCGCTCCGGCCCCGCAGGGGCGCGCGGCCGCGCGCCGGTTCGCCGATCGCGCCGCCGCCGAGCACGAGGCCGACTTCGCCTACACGACGTTCGCAAGCCCGCTGGGGGAGCTGCTGCTCGTCGCCAGCCGGCGCGGCCTCGCGCAGATGCACTACCTCGACGATCCGCTCGAGCAGGCGCTCGAGACGCTCGCCCGCAAGCGCTCACCGCGGATCGTCGAGTCGGCCGGGGCGCTTGACCGGTGGCGCCGCGAGCTCGACGAGTACTTCTCGGGGGCCCGCCACCGCTTCGAGGCGCAACTGGACTGGGAGGCGCTGACCTCCTTCCAGCGGGCCGTGCTGCGCGCCACCGTCGCGATCCCCTACGGCGCCACCTCCACCTACACCGGTGTGGCGACCGCCGCGGGCAACCCGCGCGCGCAGCGCGCGGCGGGCAACGCCCTCGGCGCCAACCCGCTGGCGATCGTCATCCCCTGCCACCGCGTGCTGCGCAGCGGCGGCGCCTTCGGCGGCTACACGGGCGGCCTGCACCGCAAGCACTACCTGCTCGAGCTGGAGGAGCTCAACCGGCCATGAGCGTGGCGATCGCCAGCGCGTCGTCGCCGCCGGCGGCGCGAAGGCCAGCGATCGCACCGTCGCGATCACCGGCGCCAGCGCGCTGGGAGAGCTTCCAGGCGCCGGTGATCTGCTCGACGATCAACTCGAAGCCGACGATCCCGGCGGCCTGCGCGGCGCGGTAGCCGGCCGCCTGGTCGGCGAGCCGCCACGGCGTCTCGCGCGCCGACTCGAGCTGCGCGACGAGGCGATCGAGCATCGCCTCGACCTCGAGCGGATCCTCGAGCAGGCGCGGGCGACCGCGCACCTGGACCGCCACGTAGTTCCAGGTCGGGACGTTCGGGCCGGCCTCATACCAGGACGGCGAGATGTAGTGGTGGGGACCCTGGAAGAGCGCCAGCAGCGGCGTTGCGGCGGTCCACGAGCGCCATTGGCCGTTGGCACGCGCGAGGTGACCGAAGATCACCGGCGCCTGTGCGCTCCCCTCGATCACGAACGGGATCCAGCTGGCGAGCGGAGCGCCGTCGTCGCCGGCGCTGATGATCGTGGCGAACGCGTGCGCGCGCATCGCGTCAAACAGCGCCTCCGCGTCGCGCTGGCGGTAGTGCTCCGGGACGAACACCGCTAGGGCGTGGCGACCGACGCCGCCGCGGGCAGGGCCGCCGGGGTGTCGCGCAGGTACCACTCCGCGTCGAGCGCCGCCTGACAGCCCGAGCCGGCCGCGGTCACCGCCTGGCGGTAGGTGTGGTCGACGAGGTCCCCGGCGGCGAAGACGCCGGGGCGATTGGTCCGCGTCGAGCGGCCGTCGACGCGCACGTAGCCGTTCTCGTCCAGGTCGATCGCCCCGCGCACGAGCTCCGACTGGGGAACGTGCCCGATCGCGACGAATGCTCCCGTCAGCGCCAGCTTGCGGATCTCGCCGGTCTCGGCGTGGCGCAGGTGGGCCTCGCCGAGCGCGCCGGTTTCGCCCGCGACCAACTCCTCGACGATGTAGGGAGTCAGGAACTCGATGTTCTCGACCGCGCGCGCGCGGTCGAGCATGATCCGCGATGCCCGGAACTCGTCGCGACGGTTGACGACGGTCACCTTCGCGGCGAACTTCGCGAGGAACATCGCCTCCTCCATCGCCGAGTCGCCGCCGCCGATGATCACGGCCTCGTGGTTCTTGAAGAACGCGGCGTCGCAGGTCGCGCAGTAGCTGACGCCCCGCCCTGCCAGCTCGGTCTCGCCCGGCACGTCGAGCTTGCGGTGCTCGGCCCCCATCGCGAGGATCACGGCGCGCGCGGTGTAGACGTCCTCGTCGATCCACACGCGGTGGAGCGCGCCCGGCTCCGGCGCGAACTCGACGCGCGTCGCCTGATCGGTGATGAAGCGGGCGCCGAAGCGCTCGGCCTGCTCACGCATCCAGGTCATCAGCTCGGGGCCCATCACGCCCTGGGGGAAGCCCGGATAGTTCTCGACGTCGGTCGTCTGCTGCAGCAGGCCGCCCCACGCGAAACCCTCGATCACCAGCGGCTCAAGCTCGGCGCGCGCGGCGTATAGCGCCGCCGTGTAGCCGGCGGGTCCGCTGCCGATGATGATCACGTTCTCGCTGTCAGGGACTCCCATGTGCGTTCTCCAGACCATAGAACTGCCGTTACTTTACTTTGTATAGTACCACTCGGCCGACGCTCTCGCAACGGCCGCTCAAGCGGCGCTCAGACTCCGGTCAGCTCGCGGCACTGCGGGTGGGGCTTCGTGAAACGCAGCGTCGACGCCGGTGAGCCGGCGAGTTTCGCGGCGGGGCGCGTCGGCCGCAGCACGAGGTCGCCGCCGCAGTTGGGGCAGCGCCCGCCGAAGCGCGTCTGCGCGCAGTCCGCGCAGAAGGTGCACTCGAAGGTGCAGATGCGCGCGTCGGGGGAGCCGTTGGGCAGGTCGCGGTCGCAGCACTCGCAGTTGGGGCGGAGCTCAAGCATCCGATCCTCGATTCGTCGTGTCGGGACTGGCAGCGAGTTTAGAACTCAACCGAGGACCCCGCGCGCGGACCGGCGAGCGCCGGATCGCGCCGCCACCGGGCAGTGCTCACGCGTGAGCGGTGCCGACCGCATCGAGTTGCGCGCCGCCGGCGGCCCAGCCGGCGACGCGGCGGCGCAGCTGCACGTACGCGATCGCCCCCGGCACCGTCGGCAGCCAGAACGCGAACGCCCGGTAGACGAGCACCGCAACCACAGCGACCGGGCCGTTGACGCCGAAGGCGAGGAACGCGCCGATCATGCCGCCATCAACGCCGCCGATCCCGCCCGGGAGCGGCAGCACGTTCGCGAACATGCCGACGAAGTAGGCCATCACCACGACGCTGATCGCCGGCGAGGCGCCGAAGGCCTTGAACGCGGCCCACAGCGTCGCGATGTCGAAGGCCCACCAGGCGACCGCCCCGAGCGCGAGTGGGTCGCGTGAACGCACGACAGCGAGCGCGCCCCGCACGCCGCTCGCTGCGAGCGCCGGCAACGTGACGATCCGGGCCAGCACGCGACCGCCCCGCCGGTGTGCGCCGCGCCCTGCCTGCCAGGCCGCGAGGCGACCTTCGACATCACCGGGGATCAGCGTCAGTGCGAGGAAGGAGGCGATCACGCCACCGCCGAAGATCGCCGGCAGGATCGTGATCGCGAAGCTGCCTCCACCGGGCAGCACACCGGTCCGCAGACCGAGGCCGAAGATCACGAGCGCTGCCATGTAGACGCCGTAAAGCAGCGTGATGAAGGCGACCATCTGCGCCGCCACCGTGCGGCGATCGAGCCCCGCCCGCCGCAGCGCCCACACCGTCAGGGCGATGCCGCCGCTGCCGGCCGCCGCGAACAGGCGCGTCGCCGCCAGTCCCGCCATGGTGATCTCATAGCTCGCGCGCCAGTCGATCTGCGAGCGCTGGGAGCGCACGAACACAGTGCGAAACAGCGCGACGTAGCCGGCGAACGACAGCGCCTCGAAGCCGGCCGCGACCGCCAGCCAGCCGGGCGAGCCCTGGCCGAGGCGATCCCAGGTCTTGCCGAGACCGGCAAGCTTTGGCAGGACGAAATACAGGAAGGCGAGGACGGAGACGACGAAGAGGCCGAGCACGAGAGCGCTTCGCCGCGTGAGGATGACGCGCGGCATCCCCTCCTCCCCCGGCGCCATCGTGCCGATCTGGGTGTGATCGACCCCGCGCAGTCCAGGCGATGGCGTCTGGCGCGCCATCACGCCGTCCGCGGCTCGTTCGCGAAGCGCCCGATCCGCTCGATCGCCGCCCCGATCCCGCGTACCGGCGGGCCGGCGATCCGCTCGAGACGGCGTACGCCGAGCGTCAGCGCGAGTCCGCCGAGCAGATCGACCACGTAGTGCTCGCCGAGGTAGACGAGCGAGAAGCCGAGCACCGCCGCGTAGGTGCCGCCCACGGCGCCGGCGAGCGGGCCGCTCTCGGCGAGCAGCAGCGCGGCCATCGCGGAAGTGGCGAAGTGCAGTGAGGGCATCGCGGCGAGCGGGTTCCCGCCGAGGACACTGTAGAGCGGCGCCCAGCCGCTGCGCCAGAAGCTCTCACCGTATTCGACCATCAGGCGCCGTACCGGCGCACCCCCGCCCGTGCCGCGGCCCTTCTGCGCGGCATACCACGGCGGCGCCGTCGGCGCGAGCCAGTAGGAGAGCACGCCGAGGTCGAAGACCGCGTAGGTCAGCACGGCCGCGCGCGGGAAGCGCTCGCGATCCCAGATCGCGAGGTAGGCGAGCGTCGCGTGCGGCGTGGCGAACCAGACCCAATGCGCCCAGACGAGCACCTTCTCGTAGCCGCGGAAATAGCCGTCGGGATGCAGCGCTCGCTGCAGCCGCGCGGTCGGCAGCTCACCCAGCCCCAGCAGCCGGTCGGCCGCGACCGGATAGTCGATATGCACCCGCGCCTCGAGCGCCGCGGCGTCGTCGTTGGGCATCTTGTAGGCGGCGAGGTAGACGTACATCTGCAGCATGCAGACAACGGCGACGCGCGTACGCGAGCGCGGCCAGAGGATCGCGGCGGAGGCCGGCGCGAGCGCCGCGCCGGCCAGCACCGGGGCGGGGCGCAGGCGCAGGCGACGACGCATCACGGGCAGGGCGACAGCACCGATCAGTACGGTCGCGGCGAGCGCGCGCACAACTTGCTGTGATGAGGTGGATGAGCGGCTCAGGCTGCCCGCGCGAGCGCGTACTCCCGCGCCTCCTCGACCAGCGTCGCGATCACCTGGCTCGTAACGTCGGCTTCGGGATGCCACTGCACGCCGACCGCGAAGCGCTTGTCGGGCACCTCGATCGCTTCCGGTACCTCGTCGAGGTCGGACCAGCCGCTGACGAGCAGGTCCTCGCCGAGCTCGCCGATCCCCTGATGATGGTGCGAAAGCGTGCCGGTGTGCTCGTCACCGACCGCCCTCGCCGCGTGCGAGCCGGCCGCCAGGTGCACCGGATGCTCAGCCCCGTCGAAGGTCCCGGGCACGCGGCAGTGGTCGCTGTGCCCTACCTGCGTCGGCAGATCCTGAATCAGCGTCCCCCCCTGAGCGACGTTGATCACCTGCATGCCGCGGCAGATGCCGAGAATCGGGATGTCGCGCTCAATCGCGCGGCGCGCGAGCGCCAGTTCGAAGTCGTCGCGCTCGGGCACCGTGTGGACGGTCTGGGGAGCGCGCGCAGCACCGTAGGACTGTGGATCCACGTCAGCGCCGCCGGCCAGCACCAGGCCGTCGATCAGATCGAGCGCGATGTCCGGTTCGGCGACCAGGCGCGAGTCGGGCGCCAGCATCAGCGCGACACCGCCGGCGCGCTGGATCGCGTCGATGTAGTTGCGCGGCAAGAGCATCGCCGGCTGGTCCCAGACGCCCCAGCGGGCCTGCTCGAGAGCCGTGCAGATGCCGATCAGCGGGGCGCGCATGGATGAACCGTATCGTCCGGCGAGGCGCGGCACATAACTGTCGCGGCGTTACTTGCGAGCGCGCCGGACCCTCGCTCGGGCGGCGGCGCGCGTCGCGGTGCGCGCGATTGCCGCGAGCGTGAATACAATCTCGCCGCGTTGCGCCGATCGCTTGCCCCCAAACGCTCCCAGCTACGCAACTTGGCGCTCGTGTGCGCGACGGCGCTCGTGGCGGCGGCGGTCTTTGCGCCGGACGCCTTCGCGCACTTCATCACACCCCAGTCGGGTGGCTCGCCAAACGCGAACCAGATCTCGAACCTCTACGACATCACGCTTTATGTCGCGATCGTGGTGTTCGTCGGCGTCGAGGGCACGCTGCTGTACACGCTCGTGCGCTTTCGCAAGCGCAAGGGCAGGGTTGCGGTTCAGATCCACGGCAACACGCGGCTGGAGATCGGCTGGACCGTCGGCGCGGCCGTCGTCCTGATCGCGCTCGCCGTGATCACCTTCGCGGAGCTGCACTCGATTCGTACCCCGGCGGCGTCGGGACCCGGTGGTCTGAGCGTCGCGGACGGGGCGGAGCTGACGAGCAGCGACTCGATCACGCCGCCGAAGGGCAGCCCCTACATGACGATCCAGGTCAACGCCCGCCAGTACGTCTGGCAGTTCGTCTATCTCGGCTTCGGCAAGGAGGTCGACCAGCTCGACGATCCCTACACCTACTACCACCTCTATGTGCCGACGAACACGACGGTCGTGCTCAAGGTGGTCTCGCAGGACGTCGTGCATTCCTGGTGGATCCCCGACCTCGGCGGCAAGGTGCAGGCGGTCCCCGGCTACGCCAACTGGACCTGGTTCAAGATTCCCAAGCCGGGCAACTACTTCGGCCAGTGCGCGTTCCTGTGCGGCGAGGGGCACGCGACGATGAAGGCCGAAGTGACGGCGCTGGCGCCGGCGCAGTGGCTGGCGAAGCTGCACAGCATCGAAGCGGGCCTGCAGGCCGGCAAGGTTGGCGGCGCGGTGGGCCGCGCCGCGCTTGGGAAGGGAACCGGCTCCGGAGCGGTCGAGAACCCGTGAGAATCTGACCCCGCCGATGGCCACCACGACCCTCACTCCCGTCCCCCAGATCCTCGTCGAACACGTCGAGCGAGAGCCGCACGGCTTGATGAGCTGGCTGAGCACCACGGACCACAAGCGGATCGGGATCCTCTACATGGTCACGGCGTTCGTGTTCTTCATCGTCGGCGGCGTCGAGGCGCTGATGCTGCGACTGCAGCTGGGTGTCGCGAACAACAACCTGATCTCGCCCCAGGTCTACAACGAGCTGTTCACGATGCACGGCACGACGATGATCTTCCTGTTCGTCGTGCCGATGATGGCGGGCCTCGGCAACTACTTCGTGCCGCTGATGATCGGCGCCCGCGACGTTGCGTTCCCGCGCCTGAACGCGATCTCCTTCTGGCTGTTCGCGGCCGGCGCCGTGGTCTTCTACGCGGCGGTCTTCTGGACGCCTTCAGGGGCGGGCTGGATCGCGGCCGTGCCGCTGTCGGAGACGACCTACTCCCCCTCCGGCGGTGTGGACGCCTGGATCTACCTGGTCCACCTGACCGGCCTGGGATCGCTGCTCGGGGCGATCAACTTCTTCGTCACGATCGCCAACATGCGCGCCCCGGGCATGACCTGGTCGCGACTGCCGCTGTTCGTCTGGTCGATCCTGACCTACGCGCTGCTTTTGATCGTCGCGCTGCCGGTGATCGCCGCGGCGGTGACGATGCTGCTGCTGGACCGCCATTTCGGCACGCACTTCTACGATGCCACCGAGGGGGGCTCGGTACTGCTGTGGCAGAACCTCTTCTGGTTCTTCGGCCATCCCGAGGTCTACGTGATGGTGCTGCCCGCCTTCGGGATCATCTCCGAGGTCCTGCCGGTCTTTGCCCGCAAGCCGATCTTCGGCTACAAGGCGATCGCCGCCTCGACGATCCTGATCGCCTTCCTCGGCCTGCTGACCTGGATCCATCACCTGTTCACGACGCCGACACCGGTGGTCGTGCTGATCTTCGCGATGATCGCGTCGTTTTTGATCGCCGTGCCGACCGGGGTCAAGATCTTCAACTGGATCGGGACGCTGTGGCAGGGCTCGATCGAGTTCCGAACGCCGCTGCTGTTTGCCGTGAGCGCGATCGCGCTGTTCACGATCGGCGGCATCACCGGCGTCTTTTTGGCGATCTTCCCGGTCGACTGGCAGCTCAACGACACCTATTTCGTCGTCGCCCACCTGCATTTCGTGCTGATCGGCGGCTCGGTGTTCGGCATCTTCACGGCGATCTACTACTGGTTCCCGAAGATCACCGGCCGGATGCTCAGCGAAGCGCTCGGCAAGTGGTCCTGCGGCCTGATGTTCGTGGGCACGCTGGTGACCTTCCTGATCCAGCACTCGCTCGGCCTCGACGGGATGCCCAGGCGCGTCTACGAGTACGACAACGTCGGCAATCTGCAGCTCTACAACCAGATCTCGACCGTCGGGTCGTGGATCCTCGCCGCGGGCGTGCTCGTGACGGTCGTCAACGTGATGCGCTCGCTGAAGAGCGGCGCGATCGCCGGGCCCGACCCCTGGCAGGCCAACACGCTCGAGTGGTTCGTGCCCTCGCCGCCGCCGGAGAACAACTTCGACGTGATTCCGCGAGTGCGCTCACTCGAGCCGATGAAGGACATCCGCCGCGAGATCGAGCGCCAGTCGCTCACGCCGCGCCGCCCGGCGCCCGCCACGGTGACGGCGGACGCCGCCGCCGAGCCGAAGGTGTCGGTCTAGATGGAGGCCTCGCGGCTTGAGCCGACACCGGCGGCCGGAGCGCTCGCCGACGCTCGCGAGGTGCTCGCGGACTACATCACGCTGACCAAGCCGAAGGTCCAGTCGCTGCTGATCCTGACCACGGTGACGACGATGTACGTCGCGGCCGACCCCTCGCCCGGACGAGTCGCGCTGACCTGCGTCGGGGGTTATCTCTCGGCCGGCGGAGCCGGCGCAATAAATCATTATTGGGATCGAGACATCGACGCGCGGATGACGCGCACGGCCAACCGGCCGGTGGCGAGCGGCCGCGTCTCACCCCGTGCCGCGCTGATCTACGGCGCGATCCTCGCGCTGCTCAGCGTGCTCGTGCTGGCGACGACGGTGAACGTGCTCGCGGCCGGCCTGTCGTTGTGCGGCTTCGTCGGCTACGTCGGCGTCTACACGATCTGGCTGAAGCGCCGCACGCCCCAGAACATCGTGATCGGCGGCGCCGCCGGAGCGGTACCGCCGCTGGTCGGCTGGGCCGCCGCGACGGGGCATCTCAGCTGGATCGCGGTGCTGCTGTTCGCGATCGTCTTCTACTGGACGCCGCCGCACTTCTGGGCCCTGAGCCTGCTGATGAAGAAGGAGTACGAGCAGGTGGGCGTGCCGATGATGCCGGTCGCGCGGGGCGAGGCCGAGACGCGCCGCCAGATCCTGATCTACTCGATCCTGCTCTATGCCGTCACACAGCTGCCGTTCTGCGCGGGCGGCTTCGGCGACGTCTACCTCGCCGCTTCGATGACGCTCGGCATCGGCTTCGTCTACGGCGCGGTGCGCCTTTACTTCCGCGCCGACCGGCGTTCGGCGCTGACGCTCTACCTGTTCTCGCTCGCCTACCTCGCGCTGCTGTTCGTGTCGATGGTGGTCGACCGGCACGTATAGGATTGCGGCCGTGGATCGCAAGCTTGCGCGCAAGAACATCCGCTCGGGGCTGCTGCTCGCGGCGTTTTCGCTGTTCATGTTCGGCCTCACCTTCGTCATCGCGGCGATCTGGGTGTCCTGATGAGCCAGACAGACAGCGATGTCCCGCCCGCCGGCGAACAGGTGCACATGCCGAAGTCGTCGCTTTTGCCGCTGCTGACGACGGTCGGCGTGACGCTCGCGCTGGTCGGTGTGACGCTCGGCCTCCCCTACCTGATCGTCGGCCTGGCGATCGCGGTGCCGTCGATCGTGCAGTGGATCCGCGTGGCGCGCGCGGAGTTCGCCGAGCTGCCACCCGGCCACTGAGCGCGCGCGAGGCGGGCGCCGTGGGCGAATGCAGCGGTAGCTGTTTGGCGTCTGTCGCTGGTTGGCAATAGGATGGCCGACGCGATGGAGGAGACGCACGGCTCGACACCCCACCGGCCACCGATCGATCGAACGACGGTCGTGCGGGTTCTGGGACTCGGCTTGGTGGCCAGCGCCCTGGGGATCGGGCTCGGCTTCCTGATCCCGTGGTTCCCGCCGGCGGCGGCCAAGCAGGCGCACACGATCGACACGCTCTACTACGTGCTGATCATCGTGACGGTGCCGATCTTCGTGCTCGTCACCTCCGTCGTGCTGCTCTCCGCTTGGAAGTGGCGCATGCGGCCCGGCGAGGAGCGCCTCGACGGCCCGCCGATCCACGGCAACACCCAGCTCGAGGTGATCTGGACGGCGCTGCCGGCGGCGCTGATCGCCGCGCTCGTCGTGTACGCGGCGATCGTGCTGCACGACATCGGCGTCAAGAAGCCGAACACGATCACGATCGGCGTGACCGGCCAGCAATGGGAGTGGCGCTTCACCTACCCGGGCTATCACGACGCCCAGGGCAAGCCGATCGTCGCCCTGCAGCTCTACCTGCCCGACAACCGCCCGGTGAACTTCAGAATCCATTCCGTCGACGTGATACACACCTTCTGGGTGCCGGCCTTCCGCCTGCAGGAGGACGCGGTGCCGGGCATCACGACAGGCTTCCGCGCAACCCCTGACCGGCTGGGCTCCTACCCGATCATCTGCACCCAGCTCTGCGGCTACGGACACACGACAATGCGCACGACGCTGCACATCGTCACCGCTTCCGCCTTCAGCACCTGGCTCGCCGAGCACGGCTACAGCGGCGCCGCCCAGACCGCGTCGGTGCGCACCGGCGGCGCGGCCCGCTCGCTCACCGCCCGCGGCTGGACCGCCTACGCACCAATTGGGGGCACCCACACGGCAACCACCAAGGAGGGACCGCAATGATCGCCCGGCTCCGCGCCCCTGGACTGCACCGGGGCATCCTCGCGACTCCGCTCGGCATCGGCCTCGCCTACGCGATCGTGCTCATCATCCGCGGGGCCTCCGGCTTCGGGCACGTCGTGGACGGCACCGCGATCCTGCAGGTGGCGATGATCACGACGCCGTTCGCGTTCCTGATCGGCCTCGGGGCCTTCGACTACTGGTTCTACTGGGCGATCGGGCGTCCGACGCGACCCGAGGACCACTCGGGACACGGCGCGCGAACGTGGAAGGACTACTTCCGCATCAACACCGACCACAAGGTGATCGGCGTCCAGTACGTCGTGCACTCCTTCGCCTACTTCATGATCGCGGGCCTGTTCGCGATGCTGATGCGCGTACAGCTCGCACAGCCGGGCGGGAAGTTCGTCGACGCAAACACCTACAACGGCCTCTTCTCGGTGCACGCGACGCTGATGATCTTCCTGTTCGTGATCCCGGTCTTCGCCGGGCTCGCCAACTTCGTGCTGCCGCTGATGATCGGCGCGCCGGACATGGCGTTCCCGCGCCTGAACGCGCTGTCGTTCTGGCTCCTCCCGGTCGCCGGCCTGATGCTGCTCGGCTCGTTCTTCGCGCCGGGCGGCTCGTTCGCGTCGGGCTGGACGGCGTACGCCCCGCTTTCGACGACGGCCCCGATCGGCCAGGCGTTCTTCACGCTCGGCGTGCAGTTCGCGGGCGCCTCCTCGATCGCCACGGCGCTCAACTTCCTGGTCACGATCATCACGATGCGGGCGCCGGGAATGAGCTTCTTCCGGATGCCGCTGCTGGTCTGGGCAAACTTCTCGACCTCGTTGCTGGTCGTGATCGCGACGCCGTTCATCGCCGCCTCGCAGTTCTTCGTGCTGCTCGACCGCGGGCTCGGCTTCAACTTCTTCAACGCCGGCCAGGGCGGCAACGTACTGCTCTACCAGAACGTGTTCTGGTTCTACTCCCACCCGGCCGTCTACATCATGATGTTGCCCGGCTTCGGGATCATCAGCGAGGTGATCGCCGTAAAGGCGCGCAAGCCCATCTTCGGCTACCGCATGATGGCCTTCTCGCTGCTCGCGATCGTCGTGCTGGGCTTCACGGTGTGGGCCCACCACATGTTCACCTCGGGCATGCCGGGCTGGATCCGCGACCCGATGATGATCACCACCGCGATCATCGCCGTGCCGACCGGTGTGAAGATCTTCTCCTGGCTCGCCACGCTGTGGCGAGGGGTGCTGCACATGGACACCCCGATGCTGTGGGCGATGGGCTTCATAACCATGTTCACGCTCGGGGGTATCTCGGGCGTGATGCTGGCGATGGTGCCGTTCGACCTGCACGTCTCGAAGACCTACTTCATCGTCGCCCACATCCACTACGTGCTGTTCGGCGGATCGGTGTTCACGATCTTTGCCGGCGTCTACTACTGGTTCCCGAAGATGACCGGGCGGATGTACGACGAGCGCCTGGGCCGCTGGCACTTCTGGACGACGCTCATCTTCTTCAACCTGACCTTCGCGCCGATGCACATCATCGGCATCCAGGGGATGCCGCGCCGCGTCGCCGACTACGCGCTGCAGTTCGCGACGTGGAACCTGCTGATCTCGTTCGCGAGCTGGGCGCTCGGCCTCTCGACGCTGATCTTCGTCTACAACATGATCGTCAGCTGGCGCGGCGGTCCGAAGGCGGTCGCCAACCCGTGGCGGGCACTGACACTCGAGTGGCAGGTCTCGTCGCCGCCGCCGATCTTCAACTTCGACTCGATGCCGACGGTCGTGGGCGGACCGTACGAGTACGGCGTTCCGGGAGCGGTCCACGCCGTATTCCGTGACGGGGCCGACGTTCCGGCGTCCGCCGGCGCGCTCGCGATGGCGACGACGAAGGAATGAGCGCGGCGAATTGACCGAGATACTTGTCGTGGCCAACGAGACGATTGGCGGGCGCCGCCTGCGCGAGTTGCTGGCGCAGAAGGCCAAGATCGAGCAGTCGCTGGTTATCCGCCTCGTGATCCCCCAGAGCCGCCCGCGTCGCGGATCTGTGATCTATGTGCAGTCCGTTCGCGACACGGCGCAGGTCCGCCTCGATCTGGCGCTCACGGTGCTGCACGAACTCGGCTTCGAGGCCACCGGAGAGGTGGGCGACTCCGATCCGTTCCAGGCGACGATGGATGCGATCGGCGAGCGCAAGCCCGACGAGATCGTGATCTCGACACTTCCCGCGACGGCCTCGGGCTGGCTGCGCCGCGACCTCGTCGAGCGTGTCGCCGAGGCGTCAGGCATCGCCGTTCAGCACGTGATCAGCGACATCGACGACGACAGTCCGCCGCCGAACGACACGACGCTTGTGGTGGCCAACCGCACCGCATCGAGCGCCGAGCTGACCGAGCATCTGTCGGCGCTCGCGCGCTCGGATGACAACACCGAGCACCTGTTCATCGTGGTCGTGCCGGCGCTCGGTACCGACGGGCGGGCCGCGGCCGCGGCGCAGGAGCATCTGGCGGCGGTTCTCGACGGATTGCGCGAGCGCGATCTGCTCGTCGCCGGCTTGGTCGGCGATCCGGACCCGTTCACGGCGACGATGAACGCGCTGCAGTTCTTCCGCGTGAGCCGCGTCGTGATCTCGACGCTGCCCGAGACCAAGTCCGGCTGGCTGCGCGGCGACCTGATCGAGCGGGTGCGCCGCTACGCGGCCTGCCCGGTCGAGCACGTGGTGGCGGGCGCCGGCGACACTGTGACGGCGAGCTGAACGGAGGCAGCGTGGAGGCAGCGAGCGTAGCCCACGGAGGACACGAAGGCGCCCACGGCGCAGGCGAGGAGCACCACGGCCCGATCGCGGCCAACCGCTCCTCGCGCGTGGATGCGCCGACGCTCGGCATGCTGCTTTTCATCATCTCGGAGATCATGATCTTCGGGGCCTTCTTCACGGCCTACTTCTTCATCAGGGTCGCCCAGGGCGACCCGTGGCCCGCCCCGGGCACGACGATCCCGGTGGCGGTCGCCGGCTTCAACACCGCGATCCTGGTCTCGTCGTCGTTCACCCTGCACTGGGCGGAGACCTCGATCAAGCGGGGCAACCGCTTCGGCCTGCGAGCCGGGATCCTCGCCACCCTGCTGCTCGGCGCGACCTTCCTCTTCATCCAGATCAACGAGTACGTCCACCTCGGCTTCGCCCCGCGCGACAGCGCCCAGGCGACGATCTTCTACGGCCTGACCGGCCTGCACGGCGCCCACGTCTGCATCGGCCTGATCCTTTTGTCGTTCGCCACGATCCGCTCCTTCCGCGGCCATTATTCCCCCGAGGAGCACAAGGGGCTGAACGTCCCCGGCATCTACTGGCACTTCGTCGACATCATGTGGATCGTCGTCTTCACGACGGTCTATGTCATCTGATGGCGGCGCCTGTGGCCCGGGTCGCCCCGCGGCGGCCGCAGCCGGAGCCCGCCTGATGCTCAACCCGCTGCGCAGCGAGAGCGACGCCTTCCGGCTGCTGCTCTACGTCATCGCCGTGTTCGGCACGATCATCGCGATCGTCCTGATCGCCCGCGCACTCTAGGCAGGCCTAGCGGCGAAGCCACCGGGGCTCGAGGCGCGTCGCGGGCGTAGGGCGCGTCGGTAGGGCGCGCGGGCGGAGAAACCGCCCATACGCCACCGGCGCGGGCACCGCGGGCGCGCCACACCGTAGCCGGGTCGCGCTCACGCGCGGGCGCGCAGCGGACCGCAAAGGCGGCCGCGAGCACCGCTATTTGACGGTCAGCGTCCCGTACATGCCGGCGGCGCGGTGGCCCGGGACCTGGCAGAAGAACGTGTAGGTGCCGGGCTTGAGGTTCAGCGTGATCGAGTTGGTGCCGCTCGAGCTGATCGGCGTGTGCGCCAGCACCGTGCCGCTCGCGCCCGTACCCTGCTGGATCGCGAGGTTGTGAGCGACGCCCGACATGTTGGTCATCGAGATCGTGATCGGGCCGGCGGTCGCGCTCGCCGCCTTCACGTTGTAGAGGAGCTGCCCCGTCGGGTTGGCCGAGATCGCGAGCTTGCCGTCCTTCTCGACGGCCGGCGGGCCGACGCTTGAGCTGCCGACGCTCGCGAGCAGTCCGGTGTCCTGGCCCGGCCGGGCGGCCGCGTAGGAGACGTAGGAGGCGATGGCGGCGGCCTCGCGGGTGCTCAGCGGGAGCTTTGGCATCAGGCCGGCCGTGCTCGGGTACTCGACCTGCTGCTCGACGATGCCCCTGATGACGTTGCGGCCGAAGCCCTGCTGCAGGCTCTCGAAGAAGGCGTCGTCAAGGTCGGGGCCGATCACGCCCTTGGCGTTGGCGCGAGCGAGCGTATGACAGGACGCGCAGTTCTTGATGAACAGCGTCTTGCCCTGGATCAGACTGACGTTCTGGCCGCCCTTGAGCGCGCACCCGCCGAGTGCGGTCGCGAGCAGCGCCACGACCGCCCCACCAGCCAGCTTTGTTCCTCCGGACATGCGTTCCGCCATCGCGGCGCGAACTCTATCCGAGCCTGCGGCACCTGTGCGACCCCGCTCCGGTCGCTAGGATGCCCTTCAAATGAGCGACCGCAACCGTTACCGCATGCGCACGCCTTCGACCGGGCGCGAGGTGATCGTCGAGGCCGAGCCGGACCGCATCTACACCGACCGCGAGACCGGCGAGCGACTCGAGGCGGTCGGCAAGCTGCTGCCGCTCGCGCCGTCGCAGTCGAAGCTTCCCTGGGCCATCGAGAACCTCCGCTTCTGCCCGTGGTGCGAGCAGCTTGCCCAGCGCGACCTCAACGACTGCCCCACCTGCGGGCGTCGCATGGGTCCGCTCGGAGGGTGAGACGGTGACACGCGCCTCGCGGCCGCTGGCATTGCTCGGCGCCGCCGCGGGCGCGCTCACGCTCGCCGCGTGCGGCGGCTCGACGGTCAGCGACAGCGTGCCGTCAAGCGTGCCGCCGCTCACGCCCGTACTGAGCAACAGCGCGCTCGACAACAACCCGGACGCGTCGAGCAACTCCGGCAACTCCTCGTCTGCGAACGCCGGCACGGGCGCGACGGGCTCATCGTCGGTGTCTTCGCTCACGACCTCGTCGAGCAGCTCATCGACCGTGGCGGTCACGACGACGCCTGTCACCTCCACCTCGAGCGCCGGCGCGACCGATGGCGGCACCGGGACGGGTTCGACGAGTGCGGCGGGCACGACGAGCGCAGCAGGCAGCACGAGCTCCGGCGGCGTGCTGGCGCCGACCGGCTCGACCTAGTCCCCTCCTTACGGCGTCGAGACCAGCGTGGCCGTGTAGAGCAGGCGCGCCGTCTGGTAGAGGCAGGAGTACTCGACCGCCGAGCCGGCGGTTGTCTGCGCCGTCTCCGTCGAGGCTTCGGTGGCGCTCGTGCAGGTCTTCGCCGGGCGGCTCGCCCGCCAGGAGGTGGTGTTGCCGAGCTTGATCGCGAGCGCCGGCGCCCAGGTCGGGACGGTCAGCGCGACTCGCTCGCCCTTCTGGACGGGGATCGTGTTCGTCAGCGGGAACTGCGCCGTCTCGCCGAAGTACGGCTGAAGCTGGATCAGCGGGCTCTGGGCGACGAGCTGGTAGGTGAGCCCCTTGGTCTGCTTGATGATCGCGATGCCGGCCTCTGCCGGTCCGCCCTCGTTGTGGTCGAAGAAGGCGATCTGGCTCGTCGTCGGCAGGCTCAGGCGAATCGTCCATGCCACGATCGTGCCGTTGCGAGGGATCGTGAGCGGGGAGTCCGTGGTGCCCACCTTGACCTGCATCCCGGTCGTCTCGCTCAGCACCTCGCAGGGGGCGGAGGGACAGCTCGCCAGCGGCCCGGTCACGGTGGTGCCCACCGTTGAGCCACCGGTCGTGCCGGTCGTGCCGGTCGTGCCGGTACTACCGCTTGCGCCCGTCTTGCTGCTCGAGCCACTCTTGCTGCTCGAGCCGGTCTTGCTGCTCGAGCCGGTCTTGCTCTTGCCGCTGCTCCCGGTCTTGCTCTTGCCGCTGGTCCCGGTCTTGCCGGTGGCCCCGGTCGCAGAGGTCGAGCCAACGCCGAAGCCGACCGAGCCGATCTCGGTCAGCGTGCCGGTGGCCAGTGCGGGGATCGCGAGCATCACAGCGACGGCGACGGCGATTACGAGCCTGAGCTTCATATTCATCCGCCTATTGAACACCACCTGAGCGCGCGGGGAGCGCAGTAGGACAAAACTTGCAGCCGGGGTCCTGGCGCTGCCTGCAGCGGCAAACCGCTAATCGGCGGCCATCGCGGCGGCTGCCGCGGCGATATCGCCCGCCTCGCCCGCCGCCGGCACCCAGGGCAGCTTGAGCGGGTCGGCGGCGTAACGCGGGATCACGTGGATATGGAAGTGAAAGACCGTCTGCCACGCCGCTGCGCCCGCCGAGTGCAGCAGGTTCACGCCGTCGGCGCCAAGCCGCGCCCGGGCGCGTCCGGCGACCACCTGCGCGAGCGCTGCGCACGCCGCCAGATCCTCGGCGCCGATGTCATGGATGTCCTGCGCGTGCGCCCGGGGGATCACGAGCGCGTGTCCGCGCGTCGCCGGGTTGATGTCCATCAGCGCGAGCGCGCGCTCGTTTGAGGCGATGATCGTGGCCGGCAGCTCGCCGGCCACGATCTTGCAGAAAATGCAGTCCGCCACCATACGCGCAAGCCTACGCAATCCGCGAGGCCGCGAAGGCGACCGCGTCCTGCGCGCTGCGCAGCTCGCCGCTGAAGGCCTCCTCGGCGATCGCCGCGAGCAACTCCCCGAGGCGCGGGCCGGGCTCGATACCGAGCGCGGCGGCGAGCTGATCGCCGCGCACAAGCGCCGCCGGGCGCCCGTGGAGCTGCCACGCAAGCGCCTCGCCGATCACCGAGCGCGCCAGCTCCAGGTGGCGATCGATCGCCTCCTGCGAGCCGGCGCCGCGGGTTGCGAGGCGGTCGGCGACAGACAGCAGCGTGACGTCCGCCCCCACGGGGTCACAGGCGTCGAGGTAGCGGTAGAGCTCGCGGCGGCTCAGCGGCGCCGCCGGCACGAGGAAGCCCAGACGCAGGTGGTTGAGCGTCAGCGCCGCGACGTGTGCGCGCATCGGCTCAGCGGCCCGCAGGCGCGTGAGGATGGCCCGCGCGGCCTGAGCGCCGGCGCGATCGTGGCCGGGGAAGCCGACCCGGCCGTCGGGCGCCACCGCCCGGGTCGCCGGCTTGGCGATGTCGTGCACGAGCGCGCCGAAGCGCAGCGCGTCGCCGCGCGTCAGCAGGTCGGCGAGGGGAGCGGCGAGCAGGTCGCTCAGCGCCTGCGCGTGCTCGCCCCCGAGGTACGCCCCGGGTTCGCGTTGCAGCGCCACGACGCAGTCGAGTGCAGCGAGTGTGTGCTCGAGCACATCGAGGTGGTGGTAGCGGCTCTGCCCCACGCCGCGCAGCGCCTCGAGCTCGGGAAGCACGACCGCGCACAGTCCCAGCTCGAGCGCCAGCCGCATCCCGGCGACCGGCTGCTCGCTGGCGATCACCCGTCCCAGCTCCGCGTAGATCCGCTCGCCGGAGACCCGCTCGAGGCCGGGCGCGGCGGCGCGAGCAGCCTCGCGCGCCGCCGTGTCGGCTTCGAGGCCCAGTTCGCACGCGAAGCGCACGAGTCGCAGCGTGCGCAGCGGGTCATCGGCGAGGGCTCCCGGCGCCACGATTCGCAGACGTCGCGCGGCAAGGTCGGACGCTCCGCCGAGTGGATCGATCAACTCCCCGCCCGCGAGCGGCTGCGCCATCGCGTTGACCGTGAAGTCGCGCAACCGCAGGTCGTTCTCCAGCGTCTCGCCGCGAAGCGGGTTGATGTCCGCCTGCCAGCCGCGCGCCCGCGCGACCACGCGCCAGGCGCCGAACTCCTCCGACAGCGAGAAGGCCTTCGCGCCGGCAGCGCGTGCGAGTGCATGGGCCGCCGGGGCCACCTCGCCGGCGATCACGAGATCGAGATCGGTGCTCGGCGGGCCGCCGAGCAGCTCCTCGCGCACGGCTCCGCCGACCACCCAGCACGCGGAACCGCCCAGCACCTCGCGCGCGAGCTCGAGCGCGCTCGCGCGCGAGCTCATGGACGTGGGCGTGCGCCGTCGCGGTGGTAATCCCGCGGCACGCGCGGGCTGATGGCGCAGGTGATCTCGTAGTTGATCGTGCCCTGGCGCGCCGCGATCTCCTCGGCGGCGATCCGCTCGCTTCCCTGCGCCCCGAGCAGGATCACCGGGTCGCCGACCGCGACGCCGCTTGCGAGCCCGACATCGACCGTCACGTTGTCCATGCTGACAGTGCCGACGAGCGCGCGCCGGCGCGCGCCGATCAGCACCTCGGCGTTGTTTGAGAGCACGCGCCGCACGCCGTCGCCGTAGCCGATCGGCACGACCGCCAGCTCGGTGCGCTCGCCGGCCACGAAGCGCCGCCCGTAGCCGGCGCTCTCGCCGGCCTCGCACACCTTGAGCGCCGCGACCCACGAGCGCAGCTCGAGCGCCGGCTCAAGGGCCCAGTCGCCGGGATCGCCGCCGTGGGGGTCCAGGCCGTAGACCGCGCCGCCACAGCGCGCCATGTCAAAGCGCCCCCGGCCGCCGCCGAGCAGCGCGGCGCTGTTCTCGGCGTGCGCGATCAGCCCGGGATGGCGATCGCGCAGCGGCTCCACCCAGCCGGAGAAGCGCTCCAGCTGGCCCTCCATGAAGGACCGGTCGGCTTCCTCGGCGGTCGCGAGATGCGTCATCGCCCCGGCCAGTTCGAGCCCCTCGCCGCCGGCGATCCGCGCCGCCAGCGCGTTGGCCAGCTCAACGTCACGCGTGCCGAGCCGGCCCATCCCGCTGTCGAGTTTGACGTGCACCCGCCCGCCGCCCAGCCCGGCCACCCAGTCCAGGAACTCCTCGCTCCACGCGACGACGTCCGCGTCAGCCTCGAGCGCCGCGCCCAGCTCGCCGCGGGTCATCGCGCCCATCACGAGGATCCGTGCCGCCACACCCGCGGCGCGCAGCTCCGAGGCCTCGGCGGCGGCGGCGACAGCGAGCCACGACGCGCCGCCGGCGAGCGCCGCGCGCGAGCACTCGACGGCGCCGTGGCCGTAGGCGTTGGCCTTGACCACCGCGCACAGCCGCGGCGTGGCCGCGGCCAGCCGGGCGCTGTTGCGCTCGATCGCGGCCAGGTTGACGCGCGCCACCGCGCGAACCTGGCTCGCCTCGGCGGAGGTCGCCGCGGCCGCCACGCCGCCCCGCTGCGCCGGGGCGGCTATCCCCGCACCGCCGCGAGCGACTCGATGACATCGGATGCGATCAGGCCCTCGCCGCCGCGGCGCACCGCCGCGTGGACGCCCGCGAGCGCGTGCAGCCGGACCGCGGCGGCGGCCGCGGTGAACGGCTCGAGCCCCTTCGCCAGCAGCGCTGCGACGACGCCGGAGAGCACATCGCCCGTCCCGGCGGTGGCGAGCGCCGGCGTGGCGCCGCGGCTGACCGCGACCCTGCCGTCGGGCTCAGCGATCAGCGTGTCGTCGCCCTTGAGCACGACGACGGCGCCGGCGCGGGCGGCCGCCTCGCGCGCGCTGCCCAGGCGCGCGGCGCCGACGCGTGCCGCCGGGATCCCGAGCAGCCGGCCAAGTTCCCCCTCGTGCGGAGTCAGCACCGCCGCACGCCCGCCCAGCGACTCAGGGTCGCCGGCGAAGGCGTTCAGGCCGTCGGCGTCGAGCACGACCGCCACCGACACCGCCTCGAGCACCGCGCGCGCGAACGCCGCGGCACCGTCACTTCGGCCGAGGCCTGGACCGAGCACGAGCGCGCCGCCGCGCGCGGCCGCTGCGCCCGCCAGCACCGCGACGCCGGCCGGTGTGTGCGCGCCGTCCTCGTCGGGCAGCGCGATCGTCATCGCCTCGAGCAGCCGGCTCTCGAAGACCAGCGAGAGCGACTGCGGCACGCAGACCGTGACGTAGCCGGCGCCGGCCCGGGCGGCGGCGAGGGCCGCAAGGCAGGGCGCGCCGGTCAGTCCCGGTGAGCCGCCGGCGACCAGCACCCGGCCGCTTGTGAACTTGGTCGAATGCGCGCCCCGGCGGGGGATCAGCTCCAGCACCTCATCGCTGATCAGGGCGATCTCGGCGCTGGCCGGGGCACCCGGCGGAATGCCGATGTCGAGCACGCTCACACGCCCGGCGCAGCTGCGGCCCGGCTCGATCCACAGGCCGGGCTTGGCCGCATGGAAGGTCGCCGTCGCGTGCGCGGCCACGGCGGCGCCGGCGGTCTCGCCGGTCGAGGCGTCGACGCCGCTTGGCACATCCACCGCCAGCACCGTCGCGGCGCTGCCGGCGATCAGCTCGATCGCCGCGGCGACCACGCCCCGCGGCGCCCCGGTCGCGCCGGTTCCCAGCAGCGCATCGATCACGAGCGTCGTGTCATCGGCGATGCCGCCGCCGTCAAGCGCCCGCGGCGCCGGCCCGTCCAGCCGCTCGAGCATCGCGGCGGCGTCGGGCGAAAGCTCCCCGGGCTCGCCCGCGAGCAGCACGTCGACATCGCGGCCGCCGGCGCGCAGCAGGCGCGCAACGACGAGGCCGTCGCCGCCGTTGTTGCCCTTGCCCGCGACCACGACGATCCGCCCGTCGGGCGCCATCGCCGCCGCCATCCCGGCGAGGCCCTCCCCCGCATGCTCCATCAGCTCAAGCGACGGCACTCCCTGGCGATCGATCGCCCAGCTGTCGATCGCGCGCATCGCCGCCGCGTCGTACAGCGGCTCGAGCCAGTTCGTCATCGCAGCACCGCCACCGCCGCCGCCATCCCGCGCGTGTGCGTGAGCGACACGTCAACCTCGACCCCAAGCTCGCGCGCGCGCTCACGAGCGGCTCCGTGCAGCGCGAGGCCGACCCCCTCGCCGCCGCCGGTCACCTCGATGTCCTGGGGCGCGAAGACGCGCAGCCCGAGCGCCTTGGAGACCGCCTCCTTGGCGCAGAAGCGCGCAGCAAGATGCTGCGCCGCCCGGCCGCGGCTGCCGGCATAGGCGAGCTCGCCCGGGCGAAACAGGCGCTGCGCGAGCGCGGGCCGGCGCGTCAGCGCGCGCTCCATCCGCTCGATCTCGAGCAGATCCAGACCGATTCCGCCTAGAGCCGTCTCAACACCTCCCACGCATGCTCACCACGATCACGAGGCTATCCCACAGCGGACCTGCGCCCGCCCGCCCGCCAAGCCGCCACCGGGGCGCGAGCCGGCCGTCACTCGACGGTTACCGTCTTCGCGAGGTTGCGGGGCTGATCGACGTTGAGGCCGCGACGGCGGGCGATCGTGTAGGCCAGCAGCTGGAGCGGGATCACGGCCAGCAGCGGCGCGAGCATCGGGTCGCTCGCCGGCACCGGGATCGTCCACTCGACGTGGCGGGCCACCTCGGTATCGCCGTCGCTGGTGATCGCGAGCACCTTCGCCCCGCGCGCCCGAACCGTCTCGACGTTGTCGAGTATCCGCCCGAGCACCGGCGAGGCGGTGGCGACACAGACGACCGGGGTGTGGGCGTCGAGCATCGCGATCGGGCCGTGCTTCATCTCGCCGGAGGCGTAGGCGTCGGTTGAGATGTAGGCGATCTCCTTCAGTTTCAGTGCTCCCTCAAGCGCGATCGGCAGCCCCGCCTGGCGGCCGATGTAGAGGAAGAACTCCGCGTCCCACCAGGACTCCGCAACCGCCTCGACGGCCGGCGAGACGCGCTCGAGCAGCTCTTCGACGAGCGTCGGCAGCCGGCGCAGCTCCGCCACCAGAGCGGCGATGCGGGCCGCCGGCAGCGTGCCACGCAACTCGGCCAGGCGCAGCGCGAGCAGATAGGTCGCGCCGATCTGGCAGACGAAGGTCTTCGTCGCGCAGACGCCAACCTCGAGACCGGCTCGCGTGTAGAGCACCGAATCGGCGTCGCGCGTCGCCTGCGAGCCCATCGTGTTGGTCAGCGCGAGGACTCGCGCGCCGCGATCGCGCGCGAGGCGCATCGCGGCGAGCGTGTCGGCGGTCTCACCGGATTGCGAGATGCCAACCACCAGATCGCCGGGGCCGAGGATCGGATCGCGGTAGCGGTACTCCGACGCCACCTCCGCCTCGGCCCGGATCCGCGCCCACTCCTCGAGCGCGTAGCGACCGAGGAGGCCGGCGTGGTAGGCACTGCCGCAGGCCACGAACGCGACGCGCTCGACACCGCGCAGGATGTCCTCGTCGAAGACGCCGGGATCGTCGAGGTCGACGCCGCCGCCACGCGCCGTGCGGTCCGCGAGCGTCTCCGCCAGCGCCTGCGCCTGCTCGTCGATCTCCTTGCGCATGAAGGTGTCGTAGCCGCCCTTCTCGGCGGTCTCCGCATCCCAGTCGAGCGTCTCGATCGACCGCTCGCGCTCCACACCGCGGGCGTCGCAGATCTCGACCCCCTCGGCACGGAGGATCACGATCTCGCCGTTCTCGACGTACTGGACGTGGTTGGTGTGCGCGAGGAACGCCGGCACCGCCGAGGCGATGAAGGACTCCCCCTCGCCTCGCCCAACCACCAGCGGGCACTCGCGCCGCGCACCGACCAGCACGTCGGGCTCATCGACCGCCATCGCGACGAAGGCGAAGTAGCCCTCGAGCGCCGCCAGCGTGTCGATCACCGCGGCGGCGAGGTCGTCGCGGTAATGCGAGGCGATCAGGTGGGCGATGACCTCGGCGTCGGTCTCGGTCGCGAACGCCGTCCCCTCCGCCAGAAGCCTGTCCTTGAGCGCCATGTAGTTGCCGACGATCCCGTTGACGACGACGTGGATGCGGCTCTCGCCGTCGACCAGCGGATGCGCGTTGCGCTCGCTGACGGCGCCGTGCGTCGCCCAGCGGGTGTGGCCGATGCCGATCGTCGCCGGCCGCGTGAGCGTGGCCGTCGCGGCGGCGGGCTGACCGGCCAGGGCCGCCTCGAGGCGGTCGAGATTCCCGACCGCGCGAACCGAATGGATCTCCCCGTCACACAGCAGCGACATGCCGGCGCTGTCGTAGCCGCGGTACTCGAGCTTGCGCAGCCCGTCGAGGATGATCTCCTGCGCAGGGCGCGAACCGACGTATCCGACGATTCCGCACATTCCCCGAGACTACCCGACAACCTCTCGCACGACCGCAACGAGGCGCGCGCAAACGGCCTCGGTCTCCTCGGAACTGGGAGCCTCCACCATCACCCGCACGAGCGGCTCGGTGCCGCTGCGGCGCACCAGCACGCGCCCGCGACCATCGAGCGCGGCCGACTCCCGGGCGACGGCCTCCTCGACGGCCGCCGCGTCCACGAGGGCGGCGCGGTCGCGGACCGCGACGTTGATCAGGCGCTGGGGCAGCTTCGCCATCGCCGCGCGCTCATGCAGCTCACCACCGCCCAGCGCCTCGAGCACCAGCAGCGCCGAGGCGATGCCGTCCCCGGACGGTGCGAAGCCCAGCTCGATGATGTGGCCGGACTGCTCGCCGCCGAGCGTCCAGCCGCGCTCGCGCAGCGCCGCAAGCACGTAGCGGTCGCCGACGGCTGTGGTCGCGACCTCTATCCCCGCGGCCGCCATCGCGGTGTGGAAGCCGTAGTTCGTCATCACCGTCACCGCCACGCCCCCGCCCGTGAGCCGGCCCCGTTCGCGCAGATGGATCGCCGCGAGTGCGAGCAGCTCATCGCCGTCGACGCGCGTTCCGTGACGATCGATCGCGAGCATGCGATCACCGTCGCCGTCGAAGGCGAAGCCGATGTCGTGGCCGCCGTCGCGAACCTCCGCCGCGAGTGAGTCGATATGCGTGGAGCCGCAACCGGCGTTGATGTTTCGCCCGTCGGGTGTGACCGCGAGCGCCGTGACCCGCGCGCCGAGGCGCTTGAAGATCACTGGCGCGACCTCGAAGGTGGCTCCGTTGGCGCAGTCCAGCACGACGTCGAGCCCCGCGAGCGAAAGGCCGCCGAAGCGCCGCTCGAGCTCCCCGATGTATTGCTCGGCCGTGCCTGCCAGCGCCACGATGCGCCCGATCGCGGTGCTGCCACCCGCGGCGTCGGCTTCGATGTGGCGCTCGATCTGCTGCTCGGCCTCGTCGGTCAGCTTGAAGCCGTCGCTGCCGAAGAACTTGATGCCGTTGTCGGCGTAGGGGTTGTGCGAGGCCGAGATGACCGCAGCCAGGTCGAAGCTGTGGCGCGCGAGGAGCAGCGGCGCCGCCGGTGTCGGCAGCACGCCACCGAGCGTCACCTCACCGCCCGCCGACGCGATCCCCGCCGCGAGCGCCGCCTCGAGCATCGCGCCGGACTCGCGCGTGTCGCGAATCACGAGCACCCGCGGCGCCGGGCGGCCGGTGTGCAGCACGACGGCGCGCCCCAGCGCGAGCGCGAGGTGCGCCGTGATCTCCTCGCCCGCAACACCGCGGACACCGTCGGTTCCAAAGAGCCTTCGAGCCATCAGACCTTCCGCGGGGAGTTTGCGCGGGCGCGCGGTCAGCTAACTAGCGCTTCGAGAACTGCGGCCGCTTGCGCGCCTTCTTCAGGCCGGCCTTCTTGCGCTCCTTGGCGCGGGCGTCGCGCGTCAGGAAACCACGCCGCTTCAGCTCGCCGCGAAGATTGGGGTCGGCCTCGAGCAGCGCGCGCGAGATGCCGTGGCGCAGCGCTCCGGCCTGGGAGGAGACGCCCCCGCCGTGCATGCGGGCGACGACGTCCATCCGCTCTTCGTAGCCGACCGTCTCGAGCGGCTGGCGGATGTTTCGCCGCAGCGTGTCGCGCGGGAAGTACTCGTCGAGCGTGCGGCCGTTGATCAGGTAGGTGCCGCTTCCCGGGCGCAGCGTCACACGCGCGATCGCGCTCTTGCGCTTGCCTGTCGCGCGGTAGCGGGCACCGGCGCCAAGGTCGATCGCCACGGCCTCGATCGGCGCTGCGACGACGACGTCCTCGAGCTCCTCCTCGCCTGCCGCCTCGTCCTGCTCATACTCCGCGTAGGGGTCGATGTTCGCGCCGGCGAGGGGATCCACGCCCTCCGGCACGATGTCGACCTCGAGGTCGGCCCCGGGCACGGCCGGCTTCTCACGCGGTCCGCGCTCGGGCACGTACTCCTCCGCCTCGACCTCGACCTCCACCAAGCCGGGCGTCGGCTCCTCCACAACGCCTGAGATGATGACCTCCGGGCCTTCGCCCTCCGGTGGTGAGACGGTCGCTTCGGTCTCCTCCGCGGGTGTCTGGGACTCGTCGGCCATCAGCCTCGCAGCTCCATCTCGGCGGGCGTCTGCGCGATGTGCGGATGCTCGGGGCCGGCGTAGACCTTCAGCTTCGTGAGTTGCTTGCGGGCCAGGCGGTTGCGCGGCATCATGCCCTTCACCGCGATCCGGATGACCTCCTCGGGCCGGCGCGTGATCATCTGCTCGAACGTGCGCGTGCGCAAGCCGCCCGGGTAGCCCGAGTGGCGGTGATACAGCTTGTCGGCGCGCTTGTTGCCGGTCACCGCGATCTTCTCGGCGTTGACCACGATCACGAAGTCGCCGGTGTCGATGTGCGGCGTGTAGGTCGGCTTGCGCTTGCCGCGCAGCACGTCGGCGATCTGCGTCGCGAGCCGGCCGAGCGTCTTGCCCTGGGCGTCGACGACGTACCAGTCCCGCTGGCGGTCCGACGGCTTGGCGACAAAGGTCTTCATGCGCACAAAAAATCAGCCACGCACCAGCGTGGCCGGCGGCGAATCATAGCCCACCGCAGGCAGCGACGCCGAGCCGCGAGGGCGGCGGCCGGCGGCGCCGGCGCCAAAGGTGCTCGTGTCAGGACTTCAGCGCCCCGCGCGAACCCGGCGCGGCCACGCAAACCACCCCGCGCCGGCAAGCAAATGAAAAGCGGCCCGAAGCGGCCCGCTTTTCATTCCCACTCGATCGTCCCCGGCGGCTTGCTGGTGATGTCGAGCACGACGCGGTTGACGTCATGCAACTCGCCCATCATCCGCGAGGCGATCTGCTCGAGCAGGTCGTAGGGCAGGCGCGCCCAGTCGGCGGTCATCGCGTCGTCGGAGGTGACCGCCCGGATCACGATCACGCTGCCGTAGGTGCGTTCGTCGCCCTGCACGCCAACGGTCCGGATGTCCGGCAGCACGCAGAAGGACTGCCACAGCTCGCGGTAGAGGCCGGCGCGGCGGATCTCGTCCTGCAGGATGTGGTCCGCGTCGCGCAGCAGGTCGAGCCGTGCCTTGGTCGCCTCGCCGCCGACGATGCGGATCGCTAGGCCCGGCCCGGGGAAGGGCTGGCGCCAGACCAGCCGCTCCGGCAGTCCCAGCTCCGCGCCAACCGCCCGCACCTCGTCCTTGAACAGCATCCGCAGCGGCTCGACCAGCTCGAAGCTCAGATCGTCCGGGAGCCCGCCGACGTTGTGGTGGGACTTGATCGTCGCCGACCCGCGCCGTCCGCCGGACTCGATCACGTCGGAGTACAGCGTGCCCTGGACGAGGAAGTGGGCGCCGGCGAGCTTCGCCGCCTCCTCCTCGAACACGCGGATGAACTCGGCGCCGATCAGCTTGCGCTTGGACTCGGGGTCGCTGACCCCGGCGAGGCGTGCGAGGAAGCGCTCCTCGGCGTCGACCGCGACCAGCGGCACCTTGAAGGTGTCGCGGAAAGCGGCGACGACCTGCTCGCCCTCGCCCTTGCGCATCAGGCCGTGATCGACGAAGACGCAGGTCAGCTGGTCGCCGATCGCGCGGTGCACGAGCAGCGCGGCGACGGAGGAGTCGACGCCGCCGGATAGGCCGCAGATGGCCCGCCCGTCGCCGACCTGCGCGCGGATCCGCGCGATCTGCTCATCGACGATCGAGGCTGGGCTCCAGCCGGCCTCGGCGCCGCAGATCTCCTCGAGGAAGGTCGTGAGGATCTGCTGGCCGAACGGCGTGTGGGCCACCTCGGGGTGGAACTGGATCGCGTAGATCCCCCGCTCCGGGGATTCGAACGCCGCCACCGGCGAGGCCGTCGAGGAGGCGAGCTCGGTGAAGCCGGGCGGCGCGCGCCTGACGGTGTCGCGGTGCGACATCCAGCAGGCCTGCTCGTGCGGGAGGCCGCGCAACAGGCGGCCCTCCTCGCGCACGGTCAGCTCCGAGCGCCCGAACTCGCCAACCTCGGCGCGCTCGACGAGGCCGCCGAGTGAGTGCGCGATCAGCTGCATGCCGTAGCAGATGCCGAGCACCGGAACGCCCAGTTCCAGCAGCGCCGGATCGAGCGCGGGGGCGCCCTCGGCGTAGACGGACGCCGGACCGCCCGACAGGATCAGCCCCTTCGGCGCGCGCCGCGCCACCTCCTCGGCGCTCACGTCGCTGGCCAGGAGCTCCGAGAACACGCCGCATTCGCGCACGCGGCGGGCGATCAGCTGCGAATACTGGCCGCCGAAGTCGATCACCAGCACCTCGTCGCCCGCGCTGCCCACAGCCGGCTCCAGCGCGGGCTCCGCGGTGACGAGGCTGTCGCTCACGCTCGCGGCGCCGCCCAGCTCTCAGAGTTCTCGCACGGACTCTCAGGCATTGACCAGCGCCGAGCCCTTGCCGCTCGAACCCATGCCGACGCCCTGGTCGCGCTGCAGCTGCTTGCCCTCGGTCTGCAGGGCCGGCGCCACCATCAGCTCGGCGCGGTTGAACTCGGCGAGGTCCTTGTAGCCGCAGGTCGCCATCGAGGTTCGCAGGCCGCCGAACAGGTTGAGCGTCCCGTCGTTCTCGTGCGCCGGGCCGATCAGGATCTCCTCGAGCGTCGCGTTCTGATGCGTCGCGACCCGGGCGCCCCGCGGCAGCGTCGGATGGAACGTCGCCATGCCCCAGTGATAGCCGTGGCCGGGCGCCTCGAACGCGCGCGCCAGCGGCGAGCCGATCATCACCGCGTCGGCGCCGCAGGCGATCGCCTTGGAGATGTCGCCACCGGTTCGCATGCCGCCGTCGGCGATCACCATCGCGTACTCGCCGGTCTCCTTCATGTGCGTCGAGCGCGCGTCCGCGACGTCGGCGATCGCCGTCGCCTGCGGCACGCCGATCCCGAGCACGCCGCGTGTGGTGCAGGCGGCACCCGGGCCGACGCCGACCAGCACGCCGGCCGCGCCGGTGCGCATCAGGTGAAGGCCCGTGTGGTAGGAGGCGCAGCCGCCGACGATCACCGGCACGTCGAGCTGCGGGATGAACTCCTTGAGGTTCAGCGGCTCGCTGGTCGTGGAGACGTGCTCGCCGGAGACCACGGTGCCCTGGATCACGAGGATGTCGAGACCGGCCTCGAGCGCGATCTCGTAGTAGCGCGAGACACGCTGCGGCGTCAGCGCGGCGGCGCAGACGACACCCTCGGCCTTGATCTCGCGGATCCGCTGCGCGATCAGTTCCTCCTTGACGCCCTCGCGGTAGATCTCCTGCATCTCGCTCGTCGCCTCTTCCTTGCTCAGCGTCGCGATCCGCTCGAGCTGCTCCTCGGCGTCCTCGTAGCGTGTGAAGATGCCCTCGAGGTTGAGCACCGCCAGGCCTCCGAGCCGGCCGATCGCACCGGCGGTGGCCGGCGAGACGACGCCGTCCATCGCACTCGCCAGCAGCGGCAGCTCGAAGCGGTAATCGCCGAGCTTCCAACTGATGTCGATGTCGTCGGGGTCGCGCGTGCGGCGGGACGGCACGATTGCGATGTCGTCAAACCCGTATGCGCGCCGCGCCTTCTTGCCGCGGCCGATCTCTACTTCCATTGCACGATCCTAGGTCTCGAGGCGGACGAACGGCGGAACGCGAGCCGAGCAACGGCGGCGGCAACCACCTGCAGCGAGCATACCCGCTAGCGGACCCCGGCGGGCGCGACAACCTCGCTCGCAGCGACCGACGCGAGCAGGCGGTCGACCTCGCGCACGTCGAGCAGCCCGGCGCCGAGGCGCCCGGTCGATTCCGCGCCGCAGGCGACGCCGAAGCGCAGGCACTCCTGCGCCGGCGAGCCGCGGTAGTGCGCGGCGACGAAGCCCGCGAGGAAGGCGTCGCCGGAGCCCACCGTCGCGACGGAGTCCTGTTGGGGCACGGTGACCCGGTAGACGTGCGGGGCGCCATCGACGAGGATCTGCGCAAGGCAGCCGTCGGGCATCGTCATGATCGCCGAGCGCGCGCCGAGGGAGACGATCTCGCGCACCGCGCCGGTGCGGTCGTCATCGTCGTTGAACTCATGGCCCACCAGCTCCTCGGCCTCGATCACGTTCGGCGAGACGACGTCGGGCTCGGCGCGAACCGCGTTGCGCAGCGCGTCGCCGTCGGTGTCGACGACGGTCATCACGTCGAGCTTGCGCACCTCGCGTACGAGCTGCCCGTAGAAGTCCGGCTCGAGCCCGCGCGGCAGTGAGCCGGCGAACACCACGATCGCCGCCCCGCGCGCGAGGTACAGCAGCTTCTCGCGGAACAGCTCGACCTCCTCGGCGTCGACGCGCGGGCCCTGCTCGTTGATCTCGGTCTGCTCACCGGTGGTCGGATCGAGCACCGAGGTGTTGGTCCGCGACTCCTCGCGGATGCGGACGAAGTCGTGCAGGATCGACTCCTCGCCGAGCTGGGCCACGATCTGGGTCCCGGTCGGGCCGCCCTGGAAGCCGGTGGCGATCACCGGCTGCCCGAGCGTCTTGAGCATCCGCGCGACGTTCACTCCCTTGCCGCCGGCGAGCGCGCGGCGCTCCACGGTGCGATGGCGCTGCCCGAGCCGGAAGCTCGGCACAGACAGCGACTTGTCGATCGCGGCGTTGAGGGTGACGGTGATGATCATCGCTGCATCGCCAGGGCGCACCGCAGGGAGCGCGTGCGCGTGACTCGCAGGCTACACCCAAGCGCAGTCGCGCTCGCTGTGCCGGCAGCGAACGCGCGCAGGGGCGCCACGGCTGCCCGCACGCCGAGCACCGGCTGCGGCGGCGCCGGCACGGCCGTCGCCGTCACGAGCGCCACGCTTTCCACGCGGTGCCCGTTCTCGCTGACCGCGATCTCACCCTCCACCGTGCCCGCCGCGATCGGGCCCTGCAGGCGGCTCGGGAGCTTCAGCGACGCGCGCAGATCGACGCGTCGCGAAAGCACCAGAGTCGACGATCGCGCGGCGATCAGCGCCACCGGGCGCAGGTGGCCCGCGACCGGCACGCTCGCGTAAGTGCGCCCGGCGACGGCGATCCTGGCGGCGCGGTAGAGGCCCAGGCCGTAGCGCAGCAGCGCGAGCGTGTCGGCGTCGCGCGCGGCCTCGCTGGGCGTCCCCAGCACGACGCTGATCAGGCGCACGCCGTCCAGGCGAGCGGCCCCGACCAGGCATTCGCCGGCGTCGGAGGTGTTGCCGGTCTTGATCCCGACCACCCAGGTGTGGGAGAGGAGATCGTTGCGGTTGGTCACGACGATCCCGTCCGCGAGCGTGGCGCTGCGCTGCGCGACAATCTCGCGAAACAGCGGATCGCGCATCAGTACTCGCGCGAGGCGGGCCAGGTCGTCGGCGGTCGAGTAGTTGCCGGGAGGCGTGTCGAGACCCACCGGTGTCGTGTAGTGGGTGCGCCCGAGCGCCAGCTTGGCGGCCGCGGCGTTCATCATCGCCACGAAGCCGGCCTCGGTCCCGCCGACATCGATCGCCAGCGAGTAGGCGACGTTGTTGCCGCTCGGCAGGAGCATCGCGCGCAGCATGTCGGGCATGCTCAGCCGCGTGCCGGGCGGCACCGGGGCGAGCGACTCGCCCAGGGTCGCGGCATACGGCTGCTCGACGAGTTGCGCGCCGATTGGCTCATGCTGGAGCGTGACGTAGGCCGTCATCAGCTTCGTCGTGCTGGCGATCGGCAGCTCGGCGTTCGCGTCGCGGCCGTAGGCGATCGCGCCGCTGCCCTCCTGCATGAGCACCATCGCGCGCGCCGGAAGCGCCGCCAGCAGCGTGGTGGTGTCCGCGCCGGCGCCGCCCGCCCCGGCACTCGCGAGCCAGACCGCGGCCGCCAGGAGCACCCCCCAGCCAATCGCGTGTCGGGCATTCATCAGTCGCGCAAGGCTAGCGGCCGCCCCGTACGGAACCCGCGGCCCGCGGTTCGCCTTGGCGTATACGCCAAGGCGCCTGGGGGTGCATGCACCCCCAGCAGCCGGGTGCATGCACCCGGCTGAAAGGCCCCCAAAAAAGGCGAGTATTCTCGGCGTCATGCCGAACCGATTCGATCGTCCGGTCCGCTGCAGCGCCGGCCATCTGTTCACGACGATCTGGATCCCGGGAGGCTCGCTCAAAGCGGTCCGGCTCGGCAACAACCGCTTCCAGCGCTGCCCCGTCGGGCGCCACTGGGCGTCGGTCGCAAGGCTCGACCCCGACACCGCGAGCCCCGAGGACCTTGCGGCGGCGGCGGCCGTGCACGACATCCACATCTTCTAGTGGCCGGGGCACGCCGGCGCGGCACCGCGATGGCGGCCGGGGCATGGCGGCGCTGGTTGTGGGCCGTCCTGGCGGGCGCCGGCGTGGCAGCGTGCGGTGGAAGCGGCGGTGCGAGCATCGCGCCCGCCGTCGCCTCGGGCTCCGGAGCGCTATTCGCCTCGACGCTCTGCTCCGCCTCGGCTACGTCGGCGAGCGCCGGTGGAAGCGCTGGCTCGTCGAGCTCGTGTGTGGTCGTACTGAGCGACGGCCGCCGCCTGCGCCGCCCGCCGCTGCGGCCGCGGCGGGCGCGGGCGTCGCTCGCCGCCGGCGCCGACGTGATCAACGCCGTCTCCTAGCTGCCCGCCGGCCACAGCGCGACATCCCAGGCGGGTGCGAGACTCCCGCCGGTCATGCCGGCGCCGCTACTCGCGAGAACCCGCGCGGTCATCGCGCCAGCCGCGGCACTCGCCGCGCTGCTTGTGCTGAACGGTTGCGGGGGGACATCGGGCGCATCGACATCGACGGCCTCGCAGAGCGCGAGCGGCTCGTCGTCGCCGGGGGCGCTCGTCCCGGCCCTCGACACGGCGGCGCGCGCCCAGCTCGAGTGGGTGCTCGGCGAGCTGAACGCCAGCTCGACGCCCACTCGCGCGCTGCTGGCCGAGCACTTCTCGAGCGCCTTCCTCAAGGAGGTGCCGCCGGCGGCGCTCGTCGCCGCGCTGACCCCGCTGGCGGGACAGGCCCTCCGGATCGCCGGCGCGTTCGCGGGCCAGAGCGCCGTGATGCTCGCGGCCGAGCTGACGGGGCGCGACGGCGCCGCCTACCGGGCCACGATCACGGTGTCCGCCGCCGCCCCCCACCTGATCGACGGCCTGCTGTTCACGCCGATCGCGGCTGCGATCACGAGCTGGAGCGGCGTCGATGCGGCGCTCCAGCGACTCGCCCCGCACGCCTCGCTCTACGCCGGCTACGCCGGCGGCAGCGAGCTTCATGCCTTGGGCGGCGACGAACCGGGAGCGATCGGCTCGGCGTTCAAGCTCTACGTGCTGGGCGCGCTGGCTGACGCCGTGGCGCGCGGCAGCGTGAAATGGACGACGCCTTTGGCGATTCGCAGCAGCTGGAAGAGCCTCCCCGGCGGCGACATGCGCCTGCAGCCGGCGGGCGCCACCTTCTCGCTACTGCACTACGCGCAGCAGATGATCTCGCTCAGCGACAACACGGCCGCCGATCACCTGATCGGCACGCTCGGACGCGCCGCGGTGACGGCGCAGCTCGCCGCGCTCGGCAACCGCCACGCCACGCTGGATGAGCCGTTCCTGACGACGCGCGAGTTCTTCGCGCTGAAGCTCGCGGCGCCCGCGGCGCTGGCCGACGCGTTCGCGGCCGCGGGGACCGCCGCGCGCACACGGCTGCTGGCGCGGGTCGACCGGCTCACGGCCACGCTCGCGCAGGCCGCGAAGTGGACCGCGCCAAGGTTCATCAACACGATCGAGTGGTTCGCCTCGCCGGCGGATCTGGCCCGCGCGATCGGCCTGCTGGTGGCGCAGTCGCGCCGGCCGGGCCTCGCCCCGGTGCGCCAGATCCTCGCGATCAACCCGGGCATCGCCTTCGACCACGCGACCTGGCCCTATGTCGCCTACAAGGGCGGCTCGGAGCCGGGTGTGATCAGCACGACCTGGTATCTGCGCCGCAGCGACGGCAAGGCGTTCGTGCTCTCGATCGTCCTGAACGATCCCAAGGGCGAGATCAGCACGCTCGCCGAGGTGTCGGTCGCACAGGCGGCGGTGAAGCTGCTGGCGAAGGCCTGAGGAGCGCGGCTGTGGTCGCGTCGCGCCCGGCTCGGGCGCGACGCGACCACCGAGCGTTACGCGTTCAGCTCGCGACGATGTCGGAGGCGAGCACCTGACCGGCCGCGGCGGTGGTCGGGCGCTCGGCGATCAGCGCGAGGTACGCGAGCGCCGCGACGATCCCGCCGAGCAGCGGCGCGACGATGAACAGCCAGACCTGGCTGAGGGCGTCGCCGCCGACGATCAGCGCCGGGCCGAGGCTGCGAGCAGGGTTCACCGAGGTCCCTGTGAGCGGGATCCCGATCAGGTGCACCACCGTCAGGCCCATGCCGATCGCAAGGCCCGCGAAGCCGGCCGAGGCGACGTGGCTGGTGGCCGCCAGCACCACGAGCACGAACAGGAACGTCAGGATCACCTCCGCGGCGAACGCTCCCCCCGCGTTCAGGCCGATGATCGAATGCGAGCCCCAGCCGTCCGTTCCAAGCCCCGTGGTCGTGCGGCTGTAGACCGGGGAGCCGCTGAAGACGGCCCACAGCCCCAGCGCTCCGGCGATCCCGCCGGCGAACTGGGCGATCCAGTAGCCGACCGCGTCGCCGAGCGCCATCCGCCTGGACGCGACGAAGCCGATTGTGACCGCCGGGTTCACGTGACAGCCGGAGATCGGGCCGATCGCGTACACGAGCGCGAGCAGCACGAGCCCGAACGACAGCGCCGTGGCGAGCACGCCCGCGGCGACGCTGCCGCCGTCGAGCTTGAAGCCGAACATCAGCGTGGCTGTGCCGACGGCGAAAAAGACGAGTACGGCGGTGCCGAGGAACTCGGCTGCCAGCTTCCTGGCGAACATTGCTCTCCTCCGGTTGGTTGCGAGCTGATTTGCGGTTGCCGGCTGAAGGGTTCGCCCTCGTTTGCGAGATTCCTCACAAACGCAACGACCCGCCCGCGCGCGGCGTTTGCGCCCGTCCTGGACGGGCAGCTCGCCGCCTGGAGACCGGCTTGACTCAGGTCCGGCTGGCAGACGCGCCGAGCGCCCCTACGGAGGATCCCTGAGAACCCCGGGACAATCTCGGATTGCCCCGCGCCCCCGGTTGCGGGAGCATCACGATCATGAGCACAGCCGCGATCGAGCCGTTGCCCGCGCGGCCGGCGCCGTACGGGCGCCCGCGCGGCCACCGCGGGCTGCAGGGCGTGGCTGCCGCACTGTCGGCGAGCGCCGCCGTCGTCGCGCTGCTCGTGGCGCACCGGCACGGCACACTTTCGAGCTCAGGGGGCTTCTCGGGCTACTCGTATGCGTGGACCAGCCAGTTCGCGCACCCGACCGAGGCGGTGGTGGTGTGGCTTTCGACGGCGGCATTCGCGCTCGCCGGGATGGTGTTGTGGCGGGCGCGCCGCCGGCGGCTGGTCGCAGTCGCCCTGGCCGCCGTGATCGTGGCGACGATCGGCTCGGCCTGGGGTATCGCGAACGCCCGCGACCATGCCGCGCCGTCGGCGGCACGAGTGAATGCGCTGCCGCGCGGGCTCTCCGAGGCGGCGGTCCGCAAACGGCTCGGCGAGCCCGTCGCCGTGAGTGCGCAGGCCACCCCGGTGGACGGCGGCGCGGTGCTGCCGTGCCTGCTGTACGCGATCGGCGGCCGCCACGCGGGCGCCGTCGGACCCTTCCCGAGCGGCCGGCTTGTGGCGATCGAGCCCGACAGCGCGGGCGCGCTGCTGTGCTTCACCGCCGGCCGGCTCAGCGTCAGGGTCAACACCGGCGGGTTCGGCTTATGAGCGTCGCCGTCGCGAGCCCACCACTCGTGGGCGCGGGGGGTCGCGAGGACGCCGGGGGCAGCCGCTGGCTCGTCGGCGGCGTCGCCGCCGAGCTGAGCGACCTGCTCGCGGCGCCGGTCGGTTTCATCCGCGCGCTGATGGCGGTCGCGATCCTCGCCCAGCCCGGCCTGATCTACCTCTACGTGCTCACCGCACTGCTGATCCCGCGCGGCGGCAGGCGCCTGCCGGGCTGGAGCAACCCGATCGCCGCCGCGCGGGTCGGGCTGCTGTACCTGCTGGTGCGCAACCTGCTGTCCGCCGACGGGGCACTCGTCAACAACGGCGGCACCGTCTTCTCGCAGGGCCCCGCGGTCTGGCTGCCGTTCGCCGGCGCGACCCTGTTCGGCGTCGTCATGGTGGCGGCCAGCGGTCGTCCGAGCGCCCAGCGCGATCCGCGGCACGACCGCGGCGTCGTGCTCGCGTCTGTGGCTGTGCTCGCCGGTCTTGGCGTTGTCGCGCTCTGCGTGCAGTTCGTGCCGTCGTTGCGCTGGGAGTGGGCGGTCGGCGTGCTCGCCATGATCGGCGGCGTCGCGCTCGCCGCCGGCGGCCGGCGCACGCAGGCGGCGCTCGTCCCGGTTGTCCTGCTCGGCATCTGCGCGGCGCTGCTGCTCAGCGCGGGCGTGCGCCTGCAGGGCGGGTTCGGCGACCAGACCGTCACGCCGGGCGCCGCGAACGTGCTGCGCCCCGCCTACCGTCGCGCGATCGGCAACCTCACGCTCAACCTGACCGCGCTGCCGGCGCACACGTCGCTGCTGAGCGTCACTGCGAGCGTGGGCATCGGCAACCTGAGCATCATCGCCCCCGCCGGAGCACGCGTCAGCGCAAGCATCCATGTCGGCCGCGGCACCTTCGAGGTGGCCACGTGCAGCACGCACGTGGGCCTCACGCCGCGCTACGGGCTCAACCAGCACGCGAGCTTCCAGATCGCCGGACAGAACCCCTACTGCCGCGGCGGGACGCTCCACCCCACGCACCTGCGGATCGTTGCGTCGGTCGGTATCGGCACCGTCGAGCTGACCGAGCCACCGTGGAGCACGGGGGTAGCGGGCTGATGTCTCGCGTGCTCGCGCTGCCCGTGCTGGCCGGCGCGCTGGTCGCGGCCGCCGGCGGCGCCGCGGTGCTCAGCGGCGCCGGCGGCCCGACGCTTCCGCTCGATGGGGACGCCGCCGCGGTGGCAGCGCTGACCGGGGTGCTGGCGCTCGGTCTGTCCCCCGCAGCGCTTGACGATCCGACACAAGAGGGCTGGTATGCCGGGGTTGCGAACGCGCTCGCGCGTCCGGGAATGCCGGCCTGGGCGATCCGCCTGATCGTCGTCGCAAGCGCGCCGATCGCCGGGGCCGGTGTCGCCGCCTACGCGCTGGCGGCGCTTGGCCTGGCGCTTACCGCCGCGCCCGGAGCGCCGGTTCGGATCGACCCGCTGCGCGCCACCGCCACCGGCTTCCTCGGCCTGGCGGCGGTGCTGGCGGCACGCGCGAGCGGCCTGCTGCTCGGCGGACCGGAGCTGCCGTGGGCGGTGCTGCTGGTGGGTTCGGGGCTGGCCCTGTTCTGGAGTGCGGCCGGCGCGCTGCGCGACACCGACGCCAGTCAGGCGCTACTTGACGCGCGCGCGGCGCGCACCGATCTGGGGCTGTTGTTGTCGCTCACCGGCGTCATCTGGGTGCTCAGCCGTGCCGGCCTGTTCCATCAGGCCGGCAGCACGATCGCCGCGACCTGCGCCGCGCTGGCGGTGCTGGCGTTGGTGATCGGGCCGCGCTGGCTGCGCACCTCGCGGGCGCTGCGCGCCGAGAGCACCGACCGTGCGCGGGCGCAGGAGCGTTCGGAGCTCGCCGACCACCTGCACGACTCGGTGCTGCAGACGCTCGCGCTGATCCAGCGGCGCGCCGGCGATCCGGCGGCGGTCGGTGCGCTCGCACGCCGTCAGGAACGCGAGCTGCGCGAGTGGCTGCTCGGCTTGCCTGCGGCGGGTGCCGCCGAGCGCTCGCTGGCCGGCGGCCTGCGTGCCCTGGTCGCCGAGGTCGAGGACCTCCACGGCGCCCGAATCGAGCTGGTGATCGTCGGCGATGCGCCGCTTGACGCCCGCGCCGGTGCCGTGCTCGGCGCGGCGCGCGAGGCGCTCTTCAACGCCGCGCGCCACGCCCCCGGGGCCGCCGTCTCGCTCTTTGCCAAGGTGACAGACAGTCAGATCGAGGTCTTCGTCCACGACCGCGGGCCAGGGTTCGATCCGGGTGCGATCGCGCCCGAGCGTCGTGGCGTGCGCGAGTCGATCATCCGCCGTGTCGAGCGTCACGGGGGTGTCGCGCAGGTGCATAGCGCCCCAGGGGAGGGCTGCGAAGTCACCCTGCGAGTTGGACGCAAGTGAGCGCGGAGCGCCCGCGTGTCGTGATCGTCGACGACCATGCGCTGCTGCGCGCCGGCGTTCGCGCCGAGCTCGAGGGCAGCGTCGAAGTCGTCGGCGAGGCCGGCGCGGTAGCCGAGGCGATCGCGATGATCGCCGCCACCCGGCCCGACGTCGTGCTGCTGGACGTCCATATGCCCGACGGCGGCGGACTTGCCGTCATCGACGGGATGACGGCCGGCGGCGATCCTGCCCGCGTCCTCGCGTTGTCGGTTTCGGACGCACCCGAGGACGTGATCGAGATCGTCCGCGCCGGGGCGGCCGGCTATGTGACGAAGACGATCTCGGCTGAGGAGCTCGCCGACGCGATCCGGCGCGTCGCGCGGGGCGACGTCGTTCTCAGCCAGCGCCTTGCGGGCTTCGTGCTCGATGCCTTCAGCGCCGCGCCGCCGCAGCGCAGCGACCCCGACCTCGACCGCCTCACACCTCGCGAGCAGGAGATTCTCGAACAGATCGCCCGCGGCTACCTCTACAAGGAGATCGCGGCGTCGCTCGGAATCTCCGCCCGAACGGTCGAGACGCACGTCTCCGGGGTCCTGCGCAAGCTGCATCTCACCAACCGCCACCAGCTCGCCCGCTGGGCCGCCCAGCACCGCATCGTGGATTGAGCGCTGCTGTGGCGAGCCGCCGGCGCGCCGCCGAAGTGCGCAGCGGCGCCCATCGCGCTCGCATCAACGCTCGCCTGCGGCTACGCTCGGGGCAGTGGGCACACACTCGAGCGACTCAAGCGCCAACCACCGGGCGCGACGCGGGCCGGTTCACCGGACGGGCGAGCGCATCTGGCCGGCTGTCTCGATCGCCGTGACGATCCTCGCGGTAGCCGCTCCCGTCGCGCTGGCAGGTCTGCGAACGATCAAGCGCGCCGATGCTGTGACGGTCGCAAATGCGATCAGCATCCGCCACAGCGACGTGCCCACGCTCAAGCAGCAGAGCAACCCGACCACCCCCGCGAGCGACACCAGCGGCGCTGCGCTCACCGCCTGCGCCGGCGGCGTACCGGCGAGCAAGGCGTTCGCCAACACGCAGTCGCCGGCCTTCGTCACCGCCAACGACTCCCTCACGATCAGCTCCGAGACGGAGATCCTCCCGTCCGTGGCGCTCGTCGCGACGGACTTCGCCGCGTTCGAGCGGCCGCTCGCGCTCACCTGCCTGCACAGCCTGCTCAGCAAGGAGCTGGGCGGAGAGTTCCCGAAGAGCGACAAGGTGAAAACGACGGTCGCGCGCTTTCCGTCGGTCATATCCGGCGTCGGGAAATCGTTCGGGCTCCGGTTCGCGATCGTCGTCACCGTCAAGCAGGGCGGCAAGAGCGTCAGCGTCGCCGTCTACGACGATGTCGTCGGCTTCGCCTACGGCCAGGCCGAGGTCACCCTGAACGTGCAGACGACGCTCACGCCGCCGTCAGCGACGCTTGAGCGAAGCCTCGGCGCCGCGCTGCTGAAGCGAGCACGGACGGCGCTGGGCTAACCGGCGAGCGCCCAGGCGATCTCGCGCAGCCGCTGCGCCTCGGCGTGTGCCGCCGGCGCGGGATCCGCGCCGCCCGACTGGTGAGCGCCGGCGATCGAGCGCGAGGCGGATACCAGCCCGCCGGCGCGCCCGGGTGCGAAGGCGGCAGCGAGATCCTCGACGCGCCCACCCTGGGCGCCCACACCCGGCAGCAGGAAGATCGCGTGCGGCATCAGCTCGCGTGCCCGCGAGAGAAGCTCCGGGACGGTCGCGCCCATCACGGCGCCGACGTCGCTCAGCCCGCAGGGCGCCACCTCGCCCAGTTCGTCAACGAGCCGCGCGAGGCGCTCCCAGACCCGCTCGCCGCCCGCCAGCTCGAGATCCTGGACGTCGGCGGCGCCGGGGTTCGAAGTGTGCACAAGCACGAACACGCCGGCGCCGCTGGCGACGAAGGGCGCGAGCGAATCGGCTCCGAGCAGCGGGTTCACCGTGAACGCGTCGGCGCCGAGCCCGGGCACCTCGCCCGCGAGCGTCGGCGTCGTGCCGGCCAGGGCCTGCGCGTACGCCGCGGCGGTCGGAGGAAAGTCGCCGCGCTTGGCGTCGGCGATCACGAGCAGGCCGCCCGCGCGCGCGAAGGCGACCACCTCGGCCAGCGCCGCCCAGCCCGCCGCTCCGAGCCGCTCGAAGCAGGCGAGCTGCGGCTTGACCGCGACGCAGGCCGGGCCGGCCGCCTCGATCAGCGCCCGGCAGTGCTCGAGCACCGCGCGCGCAGCCCGCTCCGCCGGGGTGCCCGGCCCGGCGGCCGCCGCGTCTGCGACCGGCCAGAGCTCCGCCGGATCGGGGTCGAGCCCGAGCACGATCTGCGAACGGCGCTGCGCGACGGCGTCGCTGAGCCGCTGCGCGAACGACGCGCTCAACCGACGGCCCGCTTGAGCCGCAGTCCCGGCGTGAATCGCGCCACCGCCGTGCTCGCCACCTCGATCGGCTCGCCCGTGCGCGGATTCACGCCGCGGCGGCCGGTGTAGCAAGCCACGTGGAAGCGACCGAAGCCCGTCAGCCTGACCGGCTCGCCGCGGCGCAGCGATTCTTCGATCGCCTCGAGCGCCGCATCGACGGCGCGCGCCGCCGCCGGTCGCGGCAGCTCCGCCGCCAGCGCGACGCGGTCGATCAGCTCTTGGCGGTTCATGATTTTGCGCAGCCGGCAGCGCCCGCACCGCGCGCCGCCTAGCCAACCGCCAAGATACACCCGTGTCGCTACCGCGCTTCGCCTGGCTGATGACAACCCTGGCCTGCCTGATCACGGCGGGGGCGATGCTGCTCGAGCACTACCGCGGCTACCCCGCCGTCGCGCTGGCGGTCGGAATCGCCGCGGCGATCAACCTGCGCTGAGAGCCCTGCGTTGCCGAGCGACATTTGCCAATCCGGGAGCGCAACGCGGACGGCGCCACGATCGCTGAGCGCCGCGGCGACCGCCGGCGCGATTGCACGATGAGCGACGCGCAGGCCAGACTGCTGCGCTGGGAGGACGTGCCGCGCGAGGAGCTGACCCCGCGGCTCGGGCGGCGCGTCGTCACCGGCGAGCGGATGATGCTGGCGCAGATCTATCTCGAGGAGGGTGCGGTCGTGCCGAAGCACTCGCACGACAACGAGCAGCTGACCTACGTGCTCGAGGGCCGGCTGCGGTTCTGGCTGGGCGATGAGGCGACGGAGGTCGTCGACGTCGGCGCCGGCGAGGTTCTCGTCATTCCCTCGTGGGTGCCCCATAGCGTGGTCGCGCTCGAGCGAACGCTCGACGTGGACGTCTTCTCGCCGCCCCGCCAGGACTGGCTGGACGGCAGCGACTCCTACCTGCGCGAGCAGTAGGCGCCGATTCCGGCCGAGGAGTGACCCGGTCCGGCCTGCGGCCTCAGGCGGAGGCCGCGGGTGCGGCCGGCGGGCGGCCGGCCGGCTCGTTGGGGCGCAGCAGCTCGGCGCCCGGATCGACGCGGTCGCGAGGCTCGACATGCACCAGGATGTCGGCGCCAGCGAGGTGATCGCGGATCGCGGCGGTCAACTCGTGCGCGGTCTCGTGGGCTGCCTCGAGTGTCGTGCCGGCGGCGAACTGCAGGTGCAGGTCGACGTAGCGGCGGGTGCCGGCGCGGCGGGCGCGGAGCTTGTGAAAGCCGACGACGCCGCGTGCCGCTCCGAGCTCGCGGATCGTCGAGCGAATCCATTCGAGCTCCTCCTCGGGCAGCGCCTCGTCGACCAGCGAGCGCGACGAGCTGAGCAGGATCCGCACGCCGGCGACAGCGACGCCTGCGGCGACCGCGAGCGCGACGGCGGGGTCGATCCATTCGGCGTGGGTGAAGGCGACGAGCACGAGCCCGGCGAGGACCGCCAGGGACGAGGCGACGTCGGCGCTCAGGTGCAGCGCGTCGGCGGCGAGCGCGACGGAGCCGGTCTGCGTCGCGCGCCGGCCGATGACCCGCGAGACGAAGAGGTTGACGACAGCTGAGACGACGATCACGGCGATGCCGACGCCGATCGTGTGGACGTGCCCGCCCTTGACCAGGCGCGCGAGCGCTTCGTAGGTGATGATCGCGGCGCCGAAGAGGATCAGCGTCCCCTCGATCGCCCCGGCCATGTTCTCGAGCTTCTGATGCCCGTAGGGGTGGCCGGCGTCGGCCGGCTCGTCGGCCTTGCGGACCGAGAAGAACGCGACGATCGACGCGATCAGGTCGATCCCCGAGTGTGCCGCCTCGGTCAGCACGGCAACCGAGCCGGTGGCGATGCCGGCGATCACCTTCAGGACGATCAGCGTGCCGTTGGAGGCGACCGAGAGCGCCGCCGCGCGCTGCTTCGGCGCGCGGAACTGCGCGCCGCTCGCGGCCGCCGGCTGGCTGGGCGCGCCGTGGTGCTCGGAGCTCATCGCTCGCCGGCGTGCGCTCGCGTGGGCGCGCGGGCGCTCATGGACGACCGGCGGAGAGCCACGCCGCCAGCTCCCGGATCGCCGCGCCGCGGTGGCTGATCGCGTCCTTCTCGGCGGGATCGAGCTCGGCCATCGTGCGACCGTCGGCCGCGTCGGGCACGAACACGGGGTCGTAGCCGAAACCGCCGCTGCCCCGGGGCGCCGCTGCCATCTGCCCGTCGCAGCGCCCCTCGAACAGACGCTCCTCGCCCGTCTGCGGGTCGACGTAGGCGAGCACGCAGACATAGCGAAGGCGGCTGGCGGCCGGAGCGCGGAGGATCAGCAGATCGAGGTTCTCCTGGTCGCTCGCGTGCTCCCCGGCGAAGCGTGCGGAGCGAACCCCGGGGGCGCCGTCGAGCGCCTGCGCGGCGATGCCCGAGTCGTCGGCGATCGACACGCGGCCCGTCGCCTGCGCTGCGGTCCGCGCCTTGGCGAGCGCGTTCTCGGCGAAGGTCTCGCCGATCTCGGGCCCGAGCTCCACCTCCGCCGGCAGCTCGCTCAACCGGTCCTCACCGATCACGCGGCGGAACTCGCGGAGCTTGTGCGGATTTCGGGTCGCGAGGATCACCTGTGCCCCGCAGGGGTAGCGTGGGCCACTACGCCTCGATCGCGGCCGCCTGGACCGCGTGCAGCCCGGCGATCCCGCGCGCGGCGAGCGCGAGCAGATCGTCGAGGTGCGCGCGCGAGAGCGGTGTGCGCTCGGCCGTGGCCTGCACCTCGACGAGGCCCCCGTCGGCCGTCATCACCACGTTCGCGTCGACCTCGGCGACCGAATCCTCGCTGTAGTCGAGGTCGAGGAGCGGCACGCCGGCGACGATCCCGCAGGAGATCGCCGCGACCGCGCCGGACACCGGCGAGCGCTCGATCACCTGCTCGGCGACGAGGCGGTTCATCGCCCGCGCGAACGCGACATAGGCGCCCGTGATCGCAGCGCAGCGGGTACCGCCGTCGGCAACCAGCACATCGCAATCCAGGTACACCGTCCGCTCGCCGAGCGCCTCGAAGTCGACGACGCCGCGCAGCGCGCGGCCGATCAGCCGCTGGATCTCGACCGTGCGCCCGTCGGGATGCAGCCGCGTCGTGTCGCGCTGTTTGCGCGATCCCGTGGACGCCGGCAGCATGCCGTACTCGGCGGTGACCCAGCCACGGCCCTTGCCCGACATCCACCGCGGCACGCCGCCCTCGACGCTCGCGGTGCAGATCACCTGGGTTCGCCCAACGGAGATCAGCGCCGAGCCGCTGGCGGGCGGCACGAAGTCGCCGACGCAGGACACCGGCCGCGCCTCGTTCGCAGCGCGGTCGTAGGAGCGCGTCACGCCGCCTCCGCCATCGGCAGCCCGACGTGCTCGATCTGCTCGATCGGCATCTGCAGGAAGCGCGAACCGACCGTGGCGAAGCTCTCGACGTCGCCGGTGCACAGGAAGCGGTAGTCGCCCTCCTGGCGCCGCGAAGCCCCAAGCCCCGACTCCTTCAGCGATCGTGCGACCGAGAGAGCGAGCGCCCGGCCCGAAGTGACCAGGGTCACGCCCGGCCCGAGCATCCGCTGGAGCATCGGCGCGATCAGCGGATAGTGGGTGCAGCCGAGGATCACGGTGTCGACCCCCGCCTCGCGCAGCGGCGCGCAGTAGCCGCGGACCGTCTCGACCACGCGATGATCGAACGGGAAGCCCTGCTGGATGATCGGCGCGAGGTCCGGACAGGCCACCGCGATCAGCTCGGCGTCGGGCGCCTGCGCCGCGAGTGCCCGCGCGTAGGCGCCGCTTGCGACGGTGGCGGTCGTCGCCAGCAGCCCGATCCGGCGGTTGGCGCTCACGCTCGCGGCCTGCCGCGACTCGGGTTCGATCACGCCGATGACGTTCACGCCGAGCGTGGTTGAGAGCATCCGCTCGCGCAGCGCGCCGATCGCGGCGGCGCTGGCGGCGTTGCAGGCTACGACGAGCAGCTTGGCGCGGCGCGCCAGCAGCAGCTCGCCGATTTCGAGCGCGAAGCGCTCCAGCTCCGCGGCGGTTCGCTCGCCGTAGGGAAAGCGGGCGGTGTCGCCGAGGTAGAGGAAGTCCTCATGCGGGAGCTCGACCAGCAGCTCCTGCAGCACCGTGAGACCGCCGACGCCCGAGTCGAAGACGGCGATCGGACGCTCGTTGGGCGCGGGCGGCGGCGTGGACACCGCAGCCATGATCCCAGATGGTCTCCCGCTATCGTGCGTCCGTGCGCGCGCTGGTGGTCTCGAACATGGCGGCGTCGCGTGAGAACCCGGGGCGCGGCGTCTTCGTCCGCGACCAGGTCAACGCTCTGGCGCGCATCGGCGACGTCGACGTCGAGCTGTTCGAGTTCCTGCCGGGCACGCTGTCGTACCCGCTCGCGGCCGCGGCGTTGCGCCACCGCTACGGCGGCGCGAACTTCGACATCGTCCACGCCCACTTCGGGCTGACGGCCTGGCCGGCGCTCGCGCTGCGCGGCCCGCTCCACGCGGTCACCCTGCACGGCACGGACGTGCGCCACCACCGCTCCCGGCGACTGACGATCGCCGCGCTTGGGCACATGGACCTCGTCGCAACCGTCTCGGCCTCGCTGGCGGCGGAACTGGGGCCCGTCGTCCGCGAGCCGGTGGTGCTGCCCTGCGGCGTCGCGCTCGAGCGCTTTCGCCCGATCCCGCGCGAGGCGGCGAGGATGGCGCTCGGCCTCGATCAGGACGCCCCCTGCCTGCTCTTCCCGTTTGACCCCCATCGCGCGTCCAAGCACTTCGATCGCGCCCGCGAGCTGGCCGGCGACGTGCGCCTGGTGACGCTCGGAGCGACGGCGCCCGATCACGTGACGCTCGCCATCAACGCCGCCAACGCGGTGCTCGTGCCCTCCGACGCGGAGGGTTTCGGCCTCGCCGTGCTCGAGGCGCTCGCCTGCGACGTGCCGGTGCTCGCGACGCCGGTCGGGGTGCACGCGCAGGCGCTCGACGGCGTCGCCGGCACGCTGTGCGCGCCCTACGACCGAGACGTTTGGGCGGCGGCGCTCGCCCCGGCGCTCGCGAATCCCGACCCGCGTGTGCAGGGCCGCACGCGGGCGTCGGAGTTCTCCTCCGAGACGATGGCGGCGCGCGTCGCGAGCGCCTGGCGCTCGCTGCTCGCCACCGGCCCGGAGCCCGCGTGACTCACCTTCACGCAACGTTGATGGAACCTTCCGCGAAGGTCGACTAGCATCGGCGCCGTGGCGGAGATCGGATCGGCCCAGGCCGACGCTGTGGAGGGTCCCGGAACGGCGGCAACCGGCCTCGCAGCGACGGGCTTCCTGCAGCGCGCGGTGATTCGCCGGCGCGTGCGCTTCCTGCGCCGCCGCCGCGAGCTGGCGCTGCACGACCTCGGCGGCTTCGTCTTCGAGTCGCACCGGCTCGGTGAGCCCGGCGGCGCCCCGCTCGCCGAGAAGCTCGCCGCGATCAGCGCGCTGGACGGTGAGCTCGCGACGCTGCAGCGGGCGCTCGAGTTGCGAGAGGAGCTGGCCGTCCTGCACGAGCCGGGCATCAACAGCTGCCCGCAGTGCTCGACGATCCACGACAGCGCCGCCAACTACTGCCCGACCTGCGGGCGCCCCACCGCCGGCAACGGCCCCGCCGGCGACACCGCGCCGGCGAGCGAGGACGAACCACCGACCCGGCGAGGGCGCGCCAGGCAGCGGCGAGCCCGGGTGAGCGAAACGCCGGGACGCCGGTGCGAGGTCTGCGGCGCTGAGCTCGCGGACCGCCAGCGCTGGTGCCTCGCCTGCGGCAGCGGCCGCCTGACGGCGGTCGCCCCGACACCGCACTGGCGCTCGGCCGGCGCCGCCGCAACGCTGATCGGGCTGCTCGCACTGGCGGGCGTCGGCTACGCGGTCGCGACGCTGGTCTCCTCCTGAGCTACTGCTGGGCGTTCAGAGCCTCGCCACCGCTGAGCGCCTCAAGCGTCGCGGCGACCGAGCGGGCGAGCGCGTCCAGCTCGTAGCCGCCTTCGAGCACGAAGCCGACAGGCGCCTCGAGCTCCTCCCCCAGCCGCCGCATCGCGGTCGTCATCGTGGCGAATCCGGCGTCGGTGACGAGACAGTCGGCGAGCGGGTCCTCGGCGTGAGCGTCGTAGCCGGCCGAGACCAGGATCAGCTGCGGCCGGTAGTCGCGCGCGAGCGGGATCACGCGGGAGTGCACGAGCTCGCAGAACACATCGTCGCCGGAGAACGCGGGTACCGGCAGATTCAGTGTGAAGCCCTCCCCCGCGCCGCTGCCGCGGTCGCTCGCGGGCCCGCTGCCGGGGTACAGCGGCGACTCGTGGATCGAGACGTACAGCACCTCCGGGGTGGAGTGGAAGAGGTCGTTGGTGCCGTTGCCGTGATGGACGTCCCAGTCGAAGATCAGGACGCGCGTGAGCGCGTGAGCGCCCAGTGCGTGGATCGCGGCGACCGCGATGTTGTTGAACAGGCAGAAGCCGCCCGCGCGAGCGCGGAGCGCGTGATGGCCGGGGGGCCGGCCGGCCGAGAACGCGGCGGGCGCCTCGCCGGAGAGCAGCACGTCAACGACCGCCACGGCGCCGCCGACCGCCCGCATCGCCGCCTCCCAGGACCCCTGGCTGACCAGTGTGTCGTCGTCGATCTGCCCGCCACCGACGGCGCAAAGCCGCTCGAGCGCGGCCACGTAGCCCGAGTCGTGGCAGCTCTCGAGCAGCTCGCGCGCCACGCGCGGGGAATCGCGGCGCTCGAACCCGAACCAGCCCGTCCGCTCGAGATGGCTCTCGATCGCGAAGATCCGCTCGCGGCGCTCAGGGTGGCTACCGGTGTCGTGCTCGGCGGAGGCCGGGTGGCTGAAGAAGATGGGGGACGCCATCGCTGTACGGTACCCCCGAATGTCAGACGCCTCCGAGACCCGGGCCGAGCTCGCCGTCGTCGGGGCCGGGGCGGCCGGGCTGTATGTCGCCCTCTGCGCCGCCGCGGCGGGCGCCGGCGTCGCGCTGATCTCGGCAACGACGCTGGCGCAGACAGCGAGCTACTGGGCGCAGGGCGGCCTCGCAGCGGCGATCGGGCCCGGCGACAGCGCGAGCCGCCACCAGCTCGACACCGAGCGCGCGGGACGGGGAATTGTCCGGCCCTCGGCCGCCGCCGTGCTGTGCGCCGAGGCGCCGGAGCGCGTGCGCGACCTCGAGCGTCTCGGCGTGCACTTCGACACCGACCTCGCGGGCGCACTGTCGCTGAGCCTGGAGGGCGGGCACTCGATGCGCCGCGTGGTGCACTCCGGCGGCAGCGCCACCGGCCGGCGCGTCGTTCGCCAGCTGTCGGCGCTCGCGGCCCAGGAGCCGTTGATCGAGGTGCTAGAGCATGCCCGCGCCAACACCCTGCTGGTGGCGGACGGGCGCTGCGTCGGCCTCGCCTGCGAGGACGGGCGCACCGTGCGCGCGCGGGCGGTCGTGATCTGCGCGGGCGGCGCGGCGGCGCTGTGGGCGCGCACGACCAACCCGCCCGGCTCGCTCGGCAGCGGGATGCTGCTCGCCCACCACGCCGGTGCCAGGCTCGCCGACCTCGAATTCCTGCAGTTTCATCCGACGGCCGTGATCGGCGTCGCGGGCCGCGAGGGCTACCTCGTGACGGAGGCCATCCGCGGCGAAGGGGCGCGGCTGCTCGACGCGGACGGGGAACGCTTCGTGGATGAGCTGGCGCCGCGTGACGAGGTCTCGGCAGCGATCGACACGCTGCTCGAGCGCACCGGCGCGAGCGCCGTCTCGCTCGACATGCGCGAGGTCGACCCGACGCTCTTCCCCAACGTTGTCGACACCCTCGCCGAGGCCGGGATCGACGTGACGACGCAGCTGATCCCGGTCGCGCCGGCCGCCCACTTCATGATGGGCGGCATCACGACCGACCTGCACGCCCGCTCGACGCTCGCGGGGCTGTACGCGGTGGGCGAGTCGGCGTGCACCGGACTGCACGGCGCGAATCGGCTCGCGTCCAACTCGCTCAGCGAGTGCTTCGTGTTCGGCGGGCGCGCGGCGAGCGCCGCGCTCGAGGAGCCGGCGAGCGCGAAGGCCGTCAAGCCGCACGCGGTCGAGCTCGTCGGCGGTGTGACGCAGGCAACCCGCACGGCGCTTTGGGAGCACGCGGGCCTGCGCCGCTCGCGGGACGGTCTCGAGCTCCTGCTGGAGGATCCCTACCCGCTGGCGCGGCTGATCGCCGCGTGCGCGCTGGCGCGCGAGGAGAGCCGCGGGGCGCACTTTCGCGAGGACTTCCCCCAAACCGACCGCCAACTCGACGCGATGCACACGATCGCGTCCCCGCAGGGCGCCGTCAGCTTCGAGCGTTGGGACTGAGGCGCCCGCGCGCGGCCGAGCGGTCTTAAGCCGCGCATAACATCTCCGCTCGATTGGGCTTCACAAGGCGGGTCCATACTGGCGCTCGTTGACACTCAGACCAGTGGTGTCTGGTGCTCTTGCAACCGAGAGAAACGGGCGGGACATGTATCAGTTCAGTCGCGGTATCTACAGGGAGCTCTCGCCGCTGGTGGACCGAAGCAACGGCGCGCGCAACGTCTTCGAGGTCCGCCAAGCGCTCCTGCGAGCCTGCGAGGCCTCGGTCGAGCGACTCGCTACCGACCGCCATTACTTCGCGCACCCGACCCGCACCCTGTTCAGCGACGTCCGCTGCTACTTCCCGGTCTGCCGCCAGGAGCAGGTCTACGGCGTGGTCCAGCGCTACATGGCGCTGGCCGACGAGTTCGTGGCCACGCTTCCGCGCAACGGCGTGGACCCGCAGGGCAACCCGCTGCAGTGCCGCGCCGTGACACGCAAGGGGACCGCCTGCCAGCGCGCGCCGCTGCCCTCAAACGGCTACTGCCCGTCGCACCAGCACCTCGCCGAGACCGAGGACTGCGAAGTACCCGCGCTCGCGGCGTAGTGGCGAGCGCAGCCGCTAAGGTGGGCGCCGTGGCGCCCACCCGCATCGGCTTCATCGGGCTCGGGATCATGGGTTCGCGGATGGCTGCGAACCTCCGCCGGGCGGGCTTCGACGTCACGGTCTACAACCGCACGGCGCAGACCGCTGCAGACTGGGTCGCCGAGCACGGCGGCCGTCTCGCGGTTTCGCCCGCGGCGCTCGCCGCGGAGGTCGAGATCCTCTTCACGATGGTCGTCGACGGATCGCAGGTCCGCGAGCTGCTGCTCGGCGACGAAGGCGCGGCTGCGGGCGCGGCGCCCGGCCTGCTCTGCGTCGACTGCTCGACGATCGGCCAGGCCGCGGCGATCGAGATCGGCTCGGGTCTCGCCGCCCAGGGAATTGCGCTGCTGGATGCGCCGGTCACGGGCTCGCTGCCGGGCGCGCGTGACGGCACCCTGCTGATCATGGTGGGCGGCGACGCCGGCGACCTCGAGCGGGCGCGCCCGGCGCTGGATGCGATGGGAACGACGGTGCTGCACGTCGGGGCGCTCGGGGCGGGGCAGGCGATCAAGGTGATCAACAACGCGGTCGCCGCGGCCAACCTCGCAACCGTCGCCGAGGCGCTGATCGCAGGCAAAGCCGCCGGCGTTGACCTCGATGCCCTCGTCGCCGTGATGGACGGCGGCGCCGCCGGCTCGAAAATGCTCGCGCTCAAACAGCAGCCGATGCGAACTCACGACTTCACGCCGCTGTTTCGCCTCGCGCACATGATCAAAGACGTCGAGCTGTGCCTCGACGCCGCGACCGTGCCGTTCGAGAGCGCGCGGCTTGTGCTCGCCGACATGCTCGCGGCGCAGCGCGCCGGACTTGGGGACGAGGACTTCGCGGCGCTCGTAACGGCGGTCGAGGAGCGCTGCGGCCTGGCGCTCGTCTAGGCGCGTGGCGGCCGCGCCGGCGCCCGTTGCGGGTGGCGGCTGTGAGCGCCAACTGGCTTGCTCGAAATCGCCGCAAAACCGCCGAGGGTGGCGCGAGGTCAGTGACAAGTACCGAATATTGCAGGGAAATTTGGAGATTTCCCGCTTGTTGCGTATCCTTCTTTGGTCGCCCGCCCCGCTACCGCGGGTCTCGCCGGCGGCAGATGCACTCCTGACCGAAGGTTCCCCTATGCCGATTGCATTCAAAGAATGGGCTGTGACCGTACGAGCGCTCGCCGAGGGTGAGCAGCTCGTGACCCTGCGCAAGGGCGGCATCCGCGAGCCCAACAAGCACTTCGAGGTCGAGCACGAGCGATTCTTCCTCTACCCGACGTTCGACCATCAGCGCACGGATCTGGTGCGCGAGTCCCACCGCCCCGAGCTGCGTCGCGCGCTCGAGGAGGGCGTGTGGGCCGACGGCGAGCCGGCGCTGGCGCACGCGCGCAACGGGCTTGCGCTGCTGCCGCCCGACCGGGTGCGAATCCGCGCCTGGGCCGAGGTCGCCGCGCAGTACACGGTGACCGATCCGCGTATCGTGGACGCGCTGTCCCCCTTCTACGTCTGGACCTCCGACTACGCCGAGAAGCGCCTGGAGTGGAAGCGCCGCCACCCGCTGCACGTGCTGCTGCTTCGCACCTACCGCATCCCGCGCCCGGTCACCGTCAAGGTCAAGGACGAATACGCCGGCTGCCGCTCGTGGCTCGAGCTTTCGCGCGAGCTCCCATTCGAGGGCACCCCGGTGCTCGCCGACGAGGAGTTCGAGCGGGCGGCGGAGGAAATCGAGTCGATCGCACTCGGCTCGCGCCAGCCCGTCTTCGCCTGAGCGCTCAGCGGGGCTGCCGGCGAGCGCCGGATCGAGTCAGGTAGCGGTGCCCTGGACCGAGTCGAGCTCGCCGCATTTCGAGGCGCGCCACGAGGATTCCGACGAGCGCGGCACCGCCGCCGTACTCGAACTGCTCGAGACGACGCGGGAGTCGCTCGCGCGGATCTTCCCCCAGGTACCGCAGGAGGTGACGGTGGTGATGCACGCGAGCACCTTCGCCCTGTGCCTCGGCGCGCCGGCCCTGCCACTGGCGTGGCTGGCGAGCAGGGCGCCGGCACGGCGCTATCTCGCGGGCTGGTGCTCCGGGCGCACGCTGCACATGCTCGCCCCGGCCGCGCTCGAGCAGCGCGCCTCGGCGGTGCCCGACTCGCGCGACATGCTGATGATGACCCCGGCCGCGCTCTACGCGCAGCTCGTGATCGCAGCCAACAACCGCAGCCTGCCGCCGCCGCTGCGCCCCCGCCACGTCCGCTGGGCCTGGCTGATCTGGGGCGCGGCGGCTCACTTCTCCGGCCAGAACGTGTTCGCCCGCCCGGCGATCGCACGCCGTCTGCGCGATGACCCGGCGCCGCGATTCCCGCCGCAGCTGCGCGACGCCGCGCTGCTCGGCGGCACGATCTTCGACCTGCTCGAACGCGAGCGCGGCGCCCAGGCCGCGATCAGCCTCGCTTTCGCGCACCCGACAGGGTCGCCGGCGCGAGCGCTGGAGCAGGCCTTCAGCGGGCGCTCGCTCGTCGACAGCCAGGGCGTCTGGCGCGCGCATCTCGCGCGACTCGCGGCCCCCTGATTTGACCGTGCGCCGCTGCCGCGGCGCAGACGGGGCGCTGCGCCGCCGCGGGCCCGCCGCGTGTCGCGCCGCCCAGCGGCGCGCGTCAATCCCAGACGTGCGTGGCCATGAACAGCACGACCGCGAGTACCGCGACGCCGAGCAGCAGCGCCGCCAGCACCCGCGTTGCACGGGGCGAGCTGACACGGACCGCCGCACTCGCCGCGATGTCGTTCGCCAGCAGCACGTCGCGCGCCGCGTCGAGACCGGAGCGGGCGACCAGCAGCTCGCGCGGGCCGGCAGCCATGAAGTCCGGCACATCGAAACCGGCGGGCCGGCGCATCAGGCTCGGGATCCCCTCCGCCAGCAGCATGCCCTCGATCAGTTCGGCCTCGGCCTGGTTGCGCGTCCACGCGACGCGAACGAGAGCGCCCTGCGCGTATTGCGGCTTGATCTTGCGCGCCCGCTCCTGGCGGGCGCTTACGCGCGCCTCCCCGGCCCCGGGATACACGAGCGGCATGCCGCACTGCGCGCAGAACCGCTCGCTGCCGCCATGTTCCGCCGCGCAACTCGGGCAGATCAGCGGCGCGCCCATCAGAGCACGCTCAGGACGACCTCTTCGGGCGTGTCGGACTCGATCCGCCACGCCCGCACCTCGGGCTCATCGCCGGCCACCCCGACGATGATGTAGAGCGAGCCGGGCCACAGGGCGCCGACCCCAGGGCGAAACGCCATGTTGATGTCGGTCTGGGAGGGGAGCGGCGCCGTGCGGGTGTGCGAGTGGTAGATCGCCCCGTAGTCCCAGCGCTGCGCGTCGATCTCCTCCTGGATCGCGATCTGGTCGGCGGAGTCCATCTCGTAGCGCAGCGGGCTGGCCGCCGCGTTGCGCGCGCGAAACACCGCCACCGCCTCGCCGTGCAGCGCCGCGACGATGCCACAGCACTCATCCGGCGCCTCCGCGAGGGCGTGGGACACGATGTCCTCGTAAAGCGCCCGGCTGATCTTCATTGCCTGCCCCGTAGCACCGGGAGGTTGGCCGGCAGGCGATTCGGCAGCGCCGAACCGGTCACCACCAGAGCGTGCTCTCGAGGTTTGCGATGTCGTCCTGGGGCAGCGTGTAGAGGCCGCTCGAGAGGTACTTCCAGCCGTCGTCGGCGACGATGAAGACGACGTTGCCCTCGTCGAGCTCACCGGCGATCCGCACGGCAACGCGGGCGATCGCGCCGGAGGAGACACCGGCGAAGATGCCCTCCTCGTCGAGCAGCTTGCGCGTCCAGGTGATCGCGTCGCTGTTGGTCACGAAGATCTTGCGGTCCAGGAGCGAGAGATCGATGATCGGCGGGATGAAGCCGTCGTCGAGCGAGCGCAGGCCCTGGACCGGCTCGCCCTGCATCGGCTCGGCGGCCACGATCTTGACGGCGTCGCCGAGCGCCTCCTTGAGGCGGCGCCCGTTGCCCATCAGCGTGCCGCCGGTGCCGAGGCCGGCGACGAACGCGGCGACGTCGTCGAGTTCGTCGAGGATCTCGACAGCCGTGCCGTTGTAGTGGGCGAGCGGGTTGGACTCGTTGCCGTACTGGTAGGGCATGTAGTAGCTCGGGTCGGCCGCGGCCATCTCGAGTGCCAGCTCGACGGCGCCGTTTGAGCCCTTCGTCCCGTCGGAGTAGACGATCTCCGCCCCGTACATCCGCAGGAGCTGGGTGCGCTCCGGAGTGACGTTGTCGGGCATCACGACCTTTACGCGGTAGCCCTTGTAGGCGCAGATCATCGCGAGCGAGATGCCTGTGTTGCCTGAGGTCGGCTCGAGGATCGTCTGGCCCGGGGCGATCGCGCCCCGCTCCTCGGCGTCCTCGATCATCGCCCGCGCCACCCGGTCCTTGACGGATCCGGTGGGGTTGTGCGACTCGAGCTTGGCCCAGACGCGCACGCCGGGCTTTGGCGAGAGGCGCTTGCACTCGACCAGCGGCGTGTTTCCGATCGACTGGACGATGTCGCCGTAGCGGCCCCCGCAGGGGCGGTTCTTCAGTTCGGGAAGGCTCATCTCGTCAACCGAGGATAGCGCCGCGCCCGCTGCTCTCTCAGCGCCCGCCGGCCATCGCCGGCAGGATCACGAGCACGTCGCCCGCACCGACCGCGGTGTCGAGGCCGTCGAGGACCCGCACGTCCTCGTCGTTGAGGTAGACGTTGACGTAGCGGTTGAGCTCGCCGTCGGCGCCGAACAGCTGCGTCGCCGTCGCCGGGTGCGCCTCCACGAGCGCCCGCAGCAGCTCGCCGACCTGGTCTCCCTCGGCGCTGACCTCTCGGGCGCCGCCGACCGACGCGCGCAGCACCGGTGGGATCTTGATCGTCGCCATCGCCGCGGCACCCTACCCGGCCGCGGCGCAGAACGCCTCGTAGTCAGGGAACACGCCCATCTCCTCGTCGCGGATCGAATCCGGCGGGCGCGAGCACACGGCGCACTCGGGGTCACGGCGGACCTTGACCTCGGTGAGCGTCGCGGCGAGCGCGTCATAGAGCAACAGCCGGCCGATCACCGGCTCGCCGGCGCCGACGATCAGCTTCACGACCTCGGTCGCCTGCAGCAGGCCCATGGTTCCGGGCAGCACCCCTAGCACTCCGTTCGCGCCGCACGAGGGCGCGAGCTCGGCCGGCGGCGGCACCGGGAACAGGCAGCGGTAGCAGGGCCCGTCGTAGGGCTTGAAGACGGACAGCTGCCCGTCGAAGCCGAGAATCGATGCCGAGACGACCGGGATCTGCAGGCGCACGGAGGCGTCGTTGAGCAGGTAACGCGTGGGGAAGTTGTCGACGCCGTCGACGATGATGTCCCAGCCGCTGATGATCTCCATGATGTTGGAGGCGTCCAGGCGGGTCTCGTACTTGACGACCTTGACGTCGGGGTTGAGCGCCTTGATCGCCTGCTCGGCGGAGTCGACCTTCGCCGTGCCGATCCGCTCGGTGTTGTGGATCACCTGCCGCTGCAGGTTCGAGAGGTCGACGACGTCGTTGTCGACGAGCCCGATCGTGCCGACGCCGGCCGCGGCGAGGTAGAGAGCGGTGGGCGAGCCGAGGCCGCCCGCACCGAGCAGCAGCACGCGGGCCTCGAGCAGCTTCCGCTGGCCGCTCTCGCCGATCTCGGGGATCAGGATGTGGCGGGAGTAGCGATCGCGCTGCTCCGCGCTGAGCGTCTTTGGCACGTCGACCTCGTAGCCGCGGTCCTTCCACAGCGTGATCCCGCCGGTCATCGACTCGACCTGCTCGTAGCCGAGGTCGTGGGTGAGGGTGTGCGCCGCGAGCGCGCTGCGGGTGCCGGAGGCGCAGTAGAGGATCACGCGCTGGCCGCGGTCGCCGACCAGGCCCTCGATCCGCGATTCGAGGAATCCGCGCGGGATGTGGCGGGCGCCGGGAAGGTGACCGGTCGCGAACTCCTCGGTCTCGCGCACGTCGAGAATCGCGACGCCGTTGCCGACGAGCTCATGCACGGCGCTCGGGTCGATCTCGGCGACCTCTGTCTTGACCTGGCGGATGAATTCGGCGCCCGACGGACTCATTTGCAAACTCCTGAACTCTTGTCTGGTTTCCTAGCTTTACAAAGTATAGCGACAACCGCAAGGACGGTCCACGTAATCTTTGCGGAAGTGGCACCTCGTCTCCGGCTCGCCCTCACCGTTGCCGTTCTATGCGCGGCGGTGATGGTCGCGATCGTGGCGATCGCTGCCGGCAACAGTGGATCCACGGGCGGGAGCGCGCCCGTCAAGAAGGACGGCTTCTACGGGGCGCTGGTGCCGCCCACCTTCCCGGCGGTGGACTTCGCCCTGCCCGACCAGCATCACAAGATCGTCCGCCTGAGCGACTACGCCGGCCAGGTCGTCGCCGCCGTCTTCATCTACTCGACCTGCCAGAACACCTGCCCGATCGTCGTGCAGCAGCTCTCCCAGGCGATCGGCGAGCTGCCACACCCGATCCAGGCGCTGGCGATCAGCGTCGATCCCAAGCAGGACACGCCCGCCAACGTCCAGGCCTTCCTGATCAAGGAGGACGTCTACAGCCAGCTCGACTACCTGGTCGCGGGGCGCAGCGTGCTCGAGCCGATCTGGAAGAAGTTCGGCATCCAGCCGCAGCTGAAGATCAACTCCTCGAAATCGGACCACACGGTCGATCTGGTGCTGTTCGACAAGACCGGCCGCGCGAGGGTCGGCTACCAGGACCTGAGCACGATGGACCCCGACGCGATCGCCGCCGACATCCGCACGCTGCAGGCGCAGCCGCTGCCGAAGAAGCTTCCGGTGCGAGTCGACCTCTGAGGCCCTAACCTGGGCCACGCGAATGCCTGGCCCCACCCCACCCCCGAACGTCCTCGATCCCGATTTCGACGAGCCGCGGGAGCACTCCGGCTTCAACGCGCTGCGCGCACGCGTCGGGCGCCAGGCCGGCTGCCGGCGGCTCGGCGCGAGTGTCTGGGAGATCGAGGCAGGGCAGGCCGCCTACCCCTACCACGCCCACCTCGGCGAGGAGGAGGTCGTCATCGTGCTGAGCGGGAGCCCGAGCCTGCGCACGCCGGCGGGCTGGCGCGAGCTCGTGGCGGGGGAGGTCGTCGCGTTCGCGCGCGGCGAGGAGGGCGCCCACCAGCTCGCCAACCGCAGCAGCGAGACGGTGCGCTTCCTCGCGCTTTCGACCAACGACGAGCCCGACATCGTGCTCTATCCGGACGCGGGCAAGGTCGGGATCAGCGAGCGCCGCCCCGACGGGTCCGGCTTCGCCGCCTACTTCTTCGCTGCGCAGGCCGTCGACTACTGGGACGGCGTCGAGGGCTGACGCCGGGGCACGCGGGCCGCGCCGCCACGGCCACTTCGCCCGCCGCCTGATACCCTAGCTGGCAGGTAGGTTTTCACAGCGATGATCTTTTCCACCAAGGCCGAGTACGGCGTACGCGTGATGGTCGAGCTCGCCCGCCGGGGCGGCGCGGAACCCGTCGCGCTGACCGAGATCGCCGAGCACGAGGGCCTGCCGCTGGCCTACCTCGAACACCTCGTTGCGCGGCTGCGCCGCTGCGGCCTGGTCGAGAGCCGCCGCGGCGCCCACGGCGGCTACCTGCTCGCCCGCGAGCCGGCGCAGATCACGATGGCCGAGGTCGTCGAGGCGCTCGAGGGACAGATCGCCGCGATCGAGTGCTACTCGGCCTCGCCCGACGGGACGATCCACTGCGTGCTCGAGGCCGACCCCAAGCGCGTCTGCACGTCGAAGATCCTCTGGACCCGGGTGCGCGCCGCGATCGTGGCGACGCTCGAGGAGACGACGCTGGCCGACCTGATTCCCAGCGCTCCCACCGACCTGATCCCCATCACCTCCAAGAAGGCGGTAGCCGCATAGTGGCAACTTCACTCGAGATTCGAAACCTGCACGTGCGCACCGAGGACCGCGAGATCCTGCGCGGCGTCGACCTCGCCGTGCGCAAGGGCGAGCTGCACGCGCTGATGGGGCCCAACGGCTCCGGCAAATCGACGCTCGCGAACACGATCATGGGCCACCCCAGCTACGAGGTCACCGACGGCGAGATCCTCGTCGACGGCGAGAACATCACCGAGCTGGCACCCCATGAGCGCGCGAAGCTCGGTCTCTTCCTGGCCTTCCAGTACCCGGTCGCGATCCCCGGCGTCTCGGTCGCCAACTTCCTGCGCCTGGCGATCAACGCCCAGCGCGAGGAGCCGATCAAGGTCAAGGAGTTCGGCCAGCAGCTGCGCCACGCCGTCGAGCTGCTCGACGTCGACCAGGGCTTCACCTCGCGCCACCTCAACGACGGCTTCTCCGGCGGCGAGAAGAAGCGCGCCGAGGTGCTGCAGATGGCGATGCTGCGCCCCCAGATCGCGGTGCTCGACGAAACCGACTCGGGCCTCGACATCGACGCGCTGCGGACGGTCGCCGAGGGCGTCGCAAAGCTCCACGCCGAGCAGGGCCTCGGGGCGCTGATCATCACCCACTACCAGCGCATCCTCGACTACGTCCGGCCCGAGTTCGTCCACATCATGATGGACGGGCGGATCGTCATGAACGGCGGCAACGAGCTGGTCGAGCGCCTGGAGCAGGAAGGCTATGACCGGATCCGCGAAGAGGTCGCGGCCCGTGCCTGACGGCGCCGGCGCGCCGAGCACCCAGGCGCCCAAGCCGGGCTCCGCGGTCGAGGCGAAGCTGAACTCCGCGCTCGCCGGGCGCGGCTCAGGCGGCGCCCCGCTGGCGGAGCTGCGCGAGCGCGCGCGCGCCGTCTTCGAATCGCTCGAGCTCCCCAGCTGGCGGCGCTCGGGCTTCTGGAAGACCTCCTTCCAGGACCTCGACCTCGACGCGCTCGCGCCGATCACCCGCACGGCGGATGAGCGGCTGCCGGAGGTCCTCGCCGGGGCACGCAGCGCCGGCGTGCTCGTGCAGCGCGACGCTTCGGTCGTGCACGTGCACCTGGACAGCGAGCTCGCGCAGCGCGGCGTGATCCTCTGCTCGCTCGAGCAGGCCGCCGCCGAGCACACGGAGCTCTTCGAGCGCTACTACCTGCGCCGGCTGCCACTCGACCGCCACAAGCTGGAGGCGGCGAGCGCCGCGTTCTGGACCGGCGGCGCGTTCCTCTACGTCCCGCCGGGCCTGGCGGTCGAGGACCCCTTCCAGATCGTCTATGAGATCTCCGCCGGCGGCAGCGCGCAATACGCGCACACGCTCGCGATCGGCGATCGCGGCAGCCAGCTGCGCCTGCGCGAATACGACGTCGCGAGCGGCGGCGGCGGCGAGATCGCCACGGACGCCCTGCACGCCGGCCAGTTCGAGCTCTATCTCGAGGACGGCGCCCGCTGCCGGCTCGCGCAGCTCACCGACTGGGGCGAGGGCGCCGTCAGCGACATCTCGACCTCGGTTGTCGAGGTTGGCCGCGACGCCTACTGCCACTGGCTGCCGGCGCTGCTTGGCGGGCATCTGATCCGCCACCACTACGAGCTGGTGGTCGCCGGCCAGGGTGGCGACATGGCCTTCCGCGGCGTCCTCTTCAGCCAGGCGAACGAGCATCTCGACGTCTTCGCCGTCGACCTGCACGAGACCGGCCCCTCCGGCGGTGACGTGCACTGGCGCGGCGCGGTGACCGGCTCGAGCCGCGCGAGCTTCGAGGGCCTGATCCAGATCAACCCCGGCGCGCAGCAGACCCACACCTACCTGCAGTTTCACTCGATGATGCTCTCGGACGCCGCGAAGCTCGACGCGATCCCCTCGGTGCTCGTCAGCGCCGACGACGTCTCGGCCTCCCACGGCGGCACCGTCGGTGAGCTCGACGAGATGCTGATCTTCTACATGCAGACACGCGGCCTGAGCCGGCCGCAGGCGGTGAAGGTGATCGTCGAGGGCTTCTTCGAGCCGCTGATCGTGCAGCTCGAGGATCCGGCGCTCGAGCACCAGATCCGCGAGCGCATCGGCGTCAAGCTCGCCGCCGCCTCAGACGACATCGAGCGCTACGCGCTAGCGCGGTGAGCGCGGTGTCGGCCACGGCGACAGGCGGCGCCCTCGACGTGCGGGCGGACTTCCCGATCCTCGGCCGCGAGCTCGAGGGTGGACGGCTCGTCTACCTGGACTCCTCATCGACCTCGCAGAAGCCGGCGGGCGTGATCGAGGCGATCGATGACTACTACCGCAACCACAACGCGAACATCCACCGCGGCGTCTACAAGCTCGCGCAGGAGGCCGACACGCTGTTCGAGGGAGCGCGCGAGCGGATCGCCGCCTTCCTGCGCTGGCCGGTCGCGAGCACGATCTTCACCGCGAACGTGACGGCTGCGATCAACCTGGTCGCCTACTCCTGGGCGCGAACCAACCTGCGCCCCGGTGACACGGTGCTGATCAGCGAGATGGAGCACCACTCCAACATCGTTCCCTGGCAGCTCGCGGTCGCCGCGACCGGCGCGCAGCTGCGCTACCTCGAGGTCTCAGACGACGGCACGCTGTCGCTTGAGCAGCTCGACGCCGAGCTGGCGCGCGGGAACGTCGCGCTCGTCGCGCTGACCCACGTCTCGAACGTGCTCGGCACGATCAACCCGGTTGCCGAGATCGTCCGCCGCGCCCACGACGCAGGCGCGCTCGCGCTGATCGACGGCGCGCAGGCGGTGCCCCAGCTCGAGGTCGACCTCGCCGCGATCGACGCCGACTTCTACGCCTGGACGGGGCACAAGGCGCTCGGGCCGACCGGCGTCGGCGTGCTCCACGCCCGCGCGGCGCTGCTCGAGCAGATGCCGCCGTTCCTCTCCGGCGGCGACATGATCGCCACGGTGCAGGAGCAGCACTCGACCTGGAACGAGCTGCCGTGGAAGTTCGAGGCGGGAACCTCGATGATCGCCGAGGTCGTCGGGCTGGGCGCCGCGATCGACTACCTCGACGCACTCGGCATGGCGAACGTCCGCGCGCACGAGCACGCCCTGACCGCATACGCGCTGGCGCGCCTTGCGGCGACCGACGGCGTCAGCCTGTTCGGCCCGCCGAGCGCCGATCAGCGCGGCGGCGTCGTCTCGTTCGCACTCGAGGGAATCCATCCCCACGACGTCGCCGAGCTGCTCAGCCGAAGCAACGTCTGCATCCGCGCCAGCCACCACTGCGCGCAGCCGCTGATGCGCCGCCTCGGCGTGGTCGCGACCGCACGCGCCAGCTTCGGCCCCTACAACGTCGCCGCCGACGTCGACGCCCTGATCGACGCGATCGAGCGGGCGCAGGAGGTCTTCGAGGGCTGATGGACGACCTCTACCGCGATTTCATCCTCGAGCACTACAAGCGCCCTCGCAACTTCGGCGAGCTGCCCGGCCACGACCACGACGCGCACGAGGTCAACCCGCTGTGCGGTGACGAGCTCGGCGTGCAGATCGTCGTCGCCGACGGGCGGATCGCGGATCTGCGCTTCCAGGGGCACGGCTGCGCGATCTCCCAGGCCGCGGCGTCAATGGCCTCGGAGGAGCTGATCGGCATGGAGCTCGACGAGGCCGCAACGCTCGACGCCGGCTGGATGCTCGACCTGCTCGGCATCCCGATCTCGGCGACCCGGCGCAAGTGCGCGCTGCTCTCGCTGAAGGTCGTCCGCCACGCCCTGACCGGCGACGGCAGCTGGCCCGGCGAGCCGGACAGCTGATCCCGACCGCTATACTCGGCTTTATGGCAACAACCGCTCCCCGTATACCCGCCCCCAGCCCGATCGTCGAAAACGACAACGGCGAGCTGGTCGCCGTGCGCGGCGTCTCGCGCGAAGTGATCGCCGAGCTTTCCCGGATCAAGGACGAGCCCGACTGGATGGCGCGCAAGCGCCTTGACGCCTACGAGATCTTCTCGCGCAAGCCGATGCCGAAGTGGGGCTGCGACCTCTCAGAGCTCGACTTCGACGAGCTGGTCCTCTACTCGCCCCCGACCACCGGGCGCTTCAACTCCTGGGACGACGTCCCGCAGGAGATGAAGGACACCTACGAGGCGCTCGGCGTCCCGCAGGCCGAGCGCGAGCACCTCGCCGGCGTCGTCGGCGTCTGGCGCCAGGAGCCGGTGTATGAGGGCCTCAAGGAGGAGTACGCCAAGCTCGGCATCCTGTTCTGCTCAATGGACACCGCCGTCCGCGAGTACCCCGACCTCGTGCAGAAGTACTTCATGCGCAAGTGCGTGCCGCCGCAGGACAACAAGTTCTCGGCGCTGCACGGCGCGGTGTGGTCGGGCGGGGCGTTCGTCTACATCCCGCCAGGGGTGAAGTGCGACCTGCCTTTGCAGGCCTACTTCCGCATGGAGGGCGCCGGCGAGGGCACCTTCGAGCACACCCTGATCATCGCCGACGAGGGCTCCGAGGTGAACTACATCGAGGGCTGCACGGCGCAGACCTACAGCGTCAACTCGATGCACTCGGCGGTTGTCGAGATCTTCGTCCACGAGGGCGCGAAGGCGCGCTACACGACCGTGCAGAACTGGTCCAAGGACGTCTACAACCTCAACACCAAGCGCGCCGTCGTCGACGCCCACGGCACCGTGGAATGGGTCGGCGGCTCGATGGGCGCCAAATTCGTGATGCTCTACCCCGGCTCCTTCCTGACCGGTGAGGGCGCGCGCGCCGATCACCTCAACGTCGGCGTCGCCGGCAAGGGCGTGCACAAGGACACCGGCGCGAAGGTCGTCCACCTCGCCCCGAACACGACCTCCAACATCCTCGCCAAGTCGATCTCCAAGGACGGCGGCGTCATGGGCTACCGCGGCCTCGTGCGGATGGGCCCGAAGTCGCAGGGCTCGAAGTCCCGCGTCCAGTGCGACGGCCTGATGATGGACGGCATCTCCCGCTCGGACACCTGGCCCGACATCCAGATCCAGAACCCCAACGTGACGGTCGCCCACGAGGCCACTGTCGGGCGGATCTCGGAGGAGCAGCTGTTCTACATGGGCTCGCGCGGCTTCTCCGAGGACGAGGCGGCCGCGATGATCGTCAACGGCTTCATCGAGCCGGTGACGAAGGAGCTGCCGATGGAGTACGCCGTCGAGCTGAATCGCCTGATCCAGCTCGAGATGGTCGGATCCATCGGTTAGCTTCAGGGACTCCGGGGGGATCCCCCTCCGTCTGAGGTTTGAGTTCGCGTGCGGCCGCCGATCGACAGCATCCAGGCGCCGCCGTTCCCTCCCGGCGCGCAGTGGCTGAACTCTCCGGCGCTCGAGTTCTCGGCACTGCACGGGCACCCGGTGCTGATCGAGTTCTGGGACTTCTGCCGCCCCAACTCGCTGGCGACGCTGCCGTACATGAAGGCCTGGCACGAGCGCTACGCGGCCCACGGGCTCATCGTCGTGTCGGTTCACTCGCCGGGCTTTCGCACCAGCGCCAACGAGGATCACGTCCGCGCGGCGGTGGCCCGGCTCGGCATCGCCCACACCGTCCTGCTCGACACGAACTTCGCGCTGTGGCGGGAGTATGAGAACGCCGGCTGGCCCGGCCGCTACCTTTGGAACGCCGACGGCATGCTCGCCGACTACCACTACGGCGAGGGCGCCTACGCCGACTGCGAAGCCGTGATCTGTGAGCTGCTCGGCGTGGAGCGCGAGCCGCTCGCGCCGCAACGGCCCCAGGATGCTCCCGACGCCCGGCTCGTCGTGCCCTCCGAGGACCGCATGCAAGCGCCGTTCTCGGGGCCCTATGAGGCGGGCGGCGTATGGGCGGTGCTCGAGCCGCGGACGCCGGCGGCCAGCGTCACGGTCAACGGCCACGAGCTCGCGGTCCCCCACCCCGGCGCGCACCTGCTGATCAGCCACGAACGCCACAGTCGCGGCGAGTTCGAGCTCTCAGCCGGCGCGGATGTGCGCTGCGACGCCGTCTGCTTCACGCCCGGCCTCGCGGCGGACTGAGCGCGCCGGGCGGCCCCGCCTCCCCGGGGCGCAGGTCCAGCTGAAGCCACGCCACGTCGTGCCAGGCGCCCTGCTTCCAGCCGATCCGCCGGTAGGTTCCGACGACGACGAACCCCATCGCTCGGTGCAGGCCGTTGCTTGCGTCGTTGGGCTGCGTGATCCCGGCGCACAGCGTCCACAGCCCGACCGCGCGCAAGCGCTCGAACAGCTGCGTGTAGAGCGCGCGGCCGACGCCGCCGCGGTGGCTCGCGGAGTCGATGTAGACCGCGACGTCGGCCGCCCAGCGGTAGGCGGCGCGGTCGCGATGCGGCGAGCCGTAGGCGTAGCCGATGACGGCGCCACCGGCGTCCTGCGCAACCAGCCACGCGTGCGCGGTCGCCATCCGGCGCTCGATCTCCTCGCCGCTCGGCGGGTACTCCTCGAAGGAGGCGACCGAGGCGCTGACGTAGGGGGCATAGATCGCCGCGCACGCGGCCGCGTCGCGGCGGGGGTCGGCGTCGCGGATGATGATCATCGCCTCGAGAATAGCCGTGCGTGTTGCGAGAACCGCGCCCTCGATCGCGCGGCGGCGCTGCTAGCGTCACCGGCGTGATCATCTCGACCATGAACGACCTCCCCGGTCACGAGATCGAAGAGGTCTTCGGCGAGGTCTTCGGGCTGACGGTGCGCTCGCGCAACATCGGCTCGGTGATCGGAGCGACGCTCAAGTCACTCGCCGGCGGCGAACTGAAGGGCATGACGAAAATGCTCGCATCCGGCCGCCAGGACGCCACCGACCGCCTCGTCGCCGAAGCGGAGGCCAAGGGCGCGAACGCGGTGATCGCGTTTCGCTTCGACACCTCCGAGCTCGGCTCGATGTGGACCGAGATCTGCGCCTACGGCACGGCCGTCAGCGCGCGCAAGCTCTGAGCGCCCGGCGCTGACCGGCGAGCGGGCGCCTCACGCCGCCGGCATGTCCTGACCCGATCGCCGGCCGGCGTCCGGCGATCGGGCTCCTCCCCCACGCCCCGCCGCAGCTCAGCCCTCGAGCACGTTGTGCACGGTGGCCACCATCGGCTCACCAGGATCGACGCCCGCGGCGCCCATGATCGGCATCAGCGTCGCGCCGAACGCCTCGAACTGCTCCTGGGACTCCCAGATGTCGAACACGTGGATCGCTCCACCGACGTCGAGGGCGACGTGAAGCGTGCGCCCGTCGGGCGCTCCCGCGCCGGCCGCTTCCAGCTGCCTGATCGTGTCGTCGTAGATCTCCGGCGTGAACCCGGCCGGCCTGAAGTAGAACCCGTGTGCCATTTGCGCCCCATCCTCTCCGCGCTCGCGCGGTTGGTTGCCGAGCCCTGCGCCGCGACTCTACCTGCGCCCCGGCCGCCGCGCTAGGCTGCGCCCGAGAGTTCCGCCGCGCTGCGATCTGCCAGCAGCGCCAGGAGCCGCGGCGGCTCGCCGCCGTCGACGAGCACGGCGGTCCCGGGCCAGTAGGGGCTGGCCGGCCCGGTTGCGAAGGTCGTGCTGTAGATCCAGCTGCCGCAGTTGTGCAGCTGCGTCCCGCCGGGCGTCAGCCACTCCGCCGCCTCGTCGCCCTCGAGCATCCCGGCGCGGTGGGTGTGGCCGAAGATCACGTGACGCGCATCGATCGCCAGACGCTCCACGAGCACGCTTGCGGCCCGCAGCCCGGCGCGGCGAAGCTCCGCGGTCGAGAGCTCGCCTCGCAGCGGGCCGAGCCCGGCCGCGTTGGCGCCGCGAACGAGCCAGGGGAAGGCCAGTGGGAAGACGCGCGAGCGCAGCGGGCCGCCACTCGATCCGCGCAGCGCCTGCCACGCCTTGACCGTCCGCCCGCCGTCGACGGTGTCGGAGGGCCGGCCGCTCTGCGCGGCGGCGTGAACCCACGCATAGACGGGTGCTATGACCGCCTCGTAGTCATCGACGCTGCGGACGTCGTCCCAGCGGCGGTCGCGGGCGAGCGCCACGCGGCCGCTCGCCGCCACCGCCAGGCGCTCGATCGTCGGCACCGTCATGTGCAGATCGAGCTGGTGGCCGTGCATCGCGTAGACGCCGTCCTCGAGCCACACACCGGGATAGGCGACCTCGACAGCGGCCGGCCCGAGCAGCCGCGCGAACTCCGCCGCGATGAACGACGCCTCCGCCGGCGCGCAGCGCTGCTCGAGCGCCAGCGGGTCCGTCCGGCGCTCGAGCCAGGACTGCGCGAGCGCGTGGTCGTGGTTGCCCGGGACGAGCACCACGGAGCGCCCGCCCAGATGCTCGCCGAGCCGCCCCAGCACCTCCCGCGCGCGGTCGAGCACCGTCCGCGCGGCGCCGTGGCGCAGCTCGAGCGTGTCACCGAGCAGCACGAGGCGATCGACGCCCTCCAAGCCCTTCAGGAGCGCGTCGAGCACGCCCTCGCGCCGAAGCACATCGCTGCCTGAACGCGTTCCGAGGTGCAGGTCGGAAACGACGAGCGTGCGCGCCACTACCGCGAGGCGCCGACGCCGCGAATCGCCTTGGGCAGCATGAAGCGCACGTCCTCGCGGGTCACCGTGAGCTCCGAGATGTCGTCGACGCCGCGCCGGCGGAAGTTCTCGACCAGCTCCGCCACGAGCTCCTCGGGCGCGCTCGCGCCGGAGCTGATGCCCAGCGTCCGCACACCCTCGAGCCACCCCTCGTCGAGCTCGCCGGCGTTGTCGATCAGGTGCGCCTGGGCGCCGTAGTCGCGCGCGACCTCGACGAGTCGCAGCGAGTTGGACGAGTTGCGGGAGCCGATCACGAGCACCAGGTCGCATTCGGTCGCGAGCCGGCGCACCGCCGCCTGGCGGTTGGTCGTCGCGTAACAGATGTCGTCGGTGCGCGGGCCGACGATCGCCGGGAAACGCTCGCGCAGGCGCTCGATGATGCCGCGGGTCTCATCGACCGACAGTGTGGTCTGGGAGATGTAGGCGACCTTCTCGGGGTCGGCGAGCTCCAGCTCGTCGACGTCCTGCTCGGTCTGGACGAGCACCATGTTGTCGGGGGCCTCGCCCATCGTGCCCTCGACCTCCTCATGGCCGTCGTGGCCCACCAGCACGACCATGTAGCCCTCGGCCGCGAACCGCCGCGCCTCGACGTGCACCTTGGTGACCAGCGGGCAGGTCGCGTCGATCGTCCGCAGACGCCTGGCCTTGGCGTTCGCGTGCACGCTCGGCGCGACGCCGTGGGCTGAGAACACCGTGACCGAGCCCTCGGGCACCTCGGTTTCGCTCTCGACGAAGATCGCGCCGCGTGCGCGGAGCTGTTCGACGACATGCTTGTTGTGGACGATCTCCTTGCGCACATAGACCGGCGGGCCGTAGCTCTCGAGCGCCCGCTCGACCGTCACGACGGCGCGGTCGACCCCCGCGCAGTAGCCGCGCGGGGCCGCGAGCAGGATCTTCTCGACTGTGTTCGTCACGACGGGCATCCCTTGATTCTACGGCGGGCGATGGCCCGGCCGGCGAAGAGGCCCGGCGGGCGACGCATCACACAGTGACCGTACTGCGGCGCGAGCGCGCCCGCGGCGCCCCGCGAGCGCCCCACGAGGCTACGCTGTTGCGCGATGGCGCAACAGCATCTCGATCGCCTGACCGCGCTCGATGCCTCCTTCCTTCATCAGGAGGGAGCCGAGTCGCACATGCACATCGGCGCCCTGACGACCTTCGATGGGCCACCGCCGGCCTTCGGCGAGCTGCTCGAGCTGATCGAGGCGCGCCTGCACCTCGTGCCGCGCTACCGCCAGCGCCTCGCGCGCACGCCGTTTGACCGCGGACGGCCCGTGTGGGTCGACAACACCGCCTTCCGGCTCGAGTACCACGTCCGCCACGTCGCGCTGCCGCCGCCCGGCGGGCGCGATCAACTACTGGCGCTCCTCTCGCGGATCTTCTCGACGCAGCTCGACCGCCGCCGGCCGCTGTGGGAGCTGTGGTTCGTCGAGGGGCTTGACGGCGGCGGCTTCGCGCTGATCTTCAAGACCCACCACTCGGTGATCGACGGCGTCGCCGGGCTCGACCTCGCGACCGTCATCTTCGACCTCGAATCGCAGCGCGACGCCGAGACGGAACCGCCGCCGAAATGG
>CAWBGR010000012.1:0-89068 GCA_963788385.1 uncultured Solirubrobacterales bacterium
GCGATTAACGACAGCGTCTGGCGCGGCTGGGTCCACGGCGGGAGCGGCGCTAGCGAATGGCCTTCTTCGGGTGCGGGAGTCCTAGCCGACGTACGCGGTCATTCGGATTGAGACGAGGACGCCGGGGATCTCGACGCCGAGTTTGGCGACGTAGCGAGTCGGCGGTTCGTTCGGAAACCAGCGAGCGTATTCGTCGTTCATGCCCGCGAAGTCCGTCGGGTCGGTCAGGAGCACGCCGACCTCAACGACGTCGTCGACCGTCGCGCCCGCCGCGCGCAGGACCGCCTCGCAGTTGGTGAGCGCCTGTCGCGTCTGCTCGCCGATCGTTGCGCCGGCGAGGTTTCCAGTGGCGACGTCGATGCCGACCAAGCCCGAGATGTGAACGTGCTGCCCCGCTTTCACCGCCTGGCTGTACAGCGGTGATCCTGGAGCGTTCGGGGTGTTGACGACCTCGCGCACGCGCGCAACCTACCGCACGACCGAGTAGCAGTGGAGAACCGCCACGCTGCTGCGTTGCGCGAAGACCGCTGAAAAAGTCAGACGGCAGGCGACCACGCGAGATGGCGTCGCGTTGTAAGCCGTTCTGAGGCTCTCTGGACGGCGGCCGAGGGTTTTTCTGACCCCCTGATTTCGCTTCGCTCAGACTTTTTCAGTGGTCTTCGCGCAACTCGACACTCTGGTGGGTGTCGAGGATTCACGGTAGCAGATCTGCTACCGTGAATCCCGTGACGACGATCCCCCAGAAGGAGCTGCGCAATAGCGTCGGTGAAGTCCTGCGGCGGGCCGAAGCCGGCGAGCGGTTCACGATCACTGTTGCCGGCCGACCGGTAGCGGAACTCGGACCCACCGCGCGCCGCTCCTGGGTCGGCGGACCCGCACTCAAGACGGTGTTCGATACGCCTATGCCGCGGACACTGAACGAGGACCTCGAGCGCTTTCCCGGTGCGCTCGTCGATCCGTTCGCGTGAACCGCGTTCTAGTCGATACATCGGTGCTGATCGGCACCGAGGTCGTCCCCGCCGGCCTGGAGGCAGCAATCAGTGTCGCTTCGCTGGCCGAGCTGCATTTCGGCGTGCTAGTCGCGGCGGACCCTGACGAACGCGCCCGGCGTGCACAGCGACTCGGCGTAATCGAGGCAACGTTCGACCCGCTGCCAGTCGACGCCGCCGTAGCACGCGAGTGGGGCCGACTCGCCGCCGCAGTCGCCGAGCGCGGCGGACAGCCACGCCGACGAGTCGTCGACCTCGTCATCGCCGCAACCGCCAACGTCCACGACGTTCCACTGCTCACCGCAGACACGGCCGACCTATCCATCATCGACGATCTGGTCAACGTACAGGCGCACACGTAATCGGCTCTCCCACGCCAACACGTCGTGTCGCAAATCGCGCAAACCAACAACGTCCACCGTGCCCGCATCTGCGGGTATTGCCGTCAGAGGAGCTCTAGCGGTGGCATCAGTTCGGGCTTGAGCCTTCCGTGCTCATCAAGATTCCCCTCGCCGAGTTGCTCGCGTTCGTACCAACGAGGCTCGCGACCGCCAGGCTCCTCCGAGCCGTGCTCGACGGTGGTCGGGGCAGGCGACGCGGCCGCCGTGTCGACCGGCTTAGCGTCAAATAGCCAGGCCATAAAGCGACTCCCCTTCCTGCTCATCTCACGCTCCTCATCGCTCAAATGATCGCGCACGTAGAGCGTTGGCGCCAGCCGTGCGACCCTTTCGGTGCTGCTGGTCGCGAAGAGGAGTGGCTCCCGCTCGCGCTCGCCGTCGTCTCAGCCGCACGGAGTCCGCGAGCGCGGTGTCGTGCCGGTTTGGCTGTGCGGGATCGACTGATCAACGCGCCGAAGATGTGCCTCCGCCGAGGCGAGCAGCGCGGCGGGCGTCGTGTTCGTCGTTGGGCCGTTCAATGTCCACGCGACCGTGAGAACCGGACCATCGGCGACCGATGCGACTGTGATGGTCGTCCCGTTGACTGTATTTGTGCCGGCAAGCCTCAAACCGGGCAGCGCGGGAAAGCCCGCGATCTTTCGCGCCACGACATGCAGGGGCACACCGTGCTCCGTAACCGGTTCACTGTCGAGATCCGGGTGCTCAACGCTGAGCCGAGCAGCGGTACTGGTGGGATAGACGACGTAGAAGAGTTCCCCCGAACCAACTGCATGCCCGAACGCCAGGATTCCGGCGCCTCCCAGGAAAGGCGGGTGTCGCGTAAGGCCTGGCACGCCACCACCGTGGATCGTCGCGCACCCGTCATAGTCGCCGGGGAGTTCGCTCAGATGGAAAGGCGCGGTCAGGAGCGCCTGCAAAAGCGGCCGCGGCGAAAGCATCGCGGGAGCGCCATACGCGACCACCCCAAACCCGCTGACCGCACCAAGCACGAGGACACCAACCGCGCGAGAGGCCCAAGCACTCACGGCGCAGATCATACGAGCGATCCCAGCGGCAGGTTCGGTCCGCTGTCGCCTACGCTTGATTGCGGCAGCGTGCTCCGCTCCTGCTCGCCGGCGCGTTGGCGTCCGGATCAGCTACGAGTCGGCCCGCCCGGGCCGACTTGATCGCCAAACTGCTCCGGGAGCGGTGGCTGTCAAGGCCGCTGCACACGATATCGGGAGCGCGGGGCTGCGCGCGGCCTTTACTGCCGGCGCTCGCGGAGCTACACCGGGGTCAGGTGTCGCGGAGTCGCGATCGCTGTCGACCGACGTTGTCCGAATGCTCAGGCGCGAGTCGCGCGTCCGGAACCCGAGCGTGCGCTCCGCGAACATGTCCTAGCCGACTTCAGCGCGTCGCTCGCGCGGCCGTGGCGCGCGCAGCGCGCCGGCGGCCGCCTTGATTCAGTACAGAAAGTTGGAACCAAGCGGGATGTCCGCGCGCTGCAGCGCCATCGGCCAGACGGTGCAGCTGAACGCGGTGTCGGGCGAGGGGACGTTCCGTGCTCTGAACGTCCCCCGAAGTGTCCCCGGTCCGTGGTTGTGGCGTCCCATGCCTTCGGGTTTCATCGTGACGCATGAACGAGAGGCGATCAGCGAGAACGCGACGATGAGCGCACGTTCCAGTGCAGCACTCCTCGGGATGCTGCTCGAGGCCGTGGGTGAGCATCCCGAGCTCCGAACGGAACTGGCCGGAATGCTGCGAGATGAACACCCGAGTGCGTCGGCGGTGGGCTTTATCGACTCCCCTGCCGCGGCCCGGCGAGTCGGCCTTCACCCGGGACACGCTTGTGCGGTTCGCTCGCGAGGCGCGGGTTCCGGGGGCGTGCAAAGCCGGACGAGGGTGGCGCTTCCCGGCCGACCTCTGCCCCGCTGACATCTTCCCGACCCGTGGCAGCATCCTTCCGGCTCCGGCGCGGCCAGGCTCTCGTCGTTCGCCGGCGACAGCCTTCCCCTCCTCCATCGCAGCGATTAGTGGGCGGCTCTAAAGTGGTGGGCGGACATGGATGTCGTGGTATTCTTTACTGATGACCCACAACGAGCAAGTAACTGTCGGCGACCGCGGTCGGATCGTGCTTCCGTCATCGATCCGATCGGCGCTCGGCCTGGAGCCCGGTACCCGATTGCTCGTCAGTGCCGAGGACGATGGTTCGCTGACGCTGCGCCCGTATCGGGCGGTCGCTGAGAAGAGTCGCGGCATGTTCTCCGACCTCACCAAGGGTGGATCGCTGGTCGACGAGCTGCTCGCCGGGCGGCGAGTCGAGGCGCAACGCGAGGAGTAGTGCCCGAGCGCCAGCCCGCACCACCGGTGCTCGACGCCTCCGCGCTGCTCGCCTACCTCGGGGACGAGCTCGGTGCCGACGTGGTGGCCGACGCGATCTCAGAAGGCGCCACCATCTCCGCGGTCAACCTGGCCGAGGCGCTCAGCACGCTCGCGAGTCGGGGCGCGGATCCGGCGGCCGTGGTCACGCAACTCACCGAGCGCGGTCTGCTCGACGGAGCGATCACGGTCGAGCCGTTCACGGCGGAGGATGCGACCGAGGCGGCGCGCCTCCGCCCCTTGACCCGCTCGGCCGGACTGTCGCTCGCCGACCGGGCGTGCCTCGCACTCACGCGCCGGCTGGCTGGTGAGGCGCTGACCGCCGATCGCGCATGGCTCGAGTTCGAGCTCGCCGACATCCACATCCGTTCGATCCGCGAGCCGCCAACATGAGCGTCGAGCGTGACCGCAACAGCAACGGCTGGATCGCCAGATGGCGCGAGCACGGCCGCCAGCACTCACGCAAGTTCACGCTCAAGGGCGATGCCGAGGCTTGGGAGCGCGAGATCAAGCGCCGAGCGCAGCTCGGTCCGCTGGCCGTTGCGCAACTCACCGCCCGCGGCGGCCTAACGCTCGATGAGTGGATCGAGCAACGATGGGCTCCCGAGCACGCCGCGGGGCTCGAGCATTCGACGCGCGAGCGCTACGCGAGCGTGTACAAATGCCACATCTGGCAGCCGCTCGGCGAAGTGCCGCTCGCGGAGTTGACGGTCTCGCGGCTGCGTGAGTGGCAGGCGGCGCTGGTGAAGGGGAACGTCAGTCCGGGCACGGTGCGCAAGGCGCGCACGTTCCTGTCGAGCGTGCTGCGCCACGCGGCCGAGAGCGAGGCGATCCCTGGGAATCCGCTGTCGATAGTCCGGGCGCGCACCTGATCGAGGAGTACGCCGCGAGTCCTCACGCGATCGACGCCGAGGCCGAACTCACGAAGGCGCGGGCCGCCTGACGTGTGTCAGAAGTGCGTTAAGCGCGTGTGAGGCGGTCGGCGGAGGCTGATCTCGGGCATAAGAAAGCGCCACTAATGCGGGGCTTTCGTGACCATACCGCTACCGGGATTCGAACCCGGGTTTCCGCCGTGAGAGGGCGGCGTCCTAGTCCCCTAGACGATAGCGGCGCGGGACCGGGCCGGAGGCTAGCAGAGCCCCCGTCCACCGCTCGCGACCCGCTCGTGCGATATCGTCGCCCGCTGCCCGCGGATGTGGCGGAATTGGTAGACGCGCACGGTTCAGGTCCGTGTCGGAGTGATCAGGTGGAGGTTCGAGTCCTCTCATCCGCATAGACAAAGGCCCTGTAAAGCAGGGCATCTTTGGTTCTCGGTGGTCAGCATCGCTAGCGGTCGCTAATGTTCGGATTGTTGTCACTGACAAATCCGAACAATTTTCCGAACATCTGGGACGCCGTGTTCGGACCCGCTCGGGCGGTTCGATGAGCGTCAGCTTGGCCAAGGGCCGCTGGGAGGTTCGCTGGCGCGACTCCGATGGCCGGCAGCGGTCGCGACGGTTCAAGACCGAAGAGGCGGCGCGCGAGTTCGACGGCGCGCTGCACGAGCACGACCCGCTCGAACGCGGCAGCCGCAGCGACGGTCACGGTGCAAGGGATGGTGTCTACGCCTACCGAACGGCTGCCGGGCCGCGCTGGCGCTACGTCGTGCGTCGCAGTGACGGCACGCAGACGACGAAGCGCGGCTTCCTCAGCGAGAAGGCGGCGCGCGACGCGCGACGGCGCGTCGTCGAGCAGGTCGAGCGGGGCGAGGTCCGTCATACGACCGCGACCTTTGCCGAGTACTGGTCGCGCTGGATTAAGCGGCGGCGCCCCTACCTCGAGGGGAACACCTGGCGCGCGTACGAGGTCGACGGGCGCCTGCGCCTGGTGCCGGCCCTCGGCGAGCTGCCGCTGGGTCAGATCGGCGTGGAGGAGGTGCGCCGCATGATCTTGAACCTCGCTGAGCTGGTCACCGCCGAGAAGGTGGCCGCCAAGACCGTGAACAACACGCTCGGGACGCTGGTCGTGTGCCTGAACGCCGCGGTCGAGGACGGGCTGATCGCTCGCAATCCGGCGCTCCGGGTCGAGCGACTGCCGGCGGCGCACATCGAGCGCGAGTACCTCCGCCTGCACGAGATTCCGCTCTACCTCGATTCGTGCGCGGACGTCTATCGCCCGCTTGCCGAAGTCCTGATCGGGACCGGGATGCGGATCTCCGAAGCGCTCGCGCTGCGCATCGGTGATGTCGATTTGGAGCCGACGGGCGGCCTGGTGACGGTCTACCGCTCACGCAAGCGCGAGACGATCGGCTCGACGAAGTCCGACCGTTTTCGGTCCGTCGAGATCGGCCCCGGGCTCGCTCGCGTCCTGGCGGATCAGCTCGCGCGTCGCACCGAGCTCGACGGCGGGAGCGACTCAAAGGCAGCGCTGTTCGTGATGCCGGTGCGTCAGCGCCACTACGGCCGCGGCCGCTGGGCGAGCAGCGGCCGCCCAGCGCCGCTCGATCGGACGACGGTATCGCGCGAGTGGCACAAGGAGGCGCTCGCCGACGCCGCGCTGCGCGACATGCCGCTGCACTCGCTGCGCCACACCGCGGCCGCAGCGTGGCTCGCCGCCGGGAACTCGCTGATGTACGTGCAGCGCCAGCTCGGGCATTCCGATATCGCGACGACCGAGCGTTACTACGGCCACCTGGAGCGCCACGTTCTGGCCGCGGGGGCGGTGGCGACCGAGGAAGCGATCGCTCGCGCGTACGCGCGGCGCTAGACCTCGAGCTTCAGCTGCGGCGGCGAGCCGCTCGTTGCCGGCCGTCCGGCACTAATGCGCTGACGAGCTGAGGCGTTGCGACGGGTCGCCGGTGTGGGCTTGCCCGGTTGCCAGCGCTCGCGAGCATCGTTGATCCAAGTTTCGATGTCGCGCTCGATGAAGCGCAGCGGGCCGTCCTGACCGCCCAGGCGAATCGAGGGAATATCGCCGCGCTTGGCCGCGTCGTAGACCCAGCTGCGGCTGGTGCCGAGATATTGGACGACGTCAGAGGGCTTGAGCAGTCGGTCCACCTTCATCCTTTGGCGGGAGGGGCGGTCACTCTATACGAGCGAGCAATAGATTGCGATGATTAGCGATAGTTAGATCTGTTTGCCCCGAGTTATCATCATCTAGCCCTATGCTTCCCTGCAGTGAGTGCGGAACTGGACCCGATCCAGGAGCTGTTCGCGGCCGCCCAACAGGGCTGGCGCCGAGCGGTCCAGGCACACCGCATGGCGCCGCCCGATGCCGGGTTCAGTCGTCGCCTCGCGGACCTGGCGGCCGTCGCACGCGAGGAATCCAGGGTCTGTCGCACGGCGGCAGCAGCGGGCTACTCCTGGCCGTCTCACACCTCGAACGTGGAGCAGCCGTACGAGCTGCGACCAGGCACGGGCCGCCGGGGACCCAAGGACCTCTGGCAGCGCTTCGACCGCGCGGTCGACGAGCTCACACGTGCAGCCGCGGGAACCGATCTGACCGAGGTCGCGGCTGCACACGAACTGCTCGCCGACGCCGCTGACGATCTGGCGACGGCCGTCGCGCACGAAGATCGCGCGAGCGGACTCCTCCACCAGCCTGCCTTACGGGATCGCCGCAGCGCTTGACTCGGACCTCAGCGCGGCGGGACGAGCACGCCGACCGCCCCTGAGGTTTCCCATAGCTCGGCCGGTCCGCCCGAGCGGACCGCCGTCGATTGGTCGCGATCGCGGGACTGTCGCTCGACCGCGGCCTGTTCAACCATCGCGTACACGTCGCCACGCAAGATCCGGTACGCCTTACCGACGCGGCCACCCCTCAGCTTGCCGCTGTCGATCCATGCGCGCACCGTCTGCGGAGTGACGCCAAACTGCTCGGCGACCTGCGCGACAGTGAGGATGTCGTCGTCAGCCATCGCGCCGCACCGCGGCTCGCTGGGAGCGCTCCAATCGCACGATCAACGACTCCAACTCTTTCGCCACGGTGCGAGCGTCATCGATCGCGACTCTAACGCCTTGCGGGTCGCTCGCGGACCGGCGGCTCTCCTGCGCGACCGAACGCTCAACCAAGCGCCCGAGGGCGACGCTGACCGGCGTCACACCGAGCTGGGCCCGAAACGCTGCCCACGTCTCGTCGCTCACGTGCACACGAGCCATACGGTCTGCCGGCTGAGCCGCATCCGCCTGTGCCTGCTCCGACCGCTGCCGTCCACGTCTGCCCATGTCTACAGCGTAGACGATGTCACCTCGGGTGATACTGTCTGATGCGAGGCGCGAAGCGACGAGCGTCTGTGGAGCCTTTCGTTTGAGCCGTTGAGCAGAGACGCGAGCACGGGTGGATCGGATAGCCGGGGCGGTGTCTTGTCGGAGCGATGGCGTAAACGGCGAAAGGTGGCGGTGATGGAGGCACATCGGCCTGGGCGCCGTGGGCGGAGTGAGGAGCACGACACGGCCACGGAAGATCTGGCGGCATCCGAGAGCCCAGGTGGCGATGTCCCCTACGCGCGCTATCCGTGCGTGTTCCCGAACCTCCCCGGGCGCGAAGCGACCGACTAGGAGTTCCGCGGCTACTTCGGCGAACTCGATCACGACGACGAGCCGTAGTACGGGACACGACTCCCGGGCACGCGGCGCTCAGCGGATTCAGGAGTGTCGTCGCCGCCGTGCGATCATTGCGTTGTACCTTCGGATTGGAGCGATCGCATGAGTGAGCACACCTACCGGGTCGAGGGGATGTCCTGCGCGCATTGCGTTGCGGCGGTGACCGAGGAGGTCAGCCGGATTCCTGGCGCCGAGCATGTCGAAGTCGATCTCGCGAACGGAACGCTGGCTGTCCGCGGCGAAGAGATCGAAGCGGCGGATGTCAGGGCGGCCGTTGAAGAGGCGGGCTACAGCTTGGCGTGAGGCAAAACGCCGCGGGTCAGCTGTTGCGTCAACCCTGCGATCGGTGCAGTTGCGGACACTGGGGGCATGGATGGCTCGGCGACGCGCAACTGTCGATCTGTGGCCAAAACTGCCGGCGGATCAGTTGATCGGGAGCGCGAACGAGCCGCTGAGGCGGTGTCCGGCCGTGTCGGTGCCGGCGACGCGGAACTCCCACACGCCGGCGCTCAGGCGGACGCCGGCGATGTCGTGCCCGGTGCCTGCGTTGTAGACGCTGACCTTGGCGTGGGTGGCGGTCGCGGAGGTCGCGGTTATCGAGATCGAGCGGAAGTTTGGCCGAGCGCTGGTCCCGCCCTCGAGGTAGAGGTGAAGGGCCTCGTTCCCCGGGCGCAGTGACGGAGTCCAGACCTGGAGTGTCTCGCCGGCCGGCTCGGCTAGTGTCTGCGACGCGCTCTGCGGGACTGCGAAGGTGTCGGGGACGGCGAGCACGAGCGTGCCGAGCAGGACGACGGGGACCGTTGCGACCGCGGCAATGCTCCCGAACCGCTGACGGCGGGTGCGCACTGGCGTCGGTCGGCCGGGGCGGCCGAAGCGTCGCAGTCGCAGGCTGTTGGTGACGACAGTGATGCTGGAGAATCCCATCGCGACAGCGGCGAGTGCGGGGCTGAGCAGCCCGGTCATCGCTAGTGGGATCGCTATCAGGTTGTAGCCAAACGCCCAGGCGAGGTTCTGCAGCACGATCGTGTAGGTCTCTCGTGCGAGACGTAGCGCCCTCGCGACGCCGCGCAGATCGCCCGACAGCACGCTGATGTCGGCCGCCTCGATCGCCGCGCCGGTGCCCGTGCCCATCGCGATGCCGAGATCGGCCTGCGCCAGCGCGGCGGCGTCGTTGACACCATCGCCGACCATCCCGACCCGGTGGCCCTCGCGTTGCAGGCGTGCGATCTGCTCGAGCTTCCCCGCCGGACTGACTCCAGCGCGCACGTGTTCGATGCCGACCGCGTCAGCGACCGCGCGCGCCGCGCGCTCGTTATCGCCGGTCAGCAACTCGACGTCGATTCCCATGCGGCGCAGCCCTTCGATTGCTTCGCGGGCCTCGGGTTTGACGGTGTCCGCGAGCGCGACGGCGCCGATCAGTTGCGAGTCGCGCTCGACCACGATCGCCGTACGCCCCCGCTCCTCCCACCGCTCGAGCACGTCCGCAAACTCCGCCGAGGGCTCCAGAGTCTGCGGGCGCCCGACCCACACGGACATCCCGCCGATAACGGCGCGCACGCCCTGACCGGGGATCGAGCGAAACTCCGGGGGGTGAACGACCTCGAGATCGCGTTCGCGTGCGGCGGCGACAACGGCGAGCGCCACGGGGTGCTCGGAGCCGGCCTCGGCGGCGGCGGCGAGTGAGAGCACATCGTCGCGATCCTCTCCTGGCGCGGACCAGATGTCAGCGACCGAGAGCTCGCCGGTCGTGACGGTCCCGGTCTTGTCGAGCACGATCGTGTCGAGCTCCTGGCTACGCTCGAGGATCTCGGCGCTGCGAATCAGCAGCCCAAGACTTGCTCCGCGGCCCGTCCCGACCAGGATCGCAACCGGCGTCGCGAGCCCGAGCGCGCAGGGGCAGGCGACGATCAGCACGGCGATCGTCGCGTCCATCCCGCGCTCCAGGTGCATCGAGGCGAACATGCCCACCAGACCCTGGCCGGTGAGCAGCCAGGCGACGCAGGTCAGGGCTGCGAGCACGAGCACGCTGGGCACGAAGTAGCGCGCGATGTCGTCCGCGAGCCGCTGCAGTTTCGGCTTCGAGGCCTGCGCGCGCTCGACGAGCGCAACGAGCTGCGACAACGCGGTCTCCGCACCGACCGCTGTCGCGCGGGCTCGCAGAAGGCCGTCGATGTTCACCGTCGCGCCGGTCAGCAGCGCCCCGGGCGCCTTCTCGACCGGTAGCGACTCGCCCGTCAGCATCGACTCGTCAACCGCTGAGGTACCGAAGACCACGATCCCGTCGACGGGCACCTTGTCACCCGGGCGTACGAGGAAAACGTCGCCGCGATGCACCTCCTCGATGGCCACGAGCCGCTCCGGGGCGCTCGGGTCGTCGGGGTCGACGAGGCGCGCCTGCGTCGCACCCAAACGCGCCAGCTCGCGGATCGCGCGGCCGGCGTTGCTGCGCGCCTTCGCCTCGCACCAGCGCGCCACAAGCAGTGCCGCGACGATGATCGCGCCCATGTCGTAGTCGAGTGCCATGTCAAACTTGCCAACCGGGACGCCGTTGCGGTACACGGCTTCCGCGGTCAGCAACATCACGGTCGAGTAGACGAAGCTCGCGAGCGTGCTGAGCGCGATCAGCGTGTCCATGTTGGTCGCGCGCTGGCGTGCCCGCGCCCACGCGGAGCGCAGGAACGGCAGCCCGCACCAAAACTGCACCGGAACCGCGAGCGCCGCAACGATCCATCGCGCGGTCTGGTCGTGCGGACTGGTGTAGGTGAGGATCGTGATTGCTGTCGCGAGCGGCACAGCGAGAGCGATCCGGCGCAATAGTCCGGCCTGTTCACGGGTCTCGCTCTGCTCGTGCGCCTCAAGCACCCCGGACTGCTCGGCTGCGCTCGCCCCGACTGGCGCGGCGCCGTAGCCGGCCTTGGCGACCGCTGCTATGAGTCGTCCGGGGTCGGCGGCTCCGGGCTCGAGCTCGACCGTCGCGCGTCCCGTGGCGTAGTTGACCAGCGCCTCGGTCACACCCGGCTCACGACTGAGCGCGCGCTGCACCCGTGCAGCACACGAGCCGCAAGTCATCCCCGAAACGTCCAGCTCGACATGCTCGTGCTCGCCCACCGAGATCACGGCCGACACCGGTCGGTTCGTCGTATCAGTCGCGCTCATGACCCACAATTTTCGCAGGTCCGACAAGGCCAGCGACACAGCTCCAAACCCCGAGGCGTCCACCCGTCCTACGTCGACGAAGCGCTCTTCGCGCTGGCGCAGCCGAGCGAGAACGCCCGTAGGCGCGGGGCTCGACACCGAGAGCCGGCGCCGAGCCCCGCCTTAGGTGGGTTAGTCGTGTGCGGCGGATTTCGTTGATCACGTGAATTGTGGGGTTGCAGCGCTGCGCGATTCGGCGACGGTTGTGTGGTCGGCTACATCAGTAGTTGCATGGCGGCGAACATGTAGGCCATCCCGAGTGCCATCAGCGTCATCGTGGGCCGCAGGTCGAGTTCACAGACGAGAGGCTCGGCAGCGGCAACGGCGGCGACGCTCGCGGTGCCGCCGGGGTTGATCTGGATGCGGGAGATGCCAGGGATCTGGCGCTCGCGGTCGAGGCGGCGGAACGTGTTGGTCGCCCAGAGCACGGCTTGGATCGCGAAGTACGCGACGAGCAGCCAGGTGACGGGTGCGACGAAGCCGTTCGGCGACCACATGTAGACCATCGCAGCGAGATCGACAGCGATCACGATCCACAGGAGGTTGACCGCGCGCCCGCTGAGCAGCTGGGCGAGAGTCCAGGCGACCATCACGGCGGCGGCGTTGGCAAAGGCGAGCTGCCAGAACGTGGCCGGGATGTTGAAGTGATCGATCGAGGTCGGCGCGAACATGAACGCCATTCCGGCCGCCATCAGGACGTGGCCGGAGTGCCACAGACGCCGCTGGCCGTGCGTGTCAAGCACGTGACGAAGGTGGATCACGAAGATCGCGACGAACACCAGCGCCCAGACGATCGCGAGCCACTCGGGAAGGATGTTCGTCGCGCCGTGCACGGCGGTCATCGACATGCCGCCAACCGAACTGCTCGAGGAGTGGCCGGCGCCCATCGACATGCCGGACATCGCTGAGGTGTGAGTTGACGAGCTCTTCACGACAATTCTCCTGACGCTTGTGTGGTTGCGTGGCGCGCGCGGCGTGTGAGCGTGAGCGGCATCAGCGTGATGGCGAGCAGCACGAACAGCGGCCCCGAGTTGACGTCGGTCGCGTTGCCGACCCAGAACGGTCCGCCCATGCTCTGGCCGAGCACCCAATAGGCGAGCGCGAGCACTATGCCCGCGCCGAGCGCGACGGGGCGCAATCGGGTCCAGACGCCGGCGGCGATCACGACCGAGGCGACCGCGAGCAGGATCGCGATCGTTCCGCCGTTGCCCTTGGTGGCGCTCGCGACCGAGGTTTCCCAGGCGGCTAGCGGGTGAGGTGCGGCACTCGCCATCCCGAGCAGCTGCCCGTTGATTGCGTTCGTGGCACGATCAACGTTCAGCAACCACAGGTAGGCCGCCTCGACCCACAGCGCCGACCAGACGATCAGTCCGCCACGGTCGCCGATCAGTCCACCGTCGGCCGCTGAGCGCTTGCCCTCCCGGCCGGTCGGCCAGACCAGCAGTCCGATCAGGCCATAGAGCAGCACCGCACCAGGGGCGCCCATCAGTGGCGACACGGGCGTGCTCGAGAACACCATCCCGAACCCCTCGCCCATCCACCAGACCCAGAAGGCCCAGAAGAACGAGACGAACAGCGCCGGCTTGACCGTCTTTCGGCTGCAGATCAGACCGAGGCCGATCGCGCACTGAATCTCGCCCGCCAACGTGTTCCACAGATCCGGGTCGTGACTGTAGAAATGTGCGAACTTGAGAATCGGGCCGCTGATGAACGACGGCGACCCCACCGCTGTCGGCTCGACAATCGTCGTGAGAAACGCCGGGCTGTACATGAAGCTCTGAAACTGCAGCAGCCCGACGAGCACCCAGATACACCCGAGCGTGATTTGGATGCCGCGCCTTGTGATGCGCAAATTCGCCACGAGCGGGATGCTCAATGGCATGGACCCCGGTGCGCGCTCGCGCGCCCCAATCAGGGAAGTGGACATACCTCAGCTCCTTGCGTTTGCATTCCGGAAGCGACACCACAAGGCCTGCGGCGTCGCGAATCGTGCGAACGCGAGCCGTGCGCTAGTGCGCTAACGAAGCACGCGCTCAGCCCGCAGCGAGCGCGGGCGGCGCACGACCGGCAAGCGCCGTGGCGATTAGACGACCGCCATGCGGTAGCTCACGAGAGGGGCGACTCGGAACACGGACGCGCGCGACGGTCGGACGAACCCGCGGACGGGCACGCCCCCAACGCTCGATCAGCCGCTCGCCGGGGTAGCGCCCGGCCAACAGCGCGGCCGCAAGCACCAACGCCGGAACCAACATCAGCGCCCCCGACTGCAGCGCCCCAAGAGCACCAAGCGGAACGAGCACACCGACCGCGACCAGCGCAACAGCCACCACCGCCAACCCAAATGCGTGGCGCGGCGATCGCGTCGCTGAGCGACCAACCCTCATCGCCGGCGCATGCTACCCGCACCGCCTCGGAGGAGCAACCATTAGCGCGAACGACCAGAGACTCGATGGAGCCAGCTGCGCGCCGCTCTCCGACGCGCCACTGCGATTGCGGTTGCCCGCCTGTGGTCGTCACCGTCTCGCCACGCGGTAAGCCGCCGGGCGCTGCTCGCGCGTGGGGATGCGACAGCGACGGACCGGCGGGCTGCTGGGGTTCGTGGCGAGCATCCGCTCGTTGCGTATCGCCCTGCGCGTCGCTTCATTCGCCTCGCCTCGCTCTGTCGCCTACGTCCTTCGCCTCGTCTCGCCCTTCCTCCCGTCTCTCTGCTTCTCTCGTCCTCCTTCGTTCTCCGCCGCTACGTCTCCATCCCGTTTGCCCGTCGCTCACCGTTCCCAAGGCTCACCCGATGCTCCGCTCCGTTCCCACTCCGCTTCGCATCACACAGTATCACCGGTGGTGACATCGTAGACGTCGTATACAGCGCCGAGGTGGCCGTCAGCGCGCGATCCGGCGTGCTCATCCGCATGGGAGTGCGTTCACACGCCGATGTGCCTGCCGCGGACCCGGTACGCTTGCTCGGCCGCCTCTTCTCGCGCATCCGGTGAGTGCGGGATACCTACGGGGGCGTCGTTGTTGATCGTGTGGCTCGTCGCTCGGTAGGTCCGAACGCGCTTCGCGAACATCCGGCGCAGGACGGGACGTTGACGTCGACGTAGTCGTAGGTGGGCGCGTCAGACGACCCCCAGTACTTCGCGCCGCTCGCGTCGCCACGTGGACCGATCGCGCCGCCCTGCGCTCAATCCGGCGAGAGGTGCTCGAGATCGTCGAGATCGCGCGGCCGTCCGGCTGCCTGCTTCATCGCTCTGAGGTGTTCGAGGCCGCAGTACCTCACGGGAACGTCGCCGAGCGAGAACACGAGAGCATCGCGATCGAGTTCAGCGTACAGATCCTCTGCGTCGATCCCGGCGATCCACTGCATGACGTCGAGCGGACCCAGATCGGTCTCGAGGCGAAAGTTCCCACCGTGGGCGAGGTCGCCTGCGCTCGTCGCGTCTGCCGGGACCTCCCCGGCCGAAAAGTCGCTCAACTCGGCGGGTCGCGCGTGCAATATCGCGAGGGCACGTGCCAGGCGCCGCAGGTTGGCCGAGTCCGATGCCGGCACCAGGTCCAAGTCTCTTGAGGGCCGCGGATACCCGTGTGCCGCCACGGCCACGCCACCGATCAGGATGTGTGCGACACCCTGCTCGTGCAGGAAGCGCAGAAGCGGCTCAGGATCTAGCGCGTTCATCTCGGCGCGCGAGCTCTGCTGCCTCCGCGACGCGGTTCGCAAATCGCGCCAGCGCTCCCGCCGCGGCCACGTTCGCGGCAGCTCCGTTTCGGCGGTCTCGTCTTGCGCGCGCCGTTGCCGCGACAGCATCGCGAGCGATCTCTTCATCGCTCAAGTCCCCGCGGGGCCGTGTATCCAGATCCGCACTCGAGTGCCCGGACTCGCGCGCCGTGATCTCGACGCGTGCGCCGAGCTCGTCGGCGATCGACACGATCAGCGGCAGTTCGGGCCGAGCGGCCTGGGCGGTGAACAGCCGCCGAATGCTGGAGGGGTTGCGCCCGATGCGTCGTGCGAGCTCCGCCTTCGAGATTCCGGCGTCGACCCGCAGCTGGTCTAGCGAGCGGATCACGGCGTCGATCTGCTCGATCTCGCGCCGCTCGCGCTCATGATGAGTAGGCGTCTCGGGATCGTTGAGCCACACCTTTTTCCGGCGCTCGTAGTGGTCGAGGCGGTGCGCACCAGGCGCTTTCCCGGTATCGCCTTTCGCGGCGACGACGCCCGCCGGCGGCCGTGGCTCATCGGCACCGGCGTGGACATCTGGGAGACCGTGCAGATGCTCGAGGACTTCGGGTCACTCGAGCGACTCGTCGAGAACACGCAACTCAGCGAACGGCAGGTACGCCTCGCAGTCGCCTACCGCGACGCCTATCCCGAGGAGATCGCCGCTGGGATCGCAGAGAATCGCCGCAGCACCGCGGAGTGGCATGAGCTGTACCCGTTCATCGAACTCCCGGCCAAGCCGTAGCCGCCCGTGCGGCTCCTGCTGGACGCGAACCTCTCCCCCGGCGGCATCGCCAACCCGCTTCAGAACGCGGGACACGACGTCCTCGCGCTCGCCTCCGACCCGCCGTTCGAAGGGCTCGACGACCCGCTCGTGCTCGAACTCGCGGCCGCCGAGCAGCGCGTGCTCATCACGCGTAACAGCCGCGACTTCGCGCCGCTCGCGCGCGAATGGGCTGAGGCCTCGCGCCACCACGCGGGCCTGATCCTGATCTGGACACTCGACCACAGCCAGTTCGCAGCGATCGTCACCGGAGTCGGGCGCTACCGCGAACGCTGGCCAGAGCAGCAGCGGTGGCGCGGGCTCGTCGTCGCCCTCTGACAGCGACCATTCCGCGACAACATCGTGACGACATCCGAACATTCCAGGGCGTCAAATCATTCCGCGGATCCCCGCAATTTGGACCGATTGGACGCCCGCGTACGCATCTACGCTCGATTAGCAGCTCGCGCCGCGCGGGCAGCGTGGAATTCTGTGACCCGCTCGCGCGACACGAGCGTCGGACGATCGCGCTCGCGCCAACCAGGTCGGCGAGCCACGCCAAACCGAGCACGACGACCGGCGCGAGGCCGTCAGCCTCCGGTGGTCTCGCCGCGGCGACGCTTGCAGGTGCGCTAGACGGGCCCGAGTTCGCCGTGCGGGAGCACGACCTGCGCCGCCTGTTCGGGCGTGACGTTCGGATAGAGCGTGCGCAACACGGCGATCGCCGCGACTCCGCCGACGAGTTGCGCCACGACGAATCCCGGCACCGATGGCGGTGCAATGCCGGCGAAGGTGTCAGAGAAGATGCGCCCGACACTGATCGCCGGGTTCGCGAAACTCGTTGAGCTGGTGAAGAAATACGCGGCGCCGATGTAGGCGCCGACCGCGGCCGGTGCCGCGGTTCCCCGCTTCGTGCGCGCGAGAGCGAAGATCACGAGTATCAGGCCAAGGGTCGCAATCACCTCTGCGAACAGGTGCGCCTGTGACGCGCGGTGCTTGGTTGAGATCGTCACGGCAGTCTGCGCGAACATCGCGTTTGCGGTTATCGCCCCCGCTACACAGCCACCAACCTGAGCCGCGGCATAGGCGAGCGCGTCGCGCCAGCGCAGTCCGCCGAAGCTCGCGTCGACCAGCGAGACGACGGGGTTGAAGTGCCCGCCCGAGACCGGTCCGAACATCAGGATGATCGTGAACAGGCCAGCGGCGGTAGCCGCGGCGTTCTCGAACAGGGCTTGGCCGGCGTTCCCCGGCGAGAGGTGTTGTGCGGCGATGCCCGAGCCGATCACGACGGCCGCGAGGAACGCGGAGCCGAGGAACTCCGCGAGGAGTCTGCGACCGAGCGGCTGGTTCATTTCACCTCCCGCGCTTGGCGGACCGGGCGGTCGCGGCGGCCGTGAGCGCCCCGAAACGCGGCCGCGACGAACGGGACGCACCTGATCGCGGCCTCCCTCTCATTGGCCTGTGAGCTCCTTGGCGATGAGTGCTTTGACGCGGGACTCGATCGTGTCGCGAACCTCGCGAACCGCCTCGATTGGCCGCCCAGCCGGGTCCGGGAGAGCCCAGTCCACGACGGTCGTCGGCACATACGGGCATGCGTCGCCGCAGCCCATCGTCACCGCCAGGTCAGCTCGCTGCTGCATCTCGACCGTCAGCCGCTTCGGCGTGCGCCCGGCGATGTCGATTCCGACCTCGCGCATCGCCTCGACGACTTCTGGCCAGACCTGCGCTGCCGGGTCGGTTCCCGCCGACTCAGCGATCGCGTCGGCTGGCGCGTGGCGCTCGAAGAACGCTTGCGCCATCTGCGAACGGCCGGCGTTGTGGTTGCAGACAAATAGGACGTAGGTCATCGCGCGTTCTCGCCCCCGCGTGGTCGCGACCGAGGCAACATGCAGAGCAGACTATTACATTGACACCCATCACTTCAATCGATATAAGTAGATCGATGAGCGTCGATCTACTGCTGTCACCCAAGACCAAGCGCCCGGCCGGTGAGCAGTGCTGCGAACCGGTCGTCTACCCCGAGGTCGAACGCGACCACGCGGGGCGCATCGCGCTGATCGCAAAGGCGCTCGGCGACCCGGTGCGACTGCAGCTCGTCGACGTCCTGCGCAAGCACGCAGGCAGGGTCTGCGTCTGCGAACTGGTGCCGCTGTTTGACCTTCAGCAGCCCACGGTGTCGCATCACCTCAAGGTACTGCGAGATGCCGGCATCGTCGGCTCGGAGCGCCAGGGCCTGTGGGCCTACTACTACGTGATTCCCGACGCCCTCCGGGAGCTCTCCGAATGGCTGAACTGAACGAGGTGCGCGAGAGCGTCCGCGAGCGCTATGCCGCGCTCGCCAAGGCCGCGACAGAAGGCCAAGACGACCGCTGTTGCTTCTCGGGGGCCACGCTCGCCAGCCCGGCGGACGCAACCGGCGTATTCGGCGGTGCCCTCTACTCCGACACGACGCTCCAAGGCATACCTGCCGGCGCTCTGCGGACATCGCTCGGTTGCGGAGTGCCGACCGCGGTGGCGGATCTCCAGGAAGGCGAGACCGTGCTCGACCTCGGCTCCGGCGCCGGCGCGGACGTGCTGATCTCCGCCACGCGTGTCGGGGCGAGCGGCAAGGCGATCGGCCTCGACATGACCGACGAGATGCTCGCGCTCGCGCGCACCAATGCCATCGAGGCCGGTATTGAGAACGTCGAGTTCGTCAAGGGCTACCTCGAGCGGATACCGCTCCCGGACGCGAGCGTGGACGTCGTCATCTCCAACTGCGTCATCAACCTTGCCGCCGACAAGCCCACCGTGATTCGGGAGGCTGAGCGAGTCCTGCGCCCGGGCGGGCGGCTGGCGATCTCGGACGTGATCGCATACCCCAACCTTGACGACGCGACCAAAGCGGATATCGGCGCATGGACCGGTTGCATTGCCGGAGCGCTCACCGCACGCGCCTTCCGCGAGGTGCTCAGCGCGGCGGGCTTCGAGGACATCGAGATCCGCCCGACGCACCAGGTTCACGAGCACGCAACTGCGGCGATCGTCCGCGCGCGCAAGCCGCCGGCCGACGGCTGCTGCTCGCCGGCGACGCTTGCGCAGTGCTGCGAGCCGGCCGCCAAAGAGGAGTGCTGCGGCGCGGCCACAAGCGTTCCACCTCCAGGCTGCGGCTGCCAGACGTAGCGCTCAACAGTCTGCGGGCGCCGGTGCCGCGCAGTGCGTACGGCAATGGCGCTGCGGGCCCGGCGCTCGCGTTGGCAGGCGGCCATCCGCGCGAGCGGAGGGTGCTAACTTCAACCGCCGTAGATGCGCTCGCGGTAGTCGGTCAGCATCCGCTGCGCGCTGAACTGCGGCGCGAGCGTTTGCAGCGACGCGCGCACCATCTCGAGCCAGCCGTGCGGCAGCCCGTCGCCACCGCGGTCGTAGAACAGCGGCACGACCTGCTCCCGTAGCAAGCGTTGCAATTCCGCGCCGTCGCGCGCGTCCTGAGCTTGCAAGTCGGTGTCGACATCGCCGGACAGTGGCCAGCCGTTGCCGTCCGCGTACCCCTCCGCCCACCAGCCGTCGAGCACACTGAGTTGCAGGCCGCCGTTGATCGCGGACTTCATGCCGCTGGTGCCGCTCGCCTCGAGCGGCGGGCGCGGCAGGTTGACCCAGACATCGCAGCCCTGCACGAGCAGCGCCGCGCTGGCGAGGTCATAGTCGTCGAGGAAGACGACGCGCGCGGCCACCTCCGGGAGCGCCTTGAGCTCGAACAACTCGGCAAGCATGCGCTTGGCTTCGTCGTCGCGCGGGTGCGCTTTGCCGGCGAGCACGATCTGGATCGGATGTCCGCCGCGCAGCAGATCGCGCGCCGCCTCGCGGTCGGCCACGAGCAGCCGCAAACGCTTGTAGGTCGCAAGCCGACGCGCGAACCCGACCGTGAGCACGTCCGGGTCAAACGCGGCCGCGGCCGCGCGCGCGTAGTCCAGCGTGTCTCCGCGTCCGAGTCGCTCAGCGACGCTGCGGTCACGAACCGTCTCGACAAGCCTCGCGCGCTGCGCGTTGCGTGCCGCCCAAAGCTCCGCGTCGGGGATCCGCGCAACCGCGTCCCAGACGGCCGCCTGCCCGGCTTGGGCCAGCCAGCCGGCGGGCAGGTGGCCGTCGAGCAGCCCGCGCATCGGCCCACCCAGCCAAGTCGGCACGTGGACGCCGTTGGTGACGTGGCCGATCGGCACCTGCTCGATTGCCAGCGCCGGCCACAGGTCCTGCCACATCTCCCGGGCGACCACACCGTGGCGGCGGCTCACAGCGTTGGCCCGCGACGATGTCCTCAAAGCGAACTGAGTGATCCCGAACGGCTCCGCGCGCTCCTGCGGGTGCGAGCGTCCAAGTAGCGCCAGCGTGTCGATGCCGATACCAGCCTCCGCCACGAAGCCGCCTGCCGCGGCGGCAACCTGCTCGATCGGATAGGAGTCGTTCCCTGCCTCAACCGGAGTGTGCGTCGTGAAGGCCAGCCGCGGGCGAACCGCCTCGAGTGCCTGCTCGAGACTCGCGCCGGCCGCGAGTGGCCCGCGTGCGAGCTCGAGCGCGGCGAATGCGGCATGACCCTCGTTGAGGTGAAGGCGGCTGACCTCGATGCCCATCGCCGCCAGCGCTCGCACCCCGCCGACGCCGAGCAGGAGGTACTGCGCGAGTCGCACCTCCGGGTCCCCGACATAGAGCCGTGAGGTGATCCAGCGAGCCTCGCGTGTGTTCTCGGGCCGGTCGGTGTCGAGCAGGTAGAGCGGGACGCGGCCGACGTTGACGCGCCAGATCTGTGCGCTCACCGGCTCGCCCGCGATCGGCACGTCCACGGTCAGCGGCGCACCGTCGGCGCCGGTGACCAGCGCGCCCGGAAGACGATCGGGATCGGTTTCGACCCAGTACTCGTGCTGGAGGCCGTGCGCATCCACGCGTTGGCGGAAGTACCCCTGGCGGTAGAGCAGGCCGACGCCGACGAGCTCCAGGGCGTCGTCGGACGCCTGTTTGAGGAAGTCGCCGGCGAGTGCTCCCAGACCGCCGGAGTAGATCGGCAGCGAGGCGTGCACGCCGAACTCGGCGCAGAAGAAGGCCCGCGGGCCGGCGGGCACGCCTGCGTCGATCGCCGGAGGGCGCGCGAGGGAGGCAGCGAGCGTCGCCTCGGCGCGGGCGATTCGCCCAAGCAAATCGCCGTCGGCGGCAGCCCGCGCGAGCGACTCATATGAGGCCTCCTGCAGAAGGTGAACGGGGTTCCCGACGACGCTTGCCCATCGCTGCGGGTCGATGCACCGGAACAGCTCCTCGCCGTCACGCTGCCACGACCAGTGGTAGTTGAAAGCGAGAACAGCGAGGCCGCCCAGCGACTCCGGCAGGCGGCCAGCCAAGGCGGCAGCGGCGCGCTCGGTGTCGCGCCGCCCGTCGAATCCGACGGCGCTCATCGCGTCCGCTGGTCGCGCGGCCCGCACGACGCCGACGCGCGGATGCGCAAGCGGCCCAGACTCGTTGACGATGTGAGCCCGGCGCCGCGGGCAACCAGACGCACAGCGCGATTCTATAGGCGCACCGGCGTTCGCTCGCCGGTCCCGGCGCCCTGAGAGGCTCAGGACGCAGCGAGATGCGGCACGTCACGCACGATGTCCGACGGCGCGAAGCTCGAGGAGTAGATCGTCTTGATCTCACCCCGGCCCGTGATCCCGTAGACCAGCGCCGTGTGAGCCACCAGTTCCGGATTGCCCGCGTCGCGCCGCGAGCCGACGCCCCACTCGGTCCACACGCGCTCGAGTACACGCGAAGGTCCCAGCAGGTACTGCATCTGCGCGGTCATCTCGTGAGCCGACAGAAACTGCGCAACCGAGCCTGGCGTGTCGCCGCGCGGGTCCACCGACACGGCGATCACCTGGACCTCCCGGCGCTCACTCGGGGGCATCGCCACCAGTGCCGCGTGGAGCTTCGAGGCGATGATCGGGCAGACGTTCGGGCAGTGCGTGTAGAGGAACGTCACGAGCACCGCCTTGCCGCGGTAGTCCGAGATGTTGACGGGCACGCCGAGGTAGTTCTTGAGCGCCAGCGGCGGCGCCGGCTTGGGCGAGCTCAGCGCGTAGCCGGCGTAGCCGCTGGTCTTGGCGGAGGCCGCGCCGAGGACCGTCGGCGCCGGGCGCCCATGGATCAGCAGCGCCGCGAGCGCCCCCACCGCGACCAGGAAGACCGCCAGCAACAGCAGGTCGCGGCGATGGAACGCCGACCCGCTCGGGGCGGCGGCGCTCACAACGGGAGTCGGCTCGGAGTCGGTCGCCATGGCGCAGCCTGCGCGAGTCTAGCTGCTGCTCGGCCGTCTGCCGGCCCATTGGCCCCGCGACGCTTTGCCCGCTCGCAGCGAGGCTCGGACCACAAAATCATCGAGGACGCTTGCATTGGTCCGGTCGGCCCGATACAAACCGCACATGAGGGTGAGGGCCCTGGCGGTCGCTGGAACACTCGGTGTGCTGATCGCGCTGGTCGTCGTGTACTTCATCTTCTTCCTGGAGTCAGGCCCGGCGGCGATCGCGGCCGTCGTCAGCGACGGCACCGCGCGCCTGACGCTCCAAACGGTTCCCTCCTACGGTCACCACCCGTTCCCGGACTGGGTCAGCTACATGGCCAAAGATCCGGCGGGCAAGTGGGAGCACACGACGATCTTCAAGGTGCCGGCGCACACACTGGTCGAGGTCACCGTCTACCAATACGACGGCGACAGCGGCTTGCGCAACGCGTTCCTGTCTGGAGTGAGTGGCACGACCGGCGACATCGAGACGATCAACGGCACGCCCCAGCACGGAATCGATCCGAACGATGCCGCGCACACCTTCACGATCCCCGACCTCGACGTCAACGTGCCGCTGCCCGGTGTCAACCCCAACGCCAAGAACCAGTGTGGCGTCGCGCCGTGCTCCCTGGCGGAGGCGCACAACACGATCACCTTCAGCTTCCGTACTCCCGGACGGGGCACCTATCGCTGGCAGTGCTTCGTTCCGTGCGCTGCGGGATTCCTCTTCGGCAACGGCGGGCCGATGCAGACGATCGGTTACATGAGCGGCCTGATCGAGGTCTCGTGAGCGAGACGGCTGCGGTTTCCGCGACGATGGCCCGCGAGCCGCGCCACGGAGTGCGCATCGCGACGATCTGGGCGGTGGCGACAGTGATCGTGCTGCCGCTGGTGATCTGGGTCGTGGGTCCCCACATCCCGCCCTACTCGATGAGCCAGCAGACGCGCGACCAGCACCAGGTCGACGTCGTGCTCACGGCACTCGCCACGCCGATCGTGCTGATGATCTGGGTCTACTTCGGCTACGCGGTCCGCGTGTTCCGCCAGGATGGTCAGGTGATCGTCGACGGACCGCCGATCACCGGCCATCGGCGCGTCGAGCTCACCTGGCTGGTCGCGACCAGCGCGCTAGTGCTCGGGCTCGCCGTGTTCGGCACGGCCGATCTGCTGACGACCGGAGGCGCGGGCGGCGGTGAGGGGCCCAATCCGGTCGCCAAGCCTGCCGACTGGCGCGGCGCGCTGCCGGTCCAGGTGATCGGGCAGCAGTGGCTCTGGACGTTCCGCTACCCCACCTACGGCGGTGTCGAGACGACGACGCTCGACCTCCCCGTCAATCGCGAGATCGAGTTCCACGTCACCTCGCTCGACGTCGTGCACTCCTTCTGGGCGGTCGAACTTGGCGTCAAGGCGGACGCGGTGCTCGGCGCCGACAACGTCGCCTTCGACAAGCCGCTGGAGTTGGGCTCCTTCCAGGTCCGCTGCGACGAGCTATGCGGGCTATGGCACGGCCACATGAACACCACAGGGCAGGTCCTGAGCGCTTCCGCGTTCACGACGTGGATCACCGGCGAGGAGCACAAGAACGCCGCGGTGACCAAGAAGCTGCCGCCGTACTCCCGCGTGTACTACCCATCCCCCCTACGGAATGCGTCCTGACATGGAATCAGCCAGTGTCTCTGTGAGCGAACGTCGGATCAGCACACCATCCGCGTGGAGCCAGCTGATCGGCTTCAACGTGATCTGGGCCGTCGCCCTGAGCATCGGCGGCTACGCGCTCGGACACTGGCTCGGCTCAAAGATCGGCTTCAACTCGTCCGCGCAGACGGAGACCGACCAGGACGATGTGGCGATCCTGATGGGCATGGCGTTCGCCATTCTTGGCTGGCTGATCGGCCTCGGCTTCTTCAACTATCCGCTGTCGCGCATCGCCGGGCGACCCGCGTCACTAAGGGAGCGCGAGGAGCACGGGGCGTGGCGCTACTTCCGCCTGTGCACCGACCATAAGGTCGTTGCCATCCAGTACCTCGTCGCGGTGCTGTTCTTCTTCTTCGTCGCCGGCCTGAACGCGATGTTCATCCGCACCGAGCTGACGAGCGCCAACGCGACTCTGATTCCGGCGGGCAACTACCTGACACTGGTCGGGCTTCACGGCACGATGATGCTGATGATGATGTCGGCGGGCGTGCTCGGCCCGCTGGGCAACTACCTCGTGCCGCTGATGATCGGCTCGCGGCGAATGGCCTTCCCGCGGATCGAGTCGCTGACGATGTGGCTGACCGTCCTCGCGGGGTTCGTACTGCTATCGGCGACGCTGCTCGGCGGCTTCCCGACCGGCTGGACGGGATACGCGCCCCTGGCCGAACAGGCGCGGTCCGGCATCGACGCCTACATCGTGTCATTCGCCCTGATCGGCATCTCGCTGGCGCTGGTCGGGGTCAACATGATCGCGACCGTGATGACGATGCGCGCGCCGGGGATGCATTGGAACCGCCTGCCGATCTTCGTCTGGGGGATGGTCACCACCTCGATCCTCGCCGTTCTCGCAGCACCTGTGCTCCTCGCGGCGCTGATCATGGTGGTCTTCGATCGCACGGTCGAGACGACGTTCTTCATCCCGAGCGCCGGCGGCAGCCCGTTCCTTTGGGATGAGCTGTTCTGGTTCTTCGGACACCCCGAGGTCTACATCCTCGCGCTGCCGGGCTTCGGGATCGTGCTCGAGATCCTGCCGGTGTTCGCACGCAAACCACTCTGGGGCTACCGCCTGGCGGTAGCCGGGATGTTCGGCGTGGCGCTGATGAGCTTCATGGTCTGGCAGCACCACCTGTTCATGAGCGGGATCAACTCCGACCTGCGGCCGTTCTACATGTTCACGACTGAGTTGATTTCGATCCCGACCGGCCTGATCTTCCTCAACGGGATGGGGACGCTGTGGAAAGCGCGCATCCGCTTCACCGTGCCGATGCTGTTCGCGCTCGCGTTCTTCTTCAACTTCCTGATCGGCGGGCTCTCTGGTGTTTTCCTCTCCGACGTGACGAGCGACGTCGTCACGCACGGAAGCTATTTCGTGATGGCCCACTTCCACTACACGATCATGGGCGGACTGGTCTTCGCGCTGATGGGCGGCATCTACTTCTGGTTGCCGAAGATCACCGGCTTCAACCTGAACGAGAAGCTCGGGAAGCTGCACTTCTGGACGATGTTCGTGTTCTTCAATCTCACCTTCTTCCCGCTGTTCGCCGCCGGCATGCTGGGCATGCCGCGGCGCGTCTCCAGCTACAACGCCGCGCTGCACAACCTGAACGTGTTCGTCTCGATCGCCGCCTTCTGCTTGGGCCTTTCGATGCTCATCTTCCTTGTCAACCTCGTCTGGTCGGTTGTGTTCCGGCGCGAGCGCGCCGAGGCGAACCCGTGGCAATCGAAGTCGCTCGAATGGCAGCTGCCCTCCCCGGTGCCCGTCTACAACTTTGAGCGGATCCCCACGATCACGTCGCATCCGTATGGCTACGGCACGCCTGAGGCCCCGGCCGTCGCCGACTTCGGACCACGCGTCATCGCCGGTGAAGGCAGCGTCGCGTGAGCACGCACGAGAGCCTCATCGCAGACCCCGAGGATCCCGCGGTCGTCGGACGCAACCTAGCGGTCGGCGCACGCCTGCTCGCGAGCGCGGTCGTGTTCTTTTTCATGGCGTTCGTGTTCGCGTTCTTCTACCTGCGGGCGCTCAACACCAGCCACGACTTCCATCCGGCCCACACCAATCCGCCCACGGGCTGGGGCGTGGCGATCCTGCTGTGCGTGCTCGGCTCGGTCGGGGCGTTCGAGCTGGCGCGCCGGGCACTCGATGACGGCAAGGAAAGCCCCTGGCGGACCGGCTCGCTGCTGGCGGGGGTGCTCGGCCTCGCCGCGATTGTCGTGCAGTTCATCGAGTACTACAACCTCCCGTTCGGCGCCAGCGACGGCGGTCTGGCGAGCGTGTTCCTTGGCTTCACCGTCGTGTTCACGCTGTTCTGGTTCGGCGCGGTGTACTGGATCGAGACGCTTTGGGCACAGTCGCTGCGCCAGCCGGCGGCCGCGCACTCGGATGGTGTCGCCGAGCCGTCGTCGCAGCTGCGGCCGAGTGCGGACGCGTGCGCCGTCTTCCTCTATGTGATGGTCCTCGTGGAGCTGTTCGCTTTCGTCCTGCTCTACCTCGTCAAGTGACCGTCGCCGGCCTGATACTCGCCGCGGACGGCACGACCACCTTCGCGGGCGCGCTCACGCTGGTGCTGCCGATCGCGCTGGTCATCGTCGTGCTGGGCATATGGTGGGTGGCGCTTCGGCGGGGGCGCGCCGGCGCGGGCGCCGGCGCCGGCGTAACCAAGCCGCCGGTTCCCGGTGAGGAGCCACCGCCCGCGCATCACGTTCCGTGATGCGCGGCCGGCCTGAGCCTGGCGCGTCACGATGCCGGCTGCCGTAGACCTCCCGCTCGCTGTCCTTTCGCTCGTCGCCTGCCTGCACGTCCTCGGCGAGCACCGCGCGGTGCGCCTGCTCAGGCGACCGCGCAGTCGGCGCGAACGCTGGCGCGCGGCTTCCTTCTACGCCGGTCTGCTGGTGATCCTGGCCGCCCTCGCCTCACCCATCGACACGCTGGCCGAGAAGCTCTTCTGGGTGCACATGACCCAGCACGTGATGCTGCTGACGATCGCCGCTCCGTTGATCGTGCTGGGCGCGCCGTGGGCGTCGATCTGGCGCCCGCTGCCGCTGGGCTTTCGCCGCAGCGTCGCCAAGACGATCAGCCGCTCGAGCTGGTGCGCCCCCCTTCGCGGGCTGGGGCGACTGCTTTCGCGGCCGATCCCCGTCTGGATCGTTTTCAACGCGAATCTCGTCGCCTGGCACGTACCGGCCCTTTATGACCTCGCCGTCCGCGACCGCGCGGTACACGACCTCGAGCACGTGACATTCCTGGTGTTTGGCGTGCTGCTCTGGGCGCAGGTGCTGGATTCCCCGCCGTTGCGCGCACGCCTCAGCGCCATTCACCGGGTCTACTACATGGTCGCCTCGGCGACCGTCGGCTGGGTCGTTGCACTCGTCCTGGTTTTCGCCTCCTCGCCGCTGTACCCCGCCTACGCACACCTCGCGCACCGGCCCGGCGGCATCTCCGCGTTGACCGACCAGCAGCTGGCCGGGGGCGTGATGCTGGTTCCTGGATCGCTCTCGATCACGCTGTTCGTATTCATCCAGCTCTACCTCTGGATCGGGGTCGACGAGGACTCCGCCAAGCGGCGCGGCAGCGCGCTGAGGCCGCTCTAGCCCACCGAAGCGCGCCCGCGAGAGCTTTTCTACGACAGACGTCCAATCCGTTTGTCACGGCGCGACCCGTGCCTCAACATGACGGCGCCGGCGCAAATCTCATGGCCGACTGGCGGACCCCACCGTCTCACCACTAGACAAGCGACCCGTCCGCTCGCGACGGGCCTGCGCCACCACAGGACTCTACGACCAGACGGTTTGGTCGCGGCACCGCCAAGAAAGGCACTCCCACTCAAATGTCATCGTTCGCGGCCGGATCCAGACCCCGCCACACAATGCGCCGCCTCCTGCTGAGCGCCGGAGTGCTCGGCGGCCTCGCCCTCACGGCACTGCCGCTCGCCTCGGCACAGGCGGCCAACCTCACCGCCACGACCCCCTGCGGCAGCACGACGCTTTCACAGCCATTCACGCGCTGGGGAGACGCCGGCTACTACTGGCTGCTGCCGGGCGGAAGCTTCGAAAGCGCCCTGACCGGCTGGACGCTCAGCGGCGGCGCGGCCAAGGTCGCCGGCAGTGAGCCATTTGCGGTGACCGGTTCGCTGGGGGCGTCCTCGCTCTCGCTGCCGGCGGGCGCCAGCGTGCAGACACCGTTCGTCTGCGTCGACGGCGCTGACACCTACTTTCGTTTCTTCGCACTGAACAAGGCTCCGGGGTCGAGCCTCAGCGTCTCCGTCGTCTACACGATCGCCGGCCTGCAGACCGCCTTCCCTGTGGGGACGGTCGTGGGCGACTCGACGTGGCAGCCCGCCGCCGCGATGCACACCGGCGGCAAGATCGCCTCGAAGCTCTCGCTCAACGGCACGGCGCAGATGGCGTTGCGCTTCACCGCCACCGGCGGCACCTCGCAGATCGACGACGTCTTCGTCGATCCTCGGCTGAAGCACTGACGTTGGCGACCGGTCGATCCTGCTGCGATCGAGCAGGACCGACCGGCGGCCACTCCCGCCCCTGGAACGGGACCGGCTGAACTCCAGCCCGGCCCCGGTCCAAGACTCCCGGGAGACGCTGGCGCCCGCCCGCCGGCGTGACCGTGGCGATTGCAGGGCGTCCGGCTTGGGGCAGCGATTAGGCCGCAAGCCGCCGAATCACGCCAGTAGGACGCTCACGAGGATCGTTGACGGTCGTAAAGATCGCCATTGGATCCGTCGATACTTTCGACATGCTGGGCCAGCTCAGCCTCGAGCTCCAGGCCGTCATCGCGGACACGCTGCAGGAGCCGGGCGCGCGGATGACGGTGCGCGAGCGGCTTGTAGAGGCGCTAGTCGGAGGCGGGTTCATCGCCGCCGTGGTGGGCGTGTGGGCGCTTACGCCGCCACACGGCTTCGGAATGACCGCTGCAATCGCGTGTTTCGTCGTCCTCGTGGCTGCGCTGCGCGTGCGCGTGGACACCCCGTTCGGCTTCACCGTCCCGGCGCAGCTCGCCTACGTCCCGCTGCTGTTCGCGATGCCGGTCGCGCTCGTCCCGATCGCGGTCGCCGCCGCCATGGCGCTCGCCCGTCTGCCTGAGATCATCACGGGCGACACGCGGGCCAGCCGACTGGGCCAGAGCTTTGGCAATGCGTGGTTCGCGATCGGACCGGCGTTCGTGTTCGCAATCGCCAGGGTCGCCCCGACCAGGGCTTCGCCCGCACTGCTGATCGGGGCGCTCGCGGCCCAGTTCGTCGTCGACTTCGGGGTTTCGGGACTGCGTTTTGCGCTCGGCCGCGGCGCCACGCTCGCCGCCCAGCTCGGCGACAGCTGGGTCTACGTCGTCGACGCCGGGCTCTCGGGGATAGGCCTGCTTGTGGCCAACGAGGTTCACAGCTCTCCCCTCGCTCCCCTCGCTCTGCTCCCGTTGCTCGGGCTCGTGGCGATGTTCGCGCGGGAGCGGCGCGAGCGTCTGGAAAGCCTGCTCGAGCTCAACGACGCCTACCGCGTCGCCCGCGACGAGGCGATCGAGGCCTCGAAGATGAAATCGGCCTTCCTCGCCAACGTGAGCCACGAGATCCGAACACCGATGAACGGAGTGATCGGCATGAACGACCTGCTGCTCGAAACGCCGCTCAGCAAGGAGCAGCGGACCTACGCCGAGCAGGTGAGCCGCTCTAGCGAGCACATGCTCGCGATCATCAACGACATCCTCGACATCTCCACGATCGAGACGGGACGCCTCAAGCTGGATCGCGTCGACTTCGACCTGCGCGACACCGTCGACCAGGCGTGCGCGCCGGGTGCGCTGCACGCACGAAGCCAGGGAGTCGATCTGGCAATCGAAATCGACCCGGAGCTGCCGCGCCGGGTGACCGGCGACGGTTCGCGCCTGCGCCAGGTGCTGATGAATCTCGTCTCCAACGCCGCCAAGTTCACCACCGCCGGCTCGGTCACGGTCCGGCTCAGCAAGGCTCCGGACCCGGGGATCAACGGCATCCGCTTCGAGGTCACCGACACCGGTATCGGGATCGACCCCCAGGCCCTGGAGCGCATGTTCGAGCCGTTCACGCAGGCCGACGTCTCGACCACGCGCGTGTACGGAGGCAACGGCCTTGGGCTCGCCATCGCAAAGGAGCTCGTCGAGCTCATGGGCGGCGCGATCGAGGCCGAGAGCGAGCTGGGCGCCGGCAGCCGGTTCTGGTTCGAGCTGGCGCTGCCACCGGCCGCGGCGAGCGACGGAGCACCGGTGGCCGCGGCCGCGCTGCGGGCCGTTGCGCCCCGACCGCAAGCGAGCAGCCGCCCGTCCCTCGCCGCAGACCATACGCCGGCTCGCGACACCCGCGTCGGCGAGCCGCCCAGCCCCGCGGGTCGCCAGCCAGTCAGCGTCGAGTCTGCCGCGAGCGACTCCGGCTCGGCGCGGGATACGGACAAGCCCGACCGCCGGTCCCCCGCGATCGTGCTGGTGGTCGAGGACAGTCCCGTCAACCGCCTCGTCGCAGGACGCGTGCTCGAGCGCGCAGGCTTTCGTACCCAACTCGTCGACGACGCTTTGCAGGCGCTTGAGGCGCTTGACGTTCAGCAGTTCGACGCCATCCTCATGGATTGCCAGATGCCCGGCATGGACGGCTACGAGGCAACGCGCGAGCTGCGCCGTCGCGAGAGCGCCGGCGGGCGGCACACGCCGGTGATTGCGATGACCGCGCACGCGATGACCGGAGACCGCGAACGATGCCTGGACGCGGGCATGGACGACTACATCACAAAGCCTGTTCGCTCCCAGGTGCTGGTGGAAGTGCTGCAACGCTGGATCGGTGACGAGCGTGTCGCGGGGGCCTACGACGAGGACTCACTGCGCGTCGCGGCCGTACCGTGAGGCGGACCGCAGCGGCGACCGCAGCAGCGGGACCGCCGAGGCCGACCCGCCCCGCGCGGCGGGTCCCGGGCTGACTCACCCCCAGGCTTTAGTCGCCCGCCGGCGGCCGCCTCACCTTCACCGATCGTCCCGCCGTGCGGGATCCGTCGCGCCGGGCACCGCTGGCTGCTGAGCGTCGTGCCCGTAGCCGCCGCCGCCTGGCGTCTCGATTCGCAGGCGCGAGCCGGCCGCCATCGTCCCGGTTGATTTCCCGCCGAGCGGCTCGCCGTCGAGTGTGTCGCGGCCGGGCGCCCCGTCCTCCCCTCCGTCCGCGCCACGCGGACGACGGCGCCGGCGCTCGGCAATCAGCGAGAACTGCATCGGCTCGAGCGCCTCGAGTTCGCGGACGATGCCGTCGCCGCCGCGAAACCTCCCCGCCCCGCCGGAGTCCCGCCGGCGCTCGCTGCGCAGGACCTGAAGCGGGTATGCGCGCTCGAGCGCCTCGACCGGGGTGTTGAGGGTGTTGCTCATCGCGACGTGCACGCAACTCGGCCCGTTCGCGTCGGAGCAGGCGCCCTGGCCGCCGCCGATCGTCTCGTAGTAGGAGAAGCCGGCGTTACCAAGCGTCAGGTTGTTCATCGTCCCCTGCCCGAGCGCCCGGCCGAACGCACCGAGCACGAGATCGGCGACACGTGAGGAGGTCTCGACGTTGCCGGCGGCAACCGCAGCCGGGCGACGCGCGTTCAACAACGAGCCGGCGGGGGCGCAAATCTCGATCGGCCGGTAGGCGCCGGCATTGGGCGGCGTCTCGGGATCGGTCAGCACGCGTATCGCGAAGTAGCACGCGGAACGCGTCACCGCCAGCGGAGCGTTGAGGTTGCCCGGATGCTGTCCGGCGCTGTCAGCGAAGTCGAGCACGATGCGCCCGCCGCACACCGTCGCCCGCAAGCGCAACTCGAGATCGCCTTCGGGCGCCTCGATGACGTCGCGCGCCTCGCGCACCCCGTCGCCCAGCGCGGCGATCGCAGCACGCGCCCGCCGCTCGCCGTAGTCGAGCACCGACGCCAGCGTTCGCTCGAGGTCCCGCGGCCCAAGCCGGCGTGCGAGCTCCTGGAGCCGTCGCGCGCCGATCACGTTCGCAGCCAGCTGCGCGCGCAGGTCGGCTGCCCGCTCCGCGGGCTGGCGCATCGATGCGACGAGCCCGTGGATCTGTGCCTCCGCGAACGGTTGCGGCGGGATCAGGACGCCTTCCTCGGCCAACGTGTGGCTGTCCGCCGGCATCGAACCGGCCGTGATCCCGCCGACATCGGCGTGGTGCGCGCGCGTCGCGGCGAAGCCGATCAGCCGGCCGTCGAGGTGAGCCGCGCTGATGACCGTGATATCCGGCAGGTGCGTGCCACCGGCGAACGGGTCGTTGAGGATCCACGAGCGGCCCGGCGGCTGGTCGTGCGCGAGCACCGTCGCGACCGCGGCAGGCATCGCGCCGAGGTGAACCGGAATGTGCTCGGCCTGCATGATCATCTCACCGCGCGCGTTGAACAGGGCGCTCGACGCGTCGCGGCGCTCTTTGATGTTCGGCGAGTGCGCGGCCCGGATCAGCAGCGCACCCATCTCCTCGCACGCGGCATGCAGCGCCCCCAGGGTTATTGGCAGCTCGATCGGGTCGCCGGCCCGCGTTCCTGCGTTCATGTGCGGGTCAGCTCGATCGTCGCATCGGCCAGGACAAGTCCACTCCAGCCCGGCGTTAGGAGCAGCGTCGAGCCCGTCATCGCGCAGAGCGCCGGGGCCGGGATTCGCTCGCCAGGCGGCGGGTCGCCCACGATCAGCGCCGCCTCCAGCTCCCGCCCGCCAAGGCGGATGCGCGTGCCTGACCGGCTCACCTGCGAGCTTGCCGCACGCGTCGCAAACGAAGGTGCCTCGCCCCACACCGACACCGTTACCGTGACGAGCTCGATCTCGCTCCCGGTTTCGCTGTACCCGTAAGCCCGTTCGTGTGCCTCCTCAAAGCGCGTACGAAGCAGGCGTGCGTCGGCATCCGGCGGGGCGTCGACGGTCAGCTCGAACGACTGGCCGCGATATCGCAGCGAGTAGCGCACGCGCTCCTCGCATGGATCGCTGCCGAGCTGCGCCCGCGCGCGGGCGCGCAAAGGCCCAACCGCCGCGGCGTCGAACGCGCCTGTCGCGTCGCGGCGTGGCGCCGCCGCCGCCAGCCCGAGCGCCGAGAGGACGCCGCAAGCCCGCGGGCAGAGAATCCGGCGGATGCCCAATTCCTCCGCGATCGCAGTTGCATGCAGTGGGCCCGCGCCGCCGAACGCCATCAGCGCGTAGGCACGCGGGTCGATACCCCGGGCGACCGTCACTGCTCGCATCGCCCGGAGCATCTCGGCGTTCGCGACCTCGACGATGCCTTCGGCGGCGCGCAGCGGCTCCACGTCCAGCTCCTGCGCGAGGCGCCCGACAGCGGCCAGCGCCAGCGCGTGATCGAGGCGCACGCCCCCCGCGAGCAGCCCGCCGCTTGGCAGGTGTCCGAGCACGAGATGGGCGTCGGTGACGGTCGGCTGCGTGCCGCCGCGCCCGTAGCCCGCCGGCCCGGGCACCGCGCCGGCCGATCGCGGGCCGACGCGCAGGACCCCGCCCGGGTCACACCAGCCGATTGAGCCGCCGCCGGCGCCGACCGTCTCGATGTCCAGGCTGGGCAGCGCGAGCGGCCGACCCGCGATCCTACGACGGTCCGTCTCGCGAACCTCGCCCCGGTCGATCACGCAGACGTCGGTGGAGGTGCCACCCATGTCAAAGCAGAGCACGTCGCGCGCGCCCGCTGCCGCCGCGATCAGGCGCGCTCCCTGGGCCCCTGCGGCCGGACCGGAGAGAACTGTCAGCGCCCCGTGCGCGCCGGCTCGCGCCGCGCTCGTCAGACCGCCCGATGACTGCATCACGCCGACGGCCGGCAGCCCAACCTGCGCACAGCGATCGGCGAGCCCGGCGAGGTGACGGCACAGCAGCGGCGAGAGCGCGGCGTCAAGCTCGGTCGTGGCTCCACGCTCGTATTCGCGCGGCGTGGCGCTGACCTCGTGCGAGAGCGAGATATGGACGTCGGGCATCTGGCGGCGCAAGGCGGCGCCCACCTCGAGCTCGTGCGCAGGGTGCGCGGACGCGTGCAGCAGGACGACCGCGATCGCCTCGACCGAAGCCGCGGCGACCGCCGACGCCAACTCCGCGAGGCCTGCCGGTGCGCGCAGCGGACCGTGCGGCCCGGTCCGCTCCTGGACCCCAAAGCGCAACGGCGCCGGCGCGAGCGCCGGCGGATGTTCGGCGCAGAGCCTGTAGAGGTCGGCGCGCGCCTGGCGGCCCAGCTCGATCAGGTCGGTGAAGCCTTCCGTGGCTACCAGCGCCGTGCGTGCCGTGCGCCCCTCGAGCAGAGCGTTGGTCGTCACCGTCGTGCCGTGGGCGAACGCGGAGATCTCGGCCGCCGTGACGCCCGCGGCGTCCAACGCGCCCTCGATCGCCCGGATCACTCCGACGACCTCCTCGGCCGGGGTACTCAGCGTCTTCGCCGTATACACCTCCCCGGTCTGTGAGACCACAACCGCATCGGTGAAGGTCCCCCCCACATCAACGCCGAGCAGCATCGCCGGCACGTTATCGATGCTCGCGCGGGCACCGCATCGCCTCTGTGCCCGGCGGCACTCCGCGCCGCAGCGGTGGCTATGCGTGCAGCGTCGCGGCCGCCGTCGCACGCGGCAGCGACGCCGCGAAAAGCGCCTGGGCGCGGCGCGTGAGCGGACCGGGCGCCGCGAGCCGGCGGCCGTCGAAGGTCGCGACCGGGACAACCTCGGCGCCGGTCCCTGTGAGAAACGCCTCATCGGCAGTCCAGGCGTCGGCGCTCACGAGCGTGCGCTCCTGCACGGGGATGCCGTCGCCGCGGAGCAGGTCAATCACGTGCTCTCGCGTGATGCCCTCCAGCGCGCCGGCTGACACCGGCGGTGTTCGGACCACCCCACCGCGGACGAGGAACACGTTGTCGGCCGTGCATTCAGCGATCTCGCCGGCGCCATTGAGCAGCAGGGCCTCGTGCGCGCCGCGGGCGCGAGCCTCGGCGGCCGCCAGCACCGAGGTTAGGTAGTTCAGCGACTTGATCTGCGGCGGCACGCTGTCTGGCGCTGCGCGGCGCAGGCTTGAGGTGACCACGTCCACACCGCGCTCATAGAGCTCGGGCGGATAGAGCTGGAGCGAGGCCGCGATCAAGATCGTTGTCGGGCGCTCGCAGGTGTGTGCCGAGACTCCGAGCATGCCGCGCCCCCGCGTGACGATCAGGCGCAGGTAGCCGTCTGGCTCGCCGAATCGAGCGATCGCGTCCGAGCACAACTCGGTGAGCTCTCGGTCGCCGTGAGGAACATCGATCATCAGACACCCCGCCGACGCGCGCAGCCGGCTCAGGTGAGCCCCGAGCAGGAACGGCGTCGCGGCGTAGAAGCGGATGCCCTCGAACACGCCATCGCCGTAAAGCAAGCCGTGGTCGAGCACGGAAACACTCGCGTTCGCGGCGTCGTCATGCCAGACACCGTCGACCCAGGCTATCGGCTGGCTCATTGTGCGAACTTACTGTTCACACAGTTAGTTGTCAAGGCGAGCCGCTAGGCTTGGGACACCATGCCTGCGCAAGCGCTCCAATCGCAGGGAATCCGCCATCGCGACGCGGCCGCCTCGCGCCAGGCAATCCTCGACGCCGCAGAGCAGCTGTTCGCGCAGCGAGGATACGAGCGCACGAGCCTGCACGAAATCGGGCGGCTTGCCGGTGTGTCGGCCGCGCTGCCGGCGTATTTCTTCGGCGGCAAGCAGGCGCTCTACGAGGCGGTGCTGGAGCGTCTGCTGCTCGAGCGCGAGCGGCGCCTCGAGCCGATCGCAACGCTGGCTGCGCAGGAGCTCGAGCGAAGCGGCCGGCTGCGACCCGCGCTCGAGCTGCTGATCGACGGCTACATCGACTTTCTGCGCGAGCGCACGACGCTCGTGCGCCTGATGGGCCGCGAGGCGCTGGGAGCCGGCCGCCACCTCGCTCCCGGGCCGCGTCATTCCGTCGCGGTGGCGAGCGGGCTAGCTCGTTTCATTCGCTCGCTGCCACCGCCGCCCGGTCCCTCCGTCGACCCCGAGCAGCTGCTCATCTCAGTCGTTGCTTTGTGCTTCTTTCCGATCGAGCACAACGACACGATGCTCGCAGCGATGGGACTGGACGCGACCGGCGAGGAGTTCGCGGCCGCACGCAAGCGCCACGTCGTCGACGTGCTCGAGCGCGTTCTGAGCGGCGGCGCCGCCGAGCGGCAATAACGCTAGCGGCGACGCGCGCGCCAGCGCACGATCATCCGCCACAGACGCCGAAGCATTCGAGTCCAGTCACCCATCGGCGTCGAGTCTCGCACACGCTCAGGGCAGCTCGACGTGGGCCGCTCGCAGCGAGACGGTGCGCCGCTGAGCGACGACCGCCGGTAGAGGCCGGCCGGGAGCGTGCGCCGTGCGTCCACGGCGCCGGCTCACGTCCCGATCGCGAGGCCCAGCAGGAAGGTCACACCGCCGACGATGGCGCCGGCGGCAGTCATCTCAATTCCCGCAGACCAGGCTGTGCGCAGAGTGAACAGCGACTTCGCGGCGCCGACGGCGAAGTGCGCGACGAGCGAAACCGACGCGGCGACGATCACGCCGGCCGTGCCGTGCAGAAAGAAGAACGGGATCACCGGCACCATCGCGCCGACGGCCGTCGAGAGCCCGCCGGCGAGCGCGGCCTGCACAGCGTCCCCACGCTCGGCGTCTGCGCTGCCGAACTCCTCGATCGCCACCGCCCTGAACAGCTGTTCGGGATCCTCGGCGATACGCGCGACCACCATGTCCGCCTCGGCCACCGTCAGGCCCTTGAGCTGGTAGAAGAGGGAAAGCTCCTCCTTCTCCTCCTCAGGGTGAGTGCGCACCTCCTCGCGCTCGCGCGCGAGATTGGCAGCCGCAACCTCGGCGACGGACCGTTCAGCGAGGTAGGCACCCGTCGCCATCGAGAGTGCCGAGCCGATCGCCCCGAACAACCCCGCCGTCAGCACGAGGTGCGACCCGCCGGTGGCCCCGGAGAAGCCGGCGACCAGGCCGAACACCGCGGCCAGCCCGTCGTTGGCGCCGTAGATGACACCCGAGATCCAGCCGCCGGAGGCGCGGTGCCAGCGCTCGCGACCGAGGATCCGCGTCAGACGAACCTGAGGGCCGTCGCTGGCGGGCCCGGAACGGTCGCTCACCGGCAGCGCACCTGAGCGCAACTGCCCGAGCGCGACCGTGTGCTGCTCCTCCTCGTCGCGGATCTGCTCGAGCAGGCGGTCGGTGTCGGGATCGCCCGTGGGGCGCTCCTGGATCTCGCTGGCGATATCCGCCTCCATTGCCTCTTGGCGCGCGAGCAGGCGGTCGACCGGCGCGACGCGCGCCTGCAGGCGCCGCCAGGCGGAAAGCTTGACGGCGGCCTCGTCGGGGATCTGGATCCCGAGTTCCGTCATCCGCCGCTCGAGCCGGTCGCGGTGGGATCGCTCAACCTCGGCAAGCCGATTGAGCACGGCGGCGCGACGAGGATCTGACTCCCGCGCCGCGATCAGCCCATAGACGATGGTCGCCTGGACCTCATCGGTCCAGGCGTCGATCAGGCGCCCGCTGACATCTGTCCCCACCGCTCAGAGAGCGTAGTGCACCCTGGGATGGGCGCGCAGGAACTCCCGCGCGCTGCGATAGGGATGGCGCAGCTCCGTCGCCTTGCCGCGGCAGTCGACCAGGTAGTTGCCGGTACTGGTTATGCCGCCGGCCCACACGCTCGCCGGAACCTCGGGACAGACCAGGCGCGCGGCGGTCGAGGCGCCGTTTCCGCCGCGCGTCGAGTAGATCCCCGAGACGAGCATGTAGCGGGCCTTGTCTTCTGACACGAGTGTGGCCAGCTGATCGCCACTGAGCGCCGGATCGGTCGTGTTGTAGCCGCCTTCGGCGGAGGCCGCGACGCCGAGCAGGATCAGTGGCGAGGCCTGATCGGATGAAACGGTGAGGAGCGCGTAGGGCCGGGTTTCGCCCTGGCTGTGCAGGAAGGCGACCAATGCGAGATCAGCCGACAGGCCGGCGGCGGTGAGGCCGTATCCGCCGTGACCCGGATAGCTGTAGGGACCCGCGACCGGGAACGTTCCGCTGACCGGGGCCAGCCAGACACTGAAGGAGTAGACCATCGGCGCGACCAGCAGCGCGCCCACAGCGACGCCGAGCGCCCAGCCGGCCCGCGCGCGAACGGCCGCGATCACGATCAGCGCGACCACGCACGCCACGACCAGCGGCACGCGCCACCACAGCGGATCGCCCTCCCGCGCGATCAACACCAGCTGCGCCGCCGCCGTGCAGGCGATCGCCGCCACCGCGAGCAGGTACCCACCCAGCGCCCAGCGCGGTCGCTCGCTGCGCACGAGCGAGCCGATCGCCACCGCACCGCCGCCGGCCATCGCCGCAAGGCCCGGACCCAGCGCCGAGGAGTAGTAGGGATGCACGATCCCGGCGGAGAAATCCAGTGCCAGAAGCTCAACCAGGAACCAGCCGCCGAGCACGAAGAGTCCCGCCAGGCGCCGGTCACCGCTGCGACCGCGCAACACGAGGCCCAGACCGAGCATGCCTATCAGCGCGAGCGGCACGAGCCAGCCCGCCTGGCCGCCCATGCCTTCGCCGAATATCCGCAGCGGGCCGCGCGGGCCGCCGAACGGCACCGGCGAGACCGCGCGCCGGCGTCCCTTCTTGTGCGACACGGGAGGGTTGTGCACCACCACCGGCCGGTGTGTCGCGATGTAGTGGCGCTCGGAGGATGTCAGCGGGACGTTCACGCCGCGACGCACGAGCGGCCGCGTCTGCGCCCTCGTGAGATAGGTCTTTGTCGACCCGGGCCCGCCCTGCTGGCCGCCGACCCGCCCGAACCCGTTGTAGCCGAACTCCAGCTGAAACTCGGAGTTGTGCGGACGCTGCCGCCGACGTAACGGCCGCTGGGAGGCGGGGGTCAGACTGGACCGCCAGCGACCACGAGACCGCGACGGCGACGAACACCACCCCCGCCACCGCCAGCTGCCCGAGCCGCCGCCGCCACGACCCCGGCGCACACACCAGATAGCCAACCGCGATCCCCGGCACCACCAGCAACGCCGCCAGCGACTTCGTATTGAACGCCAGCCCCACCAGCACCCCACACCACACAAGCGTCCGAAAGCGCCCCGAATCAATCGCCGCCAACCCCGCCCCACACGCACCAAGCATCAACAGAATCAGCAACGGATCGACCGCGTTCTCACGCGACACCGCCACAAACGACGGAAACACCGCCAACGCCAACGCCGCCACAAGCCCCGCCACACGCCCGAACCGCGGCGCAACGATCCAATACAACAACGCCACCGCCAACACCGCACAGATCCCCTCCGGCACAATCAAGCTCAGCGGCGCAAACCCGAACAACTTCGCGCTCAACGCCTGCAACCACAACGCCAGCGGCGGCTTGTCAACCGTGATCAGACCGTTTGGATCGGCCGCAACGAAGAAGAAGTTGTGCCACGAGCGCAGCATCGACTTCACCGCCGCCGAGTAAAACGTGTTCGCGTAGCCGTTCTGGCCGAGCTTCACGAACTCCAGCAACCCGCTCAATACGAGAATCGCCGCCAGGCACAAACGCGCAACCCGCGCGCCGATCGCCTCAGCGGCGGCTGGAAGCAGCGGGGGCCGCGCCGGCTGGGCGACTCGAGGAGTGGTCGTTGCCAAGGTCTGAAGGAGGGGACTGGCGGCGGGCACGCGCCAAGCGGCCCGCGCTGGCGTCAGAGGCTATCCGCCCTACGCCGCGCGAACGCTTAAGACCCGGTTAGCCGACGGTCAGGTCCGAAGCGGCGACCGGGCATCCGGCTCGCCGGCGCTCATGTGTCGCCGTCCTGAAAGCGGGCGACGCTGAAGCCCAGCAGGAGCGGGATATCCACCGCGAACACCGCGAGCATCAGGCTCAGGATCAGGAGCTGGGTGCCGCGCGTATGGTCGTAGATGAAGACGTACTCGAGCATCCCTGCGATCACCACGTAGGCCAGAAACACCCAGCCGCTGACGAGCCGGAACGCACCCCAGGCAAAGTTGTCAATGCGCGCGAGCAGACCGATGTCGACCGCCAGCAGCACGGCGGCCGCTGCCAGCAGCGCGATCGCCGGCCCCTGCGGCACGTGGCGCGGCAGGTGGGCAGCGGTGTAGATGCCGCCGGTCACGATCAGCGCGAGAACCGCTACGGCGATCTGCTGGACAGGCGGTAGCCGGCGCTCCTGCACCGGTGCGTGGGCCTCCATCGCTCAGCTGCTCGCAAGCTTGGTCATGATCACCAGTGTCGCGATCTGCATCAGTCCGGTTATCCCGGCTGTGAAGATGAAGACCTTCATCAGCCGGCCGATCCGGGCGCCATTGGGATTTGGCTTGCGCAGCTCGAACAGCACCGCGATGTTGGCCGGCTCGAGCAGCCCGAGCGCGATCGTGGCCATCACGCCGACGACGATGTAGGACGCCACGATCCAGGGATGGTGTGGCGAATTGGGGGCGAGGTTGCCGAGCTTGCGCGCCAGCTGGAACCCGGACCCGAGCGTCATCGTCACGAGGGTCGGCATGATCAGCAGCATCTTCGGCATCACGCGGCTCGAGAATTCCATCCGCGCCGGAATCGACATCGTGCCGATGATCGGGCCGAGAACGAGACCGAAGAAGAGGTCGATACCGGTCCACAGGCCGCCGCCGGCTACGTGGTAGAAGTCAAGCGCCCACTGGCTGTTCGTGGCGATCGCGACGACCAGGCCGACGACGACGACGGCGACGACCGGCAAGCCCCTGGTCGGCACGATCGCGAGCGACCGCCGTGACGGGGCGAGGGTTGCGGGGAGGGGTTCGGCAACGCTTGCCATCGCTTGCGGTTCTCCTCGGTAGGACTATCGCGACCGGCTCGCGCGAACACGCGAAAGATAGCTTGCGCGCAGCACTTTTCAAGCCGCCGCTCAGCACGGGTCGCAACTCGTTACGCATACTTGGCGCGTGAGACCGCAAAGCCCAACCCAGGGGCGAGCCCCGGCGCCGCGCCTGCGGCGCATGCCGGGCATCGACGGCCTACGCGCCGTCGCCGTCGCCGCGGTTTTCCTCTACCACGCAGGCGTCTCCTGGCTGCCCGGCGGCTTCCTTGGCGTGGATGTGTTCTTCGTGATCAGCGGGTACCTCATCACCTCGCTGCTCATCGCCGAATTCGATCACAGTGGCCGCATCGCGCTGGCCCGGTTCTGGGCCGCCCGGGCTCGGCGCCTGTTGCCCGCGCTGTTCGTGCTGCTCGCCGTCTGCCTGCTGATCGGCGCGACGCTCCAGCGCGGCAAGCTCGTCGGCCTGCGCGGCGACGCGCTGGCGTCGATCTTCTACGTCGCGAACTGGCGCTTCATCTTTGAGCACGAGAGCTACTTCGCCCAGTTCGGACGTCCTGGACTGCTGAGGCACCTTTGGTCGCTGGCGGTCGAGGAGCAGTTCTACCTCGTGTGGCCGCCGCTGTTCATGCTCGCGATCAAGTTGCGCGGTCGCCGGTGGTTGCCAGCGCTCGTCGCGATGGGCGCCGTCGGCTCGACGGCGCTGATGTGGGCTCTTTACGTGCCGGGCTCAGACACCTCGAGGATCTTCTACGGCACCGATACGCGTGCTGCGCCGCTGCTCGTCGGCGTGCTGCTGGCGTTCGTCTGGAAGCCGTCGGCCATGCCGGCCTGGTCAGGCCTGGGGGCCCGGCGAGTACTCGACGCCGTGTCGCTCGTTGCACTCGCGGCTGTCATCTATGAGTTCGCAGCGGTGCACGACTACGACCAGAGCCTCTACCGGGGCGGCTTTCTCGTCCTCGCGCTATGCGCCGCTGTGATGCTGGCGACGGTCGCGCACCCGGCAGGCATGCTCGGGCACCAGCTCGGCCGGGCCGTCCCCCGCTGGATCGGCGAGCGCAGCTATGGGATCTACCTGTGGCACTGGCCGATCCTGGTGTTCACCCGGCCGGGCATCGACGTGCACCTGGCTCGCGGCGTGTTGATCCCGGCCCAGGCCGCAGGCACAGTCCTTGCGGCGGCGATCTCCTACCGCTACGTCGAGCTTCCGGTCCGCACCGGCGCTCTGCGGCGCCTGCGTCCCCGCAGGCCCCGGATTCTCGCCCAGCCACGAACCCCGTTCGCGTTCGCGGCCGCCGCCGTGTCGGTGCTGCTCGCGCTTGTCGCGCTGACCCCGCAGGGCATCGCGGCGCTGCCGCCAGGCTTCTCGCGCGCGGCCCTTTCCGGCTCGGCCCGGGCCGCCAAACAGCTCGTATTGCCGGCGGACTCCGCCGGCCGCCTTCCGGCCGCGACCCGACCTTCACGCGACTCGGGCAAGCGCCGAAAGCAGCAGAGCAGGCGCCACCGCACCGTCGCTGCGATCCCGCGCTCCGGGCCGATCCTCGCCGTCGGGGATTCGGTCATGCTCGGTGCGTCAGCCGCGCTGGAGTCGGCACTCGGTTCGCAGCTGCACATCGACGCCGTCGTTTCGCGTCAACCCGAGCAGACGATTGCTCGGCTCTTCGCCTACCGCGCGGCGGACTCGCTGCCGCGCCGGGTGATTGTTCACATCGGCGACAACGGGCCTGTGTACTACGCCGACCTGCAGCGCCTGAAGCAGGCTCTCGCCGGCGTCCCGCTGGTCGTCATCGTCAACGTCAGGGTGAACACCAGCTGGCAGGGCGAGGTGAACAGCGAGCTGGCGCAGGCCGTCGAGGGCTGGCACGAAGCGACGCTCGCCGACTGGTACGACGCGAGCGCGGCCGCGGGGACCCTGGCCGACGGCACGCACACCACACCGGCCGGCGCCCAGCGGTTCGCAGCCGTAATCGCCCGCGCCGTGCACGATCCGCACCTCGGCGGCGTGACGCACTGAGCGCCCGCTCCACGGCGCACGCGCCGCCGCGGCGCCTACCCAGGCGGCGCGATCAGCAGGTAAACCCTGGCCGGAGGCGTGGGTGCGAAGGTGAACACCGACCACAGCCGGTCCTCATAGCTCACCGTTCCGTGGCTTGGCAGCACGATCGGTCCGGGCCCGCCGCTGCCGGCGATCACTCGCTGGCCGATGCGCACGACCACTACAGCCCCGGTCTCGGAGTTCACCACCTGGACGAAGTTGGGGTAATTGGCCGCCAGCGGATGGAAGCGCAGCGCGAGACGCTCCGCCACACGCCCGATCTCGCTGACGTCAACCGCCGCGCAGCTCTCGCCGGCCAACGCCGCCGTGGGCGCCGGCACGGCGATCACCGCGTCGAGCGTGCCGGTCGGAAAGGCATCGTAGGTCAGTGCGGTCGAGGCGTAGCGGACGCCGCCGAGCGCCAGCGAAGGGCCGGACGGCTCCGCCCGCGGGAATGCCGCACCGAGCTGCGCCACGCGAGCGCCGCCGACGTAGATGGCGATCGGATCGCCGAGAGCTCGCGACTCGAGCTTGGTGAAGCCAACGTCGTCCTGGACCGACATGACGAAGGTGCCGATCTGCGCGCCGGTGGGCGAGCGCAGAACGCCGTCAACCGGAGCGATCACGTATGGGCCGCCGACATCCGCCAGCAAACGGCCGGCGGCGTCGTAAACGCGCAGGCGCACGATGTGCCAGAAGTGGTGGTAGACGATCCGTGCCACGGCCTTGGCGGTCGCGGCGACGTTGTCGGCCGCGACGGCGGCAATCAGGTCCGGCGCGGTGGTGATGTGGCCGAGGTCGGTCTGCGTCTCGGTGCCACCCAGCTCGCCGCGATAGATGTTGTTCGCCACCATCGCGTCGATTGCCGCGAGCGTCGAGGTGGTCGATCCGGCGCACGCGACAGCCACCTGGGCCGACGCCGCGGGCAGGGCGCCGGCGAGCGCGGCCGCCGCCAACAGCCCACACAGGGCGCCGACCCGCCGACGGTCACCAGTCGAGCGAAACACGCCGCTATTTTCCCGTTTCCGCGGTCCGGCGTGCGCCGTGGTCACCCGGTCAGAGGCTGAACGCTGGAAGTGCGACAAACGGATACGTCAGCACGGCGGCGGCGAGCACAAGCACCAGCCAGCCGCCGAGCGCCCAGCGCGGCATCCAGGGTCGCGAGAACGCCCGCGCCAGCGCGAGGTAGATCCCCGGCATCACGATCACCATGTAGTACAGGTAGCTGGTCCTCTGCCAGAACAGGCTGAGCGCCACGAACGGCAGCCAGGTGCCGAGGAACCACGCGACCGCCACGATGTCGACATCCGGCCCGCCGCGCCAGGCGCAGCGCAGCGCGAGCGCCAGCGCGGGGATCGCGAACAGCAGCATCGGCGGGCTGATGAAGCCGAGGAAGTGGACCGTCCAGGTGCGCGCGCTGCCGGCGCTGACCGTCACAGTGAGGTAATTGATCGGCTTCAGGTCGATCAGCCAGTCCCATGGATAGGCGGCGATGCCCTTGGGCCCGTTGGGGCTCGTCTGCCCGGCCGCGTAGCTCAGCATGCGCGCCGTGTGGGCGAACGGGCCGCCGGTGATCGTCTGCCCTGTCTGGGGGTCGTAGGGCGGCGCGATGCGGTCGAAGATCGCCAGCACCACCAGATAGACCGTGGTCGCGACCACGGCGAAGAGGCCGAACGCGCGCGCCGCCGCCCGCAGGCCGGCGCGGCGGTGGCGAAACAGCTCGACCAGCAGCAGCACCGCGAGCAGGTAGGGGGCCACAAGCTTCGCCGTCGCCCCCAACCCGAGGGCCACCCCGCCGGCAAGCGGACGTCCGCGTAAGTACAGCGCGGCCGCCCAGATCATGAAGGCGGCGACGTAGATGTCGAGCGTCCCGATTCGTCCGGCAACCAGCAGGAGGTTGTCGGACGCCATCAGCGTCGCCGCGAGCAGCGAACACCACTCGCCGGCGCCGCTTGCGCGCGCGAGCGCGAACATCCCGAGGATCGCAAGCGATCCGAACAGCACACTCCCGATCCGCCAGGCGAACGGGCCGTCGCCAAACAGCTCGATCGCGCCCGCGATCACGAGTTTGGCGAACTGCGGGTGCTCGGAGTTCGGATCCTGCCCGGAGGGGTCGCCGGCGTAGTTCTGCCCGGCCGGCACCGCGATGCCGTCGATTCGCCGCGCCGCGTTTACGTAGTAGGCCTCGTCGAAGATCAATCCGTGCGCGGCCGCGCCGCGGCAGGGGTTGGCGCACGGATCGCTGAGCCATGCCACGCGGACCGCGAGCGACACCACAGATACCAGCACGAGCCCCGCGATCGGCATCCAGGGGGCCCGCAGGACGCCGCGGAGTCGATCGCCTCGCCGCATGTCCGCGCGACGCTACCGAAGTGCCGCCCACCGAGGCGATCGAAACGCCCGCGCCACCCCGGTCGCGGCGGATCTCAGCGCTGCGCGGCGATCATCCAGCGCTGCTTCTCGAGCAGGCCAACCGTCGTGATCATCAAATCCTCGGTGACGGCGTCGTACTCCGCCGCCTGTTCCATCCGCTCGCGCGCCCCCGTGATCGTCTCGTCGAGCGCCGCGATCAGCGTCGTGATGACGGCATCGGTTCGAAGTTCGCCAGGCGCGACTTCGGCGAGCCGGCTCTGTGCGCCAACCGTGCGCGCCTGGCCATCGGGCGCGACCCCGAGTGCCCGGCCGCGCTCCGCGGTCTCGTCCGCTCGCTCCTGCCACTGCTCGACGAGCACATCGAGGTGCTCGTGAAGTGCCTGGAACTCGGTCCCGGTGAGGTTCCAGTGCAGGTGCTTGCCGAGCAGCGCGAGTTCGATCAAATCGATCAGCTCGCTCTGCAAGAGGCTACCCAGCGCCGCCCGCTCCTCGTGGCGGAGCGTTGGGTGGCCGTCGGTGACGATCAGGTGGTTCGCGGTCATGCCGGCCGTCCTTTGTCGCGGTCGTGAAAATGCTTCCCCCCAGGTTAGCGATGCCCCGCAGCGGCCCGCCCGGCACGCCGCCGGACCAGCCCGTCACGCTCCCCGGGTCGCGTTCAGGGGCGCTCGAGCATCTGCAGGAACTCCTCCTCCGTGTGCCGTCCGGGCGGCTCTCCGGCACGCGCGTCGGCCACAGCGAGCCGGCGCAGCAGTTCGTTGACCGGCGTTGCGACCTCGTGCAGCCGGCCCAGCAGAACGACCTCGCCGTTCAGCTGGTCGGCCTCGATCATTCCGCTGCGACGCGCGAGGCTCTGCCACGAGGAGCCGCCCGCGCGGGATGATCCGGCGACCGGCCGCAGGGTGATGAAGCGGTTGAAGCGCCGCTCGTAGATCTCGTCGCCAACGTAGCCGATCCCGGCCGCGTCGAGCACAGCCACGGCCTCGGCCAGCGCACGACGCTGGACCTCCGGGGCACCGCGGTCGCGGCCGAACAGCGCATCGACGGCGTTGGGGACGTTGCGCAGGAACTTGGCGTACTTCCAGCGCGACACGTCCTCGCGGGCCTCGGACGCAAAGCCCGAGCTTTCGAAGGCGGCAGCGATCTCGCCCGCCCGGCGCCCCGGCCCATCGGGGTAGCGACCGACGTCGAGTGCGCCGGTCACCGGCGCGGAATGCGCGACAACCACGCCGGGAACCAGATGCGTCGCCGGCAGCTGAACGACCACCGAGTAGACCTCCGCGAAGCGGCGCAGGGCGAGGCGCTCGTTCTCGACGCCGTTCTGTGCGCACGCCACCGCGACATCGGGCCCGGCCGAAGCATCCAGGCGCTCGAGCGCCGCCGCGGTGTCCTGGCCCTTCATCGTCAGCAGGACCACGTCGTCGCGGCGCCAGTCCAGCTCCTCGGGACCACCGGCGACCGCGATCGGGAACACCTGCACGCCGTCGGGAGACTCGAGGCGCAACCCATCGCGCTCGATCGCGTCGCGGTGGGCACCGCGGGCGATCAGCACAACGTCATGGCCGTGCTCGAACAGGCGGCTGCCGATCACTCCCCCGACCGCCCCTGCGCCGTAGACGACGAAGCGCGCCACCGCGAACCGCCTACTCGAACGCCGCGTGACCCGTCAGGGCCTTGCCGAGCACGAGCGTGTGGATCTGGTGGGTGCCCTCGTAGGTCAGAACCGACTCGAGGTTGACGAGATGGCGCATGACCGGGTACTCGAGCGTGATCCCGTTTGCGCCGAGCAGCGCCCGCGCCCGGCGCGCGACGTCGGTGGCCATCCGCACGTTGGAAAACTTGCCGTAGCTGATGTGCTCGGGCGTGACGAGACCCGCGTCCTTCAGGTGTCCGATCCGCGTCGCGAGCAGCAGACCGTTGTTGACCGCCACGTGCATCTCGACCAGTTCCTGCTGCACGATCTGGCGCGCCGAGACCGGGCGACCGAAGGCGACCCGGCTCGCGGTGTAGTCCAGCGCCGCCTCGAGGCACGCGCGTGCAGCTCCAACGGCGCCCCACACGATGCCGTAGCGCGCCTCGCTCAGGCAGGAGAGCGGGCCGCGCAGCGAGTTCGCGCCGGGAAGCATGGCATCGGCGTCCAGCCGGCAATCCTCGAAGATCAGCTCGGATGTCGTCGACGCAACCAGCGACAGCTTGTCCTTGACGTCGACGGTGCGAAAGCCCTCGCTGCCGGCCGGCACGAGGAAGCCCCTGACGCCCTCGTCCGTCTTCACCCAGACGACAGCCACGCCGGCGCGGCTGCCGTTGGTGATCCACATCTTGGTCCCGTTGAGCACCCAGCCGTCCCCGTCGCGGCGCGCGCTGGCGCGCATCGCGGCGGGGTCGCTGCCCGCGTCGGGCTCGGTCAGTCCGAAGCAGCCGATCACCTCACCCGCCGCCATGGGCGCGAGCCAGCGTTCCTTCTGCTGCTGCGAACCGAAGGCGTGGATCGCAAACATTGCCAGCGAGCCCTGCACCGACACGAGGCTGCGTAGACCGCTGTCTCCAGCCTCGAGCTCAAGGCAGGCGTGGCCGTAGGCCGTGGCGCTGGCGCCCGCACATCCGTAGCCCTCGAGGTGCATCCCGAGCACACCGAGCTCTCCGAGCTCGGGGCCGAGCTCCGGCGGCAGCCCGCCGGCGCGCCAGGCATCGATGACAATCGGCAGGAAGCGGCGGCGAACCCAATCACGCACAGTCGAGGCGATCAGCCGCTCCTCGTCGCTCAGCTCGCCGGCAAGTCCGAACGGGTCCTCGACTGAGTAGCTGGTCACTGCATCTCCTAGCGTTCGCGGCGCCGATTCGTGTGGCTCACAGCCGACCATATTCAATCGGGAAGTCCGCCCGCACCCGCCGGTGGGCGCGAGCCGTGCTCAGGCTCCGCCGGGCAGTGGACCATCAGCGCCCAGCCAGGTGCGCAGCGCTTCGCCGTCGGCGCCGAGCGCCGGTGGAATCCGGCGGTACGACGGCGGCGTGGCGTCCAGCGCGATCGGGCTGGCGACCTGACGGGCACCCTCCGCCATCTCGACGATCGAGGGAAGCCCGAGTGACGAAGCCAGCGCGAAAGCGCCGCTGACGTCGTTGACCGGGCCACAGGGCACCCCGGCCGCGCTCAGCGTCTGCGCGAGCGCCGCACCCGGGCGCTGGCCGATCAGCGGGCCGAGTTCGGCGACCAGGTCGGCGTGATGCTCGACCCGCGCCGCGTTGGTGGCAAAGCGCGCGTCGGTGGCGAGGGCCGTGCAGCCGAGTTCGCGGCACAGTGAGAGGAACTGGCGGTCATTCCCGACCGCCACGACGATCTCGCCGTCCGCCGATGCAAACGATTCGTAGGGAGCGATGCTCGGATGGCGATTGCCCATCCGCGCCGGAATCACGCCGGCGCCGAGGAATCCCGACGCCTGGTTGACCAGCGCGGCGAGCAGCGAGCCGAGCAGTGACACCTCCGCGCGCTGTCCGATGCCGCTGCGTTCGCGCTCGGCCAGAGCGGCAAGGATCGCGACGGTTGCGAACAGCCCTGCAATCACGTCGACCAGTGCGACCCCCACTTTCGTCGGCGGGCCCTGCTCCTGTCCGGTCACGCTCATCAGGCCTCCGACCGCCTGCACCAGCAGGTCGTAGCCCGGTAGCGCCGCGCCCGCACCGGAGCCGAAGCCGGTCAGGCTGCACGAGACCAGCCGCGGATTCGCGGCGCGCGTCGTCTCCTCGCCAAGGCCGAAGCGCTCCAGCGTCCCCGGACGGAAGTTCTCGATCAGCACGTCCGAGCGCTCGATCAGGCGCGCGGCGAGCACGCGATCTCGCCCATCAGCCAGATCCAGCACGATGCTGCGCTTGTTGCGGTTCACCGACTGGTAGTAGGTGCTGGTTCCATCCGGGGCCCACGGCGGACCCCATGACCGGGTGTCGTCGCCTGAAGGACGCTCGACCTTGATCACCTCGGCACCCAGGTCGCCGAGCACCATCGCCGCAAACGGCCCGGCCAGCACTCGCGAGAAGTCCGCGACGAGCACCCCTTCCAGCGGTGGGCGGCGAATCGGGGACGGCGGATTGGCTGGCACTGGCGCTGAATCTAGCGACGTGGCCCGCGAAGAGAGTCGTCCGGCGCGCCCGCGGCCGCGCTTGCGGATGGCGCGAGCCAGCCGGATACTCCTCCCCATGGGCGCGCGTGACCACAGCGCAAGAGTCGCCGGGCTCGTGCTGGCCGCAGGCTCGGGGCGGCGCTTCGGCTCGCCCAAGCAACTGGCGGCGCTGCATGGCCGGCCCCTGCTGGAGCACGCGCTGCTCGCGATGGCAGGCGCCGCATGCCTCGACGAGGTGGTCGTCGTGCTCGGATCCCACGCCGACGAGATCCTCTCCCGGGTGCAGTTGCACGGCGCGCGGGCGGTGATCTGCGCCGGCTGGGAGGAGGGTCAGGCCGCGTCGCTGCGGGCCGGCGTTGCGGCGCTCGAGCAACACGCGGAGGCGATTGTCGTGACGCTCGGCGACCAGCCGGCGATCGACCCGCGCGCCATCGATCGCGTGGCGTCCGCGCGAGCCGACGCCGCGCTCGCGCTGCGCGCGAGCTACCTGGGCAAACCAGGCCATCCGGTGCTGCTTGAGCGGCAGCTCTTTCGGGAGGTCGCTGCGCTGCGCGGTGACGAGGGGGCGCGGCGCCTGCTGGGCGGCGTCGCCGTGGCGCTCGTCGAGTGCGACGGGCTAGGCAGCGACGCCGATATCGACACCTGCGAGCAGCTGGCGCTCAGCGCGGGCGGATCGTGGTGGCCGTCGTGATGAGGGCCTCTCCGCCGCGCCCGGATCTTGCCGCAATCACCTCCGCCATGATCGAGATCGCGACCTCCTCGGGCGTCGCCGCTCCGATGTCGAGCCCGCAGGGGGAATGCACACGCGCGAGCGCCTGCGGATCCACTCCCGCCGCGAGGAGCCGGGCAGCGCGTTCCTGCGCGGTCCGGCGGCTGCCGAGCGCGCCGATGTAGCCGGCGTCGCTGCGCAGCGCCGCGACGATCGCCGGCTCGTCGAACTTCGGGTCGTGGCTGAACACGATCACCCCGTCGCGCGGCCCGAGCTCGCGCTCATCGATGGCGGGCGCCGGCCAGCCGATGTGCACCGTCGCAACCCGCGAGAATCGCTCGGAACGCGCGAACGCCTCCCGCGCATCGGCGATCACCACCTCGTAGCCGGCCGCGGAGGCCAGCGCCGCGACGGCGGCGGAGTAGTCAATGGCGCCGACCAGCACGAGCGTCGGCGGCGTCCGGAAGGCCTGCAGATGGACACTCAGCCCGCTGCCGAGCGCCTCACCCCCGCGCCCGTAATGGCGCACCGCGCTCGTGCCACGCTCGCTGAGCGCGGCGAGGTCGCGCGCCACACTCCGGTCGAGCAGCTCCGGTCCGTGCAGGCTGCCGATCACGCGTCCGTCGACGACTGCAAGTTTTGCTCCCGGCTCGTCCCCCTCGACGAGGGTCGCAATCCCAGCCGCCAGGCCCCGTGCCGCAGCATCGAAGGCCTCGGCACTGGTTGCTCGCGCGCCACCGGCCAGCTCGTGAACGAAGACGTGGACAGTGCCGCCGCACATCAGTCCTACCTCGTGCGCCGCCTCGTCAGACACTCCGTAGCGAAGCGTCCGCGCCGCGCCGTCCCCGGCGAGCAGCTCGAGCGCGTTGACAACCACGTCGGCCTCCACGCAGCCGCCCGTGATCGAGCCTTCGATTGCGCCGTCCGCGTCGATCAGCATGAACGCTCCAGGCTGAAACGGTGAGGACCCCTCGGCGTCGGTCAGCAGCGCGCAGACGATGCGCCGATCCTCGGCGACCCAGCGCAGTCCGACAGACAGCTGCTGGCTCACGACGCTCATGACATCAGCGTAAAGCAGTGATGCGCGCCAGCTCGAGCGCTGCCAGCCGGCCGGCGGATTTCAGATCGGCTCGCGTCGCGGCGCTGGACCTCAAACCGGCGTCGTATTGAGCCCGGTGTCGCCGTGACCTGCGGGCATCGCGACGGGACAGAGGGGCGTCGCCTGGGTCCCCGGACCCGGCTGCGCCTCCTGACCGCTGCGCACCGTCAAGGCCGCGGACGGCGCGACGCGGCGCCCGGCGGCGCCGCGATCGCCTCCGCCACCTCGGCGAGCGCCGCGAAGCTGTGCCCGCTCACGAGCGCATCGCAGTAGGGCAGGGCCGCCCTCATCCCGCCGGCCGCGACGGAGAACGAGCTCGAGCTCGCCCGGGGATTGACCCAGACGATCCGGTGGGCGAGGCGCGCGAGGCGCTCCATCTCGCGCCCCACGAGCATCGGATCGCCGCGTTCCCAGCCGTCGGAGAGGATGACGACCACGGCGCCACGCGCCATGCCACGGCGGCCGTGGCGGTCGTTGAACGCCTTCAGCGCGTCGCCGATCCGTGTCCCGCTCGACCAGTCCGGCGCGGCGGCCGCGGCGCGCTGGATCGCCCGCTCGGGGTTGCGTGATGCCAGCGAGCGCGTCAACCGCGTCAGGCGAGTGGCGAACACGAACGCCTCGGCGCCCGGTCCGCTGCCAGCCGCGCAGGTCAGGAACTGAAGGTATGCGCGCGCATACGGCTCCATCGAACCCGAGATGTCGCACAACATGACGAGGCGTCGCCGGACGACTCGCCGGCGACGCCGCGCGAGGCGGATCGGGTCGCCCCCCGTACGCAGGCTGGCGCGCAGGCTTCGGCGCATGTCGATGCGCTCGCCGTGATGCGCCTTCTCGTAGCGGCGGGTGCGTCGCGACGGAGTGCGGAGCGACAGCTGGGACATCAGCCGGTAGAGCTGCGCGAGCTCGCCCGGCTGGAGCGCGTCGAAGCTCCTGGTCCGCAGCAGCTCCGCTTCGCTGGCCATCGCCTGGCGATCCTCGACCTCGGCCGCGTGATTGTCCTCGTCGAGCGCACCTGGCCCTTTCGACGACAGATTCGCGCTGCGATCGAACACCGCGGAGCGCGGCGGAACCCGTGCTCCATCGTTGTCTCCCCGGTCCTGGGGAAGCGGCGTTGCGGCTGGCACATCCAGGCCGTCAGACCCCGGCTCACGGCCTTCGCCGCCAGCAAATACCGACGAGAAGACAGCGTCGAACGCCCCGACCTGCGCCGCGTCGGACACCGCCACGGCGCGCAGCGTCCAGTACAGTCGCCGGCGGGTCACCGGGCGCGCGAGCGTGAGCGCCCGGGCTAGGTCCGCCGCTCGCGCGGGCGTCATCGGGACTGCGGCGTCCTGCAGTCGGCGGCTGAACGCCCCGACAAGCGCCGGTAGATCGAGATCGATCAGCTCGACCGCGGATACCGCCCCGGGAGCACCGGCGTCAGTCACCGGCACGCACGAGCGCTTCGAGGCCACCGGCGCGGATCACCTCCTGGTCTTCACCGTATTTGAGCACCGATCCGAGCGTGCGATCCACAGCCGCGGCGTCCAGGTGCTCGATTCCAAGCAGCTCGAGCGCCGCCAGCCAGTCGATCGCCTCCGCGATGCCGGGCGGCTTCTGCACGTCGCTCTCACGCATCCGCGACACAGCGTTCGCGACTGCGACCGCAAGCGTCTCGGAGGCGCCCCTGACTCGCAGGCGCACGATCGCCACCTCGCGCTGAGCGCTCGGATAGTCGATCCAGTGGTAGAGGCAGCGGCGCTTCACGGCGTCGTGGAGGTCGCGCGTGCGGTTGGAGGTCAGCACGATGATCGGCGGCTGCGTCGCCCGGATCGTGCCGAGCTCGGGAATCGTCACCGCAGACTCCGCGAGCAGCTCGAGCAGAAACGCCTCGAAGTCGTCATCGGCACGGTCGACCTCGTCGATCAAAAGCACAGCCGGCCGCGGGCCGGGGTGCTCGAGCGCGCGCAGCAGCGGGCGCCGGATTAGGTAATCCGAGCCAAACAGCTCCTCCTCGCCAAGCGGCGAGCCACTCGATTCCGCGAGCCGAATCGCCAGCAGCTGGCGCGGATAGTTCCACTCATACAGCGCTTCGGCAGCGTCAATCCCCTCGTAGCACTGCAGGCGAATCAGCGGCGTGTCCAGCACCCGCGCCAGCGACTTGGCGGCCTCGGTCTTGCCCACCCCCGCCTCGCCCTCGAGCAGAAGTGGCTGCGGCAGGCGCACGCTCAGAAACATCGAGGTCGCGAGACCCTCGTCGACGAGATAGTCGACCTCGGCCAGGCGCTGCGCGAGCGTCTCCACGTCGGGCACCAGCCGGCGGAGATCTCCGTCGGCCTCGCCCGTGACGACGCTCGGGCTCATCGCGCCACCACCGCCGCCTCGCAGACGCCGGGCGGGAATCCGCGCAGTGGCTGGCGTAGCTGCCGCAGCTGCAACGGAGCACGGCGACCGCGACCACGGCGAAGGCCTCGTCCGGCGTAGCGCACGCAGCGAGGATAGAGCGAGGCGCGTAACCCCCGCAGGCGGGCGCCGGCCGCCAAGCGCCAGCCGCTCACCGGCTAGTGCTCGCTGCGGACATCCGCCATCAGCGCCACGGCGTGCGGCAGCGCGTCGGCGATCGCCGCGCCGGCCTGCTCGATCGACCGCGGCGAGCCCGGGAAGTTGATGATCAGGGTCGCCCCGCGAATGCCCGCCACGCCGCGCGAAAGCAGCCAGTGCTTGGTGTGCGCCCGCGACGCGTCGCGCATCGCATCGGCGATGCCCGGCACCTCGCGTTCGATCACGCCCCGCGTGGCCTCCGGTGTGACATCGCGCGGCGCCACGCCGGTGCCGCCGGTCGTCAGCACCAGCGCGCATCGATCGACGTCGCTGAAGTGGCGAAGGCGCCCCGCGATCAGCTCCCGCTCGTCGGAGATCACCTCGCGCGCGACGACCTCGCCGCCGATGCCCGAGGCGAACTGCTCGAGGCGATCGCCGCTCTCGTCGCCACCCACGCCTGCCGCCCGCGACGTGCTCACCGTGATGATCGCCACCCGCACGCTCATTCGCCTTCTTCCAGGCGCCAGTCGCTGCGCCCACCGGTCTTCTCGAGCAGCACGACCTGCTCGACCGCCACCCCGCGCTCGAGTCCCTTGACCATGTCGTAGACGGTCAGCGCAGCCACGCTGGCGGCGACCATCGCCTCCATCTCCACCCCGGTGGCGGCCGACACGGACACCTCGGAGATCAGTTCGACGAGGCCGCCCTCGACGTCCACCCCTGCCCGCACGTCGACGAAGCTGAGCCCGATCGGGTGCGCGAGCGGAATCAGCGCAGCGGTCTGCTTGGCCGCCATGATCCCGGCGAGACGGGCGGTGCCGAGCACCTCCCCCTTCGCCACGTTGCCGGCGACTATCGCCGCCGCGGTCTCGCGCGACATGCGGACTCGCGCGCGCGCCAGAGCGCGACGTTCGCTCACCGGCTTGGCGCCGACGTCGACCATCCGGGCGTTGCCGCCGGCGTCGAGGTGCGTGAGGCGCTCGCCGCTCACGGTCCGGCCGCCTCCGCCGGCGACGCCACGGTCTCGCCCGCCACCCAGCTTGCCTCACCGCCGTTCAGCTCCCGCTTCCAGATCGGCGCCTCGGCTTTGATCCGGTCGATCAGCTCGCGGGCGCCGGCGAAGGCTGCATCCCGGTGCGCCGCCGAGACCGCCACGACGACGCCCGGCTCCCCCAGCCCAACGCGGCCCACGCGGTGCTCGGCCGCCGCGGCCGCCAGGCCATGGCGCTGCACGCACTCGGCTGCGATCGCCGCCATTCGCTCCTGCGCCATCTCGCGATAGGCCTCGTAGTCGAGAAACTCGACGTCGCGAACGGTGCCCTCGAAGGTGACGACGGCCCCCGCACCCGGCCGGCGCACAAGGTCGGTTACACGAGCTGGCACGATCGGGGCCTCGGTGACTGTGGTGTGCGGTCCCTCCCCACCACTCACCGGCGGCAGCAGGGCAAGCTCGTCGCCCGCATGCAGCCGCGTGTCCTCCCCGACCAGTTCGCGGTTGACGGCCATCCGCACCGGCAGCCGCGGGAGCAGATCGGCAAGCGGCGAATCCGCCGCGAGCGCCGCCAGCGCGTCGGCCACCGTCGCCCCGTCAGCCAGCTCCGCCTGGATCGCATCGGCTCCCGCGCGCTCGCGCAGCTGGGCGAAAAGTCGTATCCGCACGATCATGACCCGCTCAGCCTACCCCGCGCCTGCCCGCGGCTCCTCGAGGCGGCCCTGTTATCTTCGCGTGATGGCGGGACGCACGCAACTGACGGACGGCCACGGACGCGCGATCGGCGATCTGCGCCTCTCGGTGACCGACCGCTGTGGCTTCCGCTGCCGCTACTGCATGCCGGCGGAGGGCATGCAGTGGCTCGACCGCGCGGAGCTGTTGACCTTCGAGGAGATCGAGCGCCTCGTGCGCGTCCTCGTCGAAATGGGCGTACGCGACGTCCGCCTCACCGGCGGCGAACCGCTCCTGCGCCGCCAGCTGCCCCGGCTGGTCGCGATGCTGGCGGCGATCCCCGGGCTGGGCGAGCTGGCGCTGACGACCAACGGCTACCAGCTCGAGCGCGACGCCGACGCCCTCGTCCACGCGGGCGTAACACGCTTCAACGTCTCCGTCGACTCCCTCCAGCGCGAGCGTTTCAGCGAGATGACACGCCGCGACGCGCTGGACAGGGTCCTGCGCGGCCTTGCGACGCTCGCCTCCTTCCCCCAGGCCCACCCGATCAAGGTCAATGCGGTGGCGATGCGCGGTTTCACCGAGACGGAGGTGATCCCGTTCGCCCGCTTCGCACGCGAGCACCCCTACGAGGTCCGCTTCATCGAGTTCATGCCGCTCGACGCCGACCACGCCTGGACTGCCGGCGACGTCTTGAGCGGCGAGGAGATCCGCGCCGCGATCCATGCCGTCTACCCGCTCGAGCCCGAACCCCGCAAGCCCAGCGCGACCTCACGAACCTTCCGCTTCGCCGACGGCCGCGGCCGAATCGGCTTCATCAACCCCGTTTCCGAGCCCTTCTGCGGCGACTGCAACAGGATCCGCGTGACCGCCGACGGCCAGCTGCGCACGTGCCTTTTCTCGCTGCGCGAAACGGACCTGCGCGCTGTTCTGCGCGGCGGTGGCGGCGACGACGAGCTCGAGACCGTCCTGCGCGACGCCGTCTGGCGCAAGGAGCTCAAGCACCACATCGGCGATCCGGGCTTCGTCCAGCCCGCCCGCACGATGTCGGCCATCGGCGGTTGATGGGGTGAGTGGGTGCGGGGCACCCCTCACCCGGGCAGACCGCGCCGCAGCCGACGGCCGCCGCGCTCTCAGAGGAGTTCGATCGTGACCTGCTCGCCGGCCGCGACCGCGCCGCTGCCGGCCGGGATCAGCGCCAGCGCGTCGGCGCCCAGCATCGAGGTGAGGATGTGTGAGTCCTGCACGCCGGTCGGCCTCACATGCCAGCCGTCCGGGCGCAGTTCGAGCCGGCAGCGAACGGCCTCGACGCGCGCTGGCGTGCGCCGGCAATCCTCATCGAGTGTCGCGACCGTCCGCCGGCGCTCCGGCGGCTCGCCGGCGAGCGCCTGCAGCGCCGGGCGCGCGAACAGCAGGAAGGTGACGAGCGACGACACGGGGTTGCCCGGCAAACCGAACACGAGCGTCTGCTCGCGGGTGCCGAACCAGAACGGCTTGCCCGGCCGAAGCGCCACGCCCGCGATATGTCGCTGCACGCGCAGGCCGTCGAGAACCGCGGCCACGTGATCGTGTTCGCCCACCGACATCCCGCCCGTGATCACGGCCGCGTCGGCGCAGAGCGCCGCAGCGATCGCCTCACGGATCAGCGCCTCCTCGTCGCGGGCGTGCACGACGGACACGACCTGCGCCCCCGCCTGCTCGACGAGCGCGGGGATCACGAACGCGCTCGAGTTGCGCACCGAGCCGGGCCGCGGCTGCTCGTCCACCGCGAGCAGCTCGTCGCCGGTGGTGACGACGGCGACGCGCGGGCGCGGGCCGGTCGAGACGACCGGGCGGCCCATGGATGCGAGCACGCCAAGCTCGGCGGGGCCGAGTCGCACGCCCGGCTCGAGCACCGTCTCGCCCGCTCGCACGTCCTCGCCCGCCCGGCGCACGAACCGGCCCGCCTCGACGCCGATCAAGAGCTCGACCTCGTCAGCGTGGCGCCGCGTCTGCTCGACTGCCACGACAGCGTCGGCACCCGCCGGGATCGCCGCTCCGGTCGAGATCGCGCATGCCTCCCCCGCCGCGAGCACCGCCGCGGACGGCGCGCCCGCCCTTGACTCATCGACGATCACCAGCCGGGCGCCAGCGCCGCTGTCGGCGGCCCGGACCGCGAAGCCGTCCATCGCCGAGTTGTCGAACGACGGCACGTCTTCGGGCGCCCGGATCTGCTCGGCAAGCACCCGCCCGAGCGCCTCGCCCAGCGCCACCGTCTGGGGCTCAAGCGGCTGCGAATGCTCGAGCACGAGTGTGCGCGCGGCCTCGAACTCGGTCAGCTCCGTGGTCACCGCCGAAGCACTCTATTCACGCCCGGGCGCGGCCGAGCGCCGCCGGTGCAGGCGGGTCCGGTATCTTTGCGCGCTCCGCGGCTTCGGTTTGGGAGGGCGGTGCGCGCCCGTGTGAGCGCACGGCGCGGGCTCGCGGGCGGCTGTGCTGGCGTGGCGTCATCCGTTTGTCCCCTGTCGAGGTTCGGGAGTTTTGATGAGTTCTGATTCTGGGTTTCTGTTCACGTCGGAGTCGGTCACGGAAGGCCACCCCGACAAGATCGCCGACCAGGTTTCCGACGGTGTGCTGGACGCCGTGCTGAGCGATGATCCCTACGCGAGGGTGGCGTGCGAGACGCTGGTCACCACCGGACTGGTGGTGGTTGCCGGGGAGATCACCACCTCGACCTTCGTCGACATCCCGGCCGTCGTGCGCGAGACCGTGCGGCGGATCGGCTACGACGACGCGACCGCCGGCTTCGACTGCGACACCTGCGCGGTGATCTCGACGATCGACCGCCAGTCGCCCGACATCGCCCAGGGCGTCAGTGAGGCGTTCGAGCGGCGCGCCTCCGGATCCGGCGACGAACTGGACCTCGCGGGCGCCGGCGACCAGGGCATGATGTTCGGCTACGCCTCGGATGAGACGCCGGAGCTGATGCCCCTGCCGATCTCTGTGGCGCACCGCCTCGCGGAGCGCCTTTCAGCGGTGCGCAAGGACGGCACGCTGGGGTACCTGCGCCCGGACGGCAAGACCCAGGTCAGCGTGCGCTACGAGGGCGGCCGGCCGGTCGCGATCGAGAAGCTCCTGATCTCCACCCAGCACGCCGACGGCGTCGATTCGGAAACCCAGATCAAGGCCGACCTGTGGGAGCACGTCGTGACAGCCGTGCTGCCGGAGGCGCTCTACGACCCGGCCGCGCTGCGCCGCGACTTCCTCGTGAACCCGACCGGGCGCTTCGTGATCGGTGGCCCGATGGGCGACTGCGGACTGACGGGCCGCAAGATCATCGTCGACACCTACGGCGGGATGGCCCGCCACGGCGGCGGCGCGTTCAGCGGCAAGGACCCTTCGAAGGTCGACCGCTCAGCCGCCTACGCCGCCCGCTGGGTCGCGAAGAACTGCGTCGCCGCCGGCCTTGCGCAGCGGCTCGAGGTCCAGGTCGCCTACGCGATCGGCGTCGCTCACCCCGTCTCGGTGATGGTCGAGACGTTCGGCACCGAGCGCGTCGACCGCGCGAAGATCGCGGCCCTCATCGACGAGCACTTCGACCTGCGGCCGGGCGCGTTCCGCGAAGAGTTGAAGTTGCACCGGCCGATCTACCAGGCGACCGCCGCCTACGGGCACTTCGGCCGCGATCACCCCGACTTCACCTGGGAGCACACCGGCAAGGCAGACGCGTTGCGAGCCGCCGCGGGGCTATGAGCGCTTCCGCGGCACGCGCGCCGGCCTGACCGAATGCGCGAGGAGCCCGCAGGGTCGCTGTCGCTGGCGGGCCGCGAGGCGGTGCTCGAGCACGCCGCGGCACTGATCCTCGAGACCTGGCGCTCCTTCGATACCGCTCGCGCCGGCCAGCCCCTTGCGGGCGAGCGCCACCTGTCGCTGCTGCGCGAGGCGCTGCCGCAGTCTCCCGGCGAGGCCGTCCGCGAGCTCGACGCGGCGGCCGAGGTTCTCGACGTCTCGTTGACCCAGGCGCGGCCGCGCTTCTTCGGCTGGATCGGCGGCTCGGGACTCGAGATCGGCGTGCTCGCAGACGCGCTGATGGCTTCCCACGACGTCAACGTCGCGCTGAGCGCAGGCGCCGCAACCTTGCTCGAGCGCCAGACGGTGCGCTGGGCGGGCGAGTTCGTCGGCTTCGCTTCGGGCGCCGACGGACTGATGGCCGCGGGCGGCACGCTCTCAAACCTGACGGCGCTGACCGCGGCGCGCGAGCGCGCGATCCCCGGCGCGCGCTACGAGGGGCTCGCCGGCCACCGTCTCGCGCTCTACTGCTCCGCCGAGGCGCACTACTCGGTGCGCCGCGCCGCGGAGGTGCTGGGCATCGGCGGGCACAGCGTGCGCGCGATCGCGATCGACTCGAACCGCCGCATGGACCCGGGCGCCTGCGCTGCGGCGATCGACGCCGACCGCCGGGCGGGCATCGTCGCGGTCGCAGTGGTGGCGACCGCCGGCACGACGCTGACCGGTGCGGTCGACGATCTGGAGGCGCTGGCCGATGTCTGCGCCGGCCGCGAGGTGTGGCTGCACGTCGACGGCGCCTACGGCCTGCCGGCGGCCTCCACGGCACTCGCCGGGCACCTCTTCAAGGGCCTCGCCCGGGCGGACTCGGCGACCGTCGACGCCCACAAGTGGCTCTACGTGCCGAAGGCGTGCAGCGTGCTGCTTGTGCGTGACGCGGCGGCGCTCGAGAGCGCGTTCAGCCACGACGAGAGCTATGTCCCCCACACCGACCGCGAGGCCATCCACCCCGTAGATCGAACGCTCGAGTACTCGCGTCCGCTGAGCGCCCTGAAGCTGTGGCTCGCCTTCCGCGTGCACGGCGCCCAGGCGATCGCCGCGGCGATCGAGCGCAACCTGCGCCAGGCTCGCCTGCTCGCCGAGCTGATCCGCGCGGATCCGCGGCTCGAGCTGCTCGTCGAGCCGCAGCTCTCGGCCGTCTGTTTTCGCCACCGCCCACCAAGCCACCTCACCGCCGTCGCCCACAACGCCGCGCTGGCCGCCGCGATCGCCGCCGACGGGCGCATCATGCTCGCCGCGGCGACCGTCGACGGCGTGCCGTGCCTTCGCGCCTGCATCGTCAACCACCGCACCAACGAGGACGACGTGCGCTCGATCGTGGCGGTGGTTCGCGAGCTCGGCGAGCGCGTCTCCCGAGCGGGCTAGCCCGCGAGGCCCTCCCACCACAGGCCAAACAGCTCCCACGCGTGACGGCGGGCGAGCGGTGCGAGCTCCTCGCTCTGCGCCCGCAGCTCCTCGGCGCTTACGCCGAGCTTCGCGAGCTCGGCCTCCGATCGCGACCAGGAGGCGATCACCTCCAGCGTGACCTCGGGGTGAAACTGCAGTCCCACGTGGCGGCCATGGCGAAACGCGGCCGGCCCGGCTTCGCTGTGGGCCAGCGGCTCGCCGCCCGGCGGCACGCTGAGCTGCTCGTAGTGCCAGTGGAACCACGGGCCGGGCGGAACGCCGTCGAGGGGCTCGGACAGCTCGAACCAGCCAATCTGCGGCTTGGACGCAGGCGACACCTCGCCACCCAGCGCGATCGACAGCGCCTGGCCGCCGAAGCACACCCCCAGCACCGGGATCTCCGCGGCCACCGCGTCGCGCAGCAACTCGATCTCCGCTGACACCCACGGCGGATCGCTGCCCCTCGCCGACGACACCGAGCCCAGCGACGCGACGAAGGCAAAGCCGGCCAGGGCGGGCAGCGGCCCCTGGGTGACGTCGTGAACGACGTAATCGCAGCCGTGCTCGCTCAGCCACTCCTCGAGCAGCGCGGCGGGCGCCTCGTCGCCGTGGCTGAGGATCAGCCCGCGTCTGGGAGCCATCTCGCCGCCATCGCGCACGTCACAGCCACACCGTAGCGGCCAGCTCGCCGGCCAGTCGGTCGGCCACAGCAGCGCTTCGGCGCCCGGCACGCACCTGCGCGCGTGCGAGCAGCGCGAGTGAGCCGCTCAGCAGCACCACGTCCGCTTCGCGCAGCTGCGCGAGCGTCAAAGGCAGCTCGCGTGCATCGATACCCAGGCGCCGCGCGTGCTCGAGCACGGCGGCCCTGACGACACCCGGCAGAATCGAGCCGTCGAGCGGCGGCGTCGCGAGCACCCCGTCGCGCAGCAGGAACACGTTGGCCCGCGTCGTTTCGAGCAGTTCGTCCGAGCGGTTGACGAGCAGCGGTCGCACACCCGCCCCCGCGAGCCCCTCGATCTGCTCAAACCAGGATCGGTCGATCAGCTTGTGGGCCCCGGCGCCGCCCCTGACCCGAACCGCCATGAGCGTGACATTCGCCACCGGCAGCACGGCCGCACGATCCAGGGGCGCGATCTCGATCTCGATCGCCGGCGGCGAAGCCCCGTGCGGCAGCGCCTTGACGCGCAGTCGCGCGAGCGAGTGCCCTTCGGCGGCCTCCGCGAGCGCTGCGCCGAGTCCCGCTGGCAGCGCTGCGCCGTAGAGCAGGCGGACGCTCGCACGCAGCCGCGCCAGGTGACGGCTCGCCAGGTGCGGGCGCCCGTCGATCACCAGCAACGTCTCGAACACGCCGAGGTCGGCCGCCGGCGCGCACACTGCGGCGAAGTCGAGCGGCGGTTCGGTCACGGCCATGGGCGCAATACTCGCGTAACGGCGATCATGCGCCATGAGGGCCCGTTGACGACGCTCCTGATCGACAACCACGACTCGAACACCTTCAACCTTTTCCAGCTGCTGGCGCTGGTCGAGGGTAGCGAGCCGGTGGTCGTGCGCAACGACGAAGCCGAGTGGCTGGCGCTCGACGCCGGGCGCTTCGCCCGCTGCGTCATCTCCGCCGGCCCGGGACGGCCCGACCGCCCGCGCGACTTCGGCCTCTCGCGCAGCGCGCTGGCACAGACTGACCTTCCGGTGCTCGGCGTCTGTCTCGGGCACCAGGGCCTCGTGCTGGCCCACGGCGGCGAGGTCAGCGCCGCGCCGCGGCCCATGCACGGGCGGCGCAGCCGTATCTTCCACCACGGCTGCGAGTTGTTCGGGGGGATCCCACAGGGCTTTCTCGCGGTGCGCTATCACTCGTTGTCGGTTCGCGAGCCGCTGCCCGCCGCACTCGAGGTCATCGCCCGCACGGCGTCGGGAACGGTGATGGCGGTCCGCCATCGCGAGCACCCGCATTGGGGGGTGCAGTTTCACCCGGAGTCGGTGCAGACGGAGTGGGGCGCGCGGCTGCTCGAGAATTTCTGCCGCCTGGGAAGCGGGCGCAGCACAGGAGTGCGCAACGCACGCGGGCGCAACGGCGGCGGCGCCCCCGCTCCGGCGCCGACGCCCACGCCCACGCCGCGCGCCCGGCGCCCGGCGCAGGGGCTCGAGCTTGTCGTGCGCTCGGTGCGCCGGCCGCCGCTCGCCGAGGACGCCTTCGTGGAGCTCTACGGGGCGCAGCGCAACGCCTTCTGGCTCGACTCGAGCTGCGAAGTCCCGCCGCTCGGAGCGTTTTCCTACATGGGCGCGGGCGGCGGACCGCTGTCGGCGCTGATCTGCCACGACGTCGCCGCGCACCGCCTGACGGTCGATCGCGGCGGACGCCGCGAGACCCATGACACCGCGCTCTTCGACTGGCTTGACCGCGAGCTTGCCGAGCTCTCGGTCGCGGGCCGCGACCTCCCGTTCGAGTTCATCGGGGGATTCGTCGGCTACCTTGGCTACGAGCTGAAGGCCGAGTGCGGGGGCGCGCTCGCGCATCGCTCGCTCCTCCCGGATGCTGCGCTGATGTTCGCCGACCGCGTGATCGCCTACGACCACACCGCGGATGAGGCTCACGCGATCTGCCTGACGACGTCAGCCGACCGCGCGGACGCGGCGAGCTGGGCCGAGCACATCGCCGGCCGGCTGCGCCGCGTGCGCAGAGCCCCACCACCGCAGCCGAGCGATCCCGGCGGGCTCACGCATTTTGCGCTGCGCCGCGCCGCCGAGGATTACCTCACCGACATCGAGACCTGCCAGCGGCTGCTCGCGGCCGGCGAGAGCTATGAGATCTGCCTCACCAACGAACTCCTCGCGCCGCCATGCACGAACACGCTCGGCCTGCACCGTGTGCTGCGCCGCGTCAACCCGGCCCCGTTCGCCGCGTTCCTGCGCCTGGGCGGCGTCGAGGTCTCAAGCTCCTCGCCTGAGCGCTTCCTTGCTCTCGACCGCTCCCGGCGCCTCGAAGCCAGGCCGATCAAGGGCACCGTTGCGCGCGGCGTGACCGTGAGCGAGGACCGCGAGGCGGCAGCCCGCCTGCGCCGCGCCGGCAAGGACCGCGCCGAGAACCTGATGATCGTCGACGTGCTGCGCAACGACCTCGGCCGGGTTGCCGAGATCGGCTCGGTCGCGGTGCCCAGTCTGATGGCCGTCGAGAGCTACGAGACCGTGCACCAGCTCGTCTCGACGGTCCATGCGCGGCTGCGCGACGGCGTGACCATCGTCGACGCGCTGCGTGCGTCCTTCCCGGGCGGCTCGATGACCGGCGCTCCAAAGACACGCACGATGGAGCTGCTCGACCGCATCGAGACCCGTCCGCGCGGCATCTACTCGGGCGCGATCGGCTACCTGTCGGCAGCCGGCGCCGCCGACCTCAGCATCGCGATCCGCACAATCGTCAACTCCACTCGCGCGATGACGATCGGCGCCGGCGGCGCGATCACCGTGCAGTCGGACCCCCGCGCCGAGTTGCGCGAGCTGCTGCTGAAGGCACGCGCGCCGCTCGAGGCCGTCGGGCTGGCGCAACACGGCCGCCGCGACAGCGCGAGGCTCGCCGGCGGCGCTCAGAACTCGACGTTCGCGGCGAGGTAGGCGAGCGAGGCGCTCCACGAGCTGCCGGAGACCGTGCCCGCAAGGGTCAGCGGCATGATGAAGTGCAGGCCGGCGAAGGCCGCCGGCGGCGTGGTCGAGTCCTCGGCTGACAGCGTGAGCGTCGTGGAGTGCGAGGCCGTCGGGGCAGCGGGCGCCGTCGTCCCCGCGCCGGGATAGAGGTCTGACTCGCTCAGCGCCGGACAGCTCCCGGCGCCGGCTGGGAACAGGCAGGTCGTGGTGCCGTTGTTGGCGGCTTGCACCGAGATCTCGACGCCGCCGTCCTGCGTCGGGGCGCTGGCAGGGTCGCTGAGCGTCCAGTAGGCGGTCGGCGAGAGTGAGAGCAGTTCGCTCGCCAGCGCAGATTGTGTGGCCTCGCCCTTGATCGTCGTGTCGGTCGCGGCGGAGACCGCTGAGGGAATCACGGCCAGATCGGCGAGCTCGCCGGTCCACTGCTCGTTGGTCGGCATGTCGGCCCAGGTGCCGGTGTTGTTCATGAACCCGACCGTCCAGTAGCCGGCGTAGTTGAGGTCGCTGATCCCGGAGGTCTTGCTCGCGACCTGCGCACCATCGATGTACAGGGTCAACGTGGACGGCGTGAACACGGCGACGGCGAGATGCCATGCGTTGTTGTCGTAGGTCGCGGTGGAGGCCGCCTCGACGCCGGTGCCGCCGCTGATGCCGGCGACGACCTTGCCGCTGTTGTCCATCCAGATCTGGCGGTCGTGCGAGAGCCCGGCGCCGCTCTGTGCGGCGTCGTAGCCGATGATTCCGCCTCCCGTCGCGTGACTCGGCGCCTTGAACCACGCGACCAGCGAGAAGGTGTCGGGCGCCGAGGCTAGGGGAATCGCGCCGGCTGTCTCCATGTAGCCGCTCGCCCCGCTCAGGGCGGCCGCGTAGCTCGACGTGCCCAGCGGGCCGGGGACCCCCAGCGTCACCGTGGCGCCCACCGCGGTGGCGTCGTCGTTGGCGCTCGAGGAGTCCGGCTCGACTTCGAAGAACGGGAAGGCCTCGCTCTCGGTCGTGCCGCTGTCGGTGAGTGGCCAGTAGAAGCCGGGAGCATCGGTGAGCATCTGCGCCTCGTAGGCGCCGAGGCTTGTCTCGCCGTGCAGGGTCGTGATCTGCGCGGCGCTCAGAGCCGAGGCGAAGTAGGCGAAATGCGCGAGCTCACCGGTCCAGTAGTCGTCAGTCGGCTGGTCGGTCCAGTTTGTCGCTGCGTTGAGGACGCCGATCTGCCAGTAGCCGCCGCTCGCCCCGCCCGAGGTGGCGCTGGCGTTGGTGACTGCCGTGCCCGCGTCGACGTAGACCTTCAGCCCGGACGAGTTCACCGTGGCAACGAGCAGATGCCACTGCCCGTTGTTGTAGGCGCTCGTCGAGGTCGCCTGGTAGTAGGACGAGGACTTGTGCACGCCGACGACGATCTTGCCGCTGTTATCCATCCACGCGGCGGGGTCGTTCCCGGTACCCGAGCCCGAACGGGCACTGTCGAAGGTGAGGATGCCGCCACCGCCGCTCCAGCCGCTGGGCACCCGGAACCACACCGCGATCGTGAACGCAGCCGGGAGTGCGGCGTTGGCGGTCGCGGTCTCGGCCCAGCTCGTCCCGTCGGTGGCGCCGTCGAAGTACATCGCGCCGTCGTTCGCGAACGGGCCAGCGTCGGATGGCGTCACGCCGCCCATCGGCGTCCCGAGATTGTTGTTGCCGGTGAGGTCGGGCAGCGACGCCACGACGGGCAGGCCGGTCGCCGTCGTCGAGGCCGATTGCAGGGGCCAGAACTCGCTCGGCGAGTCGGCGAGGACACGGGTTTCGAAGCTCGACTCGGTGCCCGATCCGCTGTTGTAGAGCGTCGTCACCTGCGCTGCCGACAGCGCCGACGGGAACACGGCGACCTCGGCGAGTGAGCCGGCGAGGTAGTAGCTCAAGGGCGTCGGGACGTAGACCGCGCCATAGGCCCAGCCGACCGTCCAATAGCCGTCGTAGGCCTGAGCTGAGGTGGCGCTCGCGTTGGTGGCGACGGAGGTGCCGTTGACGTAGATCTTCAGCCCCGCGGTGGAGCTGAACGACGCCACGACGTAGTACCAGCTGCCGGTGTTGTAGGTGGCCGACGTGGTGGCAACCTGAGTGGTGCCGCCTGTGTACTCGCCGGCGGCGATGTGCCCTGAGTTGTCCATCCACAGGTTGGGCGCCCACCCCGCGGGCGTCCCGCTCTGGGAGGTCGCGAAGCCGACAATCTCGCCGCCGCTCGAGTAGCCCGAGGCGACATCGACCCAGGCTGCCAGCGTGAAGTTGCCGCCCGACGGGCTCGCGACCTTCTGTTGCGTCTCGAGCATGCCGGTCGACCCGTTGAAGCTAGCGGCGGCGGCGCTCAGCGGGCCGCTCGCGCCGAACGTAACGCCCCCGAGCGGGAACGCGTCGTCACCGTCGCCGGACGCATCGCTGGCGACCTCCAGCCCGCCCGTCGCGCTGGTGAGCGTCGCGGAACTCGGCGCTGAGGTGCCGGCGTTCGCGAATGTGCTCGTCAGTGAGCTCGGCAAGAGGCTCGAGAGCTCCGAGCCCGGCCATGGGTTCCCGGTGCAACTGGTGCTGTCGCTGCTGAACGGCGCGCTCGTCGCGCCGGTCGAGGTGCACGTGCCGCCGCCGGCCGGCGCGTTCGTCAGCACAACCGAGGCCGCGGTCGTCGTTCCGCTCCCCGTGATCGTCGCCGTGAACGCGGCCAGCGTCGGCGTCGTGGCCGCCACCAGCGCCACGGAGAGGCTGAACAGGATCAACCGCCGGACCAGGCGCCCACTGGGCCGGCGCAGCTTGGCGGCGCGGCCGCTCACAGCGGTCTCCCCTCCGGCGCCCGCGACGGCGGCCCGCCGCCGCCCCGCTCGCCCCCTGCGCTCGCGTGCTCGTTCCGAGCACCCAGGCGGCGCGTGTCTCTGTCAGAGCTTCGCCACATTGCCGCTTCCTGTCACCCGCGGGCTTCGGCTGCTTCGCGGCCGACGCTGAGCCTGGCGAGCACGCGGCCGCGAGGGAGGCGACGGCGGGCTCGGTCTGGCGCGAGCGTCTCGGTACCTTCGCGCAGCGCCAGCATGCCAACCGCGAGCGGAGACAGCACGATCGCCGCAACCAGCACCCAGGCCCAGATTGGCAGGATCGCGTGCGCTTGTAGCGTCGAGTTCGAGCGGCTTGCCAGGCGCGCCGCGATGATGCCGGCGTGACCGGGCTCGATCACCGTGTGCGTGCCGGTGATGCTGATACGCAAAGGCAGAACGCCGCCGTTGACGAGCCGCGCAAGGAAGTTCGCACCCGAATGGGAGGAGGCGGCCATCGTCACGCCGCCATGGTGCGCTCCACGCGCGGCGGCGCTGTGCCCACCGGCAGCGGCGGTTGTGACCCGTCCGGCGCTCGCGACCGCAACCCGCACGAACGGCCGGACCATGTACAGCGGCAATGCGAAGGCGCCGCCGACCGTCACCGAGCGCATCGCCGGGCGCAGAAAGCGGGGCAGTATGAGGCTGAGGATCGCCCCCGCCGCAAGTACCGCGAGAGCCCACGGAAGCCCGTTCACCACCCAGCCGAGGTCGGGGATGATGGCGACCGGCACACCGATGATCGAGGTGCGCGTGAGCTCCCAGCCGTCGTCTGAGGTGTTCAGGTCGCCGCGGGTGCGAAACGCGCCGCCGGGGAGAAGCTGTGCGACCCGGTGCATGTAGACCGCGCCGGTGCTCGGAACGTGGAAGGCGACGACCATCCCGCGCCGCAGCGGGGCGGCCCCGATCGGCCGGGTCAGCACGAGGCTCCCAGCCGGCGCCGTCGTTCCCATCGAGGGGGTCTGCATCACGAGCATGTCGCCGTGGGCGATGAAGATCCACCCGCCGAGGGCGAGCGCGGCCAGCGCACCCAGAGCAACCGGCAGCCAGCGAGCCAGTCGCCGCGCACGATATGAGCGCCGCGCCGGCGAGCCTGGCGGCCGCCTCGAAGCTGCGGTTCGAACCTGGTCGCCTGCTGCGCTCGCGGCCGGCGCGAGTTGCCGGATTGCCGCGGCAGCGGGCTGCGCCGTGCGCTCCGGCGCGCGTGCGCCGGCCGGCTGAGCAGCGCCGCCGCGGCGGCGCCCGAAGATCCACGCGCCGAGCGCGGCGAGGATCAGCGTGCCGGCGACGGCCGCCAGCCGGCCGCGAAGCGGCCGAGGCACGCGGTTTGCCGGAGCAACTGCCCCGTCCGCGCGCCTCGGCTTGACCTGCGCCATGACGATCGACCTCTTGGATCGATTACTGGTTGAGCGTGAAGGTGAATCCCTGGGTGGCCTGGAGTCCCATGTCGTTGTTCGTCGCTGAGGTGTCGAGCTTGGTGCTCACGACGACGGTGTCGGAGGCGCCGGCGGCCAGGCCGGAGCCGATCGTGGCGGCACTCGTCAGCGTCGCGAGCGTGTAGGTGCTCGACAGCGCCGGGCAGGCACTGGCCTGCGACGGGTAGTAACAGACCGAGGCGCCGTTGCCGATCGTGATGTCGACCTTGCCGCAGAACCCGGCGGTGTCACTTCCGTAGAAGGTGCCGCTGCCGGCCGCCGTGCACGTCGCCGGTGTCACGGTGAAGGTCCCAGCGTTTGTCGTGCCGACATTGGTGAATGTCAGCGTCTGCGTGTTCGCCGTGCCGCCCGGGACCTGGCCGGTCGGTGCGCCGAAGGTGTCGATCGTGGTGCAGCTGTAGCTGTTGCCGCCCAGGATGGCGCCGCTCGCCACGCCGGCGGAATAACAGGTGTTGGAGCTGCCGACCTCCTTGAGCACGATCGTGCCGGCGGTCAGCGTGCCGTTCTGGGTGATCGTGGCGTTGAACGCACCGAGTGCGCCCATCGTCGTCAGGGCCAGAGCCGCGGCAACCGCTGCCCCGACCGCGGCGGTCGTCACAGCCTGCTGTTTTGACCGTGGCCGGGGATGCTGGTGATGTCGAATCTTGATCAAGCGCATGCTCGTTTCGTCCTCGGAATCGTCGCGGCAGCGCCTCAAATTGCGTCGGCGCACCTGGTCTATTTGTCCGCGATATCGGTCCACGTCCTGGGCCGCTTGACAGCCGGAAGATTCCTTTCATTTCTTCGAAAACTGATGAACAGCCGCGAGCGCGTGCTTCGCGCGCGACGGCCACCGCCCGCGCGGCGCATGACGCGCGCACGGCAAGCTGATCGCCGCCGGTGCGGCGAGGCGCCGGCCGCACGAACGGACCCACTGCGTTCGGCTTCAGCGGGCGATCGCCGCGGTCGGTCTGCTGCTCGCTGGAGCCCGCCGATCCGCGTCTTGGCTCGGCGTACGACCGTCCCCCGCGATGTTCAGTTTGCGCGAGCGCTCCGCGCAGTCGCTGTGGCGCCGGGCGGGGCCCGGCGAACCGCCTCCCCGCTCAGCGCGCGACCATCGTCGCCGCGGCGTCGCGGCTGCGAACCAGCACGACCGCGGTCACGCCGCCGAGTGCCGCGAGGGCCACCAGGGCCAGATAGGCGCCGTGGAAGGCGCCCAAGCGCGGCCCGGCGACGCTGGCCACGATCGCCGAGAGGATCGCCACGACAACCGCCACCGACGCCTGTCGCGCGGTGTTGTATATCGCCGAGGCGTGACCGATGTCGGCCGGCGGGATCGTCGTGAACATCGCTGTCTGAACAGCGAGAAACGGCGCGGAGTTGGCGCCGCCGACGCAGAACATCAGACCGCGCACGAGCCACGGGTTCGTACCGGCGTCGACGAACTGAAAGCACAGCAGCAGTGCCGCCAGGACGAACGCGCCGCCCGCCGCCATCCGGCGCGGGCCGAGCAGCGGATAGAGGCGCCCCACCGACTGCGAGGCGACAGCGACTCCGATGGCCTCCATGAACGTCGTCGTGCCAGAGGCGATCGGCGTGTAGCCGGCGACCTCCTGCAGGAAGATCGGCGTGAGGTACAGGGTGCCGAGAAATGCGCCGCTGGTGAGCACGAACACCATGTTGGTGGAGCGAAACAGGCGATCGTGCAGCAGGCGCAGGTTCAGCAGCGGATTGGCGTTGTGGTACTCGGCATGCGTGAACGCGATCAGCGAGGCGGCGCCGAGCAAACCCGAGAGCACGATCGGCGGCGAGCCCCAGCCGTGGACCGAGCCCTCGTTCAGCGCGTAGAGCACGAGCGCCAGCCCGCCGCCCCCGAGCATGAATCCGCCCAGATCGAACCGCCCGCGGGCGGCCTCGCGGTGTTCAACGAGCGTGACGGCGCAGAACGCGAACACCAGCACGCCGATGGGGACGTTGACCAGGAAGACCCAGCGCCAGGAGGCGTCCTGGGTGAAGATCCCGCCGATGATCGGCGCGCTCGCGGGAGCGATGATGATCGGCAGAAGGACCGTGCGGGTCAGCCGCGCCCGCCGCTCCGGCGGATAGGCGCGAAAAAGCATCGCCGTGCCCGCCGGCACCAGGAGCCCCCCGCCGGCGCCCTGGAGGACGCGTGCCGCGATCAGTTCGCCGAGGCTCTGCGCCGCCCCGCACGCGGCCGACGCCAGGGTGAATATCGCCAGCGCTGCCAGAAACGTCCGCTTCGTGCCGGCGCGATCGCCGATCCAGCCCGAAGCGGGGATTAACACGGCAAGGCTCAGCACGTAGCCGAGAACGGTCCAGTCGACGCTGGCAATCGAGGCGCCGAAATCGCGGCTCAGCGTGGGCAGAGCGACGTTGACGATGTGCAGATCCATCGCCGTCATGAAGACGCCGCTGACGTAGGCGACGATGACCGCGACGCTGGCCGCCGGTCGTCCGAGGACTCTCAATCGCTCATGCTCCTGCATGCATACTCGCCGACTTGACAGCCGGCGCGCGGCCTGACGCGACCAGGCCGTCTGCTACGGTTGACTGGCGGTCGGCATGCTCGGCCGCGAGGCAGCTCGCTTGGGTCCCTTGTTCATCGAGGTTTCGGGTCAGCCATAGCCTCCCGAATCTCTCGCGGCCAAGCGCCGCCGAACAGGAGTCATCCATGTCCAAAACGTCCTTCGCCGAGCTCGGCGTGTCGCGCACTGTCGTCGACGCGCTTGCGCGCGGCGGCGTCACGCATCCGTTCCCCGTCCAGAGTCTTGTGATCGGCGAGGTCCTCGCCGGCCACGACGTGCTCGTGCGTTCACCAACCGGCTCCGGCAAGACGCTCGCCTTCGCCCTGCCGCTGGTCGAGCGCATCGCCGCGGACGCTGCGCGGCCCGCAGCGCTGATCCTTGCCCCGACGCGCGAGCTCGTCGTGCAGATCGCCGAGGAGCTCTACCCGATCGCCCATGCCCGCGCGCTCAAAACCGCGCCTGTGTACGGCGGCGTAGGTCTCTCACGGCAGTCCCAGATCGCTGCGCGCGCACACATCCTCGTAGCGACACCGGGCCGCCTCGAAGACCTGATCGCGCGCAGAGCGTTCGATCTCGACGCCATCCAGATGCTTGTGCTTGACGAGGCCGACCGCATGCTCGACATGGGCTTCCGGCCTGCCGTCGACCGCATCGTGCGCCTCTGTCCCGCCGACCGCCAGACGCTGTTCTTTTCGGCCACCCTGTCCGGGGAGACGGGCCGCGTGGCGAAGGCCTATACGCGCAACGCGGTGCGCCTCGAGCACACGCCTGACCCCGGGCACGCCGCGGCGAGCGTCGAGCACCGCTTCGTGGAGGTCGAAACCCAGTCTCGCGTTGCCGCGCTCGTCGCCGAACTCGGCGCCGAGCGCGATCTGACCCTCGTGTTCGTCCGCACCAAGCGGGGCGCCGACCGCCTGGTCAAGCGGCTCGGCGACCATGGTGTCACGGCCGTCGCGATGCACGGCAACCGCTCCCAGAGCCAGCGCGAGCGGGCGCTTGCAAGCTTCGAATCAGCCCACGTCAGGACGCTGGTCGCCACCGACGTTGCCGCCCGCGGCATCGACGTCGACCGCATCTCCCACGTCATCAACTTCGACCCGCCGGAGGATCGCGACGCTTACGTCCATCGCGTCGGCCGCACGGGACGCGCGGGTCGCAGCGGCATCGGCATCACCTTCCACTCCGCCTCGGAACGCACCAAGATCGCCGGTCTGGCGGATGAGCTGGGGATCGAACACGGCGTCGCCGCGGGGCTGCGCTCAGACGGCCCGCGGGCCGGTTCGCGCCCGGACGGCGCCAGATCGCCGGCACCGCGCCGCCCACGCAACAAGGGCCCGCGGTCCGGATCGGCGGCCGCCGCGGGCGGCGCCCCGGCCGCCGGACGCACGCGCTCCTACGGCAGGCAGAGGGGTCGCTAGTACCAACCTGGCCGGCGCGCCGTCAGGGATTGCGGCGCACCGGTCGGAACGCAACGTCCACGAGGCGGGGTGGCCCCTCCCCCCATGCTCGCTGCCGGCCCTCGCGCGTCAGGCGCCGGCGGGCCGCGGGAAGCGTGCGCGCGATCTCAGCGATCAGATCTCGACGTGCACCTGGCCGCCCGAGAGCTTCACCGGATAGGTGCAAAGCGCAACGCTGGCGGGCGGGCCCTTGGCCGCACCGTCGCGCAGATCGAAGCGGCCCTGATGCTTTGGGCATTCGATGACGTTGCCGATCACGAGGCCCTCGGCAAGATGGGCGCGCTGGTGGGTGCAGATGCCGTCCGTGGCGAAGTACCCCTCCCGGGTGCGATAGATCGCCAGCACACGCTCGCCGACCGTCACCTCGATGACGTCCTCCTCCTCGATCTCCTGCGCACCGGCAACCGCAACCCAGGGCATCGTCAGACCGCGTCCTGCCCTGGGTCGGCGTCGATCTCCTGCGGCAGCGGGCGATGCACCGAGTAGCTCGGCTCGCGCCGCTGTCGCCAGAGCGCGCGGATCATCTCGTTCCACGCCACCAGCGTGTTTGAGTACGCCGGAGGCGATTGGCTCGCGATCTCTCCGTGCAATCGAGCGAGCGCATGGAACGGCACCGTCGGATGCATGTGGTGCTCGACGTGGTAGTTCATGTTCCAGTAGAGCAGTCGCAGCAGCGGGTTCATGTGGACGGTGCGCGTGTTCTCGCGCCAGTCCGACACGTTCTCCTCCAGTCCGGCGTGCTGGATGAAGGTGACCCAGCTGTGCAGCGGCGCGCCGACGAAGCGGGCGACGAAGATGAAGAAGATCGGGTACCAGCTTTGGATCGCCACGGACAGCACGATCACGCCAGCGTAGAAGGCGACACAGGCTCGCGCCGACCACACGAGTTGGCGGTGATATGCCTTTGGTACCCAGCGCTTACCGAGGTCGTCCAGGCCGGTGAACGCGGTGCGGACCGTCGGCCACAGCCAGTTCACCACAGCGTTGTGGATCCGCATGAAGTCGAAGATCAGCGTGCCGAACTGCGGCGGGCGGTCGGTTGCGATCTCAGGGTCGATCTCGGAGTAGTAGGTGTAGGTGTGATGGCCGGCGTGCAGCCAGCGGTCGCGCAGCGGCTCCTTGAACGCGAACAGCCCGCTGACATGGTGAGCGACCTCGTTGATCCAGAGCGTGCGAAACGGGGTTCGATGATGGGTTTCATGCAGGATCGCCTCGCTGAAGGCGTAGACCGTCGCGTAGGCCAGGAAGCAGATCACCTTCAGCCAAAGCGGATGCGCGAGGACGGTGAGGGCGCCAAAGATCACGAGCAGCCCGAGGTAGCTCCCGAATCGCAGCAGACCAGGAACGTCGCTGCGCCGCTGCAGGGCTCGCATTCTGGCGCGCTCCACCGGGACCTTCGTCCAGTCGGGCTCCTCGAACAGCGGCATCCCGGTCGCGGGGTCCCACCGTTTCTCACGGCTCGCATCCGTGGCTGCGACCGGCATCATTTCCCTGCGTCCTCCGTCCTGCGTGCGGGTTGTCGTCAGCCCATGCTAGCCGCCGGGCTCCTCGCCGTCCGCAGAGCTGAGCCGTCACTCGCGAGCCAGCGCGCAGCCCGACCGCGGCTTGAGCTCCGCGGCCGCGTTCAAGCGACACGCGACTGACCCCGCCGCTGGGCCTGCGGCGCAGCGTGGCGGCGGTCGCACCGCTTCTCTGTGTGCTGGCGACGCAAGCCGGCGGCGCGATGCCGCCAACGCTGTCCTTCGGCGCGCGCTTCACGCTCGCCGCAGGATTTCAGTACGACCTAGGGGCCGGCACATCGGCGCTGGGCCCCGACGGCACCGTGTGGGTCGCCCAGCCGCTGTCGCCATCGGGAGGATTCGAGATCGCTGCGCGGACGGCCGACGGCCACACGCTGCACCCCGGGGTCGCGGCCGGCAGCAGCCGGTCCCCTCCCCGGCTGGAGCCGTGTGAGGACCATTCGCCACAGCAGTTTTGGCAGATTCCAAGGCTTTCGGCCCCTGCCTCGGTGCATCCCCGCCCCCCGCCGATAGCGGCAGACCTTGACGCTATCGTTACGCTCGGTTGAGGCGCTGGTCGTCCGCGGGAACCCGATGCTGCGGATTCGGGGGCCGCGAGAAGAGGTAGGCGGATGCCGAAGAAGCTTGTGGTCTGCTGCGACGGTACCTGGAACGTCCCGGACGAGATCCATGGCGGCGTGGGTGCGCCCACGAACGTCGCAAAGCTTGCGCTCGCCGTAGCCACGACTGCAGCCGGCGGGCAGCTGCTCTTCTACGAGCCAGGCGTTGGAAGCACTCCCGACGAGCGGCTGCTCGGCGGCGCGTTCGGGTACGGGCTGTCGGCGAACGTGCGCAACTGTTACCGGTTTCTGGCGCAGGCATACGCCCCGGGCGATGAGATCTTCCTGTTCGGCTTCAGCAGGGGCGCGTACACGGCGCGGAGCGTGGCGGGACTGGTGCGCAACTGCGGGATACTCCGCGCCGAGCACCTCGACCAGGTGGACGCGGCGTTCGCGTTCTACAGGGACCGCACCTCGCAAACCCATCCAGACGCGCTCGCGTCGCAGATCTTTCGCAAGATGTACTCGTGGGATCAGGAAGCAATCGAGTTCATCATTCACTTCATCGGCGTCTGGGACACCGTGGGCGCACTCGGAATCCCAGAAGGGCTTCCGGGCTGGTCCGAGATGTCGACGCGATTCACGGGCTGGGAGAAGCTGTGGGGCTTTCACGACACCCAGCTCAGTAGCCGCGTCCGCTTTGCCTACCATGCGCTCGCGATCGACGAGCAACGCGAGCCGTTCAAACCAACGCTGTGGACGCGTGACCCCGACAACAAGCAAGGCGGACAGACGCTCGAGCAGGTGTGGTTCTCTGGGGTGCATTCGGAGGTCGGGGGCGGATCCGCAGACCCATCACTCTCCGACATCGCACTCCTTTGGATGGTTGCGCACGCCACCGACTGCGGGCTCGTGCTGGAGCCCGGCCAGCTGAAGGTCGGCGCTGCGGTCGGCGCCGGGGAGGTCGTGGCTCCGAACTACGCAGCAACTATCCACGACTCACGCAGGGGGTTCTGGGAAGCGCTGCGTCCCTACCATCGACTCAAGGAGCTTCCGGTCGACGGAGCTCCGGGACAGTCGATCGCCTCGAGCGCCGACCGACGCTTCAGAGAAGCAGCCGAGCACTACTCCCCGCCCGGATTGCAGCACTACGTCGACGCATTGGGCATCACGGAAGTTCTCGAGGGCCCCCCGCCGCCCAGGTAGCAGGCCCAGCGACGGCTCGCTGCACCCAGCTGCCACCAATCACGCCCCTCGGCCCGCCGGCGCCAGCTCGTGGCCTACGAGCGAGCGCCCTGGCGGTGGCGTCTGGGCGGCGCTACCCGGGGAGCGCGAGATGGAGATCAAACGCGAAGCTCAGGTGCCTGCGTGAGCCCGCCTGGCGCGGGTCGCGCAGTGGCCCTCTCTGATGATTGCTCCTGTTGCTCTGAAGCCGTCCGTCGCGCACGTCGCAGACGCTCGTGCTCCTGGCGAGAGGGCAGGCGACCTTCCGCTTGGCCGGAGCGCTCCCGGAATCCGCGGATCCTGTCGCCGGCTCCTCCACGAAGCTCGTGGCAATCGTGAGCGCGTCGCCGTTGAAATCGTGCCACGTCCAGGTCGCGTCATAGATCCCCGGCTTCAGGCTCTTTATCGGCTTGCCAGACACGGTGTTGACGTCGCTCACCGTGATCGTCGGCTTCGTGCCATTCGCCGGCGTGATCGCCAGAAAAATGGGATACGCGCTCGGGATGACCTCGTCGTTGGGACCGAGGAAGGACGCCTGCGCGCGCGCGGTGAACCGCCCGTAGACAGTCTCGCCGTCAACCGGCGAGGTGCTCGATATGTCGGCGACCTCCGTCTGCGTGAGTCCCCCGCTGCGGTCGTCGGCCTGCACGATCGCCGCGTCCGAGAAGCCCTCCGCCGACCCGCTCGCCGGGCAGATCCGGCCGGTCAGCGTCGCGCCGTTCTGGCCTGTGAGCCCGGCGACCGAACTGGCTGGTGACGGCGTTGACGGTGGCGCCCCGTAGTAGAGGCCGGGCTGGCAGCGGCTGCCGGCGGCGAGCACCGTCTCTCCGCCGTAGACCACCGCCCGCAGGTGGGCCAGGTGCAGCGTCGTCAGCACCATTCGTCCGTTGCTCAGCGTCAGGACGTCGCCGCCGGTCAGCGGCGGGGCGCCGTTGAACGGGCCGACCACAATCGTGCCGCGCTGGCCGGCGCGGCCGGTGAGCGTGTCAGCACCCCGTGCGCGGGTCACGCTGTACTTGGCGCCGGGAACAAGACCGGTGCACTCGGCGGCTCCGAACTGCAGGTCGGCCGTGCACGTGGGGAAGCCCGTGAGCCGCCGCAACGGCAGCACGTCCGCAAGCGGGCTGCTGAACGTCGACTGCGCGCCGGGCTCGCCGAGCTTCACGGTGAGCTTGACGAGCGCTCCGGTCTCGTTGCCCTGCGGGTCGAGCGACGGCTCGACCGGCTGGGGCTGCGTGAACGCGCGGTTGTCGACCGAGCTGAAGGTGACCGCCTCGCCGGCGGAGATCGGCCCGGTCGCGATCGTCGAGGTGTCGGTCTGCGTGTTGCAGGTGTCAGTCGGCGAGTAGTCGGTGGCGCCGACCTCGAGCGTGAGGACGCCCGTCTGGAAGCACGGACCGACCGTCACAAAGCCGCCGCTGCGGTTGCTGACGTCGCCTGCGTTGTCGAGGTCGGACCAGCCGGTCCACCCTCCCTCCGCGAACGGACTGCCGCCGTTTCCGGTTGTGATGAAGTCCGGCAGCAGCGGCGCGCCGGAGTAGGTCACCGTGATGAGGTCGCGGTCGTCGCCAACGGCGAAGGGCGCCAGCGACAGCGACCACGCACCGTCAGCGCCCGTGGTCGTGGAGGCCTGAACCACCTTGGTGGCGAGCGAGCTCGCGGGCGTGGTCGCACCCGAGATCGACGGTGCGCTCGCCGGCGTGCTCGCGCCCGAACCCCGCCGCTTGCGGTAAACGGCGACGGTGACCCGTACACCTGCGGTGTCTGAGCTGACGTTGCCGCTCACCGTGCTGCTGAACTGCGTCAAGTTGATCTGCGGGAGCGGCAGCGGGGATGCGGTCTGGGTCGTTCGCTGCACGCAGCCCCCGTCGTCGTTTGACCACATCTCCTGTATCAGGTACTCGTGGCCGCCGATGAGCTGGTCGTAGGGAGAGCCGTTCGCGGCGTAGCCGAGCGGGTTTCCTATCTGTGGGCCGGTCTCGCACTTGTCGGCCACCTCGTAGCCGTCGGGGTCCAGCCAGCCGGTGCCCTCGGGATCGGTGATCGCCTCCACCGTCTCGTGCGCGATCGTGTCGACCGTCGCCTCGGCGTCGGGATTACCTTCGGGATCGCCGCCCGGGACAGCTACGACCTCGACGATCGGGTCGATGATCACGCCGTAGATCGTGACGCCGTGGGCCCGGTTCATTTCCTCGTGGTAGCCGGCGAAGGTGTTGCTGCCGCAGGAGCCGACGGCGATGCATTCATCGACGTTCGCCGGCAGCAGCACGAACCAGAGGTTGCCCAGGCCGCGCTCGTCCGCCGGAGCGACCGAGTCGATCTCAGCCTGGACCTGGCCGTCGGTCACGCAGGTCTGCACGCCGTTCGGTGACGCGCAGCCACCCGACGCCGGATAGGCGTCGCCGTCGTCGATCGAGTCGCTCGCCGCGTTGAAGGCGATCGAGTAGCTGCCAAGCACAGCGGTGGAGCTACCGGTCTGCTGCCCGTACTGGCGCAGGACCGAGAAGACGTTGCTCGTCGTGCCGCTCGCGGCGGACGCGTCGGTCAGGAACTGCTTCACGAGCGGCTCGTAGCCCGGGGTGAAGGCGTAGCCGGCCGGCGCCCAGAAGATCGTGTGGACGACGACGTTCGCGGCCATCACCGCGCCGCCGTGGTAGTCGGCGGCCGTCTGATCGCCGGTCGCGATGTCGGTGTTCGCATACGAGGGGAAGAGCCCGAGCGCCCCACCGATACGCGGCTTGAACGTCGTGCTCGCCAGGGCGCTGCCGCTCCACAGCGCCAACACCGCGAACGTCGCGGCCCCCAACCCGATAGCTCTGCGCATCATGCCTCCTCGGCTCGTCCAGAAGTCGCGTGGCCGCGCGCACGACTCCATGGCGGCAGCTTCGCATGTCGGTGTGGTCCACGACCGCAGCCCAGGATACGAGCAGCGGGCCTCGAGCGCGACTGGGAACGATGGGCATGGCTCTCCACGGCGCATTACGGCGGCCGCCGTGTGCGATTTTCTGGCCGCGATCGCGATGCCGCAAGCGCCGCTGGCACACGGTTGGTCGCGGGGAACTTTTGCCCTTCGGGTCACGCTCGGGGCGGCTCATGAGTGCGGGCAAACAGGCGGACGTGAGCGGGCTCGACGCGCAGACCGACGGCTGAGCCTTCGCTGAGGCTGCTCGCCGTCTCGTCGCCGAGCCGCGTCTGGACGACGAATCGGCTGAGTCTGATCAGGAGGCCGCCCTCGTAAGGGCGTACCCCCACGACGTGGTCGATCAGCGTGCTCGTGCGTGGGTTCGCGAGCTTTAGCTCCCAGGGGTGGATCGCGATCTGCACCGGCCCTTCGGCGCGGCTGTCGCTGACCAGCTCGCCGCCGCCGTCCAGCGTGACCGCCGAGCCGTGGGCGCCCGGCGTCGCGGTGGCGGAGACGATGTTCGCGCCGGTGAGCGCGGCGACGACTGCGCTCGCGGGACGGTCGAGCAGCTCGGATGCGCTGCCCACCTGCTCGAGATGACCCCTGTCGAGCACCGCGACGCGTTGAGCGAGAGCGCTGGCGTCCTCGAAGGAGTGTGTGACCAGCACGACCGGCAGCGCCAGCTTTTGCAAACGGTCGCCGAGCTCGTCGCGCACCTGCGCATGCGTCGTCGCATCGAGTGCGGCGAACGGCTCGTCGAGGAGCAACACGCGGGGTTCGCGCGCGAGCGCGCGCGCGAGCGCCACGCGCTGGCGCTCTCCGCCGGAGAGCTGCGGAGGGCGCGCGCCGGCGAGGTGCGCAATCCCGAGACGCTCAAGCAGGTCGGGGCGGTTGCGCTTGGCGGCGAAACGAACGTTCGCTGCCACCGTGAGGTGGGGAAACAAGCCGTAGTCCTGGGGCACGTATCCGACCCGGCGATGCTCCGGCTCCAACCGCACCCCGTTCTCAGTGTCGAGCCAGACATCACCGGCGAGCGTGATGCGCCCGCGGGATGGGCGCTCGAGCCCTGCGATGGTGCGCAGAAGTGAGCTCTTGCCGGCACCCGACGGCCCGACCAGGGCAACTGTTTCAACACCGAGCGACAGGGCGACCGTGAGCTCGAATGCGCGTCGGGCTAACGCGATATCGATCTCGAGCTGGGCCATGAGCCGAGGAATTTCGCGGCGAGGAGGATGGTGCCGCTGAAGATGAGCAGGAGAACTCCGATCGCGACGGCCTGGTCGAGGTTGGCGTCGAACAGGCTGTAAACGGCGGTTGCAAGAGTCTGGGTAACGCCCTGAAAGCTACCCGCGAACAGGATCGTGGCCCCGAACTCGCCTATTCCGCGGGCGAAGGCGAGCGCCGCGGAGGCACCCAGGCCCACCCGCGCGAGCGGTATGGCCACACGCACCATCCGCCGCAGTCGTCCGGCCCCAAGGGTCGCGGCGACATCGATCAGCGTCGAGTCGATCGCCTCGAATGCCGCGATCGCACCGCGAATGTAGAACGGGCTGGCGACGAACGTGATCGCCATCACCACGGCTGTGGGCGTGAACAGGACGTTCACCCCGAGCACGTGGAGCGCGTGTCCGAGCAGTCCGAGCCGACCATAGGCGACGAGTAGCGCGATGCCCGAGACCGCCGGCGGCATCACGAGCGGTAACTCGATCAGCGTGATCACGAGCCTGCGCCCGCGAAAGCGGTTTCTTCCGATCACGTAGGCGAGCGGCGTCCCGAGCCCGATCGTGAGCGCCATCGCGACCGCGTTGGTCTTGAGCGAGACGACGATCGCGTCGGTCGTGACCGGCTGGCCGAGTTCGTCGATGAGCCGTCCCAGCGGTTGATAGGTGACGAGCGCGACGATAGGCACGAGCAGGAAGCCCATGACGAGCGCAATCACCAGGCCGAGCGCGACTACCACGGCGATACGTCCCAGCGAGGAAGGTGTCCTCGCTCGGACGTAGCCGCCGATCACTGCGAGGTCATCCCTTGCCGAAGCCGGCCGCCCGCAGAAGCCTCTGGCCCTTCGACGACAGCACGAGCTTGATGAACGCTTGGGCTGCCGCCAGGTTCGGGGTTGCCTTGACGACCGCGATGAAGTCCTGCGTATGCGGCATCGCCGCCGCCGGCAGCAGGATCGGCGTGACCTTGTTCTTTGCTGCCAGTGCGTCGGTGATGTAGACGAAGCCGACGTCGCCCTGCCCGGCCGCGATCTGGGCCACGACCTGGGTGACATCGGTCTCCTCGCTCACGATGTTCGCGTCCGCCGCGGCCGTGATACCCAGGTTCGCGAAGGCCGATGACGCGTAGTCGCCGCATGGGACGGTGGCGTTGCAGACGACGATCTTCACGCCGGGATTGGTGATGTCGGCCACGGACTTGATGTGGGCCGGATTGTCCTTCGGCACGATCATGACGAGCAGGTTCGTCGCAAACTCGACCGGCTTGTACACCAGTCCGGCGGTGTACAGCGCCTCGGGATCCTTGAAGTTCGCGGCCGCGTACACGTCGGCCGGCGCGCCCTGCTCGATGTCCGTCTCAAGCGCGCCGGAGCCGTTGAAGGTGTAGTTCTCAAACGGCGCGATGTTCGGAAATACGTTAGCCAGGGACGCTGCTCCCAGGATGTTCAGCCGCACGTGCGCGTCGCGCGCAACCGGCGCAGCCTGCCCCACCGCCGAGTTTGCCAGGACCGCGCAGGCCCCGATCGCACCGGTCACGGCCACCGCCGCGAAGCGGCGTTTCGTGGCCATCGAACTCATCCTCATACGCGTCCTCCTGGGTGGTTATTGCCGGCGAGAAGAGAGATTTTTAGTCAGGTCCTGATGATACTGAGCCGTCCGGCACGTCGCCGTCGCCGTAGCGGCCAAGTGGTGTTCTTGGCGCGGGCGCGGTAGCGTCGGAAAAATGGAGTCCGCATCCGAAGAGCCATCGCTGGACGCTTTGGCGACCCTCGGACTGCTCGCGGAACGAGATACCCATGGCTGGACGCTCGTCCGCGCAATGGCACCGCAGGGCGAGATCGGACGCGTCTGGTCTGTCCGGCGAGCAGTCGTATATCGAACGATCAGGCTGATGATCGACGCCGGGCTCGTCGAGCCGGCGGGCATCGAGCACGGCGCCCGCGGAGCGCCGCGTACCCTGCTCCACCTGACCCCGGCCGGCCGCCGCACCTTCGAACGATGGCTCGCCGAGCCCGTCGAGCACGTACGCGACCTGCGTTCAGCTCTGCTGCTGAAGCTCCTGTTCGCGCAACGTGCGGGGCTCGCCTGCGCGCCGCTGTTGCGGGCTCAGCAGGCCATCCTGGCGGAGACCGTCGAGGCCCTCGACACCCAGCTCAACGACCAAGACCCGATCGATCTGACGCTGCGCGCCTTCCGCCTCTGGACCGCGCGCGCCGGACTGCTATTCGTCGAAGGAGAACTCGCACGGCTCGGCGACGGTTAGCGCAACGATCGAAGCAGAGTGGCGCGCATCTCGGCTGTTGCAACCCCGATGGCTGCCCCTGTCAGGCGGTTTGACGAGTGGCGTCGTTGCCGGTGAGCCGCGATGATTCGGTTGCGAGCACGCAGCCCGACAGCGGCGGCGGGGAGCGCGGCCCAACCTCGGATCCGACCGCTTCAAGCGGCCAAGCCGTCGCCGCGGCGGCTCGCGAGAGCCGCCGCGTAAACGAGCCACAGCGCGCCATCGACCCACGTAAAGCGCGATGTCACCGACGTGGCGACCGTCCCGTTAGCCGCGATGTAATGCCTCGTCTGGTACTGCCCGAGGACCACCTCGAGGATGATCAGCGGCACGAGCAGGACAAGATCATCAACCAGCACGGCTCCAACCCGTGACCACCAGCCCGCAAGGGCATAGCTGGGCACGTCAGGAGCCGGCAGGCGGTGCTCGCCACCGGGTAGATCGCTCCCGTAGCGCGGGGCGTCAAAGGGGTTCGCCGCTTCGCCGCTCACCGCACCTTCATCGGCTCCATGCCCGATTCGCCCAGGCGGCTGCCTCGATACTCGGCAAGCGGGCGGCGGAGACTTATCGATACCTCGTCCTCGCCGACCTCGGCGCTGAAGCAGCGAAACATCTGGAGCCATGCTCCGGGGTCTCCGGGCCGCTGCAACGTGATCACGAATCGCAGCTGGATCGTCGTGAGGGCGGGAGTTGTGCTCAGCCCAGAAACGTGTAATCTACAACCATATGGTTGTAGATCGATTGACCGATGAAATGACTGATCGCGTGTTCTTGGCGTTGGGTGCGGCGACTCGACGCGACATCCTCGCGCGGGCGATCCGCCAGGAGCAGTCAGTCTCGGCGCTGGCACGTCGCTACGAGATGAGCTTTGCCGCGGTGCAGAAGCACGTCGCTGTGCTGGAGCGGGCCGCACTCGTCACCAAGCAACGGCGCGGCCGCGAGCAGATCGTCCGCTGCAACCTCCCGACGCTACGTAAGGCCGCCGCGCTGCTCGACGCGTACGAGCAACTGTGGATTGCACGCGTAACACAAATCGCCGACGTTCTCGCCGGCGAGGAAAGGATCACGAGATGACGGTCATCAGCACGACAAAGGACCCGGATGCGTTGACGATGACGCTGGTCGCACATTTCGACGCGAATCCCGACCGGGTCTGGGAGGTCTGGGAGGATCCGCGCAAGCTGGAGCGCTGGTGGGGTCCGCCAACGTTCCCGGCGACCTTTACCCGTCATGAGTTCAGGGTCGGCGGCGAGTCCCGGTACTTCATGACCGGTCCGGCAGGCGAGACGCCTCGTGGCTGGTGGCGCATCGACGCGATCGACAAGCCACGCCGGCTGGAGTTCGCCAACGGGCTCGCCGGTGAAGACGGGGAGCCGATAGGCGGCGTCGAGCCGATGGCCGGCCATGTCACCTTCGTGGACGCCGACGGCGGAACCCGGCTGACCGTGATCACCCGTTTCACCGACGTTGAACAGATGCAGAGAATGCTCGCGATGGGCATGCAGGAAGGAATGACACAGGCGATCGGGCAGATCGACGCCCTCCTCACTCCCGGCCCGGTCCTGCGTGGCGAAACCGATTAGTTTGGCCTGTCACCGCGGGCGTTGTTTCTGATAACCCATTCCAGGAGGACGCAAGATGAGTAAGACAGCAACGCTGGTGCGCCAGATCAGCCTCGTGTGCGTTCCGACCATCGACCAAGACCAGGCGATTGGATTCTACGAATCGATCGGCTTCGAGAAGCGCACCGACATGCCGTTTGGCGGCCGCTACCGTTGGGTCGAGGTCTACCTGCCCAAGGACACGACCGGGATCGCATTGGCACCACCGCCGCCGGGGCAGCAGGTCGAACCGGTCCAGACCGGTATCACGCTGGCGACAGATGACATCGACGCCACGCACGCCGAGTTCAGGTCACTCGGTATAGACGTCGACGCCGAGGTCGCGCGGATGGGCGATCCGGTCCCGCCGATGTTCTGGTTTCGCGACCCGAGCGGTCACTCACTGATGGTCGTCGAGCAACGCTGAGCACCGCCCGCGTGAGGGGCACCTACTTCGCGGATCTCGCCACGGGGTGGAGCACGCAGGCTCGCGACCAAGGCGGCCGGCACCATAATGCCTGCGGCGAGCACGAGCAGTCCCGTGAACACGCCGCTTCGGCGGCGCCGGCGCGCAGCCTGCCTACCCGCAGGCCTGTTTGGTTTGGCGTTGGGAGCGGCGAGGTGGCGTTGTCCTGCTTGCTTGGCGGCGACTGCCGCTGCGTGCCGGCTTCGCCAGCGGCCTGCTGAGAGGCCTTACCTCGATCGGGCGCGCACGCTCGCAACGGCGCGTGTCGCGCCGCCGGCGAAGGCGCCCGGTACCGCGAGAGCGGCGGCCGTCAAGCCCGGGGCAACGGCGGTCGTTCCTGCTGCGACGCGTGGTGTCAGACGTGGGCTCAGGTGGTCCTTGCGAGGAAAGTTGACAAGGTGGCTAGAGGCTGCGAGCACGCGACCGCATGCCTGCGAAGCGGCTGGCGCGTTCGTCAGCCATCGGCGGACGCGCTGGGGCTTGCGGGCTGCCACAACTGCGAGACGGGGCTGGGGCGCCCGATCAGGAAGCCCTGTGCGTAGTCGACGCCGATCCGGCGAAGCTCATCCAGAGTGGCGTGGTCTTCGACGCCTTCGGCGATCGTCTCGAGCCCAAGCTGTCGTGCGACGCCGACGATCGCGTGCACGATCTGGCGGCTCTCCGGGTCGTTCAGCATGTCGCGCACGAACTGAACGTCGATCTTCAGATAGTCGACCGGCAGCTGGTGCAGGTAGGTGAAGGCGGCGTAGCCGACGCCGAAGTCGTCGAGTGCGAACTTGCAGCCGAGGGTGTGCAGCCGTGTCGCGAAGATCCGTGCGGCAGCGAGGTTGTCGGCGACGGCGGTCTCGGTTATCTCGAAGGTGAGGTTGCCGGCGACAGCGCCGCCGATCAGGATCGCCTCCTCGATTCGCTCGATTCCGCGGCTGGCTGACATCGTGCGGGCCGAGAGGTTGACGGCGACGCGATGGCCCGCCGCAGCGAGCTCGATCGCTCGATCGGTGACCCACCCGTCGATCACGCCGATCAGGTCGTAGCGTTCCGCGGCGAGCACGAACTCGCGCGGCTCGAGCAGGTCTTCGCCGCCGACGCTGCGGCGCATCCGCACGAGCAGCTCGACCTGCCCATCCCGTTCGCCGCCGTTCAGGTTGATGATCGGCTGGCCGTAGAGAACGAAGCGGTCCTGCTCCAGCGCCGAGTAGATCATCTCCGTGTACCAGGCGAGCTCCTGGGCGGCGAGTGCCTCGTGGCGACGGTCGGTGATGTCGGTCGACTCGACACAGACCGCGTCGATCGCCCCACTGTCGTCGCGCAGCGGAAACCGCGTCGTGATGAACACGCGCTCCCGGCCACCGCGCATGCGCACCTCCTCCTCGCGGATCGTCTGGCCGGCCAGCACCAGGCGCTCGGTGGCGTGAACCGTGTCGATCGAGGCAGGCGGCAGCAGCGTGCGGTCGCGCTGCCCGACGATCCGCTCGCGACGCACGCCGTAGAAGCGCTCGAATTCGCGGTTGACGAGCCGGTAGCGGAAGTCAGCGCCCTTGACGAAGATCACCGCCGGTGTGTTGTCGATCACCGAACGCAACGTCTGCTCGCTCTCGCGTGACAGTTGCGCCAGCGCGCGCCGTTCGGTGCTGTCGTTCAGATGTGAGAGGAAGCACAGTGGCTCGCCCGATTCGTCACGGATCAGCTCCGCGTGGACGCGCGCCCACAGAACCGAGTGGTCCTTGCGCGTGTAGCGCTTCTCGCGCTCCGACGTGGCCGACCCGCCGGCGAGCGCGGCGGCCATGAACTCGCGATCCGCCGCGACGTCCTCGGCGTGGGTGAAGTCCTGAAAGGCGGCGGCCCGCAGCTCGTCGGGGGAATACCCAAGCAGCAGGCAATAGGCGTCGTTGATCGCGAGCCAGCGGCCGTCCAGTGCGGCCACGCTGATCGCGCTTGGCGAGCGCTCGAAAGCGGCACGCAGCATCTCATCGGACGCGTGCGGCCAAGTCTCCGGCGAGCCGGCGTCCGCAATGCTGCGAGGGACCGCCATGGGGATGACCTTCCCGGGCGAGCGGCGCCGCAACGGACGCTCGCACGCTCATATGGGCTGATCGCCGTCGGCGGCCCGGCCGGCTCCTACGGAGCCCCGTGGCTTTGCGAACCCGCCTCGCGACGGGGGTGCCCGGTTCAGGAAACCCAGCCAGGTTGTGCAACAGCTATCGGCGCGCGAGACGCCCGGCTTGAACGGGCGGCGAAGCACCCGGAGTAGCAGGACGCCGACGCGCCGATCGGAGCGGCACGGCACGCCGCTCTGCTAGGCACTGGTGCTACTCCTCGCAGCCCGTGCGAGCGAGCAGGTCGCTGTCGCGCGCGGCGTCGCGCAGCGGCCGGTGATCTCGCCCGATTCCGCGCCGGGCATTTTCCGAGGCGAACCGTGTTCACAGCTATCTGACGAAGGCTCGCACCAGGGCCACGAAGCGTCCGCGCCGGCCCATTGCTCGAGGACGAGCGTGGGATGGCCCGCGGTATCAGCTGCTCGGAACGGCGGATCGTTGGGAATAACGCGCGTGCATGTAGATCAGCTCGGCCGTCGTGAAGGTTGGTTCGCAGGTCTCGTTGGTCGTGTTGAACAGCAGGGCGTCCAGCTGCCAGCCGCTCAGCTGGAAGGCGTCCGGTAGCTGCCAGCATCCGTCTACGGGCAGCCCGAGCCAGTAGGCGACCTCGCGTGAGAGCGTTTCCTGCTCCGGACCGACCGAGCCTGCGCTGATGACGATGCCGTCCTGCGACACCGCGGCGGGTGGTGGCGTGAACAGCGTGGGGAACGTCGCCCAGCCGGTGAGGCCGGGACCAAGCCCGGTGATGTAGAGGTTCAGGGCCGAGTAGCCGGTCGCGTAGTCAGGGATCTCGCCGCTGAAGACGGTTTGCGCGTTGTAGGTGCTCTTCATCGCCCGCTCAGCCGGCGAGCCCGGCGTGATACCCGACGCGAACTGCGGCGCAAGCCTGAAGAAGGTAGCGGCCGGGAGAAACGAAAAGCCGGTACCCGCGTAATCCAGATTCAGCTGACGAACCTGCGCGTCGACCGCATGAAGAGGCAACGGGCAGCTGGTCGGGGTCGCACAGAAGACGTTCAGATAGACCGGCACGATCTGCGCCGGCGGCACGTAGGTGGCCGCCGAGCTTTGGGAGGCAAACACCAGGGCGAGCAGGAGCGGCGCGGCGACTGCGAGCTTTCTGATCGAACGACGCATCACTGAGTCCCTTCAGTCTCGAAACGGCTGCCAGAGCGCGAGCAGCATACCCGTGGGCTGCGAGCAGCGCGAGAACAGCGCAAACCAGCCGCGAGGCCCCTGAGGAGCACCACAACCCCAGCCTACGTGGGCCTCGGCGGATCGCGCACGAGCGAACATAGGCCGTGTTGGGGAGAAAGATCCCCGGCGCGGATGGGAGATCCGGTCACCGGATCTTCAACGAGTTGAGCACCGCAGCGCCCGCGTGTCGCTGCCGCGTTAATCCGGGCAGGACCACGCTGTCGCTGGTCGCGCAGGGCTACACACTCGGCTGCTGGCGCCGGGGGGCTCGTGTCAGTGGCCGTCTGGTCAAGTTTTCGGTTTCGTCAGATGCACGCGGTGCCGCCGCACCCCGGTAGCTTCACCTTCGGCGGTACAGGCGGCTGGTGCCCGGCCGGATAGTAGAACTCGTAGCGGAGCTCGTCGAACGCCGTCAGTCCTGGCCCGACCAGCGTCCAGTCCAGCATCGGGTACTTGGTGTTATGCCCCGCTGAGTCGAAGTAGACGAACGCCTGGATGTCGTCCATCGGGCCTCCCGAGAGGATCGCGCTGGCAGCGCCTTCGAGGTAGGTCGCCTGAACCGTGCCGCTGTCCGCTGCGGTGCTCCCGGCGCCTGTTTCGCCGACCATCAGCGGCTTGCCTTGGTTTTTGGCCCATGCGTACCAGCTCCCGAACACCTGCGTGAACGACGGATCGTTGGGCGGATGGGAGTACCCGTCGGCGGCGATCCAGTCGACGTAGGGTGACCCGGGGTACCAGGCCGCCAAGCTGCCGACCCCGCCGTTTGCATCCGGGCACCACACGAAGGCGACGTTGGTCGCATCCACCGGCGGTTCGCCTTTCGGTTCCAGCTGGCCGTGGAAGATCTTCCAGATCCTGACCCAAGCCTCCTGGTAGAGCTGTGCGGGCGTCAGCGTGGGCGGACTCGGGTTCGGCGGCAACGCCGCGCAGGCCGCATGGACGCTGAGGTTCATCTCCCAGAAATAGCGCAGGAAGACCGGCTTACCAAATGCGAGTAGCCCCTTCGCGTAGTCGTAGATCACTGTGTCCTCCTTCCCAGCGACGATCGCCGCGTCCTGCCCGGCGAACGGATGCTCACCACACCCACCCCAGTCCAGCAGCGGGATAGCCCCCAAACTGGCGATCAAGTCCAGTTGGCTGGACGGCAGCGCCGTCTTGAAAGCCGAGTAGTCGTGCACGATCGCGAGCGGCCCAACCTGCTGCTGGAAACCCGTCAGCGCCGCGTCGGTCTCCCCCGAACCATTGGCTACCCAGGCCCCGCGGTAGACGCCGCGTCCCGCGCCGGGCACTCCCGGAAGATGCAACCCGGGTGCCGCTCCGGCACCCGTACCCGCTACCGCAACCAGCGCCCAGCACACGCCCGCCGTGATCGCTGCCAGCTTGAGGAGTTTCAACGCACCGCCACCTTCCCCTCCCGCTGATGGTACGGATCAGGACCGCGCGCCGTCGAGAACCCAGTCACGTGTCGCGGTCGCGCCGAGTCATCAGACGCCGCGTGAACGCGACAGCGCACCGCCGGCGGCGCTCGACTGGCGGTTCCGTCACGCGACGGTTCCCGTTCAAGACAAGACAAACAGGACACGGATGGTACGCGGCCCACCAAGCGAGCACTTCTCAGCCCAAAGAAAGGGCCCGCCCTAGCGGGCCTTTTCTCGTA
>CAWBGR010000013.1:0-72315 GCA_963788385.1 uncultured Solirubrobacterales bacterium
TAGCGGGGGCGGGATTCGAACCCGCGACCTTCGGGTTATGAGCCCGACGAGCTACCAGACTGCTCCACCCCGCGGCGTACACACACGCTATCAAGTCGGCGCCTGGTGATCCGCCGGCGACCGCTGCTGCTGCGGCCTTTCTGCAACATTGCCTGCACGGCGGCGGACGCAGCGGCGAGAATCAGTGGATGGCCAAGGTCTTCGTCACGCGCGCGCTGCCAGGGGACGCGCTGGAGCGGCTGCGCCGCGCCCACGATGTGAGGGTCTGGGACGGGGCGCTGCCGCCAGAGCCTGCCGTGCTGCGCGAGGCGATGGCGGAGGTCGAGGGGCTGCTGTGCCTGCTCACCGATCGCGTTGACGCTGCGCTGCTTGACAGCGCGCCCCGTCTGCGGGCGATTGCGAACTACGCGGTCGGGACGGACAACATCGATCTTGAGCTGACCGCCGCTCGCGCCATACCCGTGGGGGTGACGCCGGACGTGCTGACGGAGGCGACAGCTGATCTCGCTTTCGCGCTGCTGCTGGCCGCCGCGAGGAGGCTCCCGCAGGCCGCGGCCGAGGCTCGCGCCGGGGCCTGGCGAACGTGGGAGCCGGCGGGATGGCTGGGCGCGGAGGTGGACGGCGCGACGCTCGGGATCGTCGGCTTCGGCCGCATCGGCCGTGCCGTGGCGCGGCGCGCGCAGGGGTTTCGGATGACCGTCATCTCGAGCGCGGAGTCCGGTCTTGACGAGCTGCTGGACGCCAGCGACTACGTCAGCCTGCATGTTCCGTTGACGGCGCGCACGCGCCACCTGATCGACGCCGCGGCGCTGCGGCGGATGCGCCCGACTGCGATCCTTGTCAACACTTCGCGCGGCGCGGTGATCGACCAGGCGGCGCTGATCTCCGCGCTGCGCGCCGGCGAGATCGCCGCCGCCGCGATCGACGTGACCGATCCCGAGCCGCCGCCGCCGGGCGACCCGATCTACGAGACCCCAAACCTCCTGGTCGTACCGCACATCGGCTCGGCGACCCGCGCCGCGCGGGCCCGGATGACGGAGCTGGCGGTCGAGAACCTGCTGGCCGGCCTGGCCGGCAAACCGATGCCGCACCCGGCGGGCTGATGCGCGTCGCGGTTGTCGACATCGGCACCAACTCCACGCGCCTGCTGATCGCCGACGTGAGCCCCGACGGCGGAGTTGCCGAGCTGCAGCGACGCAGCCTCGTCACGCGTCTCGGCGATGGTGTCGACGCGAGCGGCGTGCTGTCGGCGGCGGCGATCGACCGCGTACTCGTGGCGCTTGACGAGTATGCCGTGGCGATCGAGCACTACGGCGCCGAGGCCCGCCCGGCGGTGCTCACGAGCGCCGTGCGAGACGCCGCGAACGGGCCGGCGTTCGTGTCGCTCGTCGAGGAGCGCTACGGCCTTCAGGCGCGGGCGATCCCCGGCACCGAGGAGGCGCAGCTGACATACCTCGGCGCCACGAGCGGCGGCGGCGCGAGCACGACGGAGCGCACGCTCGTCATCGATGTCGGCGGCGGCTCGACAGAGCTGATCCTCGGCGCCGGTGCGGCGGTGGAGTTCTCCGTCTCGCTGCAGGCCGGCGTCGTGCGCCAGAGCGAGCGCCATCTGCACGGCGATCCGCCCGGTGTGCCCGAGCTCGAGGCGCTCGCCGCCGACGTCGCTTCGCTGATCGAGGACGGCGTGCCGCCGGCGGTTCGCCGTGCCGCCGCCCGCGCGATCGCCGTCGGCGGGACGGCGACCTCGTGCGCCGCGATCGACCAGGCGCTGGACCCCTACGATCCCGCCCGCGTGCACGGCTATCGCCTGCCGCTCAGCACCCTGAAGCTGCTGCTGGCGCGCCTGGCCTCGATGGACCTCGCAGAGCGCCGCCAGCTGCGCGGGCTGCATCCCGACCGTGCACCGACGGTGGTCGCCGGCGTGGCGATCCTGATCCGCGTGCTCGAGGCGTTCGAGCTCGACGGCTTCGAAGCATCCGAGCACGACATCCTGCGCGGCGTGGCGCTGCGCAGCGCAGGAGTCGGCTGAGGAGGCGGTCCGCGGCGCCCGGGCCGCGGCCGGTGCCGTCGCGGCCCGCGCTCAGACGCCGTCGGGCTCGGCTGCGATCTCGACGAAAACGGCGCCGGCGCGTGCCAGCACGGCCGTGGCCGTGTGCAGCTCCTCCAGGCTGAAGTCGGCCAGCTCGCGAGCCCAGAGCGCCTCGTAGCGAGCCCGGCGAGCGGCCACGAGCTCGCTTCCGCGAGCCGTCAGCGAGACGAGCACGATGCGCCGGTCGAGGACGCTGCGAACACGCTCGACGAAGCCGCCGGCGGCCAGGTGGTCGAGCATCTGCGTCGCGGTCGCGGGCGCGACGTCGGCGAGGCCGGCCAGCTCGCTGGCGGAGCACTCGCCGCGCTGGGCCAGTGCGAACAGCAGGCCGTATTGCGCGTAGCTCAGCTCGCCGGGGCGGTGGGACTCGCGCCCGCGAAGGCGGCGCACCGCTCCCATCGCGGCCTTGAAGGACAGGGCGAACTCCGACACCGCCGCGCGATGCGCCTCGCTCGCGGGGCGCCTGCGCACGGGCACCGCGGTCTTGGTGGTCGCGCTCACAGCGAGACCTCGACGAGCGGCGGCTCGAGCGGCTCAAGCCCCGCGGACGCCGCGGCGGCGTCGGCGAGGCGCGTGCGCCTGACCGAGCGCTCCGCGAGCGTCAGCCACACACACGGGCCGAGTGCCGCCACCGAGATGCCGAACGACCACCACAGTGCCGTGCCGTAGGCACCGGCGTATCCCGCGGCGCTCGGGGCGTGGCCCGCCGCCACGAGCGCGCGCTCGAGCACGACGGCGAGCACGGCCGTGCCGATCGAGCCGCCGACGCGCATCAGGACGTTCAGCTGCGGTGAGGCATCCGGCAGCTCGCGGCGCTCCAGCGCCGCGAGCGCCGCGACGAAGGCGGGCATGAACGCGAAGCCGATGCCGATGCCGCGCAGGAACTGCACGGCGCTCAGCCAGACCAGCGACGTGTGCGCGCCGATCAGCGCGAGCGGGACGCCCGCGACGAGCGTCACGGCCACGCCGAAGAAGGCCAGCGGCCCGCCGCCCACCTTGTCAACCAGGCGGCCGACGAAGGGCATCACGAGCGCCATGCCGAGCCCCTGCGGCCCCAGCAGCAGACCGGTGTCGATGACGCTCTCCCCCCGGACCTGCTGGAAGTACAGAGGCAGCAGGATGATCGCGCCGAACAGCGCGCCGCCGAGGAAGAACATCACAAGCGACGCCGAGGCGTAGGTGCTTCGACGGTAGAGGCGCAGGTCCAGCAGCGGCGCTTTGCGACCGAGGGCGTGCCACACGAACGCGGGGATCAGGATCGCGCTCGCCGCCAGCGGAATCAGCACCTTGGCCGAGCTGAATCCGTGCGTGATCCCGATCTCCGCCAGACCGTAGGTCAGGAGCGGCAGGCCCGTGGCCATCAGCGCGAGGCCGCGCACATCCAGGCGCGGTGGTTTCGCGAGCAGCCCTGAGGCGGGCAGGATGCGCAGCGCCAAAAGGATCGCGATCGCGCCGATCGGGACGTTCACGTAGAAGATCAGGCGCCAGCTCCCGGTCGAGAGGATCAACCCTCCGATCGTCGGGCCGAGAATCGGGCCGAGCATCGTCGGCACGCCGGTCACGCTGATCACGCGGCCCATCGCCTTCGGGCCGGCCGTGTCGGCGAGGATCAGCTGGCCGACCGGCATGATCATGCCGCCCCCGACGCCCTGCAGCACCCGGAAGAGGATCAGCTCGTTGGTTGACGCGGCGAGGCCGCACAGCGCCGAGCCGAGCGTGAACAGGGTCAGTGAGACGAGATAGACCTTCTTTGCCCCGAACCGCCGCGAAGCCCAGCCGGTCAGCGGGATCACGGTGGCGAGCGACAGCAGGTAGCCGGTGATCACCCACTGGATGTCCGAGAGCGGACTGTGCAACCTGTCGTGGAGGGTCCGCAGCGCGACGTTGACGATCGTCGTGTCGAGGATCGACATGATCGACCCCAGCACGACCACGATGGCCACGCGCCAGACGAAGGGGTCGATGCGGTCTTTGGTGTCGCTCACGCTCGGCTCTCGCGGCGGCCGCGCGGCACGTTCGCCCCGCGGCCTCGAATCAATCGGTGCCTAAAGATTAGGCGCCGAAGCATATCTCGTCAAGGGGCCGCCTCAACCGCGCGCTGCGAGCGCCCCCGGCGCGGGCGGGCGCTCGTCTCGCCCGAGATGTTCAAAGGCCTCCCACATCGACGCGTATCTGCCGCCGCGGGCGAGCAGTTCGTCGTGCGAGCCAACCTCGGCGACAGCGCCGGCGTCGAGCACCACGATCCGGTCCGCGGCCTGCGCCGTCGCGAGGCGGTGTGCGATCACGATCGTCGTTCTCCCCTTGGCGAGGCGTCGCATCGCGGCAGCCACCCGCGCCTCGGTCGCGAGATCGAGATTGGATGTGGCCTCGTCGAGCAGGAGGAGCGCGGGATCGACCAGCTCGGCCCGGGCCAGGGCGAGCAGCTGACGCTGGCCCGCCGAGAGCGACCGGCCACGCTCGGCGAGCTCGTGCAGGTAGCCGCCGGGCAGCTCGGCGATGAAGTCGTGCGCGCCGACCGCCCGCGCCGCGGCCTCGATCTCGCGCTCGCTGGCCGAGGGGCGCCCGTAGGCGATGTTCGACGCGATCGTGCCGGAGAAGAGGAAGGCCTCCTGCGGGACATATCCCAGCTGGCGGCGAAAGGCGTGCAGGTCGAGCCGGCGCAGATCGACGCCGTCGACGCATACCGATCCCTCGTCGGGGTCGTAGAAGCGCGCCAGCAGCTTCATCACCGTCGACTTGCCGGCCCCGGTCTCGCCGACGAGTGCGACCGTCTCACCCGCGGCGATCCGCAGATCGATGCCGCGGAGCGCTTCTTGCGGCGGCTGCGATCGGGACGCTCCGGCGTCGGGCAAGCCGGCGTCGCGGCGGCCGCGCCGCGGCGGCGCCTCCGCCGCGCCGCCACGGCGGACCGGCGCGCTCGGGTAGGCAAAGCGCACGCCGGTGAGTGAGATCTCGCCCGCCAGACGCCCGGGAGCCAGCGGGTGCTCGGGCTCCGGCGTCAGCGACTCGAGCGCCATCAGCTCCGCGATCCGCCCGACCGAGACGCGTGTCTGCTGCCAGGAGTCGAAGACCTGCGAGAGCTGCTGGATCGGTGAGAAGAACAGGTCGATGTAGAGGATGAAGGCGATCAGCGCGCCGGACTGCAGGCTCCCCGAGGCGACCAGGCCCGCCCCGACGCCGAGCACGATCGCGTCGGCTGCTCCGGCGAGGAACTGCACGAACGGGAAGTAGACGGCGACCAGGCGCTGCGCGGCCACGCGCGAGCGCAGATAGTCGCCGCCGAGGCGGTGAAAGCGCGCGATCGTCGCCGCCTCGTGCACGAAGGCCTGCGACTCGCGCACGCCCGACAGGCTCTCCTGGAAGTCGGCGTTGACGATCGCTATGCGCTCGCGCGCGCTCTCGTAAAGGCGCGCAGCGCGGCGGCGGAAGATCGTCGTCGCGGCGGCGAGCGGGAGGGCGATCGAGAGCGTGTAGAGGCCGAGCTCGGTGTTCAGCACGATCAGCGCGGCGCCGACGCCGACGAAGGTGACGGCCGCCACCAGCGCCTGCAGCACGCCGCTTTCGATCAGCGATTCGAACTGGTCGACGTCCGTTGTCATCCGGGTCATGATCCGCCCGGCCATCTCGCGCTCGTAGTAGTCGAGCGAGAGCCGCTGCAGCTGCGCCCAGACACGGATCCGCAGCGTCAGCATCACCCGTTCGGCGGCGCCGCCGGTGACGAACGTCGAGGCGATCCCGTCGAAGAGGTCGGCGAGCGTGATCACGAGAAAGATCGCCGACGCGGCGAAGAGCACGCTGCGCGAGTGCGCGGCGACGCCGCCGTCGATGCCGGTCTTGACGAGGAACGGCCCGGCCAGCGACGCCAGCGCGTCGAGCACGACCAGCACGAGCCCGATCGCCAGCGGCCGGCGGAACTCGCGCAGCAGGCGCCGCAGGCCAAACGAGCGATCGGCAGCGCTCTCGCGCTCGAGATCGATCGCCGCGTAGTCGCGCACCGGGCGCAGCGCGGCGACGCGCGCCAGTAGCTCAGGCGTCGGGGCGAGGTTGAGGCGCCAGCTGCCGCCGCCGCTACGGCCGAGCCCGGGACCGATGCTTGGCGCGCCGAGCGCCGGCGTGGTGCGCGCGAGCCGACGCTCGCCGCCGCGTTCGCCGAGCCACGCCGAGGCCGTCGCCGCGGCGGGACCCTGGGCGGCGATCGCCGCGAGCGCCTCGATCCGGTCACCGACAGCGGCAGCCTCGTCGGCCTGCAGGCCGGAGAGCAGCGAGCGGTACAGCGCGCTGCGCGCCGTCAGTTCGGAATGGGTTCCCTGGTCGGCGACGCGACCGCGGTCAAGCACCACGATCCGCTGCGCGAGACGCAGCGTCGAGCGGCGGTGAGCGACCAGCAGCGTCGTGCGGCCGGCCATCACGCCGCGCAGAGCGTCGTGGATCGACTCCTCGATCTTTGCGTCAACAGCGCTGGTCGCGTCGTCGAGGACCAGCACGCGGGGGTCGGAGAGGATCGCTCGCGCGAGCGCGATGCGCTGGCGCTGGCCGCCGGAGAGCGTCAGCCCGCGCTCTCCCACCATCGTTTCGTAGCCGAGCGGCAGCGCACTGATGAACTCATCGGCCGCCGCCGCAGCGGCGGCGGCGGCGACCGCCTGATCGCTCGCGTCGGGATGGCCGTAGGCGATGTTGGCGCGCACCGTGTCGGAGAACAGGAAGCTCTCCTCGAAGACGACGCCGATCTGGCTGCGCAGGGATCGCAGCGTGACCTCGCGCACGTCGTGCCCGTCGACCAGCACGCCACCGCGGTCGGGGTCGTGGAAGCGCGAGACGAGCAGCGCCGCCGTTGACTTCCCGCTGCCGCTCGGCCCGACCAGAGCGACGCGCTCGCCGGGGGCGATCCGCAGGTTCAGGCCGCGCAGGACCGGGGCGCCGTCGCCGTAGTGCAGGTGGACATCGCGCAGCTCGATCTCGCCGCGCAGCGTTCCCAGCTCGAGCGCGCCGGGCGCGTCCGCGATCGCCGGCCGCAGGTCGAGCAGCTGGAAGATACGCTCGACCCCGGCTCGGGCCTGCTGCGCGATCGTCAGCAGCCCGGCGATCTGGCGCGCCGGGGCGGCGAACTGGGCGACGTAGGTCGAGAAGGCGAGAAACGTGCCGAGCGAGATCTGGTGGCGCAGCGCGAGCCAGCCGCCGAACGCGAGGATCGCGACCTGTCCGAGCGTGGGGATCGCCGACAGCAGCGGCTGATAGCGCGACTGCAGGCGCACGGCCCGCATGCGCGAGCCGTAGAGCGTCTGGGCTGCGTCGACAACGCGGTCAAGCTCCCGGCGCTCCTGGCCGAACGCCTTCACCACACGGACGCCGCCAACGTCCTCGTCGACGATCTGGGCGACGTCGCCCTCGCGCTGCTGCCCATCCCAGGTCGCGGGAAACACCCGCCAGCGCATGCGGTAGGAGATGACGAACAGCGCCGGGACCACGAGCAGGCTCACCAGCGCCAGAAGCGGCGCGAGGTAGAACATCACGGCGAGCGAGAGGACGACCATCAGCAGGTTGCCGCTGACGATCGGGAAGAACGCGAGGAGTCCCTGGATCAGCGTCGAGTCGGAGTTCGCCCGCGCGACGAGCTGGCCCGTGGGCATGCGATCGAGGTTGGCGAAGTCCATCGACTGCAGGTGGTCGTGCATCGCGTTGCGCAGCTCGTACTGGACCGCGAGCGCAACGCGGCCGCCGCGGTAGCGGCGAACGTAGGAGAAGCCGAACGTGGCAGCGGCGAGCACCAGGAGTGCCGAGAGCCACGGCCAAAGCGGCGAGTTGTGAGCGACGATCACGCCATCGACGATCTGGCGCTCGACCAGCGGCACGATCACCTGGCAGAGGCTGCCGGCGACCGCGGCGGCGAGCGTGATCCGCAGGTCGGGCCGGTGCGCGGCGGTGAGACTCCACAGGCGGCGGATCCAGCCCGCAGCGCGCGGCGCGCCGTCGGCGCCCGCGCGCGCCCCACCCGGGCGTGGCAGGTGGCGCTTCACGCCCGCTCCTCCGCCCCGCTCGCCTCCCGCTCGGCGCGCGCCTCGTCGATCGCGTCACCGAGCCACGAAAGCGTCGCCAGCACGAGCGCGCCGTCCGGCGTGCGTGCGCAGAGATCGTCGACCCGGCGGACCATCTCGGTCTCGACCCGCGCGAGCGTCTGCTCGCCCGCAGGGGTCAGGCGCAACGCGGCGGCGCGCTGGTCGCCGGCCACGCCCAGACGTTCGAGCAGGCCGCGGGCGCAGAGCGCGTCAACCGCGGCGCTGATCGCCGGCTTGCCGACGGCCAGGCGGCGGGCGAGCCTCGAGGCGCGCTCGTCGCCGGACGCGACGGCGGCCAGCACGCGGTAGTGGGCGAGGCTCAGCTCCGACGACGCGCGTTCGAGCATCCGCGAGGCGCGAGCGAGCGCGCGAACCGCATCGACGCTTCGCTCCCGGTCCTGCGCGCCACGATCGCCGCCTGCGCTCATAGCCTGAGTCTAGCGAGATGGTTCGACAATCGAACTAAATCGCGGCGGCTCCCATGCCCGGGGCGGGATTCGAACCCGCACGCCCTTGCGGGCAGCAGTTTTAAGACCGCCGGCTGTACCGATTCGCCAACCCGGGCCGGACGGCCATCGTAGTGGGTCCTGCGGGAAACCCTGCACCTGAAACGGCGCCAGCCGGGCAGTTCTGGGCCGAACGTCGCAGGACGCGCCCACCGGCCGGTGTGTCCGCGATGTTGAGCGGGTATGAAGCTTCTGCCGATGAACAACACGGGCGCAACTCGCCGCGAGCTACCGTGTCTGTACGAATGAGCCGGACCTGATCGCCGTGGAGGGCTACACACTCAGACCGCAGCCCCTTGCCGCCCTGCGCGGACCCTCGCCCCTGCTTCGGCTCGCGAGCGACGAGCGGCTGATCGATCTGACGCGCAAGGGGCAGCAGGCGGCCTTCGAAGCGCTCGTCGCCCGCTACCACTCGCGGCTGCTCGCGTTCTGCCGCCACATGCTGCATTCGCGCGAGGACGCCGAGGACGTTCTGCAGGAGGTTTTCGCCGCCGCCTTCAACGCGATCATGGCCGACTCGCGCGAGATCAACGCGCGGCCCTGGCTCTACCGCATCGCGCGCAACCGATCGCTGAACCATCTGCGCCGCAACACCGCGATCGGCGTCGACTCGATGGATACCCACTTCGCCGACGCCGGCCAGTCGACGAGCGAGAAGGCCCACAAGCGCGAGGAGTTTCGCCTGCTGCTGGCTGACATCGGGCATCTGCCCGAGACGCAGCGCTCGGCGCTCGTGCTGCGCGAGATGGACGCGCTGTCCTACGAGCAGATCGCCCAGGCGATGGAGACGACGGTGCCGGGGGTCAAGTCGCTGCTGGTGCGCGCTCGGATCGGCCTCGCGGAGGCCGCTGAAGCTCGCAAGCTGACCTGCGGCGAGGTTCGCCTCGAGCTGGGGGCCGCCGCCGAGGGGATCTCTTCGCTGAGCGCTCCCGTTCGCCGCCACGTCAAGGACTGCGCGCGCTGCCGCGGCTTTCGCACGCAGCTGCGCGCAAACAACCGGGCGCTCGCCGCGATCTTCCCGCTCGGCCCGCTCCTGCTGATGAAGAAGACGATCCTCTTCAAGCTCGGGCTGGCGAAGTTCTTCGGCGCCGGGGCGACGGGCGCCGGGGCGAGCGCGGGAGCCGGCGCCGCGGGAGCCGGCGGCAGCGTCGCGGCGGGTTCCGTCGCGGTGGGCTCGGTCGCGACCGCAGCCGGCGGCGGACTCGGCTCGCTGGCCGCCGGCGCCGTCGTCGTCAAGGCGGTCGCCGTCGTCGCGACCGTGGCGGTCGTCGCCGCGGTCGGCGCCTCGAGCATCAACCTTCACTCCGCCGGCTCACACGCCGCCACGCCGGCCGCCGGCGCCGGGCTCACCGCGGCCGCGCCGGCCAACGCCGTTGCCGCTCCGCCCGAGCTCGCGGTCGTCCACCACGCCGCCCTCGTGCGCCGCCATCATCGCTTCGTCCCGGTTCTTGTGCCGGTGCTCTCACCGGCGAGCGCGGTGTCCCCGAGCGCCACATCGCAGGACGCCACGAGCACCACGCCGGCCGCGGTGAGCACCACGCCGAGCAGCCCGACACCGGCCACGACGGTCGCGACCACAACGCCGACGCCGACGCCTACACCGACGACGCAGGAGATCTCCACAACCACCGTCTTCCCGTCCACGGGCACCCCGGGGGGCGCGGGCGGCACCGGCGGCGTGACGGGCTCCACCGGGGCGACCGGCTCCGCCGCCCTCACCGGCTCGACCGGTTCCACCGGAGCAACCTCTGGCGGCGGGGCGACCGGGGCGACCGGCTCCACCGGGGCGAGCGACAACACCGCCCCGGCAGCGGGCCAGAGCGGCGCGACCGGCGCGACCGGCGCCGGCCAGTAACCCGGCGACGCCGGCTCGCGGCTCAGCCGAAGCGCAGCCGCTCGAGCGGCTCGAACAGCACACCGACGCTCGCCACGCTGTCGGGCGTGATCGGCGGCGTCGCGGCCGCCAGCAGGGCCGGGTCGGTGAGCATCGAGATCTCGAGGCACTCGCGGTCGCCGCTGATGTCCGGCGTCAGCAGCACGTAGCGCCCCCAGTAGGGTCGCCCGGCGATCGTGCGCTGGAAGGTGAACGTGTAGCCGGGGACGAGGTTGATGCGGGTTCGCCCCTGGCTCCACAGCACGAAGCTGCGATCGCTCGCGCTCAACTTGCGGATCAGCCCGGCCGCGACGACGGGCAGCAGGCCGCTGATCTCGCCGCCGTAGCGGGGCAGCGCCATCGTCTCGATCTCGAACGAGGCGGCGAGCCCGACGCTCGAGTTCTGGCGCAGCGCGAGCAGCACCGGAGGCCGCGCGGCCTCGCGCGTCATCGCCCGCGAGTAGCTCGTCTTGAAGCGCAGACCGGCCGGCGGCCCCGCGAAGGAGTAGACGGGGTCGTGCAGCCGCAGGACGATCGCGACGATCACCACCACGACGATCACGCCGAGCGCGGCGAGGATCCGCGCGACGATCCGCGGCAGGCTGTCGATCCGCGGCGCGAGCAGGTCGGGCAGCGTCGGGCCGAACTGCGGCTTGACGGGCGGTGAGCGCAGCAGCTGGCGCAGGTCCATCTCAGCGACCCCCGCTCATGGGGCGTGGCGCTCGCCAGGGGCGAGCACGATGACCTCACTGGCGGTCGAGTTCTCGACGTCGGACTGGAACGCCGCGGCGTCGGTGACGATCGGCGGGAAGGTGTTGTAATGGCACGGGATCACCTGGCGGGCGCCGATCATCCGGGCGGCCTCGACGGCGTCGTGGCGATCCATCGTGTAATGGCCGCCGATCGGGATCAGCGCGACGTCGATGTCGTGGCGGCGACCGATCAGCTCGAGATCGCCGAACAGCGACGTGTCGCCGAGGTGGTAGACGGTCGAGCCGCCGAACTCGACGATCAGCCCGGCCGGGGTGTTGACGGTTCCCTTCGGCGTCGTCGAGGTGTGCCAGGCGGGAACCAGCCTCGCGCTGCCCCAGCCGAACGAGATCGTGCCGCCGAGGTTCGGGTCGTGCACCTTCTCGAGGCCCTCGCCGCGCAGCTCCTCCGCGATCTCGACGATCGCGACGACGTCGGCGCCGGTGCGCTTGGCGATCGCGACGGTGTCGCCGATGTGGTCGCCGTGCCCGTGCGTTACGAGGATCGCATCCGCAGCGACCTCCTCGGCGCTCGCGGCGGCCTTCGGGTTGCCGGTCAGGAACGGGTCGATCAGCACCGTGACGCCCTCGTGTGTCAGCTCGAACGCCGAATGTCCCAGGTAGCGGATCTCCATTGCGTCAACTCTCCTTCGTCGCGGATGAACTCTCGGTTGCGGCCAGCTCGCCCGCCAGCTCGAAGCCGACCGCCACGCCGACGAGCATCCCGACGCGCGTCTGCTCATCGACCAGCGCCCGCACGGCGTCGAGCCGCTGCGCCGGATCGGCCTCGCCGCTGGCGCGCAGGAGCTGCTCCTCGTGCGCCGAGCCGTACCAGCCGCCGTCGGCGAGTGCGCGGTCGAGGACGCCGGCGAGGCTCGGCGCGGCGTGGGTCACGATCTCCGTCGCGTGCGCGAAACGGTCCGGGTCCCCGAGCGCCGCGACGGCAACGTCCACCTCCGCCGCGGTGTAGATACGCCGGGTGACGGCCATCGGCGCATCATACGGCGGGCCGCCGGCGAGCCCGCCCGGCGACCCGGTCAGTGGCCGGGGCGCCGTTGCAGAGCGAGCCCGCCGAGGTAGCCGACGACGACGCCGACACCGCCGGCGATCGGGCTGGCCTCGGGTCGCGCGATCGGCAGCGCCAGCAGCACGAGCGCGATCACGCCGGTCCCGAGCAGATCGCCGCCGTAGTCGCGCCGGGCCCGCCGCGCCAGCAGATCCGGGACGGCCCAGGCGCACAGCAGCGCCAGCGCGCCGCCGTTGGCGCCCGCGACAGCCGTCGAGGTGCCGGCTGCGACGGCGACGGCGGTGCCGCCGATCGCCCCGAGCAGGAACAGCGCCCCCACCACCAGCCCGCCGGCGCGCCGCTCGAGCAGCCAGCCGAAGATGGCGATCGCGAACAGCACGGCGAACTGGTAGACGCCGCTGCCGAAGCTCGACGAATAGGTGAACGGCGCCGAGAGCAGGCGCGACCAATGTGACGCGAGCGGGCCGACCGCCACGAGGCTCGACGGCCGCAGCCAACTGGCGCGCGTCGCGATCCAGAAGACGCCGGTGGCGAGGATGATCGCGGCGGTGACGTAGGGCCCGCTGTCGGCGCGGATCCCGGGAATCTCACCGGCCCGCAGCCGCCCGAGCGACGGCGCCGGCACACGACGCGAGCGCTGCGCGGGCTGCAGCTCGCGGTCGAGCTTCGGTGCTCGCTTCTGCAACCGCGTGCCGCAATAGGGGCACTCCGTGACGTAGGGGCTCACCTCCGCCCCACAGTCGGGGTTCTTGCAGACGACGAACAGATCGGCCCTTGACATCGCATGATGATTCTAGGCACGCGGGGACCGCGCGACGCGGCGACCGCTACCCTTGGGCGGTGCTGAAATGGAGACAGAGCCTCAACCAGCTCGAGCGCGCGTTCGTCGAAGAGGCGGCGCTGGACCGCGATCGCCGCGAGTTGCTGCGCCGCACAGCGGAGCGCCGCGCGGCGAAGCGACGCTCGGAGCGGGCGATCAAGCAGGGCAAGTCGCGCTTCATCGTGCTCTCGGTCACACTGCTCGCGACCGCCGTGGTTGTCTCGGTCGTGATGTTTCGCGTGCTCTATCTCCTTCTTGAATAGCGCCGGGGACCGGCGCCATAAAAAAGAGAGACTGCGTGCGCCGCGGCGGGCGGTGGCGCTAGGCCTCGCGGATCGACTCGTCCTGCTCGGTCGCTTCCGCGCCGGCCTCGCCGATCCCCTCCTCGCGCTCGCGCTGGATCGCCACGTAGACCTCGCGACGGTAGACGGGAATGCTGCGAGGGGCTTGGATTCCGATCCTGACCTTGTCGCCCATCACCGACAGAACCGAGATTTCGATCTCGTCCCCGATCATGATGCTCTGGTTCGACTTTCTCGTCAGGACGAGCATGCCATTGCCTCTCTTGCCGCCGCAGGTTGGCCATTATCTACGTGCGAGGCGGGCAATTGCAAGCGCGACGCCCGGGCGGGCGAGACTTTGCGCTAGGCTCCGCGCCTCGCATGGCACGCAAATCGCTCCGGCCGCACCTCAACCAGATTCGCACCTGGACCCGTCAGGGCCGAACCGACGCCTGGGTCGCCCACCAGCTGGAGGTGACGGTGCAGCAGATCGCGAGCTTCAAGCGCGAGAGCGGGCTGCTCGATGAGGAACCGGGCGTCGCGGGCGTAGCGCCCGGCGGCCTGGTCGATGAGGAGATCGATCTGCGCGCCGAGGATGACGCGCTGATCGCGGCCGAGCTCGAGGCCGCCGAGCAGGAGCGCCGCGAGGCGGCGCAGGCGCAGGAGGCGGAGGACGCCCGTCTTGCCGCGCTGGCGGCGGCGCGCGGCGAGGAGGACGAGGAGGAGGGGGCGCCGAAGCGCCGCGCCCGCCGCGGTTCGCGTGTTCGCCGCGGCAAGGGCGCCTCAGGGCCGCTCGAGGGAACCTTCGATCACGGCGAGGAGGGTTACGGGCTGTGGCTTGACCCGGCTGTCGCCGACGACCCGATCTACGCCGAGCATTGGGCCGGGCACCGTCCCGTCGCCGTGACGATCGAAGAGGACCAGATCGTCATCCGCCGCAGCGAGTGAGCGCCGCTCGCCCGCCGGCGCGGCGGGCGCTCACCAGCGGACCGGGCGGTCGCAGGCGTCGCGCAGATAGCGGTTGAAGGCGGCGTCGGCGACCCACTGCTCCCACGCCGCGGGCTCGCCGGGCGCCACCTCGATCGCGATCGGCATCGTCCAGGCGTTGGAGCGGTCGTAGAGCTCGACGAGCTCGAGCGCCGTGAAGCTTCCCCCGAGCCGGCGCCGCAGCTCGGCGACGAGGCGCTCGACAACTCGATCAAACGTCCGCCGCCGTGCCGGCTCAAGCTCCCCCAGACGCCGCTCTCCCTCGTGCCACTGCAGGCGCGCGTAGTCGAGCACTCAGCGACGCCGCCCGCGCGGCGCGACGGCGTGGGAGCTCGCAGCGGGCGCGGCGCTAGTTGTTCGGCAGGCCGTTGACGACGTACTCGTGCTCGCCGGGACGGACGAGGCCGAGGCTGCGCGCCTCGATCTGAGGCGTCCCGGGATCCTCGAGCAGGCGCTGCTCCGCGGCGAGCTCGCGAGCCTGGCGTTGCAGCGCTCCGAGCTGCGCGTGGCGCTGGGCGCTGAGATGGAAGTCGGCGACGAGCGAGCGCAGCGGACTGATCGCAAGGTAGAGCAGCACGACCAGCGCGCAGAGCATCGCGACGCGGCCGACGCGATCCCAGCGGATCCTCGACGCTGGGGCGTGCGCGCGGGCAGGGGGCTGCGAGACGATTGCCATTGAGGACGCATTCGCCTTCGCGGGCCCGGCTCCTGCATCAGCGCCGGGCGCGCGGGTCGCGGCTGGTGGCGCCGCGGGGGCGCCCGTCGTCGCCGGCGAGCGCGCGGCTCACCGTGGCGCCGCCTCGCGCTCGCGGCGCTCGCGGAAGCGGCCGGTGGCGGCCCGCACGGCCAGTTCCGGGTCGACGTCGAGGGCTCGCGCACAGGCCACGACGGCGAACAGCAGCTCGCCGAGCTCCTCGAAGCGCTCGTCGCGGCTGGGCAGCGCCGACAGTGTCGCGAGCGAACGCTCCGCCTGGGCAAACGGCGGCCCCTCCGGCTCCTGGCCGCTTTCGGCGCGACGCTGGACCTTCGCGGCCAGCGAGAGCCCCGGCAGGTTCTCCGGCACGTCCGCGAACAGGCCGCCCGCACCGCGGCCCTCGCTCGTGCGCTTGATCTCATCCCAGTTGCGGCGCACCTGCGCCGGGCCGTCCACCTCGACTTCGCCGAACACGTGCGGGTGGCGGCGGATCAGCTTCTGCGTGCAGTGATCGGCGACGGCCGCCAGATCTCCGGACCCGCGCTCCTCGAGCAGCAGCGCGAGGAAATGCACCTGGAAGAGCACGTCGCCCAGTTCGTCGAGCAGCTTGGCGTCGTCACCACTGTAGGCCGCGTCGGCGAGCTCGTAGGCCTCCGAGACGGTGTGGGAGACGATCGAGCGCTCGTCCTGTTCGCGATCCCAGGGACACTCGCGGCGCAGCCGCCGGGTCAGCTCATCCAGCCTCGCGATCGCGCCAGGCGCCGCGCCGGCCACGCGTTTGCTCAGCCGGTCGCGGACGTGGCGCCGCTCGCGGCGGTCGCGCCGGTCGCCGAAGTCGAGGACTTGGGCGCGTTGCCGCACGCGGTGGCGACCGTGTAGCCGCTCGCGCAGATCGTGCGGGCAGGCCACTTCTTGGCGAAGTCCGCCTGCAGCGCGGCGTTGTTCTTGGTCGCCTGCGCCGAAGTTATCGCGGCCTTGATCTGCGTGGTCGCCTGCGCCTGCGTCGGCACCTTGGCCGGCGTCTCGGAGTCGACGGTGAAGACGTAATAGCCAAACGCGGTCTTCAGCGGCCCGTTGACGACCCCGGTCTTGGCGGCGAAGATGGCCGCGCTCAGCTGGGTGTTCAGCTCGCCCGGGCGAACACCGACCAGCTTGCCGCCGACGCCCTTGCTGGTCGGGTCGATCGAGTACTTCGGCGCGAGCGTCGCGTAGGTCGCGCCGCCCGCGAGCTGCGCCTTGACCGTCGCGGCGGTCGCCGCGGTCTTGGTCTCGATCAGGTGTATGTCGCGCGTCGCGGGCGTGGTCAGCGAGGCCTTGTTCTTCGCGTAGTAAGCGGCGATCTGGGCCGGCGTGACCTTGACCTTCTGGGCGTTGAGCGTGAGCGCGTTCGCCAGCAAGCTGAGGTAGGTACGCCACTTCAGGTCCGCGACCGTCTGCCCGGACTTGGCGAGGAAGGCGTTGAGCTCGGCGTTCGTCTTCAGCGTGGGTGTCGATTTGTCGCGCTGAGTATTGAAGGACTTCTGGACCTGTGCGGGCGTGACCTTCACGTGGAGGTCGTTCGCCTCACCCTGGATCCAGATCGCCTCGATCAGGTAGTCCATGACCTCGCCCTGCAGCGAGCTGTAGCTCTGCTCGCAGAGCGCCTTCAGCTGCGCGGTCGTGTCGGTCGCGTTGACGCCGAGCTTGCGCTCGCCGGCGATGCAGTTCGTGTAGGCCGGCGGATCGGGGAGCGGCGGCGCCGCGGTCCCGGAGGAGCCCTGTGTCGCGTCGTTGGCAACGACAAGCCAATGATCGAACGCGGTCTTGGTGATCGTCGCGCTGCCGATCGTGGCCACCGCGTCGCCGGGCACGCCGCCGCCGCACGCACCGAGAACCACGGCGGTGGCGATCGCGGCGCAGAACGCCATGCCGATGCGAGACCTCTTTCGGGACAACAGGAGGCGGATGCTACCGAATCGCGCCGACGGGTCGCGCGGGGCTTATCTCACCCCCGCTGCGCGCTGGCCGCAAGGATCGCGTCGGCGGCAGCCAGGATCTCGCGAAAACGCTGCTTCGGCTCGTCCGCGACGCGCACCGAGACCTGCGAGCGCCCCGACTCATAGACCGCCGAGGGCAGGCGCTCGCGCAGGTCGCGAACGCCCGCGGAGTCGAGCTCGATCGGCGTCACGCTCAGGCGCCCGGCGCGCAGGGTGGCGGCGCTGGCGCCGGCGGCACCCAGCTTGATGCGCGCCCGTGCGATCGCCAGCAGATTCTCGACCGGCTCGGGCGGCGGGCCGAAGCGGTCCTCGAGCTCCTCGCGCAGCAGCTCGATCGTGGCGACGTCGCGAGCGGAGGCGATCCGCCGGTGCAGGTCGATCTTGGCCTGCTCGTAGCCGACATAGTCAGCCGGCACGTAGGCGTCCACGTCGACGTCGAGGCGCACCGGCTCCCACTCGCCGTCGCGCTCGTCGCCGTCCGACTGCGCCGCGGCGAGCGCCTCGTCGAGCATCTGCATGTAGAGCTCGAAGCCCAGCGCCGCGACGTGGCCGGACTGCTCGTCACCCAGGAGGTTGCCGGCGCCGCGCAGCTCGAGGTCGCGCATCGCGATCTGGAACCCGGAGCCGAGCTCGGTGAAGTCCGAGAGCGCCGCGAGCCGCTGCGCCCCCTCCGCGCTGAGTGCCGCGGCCGCGTCGTAGAGAAGGTAGGCGTAGGCGCGCTCGCGGCTGCGCCCGACCCGCCCGCGGATCTGGTAGAGCTGGGCGAGCCCGAAGTGGTCGGCGCGCTCGACGATCAGCGTGTTTGCGGCCGGGATGTCGATCCCGGACTCGATGATCGACGTGCAGACGAGGACGTCGGCGTCGCCGCGCAGGAACGACATCATCCGCGACTCGAGCTCCTGATCCTCGAGCTGCCCGTGCGCGACTTCGAAGCGCAGCCCGGGGCACAGGCCGCGCAGCCGCTCGGCGACCTCGTCGATCGTCTCGACGCGGTTGTGCAGGTAGAAGGCCTGCCCGTCGCGGGCGTGCTCGCGCTCCAGCGCCTGGCGCACGAGCGTCTCGTCGAACTCGCCGACATAGGTCCGCACCGGGCGCCGGCCCTCGGGCGCCGTCTCGATCACCGAGATGTCGCGCAGGCCGGCGAGCGACATCTGAAGCGTCCGCGGGATCGGCGTGGCCGACATCGCGATCACGTCGACGCGCAGCCGCAGCTGGCGCAGCCGCTCCTTCTGCTTGACCCCGAAGCGCTGCTCCTCGTCGATGATCAGGAGGCCGAGATCCTTTGCGCGCACGTCGCGGGAAAGCAGCCGGTGGGTGCCGATCAGGATGTCGAGGCGCCCGTTGTTGAAGCGCTCCAGCGCGTCTCGCTGCTCGGCCGCGGTGCGGAAGCGCGAAACGTGATCGACCGTGAACGGGTAGTCGGCGAGACGCTCGCGGAAGGTCCCGAAGTGCTGTTGCGTCAGGATCGTCGTCGGCGCGAGCAGCAGCACCTGCCTGCCGTCCGCGGCCGCCTTGAACGCGGCGCGCAGCGCGACCTCGGTCTTGCCGTAGCCGACGTCGCCGCAGATCAGGCGGTCCATCGGGCGGGCCTCCTCCATGTCCGATTTGACCAGCTCGATCGCCTCGCGCTGGTCCGGCGTCTCGGTGTAGGGGAACCGCTGCTCGAACTCGCGCTGCCAGTCGCCGTCGGGCGCGAACGCGTGACCCGGGCGGCGCTTTCGCTCGACGTAGAGCGAGAGCAGCTCGCCCGCCATCTCCTGGGCGGCGTGCCGCGCCCGCGCCTTCAGCGTGTCCCAGCGCGTGCCGCCGAGCCGCGAGAGCGGCGGATGCTCGCCGCCGGCCCCGACGTAGCGCGAGATCTTCGCGAACTGGTCGGTCGGCGTGTAGACGCGATCGTCGCCGTGATACTCGAGGTAGAGGTAGTCGCGCGTGACCCCCGCGACGGTCCGCGTCTCGAAGCCGGCGAAGCGCGCGATTCCGTGGTCCTCGTGCACGACGATGTCGCCGGCGCGCAGGTCCGAGAAGGACCGCAGCGCCCCGCGGCGCCCGACGGAGGGGCGCGCCTGCGAGCGGCGGCGGTGAAAGAGCAGATGGTCGGGGATCACGGCGAGTCGCAGCCCCGGGGCGACGAATCCCTCGCGCAGCGCCGCCTGGGCGAAGGTCAGGCGATCGGGCTCCGGTGAGTCCTCGAGCCAGCCGGCGCTCAGGCGCGCAAGATTGTGGGCGGCCCGCTCGCCGTCGCCGCGCCGCGTCCAGGTGACCACCGTGCGGTAGCCGGAGCGCAGGTCGCGCTGGAGCTCCGACTCCGCCTCGGCCAGCGAGCGCGCGACGCCGCCGGCGGCCTGCGCATGGAACTCGACCGGGGCGCTGCCGGCGAGCGAATGCAGGCGAATCCGGGCGCGCGCGGCCAGCGTCGCCTCGATCTGCTCGGGCGCCACGTAGAGGTGGTGGGCGTCGGCGTCGTGGAACGCGGCGGTGACGTCGGCCCAGTGGTCGCGCAGCGTGGGCCCGATCTCCTCGGCTCCGACGACGAGCAGGCTCGCGGCGTCGCCGACCAGCTCGAGCAGCGGCCGAAAGCGCTCCAGCGGCAACAGCTCCGCGATGTCGGGGCGCTGAGCCGCCTGCCCCCCGAACGGGGGGTCGAGCGCGATGCCGCGATGCTCGAGCGCCAGCTCCGCCGCCGGCGCGACCTCGAAGCGCTCGAGCGTCTCGAGCGAGCGCTGGGTGAAGGTCGAGAAGGTGCGCAGCGATTCGATTTCGATGTCGAACAGCTCGACCCGGACCGCCCGGTCGGCTGTCGCGGCGAACAGGTCGAGCAGGCCGCCGCGCATCGCGAACTGGCCGCGATCGTCGACCTGCGAGACGCGCTCGTAGCCCATCTCGACGAGCATCGCGGCGCACTCGTCCAGGTCGAGGAGGTCGCCGACCGCCAGCTCGAAGGAATGCGGCCGAAGCGCCGGATCCGGCACCTTCTCCGACAGCGCCGGGGCCGAGACGACAAGGACCGGCGCCCCGTGCGGACCCTCGCCGCGATCGCCGGCTCCGGCAAGAGCGTCGAGCGCCGCGATGCGCAGGCCGACGAGGTGGGGCGGCGGCGCGAGGTGGGACTCGTAGGTCACGCCGCGCGAGGGATAGAAACGCACGGGGCGGGGAGCAAGCCAGGCCGAGAGGTCGCCGGCGAGCTCGCCCGCGGTTCGGTCATCCGGCGCGACGACTATCGCCGGGCCGGGACCCGAGTGCGCGAGCAGCGCGGCGATCAGGTACGGGCGAAGCGACGAGGAACAGAAGGCATCGCCGCCCTGCGCGGCCAGCGCCAGGCCCTCATCGCTCTGCGCGAGATGGTCCAGCAGCGGCGCGAGGACCGTCACTGCGAACCGGGCCCGGCGGGCCCGGCGCCCGGCGCACCGCTGTCGCTGCGAGCCGGCAACCCCGCCGCGGGTGCGCCCGCCGGCTCCCCGGCGACGATCGCAGCCGCGGCGTCGGCGGCGCGGCCGACCAGCGCCGCCACGTCCGCCGCCGGCTCGCTGAAGCGACCCAGCACGTAGCCGGCGACGATCTCGGGATCGGTGGAGTCGGGGCGCCCGACCCCGACGCGCACCCGCGCGAAGTCGCCGCCGCCAAAGCTTTGGCGCAGCGACTTGAGGCCGTTGTGCCCGGCCAGCCCACCACCGACGCGGCTGCGAATCTCGCCGAACGGCAGGTCGATCTCGTCGTGGAGCACCAGCACGCGCTCCAGCGGCAGGTGGTAGGCGCCGCGCGCCGGACCGGCGCTGCGGCCGGCATCGTTCATGAACGTGTGCGGCTCGAGCAGGGCGACACGCGGGCCACCGGCGCCGGCACGTCCCTCCCGCAGCCGCCCGCGGTAGCGCTCGCGTCCCGCTCCGAGCTCCCATCGCCGGGCCAGCTCCTCGGCGATGGCGAAGCCGATGTTGTGGCGGGTGTGCAGGTACTCCCGGCCGGGATTGCCGAGCCCGACGACGAGCCAGTCGATCGACGGACCGCGCGAGAGGCGCAGGAGCTACTCGCTGTCGTCGCCGCTCGCCGCGTCACCCGCGGCATGGGCCGACTCGTCGTGGGCATCCCCCGCGCCCTCGGACTCGCCGACCAGCTCCGTCTCCTGCTCGATCTCCTCCTCATCCTCGAGGCGCAGCCGCGGCGGGATGAGCGTCGCGATCACGATTTCCTCGAGCTCGCCGAGCAGCGTCACCCCCTCGGGGGCCTTGACAGCGGAGAGCAGAAGCGTGTCCCCGATCGACATCTCCGAGACGTCGTGGGCGATCGATTCGGGGATCGCGGTCGGCAGCGCCTCAACCACCACGCTGTGGGTGACCTGCTCGAGGACACCGCCGTCGCGGATGCCCGGCGATTCGTCGGCGCCGTGCAACTCGACCGCGACGGTCGCCTGGATCGCCTGGTCGAGGCGCACGCGGACGAGATCGACGTGCATCAGCTGGCCGCGCACCGGGTGGCGCTGGCTCTGCTTGAGCACCGCCGGGGTCGGGCGCCCGCCGTCGAGGGTCACCTCCAGCACCGCTCCGACCGCGGCGAGGGCGTTGCGCAGGGCGCGGTCCTCGACCGCGAAGCTGACCGGATCGCCGTCACCGCCGTAGAGCACACCGGGGACGAGGCCCTCCCGGCGCATGCGTCGCGCCGAGCGCGAACCTTGCGGTTCGCGGCTCGCGACGTCGAGTCGTGTCAGTGCGCTGCGTTCCATACCGGGCCGGGATCGTAGCGAACGGCGCCCGCCGGCCGCTCGCGCCCACCGCCGAGCAGGCCGCCGCGACCGACGCGAGGCGAACGCGAAGCGGCGCGCACCCACGGCGCCGGCGCTCTCAGCAATCGGCGGTGTCGGGGATCTCGGCGCTCACCGCGAGCAGCCTGATCGTCAGGCCGGTGAGCGCGTTTCCGCTGCGCGCCACCTTGACGCACTGCACGACGGGGAGGCGGCGCAGCGAGGACTTCCAGGCGACGCGCGTCAGCCCTTCGGCGCTGCTCAGCGAGTAGGCCGTCGGCGACTGGTAGGCGAGGATCTCGACGCGACCGGGCCGCTTGAGGCGACGCGCGTCGGCGGTCACGTTCGCGCGGCACTGGCGGTCACAGCCGTGCAGCGCCGCGAGCATCGCGGCGCCATCACCCCGCGCCTCGTCCTCGAGCAGCACCAGGACCGCGCTGCGCTCGACGTTCTCGAGCGACAGCCAGCGGGCCAGCACGCCGCTGAGCAGCAGGAAGACGATCACGCCGGCGGCGATCAGAACCCTCCCTCGCCACCTCACTGCGCGCTACGCGCCGGCGTCGTCACGAGACCTCGTCGACGCGGCGGGCGAGCGCGTCCTCGAAGGCGCCGAACTCGCCGGCGAGCAGGTGGTCGATCGGTCTCGCCGGCGGGTGCCCGGCGCGAACCCAGCGCGCCAGCGCGCCCTCCCCCAGCAGCTGCGCCGCCTCGGCCGTCAGCACGTCGAGGATCTCGACCTCGGGCCGGTGGCCGACCTCGCCCGCGATCGCGCCGAGCGCGTCCAGTTCGAAGATCGCGAGCGCCTCCTCGTCGCTCAGCCCGAGCCTTGCCACCAGGCCGCCGAGTGGCTGGCTCAACCCGGCACGCTCAGAAGAGCTGGTTCTCGCCGCCGAACACCTCGCTGACCGAGCCGTCGGTGAAGATGCGACGGATCGAGTCGGTCAGGAGATCCGCACACGGCAGCACGAACACGTTCTCGGGTGCCCCCGGCGCGATCGCGACCGTGTCGGTCACGACGACCCGCTCGAACGGCGTGCCGGCCAGGTTCTCGTAGGCCGGGCCGGAGAAGACGCCGTGCGTCGCTGCGGCGAAAACGCTCTTGGCGCCCTGTTCGAGCAGCGTCTGGGCGGCGGCGCAGAGCGTTCCGGCGGTGTCGATGATGTCGTCGATGATGACCGCCGTCTTGCCGGCGACCTCGCCGATCACGTAGCCGATCTCCGCAACCTGCTGCGCCGGGCGCTCCTTGGTCAGCACCGCGAGGTCGGCGCCGACCTTCTCGGCGAACTTCTGCGCGAGCTTGGCGCGGCCGACGTCGGGCGCGACGACGACGACGTCCTCGAGGTGCAGGTCGATGAAGTGCTGGGCCAGGATGAAGCGGGCCGTCATGTGATCGAGCGGCTTGCTGAAGAAACCCTGGACCTGGCCGGCGTGGAGGTCCATCGTCAGCACGCGGTCGGCCCCGGCGGACTCGAGCATACGTGCGACGAGGCGGGCGCTGATCGGCTCGCGCGGCGCCGACTTCTTGTCCTGGCGCGAATACCCGAACCACGGCACGACGGCGATCACGCGGTGAGCCGACGCGCCGACCGCCGCATCGATCATCACCAGCAGCTCCATCAACGCGTCGTTCGCGGTCAGGCCCTCCTGCGCGTTGCCGCAGGTCGACTGCACGATGAACACGTCGGCGCCGCGGATCGACTCCTCGTAGCGGCAGTAGACCTCGCCGTTGGAGAACGTCTTGAGCTTCGTCGGGCCGAGCTCGACGGCGAGCTTCGATGCGATGTTCGCGGCGAGCTGCGGCGTCGCGCGGCCCGCGAACAGCATCAGCCGCTTGTCGTAGTCGATCGGGAGACTCGTGATGGCAGGCTGCGGCTCAGTCACGCTCATCGGCAGGGAGTCTAGAGGTTGCGAGGGGGTCGCAGGACGTAGGACGCGGGTGCCATCTCAGCGCTGCGCCCGCCGCTCGCCGTAGTGCTCCACGTTGCGCTGGCGAGCCCGCGCGACCGCCAGCGCCCCGGGCGGGACGTCGCCGGTGACGACCGTTCCGGCAGCGGTCCAGGAGTCATCGCCGACCGTCACCGGCGCCACGAAGGAGGTGTGCACGCCACCGTGAACCCGCGCCCCGATCGTCGTGCGGTGCTTGCTCGTGCCGTCGTAGTTGGCGGTGATCGAGCCCGCCCCGAGGTTGGACTGCGCGCCGAGGTCGGTGTCGCCGACATACGAGAGGTGCGGGACCTTGGCGCCGGCGCCGATGTCGGAGTTCTTGACCTCGACGAAGGTCCCCACCTTCGAGTCCTCGCGCAGCAGCGCGCCCGGCCGCAGGTAGGCGAACGGGCCGACGCTCGCGCCGTCGCGGACCTCGCAGCGCACGAGGTGCGAATGAACGGCGCTGACGCGCTCGCCGAGCAGCGCGTCGATCAATGTGGTGTGCGGCCCGACCGTCGCCCCGGCGCCCACGCGGGTCGCGCCGAGCAGTTGCGTGCACGGTTCGATCACGGCGTCCTCGCCGATCTCGACACCGAAGTCGATGGTCGTCGTCGCAGGCTGGACGATCGTGACGCCCGCGAGCATGTGGCGCTCCTGGATGCGCCGCTGCGCCTCGGCGCGGACCGTTGCGAGCCCGACTTGGTCGTTGACTCCGAGCACCACCGCCGGGTCGCTCGCGGCGATCGTCGCGATCCGCGCGCCGCGTTCGCGCAGGATCGCCAGAACCTCCGGCAGGTAGCGCTCGGCCTGGGCGTTGTCGGTGCCGACCGCGGCGAGCGCGTCCAGCAGCGCGCCGCCGTCGAACGCGTAGATCCCGGAGTTGACCTCCGTGATCGCCAGTTCATCCTCTGTCGCGTCACCCGCCACCTTGGTCTCGGCAACGCGCACGAACGCGCCCTCGCCGTCGCGCACCACGCGCCCGTAACCGCTCGGGTCATCGAGACGCGCGGTGACCATCGTGGCGGCGGCCCCCGAGGCCTCGTGGGCCTCCGCCAGGGCTCGCAGCAGCTCGGGCGCGACGAGCGGCACATCGCCTGCCAGCACGATCACGACCCCGTCGCGATCGATCGCAGCCGCCGCGGACGCCACAGCGTCGGCGGTACCGAGCGGCTCGCGCTGCACCGCCAGCTCGACCCCGTCGCCCCAGGCACCGCTGCCCGCAGCGGCGGAGGGATCCCCGCCCGCCGCGGCGCCGCGGCGCCGCGGGCGCAGCGGCGCCGATCGTCTCGATCAGATCGCCGCCGGGGCCGATCACGACCACCACTCGCGCCGCTCCGGCCGCCCTCGCCGCCGCCAGCGGCCACGCCAGCAGCGGTCGCCCGCAGAGGTCGTGCGCGAGCTTCGGCGTGGCCGAGCGCATCCGCGTGCCGCGACCGGCGGCGAGGATCACAACCGTGACTGCGGGCATCATCGTGAGCCTAACTACACTTGCGGCGGTAGTCGTTGGGGGGTCGTCTAACGGCAAGACTTCGGCCTTTGGCGCCGACTATCGGGGTTCGAATCCCTGCCCCCCAGTGCGGCTCCCGGGGGTGCATGCACCCCCGGGCGAAACGGCGCATGCGCCGTTTCGCGGGTCGGCGCATGCGCCGACCCGTAAAGCGATGAGGCTAGCGCCGCGGCACCCGGCCGCCGGCGTGCCCGGGCTCGGTCGCCGGCCCGCTCGAGGTGCCCATGCCGAGCACCCGCATCGCCTTCAGTCCGAGGCTGAGCTTCTCGCGCCCGTCGCTCGAACCGACGTCGAGGCCGCACAGCTCGCGCACGCGCTCCAGCCGGTAGCGGATCGTGTGGCGGTGGGTGAACAGGCGCTGGGCGGTGCCGGCGACGTTCCCGTCGGCCTCGAGGAAGGCCTCGACCGTTGCCACCAGGTCGGTGGCGTACTGCTCGTCGTAGGCGACCAGCGGCTCGACCGTCTCGGCGTAGAAGCGCTGCAGCTCCTGCGGGTTCTCGCTCATCGCGCTGAGCAGCAGCCGGTAGGCGCCGGTTTCCTCAAACGCCAGCACGCGGTGTTCCTGGTCGCCCTCGGCGACGTTGGCTGCGAGCAGCGCCTCGTCGGCGGCGCGCGCCAGCTCGAGCGCGTCCGCGGCGGGCCGGCTGCGACCGATCGCGAACACGAAACCGCCCATCCCGGCCTCGAGGTCGCGCAGCACCCCCTCGGCGGCGCGGCGCGCGGCGGCCTCATCGGCCCCGGCCAGCAGGACGATCACCTCGGCGCCGGCGTCCAGGTCGCGGTCCGAGAGCACCGCGACGGCGCTCGGAACGGCAGCGCGAGCGGCGCGTGCGGCGATCGCGCGCAGCCGCGCCCGCCAGCCCTCCTGCGCCGGTGATCCCTGTGGATGGGCGTGCGCGATCAGCACCGACGCTCCCCGCTCGAGGTCTCGCAGGCCGACTTCGCGAGCCGCCGCCAGCACCTCCTCGCGTCCGGTGATCTCGCGCGCCAGCACCGCGGCGACGAACACCGCGGCGGCCTCCTCCGAGGCCAGCTCGGGCGCACGCACACGCTCCACCTCCGAGGCGATGAGGGTGCTCACGAGGCGCAGCAGGCCGGCGTTCGGGGTTCCCCGCGCCCGGACCCGCAGGCGCCCGACCTCGACGTCGGCGACGCGCAGCTCGATCGAGGTCACGCCGTCCGATTCGCCGAGCAGGGAGCGCTCATCCGCCGGTGAGCGTGCGGCCACCGCGAGCGCCTGCCCGCCGCGATCGAGCACGACGACGCTCGCGTCCAGCGCCCGGGCGGCGGCCCGCACGACCGTCGGCAACCCCGCTCCGGACTCGACGGCCGCGGTGATCTCGTCGAGGGCCGCGAGGTCCAGTGCGCCCGAGGTCGCCGCGCCGCTATCCGTAACGGCCCCAGATCCAGATCACGGCGCCGGCGCCGAGCAGGCCGATGCCCATCATCGCCGCGAGCACGTAGAACGAGAGCATCACCGCGACGAGCCGCTGCCACGACTGCCTGTAGGAGCCGACGGCCGGCACCAGGATCAGGCCGACGAACGCGGCGAGCCCGGCCAGGCCGCAGACCCCTGCGACGAGATAGGTGATGTCGATCCTGCTCACGGGTACACGGATTGTCGCTTAAGCGCCAGTCGTGGTACCTCCCCCGCACGGCAGGCGCTCACACGGCCGCGACGGCGCTCAGCCCAGCAAGCTCGCCGAGCCGGGGAAGGGGCCCGCGGCACGCGCATCCACGCCCGCCTCGCGCAGCGCGGCGGCGGCCACCGCGGCCGCGGGCGGAGCGTCGAAGAGCCCGATCACGGTCGGGCCCGAGCCGCAAACCATCGCCTTGCTCGCGCCCGCCGCCAATGCCTGGGTGAGCGCGTCCGCGATCGACGGCTCAAGCGACAGGGCGGCCGCCGCCAGGTCGTTGACCCCGGTGAGCTCGAGCGGGTCGAGCTGCGCGAGCTGCGCGAGCTCGGAGGCCGAACGTGGCGTCCCGAGCCGGTCTGCCTCGCGGTACACCGCCGCGGTCGCGAGGCGGGCGCGCGAGGGCAGCACGAGGACGCCGAAGCCGGCCGGATCGGGCAGCGGCGTGACCAGCTCGCCGGCTCCGTGCACGAGCGCCCGCCCGGGGCGCAACTGGCTGGGCACGTCTGAGCCGAGCGCTGCCGCCACCGCCTCGAGCGCCCCCAGCGCTGTTCCCGATCGCCGCGCGAGCAGGCGCAGCGCGGCCGCTGCGTCGGCGGAGCCGCCCCCCATGCCGGCGGCGACCGGGATCCGCTTGACGATCTCGATCCGCTGGGGTGGCCCGTCCCAGCCGGTCGCCTCGCGGAACGACGCGACCGCGGCGCTCACGAGGTTCGGCCCTTCGACGCCGGGGCACACCACCTCGTCGCGGTCGGCGTCGCTCGCCTCGAGCTCGTCGCAGAGCGTGACCGACTGCATCAGGCTGACAAGCTCGTGCAGGCCGTCGTGCCGGGGCGGCCCGACGCACAGGCAGAGGTTGATCTTGGCCGGCGCCAGCTCCCTCACAGTGCCGCCCACAGGGCCGCCAGCTGCGCCGGCGCGAGCCGCTCGGCGCGCTCGTCGGCGGGGCGTCCGATCGCAACCAGCGCCGCCCGGACGCGCTCGCGATCGGCCCCGGTGGCGAGCATCAGCGATCTCGCCATCGCCTTGCGGCGGTGCGCGAACGCTCCCTGGACGAAGCGCCGCAGCTCGGGCGCCGGCGCCGGTGCGACGCGCGTCATGGCGATCAGCACCGAATCGACGTTCGGCACCGGGAAGAACACGCTGCGTGAGATCGCCCGCAGCACGCGGACCTCGCAGGCGAGCTGGCACAGCACGCTCGGCACGCCGTAGGTGCGGCTGCCGGGCGCTGCCGCCAAGCGCTCGCCGACGTCCTTTTGCACCATCGCCACCCAGCGCTGCAGCGTTTCCAGCTCCTCGACGGAGCGCAGGATCGCGCTTGCCGCGATGCCGTATGGCAGATTCGCGATCAGCTTGTTCGGGGGCGGCGACAGCGCGCGCAGGTCGAGCGCCATCGCATCCGCCAGGTGCAGCGTCACGTTGGCGAACGGGTCGATTGCGTCGCGCAGCGCCGGCTCCAGATGGCGATCGATCTCCACGACGTGCAGATGTTCGACGCGCGGGGCCAGGTACTCCGACAGGACCCCGAGGCCGCCACCGATCTCGAGCACGACATCGTCGGGCGCGAGCTCCCCGGCGCGGGCGATGACCGCGAGGATGTTCGAGTCGATCAGGAAGTTCTGGCCGAGGTCGCGGCGCGGGCGCACCTCGAACTGCGCGAGGCGCCGCAGACTCGGTTGCGTGAGCGTGCTCACCAGCCGAACAGCTCGGCGGCGTTGCGCTCGAGCGTCGCCTCCAGCTCGGCCGGCTCGACGCCCCGGCGGGCCGCGAGAAAACGCGCGGTCTCGACGACCGCGGCCGGCTCGTTGGGCTTGCCGCGCCGGCTCTGTGGCGCGAGGTAGGGGGCGTCCGTCTCGACCAGCAGGCGCTGCGCCGGCACGCGCGCGACAGCGGCGGCGAGATCGGCGGCGGACGGGTAGGTGACGTTGCCGGCGAAGGAGATCCACCAGCCGGCCTCGACACATTCGTCGAGGTGCTCGGGCATCGAGAAGCAGTGCATGATCACCGCCAGGCCGCTCGCGTCGCGACGGAGCACCGCGAGGGTGTCCTCGGCGGCGGCGCGGGTGTGGATCACGAGCGGCTTGCGCAGTTCGTGCGCAAGCTCGATCTGCGCTTCGAAGGCCCGTAGCTGAAGCTCGCGGGGGGCGCGGTCGCGGTAGTAGTCGAGTCCGGTCTCGCCGATCGCGACGCAGCGCGGATGCGACGCCAGCTCGCGCAGCAGCGCCACATCGAGAAGCTGGGCGACGTTGGGGTGACAGCCGACGGCCGCGTGGACGGCCGGGAAGCGCTCGGCCGCGGCGAGCGCCGCGCGGCAGCTGTCGGCGTCGGTGCCGACGGTCAGCATCGCGACCACGCCGGCCGCCGCGGCCGCGTCGACGAGCTCGCCGTCGGGCGGCTCGCAGGCGTCCAGGTGTGTGTGCGAATCGATCAAGCGGCCTCGGGCGGGGCGCCCTTTGGGAAGAGCGGCGCGAGCGCGGATACGCGCCCCCCCCAGCCCTCCGCCGCATACGCTCGCGTCGTCTGCTCGCGGGCGCCGAGCGCGCCGAGCAGCTCGAGCGTTTTCGACGGCATGTAGGGCATCAGCGCCACGGTCACCACGCGCAGGCCCTCCGCCAGCGACGCCAGCACCTCGCGCAGCTCCTCGGCGCGGCCGTCGTCCTTCGCGAGCGTCCACGGCGCCTTCTCCTCGACGTAGCGGTTCAGCCGGCGCACGTGGCGCCAGATCTCCTCGAGCGCCGCCGAAAGCTCGGCCCGCGCGAGCAGCTCGTCGACGCGCGCGAAAAGCCCGGCGAACTCCTCGCGCAGCGGCGCCTGCGTCGCCACCGCGGGCACGACGCCGCCGCAGTAGCGCTCGATCATGTTCAGCGTGCGGCTCGCGAGGTTGCCGTACTCGTTGGCCAGCTCGGCGTCGTAGCGCGCCTGGAAGCCCTCCTCGGAAACCGCCCCGTCCTGGCCGAAGCTCACCTCGCGGAAGAGGTAGTGGCGCAGCGCATCGGCGCCCTGGCGCTCGATGATCGCGAACGGGTCGAGCACGTTGCCGCGCGATTTGGACATCTTCGCCTCGTCGGGGCCGAGCAGGAAGCCGTGCACGAACAGCTGGCGCGGCGGCTCGAGACCCCCGGCCATCAACAGCGCCGGCCAGTAGATCGTGTGGAACTTGGAGATGTCCTTCCCGAGCACCTGCAGGTTCGGCGGCCACAGCCGCTCGAGCGACTCGCCGGGGCGCGCGTAGCCCAGCGCGGTGACGTAGTTGAGCAGCGCGTCGAACCAGACGTAGAAGACGTGCGTCGGCTCCCACGGGACCGTCACCCCCCACGAGAGGCTGGCGCGGGAGAGCGAGACGTCGATCAGGCCCTGCGCGACGAAGCTGCGCGTCTCGTTGTAGGCGTGTTCGGGCAGCACGAAGTCGGGGCGCTCGGCGTAGAGGCGCTCGAGGCGCTCCTGGAACGCCGAAAGGCGAAAGAACCAGGTCTCCTCGCGCTCCCGCGTGAGCTCGATCAGGTGGATCAGGCAACTGTTGCCGGGGCCGATCTCGGTCTCGGTCTTGAAGTCGGCGCAGCGCGGGCAGTACCAGCCTTCGTAGAAGCCCTTGTAAACGTGTCCGCTGTCATGCACGCGCTGGAGGAACTCCTGCACGAGGCGCTTGTGCTCGGCGTCGGTGGTGCGGATGAAGAAGTCGTTGGAGATCTCGAGTGAGCCGGTGAGCGCACGGAAGCGCTCGGCGTTGCGATCGACCAGCTCCTGGGGGGTGACGCCGGCCGCCGCCGCGGCCAGCGTGACCGGCTCGCCGTGCTCATCGACGCCGGTGAGGAAGAACGTCTCCTCGCCGCGGGCGCGGTGATGGCGCGCGAGCACATCGGCGGCGATCTCGGTGTAGGCGTGACCGAGGTGCGGCGCCGCGTTCACGTAGAAGATCGGCGTGGTGATGTAGTAGGACATCCGCCCCGGAGGCTACGCCAGGGCGCCACTGTGGCGTCCGGCGGGCAGCCCGGCCGGCCGGCGCACGCTCAGGCGGAGCGTGCGGCCGGCGCCGCCGTCAGCGCCCGGTAGAGCCGGTTCGCGGGCACTCCGGTCAACTCCGCGAGCGCCTTGGCCGCGGGCCGCGGGCGCGCTCCGGCTTCCACCAGCGCGACCAGCGCCGCCAGCGCGCGCTCCTGCATGTCGGGTGAGCCGGCGCCCGGCGGCGCGGCGGCGACGACGAGCACGACCTCGCCGCGCGGCGGCTCGCGCTCGTAATGGGCGGCGATCTCAGCGGCGCTGCCGCGGCGCACCTCCTCGTGCACCTTGGTCAGCTCACGGCAGACCGCGACCTGGCGACCGGGATCGCGCTCCGCGAGCAGCGTGAGCGTGGCGAGGAGCCGCTTGGGGGACTCGAACGCGACGAGCGTCTCCTGCGTGCCGACGACGAGACGCTCGAGCTCCGCCTTCTTGCGCGGCAGGAAGCCGACGAAGCGCCAGCGCTCGGCGGCGAGGCCTGAGGCGACGAGCGCCGCCAGGGCCGAGCTTGGCCCGGGTAGCACCTCGACCGACAGGCCGGCGGCGATGCAGGCCTGGACGAGGATGAAGCCCGGGTCGGAGACGAGCGGCATGCCGGCATCGGAAACCAGCGCCACAACGGCTCCGGAGCGCATCCGCGCCACCAGCTCCGCGGCGCGCTCGCGCTCGTTGTGCTCGTGGTAGGAGACCAGAGCGCCGGTCACGCCGTAGCGGTCCAGCAGCTTGCGTGTGTGACGGGTGTCCTCACAGGCGACGAGGTCGGCTGCGCGCAGCGCGGCGAGCACCCGCAGCGTGACGTCCTCGAGGTTGCCGATCGGGGTCGGGCAGACGACGAGCCGGCCGCTCACGCCGCGACCCTGCGTTCCAGCGACTCGCGGGCCAGCAGCGCGGCGCCGAACATGCCGGCCTGCGCCCCGAACCGCGCGGCGCGGATCTCGGCGTGGCGCGCGGGAACCGCGAGCCCGCGCCGTGCGAGCACCCGGCGGGCCGGTTCGAGGATCAGCTCCCCGGCGCCCGAGACCCCGCCCCCGATCACGACCACATCGGGGTTGAAGATGTTGACGATCGAGACGAGGCCGACGCCGAGCCACTCGCCGAGCGTGCGGAGCACCGCCAGGGCGGAGGGGTCGCCCTCGAGCGCGAGCGCCGTCACGGCCGGGCCGTCGATCGCGCCCCCGGCGGCCAGCGCGCGTCCGAGGCCTCCGTCGGGGTCGCGCCTCGCCGTGGCCGCCGCTTCGCGCGCGAGCGCGGTGCCCGAGGTCCAGGCTTCGAGGCAGCCGTGGCTCGGGCAGCCCGGCCCGCACTCGGGCCCGTCCGGGTCGACGATCATGTGACCGAACTCGCCGGCCGCTCCCTGGGCGCCGTGGTAGAGCTCGCCGGCGTTCATGATCGCGCCGCCGACGCCGGTCCCGAGCGTCAGCATCAGCGCGAAGCGCTCGCCCCGCGCAGCGCCGTGGCGGTGCTCTGCGAGCAGCGCGAGGTTGGCGTCGTTGTCGACGAAGACGGGAAGGCCGAGCCGCTCGACCATCGCGTCCGCGAACGCGAGTGAGGCGATCGGCAGATGAATCGAGGAGGCGGCCACCCCGCGCTCGTCGTCGACCAGACAGGCGATCCCGAAGCCCACCGCCTCGACACTGTGCTCGAGCGTGCCGCAGAGCTCGTTCACCGCGTCGGCGACGGTGGCCAGCAGCGCCGGAAGGTCCAGCCCGGCCACCGTGCGGTGCGTTCGCGCGAGGACCGCGAGGTCGCTGTCGACCACGCCCGCGCGCAGGCTGGTGCCGCCCAGATCGACGCCGATGACGCATTCTGTCGGCACCTGCGCCACTATAGACGGCGCTCTCATGGCCGACGTTCCCGACCCAGAGCCCGCTCGCTACACGCGTTACCGCGCATCGGTGAGGCGGCCCTGGCGGCGGGCGGTGAACGCTGCGACGGCGCTCGAGCAGCTGCATGCGCTCAACCAGGAGCCCTCCGGCCAGGGGCCCCTCGCCCGCCGCCGGCATCGCCGCCGGCGCCGGCGGCGGCCGCGCTGGCTGCGCGCGCTGCGCTGGGCCCTGGCGGCGCTCGCCGCGTGGATCGTCGGCTCCCTCGTGCTGTTCGTGATCAGCTCGACCACCGCCCAGGGCGTGGCGGCTTCGGCCGTCGCGGCGCTCGATGGCGGCGGCATCCCGCCATTCTCGGCCTCCAACACGCTCGTGCTGGGCTCCGACGCCCGTCCCGCCGGCTCGAAGGAGCCCGGCGCCGACGTTGGCGGACCGAGCCGCTCCGACGTGATGATGCTGATTCGCACCGGCGGCGGTCATTCGGCGAGGCTGTCGATCCCGCGCGACACGCTCGTCGAGATCCCGGGCCATGGCCTGGCCAAGATCAACGCCGCCTACGCCCTCGGCGGCCCGGCGCTCGCGATCCGCACGGTCGAGGACTTCCTCGGCATCCAGGTCAACCACGTGCTGCTGATCAACTTCACCAACTTCCCCAAGCTGGTCGACGCCATGGGTGGCGTCACCTACACCGGCAGCTGTGTCGTGTCGTTCATCAGCGGCGGCTTTCGCAACGGCGGCTTCACGCTGCGGCTGCCGTCCGGCACCCACCATCTCAATGGCGCCCAGGCGCTGGCCCTGGCCCGCACGCGCATCAACCACTGCAACCCCAGCGAGACCGACCTGACCCGCGAACTGCGCCAGCAGAAGCTGTTGCTGGACATGAAGAGCCAGATGCTGTCGCTGTCGGGCTTCATCCGCCTGCCGTGGATCGCTTGGGCGCTGCCGCAGACGATCGAGACCGACATGAGCGGGCTGACGCTCGCCGGCGTGATGCTCTCACTCGAGCTCGGCGGGAACGCTCACAACGCGATTCTCGAGCCGACCGGCGCCGAGCAGTTCAACGGCCAGGACGTGTTGACGATCACCCAGGCAGCGAAGCAGGCCGACGTCAGGCGCTTCCTGAACTCCTGACGCGGGCGGATTTTCGCCGGGCAGGCCCGCGCCGGCGCCCACGCCCCGGCCACGCCCGGGCGGCTACTCCGATTTCGGCGCCGGCTTGGCGGGCTTGTCGCCCGCCGGCTTCGAACCGCCGCTGCTCTCGCCGGCGGAATCGCTCTTGGGCGCCTTGCTGTCAGACGAGCCTGACGAGCCCGAGTCAGACGAGCTCGACTCAGACGTACTCGACTCGCCGCCGCCGGCGCTCTTCTCGCGCTGGCGCTTCTTGGTCCCGTAATCGGTGTTGTAGAAGCCGCTGCCCTTGAAATGCACCGCCGGGGAATGCAGGACGCGCTCGACCGGACGCCCGCAAACCTGGCACACCGTGAGCGGGTCGTCGTTGATGCTCTGGATGACCTCGAAGGTGTGTCCCTTTACGCAACGGTACTCATAGGTCGGCATCGAAATCCTGAGTATAGGCGGGGCGGCGCTGCGAACGACTAGCATCCGCCCGCGTGGATGACGTCGTCACGATGGAGAAGATCGTCGCGCTGTGCAAGCGGCGCGGCTTCGTGTTCCCCAGTTCGGAGATCTACGGCGGCGTCGGCTCGACCTACGACTACGGCCACTACGGCGTTCTGCTGAAGAACAACGTGAAGGGCGAGTGGTGGCGAGCGATGCTGCGCGAGCGCGACGACATCGTCGCCCTGGACTCGGCCATCCTGCAGCATCCCCGGACCTGGGAGGCCTCGGGCCACCTCGCGAACTTCACCGACCCGCTGATCGACTGCCGCGTCTGCAAGCAGCGTTTCCGCGCCGACCACCTCGACCAGCTCGCCTGCGGCCGCAAGCCGTCGATGCACCCCGGCGAGTTCGCCGACTGCGACCTGACCGAGGCCCGCGACTTCAACCTGATGTTCGAGACGACGGTCGGCCCGGTCAAGGAGACGGGCTCCACGATCTACCTGCGCCCGGAAACCGCGCAGGGGATCTTCGTCAACTTCAAGACGGTCGCGCAGTTCGCGCGCAAGAAGCCCCCGTTCGGCATCGCCCAGGTCGGCAAGTCCTTCCGCAACGAGATCACGCCCGGCAACTTCATCTTCCGCACGCGCGAGTTCGAGCAGATGGAGATGGAGTTCTTCGTGCCGCCGCCGCAGGCGGCGCAGTGGTTCGAGTACTGGACCACCGCGCGCCGGGACTGGTATCTGAAACTCGGCGTGCGGGCCGACCATCTGAGGCTGCGCCCGCACGAGGCGGACGAGCTGTCGCACTATTCGTCGCAGACGAGCGACATCGAGTACCTGTTCCCGATCGGCTGGTCCGAGCTCGAGGGGATCGCGAACCGCGGCGACTTCGACCTGCGCCAGCACGCCGAGTACTCCGGCGAGACGCTCGAGTGGTTCGACCAGGGCAGCGGCGAGCGCTACGTGCCGCACGTGATCGAGCCCGCGGCCGGCGCCGATCGCGCCACCCTCGCCTTCCTCGTCGACGCCTACGACGAGGAGGACCTCGAGGGCGACACGCGGACGCTGCTGAGGCTTCATCCGCGCCTCGCGCCGGTCAAGGTCGCGATCCTCCCGCTGCTTCGCAAGGACGGCCAGCCCGAGTTGGCGCACGAGATCCATCAGGCGCTGCGCGATGAACTGCAGTGCGAGTACGACGAGGGCGGCTCGATCGGCCGCCGCTACCGCCGCCAGGACGAGATCGGCACGCCGTGGTGCATCACGATCGACCACGAGAGCGTCGCCAGCGCGACGGTCACCGTGCGCGACCGCGACTCACTCGCCCAGGAGCGCCTGCCGATCGACGGTCTCGCCGCCGCGATGGCCGCCCGCCTCGCGGCGCCATGGACCTCGCCGAAGACTGCTTCCTGAGCAATCTCGCGCTCCGCGACGCTGCTTGCCGATAGGGCTCCGCCCGCAGGGGGCTGCGCCTGGGGAGGGCTTTCGCCCTCAGAGCGTCGTTGCGGACGAGGGTGCGCACGGAGCGGCCCGGGGGCAGGTTGGGCGACTCGCGGCGCCGCGGCAGACACCCGCACTACCTGCAAGACGGCGGGTGGCGATCCAGCGCCGCCATCCGGGCGCCAGGCGTTCTGAACGCCGTTCTCAGTCCACGCTGGGCGAATCGGACGCCGGCTCGGTGCGCCGCCGCCGCATCCACCAGCCGTTGCGGTGAGAGTCGGCCTCGCCGATCGCCGGCTCTTCCTCGCCCCCGGCGGACTCCTGCGTGGCCTCGCTGCCGTCCGGGTCCTGCACGACCTCGCCGCCGTCCGGGTCCTGCGCTGCCTCGCCGCCGTCCGGGTCCTGCACGACCTCGCCGTCCGCCGGGTCCCCCGCGCCCTGGCCGCCGTCCGGGTCCTGTGCGGCGGCCGTGACGCCGTCGGGCGCCGGCGATCCAACCCCTGCGGGGTCGGCCGGCTCCTGCCCTGATGTCTCCTCGGTGGCGGTCGTTGCATCCTCCGCGCCCGAGACCGGCACCGCTGAGGGCGGTTCTCGCGGTGGCGCCGGCGTGTCCTCGAGCCTTGACCAGATCGCGCGGTCGGGCACCGCTGAATCCTCCGAGCTGGCCGCGGTGGCGGCCTCGTCCTCGATCCGCGACCAGGCGTCGTAGCGCGGTGCCGACGCCTTCGCGCTCTCGCCGTCGTCGTCAACCGGCGCCGACGCGCCGTCGCGCGACGGCGCCTGGTCGCCCTCGCTGTGCGACCAGCGCTCGTACATCGGGGCCGGCGCCGCCGCCGCGGCGGGCGCATCGGACGTGGCGCCGGACGGGGAGTCCCACGAGCGATACCACGAGGTCTCGCCTGCCGGCGCGGCCCCTTCGCCGCCGTCGGAAGAAGGCTCCTGAGCCGGCGCCGGCGGCTTCGAAGCGATCGGCGCCGCGACCGGCTCGGTGACCGACTCATACTCGAACTGCTCCTCGGGCCCGAACAGCGCATCAAGCAGCCGGTTGCGGACCTCAGGCTTCGCGGCGAGCGCCACCACACCACCGAGCAGTACGGCCTTGAGCACGGCGTGCCCGCGGCGCTTCGATCCGCGCGCGCCGCCACCCGCAGGCCCGGGATCCCCGACTCCCACAGGCTCCTTCGCCAACCGCTGCGCCCGCGACAACATCGCTTCCACTATATCCATCCGCGGCCGCCGCTTCCGGTGATCTCCGGGGCGCGGGGGTCCGGCTGTGGGGCGTCAGATCTCGTAGCTCCCACCCTCTCGGGCGAGCTCGACCGGGCGGCCGAATACGGCCTGCGCCTCGGCGCGGACGCGCTCGGGGTCCAGTTGGTCGGAGTAGTGCGTCAGCACGAGCCGCCCGACAGCGGCGCGTCGTCCGATCTCCCCCGCGTCGGCGGCGGTCAGGTGCCCGGGGGGTTCGTCGGGATCCTCGTCGTCGCGCAGCGGCTCCCCGAGCCGGGTGGACTCGATCAGCAGCAAATCCGCGCCGCGTGCGAACTCGACGAGCTCCTGGTTTGGCCCGCAGTCGGAGCTGAACACGAGACGACCCTGCTCGCCCTGCACGCGCAACTCGAGCGCATTGGTCGGCACGTAGTGGGGGACCGGCTGGAAGCGCACCCGCACCCGGTCGAGCTCCAGCTCTCCGGCCGGATCGTATTCGCGCAGCTCGAACGCATCTTCGATCAGGGTCTCGGAGCCCCATGCGCCGCACAGGCGCCGCCATGCCGCGCGCGCACCCGGCGGCGCGTGCAGGACCGGGCGGTCGTCGCGGAGCGGCGGCCCGACCGTCAGCGCGTAGGCGAACGGGACGAGGTCGAGCGTGTGGTCGGCGTGCAGGTGAGTGACGATCACGGCATCGATCTGCGAGTAGTCGTGATGGGCGCGCAGCTTGGCGAACACGCCGCTGCCGCAGTCGATCAAAAGCGCCAGCCCGGCGACCTCGACCAGGTAGCCGCTGCACGCGCCGTCGCGATCCGGCCACGACGGACTCTTGCCGAGGATGGTGAGGCGGATAGACACAGGAGATTCCGAGGTGAAGGCGGCCCGTGACGAGCGTTGGCGGTGCGGCGGGCGCGCGCATCAAAGCACGCGGCCCGGAGTCCAGTCAACCTTGGGCGCGCCCGCGCCGGCGCGCCGGGCCCGCCTCCCGGGCGAAGCTAGGCGTGCAGCGCGGCCTGCTCCGCAGCGGTCGGGAAGGCCCAGGCCGCCCGCGTGCGACGGTCGGCGCGAAAGACGAAGCGCAGCTGCTGGGGCGGCCGCAGGCCGTCGGGATGGTACGGACGGAAGGTCGCGCAGGGCGCCGGCTCGGGCAGCGCGCAGAGCAGGTTGCGGCGGAAGAAGCAGTCGTCACAACTCGGTGCTCGGATGGCGTTGCGGGGCACGGCGGAACTCCCTTTCGACGTCGGTGCTGCGACCACGTGGATCAAAGCAAGCCGCGCCGGAGCCAAGCGCCGGCCTTCTCGCAAATCCCGCGAAAAAAGTCCGCGGGTCGCGGAACTACCTGCAAATCGCCGTAATTATTTCAATGTCTACGTAAGCTTACGCAGTTACCTCGAACAATCCGCGCAGTTTGCGCGCGCGGTGCTGGACGCCGGGCGCACCGTGCGCTATGGGAGCGGCCGGCGTCTGCGCCGGACCGCGACCGGCGCCGGCTCGCAGGCCTCCCGCGCCTCTACAGTTGGGAGTGATGCGGATCCTCATAACCGGTGCGAGCGGCGCCGTCGGCGCGGCCCTGGCACGCTCGCTCGCGCCCGCCCACGAGCTGCGCGGGCTCTCCCGCGACCCGGCGCGCGGCGCCGGCGAGGTCGCGATCGAGCTCGTCCAGGGCGACGCCCTCACCGGAGTCGGGCTCGACCGCGCCCTGGACGGCATAGAGGTCTGCTACTACCTGATCCACTCGATGGAGCCCAGCACGGACGCGAACTTCGAACGCCGCGACCGCACCGCCGCCCGGCAGTTCGCCGCGGCGGCCGCCGCGGCCGGGGTTCGGCGGATCATCTATCTCGGCGGACTGCTCCCCGCGACCGGGCCGCGCTCGCCACACCTGGCGAGCCGCGTCGAGGTCGAGCGCATCCTGCTCGCGGCGACACCCGACAGCGTCGCCCTGCGCGCATCGCTGGTGATCGGCGCACGCTCGCGGTCGTTTCGCGCCATCGTGGCGTTGATCGAGCGCCTGCCGGCGGTGCCGCTCCCGCCGTGGCGGCGCTTCCGCACCCAGCCGATCGACGAGCGCGACGCGATCGCCTACCTCGCCGCCGCGGCCGGCGCCGAGGATGTCGGGGGTCGCGTGTTCGACATCGCCGGACCGGAGGTGCTCTCCTACGCGGCGATGATCGAGCGCATCGCCGGGCTGCTATTGCTCGGCCGCCCGATGTTGAAGGTGCCGCTGCTGCCGGCCTCGATCACGAGCGCTCTCGCGGCGCGCGTCAGCGGTCAGCCGAAGGAGCTGCTCGGGCCACTTATGCGAAGCCTCGGGGGCGACCTCCTGGCCGACGACACGGCGGCGCGCGCCGCGTTCGCAGTGCCGCTGCACAGCTTCGACGCGGCCGTCGAGCACGCACTGCGGGAGTGGGAAGAGCTCGAGCTGCGAGCAACCCCGTGACCGTCGTCCGCAGCTCCGTCGCGATCGCAGCACCCCCGCCTGCCGTCTGGGCCGTCGTCATGGACCCGCGCCGGCTGCGCGAGTGGGTCACGATTCACCGCGACCTGCGCGAGTACTCCGCCGACCCGCCGCGCGAGGGTTCGACGATGGAACAGGTTCTCCATCTGCGCGGCGCCGACATCCACGTCAGCTGGCTGCTGGTGGAATGTCGCGAACCGCACTACGCGCGCTGGGAGGGCCGCGGGCCGGCCCGTTCCACCGCGCACATCGAATATCGCTTGCAGGCCGTCGACGGCGGCACCCTGTTCGATTACCAGAATGAGTTTCGACCCCCACTCGGGGCCGTCGGAGCGCTCGCGAGCGCCGCCGTGATGGGTCAGGCGCCACAGCGGGAGGCCGACCACTCGCTTGCTGCGCTGCGCCGGCTGATCGAGTGCCCGCCGGCGTGAGCACGACGCTCACACGCGCCCCCCGATACTGTCCACTCGATGCCGCGGCTCGCAACACGCCTCCTGCCGGCCGCCCTCATCGGCCTGCTCCTGCTCACCCCGGCCGCATTCGCCGCGGCGCCGGCGCCGACCGAGAACTACGCCACGCTGCTGACACAGCTGAACGCAAAAGCGGGAAACCCGCAGCGCATCACCGCGGCCACGCTGGACAAGGCAGACCACCATGTCAGGCTGACGCTCGCCAACGGCTCGCGCCCGCTGGCCTCCTATCCGGCAGCGAAGGACAAGTTCCTGGTGGACACGCTGCTGAAGGATGGAGTCAAGCCTGTTTACACCAAGCACCAGGGCGTGCATCACACGCTTCGCTACATCGCCGCCGGCGTCGTCGTCGTGCTGCTGCTGATCGGCGCCGGAGTGTGGTTCTACACGCGGGGGCGACCGCAGGATCCAGACACGCCCGAAGCGCAACCGACGGCGTAGTCACCTCGCCCCGGCGCCGTCGCCGGAGGTGCCAACAGGTGCCGCAATGGCGTTGCACATACGCGCGGGCGCAGGATCCAGCCACGGCCGAAGCGCAACCGACGGCGTGGTCACCTCGCCGCCGGCGCCGTCGCCGCGCTGCCGCCAACCGGTGGCGCAATGCCGTTGCACACACGCGCGGGCGCAGGATCCAGCCACGGCCGAAGCGCAACCGACGGCGTAACAAGTGCCACTTGGCGGCAGGCATTCTTGCAGCGCGGCTCCACTTTCCCCGTCGCGCCGACGCCACCTGCCATTATGTGTTCAGGTATTTGCCGTAAGACAACACGCCGACGAACCGAATTGAGGAATTATCTGTGAGTGATTTTCTGAAGACCAAGCGCGACGAGATCGCCGCACGCCTGCACGAGCTCAAACCGCTCGTCGATGAGTACCATCAGCTCGAGGCAGCCGCGGCAGCTCTCGGAGAAGCGCTTGCTGGTCTTCCCGCCGCCACGCGCGCTGCGCGCTCGGCCAGGACCGCAGCCGCCGCAACCCCCGCGAAGGCGAAGGCGAAGGCGACCGCCACAAAGCGTCGCACGCCGGCGCGCGCGACGCGCGCACGCAAGGCCGTCAGCGGCGGTCGCCGCGGGCGCCCGCGTGGCTCCGGTACGCGCGCGCTACAGACACTCGAGCTCGTCAAGTCCAAGCCGGGGATCACGATTCCCGAAATCGCGAGCGCGATGGGAATCAAGCAGAACTACCTCTACAGGGTGCTGCCGGGCCTCGAGAAGGACGGCAAGGTCAAGAAGCAGGACCGCGGCTGGCACGCAGCCTAAGACTGCGCCGGTGGCGCGGGAGGGGGCACTGCCCCCGATCCCGCGCCACCGCTCACGCGTCTTACTCGAGAAGTCCCAGGCGGAGCAACGCTCAGGCGTCCTACGCCAGCAGTCCCAGCCCGAGCACCGCTTCGCGCTCGTCGACCAGCTCCGCCGTGCTGGCATCGATCCGCGCCCGCGAGAAATCGTCGATCTCCAGTCCCTGGACGATCGAGTAGGTGCCACCCGAGGTCGTCACCGGAAAGCCGCACAGAATCTCCTCCGGCACGCCGTATGAGCCGTCGGACGGCACCGCCATGGAGACCCAGTCACCCTCGGGCGTGCCCCCCATCCAGTCGCGGATGTGATCGATCGCGGCGTTCGCCGCCGAGGCGGCGCTGGATGAACCGCGGGCCTCGATGATCGCGGCGCCGCGCTTCTGCACCGTGGGAATGAACTCACCTTCCAGCCAGGCTTGATCGGCGATCACCTCGGCGGCTCCTCGCCCGGCCACCTTCGCATGGAAGATGTCCGGATACTGGCTCGCCGAGTGGTTGCCCCAGATCGTCATGTTCGTCACCTCGGCTACGCCGACTGCAGCCTTTGCCGCGAGCTGCCCGCGGGCGCGATTGTGGTCGAGGCGCATCATCGCGGTGAAACGCTCGCGCGGCACATCGGGAGCGTGCGACATTGCGATCAGCGCGTTCGTGTTCGCCGGGTTGCCGACGACCAGTACGCGCACATCGGCCGCCGCGCCCGCGTTGATCGCCTCACCCTGCGGCTTGAAGATGCCGCCGTTGGCCTCGAGCAGGTCGGCGCGTTCCATGCCGGGCCCGCGCGGGCGCGCCCCGACGAGCAGCGCAATATTGACACCGTCGAAGGCGACCAGCGGGTCGTCGGTGATCTCGATCGAGGCGAGCAGCGGGAACGCGCAGTCGTCGAGTTCCATCGCCGTGCCCTCGGCCGCCTTGACGGCCGCTGGGATCTCGAGCAGCCGGAGCGCCACCGGGGTGTCGGGGCCGAGCATCGCGCCGCTCGCGATGCGGAACAGCACCGCGTAACCGATCTGGCCGGCGGCTCCGGTGACAGTGACCTTCACAGGATTGCTCATGCGCCCATCTCCTCGATCACTGCGTCTGCGAATTGTGAGGTACCAACGGCGGTCGGGTCGTTGCGGTCCGCCTTGAGGTCGTAGGTGACCTTCTCGCCCCGGGCGATCACCGCGGCGATCGCCTGCTCCAGCCGATGCGCGGCGTCCTGTTCGCCGAGGTGCGCGAGCAGGTAGACCCCGGAGAGCATCAGCGCCGTCGGGTTCATCTTGTTCTGACCCTTGTATTTCGGCGCCGAGCCGTGTGTCGCCTCAAACACCGCGGCGTGCGTTCCGATGTTCGCTCCGCCGGCGAAGCCGAGCCCGCCGATCATCCCGGCAGCCAGGTCCGAGACGATGTCGCCATAGAGATTGGGCAGCACCAGCACGTCGTACTCCTCGGGGCGCGAGACGAGCTGGTTGCAGAGGTTGTCGACGATCCGGTCCTCGAACTCGATCTCGGGATGGCGCGTCGCAACGTCGCGGGCGACCTCGAGGAACAGTCCGTCGGAGAATTTCATGATGTTTGCCTTGTGAACCGCGGTGACCTTGCGGCGGTCGTTGCGCTTGGCGTAGTCGAACGCCGCTTCGACGATCCGCTCGGATCCAAATACCGAGATCGGCTTGATCGAGATGCCGGAGTCCTCGCGCACCGTCGATCCGAGCTCGGAGAGCACCTCGCGCAGGCGGGCGTTCTCCGGTGTGCCGCGCTCGAACTCGATACCGGCGTAGAGGTCCTCGGTGTTCTCGCGGATGATCACCAGATCGGTCTCGGGAAATCGCGTGCGCACACCCGGGTAGGACTTGCATGGGCGCACACACGCGTAGAGGTCGAGCTCCTTGCGCAGGAGCACATTGACCGAGCGGAAACCGGAGCCGACCGGCGTCGTCGTCGGTCCCTTGATCCCCACCTTCGTCCGCTTGAGCGAGTCGAGCGTTGCCGGCGGAAACGGGTTGCCCGAGCTTTCGTACTCGTCGATTCCTGCTTGTTGTACATCCCAATCGAACGCGACGCCGGTCGCCTCGAGCACGCGGCGAGTGGCCTCCGCAAGCTCGGGGCCGGTGCCGTCGCCGGGGATGAGAGTCACTTCGTAGCCCAACGGTGTTCCTTTCGCTCGGGGGGCCGATGCTATCGCTCCTCATCGTAGGATTGAGCGGTGCGCGGCTCCGACACGATCCGGCTCGGACAGCTGTTCGGGATCCGCGTGGGCGTCAGCCGCTGGTGGTTCCTGGTGCTGTTCTTCGTGATCTACGCGCTGAACGGCTACTTCGGGCAGATCCTCCCCAACAGCACGCAGGCGTTCATCGTCGCCGTGCTCGGGGCGCTGTTGTTCTTCGCCACCGTCGTCGCGCACGAGCTCGGCCATGCGCTGGTAGCGCGCCACCAGGGGATGGCGATCGAGGGCGTCGACCTGTGGGCGCTCGGCGGTTTCACCCGCACCCGCGGCGAGACCGCCTCTCCCGGCGCCGAGTTCGCGATGGCCGCCGCGGGGCCGGCCGTCAACGCGCTCGTGATCGCGATCTGCGTCGCGCTCGGCCTTGCCTTCGGCAGCTTCGGCCACTTCCTCGACGTGGCGCTCTTGCAGTCCGGTCTGCGCGCCGGCGCGCCGCTCGTGCTGCTCGGGTGGCTCGCGCTGATCAACTTCGTGCTGCTCGCCTTCAACCTGCTGCCCGCGTTTCCGCTCGACGGCGGGCGGATCGCGCGAGCGCTCGTCTGGCGTATCACCGGCGACCCCAACCGCGCCACGGTCGCCTGCGCGCGGCTCGGTCAGGCCTTCGGCGTCGTCGTGATCGTCGGCGGCGTCGCGCTCGTGCTCGAGAGCTACACGACCAGCGGGCTGTGGTTCGTCCTGATCGGGCTGTTCCTGACCCAGTCGGCGCGCCAGGCGCTGGCGCAGGCGACGGTCGGCGCGCTGATCCGTGACGTCACGGTCGCCGACATCATGGACCGGCGGCCCGTCACGATCCCGTCGGCGACGAGCCTGCTCGACGCCGAGTCCGAGTACTTCCGCGACGGCGCCACGCCGTGGCTCGTGGTGGCCGACGACGACGGCCGCTATCGCGGGCTCCTACTGAAGGAGCGCCTCGACCACGAGTTGCGGGAGGGCCGCCCGGCCCTGACGGCGGCAGAGGTCTCGGTCGATTCGCCGCCGTGGCGCATCGACGCTTCCGCCACTCTCGAGACGGCGCTGCGCTCCGATGGATTGCGCCGGCTCGGCGCGATCGTCGCGGTCGACGCGGACGGCCGGCTGGCGGGCGTGCTGACTCTCCCGAGCATCCGCCGGGCGATGAATCCGTCGGCGGCCCTATAGAGTCCGGCCTCCCAGACGACCGCCCGAAGGCGCCCAGACAAAACATGCCCGAACACGACGTACTGATCATCGGCGCCGGCCTCGCCGGCCAGCGCGCAGCCCTCGCCGCCGCGCGCGAAGGGGTGTCGGTCGGGATCATCAGCAAGGTTCACCCCGTCCGCTCGCACTCCGTCGCGGCCGCCGGCGGCATCAACGCGGCGATCAGCGTCGCCGACGACTGGCGCTCGCACGCCTACGACACGGTCAAGGGCTCGGACTTCCTCGGCGATCAGGATGCGATCGAGGTGATGTGCAGCGAGGCGCCCGGCGAGGTCATGCATCTCGAGCACATCGGCGTCACCTTCCACCGAAACGACACCGGCGAGCTCGACCTGCGGGCGTTCGGCGGCGCCTCCATGAAGCGCACCGCCTACGTCGCCGACATCACCGGCCAGGCGATCCTCCACGTACTTTACGAGCAGTTGATGAAGCACTCCTCGACGGTCGAGCGCTTCGAGGAGTGGTTCGTGACCTCGCTGATCATCGACGACGACGGCAGCTGCACCGGAGTCGTCGCGCGCGACATCCGCAGCGGCCGGATGGAGACCTTCGCCGCCAAGAACGTGATCCTCGCCTCGGGCGGGGCCGGGCAATGCTTCAAGCCGACGACCAACGCGCTGATCTGCACCGCCGACGGGATCACCCAGGCCTACCGCGCCGGGGCGCCGTTGATGGACATGGAGATGATCCAGTACCACCCGACGACGCTGGCCGAGAACGGCTTCCTGATCACCGAGGGGGCGCGCGGCGAAGGCGCACACCTGCTCAACAGCGAGGGCGAGCGGTTCATGTCCAAGATGGCCCCCAACAAGATGGAGCTCGCCTCGCGCGACGTGGTCTCGCGAGCCGAGCAGATCGAGATCAACGAGGGCCGCGGCGTCGGCCCCGACGGCCGGGGCATCTACCTCGACATCACCGTCGTGCCGCGCAAGCGGACGCTCGAAGCGCTGCGGGAGATCGTCAACATCGGCAAGGACTTCGCCGGCGTGGACATCACGCGCGAGCCGATCGTGATCCAGCCGGGGCAGCACTACATCATGGGCGGCGTGAAGACCGACAAGGACGGACGCACGCCGATTCCCGGCCTCTACGCGGCGGGCGAGGTGGCCTGCGTGTCGGTCCACGGCGGCAACCGCCTCGGCGCCAACTCGCTGCTCGACACCCTGATTTTCGGCCGCCGCGCCGGTGAGCACGCCGCGGCCCGGGCGCGCTCGATCGCGATGCCGAGCGTCCCGGACACGCAGCTGCGGCGCGACACCGAGATGATCGAGGCGATCATCGCCCGCCCGCGGGCCGGCCGGCGAGTCTCCGAGATCAAGGAGGAGCTCGGCATCACCATGAACCAGCACGTCGCCGTGTTCCGCGACGAGCAGGGCCTCGAGGGCGCCCGCGAGGTCGTCGTGCGCCTCAAGGAGGAGGCGAACAGCGCCTACATCGACGACCGCGGGACGGTCTTCAACCAGGACGTCCTCGGCGCGATCGAGCTCGGCTACATGCTCGACGCCGCGGAGACGATGGTCGTCGCCGCGCTCGAGCGCAAGGAGTCCCGCGGCGCCCAGTTCCGCACCGACTTCCCGGAGCGCAACGACGCCGAGTGGCTCAAGCACATCGATATCAACCGCGGCGAGGACGGCGAGCCGAAGGTGTCCTACTCCCCCGTGACGATCACCCAATGGCAGCCCGAGGAGAGGAAGTACTAGTGGCCGAGTTCACGCTGCGCCTGCGCCGCTACGACCCCGAGTCCGGCGAGCCCCCCTACTGGGAGTCGCACACGATCGAGCTCGAGCCGCACCGTTCGGTGCTGGAGGGGATCCTGCAGGCCAGGGGCCGCTTCGACGGATCGATCGGTATCCGCTGCTCCTGCCGGGCCGCGATCTGCGGCTCCTGCGGCGTCCGCATCAACGGCCAGCCCGGGCTCGCCTGTCACACGCACCTCGACGAGGCCCTCGAGCGCTCCACGGACGGGACGATCGCCGTCGAGCCGATGGGCAACATGCCGGTGATCAAGGATCTGATCGTCGACATGGACGCGGTGCACTGGAAGAAGATCCAGTCGGTCACGCCGTGGCTGCTCGCCCGCGAGCCGGTGCCCGAGCGCGAATATCTGGTCGACCGCGAGGCGATGGTCGATGTGACACAGTCGATGGCCTGCATCCAGTGCGGCGCCTGCGTGTCGGACTGCCTCGCGATGGAGGTCGATTCGGACTTCACGGGCCCGGCTGCGCTCGCCAAGGCCTACCGCTTCGTCGGCGATCCGCGCGACGCCGAGCACACCGAGCGCCTGACGGCGCTTGCGGAGGACCCGCACGGTCTCTACACGTGCACGCACTGCTTCAAGTGTGTCGATGCCTGCCCGAAGGGTGTCAACCCGATGGGTCAGATCATGCGCCTGCGCCGCATCGCCGGATCCGATCATCACATCGAGGATCGCAACAACGGCTACCGTCACGAGCACGCGTTCGTCAACAACGTCCGCCGCAACGGCCTGCTGCACGAGGCCGATCTGCTGCCGGACTCCTACGGCGGCAAGTTCAACCCGCGCGCGGTGCCCGAGCTGATCGCCTCGATGCCGATCGCGATTCGCGGCCTGCTGCGCGGCAAGATCACGCCGAAGAAGGCGCTGCTGCACCCGCACAAGGCCTCCAAGGAGCTGCGCGCGATCTTCGACCGGATCGAGAGCAAGCCGGAGCGCTACGAGCTGAACCTCTACGTCAGCGGGACCGACGAGGACAACGAGCCGACAACGACGGAGGCCCTGGCATGAAGGTCGCCTACTGGCCGGGCTGCGTGAGCCGCGGCTTCACCCCCGAGCTGCACGGCGCGATGGCGGCGGTGGCGCCGCTGCTCGACATCGAGCTGCTCGAGCTCGACCGGGCGAGCTGCTGCGGCGCCGGCGTGATCTCCGAGCACAACCAGGAGCTCGCCGACACCCTCAACGCCCGGACCTTCGCGATGGCCGCCCAGACCGAGGGCGAGCTGATGATGAATATCTGCTCGACCTGCCAGGGCGCGCAGACGGAGTGCCAGGAGCGCCTGGACGCAAGCGCCGTCTACCGCACGCAGATCAACTCCACGCTGGCTTCCGAAGGCCTGAGCTACGAGCCGGGCGTCACGAACAAGAACTTCCTCTGGCTGCTGGTCGAGGAGATCGGCCTGGACACGCTGCGCCAGAAGGTGACCCGGCCGCTGACGAACCTGCGCGTCGGGCCCTTCTACGGCTGCTACATCGTGCGCCCGGCGGAGCGCTTGGGCATCGACCACGAGCATCCGCGCCACCGCTACCTCGAGCAGGTCATCGACACCCTCGGTGGCACCGTGATCGACTACGCCGGCTCGCACAAGTGCTGCGGCTTCCCGATCATCACGATGAACAAGACCGCCTCGCTGCGGCAGGCCGGCCGCCATCTCGGCGACGCGGTTGACGCAGAGGCGGACTGTGTTGTCACCCCCTGCCCGCTGTGCCACCTGAACCTCGATCTGCAGCAGCCGCTCGCCCAGGCCGTCGTCGGGCGCGAGCTGAAGATGCCGGTGCTGCATCTTCCCCAGCTCGTCGGCTTGGCCCTCGGCCTCGACCCGGCAGCGCTCGGCTTCGGCCGCCACATCGTCAAGCCGACCGCCGTGATCGACTGGACCGAGAGCGTCGTCGCGGCCGCCGCGGCCTGACGCGCCTCAGGCGGTGGCGGCGACGCGGCGCCCGAGCAGCCCGCGCTCAACCAGCAGCTCGGCGATCTGCACCGCGTTGAGTGCGGCGCCCTTGAGCAGGTTGTCGCCGACGACGAAGAGGTTCAGTGAATGCGGGTCGCCGAGGTCGGAGCGGATCCGCCCGACAGCGACCTCGTCGCGCCCGGCGTACTTGACCGGCGTCGGGAGCTCGTCGAGCACGACGCCGGGGAACGCCTCCAGCGCCGCGAGCGCGGCGGCGTGGTCGACCGGGCGCTCGAAGCTCGCGCGCAGCTGGATGCAGTGGCCGACCATCACCGGCACGCGCACGCAGGTCGGGCTGACGCGCAGGCCGGGAAGGTCGAGGATCTTGCGCGACTCGTTGACCAGCTTGAGCTCCTCGTCGCTGTAGCCGTCGGCGGCCGGCGAGCCGAGCCAGGGGACGACGTTGTAGGCGAGCGGCGCGGCGTGGATCGAATGCTCGATCGCGGCGATCACCTGCGCGCCGGCGCTCACGAGCTGCTGGCGCGCGTCGTGCACGATCGGCACCTGCGCCGCGAGCTCGTCCATCCCCTTCTGGCCGGCGCCGCCCGCGGCCTGGAAGCTCGTGGCGACGATCCCGCGCAGGCCGAAGGTGTCGTGCAGTGCCTTCAGCGGCAGCATGATCACCATCGTCGTGCAGTTCGGGTTGGCGACGATCCCGCGCTCGATCCGCCCCAGCGCGTCAGGGTTGACCTCGCTGACGACCAGCGGCACCTGCGGGTCCATCCGCCAGGCGCTCGAGTTGTCGACGACCACCGCGCCGGCCGCCGCGAAGCGCGGAGCCCACTCGCGCGAGGTGCCACCGCCGGCTGAGAACAGCGCGATGTCGAAGCCGGCGATCGTGTCCTCGCGCAGCGCAACGACGGTGCCGGCGCCCGGCAGCTCACGCCCCGCCGAGCGCTCGGACGCGAACGGCACGAGCTCGGCCGTCGCGAACTCGCGCGCGGCGAGCACCTCGAGCATGATCCGCCCGACTGCGCCGGTCGCCCCGACCACCGCCACGCGCGGGCCGGCGCTCATCGCGGCCCCGCGAACGGATCCTCGGCGACGATCGTGTCCTCGCCGGAGAGGCCGAAGGCCGAGTGCAGCCCGCGCACCGCTTCGGGCACGCGGTCGGCTGCGATCACGCAGGAGATCTTGATCGGCGAGGTGGAGATCATCTCGATGTTGATGCCGGCGTCGCCGAGCACCGTGAAGACCGTCGCGGCGACCCCCGGATGGCTGCGCATCCCGGCGCCGACGATCGAGACCTTGCCCATCGACTCCTCGGCGGCGACATGCTCGATGCCCAGCTCGCCGACGATCTCCTCGAGCGCCTCGCGCGCGATGCGCCCGTCCTCGCGGGGAACGGTGAACGACATGTCGGCGCGGCGGCCATCGAGGAGGGGCTCGTTCTGGATGATCATGTCGACGTTCACGTTCGCCGCCGCCATCGTGCGGAAGATGCGGCCCGCGATCCCGGGCTCGTCGGGCACGCCGAGCAGCGTGATCCGCGTCTCAGCGGTCGAATGGGTGACGGCGGTAACAAGCGGATGCTCCATCGTTTCCTCTTCCGAGACGACAACGGTACCGGGTCCATCCTCGAAGCTGGAGCGGCAGTGGATGCGCACGCCGTGGGTCCGCGCGTACTCCACGGAGCGCAGCTGCAGCACGCCGGCGCCCGACGCAGACATCTCGAGCATCTCCTCGAACGAGACTACCGCCAGCTTGCGGGCGTCGGGAACGATCCGCGGGTCGGCGCTGTAGACGCCCGCGACGTCGGTGTAGATCTCGCAGACCTCGGCGCCGAGCGCGGCGGCGACGGCGACCGCCGTGGTGTCGGAGCCGCCGCGCCCGAGCGTCGTCACGTCATGGCTGGTCGAGACCCCCTGGAAGCCGGCGACCAGCACGATCTTCTCCTCGTCGAGCGCCGCGATGATCCGCTCGGCACGCACGTCGAGGATCCGCGCCTTGGTGTGCGAGGTGTCGGTGACGATTCCCGCCTGGGACCCCGTCAGCGATAGCGCCTGGTGGCCGAGGTCGTGGATCGCCATCGCGCACAGAGCGCAGGAGATCCGCTCGCCGGTCGAGAGCAGCATGTCGAGCTCGCGCGGGTCCGGCGCCGGCGAGACCTCCTCGGCCATCGCGATCAGCTCGTCAGTCGTCTTCCCGCGCGCCGAGAGCACCGCGACGACGCGGTTTCCCGCCTCGCGCTTGGCGACGATCCGCCGCGCGGCGTGCTTGATCCGCTCCGCGTCGGCCACGGAGGTGCCACCGAACTTCATCACGACGATTCCCATGGATTCCAGGATATTGGGGATCGGTGCATGCCTGTGCCCGCTGGGTGCACCGATCCCAGGGTTGGTGCATGCCCGTGCCCCGAATGGGGTGCACCCAACCCCGGGAGGGTTCATGCGTGCGCCCCGAATGGGGTGAACCGTCCCGAACGACTTCTCAGACTGATCGGCGGCCCGCGAACGCCCGCCCGAGCGTCACCTCGTCGGCGTACTCGAGGTCCGAGCCGACCGGCAGCCCGCTCGCGAGGCGTGTCACCGTCAGCGTCGGCGAGCGCTCGCGCAGGGCGGCCGCGATGTGCAGCGCGGTCGCCTCGCCGGTGGTCGTCGGGTTGGTCGCGAGCACGACCTCGCGGACCGGGGAGCCCGGCTCAAGGACGCGGGTGTAGAGCTCGGCGATGCGCAGGTCGTCGGGATCCACGCCGTCGATCGGCGAGAGCGCCCCGCCGAGCACGTGGTAGCGGCCGTGGTACTCGTGCGTTCGTTCGAGCGGGATCACGTCGGAGGAGTCCTCGACGACGCAGATCACAGCCTCATCGCGGCGGCTGTCCTCGCAGATCCGGCAGCGCGGCCCCTCCGCCAGGTTGAAGCAGATCTCGCATTGCCCGATCCGCTCCTTGACCTCGGTGATCGCGGCGGCCAGCGCGGCGGCCTCGGCGTCGTCGGAGCGCAGGATGTGAAAGGCGAGCCGCTGGGCGGTGCGGTTGCCGATCCCCGGCAGCTTCGAGAGCTCGGTGACCAGGCGCGCGATCGGGGGGGCGTAGCTGCTCAAAAGCCGGGCAGTCCGAGGCCGCCAAGTGCGCCGAGGTCGAGGCCCGCAGTCGCGCCGCCCATCTTCTGCGCCGCGAGATCCTGTGCTGCCCGCAGTCCCTCGTTGACGGCCGCGAGCACCATGTCCGCCAGCAGCTCCGGGTCATCGGGGTCGATCGCGGCGGGGTCGATGCGGATCTCCTTGAAGACGAGTGAGCCGGTCACGCGCACGCTGACCATGCCGCCGCCCGCCGACGCGCTCACCTCGGCTGAGGCCAGCTCCTCCTGCGCCCGTGCCATGTCAGCCTGCATCTTCTGGACCTGCTTGAGCATCTGCTGCATGTTGGGCTGGGGCATCAGCGGGCCTCCTCGTGCTCGTTGTCTGAGAGCTCCTCGGCGTCGAACTCGTCCTTCAGCCGCGCCACGAGCTCATCCTCGCTGAGCGGCTCCGGCTGCGCCGAGCGCATCCCTTCGCGCAGCTCGTAGCTGAACGTGAGGGCGTGGCCGGTGACGGCGCGCACCGCCTCGGCGAGCGCGCTGCGGGTCGCGCGCTCCTCCGCCTTCTGGCGCAAAAAGGTGTCGTCGTGGGCGAACGCGAGCACCAGGCGATCGCCCGCCAGCTCGACCGGGCTCGCAACATCGACGACGGCGGCGAGCATCGCGTTGCCGGCGCGCACGGTATCGAGGACGTCCGGCCACAGCCCGACGAGCCGCTCGAACGAGAGCTCGGTGGTGGCGGCCGGCGCCGACGCGACCGCCGGCTGCGGGACGGGTTCCGGGCGGGCCCCGGCGGGCGCCCCGCCGACGGGCCCCGGCGCGCTCGGGGACGGAGGTGGATGGAAGTCCACCTCCGTGGGTTCGGGCGCCGCGACCGCGGGCTCGGGCGGCTCGGGCCGGCGCGCCGCGACAGCAGGCGCCGGCTCGGGCACGGGCTCCACGATCGCGCGCGCGGGGTCGGGGTCGGCGTCGGCGTCGGCGTCGGCGTCGGCGTCGGCGTCGGCGTCGGCGTCGGGCTCCACGATCGCACGTGCGGGCTCGCGCGGCGCGACCGCGGGCGCCGGCTCGGGGTCGCGCGCCGCGACCGCGAGCTCGGGCTCGTGCGCGGCGACCGCGCGCTCGCGCTCCCCCTCCGCCACCGCGCGCTCGGGCTCGTGCGCGGCGACTCTCGGCGCCGATTCCGGCTTGCTCGTCGCGACCGCGGGCTCCTGGTCGCGCGTCGCGACCGCTGGCTCCGATACCGGCTCGCGCGCTGACACCTCCGGCGCCACTTCCGGCTCGCGCGTCGGGACTGCGGGCGGGCGCTCGGGAGCGCTCTGCGGCGCCGGCGCGTCCGCCTGCCGCGGGCGGCCGGATTCGAGCTGCTCGATCCGCGCGGCGAGCGCGGCGAGGCTCGGATCGAGGTCGGCGCGGGCGGCCTTGACCATCGCCAGCTCGAGCTGCGTGCGGGCGTCGGCGCCGGCACGCAGGTGGGTCTGCGCTGCGGCGAGCAGATCGAGCGTGCGCACCAGCGCGCCGGCGTCGAGGCTCGCCGCCTGGGTCGCGAGCCGCTCGTCGCGCTCGGGCGTGAGGCTCAGCTCGGCCGGCACGCCGCCGCCCTGCATCTGCACGATCATCAGCTCGCGCGCGTGGATCTCGAGCTCGCGGATGAACGCCGCCGGGTCGTGGCCGCCGTCCACCGCGTTGGCGCAGGCGTGCAGCGCAGCCCGGACGTCGGCGGCGGCGATCGCGTCGAAGGCGGCGAAACGCAGCTCGGCGTCGGAGATCCCGAGCACGGCGAGAACGTCGGCGAGCGCGATCTCGCCGCCGGCGTAGGTCTGCAGCTGCTCGAGCGTGCCGAGCGCGTCGCGGAAGCTGCCGGAGGCGTGGCGGGCGAGTACGGCGACCGCCTCGGGCCCGATCGCGATGCTCTCAGCGGTCGCGGTGCGCGCCACGACGGTTGCGATCTGCTCGACGCTCGGGCGGTGGAAGTCGAAGCGGTGGCAGCGGTCCACGACCGTCGCCGGCACCTTCTGGGCCTCGGTCGTCGCCAGTACGAAGACGGTGTTCGGCGGCGGCTCCTCGAGCGTCTTGAGGAAGGCGTTCCAGGCGGCCGTCGAAAGCATGTGCGCCTCGTCGAGGATGTAGATCTTCTGGCGCCCGGAGACCGGCGCGTAGGCGACCGAGTCCCGCAGCGCGCGGATGTCGTCGACGGAGTTGGACGACGCGGCGTCCATCTCGAGCACGTCGAGCGAGCTCGCCGAGGCGATCGACACGCAGGAGTCGCAGACGCCGCATGGGGTCACGGTCGGCCCGTTCACACAGTTCAGGCAGGCCGCGAGGATCTTTGCCATCGACGTCTTGCCGGTGCCGCGCGAGCCGACGAACAGGTAGGCGTGGTGGACGCGGTCGCGCTCGACGGCGTTGGTCAGCGTGCGCACGACGTGTTCCTGGCCGACCACCTCGGCGAAGGTCCGCGGGCGGTGACGGCGATAGAGCGAGGGGCCGGCGGACACGAGTCGCCTGAGTCTACCCCGACGTGTGGAGCGGATAGCGTGCCTGCGATGCGGCTGCGAGCACCTCTCGCGATCGCGGCCGGCGCGGCCGCGCTGCGGCTCACGCTCGGCGTCGGCTTCGCCAATTACGACACGCTGTACTCGCTGACCTGGGGCCAGCAGCTCGCGCGCGGCCAGACACCGGCCTACAAGCTCACGCTCGCCCCGACGCCCCATCCGCTGCTCGAGGCGCTCGGCTTCATCCTCTCACCGCTCGGCGCGGCCGCGACGATCACCGTGATCGTCGCGCTCGCCTACCTCGCACTCGCCGCGCTCGGCTACCTCGTCTACCGGCTGGGGGCGAGCTGGTTCTCGCCGGCCGTCGGGCTCGCGGCGGCGGCGCTGATCCTGAGCCGCTACGAGGTTCTGAGCTATGGCGCGCGCGCCTACGCCGACATCCCCTATGTCGTGTTGATGCTGGCGGCACTTGCGCTCGAGACGCGGCGCCGGCGCTGTGGCTGGCCGGTGATCGCGCTGCTTGACCTCGCGGGCCTGTTGCGCCCCGAGGCCTGGCTGTTCGCCGGGATCTACTGGCTCTATCTGTGGCGCGGCGCCACGCCGCGCGAGCGCCTGGGCCTCGCCGCACTGGTTGCCCTGGCGCCGCTGCTGTGGGCGCTTTCGGACCTGCTCGTGACCGGCAACCCGCTGTGGTCGCTGACCAACACGCGCTCGACCGCCAAGCAGCTGCACCGCGCGACCGGGCTGCTCAACGTCCCCTACTACGGCGCCCGGCGGCTCGGCGAGGTGCTCGGTCCCGACGGCCTCGTGGCCGCGGCGGTCGGCGCCGTCATGACGCTGTGGCTGACACGCTCACGCGTCGCGCTCGGCGCCGTGGCGGCGGCGATCGCGATCGTCGCGCTCGCGCTGGTCGCAAGCTCGGGGCTGCCGATCCAGGACCGCTACGTGTTCCTGATCGCCGCGCTCGCAACGATCTTCGGCGGCGCCGGCCTGTTCGGCTGGCAGACGCTCGAGCGCGGTCACCCGCGGCGGCGGCTGTGGCAGGCGGGCGCGGTCGTGATCGCCGTCGCGATCGCGGCCTCGGTCCTGTGGCAGATCCCCCGCTTCCACAAGACGTTCGACTCCGCCAAGCCCGCCGATCAGTCGCTCCCCGCTCAGCAGCGGATCGCGGGCGACCTGATCGCGCTGGTCTCGAGCCACAAGATCACGGCCGGCTGCGGCGCGATCAGCGTTCCCTACGCCACACCGGTGCCGCTGCTCGCGCTCTACCTGCACACGAGCCCGGCGAACGTCGTCGTGCGGGCGGTCAGCCGCGGGATCTACCTGGTCGCGGCGAGCCCGGCCGTCTACACCTCCTACCAGCTCGACCCGGCGGACCCGCAACGGATCGGCGGCGTCCCAGCCGGCTTCCGCCTCACCGCCGCGAACCGCTCCTGGCGCGTTTACTCAAGCTGTGGTTGATCGCGGAAGCGATCAGCCACCCCGGGCCCGGGAGGGCCCCATGAAAAATGAAAATGGACCGTGCACCCGCCTTCGTGGCCTGACGTGCGGTGGCGCCGGCGGCCGGGGCTCCGGTCGGGTAACTCCCCTCGCGCCTGCCGGCACCCGCTTAAGGCTGCTTCCTTCCGGACCTGACCTGGTTCGCGGACCGACATCGCGGGGGACCCCGCCCTTCAACACCCCAACCGGCGGAGCATGCCGCACGGCACGCCCCTCGGGAGGGAATTCGGCCCCGCTTGAGCGGATTGCGAGTTCAGGGCACCGCTAACTCCCCGCCTAGCACGGTCCGCGGCGCAGTGTAGCGCGCGCCTCAGTACTCCTCGACCACGAGCAGGAAGAGCGCGGCGAACTTCAGCACCCAGCCGAGCGCGAACCGCTTGTAGTCGGTGAACGGGTCACGAGCGGTGATGATGATCGTGAACCACGAGATCACGACGCACACGTAGAGGCCGATCCCGAGCACCACGACCGCGACGTAGGCGGGGATGATGTAGAGCAGGCGGAAGAAGGTCTTCAGCCGGCTGTAGCTCGCGAGGCGCTCGGGGATCGCGACCACGACCGGATAGCCGGGCGCCTCCTCGCCGCTGAACGGCGGGTAGACGTCGACGGCGAGCATCAGGTAGGACACCGCGCGCAGCGAGAAGCGCAGGTAGCCCGACGCGAAGCGGTAAAGGCCCTCCGGGTAGCGCCCGGTGAAGAGGATCGCGAACCAGGCGACGATCGCGACGACGTAGGCCCCGATCGCGTAGAGGTAGTTGACGATCCCAAGCGGGATGAAGAGGATGTAGCGGAAGAACGTCGTCAGGCGGTTGTGCGTCGGCGGCGAGTCGATGGTCAGGGCGAGAGTGCTCACGTGGCGTGGTCCTTTCGGGCGTTTGGCCGGTGGGCGCGAGGCTAACCGAGGGGCCGGGCGCCGGCGGGTATGTCCTGGGCGCCGGCGGCGCAGCGGTAGCCCCCCCGGGTTGGCCGGCGCTGCCTGAGCATCGGCCGGGGCGACGCACCACATGAGGGTTTCTGATCAAATATCAATGATGGTCCCGCTGCTGGCTCCGTGCGATCAAACGTGACTGCCGCGGCGATCGAGTCACGCAAGCTCGGGCGCTCCGCGGTGACCGCCCCGCGCATCGCGCTCGGCTGCGGCAACTTCGGCGGCGTCGGCTCATCGGTCGAGTTCTTCGGCGCCGGGCTCGACGAGGCGCAGGCCTTCGCGATCATGGACGCGGCCTGGGAGCTCGGGATCAACCACTTCGACACCGCCGACGCCTACGGCGGCGGGCGCAGCGAGACGATGATCGGCAACTGGATCCGCTCGCGCGGGGTGCTGCCGCTGCTGACCACGAAGACCTACAACCCGATGGCGGCCGGCGCCGACCACGGCCTCGCCCCGGAACGCGTCACGCGACAGCTGCACGCGAGCCTTCGCCGGCTCGGCGTGGAGCGCGTCGATCTGTATCTCGCCCACGACCACGACGGCGACGTCGCGCCGGAGCTCGTCGTCGAGACACTGCAGCGACTGCGCTCCGAGGGCCTGGCCGGCGCGATCGGCGTGAGCAACTATGACGCCAGCCAGCTGCGCGCCGCACTCGACGCCGGCCCCATCGACGCGATCCAGAACTCCTATTCGCTGCTCGCCCGCGACGATGAGGCGGAGGTCTTGCCGCTGTGCGCCCGCGAGGGCGTCAGCTACACCGCCTACAGCCCGCTCGCCGGCGGCTGGCTGACCGGCAAGTACCGCCGCGGCAGCGAGTTCCCGGCCGGCTCACGCATGACGCAGCGCCCCGACGTCTATGCAGGCTTTCTCCGCGACGACATCTTCGACTCGCTCGAATCGCTCGAATCGCTCGCCGCCGCGCGCGAGATCTCGATGGCCGGCCTGTCGCTGGGCTGGCTCCTCTCGCATCCCGATCTGAGCGCGATCGTCATCGGGCCGGGTAGTCCGGCCCAGCTCGAGCCGGTACGCGAGGCGCTCGCCTCCCCGCTTGAGCCGGGCGAGCGTGCGTCGATCGCGAGGCTCTTCGCGTGAGCGTGCTCGTGCTGGGCGAGGCCGAGGTGCACGAGCACCTGGCGATGGGCGAGTGCATCGAGGCGATGGAGCGCGCGCTCGGCGAGCTCGCGCGCGGCGAGTCGCAGATGCCGTTGCGCAGTGTGCTCCGGGGCGAGGGGTCAGCCGGGATGCTCGGGCTGATGCCGGCCTTCCGCGGCGGCAGCCGGCCCGTCTACAGCCTCAAGGCGGTCTGCATCTTCCCGGGCAACCCGGCGCTGGGACTGGACGCGCACCAGGGCACCGTCACGCTGTTCGACGGCGAGACGGGGCTGCCGAGCGCGATCCTCAACGGCGCGGCGGTCACCTCGATCCGCACCGCCGCCGTGACGGCGCTCGCAACACGCCTGCTGGCCGGCGCCGACGCCACGACGCTCGCGATCCTCGGCTCCGGCGTGCAGGCCCAGGCCCACCTGCGCTCGCTGATGCTGGTGCGCGCCTTCACCCGGGTGGCGATCCACTCGCCGAACGCGGAACACTCCGCCGGCCTCGTCGCAGCGGCCGCGGAGGAGTTCGGGGACGGCGTGCACTTCGAGGCCTGCGCGAGCGCGGTCGAGGCGCTCGCGGGCGCCGATGTGGTCGTCACCGCCACGAACTCGCGCACGCCGGTGCTCGAGCGCGACTGGCTCACCGACGGCGCCCACGTCAACGCGATCGGCGCGAGCATCCCGTCCGCACGCGAGCTCGACGTCGCGACGGTCGCCGCGGCGGAGCTGTTCGTCGACAGCCGCGAATCGGCCGCCAACGAGGCCGGCGAATACCGCCGGGCGCTTGAGGAGGGAGCGATCGGCCCCGATCACATTCGCGCCGAGCTCGGAGACGTGGCGATCGGGGCTCACCCGGGACGCAGCGGCCCGGAGGCGATCACGGTCTTTCGCTCACTCGGACTCGCCGTCGAGGACCTGGCCGCCGCCGAGCTCGCGGTTGCGAGCGCTCGCCGCGCCGGGGCCGGGACCGAGGTGGAGCTTTGATCGCGATCGACGAGATCCGGGCCGCCCGCGAGCGGATCGCCGGCGCCGCGGTGCGCACGCCGCTCGTGCGGCTTGAGGTCGACGGTGCGCCGGGCGAGATCTGGTGCAAGCTCGAGGCCCTGCAGCCGGTCAACTCGTTCAAGATCCGCGGCGCCGCGAACTGCGTGCGGGCCGCCGACCCGGCGCTCGTGCGCGGCGGGCTCGTCACCGCCAGCGCCGGCAACGCGGCCCAGGGCGTCGCCTGGATGGCCCGCGAGCTCGGCGTTGCGGCGACGATTGCGGTGCCCGAACACGCTCCGGCAACCAAGCTCGACGCGATCGCGCGGCTGGGCGGTTCGGTGGTCAAGCTGCCCTACGCGGACTGGTGGCAGGCGATCGTCAGTAGCCGCGTCGAGGGGGTCGAGGGGTTCTTCGTGCACCCCGTGTCCGATCCGGCCGTGATGGCCGGGAACGGGACGATCGGCCTCGAGATCCTTGAAGACCTTCCCGACATCGATGCCGTCGTCATCCCCTACGGCGGCGGCGGGCTCACCGTGGGTGTCGCGAGCGCCCTGCGGGCACTCGCGCCGCACACGCGGATCTACACCGTCGAGCCGGATACGGGGGCCGCGGCGGTGGCGGCGCGGGCGGCCGGTGAGCCGGTCGCGATCGAGTATGTGCCCTCGTGGGTCGACGGCTCGGGCAGCCGCGGCGTGCTGGCCGAGATGTGGCCCCGGGTCGCGCCGCTGATCGACGATTCACTCACCGTGACCCTCGCCGAGACCGCCGCAGCGGTGCGCCTGATCGCCGAGCGCCTGCGGGTGATCGCCGAGGGCGCCGGCGCGCTGGCGGTGGCGGCGGCGCTGGCCGGACGCGCGGGCGGCGGGCGGATCGTCACGATCGTCTCCGGCGGCAACATCGATTTTTCGACCTTCACCGCCATCCTGCGCGGAGAGGAGCCGGCATGAGCGGCGCAGGAGCACGCGCATGAGCGAACAGACCGGCCCGCCCGACGACTTCAAGGCGCCGCAGCTCGCCGGCGCGGGCGCGAGCGACTACGAGCGCTACCTGCGCACCGACGAGTTGCTGTCACTGCAGAAGACGCCGGGCGACTGGGCTCACCGCGACGAGCTCCTTTTCACCGCAGTCCACCAGACCTCCGAACTGTGGCTGAAATTCGCCGCCGGGGAGATGGACGAGGCGGCCCGGGCAATGGAGACCGGCGATCTCGCGGCAGGGCTGCGGCTGATCGCCCGCGCGGTGCTCGCGCTCGACTACGTGACGACGTCGCTCGCGATGCTCGAGAAGATGTCGCCCTGGGAGTACCAGGAGATCCGCGTGGTGCTGGGTCACGGCAGCGGCTTTGACTCCCCCGGTTTTCGCGCCGTCGCAGAGACCACGCGGCGCGCCGGCCGCGCCTTCACGCGGCTGGTCGAGGACGCCGGGCTCGACCTGGTCGAGCTCTACCGGCGCGGGCGGGAGTTCGAGCAGCTCTACCAGGCGGCGGAAGCGCTCACCGACTGGGACGAGCGGATCTGGATCTGGCGCTTTCGCCACTACGCGACCGTCGTGCGAAGCATCGGCGAGGACACCAAGGGGACGCAGGGCACGCCCGTCCAGGTGCTCGGAAAGCTGATCGCACAGCGCCAGCTGCCGGAGCTGTGGAAGGCCCGTGCTACGCTCGTTGAGCTCTTTGACGCCAAGGAGCCCCCGCCCGCATGAGCCCGCAGACGCTCGTGGGCCTGGCCTTGGCAGATTCGCGCGGGCGCCTGCCCGCGGCCTTCACGCATCAACCGCAAAGCGCTGCGCGCACGCATCGTCGGCGCCCGCCGCTCGCCCGAAACCGAGGAGACCGATGGCAGCCCTGACGATTGACCCGACCGCCGTTCGCGCCCGCTTCAGCTCGCTGCAGGGCGGCTTTGCCTTCCTGGACGCCCCGGGCGGGAGCCAGGTACCCGACAGCGTCGGCGACGCGGTCGCGCGCTGCCTGCGCGAGGCGAGCGCCAACATGGGCGCGAGCTATGAGAGCAGCCGCCGCGTCGGCGCGATCGTCGCCGAGGCCGAGGCGAAGGCCGGCGCGTTCCTTGGCTGCGAGCCCAGCGAGATCATCTTCGGCCCGAACATGACCTCGCTCAACTTCACGCTGTCGCGCACGGTCGGGCGCGACTTTGCCCCGGGCGATGAGATCCTCGTGTCCTCGCTCGACCACGACGGTGGCGTGGCCCCCTGGCTGGAGCTCGCCCACGACCGCGATCTGCGCGTCCAGCACATCGAGCTGCGCCCGGACACGACGCTCGACTTTGACGATCTGGCGGCCAAGCTGAGCGATCGCACCCGCGTCGTGGCGTTCGCCTGGGCGTCGAACGCGATCGGCACAGTGACCGACGCCGCACGGGTCTGTGAGCTTGCCCACAGCGCCGGCGCTCTGGCATGGGTGGACGCCGTGCACTACGCCGCGCATGAGCCGATCGACGTCGGCGCGATCGATGCCGACGTGCTGCTGTGCTCGCCCTACAAGTTCTGCGGCCCGCACCTCGGCATGGCCTACGGGCGCACCTCGCTGCTCGAGACCTGGCGTCCCTACAAGGCCCGGCCGGCGCCGACCAGCCCGCTGGGGCGTCGCTTCGAGACGGGCACACTGCCCTACGAGCTGCTCGCGGGCTTCAACGCGACGATCGACTATCTGGAGGAGATCGGCGGCATGGCCGCGATCGTCCCATACGAGCGCTCGCTCGGCGAGCGCTTCCTCGACGCGCTGCCGCCGAGTGTCACGGTCTACGGCCTGCCGACGCTCGAAGGCCGTGTGCCGACCTTCCTGGTCAACGTCGACGGCGCGCCGGCCGCGGATGTGGCGACGCGGCTCGGCGAGCGCGGCATCGGCGTCTGGGCACACAACACCTGGTACTCACTTAACCTCTACAAGCGCCTGGGCTATGACGGCGACTCCATCCGGATCGGCTTCATCCACTACAACACCGCCGAGGAGGTCGACCGACTCGTGAGCGAGCTGGCGGCCTGCGCGCCATCCTGATGGCCACCGGCGTCGAGGGGAGGGGGAGACACTCGTGGGAATAAGAATCGTCCGCACCGCGCAGGCGAGCTGGAGCGGCACGGTGCCCGACGGCGGCGGGCGCCTCGCGCTCGGCAGCGGCGCGTTCGAAGGGCCGTTCACGCTTCGCGCGCGCGTCGAGGACGGCCAGCACACGGCCAACCCGGAGGAACTGATCGGCCTTGCGAATGCCGCCTGCTACACGATGTCGCTGGCCGACCTGCTCAGCAGCGAGGGACATCCCCCCGACGATCTCGAGACCTCGGCGCGCGTTCACCTCGAGCAGACCGATGCGGGCTTCTCGATCACGCGGATCGAGCTGCACACGACGGGCACGGTCGGGGGTGTCGACGCGGCGACCTTCGAGGCGCTCGCGCAGCAGGCGAAGGAGACCTGCCCCGTCTCGCGCGCACTTGCGGGAACCGAGATCACGCTCGTCGCCGAATTGGTCGCCAACCAGCGCGAGGCGTCGTGAAAACCGCTACGGTCGGTCACCGAGGTTCCAGGAGGAAGTAAGTGGTGCAGGCATTTCCGCAGATCCCGATGGCCGTGCGGCCGAGTGGTCTCACACATTTGTGTCAGCTCGCCGGCGCGGTCGCGCCCGGGAGCCCGACGCCGTGAGCGGGCTGGTTCGCCATGCCGGCGACGCGCCCGAGCACCGGACCGGCAACGACGCCGCGGCGCTGCGCGACGTGATCGATGCGACCCACGGCTGCGAGCTCTTTTCGCTTCGGCAGTTGCGCGTCGTGACCGGTCGCAGCGCCGCGCGGAGCACCGGCGAGGCCGATGAGCTGCTGTTCGTTCGAAGTGGCCGCGGCCTGCTGATCACCGCCGACGGCGAGCACCGGCTCGAGCCCGAGACCGGCGCGCTGGTGGCACGCGGCGATCACTACGAACTCGACAACGAAGGCCCCGAAGACCTGCTCGTGGTGGACTGCAGCCTGCACGCGCCACTGCCCCACGAGGGTGCGCAGCGGCCAGGCACCAAGCTTTCCGTGCTCGCCGACGCGACCACGCAGACGGCGACGGCCGAGCGCGAGTTCCGGATCGTGTTCGACCCCGACAACGGATGCTCGTCGGCCACCCAGTTCGTCGGTTACATACCGGTCGGCGCAGCCCCCGCCCACTACCACCTCTATGACGAGGTCATCTACATCCTCGAAGGCGACGGTGTGATGCACATGAACGCGTCGCAGACGCCCTTGACGGCCGGTTCCTGCATTCACCTCCCGGCGCGCAAGCTGCACACGCTCGCCAACAGCGGCCCCGGCGTGATGCGCGTGCTCGGCGTATTCCGCCCCGCCGGTTCGCCGGCCGCCGCCTTCTACCCCGACGGAACGCCAGCGACCTACGGCGTCGGGGAACCCAAGCTTGCCTCAATGTCAACATGACGCGTTTTCGCACACAACCAGGAAGGACTCACATGCATCTACGTCGCATTTTTGCCGGAGCGTTGGGGGTGATGGCGCTGGCATCGATTACGGTGCTCGGTGCCTCGAGCTCCGCGCACGTAGCCAAGGTCGCCAAGGCGTCCTGCTCGACGAGCATCGCCATCGAGGCGCCGTTCGCCACGGGCCCCGCCACGCAGCTCGGCCTTGAGCAGCTTCACTTCGCTCAGCTCGCCGTCGCGATGGCCAACAAGGCCAACGGCACCAGCATCACGCTGGGCAAGGACGACACCGGTCTGAACCCGTCACTGGCCACCACCAGGACGAACTCGATCATCGCGTCCAAGGCCGTCGCTGCGGTTGGACCCGCAGGCAGCCAGGAAGTGGAGGCCGTCGGCCCGCTCTACGCGAAGGCTGGAATGGCTTTCGTGTCCGGTTCGGCGACGCTTCCCGCGCTCGCCACCAGCGGTGCCAACACGACGTTCTTCCGGGTCGTTCCGGATGACGACATCCAGGGACCGAACGACGCCAACTACATCATCAAGCACAAGCTGGCTCCGGCCGGCTCGACGATCCTGATCATCGACGATCAGGAGGCCTACTCCGAGGGCCTCGTCGCCGTGATGACGCCGATCCTCACAGCCGCAGGCTTCACCGTCAATCACCAGAGCTACAACGGCACCGACACCGGCGCCACGCTGCAGAGCGACTTCTCGTCGCTGGCCACCTCGCAGGTGACCTCAGCCACGCACCTGGTGATCGTGCCGTGGCAGAGCGCCGGTAACGCTCAGCAGTTCGGTCAGACGCTGCAGCAGCAGGGCAAGACGGTCACGCTGTTCGGAACCGACGGCACCGACTCCCCGGGCCAGTTCATCATCCCGGGAACGTACGTGTCGAACTTCGGCCCGGACATCTCGACCAGCAAGAGCGCGGTCGATAAGGCGATCGTCAAGGGCATCAAGAAGTACGGCGCGTATGGCGCGTTCGGCGTGCCGACGTGGGAAGCAACCACGGTCGTCATGAACGCGATCTCGTCGGTCTGCAAGGCCGGCAAGACGCCGAGCCGCAGCAACGTGCTCGCCGCTGTACGCAAGACCAACATCTCCGCGACGGCAAGCGCCATGGGCGTGCCGATTCAGTTCAAGGCTGACGGCGACCTGGTGGCCAAGGCGGGGTACCTGTTCCACATCAACAGCAAGGGCACCTACGTCGAGATCGCAGACAAGTAGGCAGTAGCCCGGTGCAGCACGCGTAGGCGCCCGCACCGCCGCCCACCCTCCTCGGGTGGGCGGCGGGGGCGCCGTTTGCGTAGCCTGGGGCGCGCAGATGCAGATCTTCATCTCAACGCTCGTCAGCGGCATCGTTGTGGGGTGCCTGTACGCGCTGATCGCGCTCGGCTACTCGATGGTCTACGGCGTGCTGAAGCTGCTGAACTTCGCCCACGGCGACCTCTACATGGTCGGGGCGTTCGTCGGCTACTTCGCGATCCAGTGGTTCGGCGGCGCGACCGCGCTGATAATCCCCGTGCCGCTGCTGATCATCTTCATGATGCTGATCGCAGGGTTCGGCGTCGGCGCCCTCGGCGTCGCGATCGAGCGCTTCGCGTACCGGCCGCTGCGAAACGCGCCGCGAATCGCGCCGCTGATCACGGCGCTCGGGGTCTCCTTCATCCTGGAGGACTCCGTCCTTTTGCTTTTCGGCGGCTTCACCCGCAACTACAACACCCCGGCGTTCCTCCCCTTCCGCCAGTCGATTCATATCGACGGCGTCAACATCTGGTCGGTCCAGATCATCGTCGTCGTGGTCAGCGTGGCGATGATGTTCGGCCTGCGCGAACTGGTCAACCGAACCCTGTTCGGCAAGTCCATGCGCGCGGTGGCCTCCGACCGCGAAGCGGCCGAGATGCTTGGTGTCAACGTCGACCGCACGATCGCAATCACCTTCTTCGTGGGATCGGCGATGGCGGGTGTGGCGGGCGTGATGTCCGGCCTCGCCTTCGGCCAGATCTCCAACATCATCGGCTTTCTCGCCGGCCTCAAAGCGTTCACCGCAGCTGTGGTGGGCGGAATCGGCAGCATCCCCGGCGCGATGATCGGCGGGCTCGCGATCGGCCTGTGCGAGTCGTTCTCGAGCAGCTACATCTCGTCGCAGTATTCGGACCTGATCGTGTTTGCACTCCTGATCGCGGTGATGCTGGTGCGCCCCCAGGGCGTGTTCGGGCAGCCACCGCTGCAGAAGGTCTGAGATGGCACCGATCGGCGTCGACGAATGGGTTGCGCGTTCCGGCGATCGGCGCGACCAGCATTCGGGCTTGCGCGGGCAGCTCGCCCGCGCCAACGAGCGCGTCGGCTGGTGGCCGCGACTGCTGCTGGTCGGGTTGGTGGCGCTGCTCTACGGCAAGGTCATCGTCGGCGGCAACGTCAACTACGCACAGACGGGCTTCAACGTCGTGCTGTACGCGATCCTCGCCCTCGGACTCAACATCGTCGTCGGCTGGGCGGGCCTGCTCGACCTCGGCTACATCGCCTTCTTCGGCGCCGGGGCCTACATCTACGCGCTGTTCTCCTCCCACGCCTTCGGCAACCTGCCGCTCGACACGGGCGGCGTCCTGCTGCCGGCCGTGGCGTCGATTCCGATCGCTGTCGTCGGCGTCGGGCTGCTCGGACTGCTGATCGGGCTCGTGGCGCTGCGATTGTCGGGCGACTACCTGGCGATCGTGACGCTGTTCGTCGGCCAGGCCTTCGCGGAGGCTGTCAACAACGTCGCGCCGGGCACACTCGGCGGGGCCAACGGCCTGTTCGGGCTCAAGGGCTTCCATATCGGCAGCGCGATCATCGGCTCGACGCTCGGCTACTACTGGTTCGCGGTGATCGTGCTGCTGGTCCTGATGGCGCTCCTGCACCTGCTCGACACCTCGCGAACCGGGCGGGCGTGGCGGGCGCTGCGCGACGACCCGCTCGCGGCCGAGGTGATGACGATCCCCGTCAACAAGGTCAAGGTGATGGCGTTCACCTTCGGCGCGATCGTCGCGGCGCTCGCCGGAACGATCTTCGCCGCCCAGCAGAGCAGCGTGTTCTCGACGAACTTCAGTGCGCAGACGCTGATCCTGATCTACGCCTGCCTGGTCCTGGGGGGCGCCGGCTCCATCGCCGGAGCGGTGCTCGGCGGCGTGGTGGTGACCGTGGCGCAGCAGCTGCTCTCGAGCCCGATCGACTCGGCCTACCTGTTCTACGGCATCCTCGTGATCGTGCTGATCGCGCGCGTGCGCCCGTGGCAATACCTGGCCGCCGTCGTGGCGGCGATCGTCGCCTTCGGCTTCGCGGCCCATGCGATCGTCGGCGCGATCTCGCATCGCGCGATCGCCGGCTCGCCCGGCAGCAGCGGCTGGTTCGCCGGCGCGCTGCGCCACTTCGTGATCGTGCCGGCCGGCTCGCCACTGACCTACGGCAACGTGCTGTATGTGGCGATGATCTGCATGGTCATCGGTGTCGTTCAGCTGCACGGGATCCGCCGGCTGGTTGCCGTCGTGCCGACGGTCTACGTTGCCATCTGCTGCTGGGAGGCGCGGCTGACACTCGACCCGGGCATTACCGCGCAGATCATGATCGGCGCGATCCTGATCGTCACGATGGCCGCCCGTCCCGAGGGCCTGCTCGGCACACGCCGCGTCGAGGTGGTCTGATGGCGCCGTTACTCGAGCTTGACCAGGTGTCGCTCTCTTTTGGCGGCCTGCGCGCGCTCACCAGCCTCGACCTGCACGTCAACGAGAACGAGATCGTCAGCGTGATCGGCCCCAACGGGGCCGGCAAGACGACGCTGTTCAACGTGATCACCGGGATCTATCAGCCGGCCGGCGACATCCGCTTCGACGGCACGAGCCTGATCGGCCGCCGCCCCCACGCGATCACGGGGATGGGAATCGCGCGGACATTCCAGAGCCTGCGGCTGTTTCTCAACATGACCGTGAAAGAGAACGTCAAGGCCGCGACCTACGGCGGCACGCACGCGAGTCCCATCGAGTCGATGCTGCGCCTCCCACGCGCGCGGCGCGAGGAGCGCGAGGTCGAGGCCCGCGCGCTGGAGGTGCTCGGGTTTTTCGGCCAGAGGCTGCAGGGCTATCGCTTCGACCAGCCCGCCTACGTGCTCTCCTACGCCAACCGCCGGCGGCTCGAGATCGCCCGCGCGATGGCCACGGGTGCGCGGATGCTGCTGCTCGATGAGCCCGCCGCCGGGATGAACCCCAACGAGACGCACGAGATCACCGAGCTGATCGCGCGCCTGCGTGACGAGCGCGGCTACACCATCCTCGTGATCGAACATGACATGCACGTCGTCGAGGGCATCTCCGACCGCGTCGTCGCCCTCGACCACGGCGAGAAGCTGACCGAGGGGTCTTTCCACGAGGTGTCGAACCATCCCCAGGTGATCGAGGCCTACCTCGGCCGAAACCCCGAGGCGCTGCAGAAGTGAGCGCCGCCGCCGCCGGGAACGGGAAGCTGCTGCTCGAGCTCGAGAACGTCACGACCTACTACGGCCAGATGCGGATCCTCGAGGGCATCTCGCTGCAGGTCGGCGCCGGCGAACTGGTCTGCCTGCTCGGCGGCAACGCGTCGGGCAAGTCCACGACGCTGAAGACGATCCTCGGCATCGTGCGCCCGCGCAGCGGCCGCGTGCTGCTCGACGGCGAGGAGGTCAATGGCCTCGGTGTCCCGGCGCGCATCGCCCGGGGCCTCGCGATCGTGCCGGAGAACCGCCGGCTGTTCGGCCAGCTCACCGTGCTCGAAAACCTCGAGCTTGGCGCAACCCTGCGCCGGGGCGAGGACCTGACGGAGGACTTCGAGCGCGTGTATCAGCTCTTCCCGAGGGTGCACGAGCGCCTCAAACAGCTCGCCGGCACGCTCTCGGGCGGCGAGCAGCAGATGGTGGCGATCGGGCGCGCGCTGATGTCGCGGCCACGCCTGCTGCTGATGGACGAGCCCTCGATGGGTCTCTCCCCCGCCCTCGTCCAGCAGAACTTCCAGATCCTCAAGCAGGTCAACCAGACGGGCGTCGCGATGCTGATGGTCGAGCAGAACGCCAACATGGCGCTCAGCATCGCCGACCGCGGCTACGTCCTCGCGACCGGGGAGCTCGTGCTCGCCGACACGGCCGAGAACCTGCTCGCCAGCGAGGATCTCAAGCGCGCCTACCTCGGGCACTGACGTACAATCGTCGCGCTCCGGGCGCGTAGCTCAGCGGGAGAGCGCTCGCTTCACACGCGAGAGGTCGCTGGTTCGAAACCAGCCGTGCCCATGGGGAAGGCCTTCAAACTAGCCATGTTCGCGAGACCGTGCTCCGGTTTAGTCGGGTGGTCTACTCCGGTTTGATCGGCTAGCCACCGCCGGATTGGTTGGGATGGTGCTCTTCCCGTGAGACATCCAGCGGTGCCGAAGCGCTTGCTCGCGCGGGTGCGCGTGGATCTAGCCAGGTTGGCGTTCTAGGCTATACTGGCGCTATGGATGCGGACAACGTCGAACTGTCGGTCAGCCAGGCGCGCGACCGCTTCTCTGACGCGGTGAACCGGGCCGCGTTCGGTGGCGAGATCACCTACGTCACGCGCGGTCGCAACCAGCAGCGTGCCGCCGCGATCGTGCCAGCCGAGCTGGTCGAGCGCTACGAAGCGATGATCGACGCCCAGGACGGTGAGATCGCCGCGAAGCGGCTCGCCGACATCGAGGCAGGCCGCACCAAGGCCGTCCCCGCCGACGAGGTTGCGCGGGCGCTCGAGCAGTGAGCGCCGACCGGCGCTACGCCGTTCAGTACGACCCGCGAGCCGTCAAGGAGCTGACCAAGCTCGACCGCCAGATCGCACGACGTATCGCGAACGCGGTCGAGCGCTTGTCGGCCGATCCGCGCCCTGCGGACTCGCGGGTCCTCGCGGGCTTCCCCGACCTGTGGCGCATCCGGATCGGCGACTACCGCGTGATCTACACCATCAAGGACGCCGAACTCATTGTCCTCGCGCTTCGCATCGCCCACCGCAGCAGCATCTACCGCAACCTCGGCTAGCGCACGCCGCCCGCGACACACGAGGGCGCACCCAGCGAAGCGGCTTGCGTGCCTCCCGCAAGGAGGAGCGCCCGGCCATGACGGCCCGCGACGGTCGCCGCGTACGACCAGCAGAAGCGCTGCGCCCAGTTGGTTTCACCGCTCCGCGGCGTCGCGTTGTCGCTATAGGATCCGCGGCGCCAGTGTGCCAAGTCAAGATCTATGGAACTCAGGCGAGGCTTCCAGAGCGGCGCGAAGCGCTGTCAGATGTGATTCACGGCTGCGTGGTGGACGCACTGGATTACCCCTTGGACAAGCGCGCGCATCGCTTCTTCGCGCTCGCTCCGGATGACTTCTACTACCCGGTCGGCCGCAGCGAGGACTACACGATCGTTGAGATCTCGCTGTTTGAGGGCCGCAGCGTCGAAGCGAAGAAACGCCTCTACGCGCTGCTGTTCGAACGCTTTCAAGCCGACCTCGGCATCGCTGCGCTTGATCTCGAAATCACGCTGACCGAAACGCCACGTCACAACTGGGGGATCAGGGGCGTGCCCGGCGACGAGCTTGGCCTCAACTACCGGGTCGATGTCTGAGAACTCCCCGCACGGTAAATGGCCGGCGGCCGCGGACAGGGCTTGGCTATAGGCGTGATGGATGTGCTCAGCGGCTTTGGCGTCAGTCCGCATTCTCAGCGCGACCTCGTTGTACGGGCAGTTCTCAGGCCCCAACTGCCCGAACTCCCGTGAAATGACAGCAAACTGCGGGAATATCGCGATCCGCCGATGCTGAAGGATGCGAGCGATTTGCAGGTAAAACAGGCGATTTAGCGCGGACTGCGATATCGCTTCACACGCGAGAGGTCGCTGGTTCGAAACCAGCCGTGCCCATCGAAAGGCCTGCAATTTGGCGCCATTCTGTCGCTGTCGCCCGGCGACGTGATCGCGGCGTGGGGCTGCGGTCGCTGCTTGTGGCGCGCCAACGCAGTCGTAGGCCGTGAACGCATGTGCCGCTTTCGTTGTGCGCGAGCGCTCTCCTATAGATGATCCGGCGCGGGACGGCCGCGTGGCGCTGCCGCCGCCGCGCGGGTCAAGATGCACGCCGGTATGAGGCTGAGCCGCCACGCGAGAAGCGAGATGCGGCTGTACGGCATCGCGTTGGACGACGTCGAGTCAGCGGCCGGCGATCCCGTTGCGCGAGACGTTGAGGACGCGGCAACACGCGCCTGACCGGCCGGACCGTGGACGGTCGGCTTATCCTTGTTGTCGTAGCCGGGGATGATCCCGACTTCGTGATCACGGTTTTCCTACGGAGCTGACAATGCGAGCTGACTACGACAGTGCTGCGAACGCGATATCAATCTCGATCCGCGAAGGATCGCACGCAGATACGAGCGACGAGGTTCATGTTCGCGCGATCGTCGCGCTCGCCGACGGCAAGCCGGTCGAGGTGCAGCTGCTCTACCCAGAGCTTGGGATTGATGAGCCGCTCGCGGCGGTCGCCGACCGCTATGACCTTGATCGCGAGGCGCTCCAAGCGGCCGCGCAGTCTGCGCTCGCTGCCCCGGATCGTGTGGTCGTGGTTGAGGTTGCCGCGCGCGCGTCGGCCTGAACGCACGCTCCAGCCCCGACGATCACAACTGCGGGCTTCTCGTCATCGCTGACAGCGGCCGAGTCGCAGGTCGTGCGGACAGGTCTCTAGGAGCGACGCTCGCTTCGGCAGGCCATTGCAGGCGCCCGTTCGGGTCGGCTCGGCGCGCTCGGTCTTCGTCCGGAGCGATCGCTCCAAGCACGCCGGGTCGGACGACTGCTTCGAATTCGGAGCGGTCGTCCATCAAATCCCGGCTGCTGTTGGTGCCCCGTGCCGGCCTTGCATGAGGCACCCGACATCAGGGCTTCGGCTCGCCGAGCAGCAGTTCGGTCCGGTACTTCGGGGCGAGTGCAGTCGCCTTGGCGATGAACGCACCTCTGGCGGCATCGTCGAGCGCCGGTGGAGCCTCGGTTCTGTGCGCGACGGGCACGCCGACCTCCTTGAAGAACTCCTCCTGGCCGGCGGGCGAGCAGAGGCACAGCAGTCGCGCCGGGCGTTCGGAGACGTTCTTGAAGACGTGCGGGGCGTTGGCGGGCACGTTGATCGTTTGGCCAGCCGTTGCGACGGCGCTGACGTCACGGAAGGTGAGTTCGACCTCGCCGTCGAGAATGGTGAACATCTCCTCGAAGTCGTGACGGTGCGGCGGCGGCCCGCCGCCCGGCGGGACGTGCATGTCGATCAACGTGTAGCGCCCAGCGGTGTCGGCCCCCGAAACGAGGATGGTGTAGGTGTCGCCAACCACACCCAGATGGGGAAGCGAGTCATCGGTGTCGGGGCTCACGTGCGTGAGGGCCCGCGCTGGGTCATCGGCGGGGACCGGGCCAGGCGGCTTTGACTCGGGGGGTGAGGTGTCGTTCATCGTCGCTCCTTGATCGCTTAATTGAATGTGCTGCGAATCAGCAGTCTTGGTCAGCAGGCAAAGTGGGCAACTAGGCTCAGCGGGTTGCAACGCGCTCGTTCATCCAACTGCCAAAACCAGGCCAGCCGCGACGAGCAGCACAGCTGTGATCCCGTGGACGCCCAGCACGGTGGAGAGCTTCCCACCGTTGGTGAGCACGATCGTGGCGTCCCCGATTGGTGTGATCGCCGCGGCGATCGCCGCCCAGCCGAGCGCCGTGCGACCGGCGGCGGCCCAGACCACGACCAGCACCACCCCTGAGGTGATGTCGCGGACACCCTTGACCTCGGTCAGGGCACGGAGATTGTCCGCGGCAACACCGAAGGCGAGCGTCGCCTGCCGAGGCACCAGAATGAAGCGGATGCCGATCACGATGATGGCGGCGCAGGCGATGAGCGCGACCAGGAGGGCGGCGAGATGCATGGGGAGGTCCTTTCAGAGCTGTTGACTAACATCGTTATATAACGATGATAGACTATTAGCCGTGTCCCCCAGACCCGCTCCAGATCTCGACCTGAGACGCGATCAGGTCATCCACGCCGCCCGCGACATCGCCGAGTCCGACGGCTGGCCGGCCGTCACGATGCGCCGGCTCGCCGGGGGGCTCGGCGTCACCCAGCCGGTGCTCTACTCGGCCTTCGCCAGCCGCCAGGCGATTATCGACGCGGTGGCGCTCAACGGCTTCGATGAAATAGCCGCGGCGCTGGAGGCCGTTGGCGCCTCACCCATGGCTCGGATGCGCGCCTACCTCGACTTCGCCGCCGCGCACCCCCGGGTCTATGAGGCGATGTTCTCGCTGCCCTCGGGGTTGGCATTCGCGGCCGAGGACACCCCTGAGCCGCTCCATCGGGCGTTCTTTGGCCTCCACGAGGCATTCCCTGATGGCGACGGAACCCGAGCGGAGGTCGCCTGGTCGGCGCTACACGGCCTGGCCACCCTTCAGGCCAGCGGGCGTCTACGCGCGAGTCGTGTCCAGGCCCGGCTTGAGCTCACCCACCGCATGCTCACCCAACAGGAGACCCACTGATCCGTCCCACTTTGCGCGAAGGCAGGCGCTACCCGCGTAGCCAGCGAGACGACTGAGTTGGACGAGGACGAGGTACGACCGGAAGTGACGTGCTGGCTCCTGCATAGCCCTGGGTGGGCGGGCGGCGGGAGCGATGCCGGGGCGCTCCCGCTGCC
>CAWBGR010000014.1:0-134926 GCA_963788385.1 uncultured Solirubrobacterales bacterium
CAATATGGCGATCTGGTTCAGCGCCTGACCGGTGCGCTGCAATTGCTCGATTTACGCCCCGGCTCGCTCGCGTCTATCCACTGGGGGCCGCTCGCCGCGCTGGGATCGGCGGCCGCGCGCGGCGGCGCCCTCGGCCCGCTCGCATGGACCGCCTTCAAGGTCGGCGCGCTGTCGTTCGGGGGCGGCTTCGTGATCATCCCGCTGATGCAGGGCGATGCAGTCCACGTCTACCACTGGATGACCAACGCACAGTTTCTGAACGCCGTGGCGCTCGGACAGATAACCCCCGGTCCGGTGGTTGCGACGGTCGCTGCGGTCGGCTACGCAGCCCACGGCCTGCTTGGCGGCATCCTGGCCGCGTTCGTCGCCTTCACGCCGTCGTTCTCGTTCATCCTCCTCGGCGGCGGCCGCTTCGAGCGGCTGCGCTCGAACGCCAACGCCCGCGCCTTCCTCGACGGTGCCGGGCCCGCGTCGATCGGCGCAATCCTGGGCGCCGCCATCACACTCGCCCTGGCGCTCTCGCAGGCCTGGCAGTTCGGCCTACTGGCGGCCGCCGCGATCGCGCTGCTCGCGGCGCGCCGCGGCGTCGTCGAAACGCTGCTGGGCGCGGCGGCGATCGGGGTGCTCGCGGCGCTCGCCGGCGCTCCCCTTTAGCGTCGCGCGCCGGGCGGTCGGAGCGCGCAGCGCGAGGCGTGAGGATGCGACGCCGCGCGCCGGCGCTGGTACCGTCGCGTCATGCAACGGATCAACATCGCAGCACCCCAATTCGAGTACGACCCGCAGGACCCTGAGGGCTATCGCAGCGGGCTCTTCCGGCTCGGCCCGATGCTGTCCGCCGAGCAGCTTGGGGCGAGCGTCTACGAGCTGCCGCCCGGCGAGTCGATCTGTCCCTACCACTACGAGCACGCGGAGGAAGAGTGGCTGCTCGTGCTGGACGGCACGCCCACGCTGCGCCATCCGCAGGGCAGCGAGCGGCTCGCCCCGTGGGATGTCATGTGCTTCCCGCCGAACGCCGACGGCGCACACAAGCTGACCAACGAGACCGCCGAGACCGTTCGCGTGCTGATGTTCTCCACGCTGCGCTGGCCGGCAGCGACCGTCTATCCCGACAGCGACAAGATCGCGATCTGGACCGCCGGCAAAGCCGACGACGTGATCGTGCGCCGGCGCAGCGGCGTGGACTACTGGGACGGCGAGACGGGCGAGCGGTGAGCGGGGCGGCCGGCGCGGGGCTGTCGATCTGGGCGCTCGCCGTTCGTCGTAGAGGTGAGAAGGCCCGATCCCGCGGGCCCCGAACGAAAGGATCAATCGATGGCTGAGTACCTGGTTCTGATCTACGAGAACGAGGCTTCGTGGGCAGCGGCCGACGAGACAACCTCGCGCGAGATCCACGCCGAGCACGGCGCCTTCTACGCGGCCAACGGAGCAGCGGTGAGCGGCGGCAACGCGCTCGCGGCGAGCGGCGCGGCAACGACGATCCGCCGCGACAGCTCCGGCGAGCTGACCGTCACCGACGGGCCATTCGTCGAAACGAAGGAGGCGCTCGGCGGCTACTACCTGATCGAGGCCGCCGACCTCGACGAGGCGATCGCTGTCGCCAAGCAGGTCCCCGCCCACTTCGGCGGCGTCGAGGTCCGCCCGGTGCGGGTCCTCGGCTGAGCATTGGGCGCACCAGCTCCCCCAACGGTTGTGGAGGCGGTGGCGCGGGCGCACCGTCGCGAGTGGGCGTTCGTGCTCGCCGCGACGGTGCGCGTGACGCGCGACATAGACCTGGCCGAAGAATGCGTCCAGGACGCCTACGCTCGCGCGCTCGAGCGTTGGGCGCGCGACGGAGTGCCGGCCAGCCCCGGCGCCTGGCTGACGACGGTGGCGCGCCGGCGCGCACTCGACCTGCTGCGCCGCGACGCCCGCTTCGCCCGCTCGCTGCCGCTGCTGGCGGATGATCACGACGACGGGACCGAGACCGACGGCGACGAGCGCCACGACGTCGCCGACGACCGCCTGCGGCTCATCTTCACCTGCTGCCACCCGGCGCTTGAGGTAGCGGCGCAGGTGGCGCTGACGCTGCGACTCCTCTGTGGCCTGCGCACCGCGGAGATCGCGCAGGCGTTCCTCGTCAGCGAGCCGACGATGGCGGCGAGGATCACGCGTGCGAAGAAGAAGATCGCGGCCGCGCGCATCCCCTACCGCGTCCCGGGCGCGCATGAGCTGCCGGAGCGGATCGAAGCCGTGCTCAGCGTCGTGCACCTGGTCTTCACCACGGGGCACACCGCACCGGCCGGCGACACGCTGGTGCGCGGCGACCTCGTCGAGCGCTCGCGCGACCTCGCCCGCATGCTGCGGCAGCTGCTGCCCGCCGACGGCGAGGTCGCCGCTCTGCTCGCGCTGATCATCCTGACCGACGCGCGCAGCGCCACGCGAATCTCCGAACGGGGTGAGCTGGCGCTGCTCGAGGATCAGGACCGCTCGCGCTGGGACCGCGGCGCGATCGCCGAAGGCGCCGCGCTCGTGCAGGAAGCGTTGCGCGCGCGGCCGCCCCGGCGCTTCGCGCTGATGGCCGCGATCGCGGCCGTGCACGCCAGCGCGCCAAGCTTCGAAGCGACCGACTGGGCCCAGATCGTCGGGCTCTACGACCGGCTCGCGGCGGTCTGGCCCTCGCCGGTCGTCGCCCTCAACCGCGCCGCCGCGATCGGGCTGGCGGACGGGCCGGCGGCGGGGCTGCTCGCGTTGGACGAGCTGAGCGCAGAGCCGGCGCTCGCCGGCTATCGCTACCTCGCCGCCGCGCGCGCCGAATTCCTGCGCCGGCTCGGCCGCGGCGATGAGGCCGGCGAGGCCTACGCGGAAGCGCTGGCGCTGACCGAGAACGAGGTTGAGCGGGCGTTCCTGCGCCGCCGGCTGGCGGCGCTTGCGCCCTGAGCGGGCGCTCAGCGACGCCGCGGCAGCTCCACGGCGATCCCCCGCTCGGCGTAGAAACGCTCGAACACCTCGCGCCGCAGCCAGACGCAACGAGTGCTCCCCTCGGTGTCTCCCGCGGGGTCGTGAACGCACAGTTGCTCCCGGTCGCGCGAAACGTCGATGACGAGCACGAGGTGACCGCCGCGGCGCTCCGGGACGACGGCCGGCGTGCGAATCGCCGCGCTGACGGAAGCCAGCACGACCTCGTCGCCGCCGGCCGCTGCGATCAGCTGCGCGAGCGGGAGCGGCGCCGCGACACGCGCGCGCAGATCGAACTCGGCGGCCACGAAGTCGACGAAGCCGGCGTAGATCAGCGGCCCGAACCCGCGCGCCGGCCGCTCCTCGTAGGCGCCGTACGCAATCGCGCGGCGGCCCAGCTCGGCGAGCGCCGGCACCGGCTCGCCCAGCGCCGCGAGGATCATCTGCAGGCACGCCATGCCGCAGCCGCAGCGGGCCCAGCGCACGTACTCCTCCCGGTCGATCGCTCCCGCCTCGCGCCAGCGCGGGTCATCAATCAGCGCCAGGCGCCCCGCGACGATCTCGCCGGCGAGCTCGGCCGAGGCGTACTGCGAGCGATAGGGGATCTCGGTGCGAGCGGGCGCCACGGCGGCTGTATCTCGCCTCAGCGAACGTCCTCGACCGCGACGCGCGCGCGGCGCGACACACCGTCGGCGTCCGCAGCCGCCGCGACTGCGGCGGCCACGCCCACGACCACCTCACGGTTGAACACGCTCGGCACGATGTAGTCGGCGGACAGCTCATCGTCGCCGACGGTCGCCGCGATCGCGTGACCCGCAGCGACCTCCATGCGCTCGGTGATCTCGCGCGCGCGCACGTCGAGCGCGCCGCGGAAGATGCCCGGGAAGGCCAGCACATTGTTGATCTGGTTGGGGAAGTCCGAGCGTCCGGTCGCGATCACCGCGGCGAGCCCCGCGATCTCATCGGGCATCACCTCTGGCGTGGGATTGGCCATCGCGAAGACGATCGCATCGGACGCCATCGTCGCGATCCCGGCGACCGTTACCGCGCCCGGCTGCGAGAGCCCAAGGAAGACGTCGGCGCCCGCCAGGGCATCGTCAGCCGAACCGGCGAAGTTCTCCGGGTTGGTGTTCTCGGCGTAGCGCTGCTTGACCATGCTGAGCCCCGGCCTGCCTCGGTAGATGGTCCCCTGGCTGTCGGCGCCGATCACGTGGCGCACGCCGGCGGCCGCAAGCGTCTCGGTCACGGCGACGCCGGCCGCGCCGACACCGCTGACGACAACGCGAACATCCTCGATCCGCTTGCCGACGACGCGCAGCGCGTTCAGAAAGGCCGCGAGCACGACGACCGCGGTGCCATGCTGGTCGTCGTGGAAGACGGGAATGTCGAGCGACTCGCGCAGTCGCCGCTCCACCTCGAAGCAGCGCGGCGCAGCAATGTCCTCGAGGTTGATGCCACCGAATCCCGGAGCGATCGCTTCGACCGTCGCGACGATCAGGTCGGTGTCCTTGGTGTCGAGGCAGATCGGCCAGGCGTCGACGCCGCCGAACTCCTTGAACAGCTGTGCCTTGCCCTCCATCACCGGCATCGCGGCAGCCGGTCCGATGTCGCCCAGCCCGAGCACGGCGCTGCCGTCGGTGACGACGGCCACGGTGTTGCGCTTGATCGTCAGGTTCCACACGGTCTCGGGGTCTGCCGCGATCGCCTGGCAGACCCGCGCGACCCCCGGCGTGTAGGCCATCGAGAGGTCGTCGCGCGTCTTGATCGGGGTCTTCGAGTCCATCGCGATCTTGCCGCCGAGGTGCAGCAGGAACGTGCGGTCGGAGACATGCTCGACCTCGACGCCGTCGAGTTGCGCGCAGGCGGCGACGATCGCTTCCGCGTGCGCGTCGTCGGTCGCGAGCACGCTCACGTCACGCGTCTTGGAGTGAGCGTTGACACGCACGAGGTCGATCGCGTCGAGCAGTCCGCCGGCATCCGCGATCGCGCGCGCGAGGTCGGCGAAGGTGCCCGGGCGGTCGTCAAGGCGCACGCGCAGCGTGAGGCTGAATGACGCCGAGTGATGAGCCATGAGCTTCTCCCGTTCCAGCCCGCGCGCCCCCGGGCCCTCGTTTGACGCGAACGCCAATTGTGCACGCAATCGACGAAGCGGCGCTCGCTCGTTCGCAGGGCCCCGGTCGCGGCTGACCGCCGCCGCCGCGTCAGGGGTATGCTCGAAGCACACCACGAGGGAGAGACAGAAATGGCCTTTGCAGTCGGCGTCGCCGTGATGACGCAAGCCAAGTCGACGAGCCGCGCCCCCCGCACCGGCGTGATCGAGGAGGTCCTGCGCGGCGATCCCGCGCCCCGCTACCGGATCCGCTGGGACGACGGCCACGAAAGCACCGTGACCCCGGCGAGCGGCACGCTGCAGCGCAAGCCCGGCCGCGCCCGCGCGAAGCAGCCGCGCTAACAGCGGCTGGCCGCGCCGGTTGACGGCGAAGAGGTCGCAGGTCGTCCGGCGTGAGGTGGCGCTTCACCGGCCGCCGCATCGTCAGCGGCAGAGTGGCCGGATCGAGCTCAATGGCGGCGTCGTTTTGGGGTCGGCGCATGCGCCGACCCGTGGGAGGGTGCATGCACCCTCCCACGGCTGGGTGCATGCACCCAGCCGCAAAGCTCAGGGGTGAACCACAGCCGCCCAGTCGATCCCACCGTCCGCTGCGGCCGGGATGAAGTCCATGCCATCGGGGATGTGGAGGTATCCCGGCGCCGTCCCCCCCTCATCGGTGTGGCCGTACTGCCAGACGATCCGGTCGCTGCGCGGATCGATCACCACGACCCTGTTGCGGTAGTCGTCGTTCACCGCGATGTCGCCGTTGGGCAGCTCGAGCGCGAGCGATGGGTGGTTGAGCTCGCCCTCGCCGGACGGCGGCCCGTAGCGCCACAGGACCGCGCCATGGCGATTCATCACGACGACGTGCCCGGGAGTCGAGTAGTCGGCGAGCAGCACGCGGTCCCCCGGCAGCGGCTGGGGGTCCGAGGGGTAGGAGACGGGCGCCTGCACCGACCAGCGCAGGCTGCCGTTGGCGGCGAGCGAATCGACCCAGTGACCCGGGATCTCGCTGACGAGCACGCCGCCGTCGGGCGTCGGCGTGTCGCCGTTGACGGCGCCGAAGCGGGCGGGCGGATCGTGGGTGCAGTCGCCGGAGCTGCCGTACTGGCGCACGATCGCGCGGTCGCGCACGAACAGGATCCGGCAGTTGTAGGCGTCGGCGACCGTGAAGCCGCCGGCGGGCAGGGCATAGGCGTCGTCGGGGTAGTTCAGGTGCGTCGGTCCGCCACCGAGCACGCCCGGAACGCCGAACAGGAGCGTGATCTTGTGGCTCCTGATCCCCACCGACACGACCGCCCCGTAATCCTCCTCGTTGGCGATCAGCGACTGCCCGCCCGGCTCCACGAACGTGTCGTCGTTGAAGTGCAGGATGCGCCCCGCCGCCACGTCGGCGGGGGTCGGGAAGCGCCAGACGATCTTTCCCTGCGGGTTCACGACGAGAATGCGGTTGTTGCCGCGGTCGGCGATCAGCAGGTAGCCCGGCAGCCCGGGCCTGACCGCCGCGGCCTCGTAGGGGGCGATCGAGCTCGGGTGCGCCCGCAGCGCCTCGCCGAATCCGCGCGCCGTGAGCGCCCGGAGCGCCGAGCGGGCCGCTGCCGGCGGGCTTTGGGTGGCGGCGCTGACGTGCGCCACGATCGGGGTGAGCGCCAGGATCGAGCGCCGCGGCGCGCCGCCCAAGCCCTCGCCGCCGGCGACGACGATCCGGCCCCCGGCGAGCGCGACCGCCGCATCGGAGAGCGGCGCCGGGAGCGAACCGACGACCGTCGCCTGTGCGCTCGCGGGGTCGATTTCGACGATCTGCCCGGTCTGGTCGCCCGCCGAGGAAAGGCGCCCGCCGATCACATAGACGCGGCCGCCGAGCGTCACCGCCGAGGCATGCGTCAGCGCGCGCGGCAGAACACCGACCTGGACGACGGCGCCGCTTGAGGGGTCGTAGCTCCAGATCGCGTCACTGACCCCGCCGGTGGCGGTGCCGCCAGCGATGATCAGGCGCCCGCCAACCGCCGCGACCGCCGCGTAGCGCACGGCGAACGGAAGTCGAGCGACGTAGCGCGGGCGTGCGCCGGGGCGCCAGGCGACGATCGTGTCGAGCGGGGAGGTGCCATCGAAGCCGCCGACGATGAAGGCCGTCGAGCCGATCGTCGTGACGGCAACGTCGGACTGCGGTCGTGGCAGCTCGCCGGCGCTCGCGACCGCTCCGCTGGCGGGGTCAAAACGCAGGATGTGCGGGTAGGAGGCGAGGTCTCCGCCGCCGAACACGTACACCTCGCCGCCGAGCAGCGCCGCCTGCGCATCGTGCTGGACGTCCGGCAGCTGCGGGCGGATGGTGCTGGCGCCGGCAGCCGTGACGTCGACGATCGCCGCGGTGGAGGTGCCGGTGGCGGTGATGCCGCCGAGCAGCAGCAGCGATCCGCGTCCGTTCGCGGCGACCGCGGCATCCTGGAGCGCTGCCGGCAGCAGGCCGGCCTTCGCGACGGCGACCGAGATCTTCGTCCTGCTCGCGCTCGGGGCGGCGGGTTGCGACGGTCGGCGCGTGAGCGCGAAGGCAAGCACCGCGGCGACGAGCAGGACGAGTGCGCCGAGGCGGCCTCGGGCCCGGCGGCGGGCACGCGCGCGGCGGCGCCGGCGCTCCTGTTCGCGGCGGCGCTCCCGCGGCGAGCCAGACCCGTCGCTCGCGGGCGCGTCGGTCACAGTGAGCGCGATCCTAGCTGCGCCCGGGAGCCGCAATTCAGCGCCAACGAGGTTCTAAGCACGTTCTCATCCTCCGCTTAGGAGAATTTGTGCCTCCTACCGCGACAATCCCGGCGTATGAGTCCGCGTGCACCTCGGTGGGGATCGCCCACGTCGAAGGAGACCGCCATGCGACGTGCGGTCAGCGCCCGCGACGCCGGGTTGCGCCGCATCACGGCGGTGACGCGCTGGCTCGTCGTCGGCGTCGTCGGGCTGTCGGGCGCCCTGGCACTGATCGCGTCGCAAGCCTTCCACGGACGCACGGTGTCGAACGCCTCCGCCTCGTCGGCGGCCGTCCAGGCGCCCGCCGCCAGCAGCGAGGGACTGTCGCCGGCAAACGTGGCGCCGACACCGACGCCCGCCGCACCCGTGGTGGTCTCAGGCGGCTCGTGACTGCCGCGGGGGCCTCGGCGCGCTGGCGGGCGCTGGGAACCAGCGTTGTGGTCATTGCGACGCATCCGCGCGAGCTGACCGACGCGGCGGCGAAGGTTCACGCCGTGCTCGATCAGGTCGATGAGGCCTGCAGCCGATTCCGCGACGACTCGGAGCTGTGCCGCGTCAATGCCGCCGGCGGCTCGAGGGTCCCGGTGAGCCGGCTGTTCGTGCGCGCCACACGCTGCGCACTGCGGGCGGCGCGGCTGACCGACGGCGACATCGACCCGACGATCGGCTCCTCGCTGCGGGCCGCGGGCTACGACCGCGACTTCGCACAGGTCCGCGCCGGCGGACCGGTGCGCTTCGTGCGCGCGGGCGGCTGGCAGCGGATCGAACTCGACGACGCCCACTCGACGGTCCGCGTCCCCGCCGGCGTCGAGCTGGACTACGGAGCGACGGCCAAGGCGCTCGCGGCCGACGTCGCGGCCGCCAGTGCGGCCGAGGGGCTCGCGGGCGGCGTGCTCGTCAGCCTCGGCGGTGACATCGCGACCGCCGGGGAGCCGCCCGATGGCGGCTGGGCGGTCCGCGTCACCGACGATCACTCCTCCCGGACGCCCGGCGAGGGGCAGACGATCGCGCTGCGATCCGGCGGCCTCGCGACCTCGAGCACGACCGTTCGCCGCTGGCGGCGCGGCTCCTCCGAGCTGAACCACATCCTCGATCCGCAGACCGGGGCCCCCGCCGAGGCGTGCTGGCGCACGGTCAGCGTGGCCGCCGCCTGCTGCGTGGACGCCAACATCGCGAGCACTGCGGCGATCGTTCGCGGCGAGCGCGCGGCGGACTGGCTGGAAGGCCTGCGGCTGCCGGCGCGCCTGGTCGCGGCGGACGGCGAGGTCACCCTCGTCGCGGGCTGGCCGGCGCCGGAGGGCGACTGATGGTGCTAGCAGCAGCCGGCCCGAGCGCCCTGTGGTACCTGACCCGCGCGACGGGCGCTGTGACGCTGCTGCTGCTGACGGCCAGCCTCGTGCTCGGGATCGCGAACATCGGCCGCGTGCAGAGCGCGCGCTGGCCGCGCTTCGTGATCGAGGGGGTGCATCGCAACGTCTCGCTGCTGGCGATCGCGGTCCTCGCCGTGCACATCGCCACCTCGGTGCTCGACCCGTTCGCCGGGATTCACCTGATCGATGCCGTGGTGCCGTTCGTCGGCAGCTACCGCCCCCTGTGGCTCGGGCTCGGCGCGTTCGCCTCCGATCTGCTGCTGGCGATCGCGATCACCAGCATGATCCGCCGCCGGCTCGGCCACGCCGTCTGGCGCGCCACCCACTGGCTCGCCTATCTTTGCTGGCCGGTCGCGGTGCTCCACACCGTCGGCACCGGCAGCGACGTCAAGCAACTTTGGCTGCAGGCGCTGACCGCCGCCTGCGTGGTCGCCGTGATCGTTGCGGTGTGGGCCCGACTGGGTCTCGGCGGGCCGCGCGCGCTGCGCGGCACTGCGTTCGCGGCATCGGTCGCCCTGCCGGCGGCGCTGGTGATCTGGCTGCCGAGCGGACCGCTCGCCAGCGACTGGGCGACGCGGGCCGGGACGCCCGCCTCGGCCCTGCCCGCCGTCAGCGGCTCCTCCAGCGGCTCGAGTGCCGGCGCCACGGGAACGATCAACGCGTTCGAGGCCGCCGTCAGCGGCACGGTCCGCCAGAGCGCGACCGCGGGCGGCCAGGTCAGCGTTCAGATCTCGCTGTCGGTCGCGAACGCCGAACTGCCCAGCGTGACGCTGGTGATCATCGGCAACGAGAACGGCGGCGGCGGCGTGGCGATGACGTCGAGCAGCGCGTCGGCCGGCACCACCGCCGACCCGCAGCTCTTCACCGGCGCGATCACGTCGCTGCAGGGCACCGCCATCTCTGCGCGCGTCTCCGCCAGCGGCGGCCAGGCGCTGGATCTCGCGGTGAGCCTGACGCTCAACGACTCCGGCACCGCGAGCGGCACGGTCCAGGTGACTCCGACCCAGTGAGCATGACGAGCGTCGACGTCGCTCTGCCACGCCTGCTGACCGGTCTCTCACAGCCCGGGATGGCCCGCCTGACGCGCCATCTCGACGTCCACGGAGCGCTCCCGGCGGCGTCCGCGCTCGACGGCCCGGCGCTCGTCGAGCTGGCGGAGCGCTCGAAGCTGCGCGGGCGCGGTGGCGCCAGCTTCCCGTCGGCGATCAAGATGCGAGCCGTCCTTCAGAGCCGCGGGCGGGCGATCGTCGTCGCAAACGGCTGCGAGAGCGAGCCGATGAGCGCCAAGGACGCACTGCTGCTCGCCGAGGTGCCTCACCTGGTGCTCGACGGCGCTGCGCTCGCCGCGCGCGCGGTCGGGGCTGAGCAGGTGATCGTCGCCTACGAGAGCCGCCGGGGCTCGGACTCGCGCCAGAGCCTCGAGCACGCGCTGAGGGAGCGCCGCGCTGCGGGTCTCGACTCGGTGCGCTTCGAGCTGTTCGCCGCCGCCGAGACCTTCCTGACCGGGCAGGAAACTTCGCTCGTTTCCCAGATCAACGGCGGGGACCCGCGTCCCACCTTCATCCCGCCGCGGCCGACGCAGCGCGGCGTGCGACGGCGGCCGACACTCGTCCAGAACGTCGAGACGCTCGCGCACCTGGCGCTCATCGCCCGCCACGGCTCAGACTGGTACCGCGGGCTTGGGACCGACGACGAGCCCGGCTCGACGCTCGTGACCGTGCTCGGCGCCGTCAACGCCCCCGGCGTCTATGAGATCGAATGCGGGACCGCGCTCGAGTCGCTGCTGGCCGCTGCCGGCGGCGCGCGCGGCGCAATCGCCGGGCTGCTGATCGGCGGCTACTTCGGCTCGTGGCTGCCGGCCGGCGTGGCCGGCGAGCTCGCGCTCTCCGACGCGGGCCTCGCCCGCCATGACGCCGCGCTCGGCTGCGGCGTGCTGGTCGCGCTGCCGTCGGGCGCCTGCCCGGTCGCCGAGACCGTCCGTGTCGCCATCTACCTGGCGACCGAGACCGCGAACCAGTGCGGGCCCTGCGTTCACGGCAGCGCGGCGATCGCCCGCACGCTGCACGCGATCGCCGAGGGCAGCGCCGGGCCCGGCGCGCTGGCCGATCTCGGCCGCTGGACGCAGAGCCTGCCGGGCCGCGGCGCCTGCCACCTGCCCGACGGGCTCGCGCACTTCGTCTCGACCGCGCTGCGCACCTTCCCGGCGGCCTTTGACGACCATGCGCGCCACGGGCCCTGCGAGTCCTGCGGCGCGCCGGCGCTGCTGCACATCCCGGCGCCGGCGAAACCGCGATGAAGCTGCGCGTGAACCCGATCAGCTGCCACGCGCACGGACTGTGCGCGGAGCTCCTGCCCGAATGGATACGCCTCGACGAGTGGGGCTACCCGATCATCAACGCGGCGGAGATCCCTCGCGAGCTGGAAGCGCACGCTCGGCGGGCGGCGGACGCCTGCCCGACGCTCGCCCTGCTCCTTACGCGCGACTGACGGGCGCCAGTCCGGCGGCGAGAAGGACGAGGGCGCGACCGGCGTCCGCCGGCCGCGCCCCCAGGAGGCATCAGCTCTTCAATCCCTTGAGAGCGACCTACAGGCCGTTGACCGCCGTGGTGTCGGCTGCCGCGACCGCCTTCGGCAGCGGCGCGAACTGCAGCGAGCCGCCGACCCCCTTCGCCTGCTCCGCAGGCGTCAGCGCGAAGGCGATGAACTGCTTGAGCGTGGAGATGTTGGAGTCGTCCGGGCGCACGATCACGTAGGTGAACGTCGCCAGCGGGTACGCCGCCGCCTCGTTCTTTTGCAGCGCGGTCGGCTTCGCGCCCTTCTTCGGCTTGCTGTAGGGCGGATCAACGATCGAGAGATCGCTGGCGATGGTGGTCGCGGTCGTCGAGGAGAGGGTGCTGAGCGACGGCACCTTCTTCAGCAGTCCCGCAGCAGCGATGAGGTTCGGTTCGTAGGGGTACTCGAAGTTGCCGGCGCTGTTCGCGACCCCAACCGCCTTGAGCCCGGCCTGGCGGATGTAGAACCACGAGTTGTTGCCGATGGCCCCCGCCGTCGAGGCGACGACCTGGGCGACGCCGCTGTTGCCCTTGGCGCCCGTGCCGACCGGGTAGGAGACCGACGTTCCGGCGCCAACCTTGCTCGCCCACGCGGAGCTGACCTTCGAGAGGAAGGTCGTGAACACGTAGGTGTCGCCGGAGCTGTCATTGCGCCAGACCGGCGTGATCTTCTCGTCCGGGAGCGACTCGCCCTTGTTTAGCGCGGCGATCTGCGGCGCATTCCAGCTGGTGATCGTCCCGAGGAAGATGTCGGCGATCACCGCCCCGGTGAGGTTGAGATGGCTCACGCCGGAGAGGTTGTAGTCAAGCCCGGTGGCCGACAGCGCCCACGGGATCTCGATGCACCCGGTGCAGGCTGCTTCCTGCGCGTCGGTGAGCGGCGCGTCGGAGGCGCCGAAGTCGACCGTCTTGCCGCTGATGTCGGTGACGCCGGTGCCCGAGCCAACTGCGCCGTAGGTCACCTGCGTGCCGTACTTGGACTGGAAATCGGGATCGAACACGTTCTCGACGAACGGAGCGACGAGCGTCGACCCCGCGCCTGTCAGGGTGGTGCCGGCGACGGCGCTGCTGGTCGTCGTGCCGAGCGTTCCCGCGCCGACCGCTGCGAGCAGCGCGAGCATGGGGATGAAACGCTTGATGCGCAAATTGCCTCCTATTGAATTGCGGTTGCGGAGAGCATCACCCCCGGTGGCACCCGAGCGGTTACGGAGCCGTGAACCGGCTGTTATCAACTTGTGAACAGCGCTGAGGAGGGGCCTTTGGTGTGGTTAGGCTGAGGGCGTGAGCACCGCCATCCCCACCGTCGCACCGCTTTCGCCGACCCGCCGGCTCGCGGATCGGCTCGGCGACCGCGTGCTCCTCGGCCTGACGATCCTGGCGTCGCTCGCGGCGGTCGTGATCCTTGTATTGATCATCGTCAAGCTGGTATCGGGCGCGAGTGGGGCAATCTCGCGGTTCGGCCTCGGTTTCCTTTGGCATTCGACCTGGAACCCCGCGAGCTCGGCGGGCGTCGCGCATGCAAACGTGTTCGGGGCCGGGACGCTGATCTTCGGCACGGCGGTCACCTCGACGATCGGACTGGCGATCGCGGGGCCGCTCGGGATCGCGATCGGGGTCTACCTGAGCCTGCTTGCACCGGGCCGGGCCGGGGCCGTGATCAGCCCGCTGGTCGAGCTGCTCGCCGCCATCCCGTCCGTGATCGTCGGCTTCTGGGGGCTCATCTTCCTGGGCCCGTTCCTGAAGAACACGATCGAGCCGGCGCTCCACGACGTGCTGGGCTTCATCCCGCTCTTCGGGCCCCCGAACGCGACCGGCGACGGCATCTTCACGGCCGGCGTGGTGCTGGCCCTGATGGCCCTGCCGATCATCGCCGCGATCACGCGCGACATCTTCCTCACCGTTCCCCGTGAGCTGAAGGACGGCGCGCTCGCGCTCGGCTCGACGCGCTGGGAGATGATCCGCGGCGTCGTGCTGGACTCCCAGCGCGCCGGGATCGCCGCCGCCACGATCCTCGGGCTGAGCCGCGCCCTGGGTGAGGCGATCGCGGTCACGCAGACGATCGGCAGCGGATCGCTGGTCGGCAACAGCCTGTTCGGGAACGGCGACGCGCTGGGGAGCCGCATCGCGGAGCAGTTCAGCGGATCCACCGGAATCTGGACCTCATCGCTGTTCTTCTGCGCCGTGATCCTGCTCGTGATCGAGCTCGCGGTGAACCTCGCCGCCCAGCTGATCGTGCGCCGATCAGCACGCAGACAGGGCGTGCTCGCGCGATGAGCACGTTCGGCGCCGATCCGCTGATGGATCCGAAACGGCCGCTCAGCGCCACCGGCAACCTGCGCCGGCGCCGGCGCACGGACCGCCTGATGCGCGGCGTCGCGACCTCCGCGGCGGTCGTCGCTGTCGCGATCCTGGCGATCGTGATCGTGACCGTGACCGGCAAGGGCGCGAGCCAGCTGTCGTTGTCCTTCCTGTTCAAGGACCCGGCGGTCGGCCTCGGCACGGTCGGCGGCGGTATCGCCAACGCGATCGTCGGCACCGCTCTGATCGTTGCGCTGGCCACCGTGATGGCGGCCCCCATCGGGGTGCTGATCGCGATCTACCTGACCGAGTTCTCGACGCCGCGCACAGCGCGGCCGATCCGGCTCGTGCTCGACCTGCTGAACGGCATGCCGTCGATCGTGATCGGCGTGTTCGCCTACGGCCTGCTGATCGAAGGGGGCCAGCAGGCGGGCTGGGCCGGATCCTTCGCGCTCGCGATCATCATGGTGCCGCTCGTGGCCCGCGCGACCGGCGAGATGCTGACGCTCGTGCCGCGAGAGCTGCGCGAAGCCTCCCACGCGCTGGGCATCAGCCGTTGGCGCACGATCATCGGCATCGTTCTGCCGAGCTCGCTCGGCGGCATCCTCACCGGTCTCGTGCTCGCCGTCGCACGGTCGGCCGGCGAGACCGCACCGCTGCTGTTCACAACGTCGATCTTCTCCAACAGCACGACGGTGAACATTTTCGGGACCGCACTGCCGAACATCCCGTTGATCATCTTCTCCGACTCGGAGTCGGCCTTCCCGGCCGACCACGCGCGCGCCTGGGGCGCGGCCGTCGTGCTGATGGCGTTCATACTTATCGGCAACCTGGGAGCCCGGGCCATGCTCGCGCGCCAGCGTGGAAAGTTCCAGTCAGGGTGAGCGAGACGAACACGACAAGGAGCGCTGAGCCGATGGAAGGCAGTCAGCCCGAGACCGACGCCGCGACGGCCCCGCCGCTCGCCGCGATCGCGATCACGAGCCGTGAGCACACCGATGTCACCACGCGCGACGTCGTGTTCGACCTGCGCAACGTCGACCTCTACTACGGGGCGACGCTGGCCGTGTCGGGCCTCAACATGCACGTGCACAAAAACGTGATCACGGCGATGATCGGGCCGTCGGGCTGCGGCAAGAGCACCGTGGTGCGCACGCTGAACCGGATGAACGACTCGATCCCGGGGTTCCGTGTCGGTGGCGAGGTGCTCTACCACGGCCATGACGTCTACGCCGGCGGCGTGGACCCGGTCGAGGTGCGCCGGCGGATCGGCATGGTCTTTCAGCGACCCAACCCGTTCCCCAAGTCGATCTACGACAACATCGCCTGGGCGCCGCGGCTGCTCGGCCTGAAGCAGAACCTCGACGAGCGGGTCGAGAAGGCGCTGCGCGGAGCGGCGCTGTGGGACGAGGTCAAGGACCGCCTCAAAGGGTCCGCGCTCGGGATGTCCGGCGGCCAGCAGCAGCGCCTGTGCATAGCGCGCGCGATCGCGATCGAGCCGGATGTGCTGCTGCTCGATGAGCCCTGCTCGGCGCTTGACCCGATCGCCACGGCGCTGGTCGAGGAGCTGATGCAGGACCTCAAGAAGGACTACACGCTCGTGATCGTGACGCACAACATGCAGCAGGCGGCGCGGGTCGCCGAGCGCACCGCGTTCTTCAGCCTCGACGTGTCGGGCGGCAAGCGCACGGGCGTGCTCGTCGAGTACGACGACACCGAGAAGCTCTTCACACGGCCGTCCGACAAGCGCACCGAGGATTACGTAACCGGCCGGTTCGGATGAGTTCCTCAGCCCACGACGACACCGTCGTCCCCAGCGAGCAGGATCTGCGGCCGCACTTCCACCAGGAGCTGGCCGAGCTCGAGCACCAGGCGCTCGGCGCGATCGAGATCGTGATCGAGCAGTTCGATCGCACGCTGGACGCACTCGCCCACCAGGACATATCGCTCGCGCGGATCGTGATCGCCGACGACGACCGCGTCGACGGGCGCTACCTCGAGGTCCACCAGGGCATCCTTTCGCTGCTGGCCCGCCAGACCCCGGTCGCCGGCGACCTGCGGCTCGTGGCGGCCCTGCTGCACATGATCATGCACGTCGAGCGGATGGGCGACCAGTGCGTGAACATCGCCAAGCTCATCCCGCTCTCGGGCCACGAGCCGCCCGTGCAGGACCATGTGCTCGCGCTGCTCGGCCGGATGGGAGCGCTCGCCCGCACCGCGGTCGTCCAGTGCAAGCAGGCCTTCCAGGAGCGTGACCTGCCGCTCGCCATCGACCTGATCCGCCAGGACGGGGAGATCAACAAGCTGAACCGCGAGATCTTCAACGCGGCGCTGGCGGCCGGCGAGGATGCCGAGGCGCGCGAGTGGGGCACCTACATGGTCCTCGCCGCCCGCGCGATCGAGCGCATCGCCGACAACGCGGTCGACATCGGAGAGCAGGTCGCCTTCGTCGTCACCGGCCTCTTCCAGGAGTTCTCCGACACCTACCGCCCGGCGATCCGCACAGGCATGCAGGCCTAGCGGCCGGCTGCTCCCGCCGTGACGGGCGGGCGTTCGCGGCCTACCCCGCGAGCAGCGGATCCGGGGCGAGGCGCCCCCGCTCTAAGGCCGAACACCTCGGCGATCAGCTCGTAGGAGCGCCGACGCGCAGCGTGATCGTAGGTCAGCGTGACGACGAGAACTTCGTCGGCCCCGTACTCCTCGGCCACCTCCTCCAGCCCGGCGCGGACCGTTTCGGGCGAGCCGACGATGTCGCGAGCGCCACGGTCGCCCGCGGCCGACTCCCCCTGCGCTTTGAGGAACGCGAGCGCCTTCTCGACGGGAGGCAGAGGCGCGATCCGGCCGCTGTGGCGAAGCGCCGCGGTCATCCTGCGGCTCGAGGCGAGCAGCTGCGCCTCGGCGTCGGACTCGGCGCAGATCGCGGCCACGGCAATCGCCACGCGCGGCTCGGCGCTGCGCTGTGACGGCTCGAACTCGCTGCGGTAGCGCCGTGCGATCGGCGCGCCGCCCGAGGTGGCGAAGAAGTCGGCGAACGCGTAGGGAAGCCCGAGCTGCGACGCCCAGATCCCGCTCTGGGGTGAGGATCCGAGCAGCCAGACCTGCGGGCGCTCCGGTCCCCCGGGCAGGGCCGCCAGGCGGGCGAGCGGATGCCCGGGCGGGAAGTCGTCCTCGAGGTAGGCGAGCAGCTCCGCGAGCTGCTGGGGAAAGTCGTCGGGAGCGACCTGGCGGCGGTCGCGCTGGAGCGCGAACATCGTCTGCGGATCGCTGCCCGGCGCGCGGCCGAGACCCAGATCGATCCTGCCCGGGTAGAGGCCGCAAAGCGCGGCGAAGTTCTCCGCCACCTTCAGCGGGCTGTAATGCGGGAGCATCACACCGCCGCTCCCGACTCTGATCGTCGCCGTATGCGCGCCTATCGCCGCGATCAGTACCTCCGGGCTCGCGCCGGCGATCATGGCGTGGCCGTGGTGCTCGGCGACCCAGTAGCGCTCGTATCCGAGTTCGTCAGCGAGGATCGCCAGATCAACTGAGCGCCTTAGCGCGCTCGCGCCGTCGGAGCCTTCCGAGACGGGCGATTGATCGAGCACACCGAGACAGAGCGACCTGGTCACGTCCTGATCGAGTCTTACACAGGCCGCCTGTGGGCCGGGTCGGTCGCCGCGGCGCGGCGACCTGGCCTGCGCGAGTGAACGCGGCGGGCGCTGGCGTACGCCCGGACCGCGCTCGGGCCGCTCGTCCCGACCAGGCGTGTCCCACCGCTCGCGCGTGGCTGCTGCTTTCGCGCCGCGTTCGGCATCTGACGTCGCGGTCGCTGTCGCGACCGAACAGTCCCGCCGGCCACACATCTCCTCGGCCGAGTGCGATCACTGCATCCGACGGGCATCCCCCCCGGGGCTCACTTGCAGGTCGTTCCCTTGCACGGGGGCAGCGGCGGACCCAGGATGGTGCTGCGCATGATGAGCTGGCCGTAGGGATCGAACGTGTCAAGCGTGTAGTAGATCGTTGTGATCCCCCGGGTTGAGGGCGTCGCAGAGGTGCCGGTCGTCCAGTTGGCGACGAAATACGGGCCGTAGTAGCTGCCCTCCAGATGGTGAGCGTCCGCCAAGCCCTTGTTGCGTTGCTGATCGGTGCACGTTGGTGAGGCGTTCGGGCCCTTCTTGCTCGCGGTCTGGGTGGAGTAGATGAAGTAGCAGTACCCGCTCTGTGTCGCCTGATCGGGGGCGGGATTGAAAATCGTTGTCGGTGAGCTCCACGGGCCCCACGGGTTTGGGGCGGTGCGCATGTAGATCCCGTTGGGGAGCCCGGCCGGAGGCTTGGCTTCCTGGCAGCGGTACAGCATGATCCACTCGTCAAGGTAGGGGTTGTGCTGTATCCCCAGTTGCGAGACGCACGGATCGGGACTGTCGGTGAACAGCGGCATCGCGTTTGTCTGGGCCGCACCCCAGCTACCGTCGTCCCAATACTTGATCCCCTGCCCTGTCGCGATGTTCGAGGCCAGGATGCGCGCGAGATACACGGGGCTGAGGCTGTCGTTTGCTCCACCCTCGGTTCCCCAGATGTAGACATAGGCATCGGCGCCGTTCGCCATCTGGACGTTGACGAACTTCGCTGGGTCCTGAGACGGTGATTCTGGGCACGTCGGCGAATACCGCCGGTTCGGCGAGGAGAGGTCATAGAGGCCCATGAATTTGACCCCGACGCCCGTGTACACCGCCATCACCGACCGTGTCCTTTTCGCTGCCGCACCGCTGCAGAGCGTCTCGATGCCGGCCGTTGACCGTGCGGCGTTGCGCGAACACACGCCCGTGCAGGGCGTTGTGCTGCCTGTCGGTGAGGGCTTCCCAGTTGGCGAGGTGCTACCTGGCGTCGGCTCGACACACGGCCCCTGCTGGCTCTCAGCAATCACCGCACAGTTCGACGGGCTGTCGGTACCGAATACGACATACATTTTCGCTGGGTCGCCTTCGCTGATCCCCGCCTCCGGCAGCTCACCGGTGCGCAGCGACACCGAATAGCCGGCTCCCGGGAAGAGCGGATCGGGGGACAGCGACGGGCTCGCGTACGGGCTGGGGACCGAGCTCGTCTGGGTGAGGAAGGTGAGTACCGGACATTGCTCGTCCGGCGCCGGCTGCAACCCGTTGTACGGCACCGCCGGCGCCGGAGCGCTCTGCTGCTCCGGCGATGTCGCGATCGAGTCGCTGTCGAGCGCCACCGGTCCATCACTCAAGTTCGACACTTTCGGCCAGCGCTTCGAAGAGTTCGGCAGGCCGCCAACCGTCTCCGTCGCCGAACTGTTGCCGAACAGCCACCAGACCTTCCCGCCAAACTCGAACGAGCTGCCACTGTCGCCGGCGACCAGTCCGTAGTCGGTCTCCGTATAGGGCGCAAGACTACGAACCGGATGCGCCCTGAGGCTGAGCGAACCGCGATCGCTTGGAAGCCCCTCCGTGTAGGCCCCATGCGAGCCGGTCAACGCGCAGACAGCCTGGGTCGAGTTCGCTTCAAACCCCTGCGGCACCTGGACCGGCACCGCCGCTCCCGCCTGCGGCATGATCGTCCCATCGGACGCCGCGAGCTCGAGCACTCCAAGCGCAACCACCACAACCACAGCTACCAACACCACTCGGACCGCTGACCGCAACGAGCCCCCCCGTCCTACACCCAACCCGCCCAGTACCTGCCGCCAAGAGCGTACGGGAAACGGACGCTCCGTGAGTGCGACTTTCCACCTTCGTTCGCCGCAACGCCTGAGCCTCGCCCTGCACCGATCACACGCCTGGACAACCTGCAAGCGCGGGCGACGGGCGTAACCCAGCGCTACCTTCCGTCGCTGCGGGCGCCGACGACCTGTCGCGGCCGTCGTGGACGACGCGCCGAGCATCATTGTGGTTCGACGTTGCGGCGGTCTCACGCCGGGGACCTCCCCCATCGCTCCGTCGCCCGCTGGCAACTCCCCGCCACGGTCAGCGCCCACCGGCGCACAGGACCGCCAGGTCAGTTCGGCTCCCCGTCGCTTCGGGGACGCAAACGCAGCGCAGACACTTGGCAGGCGGCGGATCTGCTTGCACCTTCATCATGCGGGCGGAGGGACTTGAACCCCCAAGGGCTTTCGCCCACCGGCTCCTAAGGCCGGCGTGTCTACCAATTCCACCACGCCCGCTCGGCGCGCGAGACGTTCTAGCAGAGCGGCGCGGGGAGGCTGCGCGCACGCCGCCGCCACCAACGCGCACAATACGATCCGACGCCCGGCCCGGGTGCCCAAATCGGTAAAGGGAGCGGTCTCAAAAGCCGCCGCTCGTAAGAGCTTGTGGGTTCGAGTCCCACCCCGGGCACTGCGTTGCGCCGCCGGCGCACGGCGGGGCCAGCGGTGCCGCGGTGTCAGGGCCCGGCGGGAGCGACAATGGGGCTGTGCCGCCACACCGTCTTACCTGGCCGGCCGCGGGCCGCCGTCGTCCAGCGCTGGCAGCGAGTGCCGCGCTGCTTCTGCTCGCCGTGGCGGTGGGCTGCGGTGCGACGAGCTCCGCCGAGGCGCCCGCCGGCTGCGGCGCCGGGGCACAGTCGACGATAGCGGCCGTCGACGCCGCCGCCTCGGATCGCATCTACGGCAATGAGTTGGCGGGCACCGAGGTCAGCTTCGACTCGGCGCAGGTCAGCGGAGCGCCGGACCTGCTCGCCGCCGTTGCCGCCGACAACACCGTGGCCGCGCAAGCCGCGGTCAGCCGGCTCGTCTTCCACCCCGCCTGGCATATCGTCCGCCTGCGGGCACTCGACGCCGCCGGGCGCATCCTTGCCGACGTCGGCGGGCCGTATGTGATCGCGCCGGTCAGCGGCGCGCTTCGACTGCACGGTCGCACCGTCGGGCGCTACGTCATGTCGGTCCAGGACGACACCGGCTACACGAAGCTCGAGACGCGGTTCGTCGGCAATCCGATCGCCGTCTACGTGGCCGCGCGGCTCGTGGCCGAGCGCTCCGCCGCGTTTCCGCCGGCGCCGCCGAGCGGCCCGCAGCTGACCCTCGACGGCGTCGACTACCGCGTGCTGCGCGAGACCTACCGCGCGTTCCCGAGCGGAACGCTGGACGCCGTGATCCTCGTGGCGCCGCCGCCTGCGCAGGTGGCGCTGGAGCCATGCACCACGGTTCGTGCCGGCGAGTTCGGCCGCATCGCGGAGCGCTTTGCGTCGCTTGCCTTCTCGCTGCCCGAGCATTACCCGGGGTTCGCGAGGACGGTGGCGATCTACACCGGCGCCGACGTCTTCGTGCGCCGCGGCGCCACGCAGCTCGCCGCCACCGGCGGCGCCGGTCCGGCGACGCTTCCAAACAGCGGCACCGTCAGCTACCACGGACATCGCTGGCTCGTGTTCTCGTTCGAGCCGCGTCCGTCGACGCGCGTCTACGTGCTGGCGCCGCCCGCCTGAGCGCCCAGCCCCGGGCTCAGGCGGGCGGTACGGCGCTCGGGGGGTTCGTCGCGCGCACTGTCGGCGCCGCGGGCGCCGGCTCCGCCGGCGGCGATGATCTCGCAGAGCGTGTCTGCCAGGGACGCCGGCGCCGCCATGATCCCCCCCTCGATCTCACGTACCGCGAGCCCGACGCCGTCGCACATCAGCGCGCCAACGGCGATGTCCCAGAGATGCACGCCGCGCTCGTAGTAGGCGTCGTAGAGGCCCATGGCCGTCCCGGCGAGATCGAGCGAGGCCACACCGAAGCGGCGGATGTCGCGGACCCGCGGCAGCAGGCGCGTGAGTAATTCCGCCTGTTCGGCGCGGACCTGCGAGGCATAGGCAAAGCCGGTTGCGACGAGCGCCTGGCCGAGCTGCGGCGCCGCGTCGCCCCGCCAGGCAAGCTCGACGCCGTTTCGCCGCGGCAACTCGCCGCGCACCGCGCTGAAGAACTCGGCGGTCATCGGCGCGTGGATCGCTCCGGCGAGGGCTCCCTGCTCGTCGCAGACCGCGACGCTGACACTCCACTGCGGCAGCCCGTAGAGGAAATTGACGGTTCCGTCGAGCGGGTCGACGACCCAGCGCAGACCGCTCGAGCCGGCCTGGTCGGCGCCTTCCTCCTCCGCGAGCAGCCCGTCCTGCGGACGGCGCTTCGCGAGCACGGCCCGGATGGCGAGCTGGGAGGCGAGGTCGGCGTCGCTGACGGGGTCGGTGGGAGTCGACTTGGCGCTGACGTGCGACTCGCGACCGGCCTCGAAGCGCGCTTGCAGCAGCGCACCCGCGGTTTTCGCGGCTTCGCTTGCCACGTCGAGCAGTTCGGCTGCGGAGTCCACCGGGCGGACTCTACGCAACGAGTCCGCCGCAGAGGCGGCGTCAGTCGAGCCGCCGGCTACGGTGGCGAGCCGGCCGGCGGTCATGCCGGCGCCCGTGCCGCGCCCGCTCGGGTGCGGGGCCGAGCAGCCGCCAGGCGTCGCGGGCCAGCCGCAGGGCCGAGACCACAATCACGTACTTGGGCCAGAACGAACCGCCTGACGCGGTTGCCGCCCAGACCGCGACACACCCCAGATCCAAGATCACGACCGCGCCCGCGTCCTGGTAGATCCGCCGGCGGGCGAGCTCGCGCGAGCTGGCGGGGACGGGCAGCGGCCGCGCGTCCGGGAGGTCGGCTCCCACACGCTCGAGCTCGCCCAGGGTCCTGGACGCGTAGACCGTCTCGAGCCGCTCGTCAAGCTCCTCCTGCCCCAGCCGGCCGGCCGCGAAGTGATCGCGCAGATCGGCAGCGACACGGTCGCGGTCGCTGTCGGCCGCACGCAGGTCGGGGGACTCGGCCATCGCCGGGACCTTATCCGCTACCGCCACGCCCACGGGCCGGGAGTCGGGCCCCGCACGACGTTGTGGTGCTCGCAGCGCACGTGCTGGCGACGGCGGACCTCCGGGACGCCGTGCGGCGCGCCGTATACTGCGCGCGCGTGTCCGTCCCCGACAGCTCCGTCACGATCATCGGCGCGTCGGGTGCGCTCGGCTTCGGTCTCGCGGTGCGCTTGGCCGGCGCCTCCGTCGCGGTGACGATCGGCTCGCGCGACGCCGACCGCGCGCAGGAGGCTGCGGCGCGTGTGCTCGCGGCGGTGCCGGACGGCCGCGTCAGCGGCGCGGAGAACGCGCAGGCCGCGGCGGCAAACGAGCTTGTGGTCTTGAGCGTGCCGTTTCGCAGCCACCACGAGACGCTCAGCCACATCGCGCCGGCCATGCGCGCCGGCCAGTTGCTGATCGACGCGACGGTCCCGCTGGCGGCTGCCGTCGGCGGTAAGCCGACGCGCATGCTCGGCGTCTGGCAGGGCTCGGCCGCGCAGGCGGCGCAGGAGCTCGTCCCCGAGGGCGTGAGCGTCGTTGCTGCCCTGCACACCGTCAGCGCAGCGGCGCTCGAAGACCGTTCACAGCCGCTCGCGGAGGATGTGCTGCTGGCCGGCGACCGCAAGGCGGACAAGGCGCGCGTCGCGGCGCTGCTTGACCGCGTCGAGGGGCTGCGCTGCGTCGATGCCGGCCGGCTCGAGATGGCGCGGATCACCGAGTCGCTGACGGCGCTGCTGATCTCCGTGAACGTGCGCCACAAGGTGCACGCCGGGATCCGCCTCACGGGGCTTCCCGACTCGCTCTGGTGAGCGTCGTGCTGCTCTCCGGGGGGACCGGCGGCGCGAAGCTGGCCCGTGGCCTCTACGACCTGCTCGGCGAGGAGCTCTCGGTGATCGCCAACACCGGCGACGACATCGAGATCCACGGCGCCTACGTCTCGCCCGATCCGGATCTCGTCACCTACTGGCTGGCGGACCGCATCGACGAGCGCGGGTGGGGAATCGAGGCAGACAGCTTCTCGGCAATGGAGATGCTCCGCGAACTCGGAACCGACGTCTGGTTCTCACTAGGCGACCGCGACCTCGCCTTCTGCCTGGAGCGACGGCGCCTGCTGGAGGCCGGACGCAGTCTGAGCGAAGCGCATGCCAGCCTCACACGCGCGCTGGGAGTCGGCGCCGCTGTCATCCCGATGAGCGACGAGCGTGTGCGAACGATGCTCCGCAGCGGCGCGGAGACGCTCTCGCTGCAGGAGTTCCTGATCGCGCGCCGCGGCGCCGCGGTGATCGACGACATCCGCTTCGACGGCGCCGCGCAGGCAACCGGGTCGCCGGGCGCGCTCGCCGCGCTCGCCGACGCGCGGGCGATCATCATCGGCCCCTCGAACCCGATCATCTCTATCGGCCCGATCCTCGCCATCGACTCGATCCGCCGCGCGATCGCCGGCTCGGCCGCCCCGGTCATCGCGGTCAGCCCGATCGTCGGCGGCGCAGTGCTGAAGGGGCCGACGGCGGCGTGTATGACATGGGCCCGCGAGACCGCCGACGCCGCCGGGGTCGCGCGCCGCTACGCGCCGCTGCTTGACGCGATCGTCGCCGATGAGCCCGTCGAGGGGATCCGCTCACTGGAGCTCGACACGCTGATGGACAGCCCGGCGGCCCGGCGGCGGCTCGCCGGTCAGGTGCTCGAGCTGGCTGATGAGCTGAGCTCCTGATGCGCACGCTCGCGATCCTTCCCGTGAAGCGATTCGAGCTGGCGAAGACGCGCCTGGGCGAGCAGCTCGGGGCGGTCCAGCGGCGCCGGCTGGCGCAGGCGATGGTGAGCGACGTGCTTGACGCGCTGGTCGCGACCGCCGGGCTCGACGCTGTGGTCGTGACGAACGAGCAGGCCGTCACGTCGCTCGCCCGCGACCGCGGCGCAGCGGTCCTGGCGGACCCGGCGGAGGCCGGCCAGAGCGGTGCCGCCCTGGTCGGCATCGCGCACTCGATCCAGAACGGCTACGAACGGGCGCTTTTGGTCCCCGGCGACTGCCCGGCGCTTGCCAGCGCGGACCTGCTGATACTGCTCGACCGCGTCAGCGCGCCGCCGGCGGTGACGATCGTCGCCGACCGCCAGGGCAGCGGTACCAACGCCCTGCTGCTGACACCCCCGGACGCGATCGAGCCGGGATTCGGCCCCGGCAGCTTTGAGCGCCACCGGCTGCGGGCGAGCGCAGCCGGCGCCTCGTGGCACGTCGAGGCGCTGCCGGCACTGCTTTTGGACGTCGACACCCCCGAGGACCTCGCCGCGCTGCGCCTGGTGCTGGCCGGCCGCGATTGCGCCACGAGCGCCGTGCTGGCGGAGCTGTGAGCGCCCATATCTCGGCCTTTGCGCTGCGCGGCCTGCCGGAGATCGAGCGGGGAGACGACCTCGCCGCGCTGATCGCCACCGCCGCCGGAGAGCTCGCCGACGATGAGATCGTGGTGGTCGCCCACAAGGCCGTGTCAAAAGCCCAGGGCAGGGTGCGCCGGCTCGCCGACATCGACCCCGGCACGCGCGCAAAGGCGCTCGCCGCCGAGCACGGGAAGGATCCGCGTCACGTGCAGGCGATCCTCGATGAGTCAAGCGAGCTGCTGCGAGCCGAGCGCGGCGTGCTGATCGTCCGTACGCTCGACGGCTTCGTCTGCGCGAATGCGGGTGTGGACGAATCCAACGCTCCCGCGCAGGACACCGTCGTGCTGTTGCCGCGCGACCCCGATGGCGCTGCGCGCGAACTGCGCGCCCGCCTGCGCGAAGTGACGGGCCGGGCTCCCGCTGTGGTGATCACCGACAGCTTCGGGCGCGCCTGGCGCCTCGGCCAGCTCGACACCGCGATCGGCGTGGCGGGCCTGACCCCGCTTGACGACTGGCGGGGGCGCCACGATCAGCGCGGTCGGGAGCTGCACGCCAGCGTCATCGCGGTCGCCGACGCGGTCGCTGCCGCGGCCGACCTCGCGCGCGCAAAGGATTCCGGCGAGCCGGTCGTGATCGTGCGGGGACTCGGCGCGCACGTGACCGAGCAGGACGGGCCCGGCGCGGCCACGTTGCTGCGCAGCCGCGCCGAGGACCTGTTCGGCTGATCAGGCGGCGACGAGCAGACCCGTATCGTCTGCGGTGTGGCTCGGATTCACGTTCTCACCGACGACCTGCTGTTCGGCTCGCGGCTGCGCTCCGACCTTGAGGCCGCCGGCCACGAGGTGACGCTGGGACCCAGCCCGGACCACGGCGCCGACGCGATCGTCGCCGACCTCACGCACGACGCGGACACCCGGATCGCCACCCTGGCCCGGCCGCGCCCGCCGGTCCTCGCCTTCTTCTCTCACGTCGAGACAGACGTGCGCACGCGGGCGCTGGCCGGCGGCATCGAGGTGGTCGTGCCGCGCTCGCGCATCGCCCGCGACGGCCCGGCGCTCCTGGGCGGGCTGCTCGCTACTGCGCGTTGATCTCGCGCATCTCGTCGCGCAGCGACTGCGGGCGACCCCACTCGGACTCGACTGGGACGCGGCCCGTGCGAACCTCGCGCAGCGCCAGCTCGCCGTCCAGCTTGGCGTCGTCGAGCAGACCAAGCGCCATATGCACGGCGTCGACCGACGCCGCGTGTCCGAAGCGATGCGCCACCAGCAGCCGCCAGTGCCAGTCGTGTTTGGAATAGGGCTGCGCGTTGGCCACAACGAGGAACACCGCGGCGTCGACGTAGCGCGTCTCATCGGCGATCCGCAGATCCAGCTCCAGGTCGGTCCAGTCGTCTGCAAGCGAGTCGACGATCTCCTGGAAGGTGTCGGCGAGTGCCATCGGCGCAAAGCCTACCCGCGGGCCCTTCCCGGTGCGCAAAGGGGTGTTGTTATGCTCGGGACGTGGCGCTCGCGACGGTCGATCCGCAATACCGGGCGGCTACTGAGGACGTGGCGCTGCTCGATCGCTCGCAGGCCGGCAAGCTCGCGCTGAGCGGCCCGGGGGCGATCGCGTTCCTGGACTCCGTGCTGTCCAACGACGTGGCGGCGCTGTCGGCCGGGAGCGGACAGGAAGCGGCGCTGCTGACGCACAACGGCCGCATGCTCGCGCAGGTACGCGTGCTCCGAAGCGACGAGGAGCTGCTGCTCGACACCGAGCGCGTCGCGCTTCAGGCGCTCTTCGACGCGCTGCAGCAGTTCCGTCTGGGCTACGACGCCGAACTGCACAAGCGCACGCTGCAGTGCGGCCTGCTGTCGCTGATCGGCCCCGCCTGCGACCGTGTGCTCGCCACGCCGCCGGGCCCGGCCGAGCACGACCACCTGGCCGCCTCCTTGGCGGGGCGACCGGTGCGCCTGGTCCGCACCGACGCCGGGGTCGATGTGCTGTGCGCGAGTGAGGACACCGAGGCGGTGAGCGCCGAGCTGCTCGCCGCCGGCGCGACGGCAATTGATGAGACGACCGCCGAGACGCTGCGGATCGAGCGAGGAAGGCCTCGCTTCGGCGTCGAGATGGACGAGAGCACGATGCCACAGGAAGCCGGCCTGCACGAGCGCGCCGTCTCCTACACCAAGGGCTGCTACATCGGCCAGGAGACGGTGGCGCGGCTTTACTGGAAGGGCCGGCCCAACCGCCATCTGCGCGGGCTGGCGCTGAGCGAGCCGGCCTCCCCCGGCCGCGAGCTTCTGCTCGGCGACCGGCCGGTGGGCACGCTCGGCTCGTTTGCCTGCTCGCCGAGGTTCGGCCCGGTCGGGCTCGCACTGGTGCGCCGCGAGGCCGAGCCCGGGGCCCGCCTGACGCTCGCCGGGCAGGACGGTACGGCCACCGTCGTGGAGCTTCCGTTCGCCACCGGGCTTGCCTGAGCGACGGCGATATACGATTGCCGGCGCGATGGCCCTCGAACGAGCCCAGCCGGCCCCTGCGGGCCGCCACCCCAGCCGGGGCGCGGTGGCGCGCTGATGGCCGGCGTCGTACACGTCCCGTGGTATGCGACCGGCTTCCGCGGCGACCAGCTGCAGGCCGAGCTCGAGCGGATCTCGGCCCTGTCGGTCCGCTACGGCGCGACGAGCTACGCCGTCTACCGGGGGCGTGACGACCGCTACAAGTTTCTCCAGGTGCTCGAGTTCGAGGAGCATCTCGACTGGGACCGCTTCTGGGCCGGACCCGAGATGACGGACTTTCGCATCTACTGCCAGGGCTGGTTCCAGGTTCCCGTCGTCTACGCCTGGAACGACCTTGTCTGCCGCGGCGAGGCCGTCCGCCACGCGCCCGCAGCAGCCTCGCCGACAAGCGGCCACTGACGCCGGCGGCCACTGCCAGGACCTGGCGGCGACCGGCGGCTCAGTCCTGCTCGAGCGGCGCCATCGTCAGGCCCGCTGAGCGCAGCATCTCCCAGTAGTGCTCAGCCGCCTCGAGGTGGCCGCTCCAGACGATCGCCAGCCCGCCGTTGTGGATGGCTCGCGCGAACTCGTATCCCTGCTCGAGCGTGACGGCGGGGATCACGCCAGCAAGCGTCTTGGCGACGTGGTCGAAGGTGTTGTGATCGTCGTTGCGCACGATCACCTTCCAGCGCCCGCCGACCGCGTCGCCCGGTCCAGCGGTGCGCGGCTGCTCGACAGTGGCGCTCATCGCGGCTGCTCGCGCCGCGACCAGTAGCGCTCGAGTCCCGCGTAGCACTGGTCGAGCGGCGCGCCGAGCGAGTAGGCGGCGCCGTCGCGGGCGCCGGGATCGGCTTCGATCTCGTCGCGAAGCGCGGCGACGAAGTGCTCAAGCGACCCCTCGCGCGCCAGTTGCGCCGAGTGCTCGAGCGCGCGCTGGATGCCGTCGAGCTGGGCGCTGGGGTCGTCGCAGAAGCCGAAGTGAGTGATCGCGAGCCGCTGCGGACGCCATTCGCGCACGCGAGCGATCGAGTCTTGCCAGAGCTCGACGTCGATATCCGGCGGCGGCGTCGGCGCCAGGACGTAGGGGCTCGGGGCGACGCGAACACCGGCGACGTCGCCGACGAATGCGGTGGCGCTCGCAGCGTGCCAATAGCTCACGTGGTGGGAGGCGTGCCCCGGGGTGTAGGCGACCGCCAGTCCGTCGAGTTCCTCACCGCCCGCAAGCGCGTGAACGTTTGCCGCCGGCACCGGCAGGACCTCGCCCCACAGTCGCTGCATGTCCTCGCCGTAGAGGCGAGTGGCGCTCGCGAGCAGCCGGCTCGGGTCGATCAGGTGCGGGGCGCCGCGCTCGTGCACCCAGACCTCGAGGTCCGGCCAGCGCTCGACGAGGGCGCCGGCGGCGCCCGCGTGGTCGAGGTGAATGTGTGTCAGCGCGAGGACGCGAGGGCGGCTGTCGCCAAGCTCCGCGAGCAGCGCATCGACACATGACGCTGGTCCGCAGTCGATCAGCACATCACCGAGCAGGAAGCAGCAGATCAGGCGCTCGTGTCCCAGTTGGCGGACGTCGATCGCCCTTGGCAGCGTGCTGTCCATCCCGGCCCAAACCCTACCTTCCGACCGCTGCCGGGAACGCGAGGCGGACGCAAACCACTTGACAGGCGACACTCTGCGATATATCGTGACCGTACTGTGAAACACGTAACGAGGAGCAGACCAATGACTGGAAGTTACGCCGGCGGCACGTTCTGCCGCCGCCCACTCAAAAGCATGCTGTTCATGCAGCGCGGCGAAGGCGGCCCCGGCCCCGGAGGCTTCGGCGGGTTCGGACCACCCTTCGGCTTTGGCGGGCCCCGGGGCTTCGGTGGCCCTCGCGGATTCGGCCGCCACGGCGGCAAGGCTCGCCGTGGCGACATCCGCACTGCGGCGCTGCTGCTGTTGGCCGAGGAGCCACGCAACGGCTACGCGATCATGCAGGAGATCGAACGGCGCTCGAGCGGCGTCTGGCGCCCCAGTCCCGGTTCGGTGTATCCGGCCCTGGCCCAGCTCGAGGACGAGGGCCTGATCCGCTCGCAGGAATCCGACGGACGCAAGCAATTCGCGATCACCGAGACGGGTCGCGAGCTCCTCGCCGGGCGCCCGCAGGACGCGCCGGCGCCATGGGATACGCTCGCTGACGGCGTCTCGAGCGAGGTCCAGGAGCTCTTCGGCCTGATGCGCCAGGTCGGAATGGCGGGACTTCAGCTCGTGCAGACCGCGACTGAGAAACAACTGGCCGAGGCCAAGCAGGTGCTGACAGAGACACGGCGCGCGATTTACAAGATCCTCGCCGACGGCGACGACGGCGACGACGGCAAGGACGCGTGAGCGAGCCGGACACGGGCGGCGGCGCGGTCGCGCTTGCGACAGGCGCCGCCGCGCCTTCGATCTCGGTGCATGGCCTGACCAAGCGCTACGGCGAGGTCGAGGCCGTGCCCGGGATGGTCTGCCTCGCTGTCGCGATCGTCGAGTTCAGCGGCCGCGACTAGGTGCCACGCGGCGCCGTGTAACGCGGCGCACACCGGCGAGACTGCCCGACATGGACCGCTGTGCCAGGAACGTCGCGACCGCCCCAAGTGGGTCAAGCGATGCGTAAGAATGCGCTAGGCCAATGCTGCTGCTGATCCTCTTTGCGCTGGTCGTCGGGGCGGGCACCGCGGTGTCGCCGTGCGTGCTGCCGGTGCTCCCGGCGATGCTCTCGGCAAGCGCAGCGGGCGGGCGGCGGCGGCCGCTGGGCATCGTGCTCGGTCTCACGATCACCTTCGCGATCACGATCATCGGCATCGCCAAGGTCGTCGGCAACGTCGGACTCGGCGCCGATCCGCTGCGCGATGTCGCGATTGTCGTGCTCGTCCTGTTCGGCTTGGCGCTCCTGGTCCCCCAGGTGGGCGAGCGCCTCGAGCGTCCACTCGCTGCGTTCTCGCGGCTTGGGCCGCGCACGAAAGGCGACGGGTTCGCGTCGGGCCTGCTGGTCGGCGGCGCGCTCGGCTTCGTCTACACCCCGTGCGCAGGGCCGATCCTCGCAACCGTCATCACGGTCAGCGCCGCCAGCGGGCGAGCGGTCGCCGTCGGGCTTGCCTACGCGGCCGGCACAGGCCTGATGCTGCTCGCACTCGCGCTCGGCGGCCGCCGCCTGCTCGACCGTCTGCGCGGCTCGGGGCGCGCCGCGATCGTCCAGCGCTCACTCGGCGTCGTGATGGTGGCAACGGCGATCGTGCTCGCGACGATGCTCGACGTCAAGCTCGACCAGTGGATCGCCCAGAACATCCCGAAGGTCAACATCACCGCCTTCGTCGACAACTCCTCGGCAGTGTCAAAGCGGCTCGCCGGTGTTCGCACCCACAAGGTGAAGTTCGCACCGGTGAAGCAGTCCGAGTCCGCCGGGCTGCCCGGCGTCGCGACGCCAGCGCTACCCGACCTCGGCACTGCTCCCCAGTTCGTCGGCACCGAGGATTGGTTCAACACGCCGGGCGACCGGCCGCTCACTCTCACGGCCCTGCGCGGCCGGGTCGTGCTGATCGACTTCTGGACCTACACCTGCATCAACTGCATCCGCACACTCCCCTACCTCGAGGCATGGGACGCCCGCTACGCCAGCAAGGGGCTGACGATCGTCGGCGTCGAGTCGCCGGAGTTCCAGTTCGAGAAGGACGCCGGCAACGTCGAGGATGCCATCAAGCAGTTCGGCATCCGCTACCCGGTGGTCCAGGACAACAATCTCGACACCTGGAACGCCTGGGCGAACGAGTACTGGCCGGCCGACTACCTGATCGACAAGACCGGACAGGTCCGCTATGCGACCTTCGGCGAGGGGGACTACACCACGACCGAGGCCGCGATCCGCGCGTTGCTCGCGCAGGCCGGCGCGAAGGATCTCGGCGCCGGAGCGAAGGCCCGTGACGTGATCGTCCCATCGACCTCACCGATCACGCCGGAGACCTATCTCGGCACCGCGCGGGCGTCCGGCTGGATCGAGAACGAGCCCTACGCCGGCAAGCACGCCTACGTCGCCCCCGCCTACACGATGGCCGTCAACGACTTCGCCTACGGCGGGACCTGGACGATCGCCGCCCAGCAGGCGCTGGCCGGCGCCGGCGCCACGATCGACGCCGACGTCGAGGCGAAGAACGTCTACATCGTGCTCTCCCCCCCGGCCCACGGCAGCGGCACCGTCGCCGTCTCCGTCGACGGGCGCCACACGACCACGCTCGATGTGACCCAGCAGCGCCTCTACCACGTCGCCCACTTCGCGACCGATTCGCGCCACTCGATCCACCTGCGGTTCTCCGCCGGGACGAGCGGCTTCTCGTTCACGTTCGGTTAGCTCGCCGCGGCGGCAACCATTGCGCGGGCCACGCTGCGCAGGTCCTGCTCTGTCGTGACGTAGGGCGGCATCGCGTAGACGAGGTTGCGAAACGGCCGCAGCCAGACGCCGTTTTCGAGCGCGGCGGCAGTGGCCGCGGCGAGCGCCACCGGCTGCTCGGTCTCGATCACCGCGATCGCGCCGAGCGTGCGAACCTCGCGCACGCCTGGAAGCTCCCACGCGACCGCCAGTTCCTGGCGCATCAGCGCTTCGATCCGCGCGACCTGCTCGCGCCACTGCCCATCCTCAAGGAGCGCCAGGCTGGCCAGCGCGACCGCGCACGCCAGTGGGTTGGCCATGTAGGTCGGGCCGTGCATCAGCGGGCCGTCAATGCGTGCCGCCACGGCGCCGCTGCAGAGGGTCGCCGCGAGCGTGAGATAGCCGCCCGTCAGCGCCTTGCCCACGCACATGACGTCGGGAGCGACGCCGGCGCGGTCTGCGGCAAAGAGCGTGCCGGAGCGCCCGAAGCCGGTCGCGATCTCGTCGAAGATCAGCAGCACACCGTGCTCGTCGCAGAGCTCGCGCAGCAGCGCCAGGTAGGCCGGCGAGTAGAACCACATGCCGCCCGCGCCCTGCACGAGCGGCTCGACGATCGCGGCCGCAAGCTCGCCGCCGTGGCGCGCGAAGAGCTCACGCAGCTGCGCCACGTATCCCTCGTCGAGGCCCGCGTCGACGCCGCCGGGAGGGCGCGGCGCGAACACGTGCGCGGGCAGCACCCCGGCGAACATCTGGTGCATGCCGTCGACCGGGTCGCATACCGACATCGCACCGAAGGTGTCGCCGTGGTAGCCGCCACGCAGCGCGAGCAGCCGAGTGCGTCCCGGGCCGGCCGCCTGCAGGCAGATCTTGAGCGCCACCTCGACGGCGACCGACCCCGAGTCGGCGAAGAACACGTGCGCCAGCGGCGCCGGGGTCATTGCGACGAGGGCCGCCGCGAGCTCGATCGCGGGCTCGTGCGTGAGGCCGCCGAACATGACGTGCGACATCCGCTCGAGCTGGGCGCGCGCGGCCGCGTCGAGCGCCGGATGGCGGTAGCCGTGGATCGCGCACCACCATGACGACATGCCGTCGATCAGCTCACGGCCGTCGGCCAGTTTCAGACGCACACCGGACGCGGACGCCACCAGCAGCGGCTCGACGACATCCGGCATCGGCCCGTAGGGATGCCAGACGTGCGCGCGATCCAGTTCCAGCAGCACGGCATCGCGTCCGGGGTCGCCCACCGCAGCAGCATAGAATCTGATCGATGAGCGAAGACCCTCGCAACTGGCTGCGCTGCTATCGCTGCTGGTCGAGCGATCTCGAGGTGCAGGTCCACTACGAGGGCATCCACAAGATCGACCCCGTCACAGGCGAGCGGGCGGAGGTTGTGGACGAGATCCAGGAGGCGGTCGTGCAATGCCTCGACTGCATGCACGACCAGCCGCATCTCGGGTTCGTCGACGGCCGCGTCGAACCGATCGAGGATCGCTGGGAGCGCATGGTCACCGGCACCCCGTGGGTGGCCTCATGCACTGTCACCGTCGATGCCGACGACGTCGAGAGCTGTTCGGGGCCGGAGGCCGGCGACGCCCTCTCCTATGCCGCCTTCGGCGACCACGGCGTGCGTGAGTTCTTCACGCACGTGCGCTTCCACAAGCACGACGACGACCGCCGGATCACCGTACACCTGCTGGTCGAGCTGTACGCGCGCTCGCTCGACGAGGCCACCGAGGTGCTCGAGAGCGCGGCCCGCGGCGATCTCCAGGTCACCTCCCTCGCCGAGGAGTCGCGTCCGCCGGCCTCGACCGGCGAGCGCCACTGAGCGCCGCAGCGGTGGACGACCGCGTCAATCTCGCGGCGAAGCTCGCGCAGCTGACCGCGCCCTACACCCCCGGGATAGTCGGCTACCTGAACGACTACAAGCTCGCCGTCGTCAAGGCCCGCGGCGAGTTCGTCTGGCATCGCCACGACGACACCGACGACTTCTTCCTCGTTCTGCGCGGCCGCCTGACGATCCAGTTGCGCGACCGCGACGTCGTGTTGGACCCCGGTGAGCTGTTCGTCGTGCCGCGCGGTGTCGAGCACTGTCCGAGCGCCGACGAGGAGACTCACGTACTGCTCATCGAGCCGCGGGGCACACCAAATACGGGGGACCGCGGAGGGAAGCTGACCGTCGCCGAGCGGGAGATCTAGTCGGTCGCGGCGACCCGTGACGGTGCGGGCGGGGCCGGCAGGCCCGGGCCCGCCATCAGGATCCCAGCCGGTCCGCCAACGCGTCGAGTTGCTCAAGCAGTTCCGGCGGCAGCTGTTCGCCAAACGTCGTGAGGTGCTCGCGCAGCGACGGCAGCTCCGCGCGCCATTCGTCGTGATCGACGCTCAGCAGTTCGTCGAGGTCCTCGGGCGAGATCTGGACGCCTTCGAGGTCCAGCGAGCCGGGTGCGGGGACCAGTCCGATGGGGGTTTCGACCGCGGCGGCGGTGTCGTCGCAGCGGCGGAAAACCCATTCGAGGACGCGGCTGTTTTCGCCGAAACCGGGCCACAGGTAGCGGCCGTCGGGGCCCTTGCGGAACCAGTTGACGTAGAAGATGCGCGGCAGTTTCGCCTCGTCGTGCTCGCGGGCGAGCGCCAGCCAGTAGGCGAAGTAGTCGCCCATGTTGTAACCGCAGAAGGGGAGCATCGCGAACGGATCGCGGCGCAGCTTGCCGACCGCGCCGGCCGCCGCCGCCGTTGTCTCTGAGGCCATCGTCGCGCCGAGGAAGACGCCATGCTCCCAGTCGAAGGCCTCGTGCACCAGCGGCACGACGCTCGAGCGGCGCCCGCCAAACAGGAACGCGTCGATCGGCACCCCCGCGGGGTCCTCCCACTCCGGCGCCATCGCGGGATCCTGTGCGGCCGCGACACAGAAGCGGGCGTTGGGGTGCGCAGCGTGCGTGCCCGAGCCGGGCGTCCAGTCGTTCCCGCGCCAGTCGGTCAGGTGGGCGGGCGGCTGCGCGGTCATCCCCTCCCACCACACGTCGCCGTCGTCGGTCCTGGCGCAGTTCGTGAAGACCGTGTTCGCGGCGACCATCTTCATCGCGTTCGGGTTGGTGGCCTCGCCGGTGCCCGGGGCGACGCCGAAGAAGCCGGCCTCGGGGTTGATCGCGTACAGCCGCCCGTCGGCGCCGAACTTCATCCAGGCGATGTCGTCGCCGATCGTCTCGACGCTCCAGCCGGCGATCGTCGGGATCACCATCGCAAGGTTCGTCTTGCCACACGCCGACGGGAACGCGCCGGCGATGTAGCGCACCGCGCCCTCCGGCGAGGTCAGCTTGAGGATCAGCATGTGCTCCGCGAGCCAACCCTCGTCGCGCGCCATCACCGACGCGATGCGCAGGGCGAAGCACTTCTTTCCCAGCAGGGCGTTACCGCCGTAGCCCGACCCGTAGGACCAGATCTCCCGCGATTCGGGAAAGTGCACGATGTACTTGTTCTCGCCGTCGCAGGGCCACGCCACGTCCGCCTCCCCCGGCCGAAGCGGAGCGCCGACCGAATGCAAACAGGGCACGAACGGCCCGTCGTCGCCGATCACCTCCAGCGCTCCGGTGCCGGCGCGGGTCATGATCGCCATGCTCGCCGCCACGTAGGCGGAGTCGGTGATCTCCACGCCGACGTGCGCGATCGGCGACCCCAGCGGGCCCATCGAGAACGGCACCACCCACATCACCCGCCCGCGCATGCAACCGCTGAACAGCCCGCGCAGCACCCCGCGCATCTCGGCCGGATCGCGCCAGTTGTTCGTCGGCCCGGCGTCCACCTCACGCTCGCAGCAGATGAACGTCCGGTCCTCCACGCGCGCGACATCGGCCGGGTCCGACAGCGCCAAGAACGAGCCGGGACGCCGCGAGGCGTCGAGAGGCTCAAACGTCCCCGCCGCCACCAACAGCTGGCAGAGCTCGTCAAAGGCCTCGGCCGTGCCGTCAAACCACCGCACCTCGTCAGGCTGCGTGAGCGCCGCGACCTCGTCCACCCAGGCGAGCAGCCGGGCGTGGCTCGTCGAAGGGGCAGCCTCGATCACGCCGCGACCCGGTCGCTTTCGTCCTGATCTGTCTCGAGCGGTTTCATCCAGTGAACAGAAAACGCGCCCCGGGGAGCGCGAACGGAGAATAGTTGCTGCCGGGGCGTCATCCGGCGCTGTCTTGCAGAATACGCGAGATCGGCCAACGCCGTTTCGCTCCCGGCGCTTAGGATTGCCGCGTGCGCTGTCGGGAGTGCGTCAAGACGTGGGTCGCCGGCGGGCTCGCGCCCGCGGTGCGCGATCGGTGCCCGGCGCGCAACCGGCCGGGCCGACGTGGCCGCGCGATCGCGCTGCTTGGCCTGGGCGTCGCGCTCGCGGCGCTGAGCGGCTCCGCCGCACTCGCCGCTCCCGCGACGACGACCGTGACCGCGTCGGAAGGCGGCACTTCCGCCACCCTGACCTACCGGGAGAATCGCGGCAGCGCGCTGGGTCCCCTTTACTCGAAGCTGCATCTGACGATCACGCGGGCCGGACGCCCGGCGTTCGACGCCACCGTCAGCACGCCGTTCTGCGGCACCTCCTGCTGGCCCGATGTGTGGCCGGGCCATCGCTTCCTGAGCGTCGCGGACCTGGGCGCGGCCGGCTCGCCCGACGTGATCCTCGATCTCTACAGCGGCGGCGCGCACTGCTGCTCGATCGTGCAGGTCTACCGCTTCGAGGCGAGCCGGGGCGCCTACTCGATCCTGCAGCGGGACTTCGGCGACCCGGGCGCAAGCCTTGTCGAGGTGGGCGGCTCGCGCGTGTTCCTCTCCGCCGACGACCGTTTCGCCTACGCGTTCACCTCGTTCGCGTTCTCGGGGTTGCCGCTCGCGATCTGGCGTCTGGGCTCCCACGGGTGGGTCGATGTGACGCGCCAGTTCCCCGCGCGGATCGCAACCGACGCCGCACGTCAGTACGGGGCCTACGTCGCCAACCGCAGGCAGGGGTTCGGCTTGGGGTTCATCGCCGCGTGGGCGGCCGACGAGGACCTGCTCGGACGGGCCCCGCTTGTCGCCAGAACGCTCGTGGCGGCCAAGGACGACGGCTATCTGCGTAGTGCCGACGGCCTCGCGGCCGCAGGCACCTTCATTGCTTCGCTGCAGCGCGACCTGGCCAAGTGGGGCTACGCGGGCTAGCCGCAATGGAGCGCATCGATCTGCAGTCGCACTCGCGCCACTCCGACGGGGAGCTTGACGTGGCGGACGTGGTCGCGGCGGCCGCCGCGGCCGGCGTGGAGTTGCTCGCGCTAAGCGACCACGACACCGTCGACGGCGTGGCGGAGGCGCTGGACGCTGCCGCCGCACACGGGATCGCGCTGCTCACCGCGACCGAGATCTCCGCGGTCGACGGCGACTACGAGGACCTCCATGTCCTCGGCTACGGGATCGACCACCGCGACAGCGGCCTGCTGGAGCGCCTGCGCGGCGCGCGCGAGGACCGCGAGGCGCGCGCCGAGCGCATGGCCGCCCTGCTCGCCGACGCCGGGTACAGCGTGGACGACGCACCGCTGGCGGCTCGTCGCGACGCCGGCAAGCCGGTCGGGCGCCCGCACCTCGCCGCGGCCGTGCTCGGCCATCCCGCCAACGCCGAGCAGCTCGCGCGAGAGGGTCTTGCGGATGTGACCTCGTTCATCCGCGCCTACCTGATCCCGGGAATGCCAGCCTACGCGGGACGCACCCGGCCCACGGTCGCGGAGGCGATTGGCTGGATACACGATGCCGGAGGGCTTGCCTTCTGGGCGCACCCCTTCTGGGACATCGCCGCTGACGCCGAGGTGCTCGCCGCGCTTGACCGCCACCATGCGGCCGGCCTCGACGGCGTCGAGTGCTTCTACGTCGCCCATGACGAGCACCAGACGCTGCTGCTGGCCGATCGTGCCGAGCAGCTGGGCCTGCTGCGCAGCGCCTCGTCTGACTACCACGGCCCCAACCACCGCCTGTTCAGCCGCTTTCTCGCCTACGAGCGCCATGGCCGCAGCGTCGCTCTCGGCCCCCTCATCGAAGGGTTGTGAGCCGCCGCCGTGCGGCCGCGCCGGGGCTCCGGCGGGGCCGCACGGCGCGGGAGCCGCCCCGGATCGGCGCGCTCGCTGCGTCGGCGACAGTTAGGAAAGCTGTAACCTCACCTAACCGAACCGCAACATTCCGCGGCCCGGCCCAAGCGCCGGCGACCCACGCGAAGATCGCTTTTCAGCAGTTGGGCTCCCTGCCCGGCTGAGCCGGCCCGGCGGCAGCCGGTTGGCACGGTCGCGGCACGAAGACAGGTGGCAAACGAGCAATGACACCCCCGCGGGCGACGGCCGGAGCGTCCAAGATCAGCGCGCTGCGCCGACGTTCGCGCCCGGCGTGCCTGGCGTTGGCCGTGATCGGCGCCCTGGCCGTCGCGGGCTGCGGATCGGGCAGCCCGGGCGCCGGCCCGTCTGCCTCCGCAGCTTCCGCGGCGTCGAGCGCGGCCGCTCCGGCATGCCTGTCGGAGCCGCTGAACACCAGCGCCAAGCTCGCATCGGTGCCGGTCGAGGTCTCGCCCGCACCGGGCACCGACACCGCGGACCCCCAGACGCAGATCAGCTTCCTCGGCGTGCCCGCCACGGAGATCAACTCGGTTTCGGTGGTCGGGCAGGACAGCGGCCAGCACGCTGGAGCGCTCAGCCCTTACTCGCAGGGTGACGGCGCGAGCTTCGTGCCGGCCAAGCCCTTCACGGCCGGTGAGCAGGTGACGGTGACCGCCACGATCGGCGCCAGCGGCGCCGGCAGCGCGGTCAGCTTCAGCTTCCGCGTCGACACGCCCTATTCGACCGCGCACACCGGGGAGTTCCCCAATCCGACAGCCCCGCCCGCCGACTCCCAGAGCTTTGACACGCTGCCCGGCGTCCAGGCGCCGGTCCTCACCGTCACGACGCCTGACCGCGATCCAGCTGCCGGGGACATATTCACCACCACCAGCTCCGGCCCGGGCCGATACGGACCGCTGATCTACACGCCTTCGGGCCAGCTCGTCTGGTTCGACCAGCTATCGGGAGGGCTGACGGCGGAGGACCTGGGCGTGCAGAGCTACGACGGCCAGAGCGACCTCACCTTCTGGCAGGGCAAGGTCCTCACGCTGGGCTTCGGGCAGGGCGAGGACGTCGTCATGAACTCGGGCTACCAGACCGTCGCCACGGTCAAGGGCGGCAACGGACTTCAGGCGGACCTGCACGACTTCCAGCTCACCGCGAACGACGTCGCCTACGTCACGGCCTACAACCCGATCCATTGCGACCTCGCGTCGGCGCAGGGGCCAAGCAACGGCGTGATCCTCGACGCCGTGATCGAGGAGATCGACATCAAGACAGGGCTCGTGCGCTGGGAGTGGCACAGCATCGACCATGTCCACGCCACCGACTCGGAGACGTCGCCCCCGACGAGCACTCCCTGGGACTGGTTCCACCTCAACTCGATCGATCCGCAGTCCAACGGCGACGTCTTCATCTCGGCACGCAACACCTGGGCCGGCTACGAGATAGGGGCCGGGACCGGGCAGATCCTCTGGACCCTGGGCGGCCTGCACAGCTCGTTCCAGATGGGCGCGGGAACTAAGACCTGGTGGCAGCACGACGGCCGCATTCTCCCCGACGGCGACGTCACCTTCTTCGACGACGGCTCGGACCCGCCTGAGGAAGCTCAGTCTCGCGGCGTGCGGATCGCGCTTGACTTCACGACTCACCAGGCGCGACTGGTGAGCACCTACAACCACCCAAACCCGCCGCTGCTCGCCGCGAGCCAGGGCAACATGCAGACGCTGGCGGACGGCAACACGGTCGTGAACTACGGCGGCATCCCGGAGACGAGCGAGTACTCCAAAGGCGGCTCGCTGCTGTTCGACGCCCATCTCCCCTATGACATGACCTCCTACCGCGGCTTCCGCTTCCCCTGGAGCGGCCGACCGGTGACCCCTCCGGTCGCGCTCGCCAGCCTGAACAACACGGGCCTCGAAACGATCGTGCACATGAGCTGGAACGGCGCGACCGGCGTCAGCGCCTGGCGCGTGCTCGCCGGGAAGAGCGCCCAGTCGACGCAGGCGCAGGCCACGGTGCGTTCCAGCGGCTTCGAGACAGCGACGATCCTGCCGAACAGCTACGCCTACGTGCAGGTGGCGGCGCTCGGCTCCTCCGGCCAGGTGCTTGGGACCTCGCCGGCCGTGGCCGTGAAGAGCTACGCCAGCTCTCTCCGAGGCGGCCGCTAGAGGTGCGCAGGATGCTCGGCCTCGGTGCGCAGCGCTCGCCGGACGGCGCCGCAGCGCCACTGCGAGGCCCGGCATCTGGGGTATCGTCGCGCTTCGATGCAGGCATCGGGGTGGCGACCGCGCCGCGCCCGGCGGCGAGGCCGCGGCAGAGTTCAGCGCAACCGATGGAGGGCTGAGGTGAACGTGGAGGTGCCGGCAAACCCGGTGGTGGCGGAGGCGAGCACCGCCGAAGGCGTGCTGAGCTCGCGTTCGGGGCTGCTGCTCGCCGTCTGCTGCGTGGCCCAGTTCATGGTCATTCTCGACCTGAGCATCGTCAACGTGGCGCTGCCCTCGATCCAGTCGAGTCTGGGGTTCTCCTCCCCCGACCTGCAGTGGGTGGTCGACGCGTACTCGATCACCTTCGCGGGCTTCCTGCTGCTGGGCGGCCGCGCGGCCGACCACCTCGGTCAGCGGCGGATGTTCGTCGCGGCGCTGCTGCTTTTCGCGCTCGCCTCGCTGGCCGGCGGCGTCGCGCCCGACCGCGGCCTGCTGGTCGGCGCCCGCGCGGGGCAGGGGCTCGCAGGCGCGCTGATGGCCGCGTCCTCGCTCGCGATCATCACCTCGTCATTCCCGCCGGGGCCGAAGCTCCACCGGGCGATCGGCACGTGGGCGGCGATGAACGGACTCGGCGGCGCCGCCGGGGTCCTGTTCGGGGGGATCATCACGCAGGAGCTCAGCTGGCGCTGGATCCTGCTGATCAACCCGCCGATCGCGATCGCGGCCGCCGCGGTGGCATACGGCGTCGTCAGCAACCGCCGGCGGGCGAAGGACGGCGCGAGCTTTGATTTCGCCGGCGCGCTGACCTTGACGGTCGGTCAGATGGTGCTCGTGTACGGCGTCGTGGAGGCGGGCCTGTTCGGCTGGGGCTCCTCGACGGCGCTGGTGCCGATCGTCCTCGGCGTCGCACTGCTCGTGGCGTTCGGGGTGATCGAAACGCGCCTGGCATCGGCGCCGCTGGTCCCGTTCAAGGAACTGACGAAGTCGCTGCAGATCGCCAACAACATCGTGCTGCTGTTCAGCGCGTCGCTGTTCCCGATGTGGTTCGTGAGCTCGCTATATCTGCAGCAGGTGCTCGGCCTCTCGCCGCTCGACACCGGCCTGATCTTCCTGCCGATGACGGTCATGATCATGCTCGTCGCTTCGCGCACCGGCAAGCTGGTGAGCCTTTTTGGGGTGCGTCCGGTGCTGTGCAGCGGGCTGACGATGCTGACGACGGGCATGCTGCTTTTGGCGAGGATCGGATCCAGCGGCAGCGGGCTGGTCTACGTGATGGTCCCGGGGCTGCTCACCGCGGCTGGAATCGCGATGTCGATCGTGCCCTCCACGATCGCCGCCACCCAGGGCGCCAAGGAGGGCCAGGCCGGGCTCGCCTCCGGCCTGGTGAACACCTCCCGCCAGGTGGGTGGCGGGCTCGGGCTGGCGTTGCTGATCACGCTCGCGACGCAGCGCAGCAGCCACCTGATCGGCACCGGCGTTCAGGTGCCGCAGGCGCTGACGGAGGGCTTCCGCCTCGCCTATCTGATTTGCGCCGGCCTGGCCGGGGCGGCAGCGCTGGTCGCGTTCGTCGCGCTGCCGCGATCGGGCACGGCGATGGGCGCGACGGCGCGGCGCCTGGCCGCCGCGATCGCGGTCCTGGTTGGCGGCTTCGTCGCCGCCGACCTCGCGTTCGCCAACTCGCGCGGCGCCCCGGTCGGCGCCTACGTCACCGACGGCAGCTACAGCTTCGTAACCGCGCCGTCGCTGCGCCCGCCGATCATCACGACCGATCAGCCCGCCACCCCCGGCACGCTCGCACCGGGCTTCATCTTCGCCACAAGCTTCTACGACCTCAGCTATCCGCCGATGGTCGGCCAGAGCGGTCCGCTGATCCTCGACGACAACCTGCAGCCGGTCTGGTTCAGCCCCGTGCCAAAGAGCCTCGTCGCGTCCGACCTGACTCTGCAGAGGTACGAGGGCAAGCCGGCGCTCTCCTGGTGGCAGGGCGTCGTGACCAACACCGGCGCGACGGAGAGCGGCGAAGACGTTGTCGTCAACCAGCACTACAAGACCGTTGCGACGCTGCGGGGCCGCGACGGCTGGGTGCTCACGCTGCACACGATGGCGATCAGGGGCGACGACGCGTGGGTGACCGCGAACAAGGACATCCCCGCGAACCTTTCGAAATTCGGCGGCGCCTACAACGGCGCGCTGATCGACTCGGCGGTGCAGGAGTACAACCTCAAGACGGGCAGGCTCCTCTACAACTGGGACGCGCTGGACCACATTCCCAAGGGCGAGTCCTATGCGACTCTGCCCACCAACGGGTTCCCGTGGGACGCCTACCACATCAACGCCCTGCAGCTGACCGCCAACGGGACCTTCCTCGTCTCGATGCGCGACACCTGGGCCGCCTACCTGGTCGACATCAGGACGGGCAAGATCGAGTGGACGCTCGGCGGCAAGGATTCGAGCTTCAAGTTCGGCCCGGGAGCCGCGTTCCAGTGGCAGCACGACGTCGCGCTGCAGTCGGGCTCGGTCGTCACGATGTTCGACGATCACTGCTGCCAGCTCACCGGTGGCGGCACATACGTCCCGGCGACCGGGCCGTCCCGGGCGCTCGTGCTCAGAATCGAGGAGCGGACGCACACCGCGACGCTCGTCCGCCAGTACGGGAGCTCACGCAACCTCAACGCCGACTACATGGGCGACACGCAGCCGCTGGCCAACGGCAACGTCTTCGTCGGCTGGGGGTCGCGACCGTATCTGTCCGAGTACAGCCGGTCGGGGAAGCTGCTGCTGGACGGGTTCTTCCCGGGCTCCGACCTCAGCTACCGGGCGATGGTGGAGCCGTGGACCGGCCTGCCGCTTACGCATCCCGCCGGCGCCGCCCGGACAGCCGGCGGCTCGACGAGGGTGTACGCGAGCTGGAACGGCGCCACCCGGCTCGCCAGCTGGACGGTCCTGGCAGGGCCCAGCGCCAGTCGGTTGAGTGTCGTGGTGGACAAGGTGCCCAGGTTCGGCTTCGAGACGGCGATCGTGCTGCCAAAGAGCTACTCGACCTATGAGGTCGCGGCGCTCGACGCTGCGGGCCGCGTGATCGGGACCTCGGCGCCGTTCACGGCGGGCAGCGGCGGATGAACGAGCCGGCGGATCGCGAATCGGCGCCGACCGCGTCTCGCCAGGCCCGCGCGCGTGCGCTGCCGCGACGGCGTCTTGGCGGAAACCGTGCCGGGACGCGAACGCGCCTGCGCCGGCGGCTCCGACATCTTCACGCTGTTTAATGGACTGTTAATCGCAGCCAACATGATTAGCGGTCGGCGCAACCTGCAAGGATTCCCCGTGTCGTTATGACCATGAGCCCGCTACGAACACCCGTCGCGCACCCCGCGCGACGCAACAAGACACTCCACGCCCAGCGTTCCGCGGGGGTCGTCCGGCTACCGTCCCGCACGCATCCCGACCTGCGCGTGTCGCATCTTCGTGCGCTTGAGTCTGAGGCGGTGCATGTGTTGCGTGAGGTGGCGGCTGAGTTTGAGCGGCCGGTGTTGTTGTTTTCGGGTGGTAAGGACTCGATTGTGTTGTTGCGGCTGGCGGAGAAGGCGTTTCGCCCCGCCCGGTTTCCGTTTCCGTTGATGCACATCGATACGGGCGAGAACTTTCGCGAAGCAATCGATTTTCGCGACCGCCGCGTCAGCGAGCTCGGCGAGCGGCTGATCGTCGCGAGCGTGCAGGACACGATCGACGCGGGCCGCGTGATCGAGGAAACCGGTCCGCGCGCGTCGCGCAACCGCCTGCAAACCACGACCCTGCTCGACGCGATCGCGACACAACGCTTCGATGCCGCGATCGGCGGCGCCAGACGCGACGAGGAACGCGCCCGCGCCAAAGAACGCATGTTCAGCTTCCGCGACGACTTCGGCCACTGGGACCCCAAACACCAGCGCCCCGAACTGTGGAACCTCTACAACACCCGCATCCGCCCCGGCGAACACGTCCGCGTATTCCCCCTCTCCAACTGGACCGAACTCGACGTCTGGGAATACATCCAAGACGAAACACTCGAAGTCCCCACCATCTACTTCTCCCACACCCGCCAAACCTTCAACCGCGACGGCATGCTCTACGCCTACCGCGAAGGCCAAGAACTCCTCCCCGGCGAAACACCCCAAACCGAAACCGTGCGCTACCGCACCGTCGGCGACATGACCTGCACCGGCGCGATCCGCTCCACCGCCACCACCATCCCCGAAATCGTCCAAGAAATCGCCACCACCCGCATCACCGAACGCGGCGAAACCCGCGCCGACGACAAAACCTCAGAAGCCGCCATGGAAGACCGCAAAAAAGCCGGATACTTCTAGAGATGAGCCAGACTCCGCTGCGGGACCCACGGCCTGCGATCTCGCCCGAGAGCAATGTCAGCTGGCATGAGGGCAACGTGGACCGCGAACGGCGCTGGGGGCGCCTCGCCCAGCGCGGGGCGACGATCTGGCTCACGGGCCTGTCGGGCTCGGGCAAGTCCACCATCGCCTCGGCCGTCGAGGAGCAACTGATCGCCGCCGGCCGCTGGGCCTACCGGCTCGACGGCGACAACCTGCGCCACGGTGTCTGCAGCGACCTGGGCTTCAGCCGCGACGACCGTAGCGAGAATGCGCGCCGCGTCGCGGAACTGGCGCTGCTGTTCGCCGACGCCGGCTCCGTCGCCCTGGTGTGCCTGGTCTCTCCCTACGCCGCCGACCGCGCGCATGCCCGCGAGTTGCACGAGCAGGCCGGGCTCGATTTCGTCGAGGTGTTCGTCAACACCAGCCTCGAGGAGTGTGCGAGGCGCGACGTCAAGGGCCTCTACGCCAAGGCCCGCGGCGGCGCGCTCGGCAACCTCACCGGCGTCGGTGCCCCGTACGAGGCACCGACCTCCCCCGACGTCGAGCTGACCGAGCGCCTCGACGTCGAAGCGTGCGCGACGCGCGTGCTCGCGGCGCTGCAGTCCGTCGACGCCTGACGCGGCAGCGAGCGCGACCGCCGTCGGCCGCGCCTCAGTGCTGCTTGGCGCGGCGCAACCGCGAGCGCTCCTCGTGCATGTCCACCACGCGCTCGACCAGCTTGAGCAGCTGTGGGACGCCGGTCGCCTTCGCCTGCCCGTAGTGGAACGCCTCACGCCAGTCGGCAACCCGCGCGCCCTCCGAGACCATGACGTTGAAGAACGCCCGAGGCATCTCGACCGTGACGCGCGCATCGGTCGCGATCTCCTTGGTGACCTTGCGCTCCGGGAGCTCAACGCGAAACTGCTGGACATCTCCGCGGCCGCGCAGCACGACTGCGAAGACGAGCTTCAGCGGCGCCAGCGCGGGGACCTCCTCGGCGATGCTTGCCAGCGCCGCGGCGATCTGCTCCTTGGCGTCGGTGGTCGCGCTCACACCTCGAGTTTACCCCCCACCCGGCGCCCCGGCATGCATCGCAGCGACGCCCGCGGCGCGCGGCGGCGGCGCCGTCATACCGAGCCGGCTCACGCGGGCGTGGGTGTGACTGCGGCTGAGGTGGCGAGCACGGTGCCACCCGCGCCGAGCGCCTGTACCGCAACGTAGGGGGCGCTCGTGGGAGCGCTGATTTGGGTCTCAAAGCCGCTGCTCGCCACCGGCGATCCGACCGGAGCGAGCGCGCCAGGGGCCGTACCCCCGAGCACCTGCCAGCTCACCACCGCGGTGGCGCCGTTCCAGCTGGCGGCGACGTCGGTCGTTGCGGGTGCGCTCGCAACGCTCGCGGCGATCGCGGGCGCGCTCGCCGGGGTCGCGACCCACGGGAAGCGATACGCACGATATGAAGCGACGCCCTGCGCGAGGCTCATCTCGAAGGTGAGCGCTCCGGCCGGCGAGAGCTCGGATACCAGGCCGACGGCGCCCCAACCCAGCAGGTGGTCGCCGTTGGGGAGCTGCTGCACATCGCCTTGGCTGTCGGCGAGCACGGGGCGGCCGGGATTGACGTACTGATGCGCCAGCGTCGCCGTGTGCGTGGCGAAGTCGAGCTGTATGTCGATGCCCCGCGAGCGGTCCTCGATCTCGGGGTCATCCTCGTTGTCGAACATCTGGATCGTTCCGTCGGCGAGCATCCTCACGTCGTGCTGCCAGGCGAAACGCACGCCCGGACCCAGGCTGAACGAGCTGCTGCGCCCGCCGAGGCTCCACAGGATCGAACCGAGGCTGTGCCCGATCTGGTAGGCGGCCCAGGTGTTGCGCGAGTTGACCAGCACGTTCTGGTCCGGCTCGACGTCGATCGAGTTGATGTGGAACCAGTCCCAGTCAGACCCGGCCGTGTGCGGCACCGGCCAGTGGGAGGCCGACAATGGAATGTGGCCCATCGCGTGCCATTCGAACATCACGAGGCCCGTCCGCACATCGATCTCCTGCACCGCGCAGTCCTCAATTATCCCGTCGGTGGAGCCGCCAACCGAGCTCAGGTTCGCGTAGACGGGCTCATAGACCGTGATCCAGGCCACACCGTCCGGCGCGAGCTGGAACTCGTGCAGATCCATCGAGAGGCCGTTGCCGGCCCTGACGCGCGCGATCGTCTGGTAGTGGGTGTTGTCGATCACGCCGTCCCCGATCCCGTGGTTGAGATCGATCGAACCCTGCCAGTAGGTCAGAGACCTATGGCCGAGATAGCTCTGAACGCGCAGGTCCGCGGCCTCCTGCCCAGGCGGCGACGGCGAGAACCAGACCAGCTGCCCCGCCGGGTTGACGATCATCGCACCCGGCTGTGAGGCACCGTCCTTGGGGGCCAGGAACAGGTCGCCGAGGCCCGGGTCGGCCGCAGGGGTGGTCACGGCCACGGTCGGCGGGTGGAGGTTCGGCAGCGAGACGAAGGTCTGCTCGGAGCCTGCGGTCGGCGTGCCGCGCGGCAGGGGCGGCGCCGGCGGCACCTTGTAGAGCCTGCCGACGGTGAAGCTCGTGCCGATTGAGCGGCGTTCGTCCCCGTTGCTCTCGACCGCCGTCACGGTCACTCGCTCGCCCGCGCTGAATGCCCGCGGCATGACGTAGCTGGCGCCGGTACCGGTCGCGTAGGGCTCGAGCGTGCCGCGGTGCTCACCGCTCTCGGAGCCGCGGGCGCTGACATGCGAGACATCGGCGGCGGTCGCCCCGAGAAAGCTGATCTGCGTGGTCGGCGAGGCATCCGGCGTACCCCTCAGCGGCGAGACGGTCACCCACGCCAGCCTGGCCGATGCGCCTGCCCGCTCGGGCCTCTCGGCACCGATCGCCAGCGCCGCTGCAGCTGTGGCGAGAGCCGCGCCGAGAATCAGGACGCGGCGAGCTCTACGGCCGGTTTGGCCGCCTCGGCGTGTTGCGAGCACAGGACGCGCGCCCGCGGGCGGTTGATGAGGCACGCCGCTCAAACTCGATGAACATAACAGCCCCTCCGGAGGGCATCGCGGGCGTCCGGCGCCGGATCGGCGAGCTTGCGCAAGCCGGAGCCGGCTCGCGTCTGCATCGCCGGTCGGCGCGCCGAGGCGTCGGCGCCGCGAGCGCGGCGCGCATATTCTTCATTCATCATGTGAACATAGATGTCAGGGACGTTAGAAACCGCTTATGATGCGCCGCGTGGTCTGGTCAACCATCGCGAGCGCCGAGCGCCGAGCCGCCTCCTCGGCGCCCACCGAGCACGGAGAGCCCACGGACGGCGTGCGGCGCGGCGACCCCGTGATCAGCGCGATCGCGATCGGAACCTTTCTCCTCGGCTCGGCGATCTGGATCCGCCGCAAGGGCCTCTTCATCCACACCGACACCGTGGTGTTGTGGGTTGTCGCGGGACTCTTCGCGCTCACGCTGACCGACCTTTCCCGCTGGCGTCTGCGGCTGTTGTGGGATTGGCTCCCACTGGCCGCCCTGCTCATCTTCTACGACCAGTCAGCGCCCCTCGTGCGCTTCTTTGGGACGCCGCTGCACACCTCGCTGCAGGTGAACTTCGACGAGCTCCTGTTCGGCAAGCCGCTGCTGACCGTCGAGCTCCAGCACCTGCTCGGGCAGACCCGAGCCGTTCAGTGGTTCGAGTACCCGATGTGGGGTCTCTACATGACCCACTTCTTCATGGCGCTGGTCGTCGCGGGCGTGCTGTGGCGCTTCTCCTACGCTCGCTTCCGGCAGTTTCGCGCGCAGATCGTCGTCCTCAGCACGCTCGGCTTCGCGACCTACGTGCTCTATCCCGCGGCACCGCCCTGGTATCTGGCCGACCGCCTGCACGAGCTGCCGGAGATCTACCGCACCGTCTTCATAACCTGGGGCAAGGTCGGTCTGCACACCGCCGGCTCGATCAGCGACGGCGCCATCGATGGCAACGACCTCGGCAACCAGCTTGCCGCCGTCCCGTCGATGCACGCGGCGATCTCGCTCTTCGTCGCCTGCTTCTTCTGGCGCGGGGCGCGAGCGTGGATACGGGTACTGCTCGTCGTCTACGTGCTGGGCATGGCGTTCACGCTCGTGTATTCCGGCGAGCACTACTTCTTCGACATCGTGATCGGCTGGTTCTACACCGCGCTTGTGGTGGGCGGCACGGCGGCTCTGCGGCGCTATCGACGGTCGCGCTCGCAAGCGGCGCCGGTGGCGCGGGAACGCGCCCGCGAACCGGCGTACGTGAGCCGCTCGACCTCGGCCGGCCTCTGAGGGTGCGCAGCGCCCGCCCGCCGTTCGGCGCTCGCGAAGCAGGGCACGCGCTGCCGTCAGTACTCAAGCGTTCGCTGGAGGTCGGCGATCTGGTGCGCGACCGCCGTGGCGCCGAGGTGCAGGTGCAGGAAGTGCTCGAGCGCACCGGCGTAGGGCATCCAGAAAAGAAAAACGTAGACACTGAAGAGGAGCGACACCACCCGCAGCCAACGGGCCCGCGCGAGTGCCGCGAACGGCAGCAGCCACAGGACGTAGGAGGGCAACATCCAGCTGAGAGTCACCAGCAGCACCAGGATCGCGGCGCCCGACGCGGTGATCCAGCGACGCGTGCGCGCGGCCCACAGCGTCGAGCCGATCACCCCCACGACCAAGACAGCGGTGAACGCGTGTTGCAGGGCCGTCGTCTCACCGCCGACGCCCGCCACGTAGCCGATCAGGTTGGGTATGCCGGTCTGAACGACGAGGATGTCCTGCTGGGCGAGATTCGGCAGGTTGAAACCGAACGCGATCACCGTCGCCGCGCCCAGTACGAGCACGCCGAGGAGCACGCCGAGAGCAAAGCGCGCACGTCGAGGCGCACCGAAGATCATCACCGGGACGAGGATCGCGGCCGAGGCCTTGATCGCGACGGCGGCCGACAGGGCGAAGCCCGCAGCGAGCTCAAGCCACGGGCCAGGCTCACCGATCGGCAGCGGCCGCGGCGTGCCGTCGAGCCAGGCGACGGCCCGCCGGGCCAGCGCCAGCGCGCCGGCGGGACGCTCGCCGCCGATGCCGGCAGTGCCCGGCGCACGCAGCCCGACCCGTGCCGACTCCGCGAGCAGAAGCAGGTAGAGACCCAGCACGATCATGAAGACCATGAAGAAATCGTTGTGGTCGCCGCCCAGGCCCCACACCAGCACGAGCGGGTTCAGGCCGACGAACACGGCCGCGCTCAGCGGGTTGCGTCCAAGCAGCTCGGCGCAGCGCCATACCATCCAGACGATCCCGAGGCTGAGCGCCATCAGCACGATCTTGAACGTCCAGAAGGCACCGGCGACTCCGAGTGGCACGAGTGCGAGCGTGAGCAGCGTGAACAGCGGACCGTAGGGACTCAGCAATCCGTGCCAGTTCGACAGCAGGTAGGTCGGATCGCTCGCCGGCTCGAACGCCGGAATCGTCGTGTACGGGTTGAGGCCGTGAACGACCTCCATCCGAGCGTAGTTGAGGTAGTTGAAGATGTCCGTCAACTGCATCGGCGGCGAGAGCACGAAGACGACGTGCACCAGCACGACGGCTCCCAAAGCCCACTGCGGGCGCAGGCGCGGCGCCGCGAAGACGGCTATCGCGTAGCAGACGCACATCGTGGCGACGATCGCCGTGAAGGCGACGTTGAGCCCGCGCGGGTCGAGCGTGAACCAGCTCGTCAACGGACCGAGCGGGCCAGCGAGCCAGCGCGGGAACGGGCCACGCTCCGCGATCGGCGAGAGCCAGCTCGGACGCGCGGCGGCCAGCGACACGAGCATCAGGCTCGCCGCCACCATCAGGGCAAGCGCCGTGCCCGCGACTGCGCTCGTTGCAGTCAGCTCGCGACCGTGGGCGCCAAGCCACCGGCGCCGCACGCGCCCGCCGGCGCGCGCACGGGGACGGGCGTCGCGCCGCAGCGGCAGGCCGGCGTGAGCCGGGGCGTCGGCGACCTGCGTCGCCAGTGTCGCTGTCACCTCAACGGCCACAGCAGAACACTAATGGAGCCCGCCCAGATTCCGGAAACCTCGTGCCGCCGCCCGGGCGGCCCGTCAGGTGGGCAGCGAGATCGCCAGCGCCACGCTCCCGGGTCGCCGCACCGTCACCGTCAGCCAGCCCGCAGCGGATCGGCTGAGGGTCGCCGCGCCGCGCTGCACTCGCCAGGCGGGGGTGTAGTGCACCCGCAGCAGGAAGCGGGCCGCACGGTTCGCGTGAAGCGCGATGTCGTCTCCGCTCGCGCTCAACAACCGGCCCGGCCCGCTCAGGATGCCGTGCGCGCCGCGCACGGCGTACACCCGCCAGTCGGCGTCTCGCCAGGCAAGCCGGAGCCCGCGCACCCCGCGGCGAACCAGATATGCCTCAACGCCGGCGGAGTAGTCGAGCCTCGCGTTCGACAGCGCAACGAAGCGAACGCCGTTCGCCAGCAGCCAGGCGCGGTAGGACGCGTCGGTCAGCCGCCCAGGGACGTAGAAGATCGGGTTGTTGGCGGTGTCGAGCTGGCGCTCCCAGCCCCGCGCGAGCGGGTACTGCAGCGCGACGTAGACCGCCTCCCAGTGCAGCGCCGTCGGGACCACCTCGACGCGCCCGAGCGGGCGATCGGACCGAGCGAGAAATTTGAGCAGTGGCTGGTAGTAGGCGCGCGTGACACCGACGTTGCCCTCCAGTCCGCGCAACGCGGTCGACGCCGGCACCCACTGTGCGAGCAAGATCGGGACGAACCCCACAACCAGCAGCAGGCGCGAGCGGCGCGCCTTGGGCGCCAGGCACACGGCCAGTGCAACCCCAACGCTGATGCCGAGACGAGTGATGTTGTTTCCCAGCGCGCTGGGGACGGCGTAGGCAAAGACGATCGCTGCGACGTACAGCGCCGCGCCGATCGCCACCGCGCGGTCGCGAATGACCGCCGCCACCGCGCCGATCGCGACGGCGCCGAGAATCATGCCGGCGAAGTTGTGAGCGGAGAAGGGAAAGTTTCCCTGGCCCGGAAAGAGCTCCTCGACGACGGCGATCGGCACGAGTGCCGCCAGCGCAAGCGCTGCGGCGCCGAAACGCTGCGCCGGCCAGTAGGCGAGGAGCCAGGCGACCGCAGCCAGCGCAAGGAAGGCGCCGGCCAGCGGCGCGACGAGCGAGCAGATGACCGCCAGCGGGACTGCCAGCAGCCACCGCCGGCGCGTCGCGGCGAGCAGCGAGAGCAGCGCGATCGCCTCGCCGAGGAGGTAGGGGCCCTGGCCGATCGCCACCGGCACGAGTGTGCCCGCGGCGAACACGATCGCGCCGGCGCGCCCGGCGGCCGCGAAGCGGGCCACGGCCAGGCGGTCGAAGCACCAGGCCGCAACCGCAGCGGAGACGATCTCGGTCACCGGTACGCCGGCGAGCGCAGCGATGGGCGCGTAGAGAACCGAATAGTCGAACAGCCAGTGCCCGCCGTACCATTGGCTGTCCCAAAGCGTGAAGCCATGCTGGGCGAACAGCTCGACCCTGTAGGTCGCCGCGGGAAGATCGACGCCGCGCACGCCGGTGAGCACCGCCACGATTGCGAGCGAGGCCGCCAGCGCACCGACAAGCATTCCCCCGCGGTCGGCGCGCACGTTCACCCGCGGCATTGTGCCCGAGTACCGCCGCGACCACCGCGCGCCGCCGCCGCCCGCCGCCTGCGAGGATTCCGCCGCTTCGATCCCCGAGAGCTGAGGGCGGTGTCGGTGATGCGCGTAGAGGCGGCCTGCAGGCGGTCCGGCTAGTGGTTGAATCGGTGCAGCTCGACACCGACGCGCACGATCGTCAGGGCGGCCGCGAGCGGGCGGCGCACCGTCGCGTCATCCGCCAGCGCCTTATCGCGCTGGTCCTGGCCGCCGCGACGCTGGTCGGGATCGTCCTCGTCACCCCCAGCACGCCCCCACCACCGACGCTGCTCACGGCCGTCGGCTCCGGTCCTGGGCATCTCGCGGCGGGGTCCCCGGATGCGCTGCCCGCGAAGATCCTGATCGCCGACCGCGGCAACAACCGCCTGGTCGTCATCACGCCGCGCGGCCAGGTGGCCTGGTCGACGAAGACACTCGCACCGACCGACGTCTATCTCGGCCCGCACAAGGACTCGATCGCCGTCACCCAACGCGGAGCATTCGTGGTTCTGACGCTCGACGTCGCCACCGGCGCCCTGGAATATGTTTACGGCAAAGCGGGCCAGCCGGGTGCGGCCTACAACCGGCTTCGCAACCCGCAGGCCGCACACCTGATCGCCAACGGCCGGCTGGTGGTCGCCGACGACGCCAACTGCCGCGTCCTGGTGCTCGCGCCGCCGTCCACGCGGCCGGCGCAGGTGCTCGGGCAGGCCGGCGACTGTGCACACGACCCGCCGTCGCGGCTCTCCTACCCGGACGCGATCTTCCCGACACTCGGTGGCAAGTTCGTCGTGACGGAGAGCAGCGGCTGGATCGATCTGCTGACCAGCGGCTTCGCGCTGTTTCGGGCGCTGCCAGTCCACGCCTTCAGCGATCCCTTCGACGCCAACGAGTACGCCGCGGGCAAGCTCATCGTGACCTCCCGCTCTTATGTCGGTGCGGTGGAGGAGCTGAGCACGACCGGCACGGTGCTGTGGCGCTACGGCCCGGCGAGCGGGCCGGGGCGTTTGAGGGATCCGTCCCTGGCACAGGGCCTACCGGATGGCGACGTGCTCGTCTGCGACTCTGGCAACGACCGCATCGTCGTGATCGACCGCCAGACAAAAGCGATCGTCTGGCAGTACGGCCACACCGGCGTGCCGGGGAGCCGGCCCGGCTACCTTGACGCGCCCGACAGTGCGACCCTTGTGCCCTAAAGCTGATCGGCCGCGGGCTGCGCGCGCTAAACGCCGATGATGGCGTCGATCTCGACGGCGGCGCCGCGCGGCAGCGCCGCCACACCGACAGTCGCTCGCGCCGGTGGCTCGACCGGGAAGAACTCCTTGCAGATCTCGTTGACCTCCGCGAAGGCGGCCAAGTCCACCATGTAGATCGTGATCCGCAGCGCTCGCGCAAGCGTCGTGTTGGCAGCGCTCGCAACGGCCTGAAGGTTCTCCAGACAGCGGCGTGCCTGGGCCGAGACGCCGCCGGCGACGAGTTCGCCGCTGCCGGGGTCAAGCGGAATCTGGCCGGAGCAGAAGAGCAGTTCCCCGAACCGGACGGCGTGACTGTAGGGGCCGATCGCGGCGGGTGCCTGCGCGGCGTGGATCGTTTCGCGTGCTGCGCTCACACAGCGACACGATAGCGGCCGCACGTGCGCCGGCCGCGGGAGCAGGGTTGTTGGTCCGCCCTGGCGATCTTGTAAGGTCAGTGTGGTGCGCCGCAAGGGCTTTCTGCTCGCGCTTGTCAACGCGGCGGCCGCCGGCGCCCTGCTCGCGTTGGTGCCGGCCGTCGCCTCCGCCGCGACCAGCTCGATTGCGTTCACGACGTGCGCGGGCGCTCCCAACTTCGGCTGCAGCCACCTGACCGTGCCACTGGATCCAAGCGGCACGATCCCCGGCACCGTCACGCTCGCGATCCGCCGAGAGCTGTCCGCCACCGGCGCCGCCACCACCGCTGTGGTGGCGCTCGCCGGCGGACCCGGCCAGTCCGCCATCCCGTTTGCGCAGGACGACGCGCAGATCGTCGCCCCGGCGCTCGCGACCGACGACCTGGTGGTCTTCGATCAGCGGGGCACGGGCTACTCGGGCGCGCTGCAGTGCTCCGCGCTCAACTCGCTGACTGAGCCGATCAGCCAGGTCATCCCTGCCTGCGCGATGCAGGTCGGCGCCGCCCGCGGCCTCTACACGACCGACAACACCGTCGCCGACATCGAGGCGATCCGGGTGGCGCTCGGGTACACCAAGCTGATCCTCTACGGCACCTCCTATGGCACGAAGGTCGCGCTGCGCTACGCCGCGGAATATCCGGCCAACGTCGCCGGCCTGATCCTGGACTCCACGGTCCTGCCGAACGGCCCGGACGTGTTCGACCAGTCGACCTACGAGGCCGTGCCACGCATTCTTGACCAGCTCTGCGCAGACCACGCCTGCCCGGGGGTCCCCAACCCGAACGCGGACCTCGTGGCCGTGCTGAAGCGGCTCGGCGCCGGCGCGATCAACGCCACCTACGTCGAGAGCTCCGGCAAGGCGGTTCGCCTGCCGATCACCGCGGACGAGATCGCGTCGCTCCTGCTCGCCGGCGACGACGACCCTGTGCTGCGCGCCGAGTTTCCGGCGGCGATCGCGTCGGCCGCGGCCGGGCGCTTCGCGGCGCTAGCGATCCTCGTCGCTCACGCCGTGTTTGGCGCCGTTCCAAACAGCACGGTTGACAACCCTCTGTTCTTCGACACCGAGTGCGAGGAGCTGGCGTTTCCCTGGGTCCGCACCGATCCCGGCGCGGCGCGGGCCACCGAGGCGCTGGCCTACGCGAAGGGGCTCCCGCCAGGCTCGTTCGGGCCGTTCAGCTACCTCACCGCCTATCAGGAGAGCTCGACGCCCGACTGCGCCTACTGGCCCTTCGCAACGGCCGCTCCCGAGACCACCGTCACCGCCTTACCGGATGTGCCGACGCTGATCATCAGTGGCGCGGACGACCTTCGCACGCCGACCTCGAACGCCGAGCAGATCGCGGCGATGATCCCCGACGCGACCGTCGTCGTCGTCCCCGAGACCGGGCACTCCGTGCTCACGACCGAGTTCGGCTCGTGCGCCAAGAACGCGGTTGACGCGTTCTTCGCCGGCGCGGCGATCAAGACGGACTGTGCGCCGCAGGCAATGGCCCCCTACCTCGATCCCGCTCCGCTGGCTCCCGCCTCGGCTGCGGTCCTCAGGCCTCTGGGCGGCAGCGAAGGCGAACCAGGGCGCACGGCCCGGGCGCTTGAGCTGACCCTCGCATGGAGCTCGCGCGAGCTTTCGGAGAGCCTCTTCGAAACGCTGCTGGGCAACTACAACCCCGCCTACAGCCACGGTCTCGGCGGCCTGCAGGGCGGCTACGCCAAGCTCACCACGAACGCAACGACACAGAACCCGACCGTGCGCTTCCACGACTTCTCCTACGTGCCTGGCGTCGAGCTCACGGGCTCGATCAGCAACGGCGTCGGCAGATTGACGATCAGCGGCCCGGGCGCCTCCGCCGGAACGCTCGTCGCCAAGACGAGCAACGACTTCGCCGGCAAGCTCGCGGGCACGCCGATCCACTTCCGGATCTCGAACGCCAAACTCACGGCGCTGACGGCGTCGGCCACGCACTGAGCGCGGATCGCGCGCGATGGCCAACGCGCTGGCACGCGAGACCTCGCCTTATCTGCGGGCCCACGCGCACAACCCAGTCGACTGGCTGCCGTGGGGTGAGGAGGCTCTGGAACGCGCCCGGGCGCTGGACCGGCCGCTGTTCGTTTCGATCGGCTACGCCGCCTGCCATTGGTGTCACGTGATGGAGCGCGAGTCCTTCGAGGATGAGCGGACCGCGGCGCTGCTGAACGAGCACTTCGTCGCCGTCAAGGTTGACCGCGAGGAGCGCCCCGATATCGACGGGATCTACATGGAGGCGGTCCAGGCGATGACGGGCCATGGCGGCTGGCCACTCAGCGTGTTCCTGACCCCGGCGCAGGAGCCATTCTTCGGCGGGACCTACTGGCCGCCGACGCCGCGCCCGGGCATGGCGAGCTTCACCCAGGTGCTCGAAGCGATCGCCGAGCTCTGGCGCGGGCGGCGCGGCGAAGCGCTCGAGGCCGGCGCCCGCGTGAGCGCGGGTCTCGGTGGCGCAGCAACGCTCGAACCGTCGGCCGAGGTACTCGATCGCTCGGCGATCGAGGCCGCGCTCGCCGCGCTGCGGCGCACCTACGACGCACGCCACGGTGGCTTCGGCGGGGCGCCGAAGTTCCCGCCCCATTGCGTGCTCGAGCTGCTCGCGGCGACCGGTGAGCGGGAGATGTCGACGAGGACCCTGCGAGCGATGGCGCTGGGCGGCATCTGCGATCAGGTCGCAGGCGGCTTCTCCCGCTATGCCGTCGACGCCACCTGGACGGTTCCCCATTTCGAGAAGATGCTCTACGACAACGCGCTGCTCGCCCGCGCCTATCTGCATGCCCGCGGCGAGGAGCCGCTGTTCGAGCGGACCTGCCGCGAGACGCTTGACTTCTGCCTGAGCGAACTGCGCGCGCCGGAGGGCGGCTTCTACTCCTCCCTGGACGCCGACTCCGAGGGTGTGGAGGGACGCTTCTACGTGTGGACGCTCGAGGAGCTGGAAGCTGAGCTCGGTGAATTCGCGCCGGCGGCGATCGCGTATTTCGGCGCCAGCGCGGAGGGCAACTTCGAGGGCGCCAATGTCCTCCAGGCGCACGGCGAGGAGCCGGCGGAACGCGAACAGATCCGGGCCCGGCTGCTGGCCGCGCGCGCCCGGCGGACCCGCCCGGCGCTTGATGACAAGCGTCTGTGCGCCTGGAACGCGTTGATGATCGCGGCGCTGGCCGACGCCGGAGCGATGCTGCGCGAGCCGCGCTACCTCGACGCCGCGAAGCGCGCCGCCGAGTTCGTCTGGGAGCGGATGCGCGACCGCGACGGTCGGCTGCTGCGCACCTACAACGACGGCGGCGCGCGCCAGCCCGCATTTCTCGAGGATCACGCTTTCCTGCTCGAAGCGCTGCTGACGCTGTACGAGGCGAGCTTTGAGGAGCGCTTCTTCTGCTGGTCGCGGATCCTCGCCGACCAGATCCTCGAGCGCTTCGCCGACCCGCAGCGGGGCGGCTTCTTCGTTACCGCAGTCGATGGCGAGCGGCTGCTCACGCGGCGCAAGGACCTCGAGGATCACCCGATACCGTCCGGCTCCTCGAGCGCCGCGGTCGGCCTGCTGCGGCTCGCGGCGCTCACGGGCGAACCGTCCTACGAGCGGGCGGCGCTCGGCGCCGTGCGGCTGGCGGCGCCACTTGCCCCGCGCTACCCGATCGCCTTTGGTCACCTGTTGTGCGCCATCGAGCTGCACACGGCCGGCGTGCAGGAGGTCGCACTCGTCGGCCCCGACCAGCAGCCGCTGCTCGACGTCCTGCGCGAGCGTCACCGGCCCCACGTCGTGCTCGCCTCAGCGCCAGAGAGCAGCGGTAGCGTGGTCGAACTGCTCGCCGGGCGCTCAGCGATAGCGGGCCGTGCGACGGCCTACGTGTGCGAGCACTTCGCGTGCCGGGCGCCGGTCAGCGAGCCAGATGCTCTGAGGGCCCTGCTGGACTGAGCGTGTCGAGATCGGCCGCGCTCAGTTCGATGTCGGCGGCGGCGACGTTCTCCTCGAGGTGCGCGATCTGAGAGGTGCCCGGAATCGGCAGCATCGCCGGCGAGACGGCGAGCAGCCACGCCAGCGCGATCTGCCCGGTCGTGGCACCGTGGGCCTCCGCGATCTGCGCAAGCGGCCCGCCGGCCACGGTCGCCTCACCGGCCGCGAGCGGGAACCACGGGATGAACGCGATCCCCCGCTTCGTGCAGGCGTCAAGCACGAGCTGGCTCTTGCGGTCCAGTGCGCTGTAGCGGTTCTGGACCGAGACGATCTCGGTCATCGCGAGCGCCCGCTCGAGCTGCTCGAAGGTGACGTTCGAGAGCCCGATATGGCGGATCTTGCCCGCCTGCTTGGCTTCGACGAAAGCGCCCAGGGACTCCTCGAACGCCACCGCAGGGTCGGGGCGGTGGAACTGATAGAGGTCGATGTGGTCCACACGCAGCCGCCGCAGGCTCCCCTCCAGGGCGGAGCGGATGTGCTCGGGGCGTCCGTCGGGGCTCCACACACCCGGGCCGCTGCGCGTGAGCCCGGCCTTGGTCGCCACCACGATACCGTCGTAGGGGGCCAGCGCCTGCGCGATCAGCTCCTCACTTACGTCGGGACCGTAGGCGTCGGCGGTGTCGATGAAGTTCACGCCGAGCTCCACCACGCGCCGCAGCAGCGCAATCGCGCCACCAGGGCTGTCCGGTGGCGTGGCCGGAGGACCCCAGACGCCCGGACCGGGAAGCTGCATCGCACCGAAGCCGAGGCGATCGACGCGCAGGTCGCCAAGCCTGATCGTTCCGGCTTTACTCATCGGCGCAGCCCTCCTGCGTGGTCGGGGCGCAATCGCCGCGTGGATGGGGGTGTCGAGACGCTCATAGGATCGGCAGGTAGCGATCGAGCTCCCAGCGGGTCACCTGCACCCTGTACTCCTCCCATTCGCGCCGCTTGATCTCGATGAATCGGTTGAAGGTGTGTTCGCCGAGCGTGCGCAGCGCGATCTCGGAGTCGGCGGTCAGCTCGATCGCTGCACCGAGCGTCTCGGGCAGCTGCTCGATGCCGTAGCGGCGGCGTTCCTCTGGCGAGAGGTGGTAGAGGTTCTTCTCCATTGGCTCCGGCAGCTCGTAGCCCTTCTCGATGCCCTCAAGGCCGGCCTGCAACAACGCAGCGAAGGTCAGATACGGGTTGCAGGCCGGGTCAGGACAGCGCAGCTCCATTCGCGTGGCGTCCTCGGAGCCTGGGTGATAAAGCGGCACGCGCACCAGCGCCGAGCGGTTGCGACGCGACCAGGCGACATACACGGGCGCTTCATACCCGGGCACGAGCCGCTTGTAGGAGTTGACCCACTGGGCGAAGATGGAGCAGATCTCGCGTGCGTGCCGCAACTGCCCGGCGATGAAGGCCTTCCCGACTGGCGAGAGGAAATAGTGATCGTCGGGGTCGAAGAAGGCGTTGTGGCCGTTTGCGAACAGCGACTGGTGAGTGTGCATGCCGGAGCCGTTCTCGCCGAACATCGGCTTCGGCATGAAAGTGGCATGCCAGCCGTATTTCAGCGCCACCTCCTTGACCGTGATCCGGTACGTCATGCAGTCATCGGCCATCTTGAGCGCGTCCGCATAGCGAATATCGATCTCGTGCTGGGACGGTCCGACCTCGTGATGGCTGTATTCGACGTGGATCCCGAGCGCCTCGAGCGCGATCGAGGTCTCGCGCCGCACGTCTGAGCCGGCGTCCAGCGTCGTGAGGTCGAAATAGCCACCGCTGTCGAGCGGCTCGGTGGCGGAGCTGTCGCGAAACAGGAAGTACTCGAGCTCGGGCCCGACGTTGAAAATGTCGAAGCCCATCTCGTTCGCGCGCTTGATCGCGCGGCGCAGAATATGGCGCGGGTCACCCTCGTAGGGTGTGCGTTCCGGCGTCAGCACATCGCAGAACATGCGGCCGACGCCCTGCTCCTCGGGGCGCCAGGGCAGCACTGCGAAGGTCGCGGGGTCGGGCATCGCGATCATGTCGGACTCCTCGATCGCGTTGAACCCTGTGATCGAGGACCCGTCGAACCCCATGCCCGCCTCGAGCGCTCCGTCGAGCTCGGCCGCGTTGATCGAGAAAGACTTCAGCTGACCGATCACGTCGGTGAACCACAGCCGGATGAAGCGGATCTCGCGATCGGCGACGATCGCCCTCACGTCCTGCGCTGTGATCGGCGAATCGGCCACTGAGCGCAACTATGCCGATGTGCCGAGCCAGCGGCGTGCCCAGCGCCCCAGCTCTCGCAGCGCCGGTGACAGCTCCAGGCCCTTCTGCGTGAGCGCGTACTGCACACGAACAGGCGGTCCGGGAAAGACGGTGCGCTCCACGAGCGCGTAGGACTCAAGTTCCTTGAGCCGGTCAGACAGCATTCGATCTGACAGATCCGGCACGGCGGAGGCGATCGTCGAGAAGCGCAGCGACCCGCCCTGCATCAGGATCTCGACTATGGCGCCGGTCCAGCGCCGGCCGATCAGCTCGACTGCTTGGTGAAAGTAGGGACAGCAGGCCGGCTTGGCCTGGGGCGCTGATTCGGCGCCGACCGGCTGCTGCGGGTGCGCGGCGGTTTGTGTGCTCGTTGCGGGCGCCATCGCGTGGGCATCCTACGCCGCGCGCAGTGTCCTCGAATCCTCGACGGATCCATCGATCGGCACATCGCCGGCGACGTTCAACATCGCCGTGAACACTTCGAGCGACGCAAATGCGATCGCCTCGATCAGCTGCTCGTCATCCCAGCCCAGCTCGCGTGCTTCCTCGTGCAGGTACATGGGCGGCCCGCCCTCGCCGTCGAGCACCGCCTTGAGGTAGCGCATCAGCCCGGCCTGCTTGGGGTCTCCGGAATCGAACTCGCGCGCCTTGGCGACCTCGTCAAGGCCGAGGCCTGACGATCGTGCCGTGCGGCTGTGCAGCGCGATCCCGGGCGCCGAGCCGTACAGCTCGGCCACTGCGAGCGAGATCCGCTCAAGCGTCGCTCGGCCGAGCGTTCCGCGCTTCAGCTCCGCACGGAAGCGCGCGTAGCCGCGCAGCGCGGCCGGCGAACCGGCCAGCACGCCGAGAAAGTTCGGCAGCTGCCCGCCGGTCGCGAGAGCTCCGCGCAACACCGGCAGCGAGCCATCCGGCGCCGTCAGGTCGTCGTGGATCTGGAACCTGCTCATTGTCGTCTTCATCGCATCTCGACCTTCGTGCTCGCCATTGCTTTACCTTTTGCTTATAGCTTTACCTTCTGCTTACAACTTACGATTGGTAAGGATACCTGACCGGAGCGATTTCGCAACCCCTTTCACCAATCGTTATCAAGTGCGCTGCCGGGTTCCCTTCGGATCACCCGCGGCGCCCCGGCTGTAGGGGCTGCATCTGGGATTCGACGGCTAACGCCCCGCGCCCTGCTTGTGCCTCAGCTACCCGCAGTTCGGTCATCTCAAGCCACAACGCGCGGGCGCCGGAACAGTTGCGGCTGAGCGCGAAGGAGCCGCGCCGCGGGGCGCCACGAGGCGTCAGGGTGGACGCTGCCTCAGCGCCCGGCGACGGCCGCGACGAATGCGGCGACGTCGCGCGCCTGGCTGCCTGTGTAGATCGCGGCCGGCATGTCACCGTTACCGCGGGCCCGCCCGAGCTCGATCGCGTTGAGGACGAACGCCGGGTTGTCCACGACCGCCGAGTACAGGTCCAGGTCCGGGCCGACGTGGCCGACCGCCGCCGCCGCCGCGAGCGTGTGGCAGGTCGCGCAGGAGTGGGCGAATAGCTCGCGGCCGCTCGCTTGAGCGGAGGTCAGGGTGATGCCGCCGGGTCCCTGGCGGCCCTTGTCCTGCCCGTTGGCGACAGCGACGGCGATCGGCGCCCCGAGCCCGAAAGCGAGCACCAGGACAAAACCGGACAGGCGAATGCGATTGGCGAGCGCACTTTCCGAATGCAGCTGCGCGCGTGCGCGCTTCGGCCCGCCGGTGAGCGCGACCAGGAATACGCCGCCGCCAACAAGAGCCCAGAACGCCAGCACGAAGTAGAGCACGCGCCGCAAGATACCCGATGGCCCCGATCATTCGCGCGGCCGAGGCCCGCCGGCGGCACTTTGCGCCATAGAAAAGGCCCTGATGAACAGGGCCTTTTCCGTAGCGAGCCGGTAAGCCGGATTCTGTCGTGAGCAGCCATCTATCTGAGCGGCCTACCTGGACCTTGGCGGGCAGCCTGCAAACGGTCCTGCTTGGCCTTGCATCGGGTGGGGTTTGCCTGGCCGCCGCGTCGCCGCGGCGCCGGTGCGCTCTTACCGCACCATTGCACCCTTGCCGGCACGCAACTCACGTGTGGCCGCGCGCTTAGGCGGTGTATTTCTGTGGCACTTTCCCGCGGGTTTCCCCGGGTCGTTTTGAGCGACCACCCTGCCCTGTGATGTCCGGACTTTCCTCGAAGGAGAACCTCCGCGGCTGCTTGGCTTGCAGACCGACAGTAGCGCGTCATCGCGCCGCACGCCATGGCGCCAGCGCCCCGGCGGCGACCTTGGCTACAGCGAGCGCATCAAGCCGACGACCTTGCCGAGCACGTGAACCTCGCGGCTGCGGATCGGCTCCATGTCGTCGTTCTCCGGCTGCAGGCGCACATGGTCGCGCTCGCGGAAGTAACGCTTGACGGTCGCTTCCTCGCCGACCAGCGCGACCACGATGTCGCCGTCATCGGCCGAGTCCTGTGGTCGCACGACGACGAGGTCGCCCTCGATGATGCCGACATTCTTCATCGACTCCCCGCGCACGCGGAGCAGGTATTCCCCGTCGCTGCCGCCGGCCGCGGCCGGAACCGAGACGTATTCCTCGATGTTCTCCTCGGCCAGGATCGGCCGGCCCGCGGCGACCACGCCGAGCAGCGGCAGCCCCTCCGGCCGCACGACCCTGCGTAGCTCCTGCGCAGCGCGATCGAGCAACTCGATCGCCCGTGGCTTCGACGGGTCGCGCTTCAGCAGGCCGATCCGCTCGAGGTTGCCGAGGTGCTGATGTACGGTCGAGGACGACGCGAGACCCACGGCCTTGCCAATGTCGCGCACCGTCGGCGGATAGCCATGGCGTGCCGAGTATCGCTTGATGAAGTCGTAGATCTCCTGCTGGCGCTTCGTCAGGTCCACACCGGCCTCCTTGACGGGACAGCACGCATACCGAACACGTGTTCGTAGACTAGCGCCCGGCGGGGACGGAATCAAGCGCCTATACTCGCCTCCGCTGCGCCTGTGGCGGAATTGGTAGACGCGCAAGGTTGAGGGCCTTGTGAGCGCTTAGCTCGTGGAGGTTCGAGTCCTCTCGGGCGCACTGGGAAAAGCCCCGCCATGCGGGGCTTTTCTGCGTTCGGTACGCGTCCGACGACGCCACGGCGCCAGCCGCCGCGAAGGCGCGCGTCGCTCGCGCCAACGAGCTGGGCCACGCCTGAGCCCTGACCGAGGAGCGCGATCACGCGCCGAACGACTCCTCGGGCACGCCGCCGACGACGCCCACAACCCGGCCGACCAGCCGGCCCGAGGACGCCTCGCTCGAGCGGGTCCTCGGGCTCTCAGGCGCACAGCGGCCCGCCACGCGCCTTCAGTCGGACTCGCCGACCTGCGCCCGTCGGTCCAGTGGCGAAGGCGCGCCGACGGCGAACGTCCACCTCTCACCGCATCGCGGTGAGAGGCTCGCGATCGGCGACGTTTGGCGACAGGTCCTCGTCGAGGCGGAAAACCCGCATCGCATTCTCGCGCAGGAACTTCGGCCAGACGTGGTCGCGGAACGGCACGTCGGGCAGTTCGCGGAAGATGCGGTCGAGTGACAGTCCGGACGGGTAGTAGCCGGCGTAGATGATCTTGTCCGCGCCGCGCGTGTTCGCGAAATCGATGATCGCCTTCGGGTAGTACTTGGGAGCGAACGCGCTCGTGCAGTAATGGAGCCCCGGGTACTTGAGCATCAGCTTGACGGCGAGCTCCTCCCACGGTTCCGCCCCGTGGCACATCACGATCTTCAACTCCGGAAACTCGTAACACACGCGGTCGAAGTGCCCGACGTACTGGATGTCGACGGACGGGAAGCGCGGACCAGCCACGCCGGCGTTCATGATGATCGGGATGTCGAGGTCGACGCACGTCTGGTACACGGGGTAGTAGCGCGCGTCGTTGATCGCGACCTGAACGCCACCCGGGAAGGACACGACCCCGTGCACCCTGTAGCGGGCCGCGGAGTCGCGAATCTTGCGCACGGCGCCCGAAACGTCCTTGGGGTCGACGTTGACCGTCGCACGGAAGCGATCGGGATGCTGCTCCAGCGCCCTGGGCGTCGCCGGTGAGTCGAGGTTGACTAGCGCGATCTCGATCCCGTGACGATCTAGCTCGCCGAGGAGGACGGCGACCGGATCGTCATCCTCGGTGATGACGGCCGGGATGTCCTTGAACATGTACTCCGCGGGATGGCGCGCGGTCGCCTGGCTGTCGGCGTCCTTGAGCACCGACCGGTAACGATCTGTGGTCGCCGACGGATTCGTCTGCGGAAAGCTGATGTAGACGTCGACAGGGCGGACGTCGGTGGGAAATGGGGACATGTTGTCTCTCCTCGGATCGCCGACACTGGGCCGCGGGACCAATCAGATGTTTGGTCGTTGTGCGGCCGCAAGCCTACTCGCGGACGTCGATCAGCGCGGCCCCCAACGCGATTCGGACCGGCTCGAGAACGAACTCGCCGGGTTCGACCTCGCCGATGGCGAGGTCGAACAGCGTACGCACCCCGTCTCGCGCACGACACTGTCAAGCGCGCGGCAGATCGCCGAGACGCGATCCTTCGCTGCGCGTGGGTCGCTGCCCCAGCCGGCGCGCCCGCGGCAAATCCTGGTCTGGCCGGCGGTCGTCCTCCCAGGCCACCGCGATCGCCTTGTGTCACTGGCGAGGGCGTGCGTAAATTGCCCGGGAGTGATCACGCCTGAGCGCCGAGCAGGGCCCAGAAAGTTGCATGCATCCGCCGGCGGCCAACCTGCGTATAGGGAGCAACGCACCGGCGGGCCGCGCAGTCGGCAGCGAAGATGGTCCGAGAACATGCGCGCCAGAGGAGGGGTTCAGTGAGCACGGTGAAGCCTGCCAGCACGTCGCGGTTTGGGATCCTGGGGTATCTGGTTGAGGTCGCAAAGGCGCTGACGCCGAGTGAGCGCCGTCGCGCGGCGCTGATGTTCACAACCATCACAGCGCTGCACGTGATCGGGTTCGGTGTGTTTCTGCTGTTCGTCGTCCCGTCCCACTACAAGGGGCTCGGCATCGGCGTCGCCGGTCTCGCCTACACGCTCGGGTTGCGTCATGCGTTCGATGCCGACCACATCTCCGCGATCGACAACACGACGCGCAAGCTGATGAACGAGGGCAAGCGGCCGCTCAGCCTCGGCTACTGGTTCTCGCTCGGACATTCGACGATCGTGATCGCGATCGGTGTCGGCATCGTCGTCGCCGAGAAGGCGGTGTACGGCGCCGTCTCGAACAGCCACTCCAGCCTCGAGCAGTTCGGCGGCATCTTCGGCACCGTCATGTCGGCGACGTTCCTGTACCTCATCGCTGCACTCAACGTCGTCATCCTGGCGGGGATCCTGCGCGTGTTCCGCTCGATGCGCCGCGGCAGCTACGACGAAGCAGAACTTGAACGCCAGTTGCAAAACCGCGGCCTGATGTACCGCTTTTTCGGCCGCTGGATGCGAACGATCACCAGGGAATGGCAGATGTACCCGGTCGGCGTGGTCTTCGGCATGGGCTTCGACACGGCGACGGAGGTCGCGCTGCTCGCAACTACTGCCCTGCTTGCGTCGCAGAACCTGCCGTTCTACTCGATCCTCTGCCTGCCGGTTCTGTTCACCGCGGGTATGAGCCTGATGGACACGATCGACGGGATCTTCATGAACTTCGCCTACTCCTGGGCGTTCTTCAACCCCGTCCGCAAGGTCTATTACAACCTCGCGATCACCGGCCTCTCCGTGTCGATCTGCTTCTTCATCGGCACGATCGAGGTGCTTGGAGTCCTGCCGACGCAGATCGGCGGACTGCACGGCGGGTTCTGGAACTTCATGGCCAACTTCGACATCAACAAGGCGGGCTTCGTGATCGTGGGCATGTTCGTCCTCTGCTGGGTGGGCGCGCTCGCGTTCTGGAAATTTGGCCACGTCGAGGAGAAGTGGAGCGCCCGGCTCCAACCAGGGACCGTCACGACCGCTGCAGCAGAGCTGACCAACTGACCCTGCGCTCGCCGCGCGGCGCCGCGTCAATGCGTGCCCGTCCGCGCGCTGATGTCGCCACGGACACCCTGCCCGGGCGTCGAAAGCGCCCGAGCCGCCCCGGGCATGCGCGTGGCGGAGTGTCCAGCGGCCCAGGGATTCCAGGCCAGGCCAGAGCCCACCTCCGAGCCGCCACTTCGGCGGACGCCCCGCCCCTTCAGAAACGCGCCGGCAGGCGCGTTTCGCTGCGGGGCCCTGCGTGGCGGATCAGCGCCTCGATGGCGGAGGCGGGCATCGGCCGGGCGAAGTAGAACCCCTGGCAGGCATCGGTACCCAGCCGCGTCAGTGCCTGGTGCTGTTCGGCGGTCTCGACACCCTCGGAGATGACGGTCTTGCCGAGGGCGTGTGCTAGCTGGACGACGGAGGTCACGATCGTCTCGCTGGCCGTGTCGGGGGCGAGGTCCGCGACGAACGCCCGGTCGACCTTGATCGTGTCTATCGGGTAGTCCACGATCTGGCGCAACGAGGCGCTCCCGGTGCCGAAGTCGTCCAGGGCAAGCGTGACGCCGATCCCCTTCAGCGCGTTGAGCACCACCGCGGCGCGCTCGCTGTCCTGGACCAGCACGCTCTCGGTCACCTCCAGCGTCAACAGCCGCGGATCGCTCGAGCCGCTGAGCAGCACCGTCGCCACCATGTCCGCGAACCCCGCGGTCAGCAACTGTTGGGCGGAGACATTGACCGACACCGTGAGGTCGCCGGGCCGCTCGCCTCGCCAGCTGTGCTGATCAGACCACGCCTGACCGAGCGCCCATCGCCCGATCTCGCCGATCTCACCACACTGCTCGGCGACCGCGATCACCAGACTCGGCGGCAGCAGCCCCCGGCTTGGATGCGTCCACCGAAGCAGAGCCTCGACACCGTTGAGCCGCCCATCGACGGCGTCGACGATGGGCTGGTAGTCGAGGTGCAACTCGCCACGCTCGGCGGCCCCGGCCAGCGCCTCCCCGAGGTCGCTGCGCGGGCCAGGAGCATTGTCCCTGCCGGCCTCAAGGATGTTGCGCGTGCCGGCGGCGCGACGCTTCATCTTGTACATCGCCAGATCCGCGTGATGGATCAGCTGCTTCGCTGCTCTCTCGCCTGACGCGGTGACCGCGCTGCCGATGCTGGCCGTCACCGCCAGCTCCACGCCCGACAGCTCGAACATCGGCGCCAGCACATCGTCGATGCGCGCCAGGATGGTCTCGGCATCAGCCGCGTCCTCGAGGTCCTCGCAGAGGATGAGAAACTCGTCGCCTGACATCCGGGCAAGCGTGTCGCCCGGCCGCAGTATCCCGGTCAGCCGCTCGGCCACCGCCACGAGGAGTTCGTCGCCGATCTGGTGGCCGTGAGTGTCGTTGACCTCCTTGAAGCGGTCGAGATCGACGAAGAACAGCGCCATCGTCTTGTGCGAGCGCCGGCCACGGAGGGAACCGTGCTCGAGGCGCTCGAACATCAGGGCGCGGTTCGGGAGCCCGGTCAGGGCATCGTGAAGCGAGGCTTCACGCGAGCGGTCGGCCGAGTCCTGAAGATCCGCGCGGGCCTCCGCGTTCAAAAGGTAGGCGGCCGCGACGTCGGCGAGCGTCTGGGCCCGGTTCATCGATTTCCGACTGAGCGCCCCCGGGGTATCGCGGTAGAGATCGAGTGCCCCCAGGCGCGCAGACCCGTGACGCAGCGGAAAGGTGAACACGGCCGCGAGACCGGCCTGCAGTGCTTGCGGCGAGAAGCTGGCGAAGCGCTTGTCGGCACGCAAATCGGCGACGGCCACCGCCTCGCCGGTGTGGTAGGCCGCCAGACAGGGCCCCTCGGATAGTTCGCTCTGCAACTCCTCAAACCGCATTGCGGCTGCGTTTGAAGCCGCGATGTAGCGTGGACCGCGCCCGGCTGAGATCAGCGTCACGCCCGCGCCGGTGATCGGCATGATCTCCACGATTCGCTGGACGAGGTGATCCAGGATGTCCTGGATCGGAAAGTCCGTCACCATCGTGCGTGCGAACTCGCTCAGCACATCTGAAAGTTCGGCGTCGGATACGCGATCCGCGGTGGCGAGGTTGTCACGCGACCCGGATCTCAATGACAGACGGTGCGACACGCGAAGCGACCTCCCGTGTGAGCTACGGTGAGGTGCGGTCCGCGGGGGCGGCAGGCATCACGATTGTGACCCGCCGGCGCGTCCAGCTCCCAAACAGCGTGCGTCCCGCCGCCATCGCAATAGCTGCCTGACGCCTGCCTTTTTCCGAAAGTAGCACATCGTCCGGACAACCAGGGCGGGGCGACGCGGCTGGCTGCACACCGACTTGCAGCGTGTTCAGCGGCGATAGCAGGCCGGCGGAACTCTGGAGATCTTGCAATTCGGCTTGATCCCCCAGGCGTCGAGCGTGTCGGCGAGCACCGTGTAGCCCGGGCGCGCGATTGTGTTGTAGGAGATCAGTGCGCTGTCCCAGCTGTCAAGCCGGGTCTTGGCGTCCCACTCGTACAGGTAGATGCGCTGAATCCGCGAGCTCAGCGACCCGATCGTGTTGAGGATGTATGAGTCGACCTTGGCGGCATGCGTGGCGTTCTGCGGGAATCCCGGGTGCTTGGTGTCGTTGTGGCGGTTGACGATTCCGCCCGTTTCGGCGAGCCAGATGTTGCCCCGAACGAGACTTAACAACGAGCGGGTCTGGGTGCTTACGAGGTGGTTGGCGTCCTCGTAGTCATTGAGCCCCCAATACCCCGGCTGGAAGCCGAGCGCCTTGTCGATCTTTGACACCCACGTCTTCATCGGCACCGCGTACTGCTTGGCGGTATCGAGAAACTCAGCCGCGAGAATCGTGCACGACGAACACGCCGAGCGCAGCCCTCGATAGAAGCCGGCGACCTGAGTTTCCTTGTTGTAGGTGACCTCGCAGTAGCAGTTTGTCTCATCCCAGGTCACAAATTCCTTCACCCATGGGAACTTCTTGCGGAACGCCTTGAACGCGCTTATGTACTGCGCCTGCGTCGGCAGCACCCGGGTCTGGCTGAACGCCTTCTCCTTCGTCTTGCCGTGAACCTTGACCTTCTTGTAGATGACCCGGTCGGAGTGATCGATCGTGACCAGCACACTCAAACCGTCCCGCTTCGCCGCATCCATCCACGTCGTGACCTCCTGGCGCTGATAGGTCACCGACAGCGCATCCCAAGACATGTCGTAGCGGACCGCCTTGATCCCCAGCGCACGAAAACGCGCATCGGTGAACATATCGGCCTTGTCGTCACCGATCCCGACGGTGGGGTGGTGCTTCGGGGCGGCCGTCGCAACCGAGAGCGCCACGGCGGGCACAACCGCCGCGAGCGCCAGTCCGAGCGCGAAGATTCTTGCGATGCGCGACATCACCCCCTTTAGAGCGCCCGCGAGCGCCAAAGTTGCGCAGCGCCGGCGATCTTCTTCGCGGCAACGCCGCCGCACCCAAACCCGTCGCTCGTTCGCCGTGGATTGCACAGGCGGCACGGCGGCCCCCGACGGACCCGGGCCCGCGTCACGTATGATCGGCGCGTCGAGCCTGGTTCTCTGAGCGTCTCAGGTGTGGCCGCGCTGGTCGTGGTGGTCGCATTCGCGTTCGTGCTCGGCGCATCCGACGCCGCCAACGCGAGCGCCGTGCTGATCGCCTCTCGCGGCGCTTCCTACCGGCGCGCGATGGCCTTCTCGTTCGTCGCCCACGCAGCCGGCGGCCTTCTGGCCGGCCAGGCTGTGGCGCTGACCATGACCACCCTGGTACGTGTCCCCGCGGCGCAGTTGCCCGGGACCTACCTGGCGGGGGGCATCGCCGGCCTGGCGTTCACGCTGCTTTTGACGCGCCGGGGCATCCCTGTGAGCGCAAGCATCGCACTGGTCGGCGGACTCGCCGGCGCGGCCGCCGTCGAAGCCGGCTGGCATGCCGTGGGCTGGGGAGGCCTGCACGGCGCGCGCCCATACGGCGTGATCGGGACCCTGGTCGCGATCGCGGTCTCTCCGGCGCTCGGCGGCCTCCTCGCGGCCGCTCTGCGGCGCATGCTCGGGCGCCTGCTGCAGCGAGCCTCGCGCGAGGTGATGCGCTCGCTGCGGACGATGACCTGGCTGAGCGCCGGGCTGGTCGGGCTTGCGGACGGCTCCAACGACGGGCAGAAGGCGATGGGCCTCGCGACCGGTTTGCTCCTGGCCGCGGGCGCCGTCCACCGCTTCTCGGTTCCCTTCTGGTTGGTTGCGCTCGTCTCCTTCGCGCTCGCGGCCGGCACCGCGTCGGGCGGAGCGCGGATCGTCCGCACGGTGTCCTCTCGCTTTTATCGTGGCGGCCCGCTCGACGGGGTCGCGGCACAGAGCGCCTCCGCCGTCGCGATCCTGGGTGCGGCGTTGATCGGCGCGCCGGTGAGCACCTCGACCGTCGTCGCGTCGAGCATGATCGGCGTCGGCGCCGCGCGACGACGCCGGCATGTCCACTGGCCTACGGTACGTACGGTGATCACGGCCTGGGTCGTCACGGTGCCGGCCTGCGCCGCGCTCGGCGCGGGACTGGTCGCGTTCGGTCGCCTGATCGGGGCGCTCGCGTGAGTGGGGGCGCCGGCGACCCAGGGGAGATCCGGGCGCGCGCTGCGGCGAAGCGCCGCTGGTGGCGGCGCCTGCTGCTGCCGGCCGCGCCGGACGTGCTCGCGCTGCTCCTGGCGCAGGGCGAGGTCACCGCGGCCGGCGTTGACGCGTTCGCGGCATGGTCGCGCGGCGGCGGCAAGGATGCGGCGAAGGCCCTGCACGCGGCCCGCGATCGCGCCTACGTCGCACGTCGCGAACTGCTCGAAGCGCTCCAGGTCGCACTCTCGAGCCCGGTCGACCAAGAGGATCTCTACACGCTGTCTGAACGTGTCGACCGCGTGCTGGGCGAGGCGCGCAACGCCCTTCGCGAAGCCGAGGTGCTCGGCTGGAAGCCCGACGCCCACGCCGGACTGATGGGCGCGCAACTGGCCGAGGGGACCCGCGCGATCGTCGACGGGTTCAGGCTGCTGCGCAGGGAGCCGGAAGCCGCGGGCCGCCAGGCCGATGCGGCAAGTAACGCCGTGCACCATGTCGAGCGCGACTACCGCCAGGCGATGGCGCAGTTGCTCAAGGTCGACGACCTCCGAGCCGTCCTCGCCGCGCAGGACCTGTACCGCCGCTACCTTCACGTGGCCGAGGCGATCGTCGCCGTGGCCGACAGGCTGTGGTACGCCGTGCTGCGCGGCGCCTAGCACGCGAGCGTCCCCCGCCGGCTGAGGCCTACGGCGCTTGCGCGCCCACCGTGACGGGGCGCTCGCGCTCGCGCTGCTGCCGGCCGTTCGACGCCGCCGGGACCGCCTCCGTGGTGAGGCATTCGATCGCGTAGTCACCTGTCGCGTCGCGTTCGACGCCGTGGATGTCGTGCTCGAATCCCGGGAAGCGCTTGTCGAACGACTCGAGTGCGCGGAGGTACTCAAGCAGCGGCCCGTCGGCAGGCCCGGCGCTCTCGCCAGGCATCAGGATCGGGATGCCAGGCGGGTAGGGGACGACCATCACCGTCGCCGTTCGCTGCGCCATCGCCACAAGGCCGAGACGTTCCGTGCGGCCGCGTACGAGACGGCGGTATGCCTCGGCGGGCGTGAGCTTCGCCGCCGGCAGGGCGTCGAAGGCGCTGTCGAGAAGCGCCGGCATGGCGCCGGTGCGCAGCGCGTCGTGCATCTCGTCGCACAGGTCCGCGAGCCCGAGGCTGCCGTAGCGCTGCGGATGGGCCGCCGAGAGCGTCGGCAGCACATCGGCGAGCGGCTGGTTCTCGTCATAGGCGCGTTTGAAACCGAGGAGCCCATCAACCAGCGTGCTCCACTTGCCCTTCGTCATGCCAATCGAGAAGAGCACCAGAATGATGTAGTCGCCGGTCTTCTCGACTTCGATCCGCTGCTCATCAAGAAACATCGTCACGACCTGGGCCGGGATTCCCCGCTGCGCAAAGGTGCCGGCCACATCCATGCCGGGCATCGTGATCGTGACCTTGATCGGATCCAGCAGGCAGAAGCCTTCGGCCAGCGCGCCGAAGCCGTGCCACGGCTCCTCGGTCCCGAGCGTCCAACAAGCAGGCTCGCCGGCCAGCAGCTCATCCGGAGCGTCGGTGAAGGAGTATTCGACTCCGCAGGACGGATCGCGCACCCGCTCGGGCTGCCAGACGCCGAAGAACCATCCGTCGGCGCCGTCGCGCTCACTGATCGCCTTTGCGAGCGAGAGAACGCGCTTTCGGAAGTCGATCGCCTCGCCGATCGACTCCGCGGTCAGCGTCTCACCCCCCGGGCCGTCCATCATCGCCGCAGCGACGTCGAGCACGGCGACCATTGGATAGAACGGCGATGTCGAGGCATGCATCATGTAGGCCTCGTTGAAGCGGGCCGGATCGACCGGGGCGCGCTCCCCCGACCGGATGTGAATCATCGAAGCCTGCGAGAACGCGGCGAGCAGCTTGTGCGTCGACTGTGTCGCGTAGAGCGTCGGGCCGCCGGATTCGAGCGGCGCGTGCATCGCGTGGCGGTCGCGGTAGAGCGGGTTGAAGGCGGCGTAGGCGAACCACGCTTCGTCGTAGTGGATCCGCGGGACGCTCTGGCCGAGCAGCGCCGTGACCGCTCGCGCGTCGTAGCAGAGGCCGTCGTAGGTCGAGTTGGTGAGCGCCGCATAGACCGGCGCGCGGTCTGCGGCGTGGCCGGCCAGCGGGTGTTCGGCGATGGCATCTGCGATCGCCTGCGGCTCGAGCGCAGCCGCCGGGATCGGACCGATGATGCCGTAGCCGTTGCGCACGGGGCGCAGGTAGACCGGGATCGCGTCGGTGATCGCCAGCGCGTAGTTCAGCGACTTGTGGCAGTTGCGATCGGCGAGCACCACATCCCCCGCGACGATCGCGCTGTGGGCGACGATCTGATTGGCGGTCGAGGTGCCGTTCAGCACGAAGAACGTCATGTCGGCTCCGAAGATCCGCGCCGCGTTGCGCTCCGCCTCGGCGACCCGGCCCGAGTGGTCGAGCAACGATCCCAGCTCGCCAACAGAGACCGAGAGATCGGTGCGGAAGAGGTTCTCGCCGTAGAAGTCGTAAAAGGCCTTGCCAACCGCTGTCTTGCGAAACGCGGCGCCGCCCGCATGACCGGGCGTGTGCATCGAGTACTCGTAGGTGTTGGCGAACTCGACGAGCGCGTCAAAGAAAGGCGGTAGCAGCATCTCGACGTAGCGGCGCCACGCGAAGTCGATCCGCCCGGCGATGAAGGCGGGCGTGTCCTCCAGCACGAGCACGACCTCGCGCGCCAGTTCGAGCACATCCAACGGCAGCCCCGCCGCGTCGCCATGGTCGAGCATCAGGAAAACTGGTAGGCGCCCGCTGCGGCGCCGGGCCGCATCGAGCACCGCGCGCGCGTCCGCCTCAGCGTCCGCGTCGGTGATGTCCCAGTCCAGCACCACGGCGCCAAACGACGGATCCGAACTCACGAGTGCGCGGCCGTCGGTCAGCGTCTGTGCCTCGACGACCCGGTGCCCGAGCACCACAAGCTCCTCAACGATCCGGCCCAGCGTCTGACTCGCCGCCGCCCGGCGCTTCGACCCGGCAACGAACAGCACTGGGAATTCGTGGCGTTCCAGCATCATGGACTCCTTGGGGTTCGAGAGGGTCGACGTTCAGACGCCGGCGAGGTCCGCGGCGGGCGCGGCCGCCGCGTCCGGGGAACCGTCGTCGAGGTCGAGCAACACCGTGTCGGGGCTCGTGATCTTCCAGCTCGGCTTCTTAATCCTCTCGACGATGAACGGCGGAGCCGAGCAGACCACGATCAGTCCCGCCATCACGGCGATATAGATCGGCGTCGGCCAGTGGCTGACACCGCTCGGCGGTACGAAGCCGATGATCAGCGCGAACGCCGAGCCAACGATGCCGGTTCCAGCGACGAGCCAGATCCCGGCCTTGCCACCGGGGATCTTGTACGCGCGGGGAACATCCGGCTGGGTGTAGCGCAGCTTGATCGCCGCAGCGAAGATCAGGATGTACATCATCACGAGGATCTGGGTCGTCAGCGCCGTGAGCATCCAGTAGCTGCTGTTGATCGACGGCACGAACAGGAACATCAGGGCGAACAGTGTGCTGAGGATCCCCTGGAAGATCAGCAGCGCCACCGGTACGTGGCGCTTGTTGACGTAATGCAACTCGGGCGGCAGATCGCCGGTTCGCTCGGCTGCGTAGAGGCCCTTCGTCGGTCCCAGCAGCCACGTGCTGATCAGTGCGAGCGTGCCGATCGCGACCAGCCCGGAGAGCAGCTTGGTCGCCCAGCCCCCGATACCGACCGCCTTGAAGAAGAGGTCGAAGGTCTGCGGAATGCCGGCCACCAGGCTGAGCTGCCCGCGCGGCACGATGACGACGATCGCCAGCGTCGCCAGGATCGAAACCCCGACGATCAGGATCGCGGCGAAGAGGATCGCCCGGGGAAAGTCGCGCGTGGGGTTACGCGTCTCCTTGGCGTGGAAGCCGGCCATCTCGATGCCGGCGTAGCCCAGCACGACGCCGACGAAGAACACGAGGTTGCTCACGCTCCCGAGGTTCGGCTTGAGCGCCGACGCGCTGAACGGAGCTGCGAGGTGGCGACCCGCAAGGAGCCAGTAGGCACCGAGTCCGATCAGCACAGCGGCTGGGATCAGCGTGCCTATGATCACCGCCGGGTTGTTCAGGCGAAGGATCGACTTCTCGCCGAAGAAGTTCAGCGCCGTCAGGCCCCAGAAGACGATCAGCATGACGATCACCAGGTAGACCTTCTCGTTCGCGAGCTTCGGCTCGATCACGTAGGCCACCGCCGCCGCCACGAACGAAAGCACCGTCGGAAACCAGACGACGTTCTCGACCCACTCGAACCAGATCGCGAGGAAGCCCGAGCGCTCTCCGAACGCCTCTCTCACCCAGGCGTAGAGCCCGCCTGCGCGCGGCCAGCCGGTGGCGAGCTCCGCCGCCACGAGCGCGAGCGGAACGAAGAAGAGCAGCGCCCCAAGCAGGTAATACGCGATGCTCGACCAGCCGTCCTCCGCGATGCTGGGGAGACTGCGCAGGGTGAGCACCGCAGCGAGGCTGATCAGCGCGAGCGAGGAGACACCGAGAACGCGCGCTCCGGGCCGACTCGCCGCAGCGTGCCGGCGTACGACCGGGTGCATTCTGCGACGCAGGTGACTGGCAGGCATGGCTCTATCTCCTCACGTGGACAGCGGGACGCGGCGGCCGCCCGACGAATGCTTGACGCAACGCGCGCAGCTCACTCGCGCGAGCCGGGCCGCTCGCCACTGTTGGCGCGACATCGCGACCTCCGCAGGTGGGTGGTGCTCGGCGGAAGTCAGGTCGTGCTGCCGGCGCGACGCCGACCCCACGTGAATGCCCTCGCCCGTAACGCTACTGCGGTGGCGCTTGCGGCCCCTCCGTAGTCATCCACATTGGTTTCGCGCCCCGCGCGGGACCCGGCTCACCCTTGCTGGGGCCGCAGGATGAAGAGCTCGATCTCGATGTCGGGACCGACATGGTGGTTGGAGATGAAGTCCAGAACCTCGCGGCCGGACAGCCGTTCCACGGCGGCGATGAACTTGTACGCCATGGCGTTCTGAAAGGCGCTGCGCGTCTCCTGCACGATCGTCGAGTGCTGCAGCTCGATCATCGTCTGCTCGACCGTCGTGTAGACGCCGCCGAGCACACACGCGAGCAGGTCGCCGCCGAGCAGTTGCGTCTTGGCGGTCACGGGGGCCCGGTGGTGGTAGCGCCGGTGCAGCTCGACCATCTCGTCAGTGACCGCTGCAAGCAGCTCGTCACCGGTCAGAGGGGTGCTGTGGGCCGACATGGCGGCCTTCTCTCTCGTCCCTCGGTGCAAAGGTCGCGCGCGAGGCGAAGGGCGGTGACCCGACGAGCGATGCTCACCGACACCATAGCGCTACGCTTTACTCGTTCATCGGAGCGCACCCCACCCAGGTCCCGCGCGATGAGCGCGGATGAGGCCCAGACGCCGGCGCGGACGCACGGCGATGTGCTGACTGCGATCTCGGACGGCATGGTTGGGTTGTTGAAGGAGTTCTACGGGCACGGCCCGACGCGGACGAAGTCCTATTACGCCGATGACCTCGTGGTGTGTGTGCTGCGCGGCGGCTTCTCGCGGGTCGAGGAGACGCTGCTTGAGGGCGGCCGTGGCACGGCCGTGATCCAGCAGCGAATGGAATTCCAGGAGCTGATGCGCAAACGCTTCGAACAGGTCATCGAAACCGCGACCGGCCGGCGCGTGATCGGCTTCATGAGCGGCAACCAGCAGCACCCCGACATGATGTGCGAGGTCTTCATCCTCGCCCCCACCGACCTCGTCGACCGCGACGAGATTCCGGCGTCCGCCGACGTGCACGCGCCGGCGCGCTGACACACCGGCGCCGCTCCAGCGGCTTGCAAGATCCGTCCCGGCTGGCTTTTGGCGGGAATGCGGAGTAGACTTCAGGCCTGGAGGGCACACACGTGAGGTTGTTCCACGGCAAGTGGAACGGCAACATGAGCCGACTTCCGCGAGTTCATCTGACTCCCGGAGGCAAGATGCCCGTCCCGACCCTCACGCCGCACGTCTCTGCTCCACTGATCGACGCCCCCGACGGCCTGCTTCAGGCGTGTACGGACGAGCAGCTCGTCGCGCTGCTGCGCCGGGGGCGCCAGAGCGCCTTCGAGACGCTCGCGGCTCGCTATCAAACGCGACTTTTGTGGTTCTGCTGGAAGATCCTGCAATCGAAGGAGGACGCCGAGGACGCGCTGCAGGATGTGTTTGCGGCCGCGTTCCGCGCCCTGCTCGCCGACGACCGTGAGATCCAGGTGCGCCCGTGGCTGTACCGGATAGCGCGGAACCGCTGCATCAACCAGCTGCGACGCGCGCGCACCGTGGGCATCGACTCACTCGATGACCAGCACGCCGCGAGCGGCGGCACGCTGGTCGAGACGCTCGTCAGCCGCCAGCAGTTCCGCGAGCTCCTCGACGACGTTCACGCGCTCCCAGACAGCCAGCGCACGGCGCTCTTGTTGCGGGAGATCGACGGGTTCGCCTACCACCAGATCGCCGTCGCAATGGATACGACGGTGTCCAGCGTGAAGTCGCTGCTCGTTCGCGCCCGAGCCGGCCTGCGTGACTCCTCGGCCGCGCGGGAGGCGCCGGTCGAAGCGGTTCGGAGACCGGGGAAGCACGGCGCACAGCGACGCCGCTCACACACCGGCGCCCGCGTGGTCACCTACCAGGCCGCCCGAGCACTCGCAAGGGGCGCGGCGTGACGCTCGCCGCGCGCCAACTGCAACGGCCCGTTGTTGAGGACGACGCAAGGAGACAGCGATGTCGCAAAAGAATTCACCCGAACTGATCGACCCGCCGGCCGCCGCCGAGCTCGGCGCCACGGCGCCCCCCTTCGAGCCCTCCACGCCCGCGGCACAGGCGCCGACGGCCCCGACCGCGCCTCCAGGTGAGAGCCACCGTGCCCACACGCGCCGCATGGCGCACCGCACCAGGCTGCACCTCTACGCCGTGGCGGCGATCGCGCTGCTCGTTTACGTCGTGGCGCTGGCCACGACAAACACCCACCGGGTGAGGGTCGACTGGGTCTTCGCTCACTCGACGCTGCCCCTGGTCTGGCTGACGTTGTTCGCCGCGATCATCGGCTGGCTGCTCGGAACGCTGATCACGCTGCTCGTTCGCATGCGCACACGCGCCCCGCGCCGCGGCGCCGTAGGGGCGCAAACCCAGCCCCCGACCCCGGCCGGTGAGCCGCGATGAGCTCAATCGGCGACGGCATCTTCCACGAGGGCGAGCCTGTTTGGGTGCTCGAGCAGGGCGGGTCACAACGCCCAGCCGAGTACGTGGGCGAGGGTGAGACAAACGCCTGGTTCGGTGGACCGCCGATGGTGATGGTCGTCTACGCGGACACACGCGCAGGCGGACTGGTCGAAACGGATCGAATCATCCCACGAGCGATCTGAGCGAGGCGACCGCTGTGGACCCCCCGGCCTCTGCTGACCCTGGCGAAACCGCCGCCGCGATCCGCCGGCGCACTCGCCCGTGCGCCCGTCGCGGCTTGACATGGCGAGTAGCGTTGAGTGTCGAGGGCATAAACCGCGGGGTCAGCAGAGCGCTGGCAACGCGACCTGACTTCCGAGGATCCGCAACCCCGGAGGTAGCCGTGCCCGACGTACACGTTTCTCCCACCGCGTCGATCGCGGGCGGCACATGCAACGCCGCGGCGCCACTCGATGGCAGCTCCAGCCGAAATGACACGGCTGGCGCCGCACGCGTGGTGGCCACGACGGCCGGCTGCCGAGCGCAGCGCGCACCATCGCGCGCCAGCGTCGCCCCCGGGGGCGGATCCTCATGATCGTCTATGTCCTGATCGCAGTCCTCGTCGTCGCCGCCGCGATTCTCGCGGCGTCTGTGAGGATCCTCAAGCAGTACGAGCGCGCCGTGGTTTTCCATCTCGGCCGCGTGAAGGACGGCGCCCGCGGACCGGGCGTGATCTTCTTCGTGCCCCTGATCAACCGCGTCGACCGCGTGTCACTGCGGATCATCACGATGCCGATCCAGTCGCAGGGCATCATCACGCGCGACAACGTCAGCATCGACGTCTCGGCCGTTGCCTACTACCGCGTCGCGGACCCGGTCCGCGCGGTGGTCGCGATCGAGAGCGTCGCCGAGGCGATCAACCAGATAGCCCAGACCACGCTGCGCTCGGTGGTCGGGCGTCACACCCTTGACGAGACGCTGTCGGAGACCGACACGATCAACCAGAACATCCGCGAGATCCTCGATATCCAGACCGAGGAGTGGGGTATCAAGGTCACCACGGTCGAGTTGAAGGACATCCAGTTGCCCGACACGATGAAGCGCGCGATGGCCCGTCAGGCGGAGGCCGAACGCGAGAAGCGGGCGAAGATCATCGCCGCCGAGGGCGAGGCGCTCGCCGCCGGGGAGCTCGCCCGAGCGTCCGATGTGATGATGGCCCACCCGCTCGCGTTGCAGTTGCGCAACCTGCAGACGCTCGTCGAGATCGCGGTTGACAAGAACTCCACGGTCGTGTTCCCGGCGCCGCTGATGAGCACGATCCAGGAGCTCGGCGCGTTTCTGGCGCGCGAGAGCAACGCGGCCGGCGGGCTCCCCGGGTCCCCCGCCCTGCCACCAGCATCGAACGGAACCCAGGTTCCCGCATGACCGACACCCCCACAGCGGAGTCATTGCCCGAACGCCAGCGCAACGCGACCGTGGCCGTCTATGGCGACCTCGATCAGGCCGAGGAAGCCGTGCGCACACTCGAGCATGGCGGCTTCGAGATGGCCCAGCTTTCGATCGTGGCCCGCGGCATGAACGAGGAGCGGCACGTGATCGGCTTCGACACCCCTGCCGTGCGCGCCGGGCGCTGGGCGCGCTGGGGAGGCCTGTGGGGCGTGTTGTTCGGCGCCTTCATCTTCCTACCCGGAGTCGGGCCCGTCGCCGTCGGCGGCTATCTCACCTACCTGTTGATCACCGCCGTCGTCGGCGCCGGGTTCGGGGCGCTGACGGCAACCCTCTCGACGCTCGGCATCCCAGCCGACGCCGTGATCCGCTACGAGACGGCCCTGCGGGCGGACAAACAGATCCTGATCGCTCACGGTACGACCGCCGATGTCGAGCGTGCCCGCGAGATTCTCGCCAAGACCGCTGCTGAATCGGTCGAGGTCCACCACGGAGCGGGCGTGCCGGTCGCATGAGCGCGCGCCTCAAACCCGCGCCGCACGCCGCAAACTCGTCGAACGTGAGGAGGTGCTCACCATGATCACGATCCTTCTGATCGTCATCGTTGTCCTGCTGCTGTCCGGCTTTGGCTTCGGCCGCCGTCGCGGCCGTCGTGGCTCCTGACACCAAGGCCCCTGGAACACGCAAGCCCGCACACCGCCCCAACCGAAACGAGACCCATCATGACCAGCCCGCTCTTCCCCGACCCCGTGGATCTGGACGCTGACCCTGTGCTGGTGGGTTCCATAGGCCATCAGGGGCAGCGCGCCAAGGGCCGCGCCCGTGCGCGCCCGCTTCCGCTCTTGCTGCCGGGGCCCGGCGGGCCGCTGCGGCCGGCGCCCGGTGGCGGCGTGACCTACGCGTCCGCATCCGCGGCGCGCAACTTCGACCGCCGGCAGGGGTGGCGTCTCGCGGGCGAGGGCGCTGCGGGAGCGCCGCTGCGCATCGCGATGCTCGCTCCGCCCTGGATCTCTGTTCCGCCGCCTGGCTACGGCGGCGTCGAGGAGGTCGTGAGCGTGCTGACCGAGGCACTGGTTCGGGGAGGGCACCTGGTGACGCTCTTCTGTGCGCCCGGTTCAACGTCGAGCGCAGCCGTCGTGACGCTGCTCTCCGCCGCTCACCCCGACGAGATCGAACGCTCGCTGTACGAGGTCGACCATGTCGCGGGAGCCTTCGAGGCGATCGACCGCGCTTCACTCGATCAGCCCTTCGACGTGATCCACGACCACTGCGGCTTCACCGCCGTGGCGATGGCCGACCGAATAGACACGCCGATCGTCCATACCCTGCACGGGCAGTTCACCCCCAGCACGGCGGATTTCTATCGCCGTCACGCTGGGAAGGTGACGCTCGTGGGCATCAGCAAGGCGCAGCTCGCGTCGGCGCCGGCCGGGATCGGCCCGACCACAGTGATTCCGAACCCGCTGGACGTGAGCGCCTGGCCGCTGCAGGAGCAAAAGGACGACTACCTGCTGTGGATCGGGCGGATGACGCCGGAGAAGGGGCCACAGCGCGCGATCACGGCCGCCCGCGCGGCCGGCGTGCCGCTGGTACTCGCCGGCGTGATCCAGCCGGGGAAGCAGGCGTTCTTCGACGCCGAGGTGGCGCCCCACGTCGACGGCAGCAGCGTCCGCTTCGTCGGCGAGGTCGCCGGGGCCGCAAAGCGGTCGCTCTTCGCCCACGCGCGCGCACTGTTGATGCCCATCCGCTGGGAGGAGCCATTCGGCATGGTGATGGTTGAGGCGCTGGCCTGCGGAACGCCGGTCATCGCGTTCGCGGAGGGCGCCGCGCGCGAAATCGTCGTCGAGGGGCGCACCGGCTTTCTCGTCGGCAACGAGCAGGCGATGGCCGCCGCGGTTGGCCGGCTGGCGAGCGTCTCCGCGCGCGACTGCCGCGCCTGGGTCGCAGCCCGTTGCGACCCCGACGTCGTCGCCGCCGGCTACGAGCGGGCCTATCGCAAGGCCGCGCGCCGGCGCTACACGATGCATGTGGCTCATGTCTGAGCCCTCCGTGGCACCGGATCCGATCAGGATCGTGCTCGCGCGCCTGGCGCGTCCGCACGCGTCCGGTGGCTTCGTCGTGGGGCGCGCCGCGATCCTCGCCGAGGGCGGCGACTTCGCAGCGTTCAGGGAGTGGATCATCGGTCACGGCGGCACGCCCGAGACACCTGCACCCTCGGCGGGCGCGGGAGGCCTGCACGGCTCGAGACTGTCCGGCGGCACGGACCCGTCCGGCGCCCAGGTCCCCCAATACCTGCTGCCCGCCAGCGCCCTCGCCTGAACGACGCCGGTCGGCGGCGGCCGCGACGATCAGCCGGACACTGGTCGCTCTCGGCGCGCTCGGCGCCACGGCGCGTCCCGCACTCGCTTTCGGCTAACCCGCGGGGTCCCTGCCCAGCGCGGTGGGCCCCTCGAGGCGGCCGCCTCGAGGCCGGACCGGGCTCATTCGGGCCCGCGCACGCACGCCCGCGGCGAGAATTTACCCGGGGTTGCTCGGCGGTTTAGCCGCCGAACAGCAGCCGGCGCTTCACTGGGTACCCATCCCCCGCGATCACAGAGGATTCCGATGAACCCCTTTTTGAACAAGAAGCTGGTGATCGCTGCGACGACCTTCGCCATGCTGGGCGGCACAGCCGCTGCGCTCGCCGCCACACAGAGCTCCTCCGGCTCCGGTGCGCAAGCCTACGTCAACGATCTGGCCCAGCGCCTCGGCGTCACGCCGACCGCGCTGAGCACCGCCATCAAAGCCGCCGACAGCGACCGGATCAACGCGGCGGTCGCCGCCGGCCGCCTGACCCAAGCCCAGGCAACCAAGCTCGAGCAGCGCATCGCGCAAAGCTCGAGCGCTCAGTTCCCGGGTGGCGGCCTACGGCGCGGCTTCGGCCCCGGCCGGCGCGGCCGCGGCCTCCTTGATGTGAGTTCAGCCGCTTCCCAATACCTCGGAATCACCGAGGCGACCCTGCGTTCCGACCTGGCGGCCGGCGAGTCGCTCGATGCGATCGCCAACGCGACAGCCTCCAAGTCGCCGGCGGGCCTGAAGGCGGCGATCGTCGCTGCCGAGACGAGTCGGCTGGGCGCGGCGGTGACAGCCGGAACGATCACCAGCCAGCAGGAGAGCCGGCGCCTGACAGACCTCTCGAGCCGGATTGATGCGTTGCTGCAGCGCACCTGGAGCGGTCAAGCCGGCGGCCGCGCCGGCGGCTGGGCCCGACGCGGAGTGACCGGCTCGACCGGCGCGAGCGGAGCGAGCCTCTTCGGCTCCTGACGCACCGTCTCGGCGAGCGCCCCCGCGGGGCGCTCCACGATCCGTGCCGGATAGCCCTGGGCGGTCGAGCAGCCATCCCGTCGCGCCGTATGGGCGGCGGGATGGCGGCCGTGCGCCCTGGCGATGGGTCGTCTGCCAGCTTGGATGGCGCCAGTCCACACCGGCGGACTGCGCGAAGTCGACCCGGCGGACTGACGCGCGAAGGCGCGCTCAAACCAGACCTGATGTTCCTGATTCTCGATCGGGATTTGGTAGTATCGTCGTCCGACCGAACGACCCGCACGGTCCGCCCCGCGGGCACCGGAGGTCGTCGCATCCGCTCTCGCAGTCAAGCAAGGAGAACCACATGTCTCTGCAGCTAGGCTCGACCTCCCCGGACTTCGAGGCCGAGACCACCGAACGCCCGATCCACCTCCACGACTGGATCGGCGACTCGCGGGCCATGGGCTTCTCACATCCGAGCGACCGGCAGATCCCACCGTCCGCGAGCCTCTAGGAGACCACCATGACACTGACGATTGGCGACACCGCACCCGACTTCCAAGCCGACAGCACCGAAGGACCGATCAGCTTCCACGACTGGATCGGCGACAGCTGGGCAGTCCTCTTCAGCCATCCCAGGGCGTTCACGCCGGTCTGCACCACCGAGCTTGGATACATGGCCTCCATCAAGCCGCAGTTCGATCAGCGAGGCGTCAAGATCATCGGCCTCTCCACCGATCCGGCGGAGGGCAGCAGCAAGTGGACCGAGGACATCGCCAGCTTCCAGGGCACGGAGGTCAACTATCCGATCATCGCCGACACCGACCACGCGGTCGCCAAGGCGTATGGCATGCTGCCGGCGGACGTGGCGGGCGATCCCACTGAGCGGACCCCTGCCCAGAACGCCACGCTCCGCAACGTGTTCGTCATCGGGCCGGACAAGAAGATCAAGCTTGTGCTGATCTACCCGATGACCACTGGCCGCAACTTCGACGAGGTGCTGCGGGTGATCGACTCGCTCCAGCTGACCGCCAACCACCAGGTCGCCACGCCCGCGCAATGGAAGCAGGGTGAGGATGTGATCCTCACGGCAGCCGTGACCCCTGAGATTCAGGCCGAGCGCTACCCGGACGGCGTCAAGGCGCAGCCGCTGCCCTACATTCGGTTGGTGCCGTCGCCGTAGCCCTAGAAACCGGCACCCCGGCGAGACGTCATCCTCGCGGGGTGTTTGCGACCAGGAGGCGCGCGAACGCTGTGCGGACGGCTGGGCGTCGCGACCCCTAGACCGGATCGTGCACCAGCCGATGTGGCCGTCCCCGAGCTACAGGGCCACGCTGAGGATCAGCCGCACACCGAGCAGGAGCAGTCCGGCGGCGAGCAGGTGCTGGATCCGCCGGCCGCTCGTGTTCCGTGAGACCCGGGCGCCGATCTGCGCGCCGATGACCACGCCGACCGACAGCGACGCGGCGCGGCGCAGCCCGACGCCATGCGCAAACGAGCCGCTGAGGATGTGCGTGATCGTCGCCACAAGCGCCATGAAGGCGAGCACGAAATGGGAGGTGGCGGTCGCGACGTGCGTCGGGAAGCCCAGGGCGGCGACCATGAGCGGCACGTGGACGACGCCGCCGCCGATGCCGAGAAAGCTCGAGATGAAGCCGACGCCGACGCTGAGCAGCGCACCGCGGCGAACGCGCGCCCGGTAGGTGTAGACCTGGCCGTCTCGGCTGCGGATCGTCCGTGGCGAACCGATCCCGGCCACACCCTCCCCCGCCTCCGTACTGCCCACGATCAGCCACAGCGCCAGCGCGGTCAGCGCCACCCCCATCATCACGTCGAAGCCGGGCCGCGACACGCGGTCAGCCACCAGGACCCCGAGGATCGATCCGGGCACCGTCGCAGCGGCGAAGACAAGGCCGGAGCGATAGTCGATCCGGCCCTGGCGCGCGTAGGCGGCGCTGCCCGAGGTGGCGTTGAAGAACACGACGACCAGGCTGATCGCGGTGAGCAGTTCGGGCGTGCTGTGCGGGTAGACGAGCAGCAGCACCGGCGTCAGGATAAAACCGCCGCCCGCGCCGACCAATGTGCCAAAGACGCCCACGCCAAAGCCCAGCAGACACAGGAGGAGGGCTGTCGTCAGCGTGAACAGAGATCTGAGCGGGGCTGGCTTGCGTCGGCGGCGGCTCCGCCGATCGTCGCCTCCCATTGTCGCCGCGCCGGCGCCAGCCGCGGTTGTGATGCGGTTAGTGGCCCGCCGCCGAGCCGCGCCGGCGCCGCCTCAGCGAGCCGGCGCCGGACCGGTCGAAGCGCGCACGACGAGCTGGGTCGCGAGTTCCACGTGAAGCGCCTCGAAGCTGCGGTTCTCGAGCAGCCGCATCAGCAGGCTGACCCCCATCCGGCCCATTTCGGCGAGGGGCTGGCGAACGGTGGTCAGCAGCGGCGTGACGAACTCGGATTCGGCGGTGTCGTCGAAGCCGACGATCGAGACGTCCTCGGGCACGCGCAGACCGCGCGCGACGACGGACTGCATCGCGCCGATCGCCAGCGGATCATTGAACGCGAAGATCGCCGTCGGCGGGTCGGAGAGCTCGAGCAGGGCTGCGCCGGCGCGCCGGCCGCCGTCCACCTCCCAGTCGGACTCGATCACGATCGCGGGATCCGGCGCCACTCCCGCGGTCGCGAGCGCCGCGTGGTAGCCGCGCAGGCGCTCCTCGGTGGCCATCATGTCGCCGGGTCCGGTGATCGCGGCGATGCGGCGATGGCCTAGCTCCAGCAGATACCGCGTCGCCTGGTCGGCGCCGGAGGTGTGGGCCGCCGAGACGGTGGGAACCCGCTCGTCGATCCGGATGCGCGGATCGACGACCACGAAGCGGTAGCCGTAGCTCATCAGGGTATGCAGCTCGCTGCCGGACTCCTCCGGCAGCACGAGAAGGCCGCCGTCGGTCGTCCCGTGCATCAGGCGCTCGAGGAGCCCGACCTCGCGGTCGTGCTCATGCAGCGTCGGGGCGAGCACGATGCGCATGTCAAGCTCGTAGAGCGCCTCCGCGACACCGGCGACGATCACGGAGAAATACGACGGGTGAATGCGCGGCAGCGTCACTCCCACCAGACCCGTGCGCCCCGCGGACAGACCGCGCGCGCTGCGGTTCGCTGTGTAGCGGTGCTCGTGAATCACGCGCTCCACGGCCGTCCGCGTCTTGGCCGACACGTAGCCGCTGCCGTTTACGACACGCGAGACTGTCGCGATCGAGACGCCGGCCAGCTCCGCGACCTCGCGGATCGTCGCCCGGTGACCCGGTCGCCCGGTCTTGTTGTTGGGGAGCGTAACCATCGGAATCGGTTGTGAAAACGTTACCGGGTTTTATACAGAAACGCGGCACCTGGGGGTCGAGCGGGTCCCGCGTTACTCAATCAGCTGCGCACGACGGCCTCGACCTCGACTGTGGTACCTGGAGCGCCCGGCGCGACCAGGTTGCCCTCGACCTCGCGCCCGTCGACGACCAGGCTCGTCACTCGCGCGGCGACACCGACCGGCTTGCTGACGGAGATCCGGTAGGTGGTGCCCCGGAACACCCGCACCGCGGAGAATCCGGGCCACGCCTTGGGGATCACCGGGTCGATCCGCAGGCCGCCGTATTCGGGCCGGATCCCGAGAATCCACTGCGTGATCGCGGCGTAGCTCCAGGCGGCCGTGCCGGTCAGCCACGAGTTCTTGGCCTCCCCGGCGGTCGCTGAGTCGCGGCCGGCAATCATCTGGGCGTAGACGTATGGCTCGCAGCGGTGGACCTCGCTGATCGCCTCGCGGGCGGAGGGGTTGATCCGCTTGTAGTAGTCGAAGGCGGCATCGCCATCGCCGAGCATCGCCTCGGCGATCGACACCCACGGGTTGGTGTGGCAGAAGATGCCCGCGTTCTCCTTGTAGCCGGGCGGGTAGGACGAGATCTCGCCGAGTTCGACGTGATAGCGCGAATACGCGGGGGCAAGCAATACCACGCCGTGTGGGCTCGCCAGTCGCTCGCGCACACTGTCGAGCGCCGTGCGAGCCCTGCCGTCCGACAGCCCAACGCCGCCGAGCACGCAGATCCCCTGCGCCTCGACGAAGATCTGTCCCTCCTCGTTCTGCGCCGACCCCACGGGGTTGCCGAAGTAGTCATACGCGCGCCGGAACCACTCCCCATCCCAGCCGTGCTCGGCGATGGTGGCCTCCATCGCCGCCGCGGCGGCGGTGTAGCGAGCGGCCTCGCCGGGGTCTGCGCGCCCGCTGCCAAAGACCTCGGCGATGGCGGCCATCTCCTTTGCCGCGAGGACGAACTGGCCGGCGATGAAGACCGATTCGGCTGTGCTGGCCGAGCGGTTCTCAACAGTCTGGAAGGACTCACCGGGCGACTCCGAGAAGGAGTTGAGGTTGAGACAGTCGTTCCAGTCGGCCCGGCCGATCAGCGGCAGGCCGTGCGGACCGAGTCGCTCGAGTGTGAACGCGATGCTGCGGCGCAGGTGCTCGTACAGCGCCACCCCGCTGCCGGCCGCGTTGTCAAACGGCACCGGCGCGTCGAGGATCGCGCCATCGCCGGTCTCCTTCAGATAGGCCGCGACACCAACGATGAGCCACAGCGGGTCATCGTTGAAGCCCGCGCCAATCGCGTTGTTGCCGCGCTTTGTGAGCGGCTGGTACTGGTGGTAGGCCGAGCCGTCCGCAAGCTGCGTGGAGGCGATATCGATGATCCGCTCGCGTGCGCGCTGCGGCACCATATGGACGAACCCGAGCAGGTCCTGGTTGGAATCGCGAAAGCCCATCCCGCGCCCCATCCCCGACTCGAAGAACGAGGCTGACCGGCTCATGCTGAAGGTGATCATGCACTGGTAGGCGTTCCAGGTGTTGACCATGCGATCGGTGTCGAGGTCGGGCGTCGACACCTGGCAGTGCCCAAGCAGTTCGTCCCAGTGGGCGCGTAGCCGTGCCAGGCCGTCATCGATCGCCGCCGGCTGCAGCCAGCGCTCGATCACCGGCGCGACCAGCCGCTTGTTGACCGTCTGGCTACCCGGCGGATCGAACTTCTCAGCGCGGGGGTTCTCCCAGTAGCCAAGGACGAAAATGATGTCGCGGCTTTCGCCGGGATCGAGCTCCACCTTGACGTGGTGCGATCCGTGCGGCGCCCAGCCGTGGGCGACCGAGTTCCCCGAGACCCCGCGCTCGACCGCGATCGGGCGGTCGAAGCCGCGGTAGGCGCCGAGGAACTCCTCGCGCTGGGTGTCGAAGCCCGCGAGCGGCTCCGAGCAGGCGAAGTAGGCGAAATGGTCGCGGCGCTCGCGGTATTCGGTCGTGTGGTAGATCACGCCGTCAACCACCTCCACCTGGCCGGTTGACAGGTTGCGCTGGAAGTTCGTCGCGTCGTCCTGGGCATCCCAGAGGCAGAACTCGACCGAGGAAAAGACCGACAGGTCCAGCGCCACCGCTCGGCGGTTGGTCAGGCGAAGCCGCCACGCCTCGAGGGTCTCACCGAGCGGAACGAAATGGAGCGTCTCGGCGTCGACGTCGCGGTATGTGGAGGAGATGACCGTGTAAGACAGGCCGTGGCGGCACTCGTAGGCTTCGAGCTGCGCCTGCGTGGGCTGCCATGACGAGGACCAGTACTCGCCGCTCGCATTGTCACGAAGGTAGAGGTAACGGCCGCCGACATCGAAGGGAGCGGCGTTGTAGCGGTAGCGCGTCAGTCGGCGAAGCCGGGCATCGCGGTAGAAGGAGTAGCCGCCCGCAGTGTTGGAGATGATCCCGAAGTAGCCCTCCGTGCCGAGGTAGTTGACCCACGGCAGCGGCGTGGCGGCCTGCTCGACGACGTATTCGCGGCGCTCGTCGTCGAAGTGTCCGTACCGCACTGAGGTCTCCTGTCGATGCCCCGCAACGGGCGAAAGTTGAGGTTTGACGTGCCAGCATCAGGATGGTAGCGTTTCCACATTGATGTAACGCGTGCGGGGAGGCGCGGGCAGTTTGTGGGAGGAGCGGGGCCAGAGGAGGTAGGTCGAGGACATGCAGTTCATGATCCGCCGGTTGGGGTTCTATGTCGTCGCCGCATGGGTCGCGCTGACGATCAACTTCCTCATCCCGCATCTGCTCCCGGGCACGCCCGTCGAGGCGATGCTCGCGCAGCACCCACAGCTCACGGCGTCCGCCGTCAAGGCCCTCGACATTCAGTTCGGAATCGGCCATCACGGCAGCCTGCTGCACCAGTACGGCATTTACCTCGACCACCTGATCCACGGCAACCTCGGCGTATCGACCGCGGCCTACCCGTCGTCGGTTGTCAGCGTGCTGGAGACCGCTCTGCCCTGGACCCTCGCGCTGGTCGGCACCGCGACGATCATCAGCTTCCTGCTCGGGACGTTGCTCGGGATCCTCGCGGGCTGGCGGCGCGGCGGGCGCTTCGACCAACTGCTCCCGGCGTTCACATTCCTACAGGCCACGCCCTACTTCTTCCTCGCCCTGATCGCGATCCAGCTGTTCGCCAACGACTGGCACCTGCTCCCCGGCTACGGCGGCGCGACGCTGGGCGTACCCACCGGGTTCAACGGCGCATTCATCGGCAGCGCGATCAGCCACGGCATCCTGCCGGCGGCGACCATCATCGTCACCTCGATGGCGGGCTGGATGCTGCAGATGCGCAACGTGATGATCACGACGATCGGCGAGGACTACGTGCTCGCAGCGGAGGCGAAAGGCCTGTCAACGCGCCGCGTCATGTTCACCTATGCCGCACGCAACGCGATCCTGCCGAACATAGCCGGCTTCGCGCTGGCGATCGGCTTCGTCGTCGCCGGCGCGCTGGTGATGGAGATCGTCTTCTCCTATCCGGGAATCGGCTACCTGCTCTACAACGCCGTGGGACAGGACGACTTCCCGGTGATGCAGGGGATCTTCCTTGCGATCTCCGCAACGGTGCTGCTCGCCTGCCTGCTGGCCGACGTGATCTATGTGATCGCCGACCCGCGGACTCGCAGAAGGGCGGCCTTCTGATGGCCGTCGCCGCCCTGTCGCCAAAGCACAGCGCGCCGGCCGTCCCGCGGCGCGGCCAGTTCCTGCGGTCGATGCCGGTGAAGGCGAAGGTTGGCGGCGGGATGCTCGGCGTGTTCCTGCTGATCGCGATCATCGGGCCGGCGATCGCGCCCTACGACCCCAGCGCCACCACCAATGCGCTCGCGGCGGCCGGGCCGAGCGCGGCTCACCTGCTCGGGACGACCTCGACGGGCCAGGACATCCTCTCCCAGCTTCTCGTCGGCCTTCGCTCCTCGATCCTGCTCGGCGTGCTCACGGCAACGATCGCGACCGTTCTCTCGGTGGCGACCGGCGTCACGGCCGGCTTCCTCGGCGGCGTCGCCGACGAAGGGCTGTCGCTGCTCATGAACGTATTCGTCGTGCTACCGGCGCTGCCGCTGCTGATCGTCCTGCTCGGATACCTGCCGAACAGCGGCGACCTTCCCACGGCGATCGTGCTCAGCGCACTCGGCTGGTCGTGGGGCGCGCGGGTGATCCGCGCGCAGACGCTGACGCTGAGAAGCCGGGACTTCATCGCAGCGGCGCGCGAGACCGGCGAGCGGACGTGGCGGATCGTCGTATTCGAGATCCTGCCGAACGAGGTCAGCCTGATCGCCGCGAACTTCGTAGGCACGTTCCTCTACGCGATTCTCACCTCGGTCGCGCTCGCCTTCATCGGTGTCGCCAACTTCTCCACCTGGAACCTCGGCGTCATGCTCTATTGGGCCCAGCTGGCAAACGCGTTCAGCATCGGCGACTGGTGGTGGTACGTCCCGCCCGGCTTGGCCGCCGCACTGCTGGGGACGAGCCTCGTACTGCTGAACTTCGGCCTCGACGAGCTCGGCAACCCGCGCCTGCGTGGCGCAAGCGGGCGCCGCAGGGGCGGTCGGCGCGCCTGGCGGCCAACCGATCCGACTCCGGTCGAGCGCGTGGAGCCACAGCGATGATCCCGGCCGACAGCGCCACCGAGCAGGTCCCGCCAGCGCCCCAGGACGCGGTCGAGCGCCCACCGGTGCTCGAGATCCGCGACCTGTCAATCGTCTACAGGGCCGGCGACAGCGACGTCAGGGCCGTTGACCACGTTGACCTTGCACTCGCGCCGGGCGAGACGGTCGGCCTCGCCGGCGAGAGCGGCTCGGGTAAGTCGACGCTGGCGCTGGGCGCGTGCAGGCTGTTGCGCCCTCCGGCGGTGATCACGGGCGGCAGCGTGATCTACCGGGGCAGTCGCGTCGCGAAGGGCGGCGTGGAGATCCTCGAGGAGAGCTCGCGCGATCTGCGCAAGCTCCGCTGGCGTGAGATCTCGATTGTCTTCCAGAGCGCCATGAACGCGCTCAACCCGGTGCTGCGGATCCGCGACCAGCTCGGGGACGTCCTCGACGCGCACCTCGATCTGCGACGCGAAGAGAAGCGGGAGCGCCTGGCAATGCTGCTCGACCTCGTCGGCATCCCGCGCGAGCGCCTGCGCAGCTATCCGCACGAGCTGTCCGGGGGCATGCGCCAGCGGGTGATGATCGCGATGGCGCTGGCCGTGGACCCGGAGGTCGTGATCATGGACGAGCCGACGACCGCGCTCGACGTCGTCGTCCAGCGTGAGATCCTCGCGCAGATCGTCGAGTTGCAGCAGCGCCTGCACTTCGCGGTCCTGTTCATCACTCACGACCTCTCACTGCTGCTCGAGATCGCCGACCGGATCGCGATCATGTACGCAGGCCGGCTGCTCGAGGTCGGCACGGCCGAGCAGATTCACAATCACCCCGCGCATCCCTACACACGCGGGCTGCTCGAATCATTTCCCAGCGTCCACGGCGCGCGCAGAACGCTGGCCGGGATCCCGGGTTCGCCGCCGGACCTGCGATCGCTGCCTCCGGGCTGCCCGTTCGTCCCGCGCTGCCGCTACGCGGCCGAGCCGTGCGAAAGCGTCGACATGCGCGTCCTGCCGGTTGCGGGATCGGCCGATGGACACCTCTCCGCCTGCCCGTTCGTGAGCTCGCAGGCGACAGCCCCCACTCCACGCGGGCGAGCGTCCTCCGCCGGCGCGACAGCCCCGCCACTGGGAAGCTCCTCGTGAGCGCGTCAGCGACAGTGACCGACGTGCTGCCCGCTGCGGCCGAGCGCGGTCCGCTGGTACTCGAAGCGCACGCGCTGTCGAAGGAGTTCAGGCTCTCGCGCGGACGCCACGGCAACGTGCTCTCGGCGGCACGTGACGTCTCGTTCGGCCTCTACCGCAGCGCGGTCGTGGCGCTCGTCGGCGAGAGCGGCTCCGGCAAGTCGACCGTCGCTCGGATGCTCGCCGGTCAGGAACGACCGACGCGCGGCCAGATCCTGCTCGACGGGGACGAGATCCGTCCCTGGGCGCACCGCACATTCCGCGCGTACAAGGGAGACGTCCAGATGGTCTTCCAGGATCCGTTCGCGTCGCTGAACTCGGTCCACACGGTTCGCTACACGCTGCGCAGGCCGGTGCGGCTGCACCAGCGCGCCAAGGGCAAGGAGGCGGTCGCGGTCGAGCTCGAGCGGCTGCTCGAAAGGGTCCGCCTGACGCCGCCCGAGCAGTTCCTCGCGAAGTATCCCCACGAGCTCTCGGGCGGTCAGCGCCAGCGAGTCGCGATCGCGCGCGCGCTGGCCGCACGGCCGCGGGTACTGCTGGCCGACGAACCGGTGTCGATGCTCGACGTGTCGATCCGCCTGGAGGTCCTGGACCTGATCGACGAGTTGCGCTCGCAGTTCGAGCTCGCCGTCCTCTACGTCACGCACGACATCGCCTCCGCCCGCTACTTCGCCGACGACACGCTCGTGATGTACGCGGGCGAGATCGTCGAACGCGGGCCCTCGGAGGACTTGACACAGCAGCCGGCGCACCCCTACACGCAACTTCTGCTAGCCGCCGCACCCGATCCCGACCGGCTCGAGAATCCGATCGAGGTCGAGGTCGCGCGCGGCGAGGTGCGCCGTGCCGGGAGCGCGCTTGCGAGCACCGTTGGCTGCCGCTTTGCGCCGCGCTGCCCGTTTGCCGTCGAGCGCTGCCGCGCCGAGTCCCCGCCGCTGCGGCGAATCAACTCGCAGCGTGCGGCCGCCTGCTGGCGGCTCGACGTCGCGGCGCCGGACCTGGTTTCCGAGACAGGCGAGGAGAGGAGTCAGCCAATGAAGACCTGACTCGGATTGCCAGCCGCCCGGCGCAACAAGCTGACTCGCCGCACCGGGCGCTGACAACCAGGGCGCGTGCCACACACGCGCCCATTCGCATCGAACTTCGTCCTGCACCAACGAAAGGTACATCACGTAATGGAACCGAAAACGCTTAACAAGCGGAGGCTCTTCGCCTCCGCCGCGGTCACGATCGCCGCCACAGCGGCGCTCACGGTCGCGTTCGCGCTGCCAAGCGCATCAAGCGCCGCCCCGGCCCGGGCCGCGTCGGCAACACCGCTGACGATGGAGTCGAGCCAGGAGACGACGCTGACGGACAACTTCAACCCGTTCGTGTCGACCTCCGCGGCGAACACGGTCGGCGCCACCTCGCTGATCTACGAGCCGATGCTGCAGTTCGACATCGCCAAGCCGTTGCAGGCACCGTATGACTTCCTCGCGAGCAGCTACAAGTGGGGAGCGGGCGGCACCTCGATCACCTTCACGGTCCGGTCCGGCGTGAAGTGGAGCGACGGTTCGGCGCTCACGCCGGCCGACGTGGCGTTCACCTACAACATGCTGGTCCAGTACCCGGACCTCAACACCAACGGCGTACCGATCACCGGCGCAACCGTGTCCGGGAGCCAGGTGACCGTCACGTTCAAGTCCTCGCAGTACACGAACCTGCAGTACGTGGGCTCGGTGTACATCGTGCCGGAATCGATCTGGAGCAAGCTGAGCGGCGATCCCTCGGCGTTCACCGACACCGACCCGATCGGTTCGGGCCCCTATGTGCTGAGTCAGTTCAGCGCCGGCACGGGCGTCGTGCTGACCGCCAACCAGAACTACTGGGGCGGTCCGTTCAACGTCGGCGGCGGCGCCCCGGCTGTGACGCAGGTTGACTTCCCGCTGCTCGCCGACACCTCGACGGTGCTATCCGCACTCGAGTCCAACGGCCTCGACTGGGCCGGCAACTTCATCAACGGGCTCAACGGCGGATTCGTCAACCAGGCCCCCTCAACCCACCACGTGTGGTTTGCGCCGGTCCAGACGAACACCCTGGAGCCGAACCTGCGCCAGTGGCCGATGAACCAGCTGGCGGTCCGGCAGGCGGTCAGCCTCGCGATCGACCGCACCGCGATCAGCACCCAGGGCGAGGCCGGCCTCGAGCCGGTGGCGACGAACGCCAGCGGCATCGTGCTGCCGAACTTCGCAGCCCTGGAGGCGCCCGCCGTCAAGGGCGACGCGCTCTCACCAAAGGCCAACGTCAAGGCGGCTGATGCGGTGCTTGCGAAGGCCGGCTACACGCTCAAGGGCGGCTACTACGCGCTCAAGGGCAAGGCAGTCGACATCACGATCACGGACCCGTCGAACTACTCGGACTACGCGCTCGACGACACGCTCATGGCCCGCGAGCTGAAGGCGGCCCACATCGACGCGCAGTTCTCCGGGCTGTCGGACAACGCCTGGTACGCCGACCTGGCCGACGGCAAGTTCGGCTCCGCGACCAGCCACTGGTCAAACACCGCCATCCTGCCCTACGGGGTCTACGACGGCTGGCTCGACAGCTCCCTGAACACGCCAACCAACGCAAGCGGCGATTTCGAGGGGCTGAACGACCCCGCCCTCGACAAGGACCTCACGGCGCTGGCCGGCGCGACGACGAACGCGCAGCAACTGAAGTACCTGACGCCGCTCGAGACCTATGTCGCGAAGAACCTGCCGGTCATCCCGACCGTGTACGGCGCGTCATTCGACGAGTACAGCACGGCGCACTTCACCGGCTGGCCCTCGGCGAGCAACCAGTACGAGTCCGGAAGCCCCAACACGCCGACCAACGAGGTCATCGTGTTGCACCTGAAGCCGGTCTCCTAAATCAACCGGTGCCAAAGCCCCGCTCCCCGCTCTCCGACCGGAGAGCGGGGCGGCGGCGCCTTTCTGAACACGCCAACGCCAAGACCTACGAGGATCGGATAGGCCATGAACGAAGGAAACGGACCGTTCCAGTCCCCGCTGGCGTTCCCGCACGGATTTCTCTGGGGTGCGGCGAGCTCCGCCTACCAGATCGAGGGCGCGGTCGATACCGACGGGCGCGCTCCGTCGGTGTGGGACACCTTCAGCCACACGCCGGGAAAGGTGCGCGGCGGCGACACCGGCGATGTCGCGTGCGACTTCTACCATCGCTTCGAGGACGACCTCGACCTGATGGCCGGCATGGGCCTGGGCTCGTTTCGCTTCTCGGTCTCGTGGTCGCGCGTACAGCCGAGCGGCAGCGGCGCGATCAACCAGCCCGGCCTGGACTTCTACCGCTCGCTCGTGGACGGGCTGCGTACGCGCAACATCGAACCGGCGATCACCCTCTATCACTGGGATCTGCCGCAGGCGCTCGAGGACGCCGGCGGCTGGGCCAACCGCGACAGCGCCGAGCGCTTCGCGGACTACGCCGAGATCGTGGCCGCGGCGATCGGCGATGGCGGCGGCATGTGGATCACCATCAACGAGCCCCAGGTCGTTGCCAACCAGGGACATCGAAGCGGCGTGCACGCGCCCGGGCACCGCGACGACGCGCTCGCCGCCGCCACAACGCATCATCTGATGCTGGCCCACGGGCTGGCGCTGCAGCGACTCCGCAGCGTCCTACCGGACGCCCGCGTGGGGATCACGCTCGACATCCACCCGGTTCGAGCCGCCAACCCCGACGCGCAGGACGCCGCTGCGATCACCGACGCCGAGCAGAACCGGATCTGGATCGACCCGGTGCTCCATGGTCGCTATCCCGCGCTGGCGCGTGAACACCTGCTGCCGCCGCCGTCGCTGATTCTCGACGGCGACATGGAGCTGATCGGCGCCCCGACCGACTTCCTCGGCGTCAACTACTACTCGCCCCACTACGTGAAGCTCGGTGACTCGGCTGCGCTGCACAGAGAGGAGTCGGCGATCCCGGGAAGGCCGGGCGTGATCGTCTACAAGCCGGTCCACCTCCCGCTGACCTCGATGGGCTGGCTGATCGAGCCCGGAGGCCTCTACGACACCCTCGTGACACTGGCAGGCGAGACCTCCCCCGGGCTGCCGCTGTACATCACCGAGAACGGCTGCGCGGCCGAGGACTACGTCAACCCCGACGACGTGATCGACGATCTCGAACGCGTCGAGTTCATCCACGGGCACCTCGAGGCGGCTTGGCGCGCAATCCGCGACGGGGTGCCGCTCGCGGGCTACTTCTACTGGTCCCTGCACGACAACTTCGAGTGGGCCTGGGGCTACCAGAAGCGCTTCGGCCTGCTGTTCGTGGACTACGACACCCAGCGCCGGCGGCTCAAGCGCAGCGCAGAGTTTTATGCGCACGTCGCGCGAACGAACGAACTGGCGCCACTGGACGTCGCGCTCGGCGACCAGGTCGGTGGCCCAGCGTCCCCGGGCTGAGCGCGGCCCGCCGGATCAGCGCGAGCAACGCCCACGCCACGATGTAGCGTCCCCGGCGTGACCAACCCGCTGAGCGTCCTGTCGCTCGACGAGCTGCGCCGCCGCACGAGCGCTAAGTGGCGGCACTTCGACGCCGACGTGCTGCCGCTGTGGGTGGCCGAGATGGACGTGCCGCTCGCCGAGTCGATCGTCGCCGCAGTCGAGCACGCGGTCGCGATCGGCGACACCGGCTATCCCGCCGGAACAGCTTACGCGGAGGCCTACGCGGAGTTCGCGCGCGAGCGCTGGGGCTGGGAACTCGACGTCGCAGCGAGCACGACTGTCGCCGACGTGATGGGAGGGATCGTCGAGATGCTGGAGCTGGTGACGGGACCCGGTGATGCTGTTGTCGTCAACTCGCCCGTGTACACGCCGTTCTACAGCTTCGTCGAACGCATCGAGCGGCGCGTGATCGAAGCCCCGCTGAACGACGAGCACCGCATCGACCCCGACAGCCTCGATCTGGCATTCCGCTCAGCGACGAAGGAGCGGCGGCGCGCCGCCTTCCTGCTCTGCAGCCCCCACAACCCGACCGGCACGGTCCATTCGCGCGAGGAGCTCGCGACGGTCGCGGAGCTGGCCGCGCGCCACGGTGTGCGCGTCGTGGCGGATGAGATCCACGCGCCGATCGTCGCAGCGGGGATCGAGCATCTGCCGTACCTGTCGCTGCCGGGATCCGAGCGAGCCTTCGCTGTGGTCTCGGCCTCCAAGGGCTGGAATCTGGCGGGCATCAAGGCGGCCCTCGCCGTGGCCGGCGCCGAGGCTGCCGCGGAGCTGTCACGGATGCCGCAGGAGGGGCGCCACGGGCCGAGCCATCTCGGCGTGATCGCTCAGGTCGCAGCGCTGCGCGACGGCCGTGGCTGGCTTGAGCGCCTGCTGCTCGGGTTGGATGCCAACCGCTTGCTGCTCGGCGAGCTCCTCGCCGAGCACCTGCCCGCGATCCGCTACAGCCAGCCGCAGGGAACCTACCTCGCGTGGCTGGACTGCCGGGCACTGGGCCTCGGCAGCGACCCGGCTGCTGTGTTCCTCGAGCGTGCCCGTGTCGCGCTGAGCTCCGGCCCACGCTTTGGCAGCGGCGGCGACGGCCACGTCCGTCTCAACTTCGCGACCTCGCCCGAGATCCTCGGCGAGGCGGTCGCGCGCATGGCTGCCGCGATCGGCTGAGACCGCGCGCAACCGCGCGGCGCCAACCGAGGTAGTCGGGCCGCTCGCCCTTTCAGCCGAGTACGCGCTCGATCTCGAGGACCGTCGTCTCGCCCGCGCGAACCTTGGCGAGCCCGTCGTCGCGCAGCGTGTGCATGCCCTGCTCCACCGCGAGGCGGCGGATGTCCTGTGCAGCCGCTCGGCTGACGATCAGGGAGCGAATCTCGTCGCTCACGATCATCACCTCGTAGAGGCCTGCCCGGCCGCGGTAGCCGGTCTGGCGGCAGCGCGAACACCCGACGGCCTCGAACACGTCGACCTCCCCCCCATCAAGTCCGACGAGCTCGCCCGCAACGCGGGCTGCGCGCCGGCAGCTCGGGCACACGCGGCGCGCCAGGCGCTGGGCGATCACGCAGTTCAGCGACGCGGCAACCATGTAGGGCTCGATGCCCATGTCAACAAGGCGCATAGGGGCACTCGGCGCGTCGTTGGTGTGCAGCGTCGAGAGCACGAGGTGCCCGGTGAGCGCCGCTTCGATGGCGATGTGCGCGCTCTCTCGGTCTCGGATCTCGCCGACCATGATGACGTCCGGGTCGGCGCGCACGATCGCGCGCAGCCCGGTCTCGAAGGTCAGCCCGCTGCGCTCGGAGACCTGGATCTGATTCACGCCGGCGAGGCGGTATTCGACCGGATCCTCAATCGTGGTCAGTGTCTTCTCGGGCGAGCGGACCATTTCGATCATCGCGTACATGGAGGTCGTCTTGCCCGAGCCTGTAGGGCCCGTTGCGAGAATTCCACCCTGCGTGCGATGCAGCGACTGCGACAGCCGCCCCAGGTCTGCCTCGCTCATCCCTAGGTCGTCCAGCGACAGCGGCGTGCGGCCGGCGTCGAGGATGCGCAGCACAGCCGACTCGCCGTCGACGAGCGGCATCACGGCCACGCGGATGTCTACGCGGCGGCCGTCGATCACGATGCCGATCCGCCCGTCCTGCGGCAGGCGCTTCTCGGAGATGTCGAGATCGGCGAGGATCTTGATGCGCGAGATGACCGCCGCAGCCTGGCTGCGGGGGACGCGGGCCGACTCGACCATCACCCCGTCGATGCGGAAACGCACGGTGAGCGTGCCGTCATCCGGTGCGAAGTGCACGTCTGAGACGCCGCGGTCAACAGCCTCAGAGATGATCGCGCGCACCAGTTTGATCGTGGGCGCGTCATCGGGGCTCTCAAACTGCTCCTCGTCGAGTGGCCGGGTCTCGGTGCTCGCCGCGTCGTCGAACAGTTCGCCGTCGAGCACGCTCATCCGCTTGAGCAGCGCCTCAAGGTCCTCCTGCGATACGACGACCTGCTTGACCTGCATGCCGGTGAACATGGACATGTCCTCCAGCACGAGGTAGTTATCCGGGCTGGCCACAGCCACCACCAGCGTGTGCTCGTTCTCGATGCCGATCGGTACCGCTCGCATCCTGCGCGCGGCCGTAAACGACACGAGCTGCGCAGCCCCGGCGTCCAGGTTGATCTCGTCGAGGCGGCGGTGCTCGAGACCAAACCGCCGCGCCATCGCGGTCGCGAACTGGTCCGTCGTTATCGCGCCGCGCTCGAGCAGGACCTGCCCGATCTGCTCGCCGATCTCGCGCGCCGCGCGCGCGGCTGACTCTACGGTCTCGCGGTCGCTGTACCCGAGGGCGACGACGATGTCGCCGATTCGCGCGCGACTTGTGGGGAACTCTTCGCGTACTAGGACATCTGGAGCAACTGCGCTGGTTGGCGTCTGCATATGGCCCTTATCGGCCGATTTTGGCGAGAGGCCGAGCAAGATCTTGCACGCGGCACACCATTCGTCCACCCGGCGCAAATGTCGTCATCAAACGGCGGCTTATGGTCGAGACAAGCAGAATGAAGCCCCTGCCTACGCAAACAGCGTCGTCCGGCGCCAACACCGATCTCGACGAAGCCGTCCAGGAGGCGATCCTCACGGCAACCAGGCACGCCGTCGCCGGCGGCGAAGCTTCCCCTGCAGCCGAGCGCAACGGCTCGGGCTCTCCGCCGTCGGGTCAGCGCAACGGCTCCAACGGCAACGGCTCCAACGGCTCCCACGGCTCAAACGGCAATGGGCTGAGCGTGATCGAGCGCAACGGTCGCGGCGCAGCGCCGGCGGCCGAGGAGCACAGCGAACGCCGCGGCGCCCGGGGCGCTCGCGGGCGACGGGGCGACATCACCTCGGTCCGTGTGAGCGTCGTGATTCCGGCGCTCAACGAGGCGCTGAATCTTCGCCATGTGCTCGCCAACCTGCCCGACAACGTGTTCGAGGTCATTCTCGTGCCGGGTACCTCCACCGACGACACCGAAATCGTCGCACGCACGCTGCGACCCGATGTCCGCGTGATCCATCAGGACCGCACGGGCAAGGGCAACGCGCTCGCATGCGGCTTCGCCGCGTGTCGCGGAGACGTCATCGTGACGCTCGACGCCGACGGCTCAGCCGATCCCAAGGAGATTCCGGCGTTCGTCGGCGCGCTGCTGGCCGGTGCCGACTTCGCCAAGGGCACGCGCGCGATCCAGGGCGGTGGCAGCCACGACATGACGCTGCTGCGAAAGCTCGGCAATCGCGGCCTCACGCACCTTGCCAACGTGCTTCACGGCACGCACTACAGCGACCTCTGCTACGGCTACAACGCCTTCTGGCACGCCTGCCTGCCGGCACTCAACGTCGACATCGACGGCTTCGAGGTCGAGACGCTGCTCAACCTGCGCGCCGCCAAGTCGGGATTGCGCGTCGCCGAGGTCGCGAGCTTCGAGCTCGCGCGCATCCACGGCCGCAGCAACCTGCGCACTTTCAACGACGGCTGGCGAGTGCTCGGCACGATCCTGCGCGAGTGGGTTCCCAAGCATCATCGGATTGCGCACACACCGCCGAGCCGACTGCAGGCTGGTCGACGGCGAGCGGCCCGCCGCGCCGACGCGAGCACGCCCGCCGGGCTCAGCCGCGACTAGCTCCCGCGACCGGCAGCCGTCCCTGAGACTGGCGGACGCATCAGCGGACGGACGCGGTGGCGCTCGTCGAGGTGCCTCCGGCGGCGAGGTCGCGCTCGATGGCCGCAGCAGCCTCGAGTAGCGGACCTACCAGCGTCCGCCTGATCTCATCGACGCTCACGCGCGCCGCGGGCACGGCCAGATTGATCGCCGCGATCACCCGGTCGTGGCGATCGCGGATCGGCGCAGCGACCGATCGCAGGCCGGACTCGAGCTCCTGATCCACGATCGCGTAGCCGGCACGCCGCACGAGCTCCAACTCCGCCTCGAGCTGCGGACGCGTGGTGATCGTGTCATGGGACAACGGCAGAAGCTCGATCTGGTCGAGCAACTCCGCGCATTCCTCGCTGTCCAGGCCCGCCAGCAGCACGCGCCCCATCGACGTGGCGTAGGCCGGGAAACGCGTGCCGACGTTGATCACAACGTTCATGATCCGGCGCGTCGGCACCCGGGCGACGTAGACGACCCACTCGCCGTCCAAGACCGAAACCGAGGAGGACTCCCGTACCGCTTCGACCAACCGCTCCAGATGGGGGGCGGCGACCTCCGGCAGCCCCAGTGCCGACAGGTAGGCGAAGCCCAGCTCCAGTACGCGCGGGGTGAGCGCGAAGCGGCCGCCGGATTGCCGCACGTACCCCAGTTCCTCGAGCGTCAGCACGAAACGCCGCGCCGAGGCACGGGTGAGGCTGCTCGCCCGCGCGACTTCGCTGAGCGTCATCGGGTCGGGAGAGTTGAGCGCGCGGATCACAGCCAGCCCGCGCGAGAGCGACTGCACGAACTGTCCGACCGGGGCCACGGCCTCGCTCAAAGCGGCCGCTCCTCGGCGAGAACCTCCTGGGCGATCGCGAACGCCTGGTTCGCCGCGGGCACCCCCGCGTAGACCGAGGTGTGCAGCAGGACCTCCCCGATCTCGCCGGCTTCGAGGCCGTTGCGAAGCGCGGCGCGGACATGCATCGCGATCTCGTGCTCTCGCCCGAGCGCGGTCAGCACGGCCAGCGTGACAGCGCTGCGAGTGCGCCGGTCCAAGCCTTCGCGGCCCCACACCGAGCCCCAGGCGTAGCGCGTGATGAAGTCCTGAAAAGGCGCCGTGAACTCCGTCGTGCGCTCGATCGCGCGATCGACGTGCTCATCGCCGAGCACTTCGCGGCGCACCTGCATGCCATCGTCGTAAAGCGCGTCGTTCATCGCTCCCCCTCATCCAGGTGACGTTCGATCAGTTCCGCAACCTCGTCGGCGCACTCGATCGCAGCGAGATGCGCGCCGTGCGGGAGCACCTCCAAGCGTGCTCCACGGACCGCGGCCGCGATCGCGCGCGAGTGCTCGGGCGGTATCGCGGGGTCCGCGGCGGCGCCGACCGCAAGCGTGGGGGCGGTGATCGCCGCAAGATCGCGCCGCAGATCGAGGCGCTCGATCGCGCCGCAGCATGCCGCGTACCCCTGCGGCGGCGTGCCGCGCAGCATCGCACCAACCCACCCGAGCACCTCGGGATGCGACTGGGCATAGGCGGGCGTGAACCAGCGCTCGAGTACGCCGTCGGCGACGACGGCGACGCTGCCCGCCGCCGTCACCGCCGCCGCCCGATCCGCCCATGCCCGCGCAGGTGGCAGATGGGCCGAGCTGCAGATGCAGACGAGGCGCTCGATTCGCTCGGGGGCATGCGCGGCCAGCCACAGGCCCACCATGCCGGCCAGCGACACCCCGGCATAGGACACGCGCTCGAGCGCGAGGCGGTCGAGCAGCGCGAGCACGTCGCCGCCGAGATCGGCAATCTCGTATGGGCCCCGCGGCACGGGAGAGCGACCGTGCCCGCGATGGTCGAAGCGGACCACACGGTGGCGGCGCTCGAGTGCGGGCAACGCGGGCGACCACATGTCAAGCGTCGTTCCCAGCGAACTTCCGAGCAGCAGCAGCGGACCGTCGAGCGGACCGCTCTGTTCGTAATGCAACTCCGCGACGCTCACCCGGCGCTCACCCCCAGAGCGCGATCGATCAGCGCGTCAACCGCACCGAGGTCGCCCTCGAGCCCGGCCGCGTTTGCGCGCATCCGATCCACGTCGACCTCGAGGTTGGCCAGAAGATCGGCCGACCAGGCCGCCGCCGAGCCGACCAGCGCGAGCAGGTCGCTGAGCGTCCCCCACTCCGCCTGCCAGGCGCCGGCAGCGCGATCGTGCTCCTGGCGCATCGCCGCGAGGATCGTCGACACGAGCCCGGGAACCCGCGCGGTGCAGGCGATCACGGTGACGGCAGCGACCGGGTTGTGCTTGTGCGCCATCGCCGAAGAGCCGCCACGCCCCGGCCCGCCGCCCTCGCGCAGCTCCCCGACCTCGGTCTGCGAGAACAGCACGACGTCGGTTGCGATCTTGGCGAACACGCCCGCGAGCACACCGAGCGCCGCGGCCAGCTGTGCCGGTCGCACGCGGATTGACCCCCAGCCCAGGGCTGGCTCGGCGAGGGCGAGCTCCGCCGCGACGCGGGCCCCGATCTGCGGCGCCCGCGTGCCGACCGGCCCGCCCATCTGCACGGCCAGGCGCTCGGCGGAGACCTCGCGCAGGCCCGCGCGGGCCTCCGCCAGCCCGGCGTACCAGCCAGCCGCGCGCAGTCCAAAGGTGCTGGCCTGGGCCTGCTGAAGCAGTGTGCGCCCCGCCATCCGGGTTGCCCTGTGATTGCGGGCGAGCGCCGCCGCGGCCGCCGCGGCGACGCCCGTGTCCGCCAGCAGCGGCTCGAGCGCCCGGCGTGCAACGAGCATCGCAGCGGTGTCGATGATGTCCTGACTGGTCGCCCCGAGATGCACGTACGGCGCGATCTGCTCGCCGACCTCCTGCCGCAGCGCCGCGACGATCGCGATCACCGGCGTAGCGGACTCCGCGGTGGCAGCCGCGATCGCCGCGAGGTCGAAGCGCTCGGGGCGGCATGCGTGCGCGATCGCGCTCGCCGACGCTGCATCGATCAGACCCTCGTCGGCGCAGGCCTTCGCGAGCGCTTTCTCGACATCGAGCATTGCCGCTAGCCAGGCGCGCCCGTCAACCTGCGCCGCCACGGCCCCGCGCGCGTACAGCGCGTCAAAAAGTCCGCCGGAGCTCATTGGAGCACTCGGCGCGCGCCGGCCGGCAGGCGCGGCGCCTCAGATCGCAAAGAACACCGTCTCGTCGGGGCCCTGAAGGTGGATGTCGATCTCATACCCGCCCTGCACCGGCTGCGCGAGCAGCGTCTCGCGGCGAGCCGGCGGGACCGTCGCGAGCACCGGGTCGGCTGCGTTGGCCGCCGCTTCGTCGGCGAAATAGAAGCGGGTCACGCAACGGTGGAGCAGTCCGCGCGCGAACAGCGATACATCGATGTGGGGCGCGGCGATCGCGCCGCTCGCCAGCGCCAGCGCCCCCGGCTTGACGGTCAGCAGCTCAAAGCTGCCGTCGCCGACCTCGTGGCCGACCCGCGCAAACCCACGGAACCCGTCGAGCTCCGAGGGCCCGCCGTAGCCCCACAGGTCGGCGAAGCGCCCGGCCGGGTCGGCCTGCCAGGTCTCGAGGAGGTAGTCGGGAATCGGGTCGCCGGCGCCGTCGTAGACCACGCCGCGCAGCGTGATCGCCCCAGCCGTTCCCGGCCTGACCGCCTCCGGGCCCGCGGGCCAGGGCAGCCCGATCGCGAAGTAGGGACCGACCGTCTGCGCGGCGCTCGCGAAGATCACAACGCCTGCTCGAACGGTGTCTCGCCGGGGCCCCGCAGGTAGATGTCGAACTCGTAGGCGAGCGCCCAGTTGGGCTCTGTGTCCTCGAGCGAGAAGCGCGACACGAGGCGGTCGCGCACCGCCTCGTCGGGGATCGAATTGAAGATCGGGTCGTAGCGCAACAGCGGGTCGCCGGGGAAGTACATCTGGGTCACCAGCCGCTGGGCGAAGGCTCGCCCGAGCAGCGAGAAGTGGATGTGCGCGGGGCGCCACGCGTTGTGGTGGTTGCCCCACGGGTAGGGCCCCGGCTTGACGGTGAGGAAGCGGTAGCGGCCGTCATCGTCGGTGATCACGCGGCCGGCGCCGTTGAAGTTCGGGTCAAGCGGGGCGGGGAAGCGATCCAGGCGATGGCGATAGCGCCCGCAGGCATTGGCCTGCCAGACCTCCACCAGGGTGTTGCGAAGCGGCTTGCCGTCGGTGTCGAGGACGCGTCCGAACACGATCGTCCGCTCACCGATCGGCTCGCCCTCGTGCTGGCGTGTGAGGTCGTGGTCGAGCTCGCCGACCGGCGCCAGCGAACCCAGCGCCGGCCCGGTCAGCTCGGTGATGTCCTGGGGCAGGTAGATCAGCGGCTGCTTGGGGTGGCGCAGCGCCGTCGAGCGGTAACCCGGGAAGTCGAGCGGCGGATGGATCCCCGGCGCATCGCGCTCGTAGGAGGTCGGCGTGTCGGCGGCCGCGCCCGACATCGCGCGCGACGGCTCGCCCGAATCAGTCAACGTTCATCCCTCCAGGATCATGGCGAGGCCCTGGCCCACGCCGATGCAGATTGCGGCCAAACCGTAGCCCCCTCCCCGCGCATGCAGTTCGTGGGCAAGGCGCCCAAGGATCCTCGTGCCCGACGCGCCCAGCGGATGGCCGATCGCGATCGCACCGCCGCGCATGTTGACGAGCTCCGGATCCAGCTGCGGCCAAAGGCTCAGGCAGGCCAGTGACTGTGAGGCGAACGCCTCGTTGAGCTCAACCGCGGCGATCTCGTCCCAGCCGATGCCTGCCCGCTCCATTGCCGCCTTCGCCGCCGGCACCGGCGCGATCCCGAAGACGTCGGGATCGACGCCCGCGGCCCCCATCGAGACGATCCGCGCGAGCGGCTCGCGGCCGAGCAGCTCACCGGCTTGGCGGTCGCCGATCAGCGTCATGCTCGCCCCGTCGCTCAGCGGCGAGGAGTTTCCGGCCGTGACGGTGCCGCCCTCGAGGAACGCGGGCGCCAGCTTCGCGAGCGCCTCGAGCGTCGTGTCGCTGCGAATTCCCTCGTCGCGCGCCAGCTCAACGCCTGGCAGGGCCACCACCTCACCCATCACGCCCTCGTCCCAGGCCTTCGCTGCGAGCCGATGGCTGCGAAGCGCGAAGGCGTCCTGCGCCTCCCGCGAGATGTCGTGGATCTCCGCCAGCCGCTCGGCGCTGGCCCCCAGTGAGATCGTCCACTGCTCGGGCATGCGCGGGTTCACCATCCGCCAGCCGAGTGTCGTCGAATGCAGCGTCTCGGAGGCGACGGGATATGCCCGCGCCGGCTTGGGCAGCACCCACGGAGCGCGGCTCATCGACTCCACGCCGCCGGCGACCACGAGCGACGCGTCGCCGCAGCGGACCGCGCGCGTCGCCTGGATGGCCGCCTCGAGGCTCGATCCGCAGAGGCGGTTGACGCTCACGCCGGTGACGCTTGTGGGCAGCCCCGCCAGCAGCACCGCCATGCGTGCGACGTCGCGGTTGTCCTCACCAGCGCCGTTGGCGTCGCCAAGGATCACATCGTCGATCGCGGCGGGATCGCTGACCCCCGCCCGCTCGAGCAGCGAACGCAGCGCGTGGGCGGCAAGATCGTCCGGCCGCACGCCTGCCAGCGCGCCGCCGAGGCGGCCGAACGGCGTGCGCACGGCCTCGTAGACGAACGCGTCGTTCATCGCGCCAGAAGCTCCCGCAGCGCGTCCAGCTCTGCCTCGCTCGGGGGCTCGGTGATCCGCGGCTCCTCGAGCACGGCGAGCTCCCAGCCGGTCTGCTCCCGCGCCTGCTCGACCGTCACGCCCTCGTGCAGTTGGGTCAACGTCAGTTCGGCGCTCACCGGGTCGGGCTCGAGTACGCCGAGGTCGGTGATCACGGCGGTCGGGCCCTTCCCGCGCAGCCCGAGCCGCTCACGCGCGCCCGGCCCGTCACCGTGTCCGACCGTCGTGAGGAAGTCCAGGCGCTCCACGAGCGTCCGGCGCGAATGCGCGACGGTGACGATCACCTCGCCACAGCTGGAGGCAATTTCAGGGGCGCCTCCGGCGCCAGGGAGTCGCGTGCGCGGATGGTCGTAGTCTCCGATCACGGTGGAGTTGAGGTTTGCGTGGCGGTCAACCTGTGCGGCGCCGAGGAACGCGACATCGACGCGGCCCGCGCCGATCCAGTAATTGAACATCTCCGGCACGCCGACGACGGCGTCTGCGGTTTCGCTGAGCTCGCCATCCCCGATCGAGAGCGGGATGTGAAAGGGCTTCGCTCCGATCGTCCCGGATTCGTAGATCAGCACAAGTTCGCGGTTGTGAACCATGCGCGCGAGGATCGCAGCGGTGCTCGGCCGGCCGACGCCGATGAACACGGTCCGCGCGCTCGCCAGGCGGCGTGCCGCCACGACCGTCTGCACCTCGTCGGTGCTCGCCGCGACGCTCACCGCGCCGCGACCTCGCCGAGCACGTGCTCACCCATCCAGGCGGAGAACCGCTCGCGGTCGCGGCTGATCTCGTCCCAGTCGCGGTAGAAGCCGTTGTCACGTCGCGTGATGCCCTCGCTGTAGGAGGGCTGGGATCCGCCGGGCGCGACGGCGACGACGTCGAGCGCCCAGCCTGGCAGCACGACTGCGCCCGGGCGCGGCTGCAGCCGCTCGACGATGCGCTCCACGGTCACAAGCGAGCGCGTTGCCGCGAGCACGGCCTCTTTCTGGACGCCGGGGATCCCCCACAGCTGGACGTTGCCCTCGCCGTCAGCCTCCTGCGCGTGCACGATCGCGACGTCGGGGGTCAGTGCCGCCACGGCCGCCAGCTGCTCACCGCTGAACGGGCATTCGATGAACTTCACGTTCGTGTGGTCCACCAGGTCGGTGCCGGCGTAGCCGCGCAGCACGGCAAACGGCAGCCTGGCGGCACCCGCCGCGTAGCGGTTCGCCATGCCGGCGTGGCTGTGTTCCTCGATTTCGATCGGGTGCGGCCAGCCGTGTTCGATCGCGTCACGGAAGCGGTGCAGCGAGCCGACGCCGGGATTGCCCCCATAGGAGAAGACGAGCCGGCGCGCGGCGCCCATGCCGATCAGCTGGTCGTAGAGCAGGTCCGGTGTCATCCGGATCAGCTCCAGGTCGCGGCGGCCCTGGCGCAGCAGCTCGTGGCCGGCCGCGAACGGGATCAGGTGCGTGAAACCCTCGAGCGCGACGCTGTCGCCGTCGTGCACCAGTTCGGCGACCGCGTCGCTCAGGTGCAGAAGCCGTGCCACGACTGTGCGCAATGAGAACAGCCTGCCATTACGCGCACAACGTATCATCGGGGCCGTCTGTGGCCGGCGCACGCCGATCGGCTCGGTGAGGCCGCACAGCCGAGCCCGGCCGGCGCCGGTAACCACCACGAGGGGAGAGAGCAGATGGCAACCACCGAAATGGCTGAGCAGCAGCTACTCATCAACGGCGAGTGGCGCGCCGCGGAAACCGGCGAGAGCTTCGCGAGACTCAACCCCTATACAGGCCAGCCCGCCAGCACCGCCAGCGCCGCCGGCCGTCCCGAGGCTCGCGCCGCAGTGGATGCTGCCCACGCGGCGTTCGCAGCGTGGTCGCTGAGCGGCCCCGGGGAGCGCCGCGCGATCCTCTCGCGGGCGAGCGAGCTGATAACCGAGCGCCAGAACGAGATCGCCCAGACGATGATCGAGGAAACCGGCGCCACCTTCGGCTGGGGGATGTTCAACTGCATGCTGGCCGCCGGAATGCTGCGCGAGGCTGCCGCCCAGACCTACGGGATGATCGGCGAAGTCATCCCCTCTGACGTCCCAGGCAAGCTGGCGATGGCGGTGCGTGCGCCGGCCGGCGTGGTTGTCGGGATCGCTCCGTGGAACGCGCCGGTGATTCTGTCCGCGCGCGCGATCGCGATGCCGCTGGCGTTCGGCAACACGGTCGTCCTGAAGGCCTCCGAGTTGTGTCCTCGCACGCATGCCCACGTCGCTGCGGCGATCGCCGACGCCGGAGCGCCCCCTGGCGTGATCAACTTCCTAACCAACCGGCCCCAGGACGCAGCCGAGGTGGTCGAGGAGCTGATCGTGCATCCGAACACGCGCCGCGTGAACTTCACGGGCTCAACCCGGGTCGGAAGGATCATCGCCGAGATCGCCGGACGCCATCTCAAGCGCTCGCTGCTCGAGCTCGGCGGCAAGGCGCCGCTGATCGTGCTCGCGGACGCCGACCTCGAGCGTGCGGCGGCCGCCACGAGCTTCGGCGCCTTCTTCCACCAGGGCCAGATCTGCATGTCGACCGAGCGCGTGATCGTCGAGCGCTCGGTGGCCGAGCCGTTCGCGGCGTTGCTCGCGGCTCGCGCGAGCGCGCTCCGCGTCGGCGATCCGCGTGAGCCGGACACGCAGATCGGGCCGCTGGTCAACGATGCGGCGCTCGAGCGCGTGGGCGCCCTGGTGGCGGACGCGCGCGAGCGCGGCGCGCAGGTGCTGGCCGGCGGGACAGCCGAGGGGCCCTGCTACCCGCCGACGGTCCTGTTCGGCGTCACGCCCGAGATGCGCGTGTACAGCGAGGAGTCGTTTGGCCCGCTCGCCTCGATCATCCCGGTCGACGGTGTCGAGCAAGCGGTCGAGGTCGCCAACGACAGCGAGTACGGGCTGGCGGCGGCGGTCTTCAGCGAGAACGTCCCGCGGGCGCTCGAGGTCGCCCAGCGCGTCCGCAGCGGAATCTGCCACATCAACGACTCAACCGTCCACGACGAGCCGCAGATGCCCTTCGGCGGTGTCAAGGACAGCGGCTGGGGTCGCTTCGGCGGGCGCGCCGCGCTCGAGGAGTTCACCGAGCTGCGCTGGATGACGATCCAGGAGAGCGAGCGCCACTACCCGATCTGAGAGCCGGGCCGCAGCACGGCGGCGGCGTCGGCGGACCACCGACCGCTCGCCGCCGCGCGCTGCGGCTTCGGCCGCCGACGCCGGCGCTAGTCTCCATCGGCGTGGGGCCCATGCGCACAAGAGCTCTCAGCGTCGCCGCGTTGCTTGCGCTGGTCGCACTGGCGGTTCCCGCAGCCGCCTACGCTGTCATCGCGACGCTGACGAACCCCGCCGACCCGACCGCGGTCGCGAGCTGCCCGGGCACGGCCGCGGCGCCGTGCACGGTCGTCTCGCGCACCACCGCCGAGCAGGTGCAGGTCGGCTACACCACGGCGCCGTTCAAGATCAAGACCGCCGGGCGGATCGTCGGCTGGCAGATCACGCTGAGCGCCCCGACCACGGCACAGATCAGGTACTTCGACGCCCACGAGGGAGGCACCTCGGAGGCCGCGATCGCGGTGATCCGCCAGGTCAGGGGCCTCGACTACCGGCTGCAGCACACCGCCCCACTGGTCAACCTGCAACCGTACTTCGGGCGGACCGCGACGTTTGCGCTGACGAACTCGATCCGCGTCACTCCCGGCGACGTCGTCGCGCTCACCGTCCCGACCTGGGTTCCGGCGCTCGAGTTGCAGGCAGGGCCCCGGACCGCCTGGCGCGCCAGTCGCGGTTCCGGCCACTGTGCGGACGTCACCGACAACACCACACAGTCGCGGATCGGCAGCATCGACACCTACGCCTGCATCTACAGGACCGCGCTGCTCGACTTCGGCGCGGTCGAGATCTCGACGCCGTAGCGCCCCGCGAGCGTGGCCCGGGCGGCTGTCCTCCGAGGGCCCGGCCGCAGCGGCGACGCTCCGCGCGGCTTGCTCAGCTCGGCGTGAGCGCGCGGTAGGGCCCGGCCGCCGGCGCCGGCCGGGCCGCCACTGCTCCTGCGCCAGCCCGCCGCAGCCGGCGTCTCGCCGCGAAGGCGATGCCAGCCGCGATCACACACGCGAGGGCGCCGAGGCCGAGGCCGGTGCGCGCACCCGCCAAGCTGATGACCACGCCGACCAGCGGCCCGCCGATCGGCGTCGTGCCCTGCAGCGCCACGAACCAAAGCGCCATGACGCGGCCGCGCATCGCGGGTTCGGCGGCGAGCTGTAGCGTCGAGTTCCCGCTCGACATGAACGAGACGCTTGCGCCACCGACAAGTCCGAGCGCGAGCAGCTCGACCGGTAGGGTCGGCGCCAGCGCTGCCAGTGTGAGCGCGATCGCGAACGCAATCACGGCGAGCGTCACCGGCCGCAGTCCGGTGCGCCCCCGCGCCGCGACGACGAGCCCGCCGACGATCGCACCAACGCCCATCGCCGCCGTCATGAAGCCGTAGCCCTCGGCTCCCGCGTGGAGTGCGTGGCTCGCCATGACGGGAAGCGAGACCTGAAACTCGTAGGCCAGCGTGCCGACGATCGCCATCATCGCCAGCGGCACGATGATCTCGGGCGTCGCCCGCGCATAGCGAAGTCCTTCGCGCAGCTGACCGGACGCGCGCGGCGCAGGCGGCGTCGGATGCAGCGCCGAGCGCTCCATCGAGACCAGTGAGGCGACCACCGCGATGAAGCTCGCGGCGTTGATCAGGAAGCACTCCCCGGTGCCGACGGTCGCGATCAGCAAGCCGGCGACCGCCGGTCCGACCGCCCGCGCCACGTTGACCTGGACCGAGTTGAGGCTGACCGCGTTGCGGAGCGTCTCGGCCCCAACCATCTCCAGCACGAACGACTGCCGTGCCGGGTTCTCGAATGCGTTGTTGAGGCCGAGGACGACCGCGAGCACGCCGATCTCCCAAAGTCGCACCGACCCGGTGATCGTCAGCACGCCGAGGATCAGCGCCTGCAGTCCCATCACGGTTTGCAGGACGACCATCAGGCGGCGCTTGTCGACGCGGTCGGCGACCACGCCGCCGTAGGGAGCGAGCAGCAGCACGGGAAGCGTCTGCAGCGCGACGATCACTCCGAGAGCCGTCGCCGAACCGGTCAACGACAGCACGAGCCAGGACTGCGCGGCCATCTGCATCCAGGTCCCTGTCAGCGACGTGGCCTGGCCGATGAAGTAGCGGCGGTAGTTGGGCACGGCGAGCGCCGCGAAGGTGCGTTTGCGCGTGTCGCGCAGCGCGTCGTGGGCGTGATGGGCAGGATTGTTCAACGCAGACCCTCCGCCAGCGTCTCGAGCGCCGGAATTGCGTCGAGCACCGCCTTGCGGTCGCCCGGCTCGAGCGCTGCCAGGTGAACGCCCAGCGCTGCGCTTCGCTCGCGCTGGATTCGCTCGCGCAGACGCCGGCCGGCCGCCGTCGCCTCGGCCACCGCGACGCGGCGATCGGCCGTGTCGGCGCTCCGCCTCGCGAGGCCCGCCTCGCACAGGTAGGCGAGCACGCGGGAGAGCATCGTCGGGTTGAGCGCTTCGCGCTGCGCCAGTTCAGTGAGCGGTAGCGGTCCGTAACGCACGACGGTGAAGAGCACGGAGATCTGCGTCGGCGTCAGGCCTCCACCGGCTTTGGTCTCGCGAAGCCGTCTCGAAAGCCGCCCGATCGCCGCCCGTAGCCTGGCGGCCGAGTCCTCGTCGCTTTCGCGTGTTGTCTCGACCTGATGCATAAACTTGCTTATCAGCAAGCATCTTATCGCAAGCGCTCTCCGCTCGCAAGCGCCCGCTTGCGCAACATCCGCCTGCCCGGTCCGGGGCAGGTCGGCGCAGGCGACCCCCGAACTCCGGAACCGGCCCGGTCAGATGGCGCGCCGCAACATCAACGCCGCAACATCAACGCCGGCTGGCTACGCCCCGCCGCGGCGGGCATCTCTCAGGGGCGGTTTCGCCGCTGCCCAAAGGTGCCGAAGACGATGTCCCACCAGGGCGCGCTGATGCCGTACCCGTGCGTCTCGTCCTCGAAGTGGTGGCGCATGTGCAACTCGCGCAGACGACGCTCGAGCGCAGTCCGCGGCTGGCGGTGGTGATGCAGTGCGTAATGCAGCATGTCGTAGGCGAGGTAGCCGGCAAGGAAACCGGCGCCGACCGCCCACGCGAGCGGCGTTCCGAAGATCGCGACGAACGCCAGCAGGAAGAGGACGGCAAGCGGCACCGACACTGCCGGCGGCATCACGAGGCGCAGCGGATCGTTGGGATGGTCGTGATGGACGCCGTGCACCATCCAGTGCAGGCGAGCGCCGATCCCCCCCTCGGGCTCGAAGTGGAAGATCGCCCGATGGATCCAATACTCGCTGAAGGTCCAGGCCGCGTAACCGCCCAGTACGCCAAGCACAGTCGCAGCCACCGACTGGCCGGACAGCGCGACCACGGTGAGAACCACGATCGCCGGGCCGAAGATCAGCGGCGGGACGACTGGATGCACGCGCGACAGACGATCCAGCCACGCGCTGCGGAACATCGGCGGCGAGGCACGCAGCAGATCCGTACGCGAGCCGCGAAGCTGCTGGTCACCAAGTGGGCTGTCGAGCGGAAGGTTGCGCATGCGGGCCGGAGAACGTGTACTTCGCTTTATACCGCGTCCGCGCCTCGCCCTCGCCAGTAGCACACCAGCACCGTTGGCTCGACGACCCGTCAGGGTCGCGAAAGCTGTCCGCAGCGGCGCCGCGGCGGGACCGGCTGACCGCGTCGCTGCCTACGAAGAGCGCGAGGACTCGACGCCCGGGCAGCGCAAGAGCGACTCGCGCACGCGGCGCCGCATCGCCTCGCGCTCACGCGCGTACTCGTCCTCGACAGCGTTCCCGGCCGACTCGGACTCGTTGTCCGTTGCTGCTTGATCCTCCATGATCGTGAATCCAATCATGTGGCGCGGACGCCTGCGCCACCATTCCATCACCAACCGGTGGGCAGATGACTGCCCGGTCGAAGGTGGCTGGAGGTCGGGCACGCGGGTCTGGACGACCCAACTAGTCGGTTGACAGCACGAGCACCAGCGGGGCAGCGCACAGGCTGACCAGTGCCAGCGCAAGGAAGGCCGGCGTCGGGTGATGCACCAGCACGGCTACGAGCACCGCGATGACCAGGCCGCCGGCGTTGCCCGCGAGCCACAGCAGCGCGGTGACCGTACCGGCGCTGGCCCCGGCGCGGCGCTCGCTCAGCTCCAGGATCACCGGGAGGAGTGTGAGCAGCAGGAATCCGATCGCCACCAGCACGACCGCGTCGATCGCCACGACGTGCTCGAACGCCAGCAGCGACGCGCCGGCGACCGTCACGATCACGGCGCCCGCGACCATGCTGCGCTCGGCGTTGCGGCTGACGATGAACGGTGGCACCACAGCGGCGCCGATCGCCCCCGCGAGCACCATCCCAACAAGCAGGCCGCCGGCCGTGGAAGACGAGATGCGGTAGTTGTGCAGCAGTGCCTGCAGCCACGTCGTCAGCGCGACGAAGGCCCCAAAGCCAATGAACAGCAATCCGCACAGCACGCGCACGTTGCGGTCGGCCCAGACCTCCCGCAGGGCGACGACCCCCAGCGCCACGTCCGGCTCGTCACCCTCGCCCGCGCCGCTGTGGCGCATCTCGAACAGCAGTGCCGCGGCGGCAACCACGGCGAACGCGGCCTCCAGGTCGAGCAGCGCCGCCAGGTGCGCGCCGCCGAAAAGCGTGCCGAGCGTCAGTGCCAGCAGCATCCCGAGGAAGATGCCGGCTGACCCGACGGCGATCCCGTGCGGCCGCAGGCGCGCCGGCAGATGTTCGCCCGCCACCTTCGTCACGGCGTTCAGCACCAGCGGCTGACCAACTGCAACGAGCAGCTGGCCAAGCAGCGCCCAGGCGAAGTCGGGAGCGATGAGCCGGGCGAGCCCGCCGAGCGCAGTCAACCCTGCTCCGACCGCCAGCCACCGGTGAAAGGAGCGGTCGAGCAGCCGTCCCGCCGGCAGCGCGAGCACCACATAGAACAGCGGGAAAATCTCGGCCAGCCAGCCGATCGCCGTCTCGGACACGTGGTAGTGGTGCGCGCTCGCCGTGGTCAACGGCGCGAAGGTGAGCCACAGGAGCTGCGTCGCCGCGGCGAGCATCGCGTAGGCTGCCACGGGCCGCCAGCGGCGCACCCCGTCCGCACTCCCGACCCCCACCACCACACTCACGGCCGGATCGTAGCGGCCGCCGCGCCGGCTGAGCGCTCCCCGGCCCGGCCAGACTGTGGCATCGTGGCGCCGCCTGAACCTATAGCCTGCTTGTCATGTCATCCCGATACCTCGCCATCTTCTCGCTGCTCGCCGCCGGCGTCATCGCCGGCTGCGGCTCGTCTTCGAGCAACTCCGACACCGCCCACGTTCAGCTCCCGCCGTCGGCCTCCCAGACGCTGACGTACTCCGCGACCTCGACCTCGACCTCGACGACCTCCACCAGCACGACGCCGGCGATAACCACGCCGACGAGCGGGCCGCTCGCAACCGAGCCCAAGGTCACGGTCCCGTCCGGGGCTGCACCCACGAGTCTCGTCAAGACCGACTTGATCACCGGCACCGGCACGACCGCCGCCGTCGGGGACACCGTCACGGTCAACTACGTCGGCGCGCTCTACACCAACGGCAAGGTGTTCGACGCGTCCTGGAACCGCAAGGCGGTCTACACCGTTCCCGGGCCACTCGGCAGCGCGCCGGTGATCAAGGGCTGGAACGAGGGAATCGTGGGCATGCGCGTCGGCGGACGGCGAGAGCTGATCATCCCGCCCGCGCTGGCCTATGGCGCCGGCGGTGAGCCTCCGACGATTCCCAAGAGCGCGACGCTGATCTTCATCATCGACCTGCTCGGCGTCACACCGCCGGCGACCGGAGCGAGCGGCTGACGCCACTCGCGCTCCTGCGCGAACTCGTAGCCAGCCCACCGGCCGGTTGCGAGTACGTCGAGGCACGGTGGGTGCAGCGCACGTCGGAGCAGCTGCGCGTCAGCGGCGGCGGCGTTGACGGGATTGAGTGCTCGAGCGAGGAGGGCGTCGGCATCCGCGTCGCCGTCCCCGGACATGGCTTCGGCTTCGCCGCCACGCGCGAGGCGACCAAGACGGGGCTCGAGCTGGCGCTGGCGCGCGCTGTCGCGATCGCGCGCGCGCTGCCGGCTTCGGCGCCGCGCCCCCCTCTGCCCGCAATACCTCCGGCGCGCGGCCACTGGGAAAGCGCGTGCGAAATCGACCCGTTTGCGATCTCACTCGAGGAGCGCCTCGAGCTGCTGCTGAAGGCCGAGGAACTGCTGCGCGGGGACCCGCGAATCATCCGTGGTGTCGCCGAGTCGCTTGCGATCCGCACCGTCGCCGCCTTCGCGTCGAGCGATGGCGCCGCCTGCACGCAGGAGAGCACCGAGTGCGGCGGCGGGATCAGCGCCTACGCGGCGGCGGACGGCGAGTCGCAGCTGCGCTCCTACCCCAGCGGTCACGGTGGCTCAGTCGCGCTGGCCGGCCACGAGCATCTGCTCGCGCTCGACCTGCCGTCGCATGCTCCGCGCATCGCCGAGGAGGCGATCGCGCTGCTGAGCGCCGCGCCCTGCCCGGCCGGGCGCACAACGCTGGTGCTCGGCGATGAACAACTCGCGCTGCAGATCCATGAGTCGATCGGCCACGCGCTCGAGCTCGACCGGATTCTGCTCGGCGAGGCGTCATACGCCGGCACGAGCTGGGTCTCACTCGGCGACGTGGGCACGCTGCGCTACGGCTCGCCGAAACTGGCGATCAGCGCGGACGCCACGCTCCCGGGCGGCCTTGGCTCGTTCGCCTGGGATGACGAGGGCGTCGCGGCCCAGCGCACGGTGCTGATCGAGGACGGAGTTCTGCGGGCAACGCTGTCGGACCGACAGTCGGCCGCGGCGGTCGGCACCACCTCGAGCGGCGCGGCCCGCGCCGACGGCTTCGCGCGCCAGCCGATCGTGCGGATGACGAACGTGTCACTCGAGCCCGGCGACGCTGGAACACTCGATGAGCTGATCGCGGACGTGCAAAGCGGCGTCTACATGGAAACCAACCGGTCCTGGTCGATCGACGATCGCCGGCTGCATTTCCAGTTCGGCACCGAGATCGGACGGGAGATCCGCGGCGGAAAGCTCGGCCGGCTGCTGCGCAATCCGACCTACGCCGGCCTGACGCCCAAATTCTGGAATTCGCTCGATGCCGTCGCGAGCGCGCCGGCCTGGCGCCTGTGGGGACTCCTCAACTGCGGCAAGGGCGAGCCGGGGCAGTACGCACACGTCTCGCACGGCACCCCGCCCGCCCGGTTCAGCGACGTCGAGGTCGGGGTGGTGCGGTGAAGGGCGAGGACGAACTGGAACTCGCGCAGCGCGCGCTCACCCATCTGCGCGGCGATCAGGCCCAGGCGACCGTGACGCGTGAGCGGTCGCTGTTCTCGCGATTCGCGCGTTCCGCCGCGACGCAGGCGACCGCGATCGACGACGCCTCCGTGGAGCTGCTCTGCGTGATTGACGGGCATACGGGCGCGGCCGCCACCAACCAGGTCGATGACGAGGGACTGGCGGACGCCGCGCGGCTCGCCCGCGTAGCCGCGACCGCCGCGGCACGCAGCGGGACGGGAACCTATCCGGGGCTCCCCCAGCCCGCCCGGACCGACCCACACAATGGCTACGACCGCGCCACCGCGGCACTCGACGCCGCCACGGCCGGCACCGCGCTCGCCGCGGCGTTCGAGCATTGCCGCGAGGCCGGACTCGAGGCGTTCGGCATCTGGACGGCCGGCGAGGTGACGACGGCGATCGCGTCGACCAACGGCGTTGCGATCGCCGACGCCGTCACCGATGCCCACATGACGGTGATCGCACGCGATCACGACGGGCGCAGCGGCTACGCGACATCCACCGCCGTCGCCGCCGGAGCGATCGATGCGCACGCCCTAGCCGCCGCCGCGGCGGCGAGAGTGACAAGCGTCGACCCAGCCAAGCTCGAACCGGGCGAGTACACGGTCGTCCTCGATCACGCCGCCGTCGGCACGCTTCTCGACTTCCTCGGCTCGCTCGCCTTCAACGGCCTCGCGCACACTGAGCTGCGCGGCGCGCTGTGCGGGTCGATCGGTGCGCGGGTCGCGGCCCCATGCATCAGTCTCGCCGACTCGACGGGCGTTGCCGGCACGCTGCCGCGTAGCTTCGACGCCGAAGGGGTACCGAAGCGGCCGCTTGCTTTGATCGAAGACGGGATTGCCCGCGCCGTCGTCTACGACACCCGCACCGCGGCGCTCGCCGGAACCCGCTCGACCGGGCACGCACTCGCGCCGGGCGGCAGCCCCGAAGGCCCCGAGCCGGCCAATCTCGTCCTCGCGGGCGGCGATGCGGCCACGCTGGAGGAGCTTTGCGCACCGATCGAACGCGGCCTGTTCGTGACCCGGCTCTGGTACGTCAACCCTGTCGAGCCGCGGCACGCGCTGTTGACCGGCATGACGCGAGACGGGACCTTCCTGATCGAGGACGGCGCGATCGGACGCCCGCTGCGCGATGTGCGCTTCACCGACTCGGCGCTGCGCATACTCGACGCCACCGAGCAACTCACGTCAGCGCAGCGGCTCGTTGGCGAGGCGGACCAGTACGGCCGGCGCTTTGCGAAGGGCGTGCTGTGCCCGGCGCTCCGCGCCGGCGCCTTCCGCGTCAGCGGCTCAGCCTGATCCGCCCCAAGGGTGCTTCAACAGCAGGATCGTGTTCGCGACGAACAGGATCGCGAAGAAGATCGTCCAGCGGTTGAGGTTGCGCTCGACCAGCGAGCCGCCACCGAGCGGACCGGTACCGCTGCCCACGCCGAACGCACCGGAGAGGCCCGAGTCCTTGCCCGAATGCATCAGGATGAGCAGCACCAGGATGACGCAGATCACCACCTGGACCGTCGAGAAGATCGCCTGCATTGCGAGCAGTCTAATCGCTTGGCGCTGGATTCGACGTATCGAGCTCGTCGATCGCACGCAGGATTTCCACCGCCTCCGCACGCAGCTGGCGGTCCAGCGCTCGGTAGTCCTCGTCTGAGAGCTTGCCGGTGCGGTAATCGGTCTCGTTGTCGCGGATCTCGGAGTACTTCGACTCCTTGGCGCTCTCGAGCGCCCGTCGCACATCGGAGTCGCCGGGCTGGACCGCGCTGCCCCTGCCCCGGAAGGGAGCGCTGAGCGCCCACAACACGAAGCCAAGCAGCGCGCCGATCAACAGCGCGGCGATCAGCGCCGTCATCGTCGCGGAATCGGGCCGGCAGCCCTAGGCGCGGCCGAGCTCCTGCGCGACTCGCGCGAGGTAGCGGGCACGCAAACGGCTGCGCAGCGCCGACGGAGCCGGCCAGATGGCGGTGAGGCCGCCGAGGAAGACGATCAGTCCGCCGATCCAGATCCACATCACCAGCGGCGAGGCGATCAGCGTGAACGACGCCGCCGGGGGGAACTTGACGTAGTGGGCGACGATCAAGCCGAGTTCCACAAAGGCCGTCTGCAGCTGCTGCGTGGCGGGCAGCTTCGGCGAGATGGTTCCGTCTGCCAGGTTGACGAGCCGCTCCTCCGGGAGCTGGGTGCCGTTGGCGGGCAGTGTCGCCCCAAGCGGCTTGATCGCCGCCCACAGGTCGCGCCGCCAGCTTGATTGCAGGCCGATCTGGTCTACGGCGTCGCCCGAGATCAGGCTCGCCACGACGAGCCCCGGCACGATCTGCGCCGCCGGGTAGTAACCGGCTCCGGGGCGCAACGTGCCGACGTAGTGCCCGCCGCGCGTGACGCGCAGCACGGCCCCCAGCGTCATCGTCGCGCCGGTGTGGTTGGGGTCGGTGACAACTGAGCCGGTCGCCCGCATGTACTTCATCGTGTAGGCGCCGACACGGGTCGACTGTCCGACCCGCAGGCTCAGCGTCTGCTCGTGCTGGAAGGTCGAGGAGGCGGCGACGCCGACGAACAGCACCGCGATCCCTATATGGACGATGTAGCCGCCGTAGCGCCGTCGGTTGCGACGCACCATCGAAGCCAGCGCGACGGGCGGTGAGTCATTCGAGGTGGCGCGCCGCGCGCGCCATCCGCGCCAGAACTCCTGGCTCACGCTCGCGCACACGAAGGCGGCCGCACTGAAGAGCGCCACGACGCCGATCGATGAACTGATCGGCACGACGGTGTAGGCCGCGACCACCATGAGCGCCGCCGCAGCCAACGGCAGGCGGAAGTTGCGTCGCGCGTTTGCGAGCGTCGCCCGCCGCCAGGCAATCGCCGGCCCGATCCCACTGAGCAGCACGAGGATCAGCGCGAGCGGGACGGTGTAGCGATCGAACCAGGGCGGGCCGACGGCGGCCGAGGTCCCCGTGACCGCCTTGGAGATCAAGGGAAAGAAGGTGCCCCAGAACACCACGAAGCACAGGCCGACCAGCACCACGTTGTTCAGCAGGAAGGCGGCCTCGCGCGAGAACAGCGAGTCGAGGGCGTGCTCACTGCGCAGCACCTCGCGGCGGCTGACGACCAGGTAGATGGAGCCGCCGGTCATCGCGGCGATCAGGGCCACGAACGGGATTCCAAGCGTCGAGGCGCCGAACGCATGGATCGAGTTGAGCACGCCGGAGCGCACAAGGAACGTCCCCACGATCGCCAGCGTGCTCGCCGCGAGCACCAGCGAGGCGTTCCAGATCTTCAGCATCCCCCGCTTCTCCTGAATCATCACGGAGTGCAGGAAGGCGGTGCTGATCAGCCACGGCATCAGTGCCGCGTTCTCGACGGGATCCCAGCCCCAATACCCACCCCAGCCGAGCTCGTAGTAGGACCAGCGGGCGCCGAGCACGATCCCGATGCCCAGAAACAGCCACGAAGCAAGCGCAAAGCGACGGGTCACGCGGATCCAGTCGGCGTCGACGCGCCGCACGACCAGCGCGCCGACCGCGAAGGCAAACGGGATCGTGAAGAACGTGTATCCCGAGTAGAGCATCGGCGGATGGATCAACATGCTCGGGTTGCGCAGCAGCGGATCGAGTCCCGCGCCCTGAACCGGGGCGGGGTGCGTCTGGGCGAAGGGGGAGTCGAAGAACACCAGCAGGGTCGTGAAGAACGCGCCGAACCCGAGTAGCACGCTGGTCGCGTAGGGCACGATGTCGCGCAGGCGGTTGCGGGTGATGAACGTCGCCACGCTCGCCCAGACCGACAGGAGCCAGACCCACAGCAGGAGCGATCCCTCCTGCGATGACCACATCGCCGCGGCACGGTAGAGCAGCGGCGTCGTCGTGCTCGACGTGTTCGCCACCGTGTTATAGGAGAAGTCGTTGCGGATGAAGGCGATCTCGAGGATCACCATCGCGACGGTGAGGATCGCGGCCAGGCAGTACACCGACCGACGTCCCGAGTCGACCCAGTCGCGGCGCCCCTTGCGCCCGCCGTAGAGCGCGGCGGTGATGCCGTAAGCGCAGACGGCCAGCGCGAGCACCAGCGCCACGCGCCCGGCGAATGCCATCAGCCGCCCCTCGCGCTCACGTCGTGCTCGGCGCCGCGCTGTATTTCGACGGGCACTTGGTGACCATCGAACTTGGCTGCGCGACGAACGTGCGGCCCTTCAGCTCGCCGGTCACGATCAGCTCGCGCCCCGCCTCGAAGGTCGGCGGCACGCTGCCGCTGTAATCGACCTCGACGGCCGGCCCCCCTCCGGTCCGGTCTGCCAGCTCGAAGTCGACCGCGCCGCCCGAGCGGTCGACGACCGAGTGGCTGACGACGGTGCCGGTGAGCTGGATATCGGTTCCCGCCTTACCCTGGCGGAGCAGCTGGCTCGGTGTCAGCGCCGGACTCGCCGCGGAGAAGCTCGTGTAGATCAGGCCGCTCGCCAGCAGGACCGCCAGCGTCAGCGAAACGACCAGCCTGACCTGTCGCTTGCGAGGGGGAGTCATCGCGCCGCGTAAGTATCGCAATCTGCACGCCTGCGGGCCGCGGTCGCCTTCGGAGGCGAGCCGCCGCCGCCGCTGCACCGTGCGACTCGCCGCAAGCGCGACTCAGTTCGGCGGGTTGTAGTGGACCCGCTCAGGCGCAAGCGCGAAGCGTATCCGCTGCTCCCCCGGGGCGAGAAACGGGTACTCGTCGGCATCGATGTACTTCTTCGCCAGCGAGTTGATGTGCTCGAGCGCCCCGTCATGGGTGTCCTGGACCAACCGTCCGGTCACCGAGACCCACTCATGAGGATCCCCGTCGGCGAGCACTGTCACGGTAGCGGTGCCGGCTCGGCGGAGGTTCGCGGGCCAGCCGCGTCCTTCGGCACTGTTGAGCGTGACGTTGCCGTCCTCGGTGTGCGCCCAGACGATCACCGTCTGTATCGTCCCGTCGCGGCGGGGGATCGCAAGATGCGCGTGGTTCTTGGCGGCGATGATCTCCTGCGGGCGCCCGGCCAGCTTCTCAGCCATGTGGTCTCCCTGTGATCGTGGGGTTCGTTGGACCGGCAGCCTGACCGTAGCGAAGCGGCCCACCGGGCCGCTTGCGATCATCGCGGCCGAGCAGCCAGCCTCCCTCGAAGGGCTCCGTCAGCCGCCGGCGCGACTGCGCCGGACCGCGTACACAATCAACATCGAGAACAGCACCGACAGGATCAGGCCTGCGCCGTGACGGTGGAGCACGTACCACGAGAACAGGCCGGCGCTGAATGAGCCGAGCAGTCCGACAACGATCGTCATGCCGGCGCCCATCGGATCGGGCCCCGGCAGCAGCAGGCGGGCGAGTGAGCCGACGACGAGGCCGAGGACCGCGAGCACGATGAGGAATGCGACCAAGCTCATGGCGACCGCATCAGCCTACTGCAGGCCACCAAGCAGAAACGGCTTCGCGGGAAATGGAATCGGGTGCCTGGAGTCCGCCCGCAGAACGGCAATCAGCCGATCGCGGTGCGCGCGCGGGCAAGCAGCAATGTGGCGAGCCGGTGCTCGAGTGCCACGGACGGCTTGGAGCCGACCGCTTCGACGGTCAGGCTGATCTCGGCTTGGCCGTAGGCAAAGCCCACCACGTCGACATATAGCGGCAGAATCAGCGTCGTCGTCTTGCGTACCACCGTGACGACGACGGTGAAGCGGTCGGCGAACTCGCTTTCCGCGCCGGACACAACCGGCGCGAGCCGCGACGCGTAGCCCGTCACGGTCTCCCCCTTTGGCGGCTTCCCGACCAACTCGCCGCGGAGCTGCTTCAAGATGCACGGGAGTCCGTGCGGTCCCTTGACAGCCGCCAGGTCCTTCGCGACCAGCGCCGCCGATGGGAGAATCTCGGTTCCGGAACTCAGCGTGACCGAGACTCCCGAAGAGCTCACGAAGCTCGGCGACTGAGTGTTCGCGAGGGCCTCGCTGTCGGGCACGCCGCCGATGCACGCAGTCAGCTGCGCGTTCTGCACGGCCTCCTTCGCCGTCATCGGATTGCTCCGCTGCTTGAGCTTCGGCACGTCGGCGTGGCGGATGCTGATCGCCGTGGCTGCGGCAACGGCCTCCGCTGGGGTGAACGTGCGAAGCGAAGCGAGCGCTGCCCCGGTGCCTGCAGCGAGTACGCCTGCCACCAACGCCACGCCGAGAAGCGACCTTCGCCTGCTTGGCTTCGATCGCAGGAGCATCCGAGCCGATGATAGCCGCGTCCCGGCCCCACGCCGCAACGCCTACCCGCGCCCCGGCCCCTGTGGGCGGTCGCCCCGAGCCGGTAGGCCGCCGGGCGGGCTCAGGACGCGACGACCGGCGAGCTGCGTAGCAGCGCGCCGGCTGCAGATGGCGCCTGGACGCCTAGGCACGGAGCGTCGGTCGCTGCGGTGATCACGAGTTCAGAGCCGTGGGAGGCGAAGGTCCCGACGGCGGCCAGCGCGCGCCGCGAGGTGCCAGCGAGCACTCGCCAGGCGGCCATGCCGGTTGCACCGTTCCAGCTCGCGTGGAGCTCGGCTGTGCAGCGGCGGCGTGCCGTCAAGGCCCGCGGCGGCGGCTCGCCTGAGGCGGCGCGAGATCGGAACACGTCAGCCTTTGAGCCGAGACTCAGCCCGAGAGTATCCGGCCGGCAAGCTGCCCACGCGAGCGGATTCCGAGCTTTGCATAGGCGCGTGAGAGATGCACCTCGACCGTATGCACCGTCACGAACAGCTCGCGCGCGATCTCCTTGTTCGACATGCCGCCGGCCGCCAGTTCGGCGGTCCGGCGCTCGGCATCGGTCAGTTCGCCCGTCGGCCTGGGACGGCGGGCGCCGACGCGCGCCAACTCGGAACTGGCCTGCTCGCTCCAGCCGGGTGAGCCGATCTCTTCGAACAGGGAGGCGGCCCGCTCGAGCGCACGGCGTGCAGATCCCCACTGCTTGGCTCGCCGCTGCGCCCGGCCGAGGGCCAGCAGCGTTCGACCCGCATCGAAGCGCAGGCCCATGGCCGCGTAGGCGTCAGCCGCGTCGCCAAGTCGCGCAGCGGCCTGGTGGTCATCGCAGCTCCCCACCAGCGCGTCGCAGCGCTCGGCGCTCGCGAGGGCCCACGGGTGCGCCTGCGCCTGCGCCTGCTCGCGCAGCGCCGCGGTGACGGTGCGCGCCTCCTCCAGCTCACCGAGTTCCGCCAGTACCTCGACGAGTTCGGGGGCCACGGGGAAGACGCCTGGCTCGCTCACCCCCTCGGTCTGCGTGTGCAGCCAGACTTCTCGCAGACTGGCGGCCGCCTCGGCCGGCTGGTGGTCGAGCAGCTCTGCGAGCGCGAGCGCTCGCAGCCCCTCGAGCCCGTCCCAGCGGCAGCCGATCTCAGCCGCGAGCGCGATCGCTTGCGCAGCCCACTCCCGAGCCTGCGCCGAGTTGCCGACACCCGCCGTCAGCAGCGCCCGGCAGCGCTCGTACTTCGGGCGGAACATCACGACGAGGTCTGCGGACTGCGCCCACTCGTCGAGCAGCACGCTCGCTGCGTGCCATTCTCCCGCGCGCAGATGGAGCTCACACATGTGAAGCCGCGCGAGCGCGTATGACTCGTGCTCGCCGCGCTCGTCGGCAAGCGAGAGAAGCGTGCTCAGCGCCGAGCGCGCAGCGCTCACCTCTCCTCGCCAGACCAGCCGCTGAGCCGCCACCCGCTCGGGTGATGCGGCGACGTAGGAAGGAGCGCCAGACACCGCCGAATATGCCTCGCACAGCTCTGCCAGCGGCTGGCCGGTCATCGCGCGCACCCAAGCCGCGCCAAACAGGGCCAGTCGTTCGGCGTCCGGCTGGGCCCCCCGAGCACACTCGAGCGCCTCAGCCACCCAGCCCTCGGCGTCGCGGAGCCGGGTCACGGTGGCGCCGGCGGCGTTTCCCGCCTTCTTCGCGAGCACCGTGGCGCGCAGGCCTGGATCGTCCCCGCACTCAGCGAGGGCGTGATCCTCGTAGCGCGCGACGTCCTCCATGGTCTTGGGGCCGACACCATCGGAGAGCATCAGCCACGCCCGTGCGCGCGGCGGTCCGGCGGGCAGGGACGCAAGCTCTGGCTCGAGCATGTCCGTCATGCGGCTCATCTCCCCTGCCGCCTCGAGATAACCCGCGACGCTGAGCACGCGGTCCGCACGGGCCGCCGAGTCCGCCGGTGTAAGCCGAAGCGCGTGCTCGGCAAGTTCTACCGCCTGCTCACGGGCGCCCCGCGCCGCGGCACCCGCAGCCGCGAGCGCGAGCGCGGCTGCGAGCTCATCGTCGGCATCCACCGCGGCGAGCGCGAGATGCTTGGCGCGCACCTCTGCGTCCGAAACCGCACCGGCCAGAGCCAGGTGCAGCTCACGCCGTTCGCGCGGCGTAGAGGCGTTCTTCGCCGCCGCGGCGAGCAGGGGATGCGATGCGCTCACGCGGTCCCCGGCGAGCCGCAGAAGTCCGCGCTCTAAAGCGCTGTCGAGCACGGCTGCGCCCTCAAGCGACGCAAGCTGGCCCGTATGGAGATCCGCGCTAAGCGCAACCGCCACCAGCAGCCGGCGCACCGCAGGCTCAAGTGACGCCACGCGGGTTCCGAGCATCTCCTCGATTCCACCCGGGATCGGGATGTCCTCGCCGGCGTGCGGGAGCCCCCCGGCGAGGAGCGCGCGTCCCAGCTCCAGGACGAACAGCGGATTGCCAAGCGTGACGTCGACGACCCGGCGCAGCAGCTGACGCGGCAAGCTGAGCCCCAGCCGTCCGGCCAGGACTCGCTGTGTGGCGCCAACGCTTAGCGGCCCGACCTCGAGCTGCTCCAGCCGCCCACGCCCGAGCGCTCGCTCGAGCACGGACGGATCCTCGCCGCGCCGTGCGAGCAGAAAGCCGATCGGCTCGCGCTCGAGTCGGCGCGCCACAAACGCCAGCGCTTCGGCGGAGGGAGAGTCGAGCCACTGGATGTCGTCCACAGCCACAACGAGCGGCCCCTCGCGGGCGAGCGCTCGCAGAAGGTTGAGAAAGCCGAGCGCGATCGCGTGGGGCTCAGGCGGAGCGGTGTCCGGCTCCGCGCGCAGCAGCGCCACCTCCAGAGCCGAGCGCTGTGGAGGGGGCAGCGCGGCCAGCGCCCGCGCGTCGACGTCGTCGCACAGGTCGATCAGCGCCGCGAACGACAGCTGCGCCTCGGCGCTGCTCGCCGACGCCGACAACACGCGCCGCCCGCGCGTGGCGGCGTCCAGGATGGCGGCCTCCCACAGCGTGGTCTTTCCGATCCCCGGCCCGCCGCTCAGCACGAGCGATCGGCCTGACGCAACACCATCGAGAAACCCGCCCAGCAGCGCCAGTTCGGACTCACGGCCCACGACGTCGGGTCTTTGCTGCGTTGATTCGGCGGGCACCGTCTCTCCAGGGGACGTTAAGCCTGTCGCGACGTGCCTCACCCACCACCGCGGCGCGAGTTGGCGCGCAGCCCCACTTTAGCTAAAGCACAGCTAAACGCCGGGGTCATACCAGCGTGGACAAGCCCCGGCACAAGTCCCGACGGTCGCGGCCGCGGTGCCGCGAAGCAACTCCGTGCCCACTCCGTGGACAGCGCCTCGCGGCTACCCGCAAACTCGCGGGCACCGCCGATCGCGCCGGGCACACCGGCGTCATACTCGGGCCTCATGTGGGTGCATAGGCGACGGCATCCGCGGGCCGGCGCCTCCGCTCTCGCGCCGGATCCCGTTCGGCGGGGTGCGGTCCAGCCCGGTACCGGCCGACCGGCTCGGAAGTTCGTCACCTGGCCTGCGCTGGCAATGATGACCGTCGGATCCGTTGGCTACCTGGGATCGGCGCCCGCAACCGCCGTGCTCGGACTCGCGTCGGTGTTTCTCTACGTCCTGCCCGCCGTCGTGTTCCTGGTGCCCGTGTCACTGGTCGCCGCCGAACTCGCCTCGGGGTGGCCCGACGGCGTCTACAACTGGGTCCGCGAGGGAATCTCGGCTCCGATCGGACTGCTCGCCGTGTGGTGCCAGTTTGCCCAGACGATCTTCTATTACCCGGCGCTGCTCGCCTACGTCGGCAGCACGCTCGCCTACGTGATCGATCAGCGCCTGGCCGGCAACGGGACCTACACGGCGGCGGTCATCATCGTGCTGTTCTGGGGAGGCGTGCTGGTGTCCTCCCGGGGCGCGTCGGTCGTGGCGAAGCTCTCCTCGAGCGGTACCGTGATCGGGACGCTGATCCCGGGAGCCATCCTCGTCGTCCTCGGGGCCATCTACCTGGCGCAGGGCAACCACTCGGCGGCGCCGATGGACACTGCTCACGTCCTGCCGGCGTGGAGGGGACTGGCCAGCGTCGTCCTGATCGTCAACAGCTTCTTCACCTACGCCGGAGTCGAGGTCAACGCGGTGCACGTCGACGAGCTTCACGACCCCGGGCGGGACTATCCGAAGTCGATCTTTGTCGCGATGGCTCTCGTGCTGGTGGTCTTCATCTTTCCCACGCTGGCGATCGCCTGGGTGATTCCGGCGAGCCACATCAGCTTTACCGCCGGCGTCATGCAAGCGTTCAGAAGCTTCATGACGCACTTCGGGATCGGCTTCGCGGTGCCGCTGGTCGCGATCGCGCTGGCGGTCGGGGCGCTGGCCGGCATGATGACTTGGCTCGATGGCCCGTCCGAGGGCCTGTTGCGGATCGGCCGCCAACAGGGCTATCTGCCGCCGTTCTTCCAGAAGGTCAACGGTCACGGCATCGAGATTCACATCCTGACCGCGCAAGCCGTCGTGATCACGCTAATCGCACTGCTCTACGCGTTCATCCCAACTGTGTCCAGTGCTTACTGGGTTTTTACGGCGCTGGCCACGCAGGTGTACCTGATCACCTACGTCCTCATATTCGTTTCCGCGGTCCGTCTGCGCCGCGCACAGCCGGATCATCCGCGCGGCTACCGTGCGCCCGCGCTGAGCCTTCTGTGCCTGATCGGCGGGCTGTCATCGGTCGTCGCGTTCCTGATCGGATTCGTGTCCCCATCACAGCTTGGCCACATTAGCCCGCTCCTGTATGCGGGGGGGATCGCGGCTGGGATTCTCGCCCTCGGCGTTCTTCCCCCGCTGCTGCTGCACCGCTTCCGCAAGCCGGCGTGGAAGGCCCCCATGGAGCAGAGCGGCGCCCAACCGTAGCCCATCGACTCGTCTGCACCAGCGTCGTAGAGCCGGGAATTTGGGGCCCTTCCTCGAAGCGGGATACGAAAAGCGAAGCGGATCTGGGCTAAACCTGGCCCTGGGTGCTGATCCTTGACGAGGCGAAGCGCGCTACTGATGACCCGACGATCTCGCGCTGGTAACTTCGCTCGCCCGGACGTGGCTTTTGCTGGGGCGGTGGGCTCGCACGAGGCGCGCGATCGCGCGCAGTGGCGCTGTGAGCCGCCAGCTGCGGCTCGTGGCGTAGACCCGAACGATCCCCCCGAGCCGCTCAACCTCGTGTCGCAGCGTGGCGATGTTCTGCTGCGCGGCGGCCAGTTCGCGAGGTTCGTTGGGGCTCGCGCGCTCGAGATCCGCGCGGGTCAAGCTGCCTGGGCGCTTGCGCATGACGAGGATGCTCTGCCCGAGCAGCGGTGGGGCGCCCGCGGGGTTGCCACGGCGGAGGTCCGTGATCTCGAAGGCGCGGCCCCAGTGCGCGCGCAGCCACCACTCTGAATGCACAATCATTGGCCCGCCAGCGTCCCATTCGGTGCCCGGCGCGAGGAGGTTCATGCCGGTCTTGTCCTCGCTGACGGGGATGTCGCCGTGCATGCTGATCCCGGGCCCGAACACGGTGACGATCATCACTCCGTCGGCCGCGAGGATCCGGCGCAGCTCCAGCAACCACGCGCTCCACGAGTCAACCAGATGCGTGAACACCGAGAACGCGAAGATCAGATCAAACTGGCCGTCGGCCAGGTGCGTCGGAGGCCACTCGTCGGCCTGGAACGCGTGCAAGGGCGAGAGATGCGCTTGCATCCATGCGATGCTGCGGGCGTCGATGTCGCAGGCCCAGTAGTCGGCGCCGGGCTCCTCCGCCAAGGCGTGCCTGACGATCCGTCCCGCGCCGGATCCGAAATCGAGGACCCGTCTGCCCTCGAGCGTCCAGCCTTGCGGGAGCAGCGACCTCACAAGCCGCCACTGCTCGCGCCCGCGCTCCTCATACACCTCCGCCGGGTGACGGCTGTGCAGATCCCAGCCAACCCGGCGAATCAGAACCTCAGGTGGAAGCGGAGCCCTGCGCGTCACCGTGCCACCCCCAAGGCCGAGTCCGGCCGCGCAACAGCACCGACAGGCTGTCTCATGACCACGACCCTATCCGCCTTCCGTCGGCCTGCATCGGCTCACCTACCGGCCCGGGCGCGGAAGCGACGCCGGGCCACGCCTTTGCCGTTCACGGGACCGCGGCGTTCTTTCAACCGCGGCAGAGCGCTCCGTGCGCGTCGTGGAAACAGGTGCCGCCTCGCTCTCGGGCGCTCGCGTTTAGCTGCACACGGCTGCGTGCCGGTCGAGACGCTCGCTTTGCCGCAACGAACGCGGGCGCGCAAGCGGCTACGATGCCGCGTCGCACGACCATTGGGACGCGCACCGTGAGCAATCGAGGAGGCCATGATGCCGGACGGACCGGTTCGCTTTGGGTTCTTCCCGGGGACCGTCCCGGGGAGCGGTGCTGATCCGGCTCCTGTTGCACGGGAATTGGAAGAGCTCGGTGTTGATGCGCTCGCGTGGGGCGAGTGGCCGACGCAGCGCCGTGACCCATACACGGGGATGGCGCGCGCAGCCTCCGCGACGACGAGCGTGCTGCTCGGGACGGTAGTCACGGTCCCGGGCCTGCGTCACCCGGCGGTGCTCGCAAACCAGTTCATGTCGCTACAGGAGCTTTCCGGCGGTCGCATGTTCTGCGGGATCGGGAGCGGCGACCTATCGCTGATCCAGTTGGGCAAGCGGCCGTACAAGCTCCGCGAGTTCACCGAGTACGCGATCGCGGTGCGGCGCCTGATGGCCGGTGAGGAGGTCAGCTGGGACGAGCACCCGCTGCGCATGCGGCTCGAGTTCGAGGGCTCCGCTCCGCCGGTGTGGTTCGCGGCGGACGGGCCGCGAACGGTCCGCGCCGCGAGCCAGCTCGCCGACGGTGCGATCGTGGCTCAGGTTGGCTCACCCGACGTCGTTCGCACGACCATTGCGCGCGCGGCAGCCGGCGCGGCAGAGATCGGGCGCTCGCTCGAGGACTTCGACATCTGGTTCGAGATCCGCGTCACCGTCACCGACCGCGAGAACGGCGCGATCGACATCCACGGCCTCGACGTGTACGCCGCGCGCCAGCTGCGCTACATGTGGCGGAGCTCGGGGGAACCGTCACGCGAGGCGATCGCCGATGCGATCTACGAGCGCAAGGGCCTCCATGTGGACCCGGACATCGCGGACCGCCTGTGGCAGTTCAACAACGGCTGGGTGGACTCCAACGCGTACCGCGGTAAGGCGAACGTCAGGCTGATGGACGAGCTCGGTCTGCGCGAGTTCGCCGGTCGGCACTTCTACATCAGCGGTCCGCCTGAGGTCATCGCCGAAGGCGTGGCCGAGCTGATCGATGCGGGCGCGAGGAACTTCTTCATCCCGATGCTCACCCACGGCTCGGTTCCGGAGCTTATGAAGATCCTCGCGGCACAACGTTGACGAACGCGTCGCCGCGAGACGGATTCGCAACCTCAACGTTCATGTTTCGCCACGACCCGATTCTTCGGAATGAGATCTGCGGAGCATCCCGACTGGACCTGCGAGTCCCGCCTGCACGCAGCAGGCGCCTGCTGCTCCTGCGGATGTGCGCGTGGTTGCGGAGGTGCGAGGATCTCGGCGGAGGAGATTTCTAGGAGGCTCGGGATAGGGTCGCTTCGCTTCTTATGCGCGGCAGTCGTAAGTGCCGCGGCGGTAACCGCCGTGACGCTCCCGGTCGTTGCGCCAGCGGCTTCTGCCCGGTCGGTCCCAGCCGCCTGCCGGGCGTCGTCGCTGTCTGCGAGATTCAGCGGCCAGGGTGCAAGTCAGACGATCGTCGGGGAGTTGACCGTCACCAATACCTCAACGACCTCGTGTCGCCTAACCGGTCGTCCCCTGATCGCGATGCGCACCAGCGGCAGGCCGGCAACCCTCGACGAACGCCATTGGAGCTCGTCGGCGTTCCCGGACATCCGCTTCAGCAGCACCATCCTGATCGGCCCGCGCCGCTCGGCCTCGGTGCGATTCCAGTGGCTGAACTGGTGCAACCCGAAGGCCCCGCGGTCATCGCCGCCGTCCGGCAACGCCGCAGAAGGGAAACGCCCATCGCAGATCCTCGTCATGGTCGCGCCCGGAACTCAGCCGACCATTGCGAACGTCCCCGGCGGCCTGCGCCAACTCGGGCTGCCGAGGTGCCTCGAACCGGACCGCCCCGCCAGCTCGATCTACGTCACGCTCTGGACCTCACCGTCGACGGCGGCGATAAGCCGGTTGACGAATGACGTCTGAGCCGGCTTCAACCGGCGACGAGCCTCATCGGGTGCGAACCACGCCACGCGGTCGAGCTCCGGGAAGCTCTCGCGCCGGCCGCTGTGGGGCGGCCATTCAAGCTCGAACATGTTCGACCGCGCCGTGGCCGGATCGAGCTCGCCCTCGATCGCCCAGGCATAGACGACCTTGCCACCCTTCTGGACGATCGTGCCGAGCGGGATCGGCGCCGACCCGTCCGGCTGACACCTAGGCGCCGGACTCCCGACCTCCTCAGCGAACTCACGCCGGGCAACCGCCAGCAGATCCTCATCGCCGTGATCCGGCTCGCCCTTCGGGATCGACCAGTAGCCCTCGTCCCTGCGCGCGAAGAGCGGGCCGCCCGGGTGACCAAGCAGGACCTCCGGCTCGCGGTCCGCCACCGGACGGCGAAAGAGGAGGATCCCGGCGCTCTGCCTTACGGCCATCGACGCATCCTAGGGACCGCACCGTGACTGTTCGGGAATCCACCCGGACCAGCGTGCCGCTCATCACGCACACAAGCAGCGCGTGCTTGGAGCGAGGTCCGGTGCTTCGCCCCTTACCGTGGGATGCGTGGGAGCAGCGCCTCAAGGGGCGCGTCGGAGGTCGCATCAGCGCCACCCGCCTCCCGCGACCGAGTTCGTGTGGCAGCAGTACCGGGCCGAGAGCGCCGATCGGGAGCACGAGCACTGCGAGTTCTCCTGGGGCGAGGGGTCGCCTCACGGGCCCGCGCCGCGGTAGCGCGCCGTAGCGAACAGCGAAGGCCGCGGCACCGCTCCGGTGCGAGCGCGTGGATGCCGTAGACTGGTCTGGTCAGACTGAGAAGGCAACCGCAGGGCGAGAACCTTCAGTACGAACTTCCCCCAGCAACCACCGCCTGACTTCTGATGCCCTGAGGCCCGCGCGAGCGGGCCTTCGGCTTTTCTGGACCGACCGGTCCCGTTCGTGGTCGTCGTTTCGCCCGGGCCCCCATCTCTTCACCTGCCTGCCCGCCCCGGGCTGGGCCGCAACCCGCAACTGTCCAGCACGAGTCGTCGGTGCTCCTGTTCGCGCGAGGCGACGCTCACGGTAGTGAGCGGGCGCGCGGTCGCGCGTCGGCTCGCGCTGCAGGCACGACCTGCGCCGCCTCAGTGGTAGCGGTGCGGGTCGCGCGGGGCCATATTGCGCGGTGTAGTCGCGCTCCTTACGTAAGCTGCGCCTGGTGCGCCGTCACGTCAGCTCAGGCTCCCCGCTGGAGCCCGTCATCGGTTTCAGCAGAGCTCTAAGAGTGGGCCAACAGGTCTTCGTCGCCGCGACGGCCGCGATCTGGCCTGACGGACACGTCGACGACGACGTTGGCGTTCAGGCGCGTCGATGCCTTCAGATCATCGAACAAGCGCTGCATGACGCCGATGCAACAATCCGCGATGTCGTCAGAACGCGCGTGTTCCTCGTCGATCCGCAGGACGGCGAAGCCGTGTCCACGATTCACGGCGAGATATTCGGGGAGATCCGACCGGTCACCGGCTTCATCGTCGTTCGAGGGTTCCTCGATCCACGGTGGCGAATAGAGATCGAGGCCGACGCCATCGTCGGCAGCTGAATCGCGCCGGCTACAACCGAAACGCTCAAGGGCCGCGCCGTGCCGGTTGTCGCGCCGAGCAGCAACGTGGCGCCGCGGGGGAGCGGTCAGCTCTTGTTCAGCTGGAACACGGGATGATCTGGCGCGATCCGGCGCAACTCGTCATCCGAGGAGTCGGGACCGACCCCGCCGAAGAAGACCCCGACCTCAAATTTCCACTTCCTCAAGTAGGCACGCAGCACCGGGGGCTTCTCCTCGTCGCTCAGTTCGACCGCCGTAAACGGCTGCACGCGCCTGCCGACACGGAGCCTCCCGTCGCCACTGGCCCGGAGGTTCTTGACCCATTGCGTGTGGCCGCGTGGCGCGACCAGATATTCGGCGCTTTCCAAGCGAAGCAGGTTCACCGGAGTCTGGCGCCACTCGCCCGACTTGCGTCCCTTGATCTCAAGCACGCGCGAGCCGACCACGCTGACGCCCATGCGCGTAAGCGCTGCCACGAGCCGATTGAAGACATGGGTCGTGAACCATCCTGGACGCTGGTAGTGCTCGGGCACAACACCAGTCTGACAACCCTGCAGCACCTTGTGTCCCGCGAGCGCCTGATTCTTCGCGCTTGCTGACTATCGCGAAGGGACAACGTCCCTCAGTCGTGCAGACTGTTGCCTTCCGAAGCAGCCGCGACCGGGCGATCACGAACACGCGGTTGGACGATTGAGCGCCGCGCACGATGACTTCCGCGCCGTGCGCCGTCCGTGCATCGGCAACGACGAGCGACGGGAGAGAACAGATGGCACAGCCTGTAGTGCACCTTGAGGTCATCGGCGAAGACCCACAGAAGCTCCGCGACTACTACACGGGCTTGTTTGGATGGGAGTTCGAGACACCGTCGCCGGTCCCCCAAGAGGTCTCGGAACCAGGGAGCTACGGGTTTTTGGACCTCGTTAGGGCGGACGATGGGACAGGCATCCGGGGTGGCGTAGGGGGCGGACCGAGCGATAAGAGCCACGCCGTCTTCTACGGCGGAGTCCCGAACGTCGAGGCTGCACTGCAGCAAGCGGAGAGCCTCGGAGGCAGACGGGTCATGGGTCCAGCCACCTCACCGAATGGTCTTGTCGTCGGTCACTGCACGGATCCCGAAGCCACCCTGATCGGCGTCGCCGGCGTCACATGAGCGTTCCGCGCTGCGCAGGGCGCGCCGTCGGTCGTAGCGCGGAGCAGCAACGCCACCCACATCGAGGCACAGCTGCTCTCGCGAAGAACAGCAGCGAGCGCGGCCGCCGTGCCAGGACACTCCCACCGGTCGCGATGCATGCTCTGTTGGTGAAGCGATCGCGCTTGACTTTCCACTTGGTGGAGGGCTGATGATGGGTGGCATGACGATCGGCCAGCTCGCAGCGCGCACCGGATTGTCGGTGCGGACCCTGCGCTTCTATGCGGACGCCGGAGTGCTGCCGGAAGCGGGACGCACCGAAGCGGGGTACAGGTTGTTCACGGCTAACGCGGTGGCGCGGGCACGGCTCGTGCGGACGCTGCGCGAGCTCGGCGTTGGGTTGGAAGACGTCAAACGAGTACTCGCCGCGGAGGTCTCACTTGCTGAGGTTGCCACGGCACACGCGAGCGCGATCGACGCTCAGATCCGCACGCTGCGGTTGCAGCGGGCAGTGCTGCGCGCCGTCGCCCGATCCACCGGACCGAAGGAGCTCGAGATGATGACCCACCTGACCAAGCTGACCGTGGAGGAGCGCCGTCGCATTCTCGACGACTACCTTGATGCCGTCTTCGACGGTGAACCAAACCCGGTCGCTGACCGGCTGCGTTTGGGAGCGCCAGATCTGCCTGATGATCCAAGCGCCGAGCAGGTTGCGGCCTGGGTTGAGCTCGTCGAGCTGCTGCGGGACCCCCACTACATCGAGGCGAGCCGCCGCATGGTCGGGCCGGGACGGATCGAGGCCGCTGAGTCCGATGGCGTCCAGCTGCCGGTTGAAGCGCTCAGCGAGCAGGCGGGCGCTGCCGTGCGTGCGGGCATCGATCCTGCCTCCGGAGAAGCGCTCGCGGTGATCGAAGGCGTCGAGGCATCAATGGCGGACACCGGGAGCCGAATCGCGCTCGCCGAGCGGATCGACGCGTTTACCGACCGCCGCGTGTTTCGCTACTGGGAGCTCGTCGGCATCATCAACGGCTGGCCCGACGCTCGCCGCGCAGCGAACTCGGGCAGGGCAGACGCATGGGAATGGTACGCCCAAGCGCTGCGAGCGCACGCATGAAGCGTGTGACCGGGGCACTCTGACCGCGAGCCGCTCGCTTCCCCTGCGGACGAGTGGAGGCGGGGAACTCCACGCGGCCTGCGCTGGCTGCTCCGTCACCACGCCGGGACACCTCCCCGCATTGCCCGGAAAGCAGGCCCGCGTCCAAAACAGCGCTGATGGCAGCTGCCCGACTTGCAGGCATTTTCTCGA
>CAWBGR010000015.1:0-310719 GCA_963788385.1 uncultured Solirubrobacterales bacterium
CCAGCGCCGTGCGCGCGATCGGCTCCTCGCTGGTGGATCCCTACTCGGCGATCGCCGGCGGCATCGCCGCGCTCTACGGGCCCTCCCACGGCGGCGCGAACGAAGAGGTCGTGCGGATGCTGCACCGGATCGCGACGCGCGAGAACATCCCCGACTTCATCGCCGGGGTCAAGGCCGGCAACGAGCGGCTGATGGGCTTCGGCCACCGCGTCTACAAGAACTACGACCCGCGCGCGCGGATCATCAAGAAGGCCTGCGACGACGTGTTCGAGGTCACCGGAACGAACCCGCTTCTCGCGATCGCGACCGAGCTCGAGAAGATCGCGCTCGAGGACGAGTACTTCGTCTCCCGCAAGCTCTACCCGAACGTCGATTTCTACTCGGGGCTGATCTATGAAGCGCTCGGCATGCCGATGTCGATGTTCCCGGTTATGTTCGCGATCGGCCGCACGAGCGGCTGGGTCGCGCAATGGCTCGAGATGGTGCAGGACCCCGAGCAGAAGATCGCGCGTCCGCGCCAGATCTACACCGGCGAGCGCGATCGGACCTACGTGGCGATCGCGCAGCGGGGTTGAGCGCCGCCCCCTGGACACTGACGACGCGCGCGGGCTCCAAGGTCGAGCATCAGCACCTGGAGACGCTCGCTGACGCGATCGCGGCGCTCGAGCGCCGCGTGGAGGAGCTTGCGTCGGCGGCTGCGCGTGAGGAGATCCGCTTCATGAGCCGCCGCATCGAGCCGGTTCGCCAGGTCGCGGCGCGCCTGGAGATCGCCGGCCCGGGTGGCCGTGGCCGCAGCGTGCGCGGCGGTGTCGACCTGCGCGGGGACGGGTCGGTGGAGGCGTTCACCGGCCGCGTGCGCCGGGCTCTGGTGGAGCGGGCCCCCGGCGAGTCGGCGCCGGAAGCTCTGGCCCGCGCGCTCGCTACTTGACGACGCGAACCTCGATCGTCCCGGCGTAGCTCTCCTCGTAGCCGCAGGTGCTCGTGCCTGCGGCTCCCGGCGTGGCCGCGCTCGTGCAGGTCGCGGAGTTGCAGCTTGCGGAGTCGCAGCTGCCGCTGAGCGCCACGCCCGCATACAGCCCGGACCCGGCGATCGTGAAGCGCTTGGTCACATCGCCGCTGGCGGCGAGGTCGGTGCGCGCGATGTTCACGTTGGCCTGCAACTGCCCGAACGCCTCGACCGGGTTGGGCAGCAGCACGCCGACGCCGGTGCACTGCGGCTGGGGCGTCGCGGGGACCAGCTCACCGAGCGCTCCGACGGTCACGAAACGCCCGGCGACGCCGACCGTGACACCGGGATAGGTCAGATCGGTGCCGTTGGTGAGCGCCGGCGCGCGCAGCGCCTGGGTGCAGGTGCTCGAGACCGCCGCGTTGGCGGCGCACTGCAGGAGCTGCTCGCTCGAGCTGATCTGCCCTTCGGCGCTCAGCGCGACCGGCGTGTCGCTGCTGCCACCGGTGGGCGGCACGACGAAGCGGTAGATCCAGTGGTAGGAGTCGGTCTCGCTGTAGGTGGTGTCGGCCACCCTGCACGCGCTGCCCGCACCCGCCGCAGGCTGGTGGAAGTGGTAGCTGCCGCTGCCGGCGCCGCTGAAGGTGACCACCAGGTCGCCCTTGGCGAGCGCGGTCGCGCGCGTGTGCGCCGCCGCGAACGCGACGGGCGCAGACACCAAAAGGGCGGCCGTGACCGCGAGTGCTCCCACCAGTTTGGGTGGCATATCGCTGACGACGGTACTAACGATCGGCCGCTGCCGCAACCGCGCGACACCGCCGCTTCACAGCACGAGCGCACTGCCGTTCTCGCGCAGCCATCCGGCAGACTGGCGCCAATGCGGGCAATTCTCGGCCACCAGCGCCCAGAACGCGGGCGAGTGGTCGGCGCAGCGCAGGTGGCAGACCTCGTGCCAGACTACGTAGTCGAGCACGTGCTCGGGGGCGAGCAGCAGCCGCCAGTTGAAGCTGAGCGCGCCACCGCTCGCACAGCTCCCCCAGCGCGTGCGCTGGTTGCGAATCGTCAGGCTCGTGTAGGGCGTGCCGGTGGCGGCGCACGCGCCATCCAGGCGCTTCGCGATCTCCGCGCGTGCCGCGCGGCGGTACCAGCGCTCGAGCGCCGCCGTCGCGTCCTCGCCGCCCGGGATCAGCAGCGTCTGCCCGCGGCGGTGCACCCGCGTGCGTCCTTGCTGCGCCTGCAGCGCCAGCCGCTCGTCCAGGTAGGGCAGCGTCCCCGCCGGAGCCAGCCGCTCGCGTGCGCCGGCGAGCGCCGCGAGCTGGCGCTCGATCCAGGGCGCAAGCTCAGCGACCGCAGCAGCCGCCGTGTGCAGCGGGGCGCGGGGCGGCAGGAGCACCTCGACGCCGTGCTGGGGATCCACGCGCACCCTGACGCGTCGCGCGCGCGACACCCGCCGCACGCGGTAGGCGATCTGCGGCGGTGGGGTCGTGGAGGGGCTCCTGGACACGCCGGGGAGGATAATCGCCGCTGTGACCGACACATCGATCGCGCGCCTGCCGGCGGGGGTGGAGATGCCCTTCGAGGTCTACCTCAACGGCGTGCGCCAGCTCGAGGGAACCGACTTCGAGGCCGAGGGCCGGGTGCTCCGCTTCCCGCGCCGGCTGGCGCACGACCGCGTATCGGGCTGGCGCTGGCTGGTCGGCGCCTTCGGCATCGGCACCTACCGCCAGGACGACTCGATCGACGTGCACTACCTTCGCGACGGCACGAGCCGCGTCGCGCAGCTGAAGATCGAGCCGGACGGCGAGCGGTAGTGGCCCGCGCGCGCCGCGAGCGCCCGCGGGCCCCGAGCAGCGAGTACCGCGACACAGACGGCGCGGTCATCGTGCTGCGCGGCGCGCTGAGCGCGGCGACGCGCGCGAGCTACGCGAGGATCGCCAGCGGCGAGGACCTCCCGCCCGGCGCCGCCCGCGAAGACGCGTGGCAGCGAGCCGTCGAGTTCCTGTTCGAGCGTCTTGCCGTGAGCTGGACGCTCGCCGGCCTGCCGCCGCTGAGTGGCCAGCGCGAGCTCCTGGCGCGCTTCCGCGTCGCCTCGCCAGGCGAGCGGGCGTGGCTGCGCGAGTGCCTGCGCGAGCATTGCGCGACCAATTTCCCCGAGCTCGACGCGCCCTGAGCGGCGCCGGCCGCCCGGCATCGGCGTGCGCTGCGCTCGCTGTTACATACGCCCGTGAGCGTGCCTCGCTAGTGTGGCGGCGCAAATGCGTCGCACGAAGATCGTCGCCACGATAGGCCCCGCCTCGCGGGAGCCGGACGTGCTGGACCGCCTGGTCGCCGCCGGGATGGATGTCGCGCGCCTGAACTATTCCCACGGCAACCTCGACGAGCACGCCGAAACGGCTCAGCGCGTGCGCGACGCGGCGGAGCGCGTCGGGCGCCCGGTTGCGCTGCTGCAGGACCTGCCCGGACCGAAGCTGCGGATCGGCGCGGTGCGTGACGGCATGGTTGAGCTGACGCCCGGCGCGAGCCTCACGTTCGAGTGCGGCAGCGACGCGGTCGGCGACAACCAGCGGATGTCTGTCACCTGGGATGAGCTTGCGGACTCGGTCGAGCCCGGCGCGATCATCTACCTGGCCGACGGCGCCGTGCGCCTGCGCGTGCTGTCCACGCGGCCGGGCGTCAGCGAGCTCGACTGCGAGGTGGAGATCGGCGGCACCGTCGTCTCGCGCCAGGGCCTCAACATTCCCGGGCCGATCGACCGCCTGCCGGCCGTGCCCAAGCGCGACCTCGAGTTGCTCGCCCACGGCGAGTCGATCGGTGTCGACCTCGTCGCGCTCTCGTTCGTGCGCACCGCCGAGGACATCGAGTTCGTGCGCGGCCACACGCGCCTGCCGCTGGTCGCCAAGATCGAGAAGCCGCAGGCGGTCGAGAACATGGAGTCGGTGCTGCGGACGGCCGACGCGGTGATGGTCGCGCGCGGCGACCTGGGCATCGAGCTGCCGATCGAGGATGTGCCGCTGGTGCAGAAGCGCCTGCTGAAGCTGGCCGGCGCGCTGGCGCGCCCATCGATCACCGCAACCCAGATGCTCGACTCGATGGTTCACTCGAGCCGCCCGACGCGGGCCGAGGTCGCCGACGTCGCGAACGCGATCCTCGACGGCACCGACGCCGTGATGCTCTCCCAGGAGACCGCGGTCGGGGCCCACCCGGTCGGCGCGGTCGCGATGATGGCGTCGGTCGCCGAGCGAACCGAGGCGACGGCGAACTACCTCGAGTGGAACGAGCATCGCGTCCGCCGCGACGCTCGCAGCTCGGCCTACACCGTGGCCTACAGTGCCTGCGTGGCCGCGCGCGAGCTCGAGCTCGACGCGATCGTCGTGCCGACACTGTCGGGACGCTCTGCCCGGCTGGTGTCGGCGCACCGCCCGAACTGCCCGATCTACGCCCTCTCGCCCGGGCATGAGACCGTGCAGCGCTGCGGCCTGCTGTGGGGCGTGAAGGCCGCCTCGATGCACCGCTACGAGGTGACCGAGCAGCTGGTCCTCGGCGCCGCCGCCCGCATCGTCGAGCTCGGCTGGTGCCAGCCAGGTCAGCGCGTGGCGATCACGGCAGGTCTTCCGAGCGGTGTTCCGGGGACGACGAGCCTGCTGCAGATTCATACCCTCTGAGGCCGTAGAACTCGGCCTCGGCGCGGCCCAGCTCGGTCGCCGGCGGATCGCCGAAGATCCACTCGCGGGCGATCCGGTGCCAGTTGCCGCTCGCCCGCAGCTGCCCCATCACGGCAAGCGTCAGCGTCTCGGTACGGCGGCCGAAGAGGTGGTCCGGCGGCAGGTTCTCGTGGCGCATCGCGGCGTAGTGGCGTGAGCGTGGATCGCTCATGTCGATCACGATCTGGGTCGCGATCTCGGGCGTGAGCTCGACCACGCCGTCGCGGGTGTACCACCATGTGACGTCGTCGAACTGGCGCAGGATCTGCTCCGGGTCGGAGCGGTCCGGCGCGGCGAGGAAGCCGCCGGCGTGGAGGTGCTCGATCAGCGCCTCGCCCCGGCCCTCGATTCCCAGCCGCGCGATCTGCAGCTCGTACTCGGCGAGTTCCGGCGGCAGGCGCTTGTAGAGCCCGAAGTCCAGGAACGCGACGCGGCCGTCGTCCAGCAGCATGAAGTTCCCGGGATGGGGGTCGCCGGAGAACTGGTGATGGCGGTACATGCAGCCGAAGTAGAAACGGAACACGATCTCGCCGATCCGGTTGCGCGCCGGCGCGTCGAGTGCCTTGAGCTCCTCGAAGCGGGTTCCGCTGACGAGTTCGCTGACCATCACGCGCTCGCGCGAGAGCGAGGCGACCACTTCGGGGACGTAGATGAACGGGTGGCCGCGGAAGATCCTCGCCATCGCGCGCTGGTTCGCGGCCTCGAGCTCGTAGTCGAGCTCCTCGTCGATCCGCAGCCTGATCTCCTGGGTGATGGCCTGGACGTCGAGACCCGGCGCCATGCGGGAGAAGAGCCGCATGATCATGCCGAGGTTCTTGAGGTCTGAGCGAACCGCGCCGGCGACGCCCGGGTACTGCACCTTCACGGCGACGGCGCGCCCGTCGTGCAGCCTCGCCCTGTAGACCTGCCCGATCGAAGCGGCGGCGATCGGCGCGGGATCGAACTCGTCGAACAGCTCCTCGATCGGCTCATCGAACTCCGCCTCGATCACCTTGCGCATCTCCTTGAAGGAGACGTGGGGCGCCGAGTCGCGCAGCTCCGCGAGCTTCTTCTGAAACTCCTCCCGGTACTCCTCGGGGACCAGGCCGACGTCGAGGAAGGACATCACCTGCCCGAGCTTCATGGCGGCGCCCTTCATCGTGCCGAGCACGGCGACGATCTGCTCGGCGGTCTCGACCTGGCGGCGAGCGAGCGCGGCGTCGCTGGCCTCATCGCCGCGCGCGAGGTTCGCCGCCCTGGTGCCGAACTGCCTGACCGCTTGGCCGGCCGCGAGCCTGCCGATCGTCGCCGAGCGCACAACCCGCGAGGTGGGAATGTTCTCGCGGGCCATGGTCAGCAGGCGGCTCCGCGCAGAAGCGTTGCAGGCTCGCCGTGGACCGCGTTGGTGGGAGGATCCATCAGCTGACCGCCTGGACCTGGGAGCCCGGCACGATGTCGTCGGATCCGTCGGCCCAGCGCACCCAGGCCTTGTGGCCGCCGTCGTAGTCGGGGCCGAGCAGCACGAGCGTCGCCGGATCACCGAGCGCGATGCACGACTGCGAGCCCTCGCGGTCCAGCCCGCGCCAGATGCGAATGAAGGGGTTGTGCTCCCATTCGCGCCCGACCGTCGTGGACCCGGCGTGGCCCGGGTAGATCTCGGTTTCGGGATCCAGTTCCATCAGCGTCCCCATGATCGAGTCCTTGAGCGCCTGGTAGGTCGTGTGCCCGGGCGCCCGCACGCCCCCCACGGAGTCGCGGAACAGGGTGTCGCCGGTGAACACCGCCTCCGAGCCGCGGTGCTCGACCAGGAACGACAGCATTCCGTTCGTGTGCCCCGGCGTGTGCAGCGGGCGGATCACGAGCTCGCCGGGCGTGAGGCGCTCGCCGATGTCGACAGTCCCGGTCGCCGCGCCGACGAGGTCGCGCTCGAGCGGGCTGATCAGCACCGGAAGCGACGGCCAGCGATCGGTCAAACCGCCCACCTCGCTGACGTGGTCGAGATGGTGGTGCGTGAGCAGCACCATCGACGGCTCGACGTCGAGCCGCCCGGCCGCGGCGAACAGCGGTTCGAGCGGGCCGCCGGCATCGATCACGACGCCGCTACCGCCCTGGTGGTCGCAGACCAGATAGGTATTCGAAAGGTATTGGTCGTTGCGCGCCGTTTCAATGATCATGGGCGTCATCGTCGCACGTCGCTAAGCTGGCGGTCGTGGCCCTGATTCACACCTGCTACCGGATCACCGACATCGACCGCTCGGTCGCCTTCTATCGCGCGCTGGGCTTCGAGGAGGTCCGGCGGATGCCGATCCGCGACGAGGCGATCAACGTTTTCATGAGCCAGCCCGGGGACGGCGACGACCCGCGGCTCGAGCTGACCTACAACTTCGGCGTCGCGAGCTACGAGCTCGGGACCGCCTACGGCCACATTGCGATCACCGCCACGGACCTCGACGACACGCTCAAGCGGCTCGCGGCGGCGGGCATCGAGCCCGAGCGCCCGCCCTACACCGTCCGCGACGGCGGCTCGCGCATCTGCTTCGTCCGCGACCCCGATGGCTACCGGATCGAGATCATCGAGCGGGTTCCCGAATGGTCGATCGAGGAGCCCGGCAGCGGCGAGGGCGCGACGTAGCGGCCCCAGCGCCCCGGGCACCCGGTCAGCGCCGGCGAGCGGGCGGGCCCGGCGATCGATAGGTTGAGACTCCGAACAGTCTGACCAAGAGGGGGCGTCATGGGTGAGCAGAGCGTCGAGTTCGTGAAGGGCATGTACGCGGCCTTCGGCCGAGGCGATGTGCCGGCGGTGCTCGCCGGGATGGCCGACGACATCGAGTGGCATGAGGCTTTGGGAATGCCGTATGGGGGCGTATACCGTGGCGGCGAGGCGGTGCTGGCGAACGTGTTCGGCCCGATCGCCACGGATGTGGAGGGTTTCGCTGTCGTCCCCGAGGAGTTCGTCGGCTCCGGCGAAACCGTCGCCGCGGTCGTCCGCTACACCGGAACCGGCAACGTGACCGGGAAGACCCTGGACGTTCCCGTGGTGCACGTCTGGGACATCCGCGACGGCAAGGTCACGCGCTTCAGGCAGTTCATTGACACGCTGAAATTCGCGGAGGTTGTGCCCGCGGAGGTGTCGGTCGCGTCGTAGGCGCCGCCTGACAGGGGCCTGCTCGCGCGGGACGGCTCGGCTGCGGATCGAGATCTTCCAGCACACCGCCGCGATCGTCGCCGCCTACGGCTGAGAGTGGCCTGCCGGGCCTGGTTTCGGCCCGCACGGCGGCGCTCGCCGCCGTGCGCCGGGCCGCGGAGCACCCGGTCGAGATCATCGTCGAGCGGGCGCCCGAATTGTCGATCTGGGAGCCGGGTAGAGTGCGAGGGCGCCACGCAGCCATTCGCACACGCGGCGTTCAAGAGGAGCGAGCATTGACAGACGCAGCGCGAGTCGTCGACACAACGAGAGCGCGGCTCGGCTCTGTCGGCGTGTGGACATCGGCGCTGCGCGCGGTCGCCGTCGCAGCCGAGCCCGCCGCGATCGGCCGGATCGAGGAGCTCGGGTACGGATCGGTTTGGACCGGCGAGGGGATCGGCGGCAGGGAGGCCTTCGCCCACGCCGCGATGGTGCTGGCTTCGACCTCGCGGATCGTGTGTGGCACCGGCATCGCCAACGTCTGGGCGCGCCACCCGGCGACGATGCAGGGAGGGGCGGCGACGCTCGCCGCCGCGTGGCCTGGACGCTTCGTTCTCGGCGTCGGTGTGAGTCACGCGCCGATGGTCGAGCGCAGCGGCCAGGTCTACGACAAGCCGCTCGAGCACATGAGCCGCTACCTCGCGCAGATGGACGCCGCGATCGCCGACGCACCCGACACCCCCGTGGCGTTTGCGCGCGTCCTCGCCGCGCTGCGGCCGCGCATGCTCGAACTCGCGCGAGAGCACGCCGATGGCGCCCACCCCTACTTCGTGCCGCCGTCGCACACACCGATGGCGCGGGACATCCTCGGACCCGACCGGCTGCTCATCCCCGAGCAGGCTGTCGTGCTCGACAATGAGGCCTCGCGGGCGCGCCGCGCCGCCCGCCGGCACATGGCGCCCTATCTTGCTCTGCCCAACTATCTGGCCAGCCTTCGCCACCTCGGGTTCGGTGACGAGGATCTGTCCGGGGGCGGCAGCGACCGCCTAGTCGATGCGATCGTGGCCTGGGGGGATGAGCAGGCGATCGCCGACCGCGTTGGCGAGTTACTCGCGAGCGGCGCTGACCATGTGCTCGTCCAGCCGCTCGCCGACGATCTGGCCGGTGTGATCGACCAGCTGGAGCGCCTCGCGCCGGCGCTCGTCGCCGGTTGAGCCCCTGACGGGGCGGCGCCTCGATTCGCCGCCGGCGGCGAATCGAGGGGCGAGGGGGCGAGGGGGCGGTACCGTCGGCGCGCGGCCTAATACGGGTTGCGGCGGACCGCTAGGGACAGGAGCGGACGATCTTCCAGGCCTTGAGCAACGCCAGCGGCGCCGAACCGCACGGCGGGCCGCCGGTGTCCCCGATGTCCTGCCAGGCGCCGCCGGCCGGCTTGATGAACCGCTCCGGCTGATCCTGGATGCCGAAGTAGAGGCCGTTGTAGTGGGCGTCGAAGTCCGCGAGCGCGTAGCGCTTGCTGCCGCAGATCCCCAGGTAGACGCGGCCCACCGGCCCTGTGATGGTTGGCTTGCGCACGTCGGGCTCATGGAGCATGTAGACGCGGTGCAGGCGCAGCAGCGTCGCTCCCAGCGAGGCTGGTGTGGGGAGCACCCTGCAGCCGCCTGCCGTGTGCGCCGTGGCGGCGGCACCGGCGCTCGGCAGCGAGCCGGCGAGCGCGGCGCTCGCGGCCAGAGCTGTCAGCGCGAGGAGAGGGCGACGCATCGCCCTCAAGGTAGCTCACGGGGTAGACGCGGTAGACGGCGGCGGCGCCACACCGCCGCGGCGAACTGCGCCGGAGTCGGCCCACGGCCCGCCGGCACTGCGAACATCGCCTCGGTCGAGCAGACTTCGGGCGCCGATGCCACCGTTTTCCCACCCGGCCGAACTGCAGTTGCGCGCACTCGCGGAGGCCGACCTCGCGCCGGCCGCCGCGCTTTCGGCGCGCGCCTTCGGCATCGATATCTCCGATCCCGCGCTTGCCGCGGGCTGGCGCGCGCGCGTCGCGCACGCGCTGGCCAGCGATCCCGGCGGCTGCTTCGTTGCCGAGCGGGCCGGCTCGATGGTCGGCGTCGCGCAGGCGATCCGGCGAGAGCGCCTGTGGTGTCTCTCGCTGCTCACGGTGGATCCCGCGGGCCAGAGCGCGGGCGCCGGACGCGCGCTGCTCGAGCGCGCGCTGGCCTACGGCGCCGACGCCGATAGCGGCCTGATCATCAGCTCGAGCGACCCCCGGGCGCTGCGGCTCTATGCACTCGCCGGCTTCACGCTGCGTCCGACCTTCGAAGCCAGCGGGACGATCGACCGCGCCGCGCTCGCACCCGCCGACCCGCGCGTACGCGAGGGCGGCGCGGCCGACCTCGAGGCGCTCGCCGCGATCTCGCGCGAGGTCCGCGGCGCGCCCCACACCCAGGAACTCGAGTACGCGCTGCGCTGCGGCGGCCGGCTGCTGCGCCTCGCCGACCGCGGCTTCGCGGTCGCGATGGCGGACCGCGGCGTCTGGCTGCTCGTCGCGCGCGACGACGCCGCGGCGGCGGCGCTCCTGTGGGCCGCGCTCGCGATCGTCGCCGGCGGCGGAGCGAGGCGTCCGGTTCGCTGGATCAGCGGTGAGGCGGCGTGGGCGGTCGAGATCGTCCTGCGTGCCGGCCTGCAGCTGACCCCCTACGGGGCGATCTGCGTGCGCGGAGCCCCGGGGCCGCTGTCGGCGTTTCTGCCGAGCGCGCCGTTTGCCTAGCGCCGGCGACTTGACATGTGACCATTTGGTCACCTATATTCCCCGTATGGACGAGGTGTTCAGGGCGCTCGCGGATCCGACCCGGCGCAGCCTGCTCGACGAGCTCTTCCGCGCGGACGGCCAGACGCTGAGCGCGCTCGAGGAGCGACTGCCGATGAGCCGCTTCGGGGTCATGAAGCACCTGCGGGTGCTCGAGCAGGCAGGCCTTGTGATCAGCCGCCGGCGCGGGCGCGAGAAGCTCCATTTCCTGAACGCCGTCCCGATCCGGCTCGTCCATGACCGGTGGGTGAGCAAATACGCGGAGCCGTGGGTTGCGACGCTCAGCGGCCTCAAACAGACACTCGAGGAGGAAAACATGGAGAAGGTTTTCGAGATCTACATCAAGACGACGCCGGAGCGCCTGTGGCAAGCGCTGACGGACGGCGAGATGCGCGGCGCCTACACATTCGCCGTGAACATGGAGTCCGACTGGACTCCCGGCTCCGCCTACCGCGGGGTGCATCCGAACTTCCCGGACGCGATCATCGACGGCGAGAATCTCGAGGTCGAGGAGCCCCGCCGGCTAGTCCAGAGCCACCGCGCACACTGGAGCGACGACGTCGAGAGCGAGGGAACCTCGCGGGTCACCTACGAGATCGAGCCGGTGGCCGACTCCTGCCGGCTGACCGTCACCCACGACCAGCTGCGCACCGGCGCGAACCCCGAGATCTATGGCGGCTGGCCGATGATCCTCTCGGGCCTCAAGACGCTGCTCGAGACCGGCGGGACGCTGACCACACCCGGATCGCTGCTCTACGCGCCACAGACCGCGCCGGCGAGCTGACCGGGAGGCTCGACCGCGCGGGGGCCGGGCCGGCGACGGCACCTGGGCGGACTCGCGGCGCGGCTGCCGACCGCCTTCGCGCCATGCGCTCCCCTGCTTCAGAGGCGCCGGCGGATGAACCGCCGCAGCTCGCGCACACCCTCGTCGGCCGCGTCGCGCAGCTGCGATCCCGCGTCGCGCAAGACGTCGCCGACGCTGTCGGCCGGCTCCTCGTCGCCGCGCCGGCGCGAGGCCATTCCGGCGAGCTTGCGGGCCTCGTCCTCCAAACGCTGGGACTCCGCGAGCAGGTCCTCCATCGACGAGCGCCCGGACGCCGGCGCGGGCGGCGGCCGAGTCCCGGTGCGCGGCGGCGGAGCGGGCGCGGCGGAGCGCTTGGCCGGGTCGCGCAACTGCTCGTAGGCGTCCTGCACATCCTCGAACGCGGCGCTGCTGCCGCCGGCGTCGGGATGGGTTCGCCTCACCGCCGCGCGGTAGGCCGTGTGGATCTGGGCGTCGGTCGCCCCCCGGCGCACTCCGAGCACGGCATACGGATCGAGTCCCGCGCGCACGCCGTCCTCAAGCGGTCGGCTCGTCCTCGCGGGGTCCCGCCGGTCCAATCGGCACCAGGACGGGCTCCGGCGCCGCGATCACCTCGCTGATCTCGGCCTCGATGCCGAACGCCGATCCGTCGCAGTCGATGCGAAAGCGCTTCGGCGCGACGCGATCGTCGGGCAGGACCGGGACCCCCCACAGCTCATCCCAGCCGAACAGCTCGAAGTTTCCCGGGTTCAGCAGGATCGCCCGCGGCGCGAGCGGACACGACTTGGCGTGATGGTCGAGGCCGCGGCGGATGAACTCGAGCATCTCGGCTTCGAGCGATGCCATGGCGTCAATGTAGTGGTTCGCGCGTGCTGTCGTGGGCGAGCAGCGCCGCGTAGTAGCCGTCGCGCGCGATCAGCTCGTCGTGCGTGCCGCGCTCGACGATCGCGCCGTGGTCGAGGACCACGATCTGGTCGGCGTCGCGAATTGTCGAGAGGCGGTGGGCGATCGTGATCGTGGTGCGTCCCTGCGCGAGCTGGTCGAGCTCCTCCTGCACCTCGCGCTCGGTGCGCGTGTCCAGCGAGCTCGTGGCCTCGTCCAGCACCAGCACCGGTGGGTTGCGCAGAATCGTGCGGGCGATCGCGATGCGCTGCTTCTCGCCGCCCGAGAAGCGGTAGCCGCGCTCGCCGACGACCGTGTCGTAGCCTTCGGGAAGCGACGCCACGAGGTCGTGGATCCGCGCCGTTGCGGCGGCCGCCTCGATCTCCTCGTCGCTCGCGTCGGGGCGCGCGAAGCGCAGGTTCTCTCGCACCGTCGCATGAAACAGATAGGTCTCCTGGGACACGACGCCGACGGTCGCGGCGAGCGACTCGAAGCTCGCATCGCGCACATCGACCCCGTCGATCGTGACGCGACCCGCCTGGGGCTCATACAGCCGCGCGATGAGGTAGCCGAGCGTCGTCTTGCCGGCGCCGGTCTCGCCGACGACCGCGGTTCGCGTCCCTGCCGCGACCACCAGATCGATGTCGTGCAGGGTCCACGGCGATCCCTCGGTGTAGCGGAAGCCGACACCCTCGAGCGCGACCTCGCCGAGCAACTCGCCGGGGTGCAGCAGCACCGGATTGGCCGCCTCCACGATGTCCACCGGCAGATCGAGGTACTCGAAGATCCGGTCGAACAGGGCCAGCGAAGCCTCGATGTCGTTGCCGACCGAGAGCAGCTGGGCGATCGGGAACAGCAGCCGAGTCTGCTGTGTCGTGAACGCGACGACGACGCCGATCTTGATCGCCGCGCCGGCGTGACCGAAGCTCTGGCCGGCGACCCAGTACACGATCGCCGGCTGGACCGCGAACGCCATGTTGATCGACGACATCAGCCAGCGGCCGGCCATCCGCGACTGCACCTCGAGGTTCGCCAGCTGATCGGACTCCGTCGTGAAGCGCGTCGCGAGGTCGTCGCCGCGGCCCATCGTCTTGCCGAGCAGCATGCCCGACACCGAAAGCGACTCCGCCACGAGCGAGGAGATGTCGGCAAGCCTGCCCTGCAGGCGCGAGGTGATCGCGCGGCGCTCACGCCCGACGCGCCGCGTCAGCCAGACGAACAGCGGCAGCAGGGCGAACGAGATCAGAGCGAGGCGCCAATCGAGCACCACCAGCACGATCGTCGTCGCGATCACCGTCGTCGTGTTCTGGGCAATCGTGGTCGCCGTGCTCGTCGCGACGTTGTCGATGCCACCGATGTCGTTGGCGATGCGCGACTGAACCTCGCCGGCGCGCGTGCGGGTGAAGAAAGCGAGCGAGAGCCGTTGCAGGTGGCGGTAGACCGACACCCGCAGGTCGTGCATCACGCGCTGCCCGACCTCGGTCGAGACGTAGGTCTGCACGACGCTGAGCGCGGAGGTCGCGATCGCGATCGCGATCATCCCGAGCACTAGCTCGGTCAGCAGCGTCACGTTGCGGCCGGGGATCGCCCGGTCGAGCACCGCCACGAGCAGAAACGGCGAGATCATGCTGAGGCCCGAAGAGAACAGGATCAGGGCCAGCACGAGCCCGAGGCGGCCCCGGTAGGGAGCAAACAGCCGCATGATCCGCCGGCCGTCGCGCTCGCGCCCGGGATCCATCAGCGGCGGCGGCGGCTCAGCGCCGGCGCCGACCCGCGATCCCCGCCCGCGGCCGCGCCCGCGGCCGCTGCGGCCACCCCCGCCGCCACCGCCCAGGCCGAAGCCGTCGCTGCCGTGAAACGAGCTCATGCGGCCAGACTAGCGAGCGCCGCGCACGCCCCTTAGCCTGTAATCCATGGCACTGACCCCAGGCATCCTCGCGCGCGGTCCTTGGGAGCTCGATCGGGTCGCGGCACACTGGCGCGAGGAGCGCTACGAGCCGCCCAGCGGCGCTAGCGCCGCCGCGGACGCCGCGATCGCGGCGCTGCTGGCGCGCGGCTCGCCGGCACATGACGGCGTGTCGGCACGACTTGTGGGTCACCGCGAGGACGCCGGCGGGCTCGTAATGGAGCTCGAGCCGGCTCGCTGGGCGCTGCGGCTGAACCCCGGCGACGCATCCCAGAGCCTCGCGGCGATGTGCGTCGTGCGCCGCAGCGACGGGTGCTGGCTGGCGGGGCGCCGAGCGCCCTGGCTCGCCACCTGGGCTGGGCGCTGGGCGCTCGGTGCGGGCGGCGCCGTGGACGCCGGTGAGAACCCATCCCACACGCTCGGGCGCGAGCTGCGTGAGGAGTGGTCGGTCGACGCCGAGCGGATCACCGTCGAGGCGCTGATCTGCCTCCCCAACCAACTCGTGATGCTGGTCGGACTCGCCTGGCTGCCCGATGGCGCGCAGGTCGTACCCGACGCCGAGCACGACGCGTTCGCCTGGTGGCCACCCGAGATCGACCGCTGGCCGGCGCAGGCCGACGCTCCGTTGCGCCAGACGGCGAGCATGCTTGCCGGCCCGTGATCACCTTCAAGCGCCTCGAGTACGTCTCGTTCTTCCACTCGCTGGTCTATCTCTCGCTGCTGATCGCCGCCTTCGCGTTGCACAACCCCCAGCCCGAAACGTTCATCCTCGGGCTCTCCCACGGCCTGCTGTGGATCGGCATGTCGCTGGTCTGCCTGGTGGCCGTCCGATTGCGGATCATCCCGTTGCGGGTGGCGGTCGCGGTCGCGGTGCTCGGCGGCATCGGACCGTTCTTTGGCAGCGCGGAGTTCGTCCGCGAGGAGCGCCGCCGGGCGCGTCTTGCGCCGTGAGGACGCGTTCGCAATCCGCACACGCCGGCGCCGGCGAGCACCTCCTCCCGGCACGCTAGAGTCCCAACAGATGGTGGCCGAGACGGCGACGCAGGTCGTTATGCCCCAGATGGGCGACTCAGTAAGCGAAGGAACGATCCTCGAGTGGCGAAAGTCCGAGGGGGATCACGTGTCGGCCGAGGAGACTCTGCTCGAGATCTCGACCGACAAGGTCGATGCCGAGATCGCCGCCCCCGTCGCCGGCACCGTGACCAAGATCCACGCCGCCGCCGGCGAGACCGTCGCGGTCGGTGCGTTGCTCGCCGAGATCGCGCCCAACGGCGCCGCGTCGGCGCCGCCGGCCGAGCCGCTCGCGGCGGTTGAGGGCACGAACGGCGCCGTGCATGCAGGCGCCGGCTCGGGCAATGGCGCCTCCGCGGCGCCGCCGGCGCCCGCGACGATCGACATCGTGACCCCCTCAGCCGGGGAGTCGGTGACCGAGGGGACGATTCTCGAATGGAGCGTGAAGGTCGGCGACCGCGTCGCAGCGGGCGATACGGTCGTCGAGATCTCCACCGACAAGGTGGACGTGGAGTTGCCGGCACCCGCCGCCGGCACGATCAGCGAGCTGCTGGCCGCGCCCGGGGAGACCGTCACCGTCGGCCAGGTCATCGGGCGGATGACGACCGCAGACGGCGCCGTCGAGGATGCGGCCGACCCGGCCGCGCCGAGCGCAGAGCCGACGCCAAGGACGGCTGCGAGCGCCCCGGACGCCGCCAAGGCCTCGCCGGTCGCTCGCCGGGCCGCTGCCGCGCTGCACGTCGATCTTGGCTCGGTGGCCGGCAGCGGCCCCGACGGGCGGATCCTCAAGGACGACGTACTCGCCGCCGCCGAGCACCCCGCCGCGGGCGAGGAGGCGACCCCCGCGAGCACCTCCAGCGAGCTGCGCGGCGGCGCCGCGATGCTCGTCCACTACATGGAGGAGAGCCGCGCGATCCCCACGGCGACGAGCCTGCGCACGATCGTCGTCAGCGAGCTCGACGGCCGCCGGCGCCAGCTGAAGGCGGCCGGCGCAAAGGTCTCCTTCACCCACCTGATCGCTTTCGCGATCGCCACGGCGGCGGGCGAGCTGGCGGTGATGGCCGACCACTACGCCGAGGTCGGCGGCAAGCCTCACCGCGTACACGACGGCGCCGTGAATCTCGGCCTGGCGGTCGACGTCGAGAAGAAGGACGGTTCGCACACGCTGATGGTGCCCGTCATCCGCGGCGCCGACCGGCTGCCCTTCCACGCGTTCCTCGCCGCCTACGACGCGCTGGTCGAGAAGGCCCGCACCAACACGCTCAGCGCAGACGACCTGGTCGGCGCGAACGTGACCCTCACCAACCCCGGCGGCCTGGGCACCGGCGCGTCGGTGCCGCGACTGATGCCCGGACAGGGCACGATCGTGGCGACCGGATCGATCGGCTACCCGCCCGGGCTCGGGGAGGTCGGTGAGCAGATCGGCGCGCAGAAGGTCATGACACTGACCTCGACCTACGACCACCGGATCATCCAGGGCGCGGAGTCGGGCCGCTTCCTCGCCAGAATCGACGCGCTGCTCGGCGGCGCCGACGCCTTCTACGAGCAGGCCTTCGCGGCGCTCGGTGTACCGTTTGAGCCACTGCCGGCCCGGACCGCGCCGGCGGTGGCGAGCGCGCCCGCGAGCGCCTCCCCGAGCGAGGAACTGCTGCAGGCGGCCGCCACCGCCAACGCGATCGTGCGCTCGCTGCGTACGCACGGCCACCTCGCGGCAACGCTTGACCCGCTCGGCTCGACACCGCGCGGCGATCCGGCGCTCGACCCGCAGGCAATCGGCCTGACGACCGTTCTGATGGCGCAGATCCCGTCGAAGCTGCTGCACATCTTCGTGCCGGGAGCGACGCTCGCCGAGGCTTTCCCGCAGCTGCGCGAGACCTACTGCGGCACCATCGCCTACCAGATCGAGCACATCGCATCCCACCAGGTGCGCCGCTGGCTGCGCGAGAAGATCGAGGGCGGCACGTTCCGGCGGCCGCTCAGCCCGCAGGAGCAGCGGGCGCTGCTGACGCGCCTGATCGAGGTCGACTCGCTCGAGCGCTTCATGCACAAGGCCTATCTCGGCCAGCACCAGTTCTCGATCGAGGGCGTGGACATGACGGTCCCGATGCTCGATGAGCTGATCCGCCTGTCGGCGTCGCGCGGCGCCGAGGAGGTGGTTGTCGGCATGGCCCACCGCGGCCGTCTGAACGTGCTGGCGCACAACCTGGGGCGCCCCTACGAATCGATCTTCGCGGAGTTCGAAGGCGCGGCGACGCTCGAGGCCGTGACGACGATCCCCCAGGGCGGCACCGGTGATGTCAAGTACCACCACGGGGCCCAGGGCCATTACAAGCTCGCCTCGGGCGAGTCGATCAGGGTCAACCTGGAGTCCAACCCGTCGCACCTCGAGGCCGTCTCCCCGGTGGTCATGGGGGCGACGAGAGCCGCGCAGAGCACCCACGAAGGAACCCACGCGGAGCGCGATTCCAGCCGCGCGGTGCCGATCGTGATCCACGGCGACGCCGCGTTCCCGGCGCAGGGCGTGGTGACCGAGACGCTCAACCTCCAGGCCCTCGACGGCTACAGCGTCGGCGGGACGCTGCACCTGATCACCAACAACCAGGTCGGCTTCACAACCGACCCCGACGACGCCCGCTCGACGCAATGGGCGTCCGACCCGGCGAAGGGCTTCGACATCCCGATCATTCACGTCAACGCCGACGACGTGGAGGCCTGCATCTCAGCCGTCCGCCTCGCCTTCGCCTTCCGCGAGGAGTTCGGGCACGACGTGCTGATCGACCTGATCGGCTATCGCCGCTTCGGCCATAACGAGTCCGACGAGCCTGCCTACACGCAGCCCGAGATGTACTCCGTGATCAAGGGCAAGAAGCGCGTCTGGGAGCTGTGGGCGGACGAGCTGATCCGCCGGCGCGTGATCAGCCCGCCCGAGGTGGACCAGCAGCTCGCGGCGGCGTGGGAAGCGCTGACGAACCGCCATCAGGAGCTCAAGGACCAGATTGCGGAGCTGCGCGAGAGCGGTGCGGCCGAGAACCCCACAGGCGAGTACGAGCTCGACCGCACGGCCTCGCCGGACGTGGACACCCGCGTCCCGGGCGAACTTCTGCGCGAGCTCAACGAGAACCTGCTGCGCGTGCCGGCCGGCTTCACCGTGCACCCCAAGCTCGTGCGCCAGCTCGAGCGCCGCCGCGAGGCGCTGGAGACCGAGGTCGACTGGGCGCATGCCGAGGCGCTCGCCTTCGGGTCGCTGCTGGCGGAGGGAACATCGATCCGCCTGACCGGCCAGGACGCCGAGCGCGGCACCTTCAGCCAGCGCCACCTCGTCCTGCACGACGCCGACAACGGGCAGACGGTCTGCCCGATCGCGCAACTGCCGAGCTCCAGCGCCCCGTTCGAGCTGCACAACAGCCCGCTCTCGGAGGTCGGCTGCCTGGGCTTCGAGTACGGCTACAGCCAGGAGGCGCCCGAGACGCTCGTGTTGTGGGAGGCGCAGTTCGGCGACTTCGTCAACGCCGCCCAGGTGATCGTCGACCAGTTCATCGTCTCGGGGCTCGCGAAGTGGGGACAGAGCTCGCGCCTGACGCTGCTCCTGCCCCACGGCTATGAGGGTTCGGGGCCCGAGCACTCCTCGGCGCGCCTCGAGCGCTTCCTCGCCCTCGCGGCCGAGGGGAACCTCCGCGTCGCCACGCCCACGACTCCCGCGCAGTACTTCCACCTGCTGCGCCGCCAGGCGAAGATCGTCAAACAGCGGCCGCTGATCGTGATGACGCCGAAGTCGCTGCTGCGGCTCCCGCAGGCCTCAAGCCCGCTGTCGGCGCTGACCGACGGCCAGTTCGAGCCGGTGCTCGCCGAGCCCGGGATCGACGACTCGAAGGTGACGAGACTGATCCTCTGCACCGGCAAGATCTACTACGACCTCGCCGGCCACCCCGACCGCGCGCTCAGTGAACGCATCGCGATCGGCCGCGTCGAGCTGCTCTATCCGTTCCCCGAAAGCCAATTGCTTGAGACGATCAGCCGCTACCCCAACCTGACCGAGCTCGCCTGGGTGCAGGAGGAGCCGCGCAACATGGGCGCCCGCGCCCACATGAACGCGCGGCTGCGCCAGGTCATGCCGCGCGAGCTCTCCTACGGCTACATCGGGCGCCCCGAGCGGGCCAGCCCGGGTGAGGGCTACCCCGCCGCCCACGCCGCCGAGCAGAGCCGCATCGTGCGCACAGCGCTGAACCTCGACACACCGCTGTCGCAGTTCCCGGCAAAGACGCCGGGCGAGCGATAGAGCGGCGGGCCGGCTCAGGCGAGCAGGCCCGCGCCGCCGCCGCCGTCGACGATCAGCACGGCCCCGGACACAAAGCTCGCATCCGGCCCGGCGAGGTAGGACACGGCCCCGGCCACGTCGGCGCCCGAGCCGATTCGCCCCAGCGGCGCGGGCGGCCAGCTCGCGCTGTCGTCGCCGCGCTCGGGATCGGCGGCGGGACCGATGTGACGCATGCCCGGCGCCGTGGCACCGGGGCAGACGCAGTTGGAACGCACGCCGTGTGCCGCTCCGTCCAGCGCCAGCATGTTGGAGAGCATCGTCAGCGCCGCCTTGCTGACCGAGTAGGCGCCGATCGCCTGCTCCCCGCGCAGGCCGGCGTCTGAGCCGATGTGGATCATGCAGCCGCGCGTGGCCGCCAGCGCCTCGAAGCAGGCGCGCGCGTACAGGAACGGACCGCGCAGGTTGACCTCGATCAGACGGTCAAAGTGCTCGGGCGGGGTGTCGATGAGCCGCTCGCTCAGGGCGATGCCGGCGTTGTTGACGAGAATGTCGAGGCGCCCGAAACGCTCGAGCGCCGCGTCGCGCGAGCGCTCGACATCCGCTTGGATTGCTGCGTCGGCGGCGACGAAGAGTGCCGGCTCTCCGAGCGCCGCGGCGGCGGCGGCGCCGCGTTCGCCGTCACGGCCGGTTATCACGACCGCGGCGCCGTCGCCGGCCAGCCGCTGCGCAACGCTCAAGCCGATGCCCGAGGTTCCGCCGGTGATCAGCGCAACGGCACCCTCGAGTCGTTGCGCCGCCACCACTCAGTCCGGGGGCAGCTCTTGGTAGACGAGATCGATGTCGACGCCCTGCGAGCGCCGGACCGCCCGCGCCACGTAATAGATCAAGAGCCCGACGACCACGATGGCGCCCATGAACGCGAAGATCTGCCAGCGATTGCCGGTGGATCCGCTGAGCGCAAGGGCCGGGTACTGCCAGGTCTCCCAGGTCAGGAAGCCGACGACGGCGAAGGACAGCGGCGCGACGATGTAGAGAACGGGGATGCCGAGCAGCTTGATGTTCGCGGGCGAGCCGTTGTAGAGCTCCGGCCGCCGTCGCGGGAAGACGAACGCCGCGACCGAGACGATCGCGATGCACACCACCCCGGCCAGCACGCCGAGCGCGAGCAGGGTCTGGAACGTCGTGGCGGTGACGCTCCAGGCGAGCATCGCGGTGACCAGCGTCATCACGACCAGGATCGCCGGGACCGGCGAGTGGAAGCGCTCGTTGACATCGGCCAGCTTCTCGGGCAGCAGGCGGTCGAACGCCCACGCGAACACGCTGCGAATCGGCATGAACGTGTTGCCGACCATCGCGGGCAGGCTCCAGAACAAGAACGACGCGACGATGATCGTCGTCAGGAGGTTGCTGTTGACCGCGATGCCGGCGAAGAAGTGGTAGAAGGGCCCGCTCGGCAGCACGTAGGCCGCGTTCGGGGAGGTGTTCGCGCCGACCAGGAACTGGTAGCCGACGGTCTTGTAGACCAGCAGCACGCCGATGATCAGGCCGACGACGTCCCAGCCCAGGGCGCCGAACATGATCGACATCTGGCGGTTGCGGTTGGACGCGCTCTTCAGCTCGCCGGAGAGGTAGACGCTCCACCAGTTCCAGATCATGAAGGTCATGATCACGAAGATCGCCGGGACCGTGGCACTGCCAAACGACGATGGGTGCGAGTTGCCCGCCTTGGCGGTGGTGATCACGTTCTGGTACGCGTTGCCCTTCGCCCCGTAGTGGTGGGAGATCGCGTTGAAGTGGGTCTGGAAGTCGCTCTTGGAGGCGAACAGCAGCACGACGAAGGCGAGGAGCGTGCCGAGCGTGGCGATGATCCAGAACGCGTTCTGCCAGCGGAAGGTCGCCTTGGTGCCGGCGATCAGGATCGCCGTCATCCAGATCACCATCACCATGCCGAGCAGGAAGATCCAGCCCTTGTCGTTCTCGACGTGGGTGGCGGCGGTGACCAGGCCGTGGCTGTGGAAGATCGTGCCCAGCGTGGCGAGCACCGGACCGACCGCGAACACCGGAAAGTAGCGCGCCCAGAAGGTCGCCCCGATCACGGCCGAGAAGGCCGCGCCGAGGTTCGACACCAGCGCCGCCGGCGGCGAGAGGATGCGGCTGACCCAGACGTAGTCGCCACCGGTCTTCGGCATCGATGATGCGAGCAGCGACATCATGATCAGGATCGGGATGTTGAGGACCAGCGACCACAGGGTCGCGGCCACGAGGTCCGCTCCGGGGAATGCCGTCAGGGCGAAGAACACGCCCCACGCGAGCGTCGCGCCGACGGGCGCCGAGAAGACGGCGTTGAAAATCGTGGCGTCGAGCCACGACGCCTCGCGCACCAAGCCCGTGCTGCGGCGCACGAACAACTGGCTGGACTGGCGACTCGGCGCTTCGGCGCCACCGACCGGACTATCCGACATCAGACCCCTCCTGTTCGCTCGCAGCGCTCCGAGAGGCGCGTTATAACATGATCGAACAGGTCCGGCAACAAAAAAGTGCTTGAATCTGCCCTCACGGCGTGAAATTCTGCAAACCCACGCACCCAGCCGCGGGGGCTGCGACCTCTGAGGTGCGGTTACCGAGCGCGGAAAGGAGGACGACGCTTGCTCGCAGTTGATCGCCGCCACCGCATCCTCGAGCGGGTGGCCGAGCAGCAGACGATCCACATCGCCGAGCTCGCGACCGAACTCGGGGTTTCCGAGATGACGATCCGCCGCGACATCACGAAGCTTGAACGCGACGGCTTTCTGCGGCGAACCTACGGCGGCGCCACGGCCCACATCACGCGCTCGATGGAGCTGCTCTTCAACGCCCGCGCGCTGCAGAACGCCGGCGCGAAGCGGCTCATCGGCATGGCCGCCGCGCAATCGCTGCAGGCGCCGCGAACCGTCTTTGTCGGCATCGGCAGCACGACCGAGCAGTTCGCGATGTTCCTGCCGCAACGCGAGGACCTCACCGTCGTGACCGGCTCGATCACCGTCGCAAGCCTGCTCGGTACGCGCAAGGGACGCGTCGTCGTGCTCGGCGGTTCGGTGCTCACAAATGAGCTGGCGTGCGTGGGCCCGGTGGCGAGCGCGACGGTGCGTCGCTACAGAGCCGAGCTGGCCGTTCTGGGGGCAGCCGGCCTATCGGCGCGCGAGGGCATCACCGAGCTGGACGACGAAGCGGCCGAAATCCATCGGCTGATGATCGAGCAGAGCGCGAGCGTGATGGTGCTCGCCGACGGCTCGAAGCTCGGAGCGGCGGCGATGGCCGCGGTGGCTCCGGCGCGGCAAATCGACGTTCTCATCACCGACTCGAGCGCTCCCCGCCGCGAACTGATCGAGCTCGAGGCGCTGGGCATCGAGGTCGTGATCGTTGATCGCGACAAGCCGCCGACGGCGGCCGGTGCCACCTCGGGCAGCCTGGCGCCGGGCTTCGGCGCGCACAACGCAACCGACTGACGAAGGGAGAGCGGAATGCAGGTGCTGACGGATCTCTTCGGCGTGAGCAAGCCGCTGATCGCCATGTGCCACCTCGACGGCCTGCCGGGCCGGCCACGCTACGACTCACTCGGCGGCCTGGATCGCATAACCGCCGGCGCATCGCGCGACCTCGCGGCGCTCCAGGACGGCGGCGTCGACGCGATCCTTTTCTGCAACGAGAACGACATCCCCTATTCGACCCATGTCGGGGTCGAGGCGGCGGCGGCGATGGCCGCCGTGATCGGACGGCTGCGACCGGAGATCCGGCTCCCGTTCGGGACCAACCTGTTGTGGGATCCGGCGGCGAGCATCGCCGTCGCCCTCGCGACCGGTGCGACCTTCGTACGCGAGGTGTTCACCGGCGTGTTCGACAGCGACATGGGGCTGCTCGCACCCGACTACGGCGAGATCGCGGGCTATCGCCAAGCGATCGGCGCCGGAGCTGTGCGGCTGTTCGCAAACATCACGCCCGAGTTCAGCCGCTCGGTCGGGGGGCGGACAGTCGCCGATCGCGCCGCCAGCGCCGCCTACCTCGGTGTCGATGCGTTGCTGATCTCGGGTCCCGCGGCGGGCGTCGCCGCCGCCACCTCCGACCTGCGTGAGGCGAAATCCGCGGCCGGCGCGATTCCCGTGCTCGCCAACACCGGCGTCAACCACGAGAACGTTGCGCAGATCCTCGCACTGGCCGACGGCGCGATCGTGGGCACCAGCCTCAAGGTCGACGGCGACACCTGGAAGCAGGTCGACCCCGAGCGCGTGGTCGAGATGGTGTCGCGCGTGCGCGAGGCCCGTTCGGCGACGGCGCAGCTCTGACGTGGCGCGCGACACCAAGATCTTCTTTGCGACCGACGTTCACGGCTCGGAGAAATGCTTTCGCAAGTTCCTCAACGCCGGTGCCGCCTACCGCCCCGATCTGCTTGTGCTCGGGGGCGACGTGGGCGGCAAGGCGATCCAGGCGCTCGAACGCGTCGCCCCGGGCCACTACACAACGACATTTCGCGGTCACCGCTACGACGTCGAGGAGGGGTCCGCACTTGACGAGGTCGAGCGCCTGATCTCCGACCTCGGCTACTACCCCTGGCGCGCGGAGCCCGGCGAGCTCGACGAGCGCATCAGCGACGGCAGCGTCGATCAGCTCCTGCTGGACCTCATGCTCGACCGCCTGCAACGCTGGATGGAGCTCGCGGACGAGCGGCTGCGCCCGCTCGGCAAACCGGCCTTCTGGATGCTCGGCAACGACGACCCGCCGATCCTGGCGCAGGCATTCGAGCAGGCCCCCTGGGGCACCCACGCCGAGGGCCGGGCGCTCGCGATCGACGACAACCACGTCCTGCTGTCGTGGGGCTGGTCGAACCCAACGCCGTGGGACAGCTTCCGCGAGATGACCGAGGAGCAGCTGAGCGCGCAGTTCGACACGATGTTCGCCGCCGTCGCCGACACGCACCGCGTCGTCTTCAACGCCCACGTGCCCCCCTACGACAGCGGGCTCGACGAGGCGCCGATGCTGGACGCGAACCTGACCGTCCGCCAGCAGGCCGGGCAGGTCAAGCTCGGGCCCGTCGGCAGCACCGCGGTGCGCCGCGCGATCGAGACCTACCAGCCGATCGTGAGCCTGCACGGACACGTGCACGAATCGGCCGGCTTCCGCCGCATCGGCGACACACTCGCCGTCAATCCCGGCAGCGACTACGGCACCGGCTCGCTCAACGGCGTGCTGATCACGCTGGCCAAGGACAAGCTGAAGTCCCACCAGCTGGTCCGCGGATGAGCAGCGAGAGTCCGCTGTTCGTCGCCGTCGACGTCGGTACGACCGGCGCGAGGGCTTCGGCGGTCGATCTGTCCGGCCGCCTGCTGCTCGAGTCGCGCCGTCCCTACCCAACCGACACTCCCCGCCCCGGCTGGGCCGAGCAGGATCCCAACCTGTGGCGAAGCTGCTCGCTTGACGCCCTCGAGGAGCTCGCCGGCGCGATCGGCGGCCGCACCGTTGCCGCGCTCGGGCTGACCGGGCAATGCCCGACCATCGCGCCGGTCGACAAGCGCCGGGAGCCGGTCGGCCCCGGCCTGCTCTACCGCGACAATCGCGCCGGCGCCCAGGCCGAGCAGATGCGCCAACGCATCGGCGAGGAACGCATGCACCGGCTCACCGGCCATCTCGCCGAAGCCTTTCACGTGGGTCCGAAGGTGCTCTGGATGCGTGAGCACGAGCCGGCCCGCTTCGCCGCCGCCGACTGCTTCATGCAGCCGCGCGACATCGCCCTTCACGCGCTCGCCTCCGTCAGCGCGACGGACGAGACGCACGCGAACTCGACCGTGCTGTTTGACCTGGTGGCCAGGGCATGGGCCGAGGACCTGCTCGCCGAGTTCTCACTCGACGAAGCCCTGTTCCCGCCGGTGCACCCGTCCTGGGCACAGGTCGGCGAGGTCGGCGGCGAGCTCGCCCGCCGGGCACCGGCACTGCGCGGCTGCCCGGTGGTCCTCGGCGCCGCCGACAGCCAGTGCGCCCAGTACGGCAGCGCCGTCGAGGGACCCGGGCCGATCAGCGAGATGGCGGGAGCTTCGTCGTGCCTCAACGCGATCGTCACGGCACCGGTCGCAGACCCGCGGATAACCCACTACAGCTATCTCGAGCCGGACGTGTACTCCACCGAGCTGGGGGTCAACACGACCGGCGCGGCGCTGCGCTGGGCGGTCACCCAGCTCGGCTTCGCCGACTTCGAGCAACTCGACGGCGCCGCGGCCCGCGGTCGCGCCAGGGTCGCCGGCGGCGGTGATCCACGCCAGCTGGCACCGCTCTTCCTTCCCTACCTCGGGGACGGCGAGCGCGACGACACGGAACTGCGCGCCGCGTTCGTCGGGCTCTCGGATCGCCACGGGCGCGACGAGCTCGCCTACGCGGTACTCGAGGGCGTCGCGTTCGCCGTCGCGGAGACGCTCGACATCCTGGCGGAGGCCCGCCTGCCGGTGAACGAGTTGCGCGTCGCCGGCGGACTCACGCGGGTGCAGACGCTCGGAGCGATCAAAGCCGACACGCTCGGCGTCGCCGTGCGCCACATGGCCCAGGACTCGGCGCCGATCGGCGCAGCGCTGCTCGCGGCGGCGACAGTCGGCTTCGCCGAAGCGTCCGCCGCCGCGCTGGCGGCCAACCTCGCGGCCGCCGCCACCTTCGAGCCGCAGGACGCTTCGCGCGAGGCGACGCGTGCGCGCTACGCCTGGTTCCTCGACGTCCGCCGCTCAAACGCGGTGCGGGTGCGCTCATGAGGCTCCGGCTCGCGATCAACAACTGCTTTGCGGTCAAGCGCTGGCCGCTGGCCGACGAATGGGCCCAGATCGTCGCCGGCGAGCTCGGCCTGGACAGCGTCCAGCACAGCCTCGACCTCGTCGATTTGGGCGCGGGCGAGAGTGAGCAGGAAGCGCAGGCGGAGGAGGTCCGCAACGCATGTGCGCGCGCCGGTCTCGTCGTCCACTCCGTCTTCACGGGGCTTGCCGCCTACTCGAGCAACATGATGCTCGCCCCCGCGCCTGACGCTCGTCGGCGCGCCGCGGGCTACTGGGCGGCCGCGATCCGGTTTGCCGCGCGCCTGGAGGCGACGTCTGTCGGCGGCCATCTCGGCAGCCTCTCGCGCGCGGACGCCGACAGCCCGGAGCGCCGCGCGGCGCTCTGGGACGAGCTCGACGAGCACCTCGAAAGCCTGCGGCGCTTGGCGGGCGAGCGCGGCGTGGCGGCACTGCTGGTCGAGAACATGGCCTGTGAGCGCGAGCCGTCGACGATGGGCGAGATGCGTAGCCTGATGCGCGAGCGCGAGGGCCGGCGCGCGGCGGTGCGGCTGTGCCTGGACGTCGGCCACCAGTGCGTGCCCGGGTCAAGCGGCGAGGAGCGCGATCCCTACGCCTGGCTTCGCGCGCTGGGGAGCTGCGCGGCCGTGGTGCACCTCCAGCAGAGCGCCGCCGACGGCGACGGCCACTGGCCTTTCACGCCGCAGCGCAACCGGCTCGGCAGAATCGAGGCACCACGCGTGCTGGAGGCCCTGGCGGCCTCCGGCGCCGAGAACGTCGCGCTGATTCTTGAGGTGATCCCGGCCTTCGAGGCCGACGACCGGATCGTCCTCGCCGAGCTGGCCGAGAGCGTCGACTACTGGCGGGCGGCGATGGCGGAGTTCGACCACACGCGGCGGGCCGTGTCGTAGGCTGCAAACGATGAGCGAAGCGAGCGCACCCCCGACCCTCGAGGAGATCGCCCACGAGGGACAGCGCCTCGCCGTCAGGGCACGCGAAACAGGGGTCGCCCTGCGGCTCATCGGCGGTGTGGCAGTGTGGGTGAGCTGCCCGAGCGCGCGCCACGAGCCACTCGCGCGAGAATACGGCGACGCCGACTTCGTCGGCCGCGCGAGCGAGCGCAAGCGGATCACGGAACTGCTGGAGCGCGAGGGCTACGAGGCTGACCGCATGTTCAATGCCCTGCACGGCGCGAGCAGGCTGAACTTCCACGACCCCGTGCGCGACCGGCCGTTGGACATCCTCCTCGACCGCTTCGTGATGGCGCACGAACTCGACCTGCGCAACTCCGCCGCGCCGGACGGCCTGACCATCTCGCTCGCCGACCTGCTGCTCAGCAAGCTTCAGGTGGTCAGCGTCAACGAGAAGGACCTCCGCGACCTGCAGGCCCTGCTGCTCGACCATGCCCTCGGCGCGCAGGACATCGCGCCGGCGCGGCTGCTCGAGGTGACCAGAAACGACTGGGGTTTCGAGCACACGATCCATCACACGCTCGCGCGCGTGCGCGAGACGCTGGCCGCCTACGGCCTATCTGAGCCCAGCCGGCAACTCGTGCACGCGCGCACGCAGGAGATCGACGCGCTGCTCGCGGCGGCTCCAAAGGGCGTGAAATGGAAGGCTCGCGCGAGGGTCGGCGAACGCGTCAAGTGGTACGAGGAGCCGGAGGAGGCGCGCTGAGCGCGCCGGTGGCGCTCAGCCAAAAAGCGTCAGCTCGGGCTCGCGCTCGCCGCGCAGCACGGCCAGGTCGACCTCCACGCAGGCGATCCCCCGCGCCGCCGCGAGCACGCTCGCCTGCGGCTTGATCTGCTGGGCCGCGAGCACGCCGCGGCACTCGCTCATCGCCGGATCGAGGCGAATGCGTTCGAGGTAGCGGCTGAGCTGCTCGACCGCGTCGATCGTGGCGACGCGCTTGATCTCGACGGCGATCCAGCCGTCGCCGTCGTCGCGGCACATCAGGTCAACCGGGCCGATGTCGGTCGGCCATTCGCGCCGCACGAGCCGGAAGCCCTCGCCGCAGCGCTGCGGCGCCGCCGCCAGCAGCTCCTGCAGATCGCGCTCCACGCCGTCCTTCTCAAGGCCCGCCGCCTCGCCCGTGTCGTGGGTCTGATCGAGCAGCACCTCGTCAATCGCGATCTCGATCCGCTCCTCCCCCTTGAGCTTTCGCACCTCGATGCGCGCCGGCGGTTCGCCGTGCACGTCGATCACGGTCGGCGCGGTCATCCAGTTCTGCGGCTTGTAGCCGCCGCTGTCTGCGTGCACCATCATCGAGCCGTCCGACTTGAGCACGAGCAGCCGCACCGCCATTGGCAGCACGGTCGCCAGGCGGCCGCTGTAGGTGACCTCGCAACGGGCGACGATCAGGCGCACGCGCGAAAGCTACCGCCCGCCGCGCCGGTGCGCACGACCGCGCGGGCGCTCAGCGGCACAACGTGCAGCCGGCGCCGCCCTCGTCCAGAGACCGGGAGTGGGCGATCCGATGCTCGCTTGCGACACGAGGGTCCTCCAAGCCGCGGTCGTGCTCGAGACGCTCGAGGTATTGGTGGACGAGCGAGGAGCCGAAACGGTGCAGGCGGGTGAGGGGTCTTGGCATGACGTCTTCCTGGTCGGAGTTGTCTGTCTCCGCTCCCTCGGGGCGAGACTACGCCGCAGGCGGTGGTATGTCCAAGACCCGTTATTTCTCGCTGTGATCTGCCAGACCATTCAGCGGTTGGAGCCGCCTGCGCTACCCGGCCGGTCCTGCGGGCGCCGGCGCCGCGTCGGCATCCCGCGGGGCGGCCTCCGCCTCGAGTGAGCCGCCAAGCTTGCGTGGCGCAACCTCGCCGTTCAGCGCGTCGCGAAACACGCGCATCCCCGAGCCGAGGCTGCGGGCGACCTCAGGCAGTCGCTTGGGCCCGATGAAGATCAGCGCGAAGGCGGCGATGAAGAGGATGTGGACGGGGCTGATCAGGCTCATGAGACCTCCTACGCCGGCCGGGGTCCGGCCGGATCGCAACCCAGACTACGCCGCCGGCAACACGCGCGGCTCGAGCCTGCGCATCCGGTCGCGCAGATCGGCGACCTCGTTGTCGGCGCCGAGCTCCAGCGCCCGCTCGCAGGCCTCCAGGCACTCGGCGATGCGGTCCGTCCGGGCGAGCGCATGCGCGAGGCGCGACCAGGCGGGCAGCGATTCGCCGTCGAGCTCCACGGCCTGTTCGCAGGCGGAGACCTCGCCGCCAACGTCGCCTGCCAGCTGCAACGCGAGCGCCAGATCGAGCAGCGCCTCGACGCTCGGCTCGAGGCTCTGCGCGCGCCGCAGCGCCTCGATCGCGCCGGCGCGATCCATCAGCCGCAGCCGCAGCCGCCCGAGCCGCGCCCATTCCCCGGCGTCGCCGGGGGCGCGGTCCACGGCCCGCTCGGCAGCCTCCGCCGCGAGGTCGACCGCGCCCATGTCCTCATAGATGCGCGCCGCGAAGCGGTGCGCCGCAGGGCGGGAGCCGTCCACGCGCGCCCAGTCGCGCACGGCGCGCGCCGCGGCCGCCAGATTGTCGGCCTGCCAGAAGGCCAGCGTCATCATCCGCAGGACCGGCACGTTGGCGGGGTCGGCGTCACGCGCATAGATCAGCCGCTGGGCGGCCAGCGCGTAGTCGCCGTCCGAGAGCGCGTTCTGGGCGGCCGTCATGAAGCGCGCGACGCGGTCGGCGGCGGCATCCGGTGTCGAGAAGTCGACGAAGCTCAGGCTGCCCGCCGGGACGGTGCGGATCCCCTGGGCGAACAGCACTCGCGCCCACTGGCGGACGTCGTCGCCATCGCCCGTGAAGTAGATGCCGGTGACGCTGCCGACGCCCCATTCGGGATAGCTCAGGCAGCGTGCGTAGCGGTGAACGACGGAGTGGTCGGGGACTCGGCTGCCGAAGGGATCGTGGTGCGTGCGCTCGGCCGCGGCGGCGCGGGCGCGCTGCTCGGCCTCGTACGCCCGCTGGCCCTCCTCGGCGCGCGCCTGACGCGTCGCCGCAGCCGACGCGCGCGCCGCGTTGCGAGAGATCTTGCCGTCGCGCGAGCCGTCGGCCAGGCGTTCGAGCTCGTCGGCCATGTCGTTGATCGCCTGCAGGTGGCGCTGGTGCTCGTGCTGCTTGCCGGGCGGCGCGATGTCGGGATGCCAGCGCTTCGCCATCCGCCGGCGGGCCAGCTGCACATCGCGCGCGTCGAAGGGCGGCTCCAGCTCCAGGAGCGCCATCGCCTGCTCGAGATCGAAGAGCGTTGCCATCAGCCATTCACGTTATCGGACGCTCACCCCATATCCTCCCGCTCCGATGGCAGGCGAACCAATCTTCCAGATGTACAAGCTTTCGAAGGTCTACCCACCCGACCGCGAGGTGCTGAAAGACATCTCGCTCTCGTTCCTGCCGGGAGCGAAGATCGGCGTGCTCGGCTACAACGGCTCGGGCAAATCGTCGCTGCTGGCGATCATGGCCGGACGCGACAGCGAGTTCCGCGGCGACGCGGCGCTCGCGCCGGGGGTCTCGGTCGGGCTGCTCGAGCAGGAGCCGCACCTCGACGAGTCAAAGGACGTGCGCGGGAACGTGCTCGACGGCGTCAAGGAGCTCGCCGCGCTGGTGGAGCGCTTCAACGACCTGGCCGCCAACTACTCCGAGGAGACGGCGGACGAGTTCGCGCGCCTGCAGGGGGAGATCGACGCCGCCGACGCCTGGAACCTCGATGGCATGATCGAGCACGCGATGGACGCGCTGCGCTGCCCGCCGGGCGAAGCGGCTGTCGGCCCGCTCTCGGGCGGCGAGCGACGCCGGGTCGCGCTGTGTCGCCTGCTGCTCTCCCAGCCGGACCTCTTGCTGCTCGATGAGCCGACCAACCACCTCGACGCCGAGTCGGTCGAGTGGCTCGAGCGCCACCTCGCCGATTACAAGGGGACCGTCGTCGCGGTCACCCACGATCGCTACTTCCTCGACAACGTCGCCGGCTGGATCCTCGAGCTCGACCGCGGCCGCGGGATCCCCTACCGCGGCAACTACTCGGGCTGGCTGGAGCAGAAGCAGGCACGCCTGGCGCAGAACGAGAAGCAGGAGATCGCCCGCCAGCGCACGATCGCCGCCGAGCTGGAATGGGTTCGCACCAACCCCAAGGGCCGGCGCACGAAGTCCAAGGCCCGGCTGGCGAACTACGAGGCGCTGCTCGCCGCCGAGGGCGACGTCAAGCTCGACCAGGTCCAGATCCACATCCCAGCCGGCCCCCGCCTCGGCGATCTGGTGATCGAAGCCAGCGAGCTGCGCAAGGGGTTTGGCGATCGGCTGCTGATCGAGAACCTCTCGTTCTCGCTCCCCCGTGGCGGCATCGTCGGCGTGATCGGGCCAAACGGCGCCGGCAAGACGACGCTGTTTCGCATGATCACAGGCGAGGAGCAGCCCGACTCGGGGACGCTGCGAATCGGCGACACCGTGGAGCTCGCCTACGTCGACCAGTCCCGCGACGCGCTCGATGACAGCAAGGGCGTGTGGGAGGAGATCTCAGGCGGCGCCGACCAGGTCAAGGTCGGCGATGTGTGGGTCAACTCGCGCCAATATGCGGCGTCGTTCAACTTCCGCGGCTCCGACCAGCAGAAGAAGGTCGCCAAGCTCTCGGGCGGCGAGCGCAACCGGCTGCACCTTGCCAAGCTGCTGCGCGGCGGCGGCAATGTGCTGCTGCTCGACGAGCCGACCAACGACCTTGACGTGGACACGCTGCGAGCGCTCGAGGAAGCGCTGCTCTCGTTCGCCGGCTGCGCCGTCGTGATCTCCCACGATCGCTGGTTCCTCGACCGCGTCGCCACGCACGTGCTCGCCTTCGAGGGTGACAGCCAGGTGACGTGGTTCGAGGGCAACTTCGAGGCCTACGAGGAGCACCGCCACGAGCTGCTGGGCGCCGAGGCGGACCGTCCGAAGCGGATCAGCTACAAGCGGCTCGTGCGCTGAGCCCCGGCTAGTCGAGCAGCTGCCCGAGATCCCAGCCGTCGGCCACCACGGCGTCGGCGCCGCGCAGCTCCGACGCCGGGTACGGTCCTGTCGCGACCGCCAGCACCGCAACCCCGTCCGCGCGCGCGCAGGCGATATCCAGCGGCGTGTCACCGATCACGATCGTGCCCTCGCGCGGGTGATCGCCGGCCCGGGCGCGTGCGATCGCCGGCAGCTCGTCGCGCGACTCGGCGTCGGAGCCGAAGGCGCCCTGCCCGGGCGCGAAGTGGCGGCCGATCCCCGCGCGCTCGAGCTTCAGCCGCGCGACCGGCTCGTAGTTGCCGGTCACCAGCGAGAGTGAGACATCCGAGCGCCCCTCGAGGCTCGCGAGCAGCTCGCGCATGCCGGGTGCCACGCGGTCGGTGAGACTCGCCGGGCAGAGCTTTGCGAAACGCTCCACGCAGACCGCCTTGAAACGCTCGAGGCCCGCCTCGAAGCGCTCCGCATCGACGCCGGCGAGCGCCGCCAGCTCGCGCGCGATCGCGGTGTCGGTGCGCCCCGCGGCGTTGATGCGCTGCTGCGGGACGCGCGTTCCATAGACGCTCGCCAGCGCCTCGTGCAGCGCGGTGGCGTGCTGCGCGCTCGCGCGCAGGAGCAGCGTCCCGTCGATGTCGAACAACAGCAGCATCCGGACATTCTCGGGCCTTCGAGCCCGCGGACGTTACTTGGATCCATAACAAGGCTCAGTAAACCTCCGCAATCTGCCGACAACAGAGCAGACGATGAAAATAGTTCGCGTCCGCGAGATCCGTGCACGGCTGCGTGCACGCCTCGCGGCGTGGGGACTCTCCGAACCCGGCGACACGCTGATCGAGGTGCTGATCGCCGCCCTGCTGGTCGCGCTGATCGCGGCGGCCACGTTCACCGGCTACAGCGCCGTCGCACACGTCGCCGGCGGTGAGAGCCAGCGTGCGCAGGCCAGTGGCCTCGCCGAAGCCGACCAGGCCCGCCTGCACGGCCTGACGCTCAACAACCTCTCGAGCTCGGGCACCGGGCTCGGTGTCGGCAACACGACCTACCCCGCGACGGTCGACGGCACGAACTTCACGATCACCTCCACCGCCGCGTTCGTGACCGCCGCCGGCGCGCCGTCGTGCACGGCGACCGCCGCGAGCACCGCCGATGAGGTCCAGATCCTCTCGACGGTCATCTGGAACGCCGACGCCGCGGGCGGCGGACCGGTCGAGATCCATGGCCTGGTCACGCCCCAGGAGGGCGGCTCGCTGATCGCGCGGGTGCTCAACACGAGCGGCAATCCCGTCTCGGGAGCGACCGTAGCGCTGAGCGGTGGCCCGACCTCGGCGAGCACGCTGACGACCGACGTAAACGGATGCGTCGAGTTCGCCGCCCTGAGCGGCGGCACCTACACCGTCGCGGCGACGGCGTCCGGGGTCACGGAGACCGTCACCGCGCCCACGGTCGTGCCGACGCAGACCTCGGTAGCGACGCTCACCCCGGGCGGTCCGGGAAGCATCTCGGCAACGTTCACGACCAACTACAACGGCTCGAGCCACGCTTCCAGCGCCGACCAGGTCACCGCCTGGAACCAGTCCACGGCGGTCTACACAACCTTTGGCTCCCCAAGCGCGCTGGGCTCCAACACCTACCTGCCGACCGTCAACTCGGGCGCCGTGCTCAACCCGGGCAACTACACGGCCTACGCCGGCACCTGCGCCGGGGATTACTCCAACAGCGGCTGGCGGGGCGCGGCCGTGACGACCAACACGACGCAGGCGGTCGTGCTGCCGCTGCCGGCGATGCTCGTCGACGTCTACGGCGCAACCCCGAACATCGAGACCGACGACCCGGCCAGCAGCTCGGTCGTCTACACCGGCAGCGGCTGGACTCACGCCACGGGGTCGGGGGCGACCAGCCAGTACGACAGCACCGACAGCTACGGGGCGACCACCGGCGCCTACGTCAAGTTCACCTTCACCGGCACGAGTATCCAGTGGATCGGGCCGACGGCCCCCAACCAGGGATACGCCAACGTCCTGATCGACGGCACCCAGTTCGCCACCGATGTCAGCACCTACGGCCCCTCGTCCTTTCAGAATGTGCTGTTCAGCGCGACCGGTCTCAGCAACGCCACGCACACGATCGAGATCTACGTCGTCGGGACCGGAACCGAGCCGCCGGGCTCGAGCGGCGCCAGCGTCGACATCGACGCATTCATCGTCGGCACCGGGGGCAGCGGCGAGGTGGACGACCCGGCCGGCAGCTCGGTCGTATATGCGGGCAGCGGCTGGACGCACACCACCGGCACGAGCGGCGCATACGACACCACAGGGAGCTACGACGGTACGGCCGGCGACAGCGTCACGTTCACCTTCACGGGCACGAGCGTGGAATGGATCGCGCCGACGTCCACCTACAGCGGTTACGCGAGCATCTACCTCGACGGCAGCTCGACGGCAGTCGCGACGAACGTAACGATCTATAGCGCCACGACCGAGAACCAGCAGGTGGTGTGGAGCGACGCCGGGCTGTCAAACGGGACCCACACGATCAAGATCGTCGCGCAGGGGACAAAGCCCGCGGCCTCCGGGGGTACCTATGTGCTGGTCGACGCGTTCATCTACGGCACGCAGGCGACGTCGCTTCTCAGCAGCGCCCCGGTGGTCACGCTGACCGACAACAACGCCGGCTGCTCGGGCGAGAACTACCCGGCGACGCAGGTGCCGACGAGCACGCAGGGAGCGCTCGTCGACCCCGGCCAGCCCTACGGCAACTTCACGGCCTGCGCGAGCGCCGGCGGCTTCCAGAATTCGGCGGCGGTCGCGAACACCAACTACGCCACCGGCAACGTGGTCAACCTCTATCTGAACCCGGGCGCCGCAGGCTTACAGAGCGGCAGCTGTTCATGAGCCGCGCGCAGCTCGGGCGCGAGGGCGGCTTCACGCTGATCGAGCTGATGGTCGCGATGATGCTCGGGCTGATCGTGTCGGCGGCGACGCTGGCGATCGTGATCACCTCGATTCACCTGACGTCGAACTACGACGACCGCGTCGAGGCCACCCAGCAGGGTCGCGACGCGATGCTGGAGATGACCCAGGCCCTGAATTCGAGCTGCGTGGCCGCCGCCGTGGCCCCGATTCTCGCCGCCAGCGACAACAGCGACGTCTGGTTCTACAGCTCCCTCACCGACGCCGCGACGGTCAAGCCCAGCAAGGTGTGGATCCAGTACACCGGCGCCGCGCTCGTGATGAAAACCTACGCCTGGGCGAGCGGAGTCTCGCCCAGCTGGGTCTTCGCGACAACGCCGACCACCTTCGTGCTGCTGGCCAACGCCGCCCAGGTGGCCACGACCCCCGTCTTCCAGTACTTCGGATACGGCTCCGCCGGCGTCCTCTCGACGACGGCCTACCCGGTCACCACGACCCTCGGCACGAGCGCTGCCACGACGGCGGAGGTCCAGATCAACTTCGAGGCGATCCCATCTGACGGATGGACCGCGCTGAGCCGTCCGGCCAACTTCAGCGACGCGGTCGTGTTGCGCCTGTCGGCCGCTTCGAACCAAGCCGGCGTCCTCAACCTGCCATGCACGTGAGCCTCTCCGCCAACGGGTCACCCCGCACCCGCGCCCGCGAAGAGCGCGGCTTCACGATGCTGCTGGCGCTCTACGTCCTGATCATCACGACGCTGCTGCTCGGGGCGGCGTTCGTCGCGGTGCTGTCCGACACTGCGCCCGCCCGCAACGACCTCGACCAGAAGCGCGCGTACGCGGCCGCGCAGGCGGGCATCGCGCAGTACGACTACGACCTCAACCAGAATCCGAACTACTGGGAGAGCTGCACGTCGCCAAGCGGCCCGGTCGGGGCCACCGACAGCGGCTCGCTCGAGAGCTACGCCATCAGAGCGGTCCCCGCGACCAACTCCGGCTATTCGAGCTGCAGCACGAGCAATCCGATCAGCTCGATGATCGAGGCAAGCGGCACGCCGGCCGCGGGATCGTTCCGCATCGCCTCAACCGGAACCTCGAACAAGGTCTCGCGCACGCTCGTCGCGCAGTACACCCGCAACAGCTTCCTCAGCTACGTCTACTTCTCAAACTACGAGGACTCCGACCCGCAATGGGCGGCAGGAGACAGCGGCTACAGCTGCGCCGTCTACGCGTGGGCCGGTCGCAGCTCCTCATGCGCCGCGACCGCCTTCGGAGCCGGCGACGCCGTCAACGGGCCGCTGCACAGCAACGACAACGTCGGCGTCTGCAGCGGCGGCACGACGACGACCTTCGGGCGCACCGGCCAGTCGCCGGCAGACTCGATCGAGACGCCCAACGTCCTTGCGCAGGGAAGCAGCTGCACCGGCACGATCGTGATGAACGGCACGCCCAACAACAGCGTCGGCACCCTCCAGCCGCCGCCAGACGATTCGCAGCTGCTGAGCGTCGCCGACGGCGGTGTCTCGACCAACAGCAACGGTTGCTACGCCGGCGCCGGCTGCGTTTTCACAGGACCGACGACGGTCGTGCTCGACGGCCCGACCGGGGGGGTCAACGCGATGACCGTGACCAACGCGAGCTACGGCAGCCCCGCGGGCACCGCGACCAGGGTCAGCTTCCCGTCAAACGGCGTCGTCTACGTCAACGCCACGACCTCGTGCAGCTACGCCTACAGCCCATTCGCCAGCACCGGAGCGCTGTACGGGTCAACGACGCTCGACGCGAGCGACACCACCGACAACGCGGGCTGCGGCGACGCCGTCGTGTCCGCCGCCACAGCTGCCTCCAGCTGCTCGGGAACCACGCAGGTCAGCGGCGTCTGCCCATACACCCAGTCACTGACGATCGGCGCCGCCGATGACATCATCGTCGCGAGCAGCCTGACGACGACGACGACGACCTCGGGCTGCGCCGGCGGCGAGACGGGAGGCTGCCCGAGCGGGAGCGCGGTGCTCGGCCTGATCGCCAACCACAACGTGCGGATCGCTCACGCGCTCGCCAGCGCGCGCGTCACGCCGCCCCTTGAGCAGTATTGCCTCGCGAGCAGCCCCTCCGACAGCCACTACTCCAACACCAACGTCGCTCCCTCGACAATCAACCCGGTGATCGACGCGGCGATCTTCGCGGTCAACGACTCCTTCATCGTCGACAACTTCGACTGCGGGTCGACCAGCAACAGCACGCCCGGCGCGGCTCCGAGCCAGCTCGGCACGCTCACCGTCAACGGCGCGATCGCCCAGAACTTCCGCGGGCGCGTTGCCGAGGGCAATCCCCAGGTGTCCGGCTACACGAAGAACTACTGGTATGACCCGCGGCTCGCGACGATCCAGCCGCCTTACTTCCTCAACCCGATCGGCACGACCTGGGTCGTCACGCGGCTGACTGAGTGCGACGGCACCACGAGCTGCTGAGCCTTCCCAGCATCCGGCCGCCCCTCCCGCGCTCGTACCGCCGCCGAGCGCAGCTCATACCCCCGCCGAAGGCGCCTCAACAAAAGGGCGGTTTGCGCCGACAAAGCAATTGATCATGCGTAACGAAGGTACCCGCGCGGGCCCCCGCCCGTTTTTGCGTCGGCGCGTCGCGGCGTGGCTTCGCGGCCAGGCCGGCGACACGATGATCGAGGTGACCGTCGCGGCCCTGCTCGTCGCGCTGATCGCGATCGCCACCTTCACCGGCTACGCGTCGGTCGCCCACGTCGCGAGCGGGCAGAGCAGCCGCGCCCAGGCCGCCGCCCTCGCCGAGGCCGACCAGGCCCGTCTGCACGGGCTCACGCTGAACAACCTCTCGAGCTCCGGGACTGGCAATACCTACGGCAACACGAGCTACACGACGCCGGTTGACGGCACCACCTACACGGTCACGTCCGCGACCCAGTACGTGTCCGGCAACGGCGCCGTCTCGTGCACGACCACCGGCACCTCGACCGCCGATGAGGTCCAGACGACCACCACCGTCAGCTGGAACTCCGACGCATATGTGGGGGGCCCCGTCGTGCTGCACGGCCTGGTCACGCCACCGCAGGGCGGTGCGCTGATCGTCAGGGTGGTGGACTCGAGCCAGAACGGAATCTCGGGGGTGACCGTGACGGTGAGCGGTCCGACCTCGGTGTCGCCGCTGACGACCGACTCCGCCGGCTGCGTCGAGTTCGGTGGCCTGGCCGGCGGCTCCTACACCGCCACCGCGACGCAGAACGGCACAACCGTCTCCGGCTCACAGACCGTGGTCGCGACGCAGACGAAGACGATCGTCCTCACACCGTCCGGCGGGACCGGCGGCATCCTGGCGACCTTCACGACGACCTACAACGGCTCGAGCCATGCCTCGAGCGCCGACCAGATCACGGCCTGGAATCCCGTCAACCCGACCGTGTACAACGTTTACGGCACCGCGAGCACGCTGGGCAGCAACACCTACCAGAGCTCCGTCAGCTCGGGCGGCGTGCTCGCACCCGGTAGCTACACGACCTACGCCGGCTCCTGCTCCGGCGACTACTCCAACGGCAGCTACCAGGTCGCCACCGTGACCGCCGGCACGACACAGTCGGTGAGCCTGCCCGTGCCGGCGATGATCGTCGACGTCTGGTCAAGCGCGAGCGGCGACACCGAGATCAACGACAACGCCGCGGCGGTCTCCTACACCGGCTCGTGGACCGACTCGACCGGCCAGACCGGCGACTACAACAGTGACGAGCACTACAGCCTCACTGCCGGGAACTACGTCACGGTCACCTTCACAGGCACGAGCATCGCCTGGATCTCCTCCGACGGCCCCAACCACGGGTACGCCAACGCCTACCTCGACGGCAGCTCGACACCGGTCGCGACCAACGTCGACAGCTACGGCAGCACGGTCGTCGGGCAGCAGACGCAGCTCAGCCTCACCGGCCTCTCAAACACCAGCCACACGCTGAAGATCGTCGTCGACGGGACCCGCGACGCCTTCGCTACCGCCAACTACGTCTCGATCGACGCGTTTGTCATCGGCACCGAGACGGGCGCCGAGGTGGACGACGCGCCGAGCTCCACGGTCACCTACAGCGGCAGCCACTGGACGCACGGGGTCACCGGCAGCCAGAACTACGACAGCACCGAGAGCTTCGACCTCACCGCCGGCGACTACGCGCAGTTCACCTTCACCGGCACGAGCGTCGAGTGGGTCGCCCCGATGTCCAACAACGGCGGCTACGCCAACATCTATCTCGACGGCAGCCTGGTCGCCTCCAACGTCACGACCTACAACGCATCGACGATCTACCAGCAGATCATCTGGAGCGACTCGGGCCTGGCGAACACCTCCCACACGCTCAAGATCGTCGTCGACGGGACAAAGCCCTCGGCCTCGACCGCCACCTACGTCCAGCTCGACAGCTTCATCTACGGCGTGGCGCCGCTGCTCACCACGGCGCCGCTCGTCACGCTCACCGACAACAACACCAACTGCTCGAGCCAGGAGAACTACCCGGCGACGCAGGTGCCCACCCTCACCCAGGGGGCGCTCGTGGACCCGGGCCAGCCGTACGGGAACTGGACCGTCTGCGCGAGCAGCGGTGGCGTCAAGAACACGGCGACCGTGGCGAACACGAGCTACACGGCCGGCAACGTCGTCAACATCTACCTCGGCACGGGCGCATCCGGGTTGGCGTCTGGCAGCTGCACATGAACCGGCTCGATCTGCGCAGCGAGAGCGGCTTCACGCTGGTCGAGCTGATGGTCGCGACGATGATCGCGATCATCGTTTCCGCGGCGACACTCGCGATCGTGATCGTGTCGGTCCACTTCAGCTCGAACTACAGCGACCGCGTCGATGCCACCCAGGAGGGGACGATCGCGATGACCAAGATCACCCAGGCGCTCAACTCGAGCTGCGTCTCGGCTTCGCTGGCGCCGATCCTCCCGGCAAGCGATGCCAACGACGTGTGGTTCTACAGCCTGCTCGGCGACAACGCGACGATCCAGCCCAACAAGGTCGAGATATCGCTGACCGGCGGCCAGCTCGTGATGAACACCTACGGCTACACCGGCGGTGCCTCGCCGGCGACGTGGACCTTCTCCTCGACGCCGACGGCCTTCGTCCTGCTGCCCGCGGCCGCGCAATCCGGCTCGACCGCGGTCTTCCGGTACTACGGCTACGGGTCAAACGGCGTGCTGTCGAGCACGCCATACACGCTCAACACGACGCTCGGTGCTACCAACGCCACGACCACCGCCGAGATCGTGATCACCTTCCAGGCCAATCCGACCGATACCAACACCGCGCTGGGGCGCCCGGCGACCTTCAGCGACGCGATCGTGCTGCGCCTGTCCCCCGCTTCGAGCTCGAGCTCCGATCTGCCATGCAGCTGAGCATGCCTCCAATCCGGTTGCACCGCGCCCGCGGCGAGCGGGGCTTCACGATGCTGCTCGCGCTGTATGTGCTGACGATCACCACGCTGCTGCTCGGTGCGGCCTACGTCGCCGTGCTGAGCGACACGCACCTGTCGCGCAACGATCTCGACCAGAAGCGCGCCTACGCGGCGGCGCAGGCCGGGCTCGAGCAGTACACCTACGACCTGAACCAGAACCCCAACTTCTGGGAGAGCTGCGCACCTCCGAGCGGCACGCTCGGAGCGGCCGACAGCGGCTCGACCGAGAGCTACGCCGACAACGAGCTGGTCGCGAGCACGGCTCCGAACGGCACGACCGCATGCTCGACCAGCAACCCGATCGGCACGGTGATCGAAGCGACGACGCTCTCGGGCGGCGGCGCCAACCCGGCCGCCGGGACCTTCCGGATCTCCTCGACGGGCACCTCGAACAACGTCTCGCGCACGATCGTCGCGCAATACAAACGAGACAGCTTCCTGAACTTCGTCTACTACACCGACTACGAGACGCTCGACCCGGCGGCGCTGCCCGGCAACCCGACGGACTGCAACCGCCACTACACCGACAGCCCGGGCCGGGGCAGCGACTGCGGCGGCGCGATCAACTTCATCACCGCCGACCACATCAACGGGCCGCTGCACAGCGAGGACACCCTGGCGATCTGCGGGTCACCCACGTTCGGACGCACCGCCGCCGACTCGATCCAGGCGCCGGGCTTCGCCGACGAGAGCAATTGCGGCGGCAGCGCCCCGTATTTCGGGGCGACGATGACCGGCACCTACAGCAACAGCTCGACGTCCCTGACGCCGCCGCCCACCGACGGCCAGATGCTGAACGTCGCCCAATCCAACGGCATCGTGTACACCGGCACGACGACGATCGCGCTGACCGGCACGACGGCCACTGTCACCAACGCGAACCTCAACGGCGGCACGCCGACCTCGGTCAACCTGGCCTCCACCAACGGCGTGATCTACGTGCAGAGCGCGCAGGCGCCCATCTGCTCCGAGAACTACACGCCGTTCTCGGCCAACTCGACCTACGGCTCAGACCTCGGCTGCGGCAACGTGTACGTCAGCGGCTACTACAACATGTCGCTCACGATCGCGAGCGACAACGACGTCATCATCAACGGGAACATCTGGCCGGGCAGCTCGGCCACGAACTACGCGACGTCGAGCGGATCGCTTGGCGGCACCCCAACCGGAAACAATCTGCTCGGCCTCGTCGCGAACAACTTCGTGCGTGTCCAGCACCCCGTCAGCTCCAACCGCGGGACGACCTCGGGCTCCTGCGGCAGCAACGCCAACGTCACGAGCGGGACCTACCAGACACTGAACAATCCCTACATCTACGCCGCGATCCTCGCCGTCCAGCACTCGTTCATCGTCGACAACTACGACTGCGGGTCCTCGCCCGGTACGCTCACGATCGAAGGCGCCATCGCGCAGCTCTACCGCGGCCCGGTCGGCACCGGCTCCTCGTCGGTCTCCACCGGCTACGGCAAGAACTACACCTACGACGACCGCCTGGCCTACGCGGAGCCGCCGTACTTCCTGAACCCTGTCTCGGTGGCCTGGTCGGTGCAGCACCAGACCGAATGCTCGGCCTCGGTCGCCTCCTGCAACATTCCCTAGCGGTCCTGACAAGGTCGCCGCGTGCGCCCACGCGGCGAGCGGGAGTGCAGGAGTTGGGCGGCTCCCTGGCGGGGGTCGTTCGCGTGCGCGCCCAGTCGCGCGGCCGCGCGATCTGCTCGTAGCGGCGGCCGAATGCCGGCCGGCTCCGCTGGCGCCCGGCCGCCGCCATGTTGGGTAACGGCCGGCCGAGCGACCGCGAGCGTAGCCAGGAGTCAGCGCAACGAACCGCAGACCGCGCTCAGGCGCACGGACCGGCCAGCCGGTTGGTGAGTCCTCCCGCGCTGCCCACACCCTCAGAGAGGGTCGCGGACGCCAAGCCCGGTTCCCACGTCGCCGCGCCCTACGGGCTCCGCTGTGTGGCAACCGGCCCGGCCAACCTCAGCCGGAAGGCAACTCGAACCTAAGGAGCCGGAAGCATGGCCCCCACACCGTGCCAACGAACCCCATGATGAGGGTCAGCTGACCCATTTAGCCCGGCTGGGCGATCGGGTTTGCTGGCCGTCTCCCTGCTCGCGCGACACGGCGTTTGAGTACGGCTGCGCCGCAAGGCTCGCGGGCCTGCCCTCGGAGCACGCGTGTTTCCCCGCGGCGACGCGGTCCGCCTGGTCGTCGAACTGCGCCCCGACGTCGTCCTCGTGGACCACCGGCTCCCCGGGAGCCAGGGCGTTGCCGCCGTCGAGCAGCTGGCCTCCCGGGCCGATGACACACGGATCTTGATCCTCACTCGCGCCGAGCACAATCTTGTGATCGAAGCGATCGTCGCGGGAGCCTGCGGGTACATCCTCAAATCGTCGCCCGTCGCGGCGATCATCGCCGCGGTGGTGGCGACCGCCCCTGGCGAAGTCGTGATCTCCTCGACAATCGCGGAAGGGCTTCTGACGCGCATCCGTGAGCGAGACAGCGGGGTCACCGCAGGCGGCGAGGACGCAGCACGGCGATCGTTGCCGCCATGACTCCGCGCGAGCTCGAGATCTTCACCCGACTCGCCGGCGGCGCGAGCAATCGCGACATAGGTAGGGAGCTCTCGCTCAGCCGCAGCACCGTGGCCACCCACCTGGCTGGCATCCTCGGCAAGCTTCATCTCGAGAATCGCGTCCAGGCAGCGGCTCAGGCCGTTCGCCGCGGCCTCGCCTGAATCACCGCGTGCGCACGCGCGGCGGGAGGCCGCCAGAAGCAGTGTTCGCAACCACCGAGTCACAACCCGACGCCGCTAGCTGTCCGCGGCAACCTCGGCGTCGAGCGTCTCGGCAACGGCTTCGAAAGCGCTGCGCGCGAGCACCACGGCCTCGGTGAAGCTCGCGCCGAGGCGAATGCAGGCGGCGGCGTCGCCCTCGACAGCGCTCGCCTCAAGCCGGCTGAGTAGCTCGGCCAGCTCGCTTGCCCCGAGCGTCGCCGCGCTGGACTTCATGCGGTGGGCGTTTCGGGCGAGCGTCTCGAGCTCGCCGCTACGCGACTCGTGCTCGATCTGATCGGCCTGCGGAGCAAGCTGCTCGAGGAACAGTCGGACGATGCGAAGCAACGCGCCCGCGCCACCGAGGTCCTCGCGCAGCGACGCGAGCGCCTGGCGATCGATGACCGTGCTCACGGCGGCGTCCGCGGGGCCGGTGCCGGCGCCGGCCGCGCTGTCCTCGTGACCGCGGTCGTCGCGGTTGGTGACCACGGCACGCTCGATCGCGCCGGCGAGCGCCGGCAGCGTCACCGGCTTGGCGACAAAGTCGTCCATCCCCGACTGCACACATCGATCGTAGTCATCGCGCATCGCGTTCGCGGTGACAGCGACGATCGGCAGCCGCGGCGTCCCGGCGGCCTGCTCGCTGGAGCGGATCGCCTGGGCGGCCGTGTAGCCGTCCATCACCGGCATCTGGCAGTCCATCAGCACCGCGTCGTAGACGCCCTGCGCGAGCGCATCGAGAACCTCCTGGCCGTTGCCCACCGCGTGGGCGAGCAGACCGAGGCGCTGGACCTGGCGCAGCAGAACCTCCTGGTTGACGGGGTTGTCCTCGGCGATCAGGACGCGCAGGCCGCTCAGGTCGCCGACGGCAGGCGCCTGCTCGCCCGCGGCCGGGGGCTGGTCGGCCCAGGCTGCGGCGAGCGCCTCTCGCAGCGGAGCTTGCTTGATCGGCCGTCCGATCACGGCGTCGAAGCTCGGCGCCGACGCCGGGTCCGCTTCGCGGCGCTCGCCGATGTCGAGCAACTCGATCAGGAACAGCTCATCCGCGCCGGCAGCCTCGCGCAGCTGGGCTGCGCGCGCCGCCGCGTCAGCGCCGCCGGACGCCGCGGCCACAATCGCGACGTCGAAGCGCTCGGCGGCCGGCGCGCCGGCGAGGCGTGCGATGCCGGCGTGCATGTCGGGCACGCACGTCGCAACGGCGCCCCAGGCGCGCAGGTAGCGCTCGACGGAGTCCGCCGAGCCGGGCGAGGCGTCGATCACCAGGACGCGCAGCGGGCGTCCGGCGCGGGCCGGGGGCGGCGGCGCCTGCTCGGGCTGGCCTTCGGGAACCTCGAGCGGCAGCTCGAAGGAGAAGGCCGATCCGCGGCCCAGCTCGCTGTCGACGGCGAGGCGGCCGCCCATCAGCCGCACCAGACGCGAGGAGATCGCCAGTCCGAGGCCGCTGCCACCGCGCTCATGGCTCAGGCGGTCGTCGTCCACCTGCGTGAAGGGCTCAAACAGCGTCTCCACAGCCTCCGCCGGGATGCCCGGGCCGCTGTCGCGCACGATGAAGCGCACGAGCGCCTGCGAGGCCGGCGCAGGCTGGCGCTCCGCGCGGACGACGACCTCGCCGCGATCGGTGAACTTGACGGCGTTGCCGACGAGGTTGACAAGGATCTGGCGCAGCAGCCGCGCGTCGCCGCGCAGCTCGGCGGGGATGTCAGGGTCGATGTAGGTGGTCAGCGCCAGCCCCTTCTGGCGCGCCGTCACGGCAACGATGTCCGCCACGCCCTCGACGATGGCCACGAGGTCCAGGCTTTCGCGCCTGCTCTGGACCTTGTCGGCCTCGATCTTGGACAGATCGAGGATGTCGTCGATTATCCCGAGCAGGTCGTTCGCCGCCGTTCGCGCGATCTGTGCAAGTTCGGCCAGCTCCGGCGCCAGATCGGAGTCAAGCATCAGGTCGAGACTGCCGATGACTCCATTCATAGGAGTACGGATCTCATGGCTCATCGTGGCAAGGAACTCGGACTTGACAACAGACGCTCTCAGAGCCGCATCGCGTGCGTCCGCGAGCCGGTCTTCGGCCGCTTTGCGCTCGGTGATGTCGTGAACGAAGGTGACGAAGAATTGACGCTCCGAAGCCGTGAGCGAGACGACCGACGCCTCGAACGGGAACTCGCTGCCGTCCGCTCGCCTGCCGCTGCCCTCGATGCGCCGGCCGTCCAGCCGGCTGCGGTCTTCCCGCAGATGCCTGAGCAACTGCATCCAGACCTCGGAGCCCCGTTCGGCCGCGCCGCCGCCAGCCGCTTCGCCGTTCGGCGCACCTGCGGCGAGCGCAGCGAAGGGAATGCCGGTGATCTCGATCGCCGCGGCGTTTGCCATCACCGGCCGCCCGTCCTGATCGAACACGAGCACGCCCTCGTCCATCGCGCCGATCACGCGCCGCGCGAGCTCGCCGGAGCGCTGGCGATCCTCGGCGGAATGCAGACCGGGGACGGCGTCGTCTGGAACGCTCATGCGCCTGAGAATAGCCGCGGCAGCGGCGATCTCCGAGTCTTCTGGCCGCACATCGCAATGGCGGGGTCGGGCCGATGAGCACGCAACGCCGCCTTCGTATCCTGCTCGTCGAGGACGACGCGATCTTCGCTGCCGTGACGGCCGAGGTCATGCGCGAACGAGCGCTTGTGCGCTGGACGCCGACCGCCGAGTCGGCGCTCGCCGCCGCCGGCGAGAAGGACTGGGATCTGATCATCACCGACATCGAGCTGCCCGGCATGAGCGGCCTCGAGCTCGTGATGAAGCTGAAGTCCGCGCAGCCTCACGTCGCGACCCTGATCCTGACCGGCCACCGCAGCTTCGACAACGCCGTCGAGGCGATCCGCGTCGGTGCCGACGACTTCCTGACCAAGCCGGTTGACCGGCGCACGCTGATCGAGAAGATCGACGAGCTGGTCGCGCTGAGCGCACGCCGCAAGGCCGCCTCGAGCTCCTCGGTGCTGGCGATCGGCGCCCATCCCGACGACGTCGAGGTCGGCGCCGGCGGCACCCTGCTGAGCCATGTCGCCCAGGACCACGCCGTCGCGGTGCTGGTGCTGACCGGCGGCGAGAGCGTGCCGGCCGATCGTGCGCGAGAGGCCTCGCGCGCGGCGGAGCTGATGGGCGTGCGGCTGTTCCACGTAAACCTCGCGGACTCGAGTGTCAGCGAGGGCGGCGCGACGATCGCCGAGATCACGCGCGTGATCGAAGAGCTCTCGCCCGACACGATCTACGCGCCGAGCGCGCACGACCTCAACCCCGACCATCGCAACGTCCATCACGCGACGACGGTCGCGGCGCGGCGCGTGCCGCGCGTGTTCTGCTATCAGACGCCATCCTCGACTGTCGAGTTCCGTCCCAGCCGCTTCGTTCCGGTCGACGAGTTCATGGACCGCAAGCTCGCGGTGATCCGCTCCTACACCTCGCAGGTCAAGCAGCGCCGCTACCTCGACGCCGAGCTGCTGCGCGCGACCAGCCGCTACTGGAGCCGCTTCGGCCATTCGCGCTTCGTCGAGCCGTTCGAGGTGGCGCGCGACACCGAGACCGAGGGCGGTCTCGAAACCGAGCAGGATGCCGGCATCAGCGGGCTGCTCGAAACGTCCGATCAGCTGAGCAGCTGACGGCGCACAGACTGCGAGGCCGGGCACGACGCCCGACCGGCGGGCTGCCCAAAACCCGCGCTCAGCTCAGCAGCTGACGCAGCACGTACTGCAGGATGCCGCCGTGGCGGTAGTACTCGACCTCCATCGGCGTGTCGATCCGCACCCGCGTCTCGAAGCTGCGGCCGTCCGCGGTGACGGTCGCCAGTCGCGGACCGACGCCGGGCTCGAGCAGGCCGGCGACGCCGTCGATCCCGAACACCTCCTCGCCGCACAGACCGAGCGAGTCCGCGCTCTCGCCGGGCAGAAACTGCAGCGGCAGCACACCCATGCCGACGAGGTTGGCGCGGTGGATGCGCTCGAAGCTCTCGGCGATCACGGCGCGCACGCCGAGCAGCAGCGGCCCCTTGGCTGCCCAGTCGCGCGATGAGCCGGCGCCGTAGTCCTTGCCGCCGAGCACCACGAGCGGCACACCCTCCTGCGCGTAGAGCATCGCCGCGTCATAGATGGCCAGCACGTCGCCGCCCGGCAGATGGCGCGTGAAGCCTCCCTCCGGCAGCGGCTCGCGGCCGGCGCCGCCGAGCTTGTTGCGCAGGCGGATGTTCGCGAAGGTGCCGCGGACCATCACCTCGTGGTTGCCGCGCCGCGCCCCGTAGGAGTTGAACTCGGCCGCCGAGACGCCATGCTCCTGCAGGTAGCGCCCGGCCGGGCTGTCGCGCTTGATCGCGCCCGCCGGTGAGATGTGGTCGGTCGTAACGGAGTCGCCGAGCACCGCGAGCACGCGGGCGCCGGCGATGTCGGTGGGTTCGCTCGGCGTCGCCTCGAGCCCGTCGAAGAACGGCGGCCGGCGGACGTAGGTCGACTCGCGCCAGTCGTAGTGCTCGCCGCCGGGAACCTCCAGCGAATGCCAGTTCGCATCCCCGTCGAACACCTCCGCATAGCTCTTGCGGAACATGTCCGATTGGACGGCGTCGGCGACCGTGTCGGCGATCTCGGCGCTCGAGGGCCAGATGTCGCGCAGGTACACCGGCTCGCCGTCGGAGCCGGTCGCGAGCGGCTCGCCGGCGATGTCGATGTCCATCGTGCCCGCGATCGCGTAGGCCACGACGAGCGGCGGTGACGCGAGGTAGTTCATCTTGACCTCGCTCTGGATGCGCCCCTCGAAGTTGCGGTTGCCCGACAGTACCGCCACCACGGCGAGGTCGCGATCGGCGACCTCGCGCGAGACCTCCTCCGGCAGCGGGCCGGAGTTCCCGATGCAGGTCGTGCAGCCGTAGCCGACGAGGTTGAAGCCGAGCGCTTCGAGCGGCTCGGTCAGCCCCGCGCGGGCGAGGTATTCGGTGACGACCCGCGAGCCCGGGGCGAGCGAAGTCTTGACCCACGGCTTGGCGGTCAGCCCGCGCGCGACCGCCGCGCGGGCGAGCAGCCCCGCCGCGACCATCACCGACGGGTTCGAGGTGTTCGTGCAGCTCGTGATCGCGGCGATCACGACCGCGCCGTGGTCGATCTGCTCGGTAGCGACCGCTGCCGGGGCGCCCGCCGCCGAAGGCTCGGCGAAGCCGGCGAGCGCCTCGTGGAAGCGCTCACGCGCAGCTCGCAGCGGCACACGGTCCTGCGGGCGCCGCGGCCCCGCGATGCTCGGCTCGACAGTGCCGAGATCGAGCGCGAGCGTGTCGCTGAAACGGGGTTCGGGCGTCGTATCGTCGTGCCACAGCCCCTGCTTGCGGGCGTAGGCCTCGACCAGCTCGATCTGCCCCGCCGGGCGGCCGCTGAAGCGCAGGTAGCGCAGCGTCTCCGCATCGATCGGGAAGATCGCGGCGGTCGAGCCGAACTCCGGCGACATGTTGCCGATCGTCGCGCGGTCGGCGAGCGGCAGGCCGGCGAGGCCCGGGCCGAAGAACTCGACGAAGCGGCCGACAACGCCCTTCGCGCGCAGCATCTCGGTCACGGTCAGCACGAGGTCGGTCGCCGTCGCCCCCTCCGGCAACGCGCCCTCGAGGCGAAAGCCGACGACCGCCGGCAGGAGCATCGTGGTCGGCTGGCCGAGCATCGCGGCCTCGGCCTCGATGCCGCCCACGCCCCAGCCGAGCACGCCGAGGCCGTTGACCATCGTCGTGTGCGAGTCGGTGCCGACCAGCGTGTCGGGATAGGCGAGCGGCAGCTCGCCCTCACGCTCGGCGACGAAGACGACCCGCGCGAGGTACTCGAGGTTGACCTGGTGCACGATCCCGGTGTCGGGCGGCACGACCGCGAAGCGCTCGAACGCGTTCTGCCCCCAGCGCAGGAAGGCGTAGCGCTCGGCGTTGCGCTCGAACTCGCGTGCGGCGTTGCGGGCGAACGCGTCGCGGGTCCCGAACACGTCGACCTGCACGGAGTGGTCGATCACCAGCTCGGCCGGCACAAGCGGCTCGATCCGGGACCCGTCGCCGCCGAGCGCCACGATCGCGTCGCGCATCGCGGCCAGATCGACGACGGCGGGCACGCCGGTGAAGTCCTGCAGCAGCACGCGCGCCGGCGTGAAGGCGATTTCCACGCTCGGCTCGGCGGTCGCGTCCCAGCACGCGAGCGCCTCGATGTCGGCGGCGCCGACCGAGCCGTTGCCCTCGTTGCGCAGGAGGTTCTCGAGCAGGATCTTGAGCGCGAACGGCAGCCGCGCGACGTCGAAACGCTCCTGCAGCGCGTCGAGGCGGAAGATCTCGAACCGCCGGCCGCCCACCTCCAGCTCGGCACGTGCATCGAAGCTGTTGGCTGACATGGCTGTCTCCTGGGACGGGGAAAGGTAGGGCGCGGGCGACGGATTATCCCGCTTGCCCGGGGCGGGGGCCGCTAGCCTGTCACGGGGTGAGCCCAAGAAGCCAGCTCGGGACCCTCTGAGCGTTGAGCCTGCTGCACGCCCTGGCCATTCTCGCTGCCGGCGGAGCGGCGGGGGCGATCAACGTGGTTGTCGGCTCGGGCACGCTGATCACCTTTCCGGTGCTGCTGGCGTTCGGGTACGCGCCGGTCGTCGCCAACGTCTCCAACACGATCGGCCTGGTGCCGGGATCGATGGCGGGCGCGGTCGGCTACCGCGCCGAGCTGAAGGGCCAGGGGGCCAGGATCCGGACACTCGCGTGCGCGACCGCGGCCGGGGCCGCGACCGGCGCGACGCTGCTTCTGACGCTGCCGCCGTCGGCGTTCAAGGCGATCGTGCCGGTCTTCATCGCCGCCGCGCTGATCCTGATCGTTGCCCAGCCGCGGCTGGCCGCAATGCTGCGCCGCCACCGCGGCCACGCACACGAGCGCATCGCGGCGGCGACACTGGCGGCGGTCTTCGTGACGGGCGTTTACGGCGGCTACTTCGGCGCGGCGCAGGGCATCCTGCTGCTGGCGATCCTGAGCCTCGCGCTCGACGACGCCCTGCAGCGCGTCAACGCCGTCAAGAACGTGCTCGCCGGCCTCGCCAACCTGCTCTCGGGAGCGATCTTCGCGCTCGTCGCCCACGTCGCCTGGCCCGCCGTCGGCCTGATCGCGCTGGGCTCGATCACGGGCGGCGCATTCGGCGCCCGCTACGGGCGACGCCTGCCGCCGGCTCCGCTGCGGGCGCTGATCGTGGCGGTCGGCGTCGTCGCGATCGTGCGTCTGGTTTAGAAGCTCGGTGTTGCTTGCGCAACATCGACCATTGAGGTGGTCTCGTGCACCAGGCGCCAGCGCCATGAATCGTGTACCACCCGCGCGGTACATTTCGTGCGTGGCTGGGTCTCGTGTTCAGGTGACCATCGATCGTGAGCTCGCCGACGCACTGGCGGAGTTTGGCGGCGAGTCACGCTCGCGTGCGGTGCGCGATCTCGCCGTACGCGGAGCTCAGGCGCTGCGAGATGAGCAGCAGCGACGTGACGAGGCGATCGAGTTCCTGCGCCGGATTTCAAGCGGTGACGACGATCGCTTTGACTTCCAGGCGACAGCCGAGCTGCATGGCGCCCGCCGCTGAGCCGTATGGCTCAGGCGCGCCGCTGGTATTCGAAACGTCTGCCTGGAACCGCCAGCACGCTCCCGCGGTGTCGCCGCGCTGGCAGTCAACACTGGCCGACGGGCTTTTGGTGATCTGCCCGGTTGTCGCGCTTGAGCTGCTTGCCGGCGCCCGCGATGAGGACGCCTTCCGCGACCTGGACCGCGCGTTGAGCGCGTTGGTGCAGGCTCCCGTCACGCGTGCAGCCTGTGAGCGCGCGATCGGCGCCTCACGCGAGCTCGAGGGCCAGCGACGCCTACCAGCGGCTGACTACCTGATCGCAGCCGCGGCGGCGGAGCGCGGCTTTGGCGTCCTTCACTACGACCGCCATTTCGAGTCGCTTTGCCGCGTACTCGGCATCGCCAGCGTCCTCGTCGCCCCGCGCGGCTCGCTCGACTGACGAGCACCAGGAACGCCGCAAGTCCCCGCCGGCGCGTCGAGGATGGCCCCGTGCCCGAGAGCGGATTCGATCGCGAGTTCACGCGACTGACCGCCAGCGCCTACGTCAGCCGCTGCTCGAGCCGCGCCCGCAGCTCATCGCCGCGCCCGGCGGCCACCGCTCGCGCCGCGCGCGCGTCGTCGAGCTCGAGGTTGTTGGCGCGGGCGAAGTCGAGCAGCGCCTGGCGCTGCTCGGACTGGCTCGCGGCGCGCATGAAGAGCCACGCGAACAGGAGGATCGTGAGGATGCTGCCCTCGACCATCATCACGGCGCCGGCGTCGACCTGATCCCCTAGCGCCGAGATGCCGTAGGCCTTCTCGTAGACCCCGTAGTAGGGGTAGAAGACGGCGTGCGACCACAGCAGGATGTTCCCTAGCACCGCCTCGATCAGGCGGACCGCGATGATGTAGCCCAGCCGGCCGAGGTTGCCGAACCAGGCCGGCTTTGGCAGCGGCCCGAGCAGCGCCATCCACATCGCGATCCCCGCCAGCAGGAAGCAGGCGTGCTCGAGCGCGTGCACGCTCTCGTTGCGAAGCGCGGCCTGGTAGAGCACGGGGATGTGCCAGACGTAGAGGTCGATCGCCCAGACCGGCAGCGCCACGAGCGGATGCGCGAAGACCCGCAACCGCGCGAACAGGCCGATCCGCAGTAGCGGCGCGATCATCGGCCCGGTCAGCCCGAGCACGATCAGCAGCGCGGCGATGTCGCCGATCAGCAGGTGCTCGACCATGTGCGCCACGAGCAGCTTCTCGGCGAGCACGCCGAGCGGCGTGCTCAGCGCGACTATCAGCACGACCAGGCCGCCGCCGTAGCACCACTGCCGCCAGCTCGGCACCGGTCGGCCCTCGCGCGCCAGCCGCGCGGCGCGGCGGTGGTAGGGAAGCCAGTAGACGGCGGCCAGCGCCAGGACGAAGATGTCGGCGGTGACGCCCGGACCCTTGACCGCTGGGACGAGCGAGGTGAGCGTCCGCGCGCCTAGCTTGAGAGTGCTTGCGGCGGCGAGCTGGGCGGCGCGCCGCCGTCACGTTCGTCGCGCCGGCGGTCGCGGCGGCTTGCGAAGAAGAGCCAGCCGCCGACCAGGATGACGGGCGAGGCATAGAGGCCCGCCGTGTACCAGTGATAGAAGCAGGCGATCAACACTGGGCGAAAGGGTAGCGCAGGCTGCCACGGCGTGGCGCAAGCGGTTGCGGCGCGCGCCCGCACCGCAGTTCACATCGGGCTGACTTGACGATCTCCTGTGCGCATAGAATCGGCTCGTGAACGCGCCCCTTCGAGTCGGGATCGTCGGCGGCGGCCTGATGGGGAGCGGCATCGCCGAGACCGTCGCCGCAGCCGGCCACGACGTGCGCGTGCATGAGCCGGTGGAGCAGGCGCGCGCGCCCTCGCTGGCGCGCATCGTCGCCTCGACCGAGCGGGCACTGAAAGCCGGCAAGCTCGACGCCGAGCGCCGCAGCGCGCTGCTTGAGCGGATCAGCTATGTCGACGAGCTCGCCGATCTGGGTGACCGCGAGCTGGTGATCGAGGCCGTGCTCGAGGATCTCGCGGTCAAGCTCGATGTCTTCGACCGCCTCGCCGCTGTGGTGTCGCCCGACACGCTGCTCGCCTCGAACACCTCGAGCATCCCGATCGCGGCGCTGGCCGCCGCGATCCCCGCGCCGGAGCGGATGCTCGGCCTGCATTTCTTCTCGCCGGCGCCGGTGATGCGCCTCGTTGAGGTGATACCGGCGCTGGGCACGAGCGAGCAGACACTCGCGACGGCCCGCAGCTTCGTCCAGAGCCTCGGCAAGACGGCCGTCACGGGCCCCGACCGTGCGGGCTTCGTCGTCAACATGCTGCTGATCCCCTACCTCGTCGGCGCGATCGCGATGTTCGAGGCGGGGTTCGCCACGCGCGAGGACATCGACAGCGGCATGGTGCTCGGCTGCGGGCACCCGATGGGGCCGCTGACGCTGTGCGACTTCATCGGCCTCGACGTCGTCTGCGCGGTGTGCGACTCGCTGTTTGAGGAATTCAAGCGAGCCGATTACGCGGCGCCACCGCTGCTTCGCCGGATGCTCGCCGCGGGCCACCTCGGACGCAAGTCCGGTCGCGGCTTCTACGAGTACTGAGCGCCGCCGGCGTGAAACCCGGCCGCGTCACGGCGGGAGCGGCCGAGAGCCGGCACGCGGTCGGCCGAGCCGCTAACGTCACATCAAGGCGCGGCCGGGAGCCGTGTTGAACGCCCTTCAGTCGTTCGATTTCAGCGGGAGGCGCCTTGATGTCTGACACTCGTGTGGTCGCCGTCCTCGGAGCGGGAGCGCTCGGTGCGGCGATGGCGGCGCGGCTCGGTGAGACCGGGCATGAGGTTCGCCTGTGGAACCGCACCGCCGAGCGGGCTCGCACCGCGGCGGCGAACTCCACCGCCGTCACGGCGGTGCAGAGCGCCGGCGACGCGGTCCACGACGCGGCGGCGGTGATCACGGTGCTGCGCGACGGCGATGCCGTCGCCTCGGTGATGGAACAGGTGATCGGGCAAATGCGCGACGGCGCCGTCTGGGTGCAGGCCAGCACGGTCGGCCCGCGAAGCGCACGCTCACTCGCCGACCTCGCGGCGGCTCATCGCGTCTCCTACCTCGACGCGCCGGTGTCCGGCAGCACCACGCCCGCGCGCGAGGGAAAGCTCGTGTGGCTCGTCGCCGGCGAGGACGCGGCGCTCGCGCGGGCGCGGGAGCTGCTGGACGCCCTCGGCTCCAGCGTGCTGCATGTCGGGACGGGAGTCGAGGGCAGTTCTCTCAAACTGGCGGTGAACGCCTGGATGACGGCGGCGACCGTCGCGATGAGCGACGTCCTCGCGCTGTGCGACACGCTCGGCATCGACCATGCGACGTTCACCCGGGCGCTCGAGGCCGGTCCGCTCGCCATGCCCTACGAACTGGCGAAGGTGAAACTGATGGACACCGGTGCCTACACGGCCGGCTTCGCGGTGGAGCTCGCGTTGAAGGACATCGATCTGGCCGCGCAGCTCGCGCCGCCGAGCCCGCTTCTACAGGTTGTCCACGATCGCCTGGCGCGAGCGGTCGCAGCCGGCCACGGCGGCGATGACGTGGCCGCGGTCGACTACGCGCGGCGCACGCAAGCCTGACGCCGGCGGGGCGGCGTCGCGGCGGCCAGCGCACGGCGGCGGCGGCGGCCGCTGCCCGGTGCGCCCTGACGCGCCCGCCGCCGCGAGCCGCAGCGATCCGGCGCGCGCCCGCCACCGGCTCGTGCTGCGCCGGCGCTCGAACCCGCCGCGGCGACGCGTGGGCCGCCAGACGGCGCCGGCGGCGCCGAGCCCAGGGGCGGGTGGTACTGAACGCTGCCGACCGGGGGGCTCGCAGGCTGGGCGATGATCATGGCGATCAGTTCGTCGCCGCCAGAGCGGCCGCGCACTGCGCCGGCGATCGAGCGTCCTGCGCCCGCCGCGAGGGGTCGAACCGCTGCGATTGATTCGCCGCTCGCAGCATCGCCACGAGCACGGCGAGCTGGCGATCGGTCATCGAGCCGACGGGCTTGTTCTCCGACAGCGGAATCGACACCAGCAGTCGGGCGCAGCGGGCATGGCCCCAGCTGCGCTGGCTCATCATCAGCTCGATCAGCGGCATGCTCGCGAGCTCCGCGCCGCCCCCGAGGATCGCGTCGGCAACGCTCGTTTCACCCGTCGCGATGCGCCGCTTCAACGCGGCCCGGGCGCCGCGAACCTCGTTGGCGCGCTGCAGCGCTCGCATGCGCTGGACGCTCCCGTCCTCCTGCGTGGCGGCGGTCATGGCCGGCCTCCCAAACGTGCCAGGAACGCCCTCGCCTGGCAGCCCCCGCGCCGTCGAGGGACGGCGGCTGCTGCGAGTTGTGGACGCGCCCGCCGGCGACCGCTGCGCCGGCACGAGTGCAAAAGAGTGAGAACCGGCGACCGTGACATGTTGACCTCCGAAGCGGGATTTACGCTTGAAAGTCAGCTGATGTTGCCGAGCCCCATGCGGGCCAACCTCACCATCACGCCCTCCGGCCGCCACGCTACCGCTTGGCGGCCTTCGCGCGGGCGGGCCGCCAACAAAGTTTGCCCGCGATTTGCGTGATCGGCGCTCAGCTCTGCAGTCGCTCGCGCAGCGCGGCGAGGAAACGGGCGGCGACGACGCCGTCGAGGGCGCGGTGGTCCCAGGAGAGGCCGAGCACGCAGATCGGGCGGATCGCGATCGTCTCGGCGCCGTCCTGCGTCACGACGACGGGGCGGCGGACGATCGCCTCGGTGTCGAGGATCGCGACCTGCGGCTGGTTGATCACCGGCGTCGCCATGAAGGTGCCGAACTGGCCGGGGTTGGTGAGCGTGAAGGTGCCGTCGCGGACCTCGTCGGGCGACAGCGTGCCGGCGCGGGCGCGGGCCGCCAGATCGGCGATCCGCTCGGCGAGCTCCGCCACGCCGAGCGTCTGGGCCGCTCGCACGACCGGCACGATCAGCCCCTCCGCGCCGAGCGACACGGCGATGCCGAGATTCACGTCGGTGTGGCGCGTGTAGCGCTCGCCCTCCAGCCAGGCGTTCAGCTCGCCGAACTGGGCGAGCGTCTCGACCGTCGCCGCCGCCACGACCGGCAGCGCCGTCACGCCGAGCTCGCGGCGGCGGGCCTCGACGGCGGAGAAGTCCACCTCGATCCATGAGGTGACCGTGGCCGCCGTGCTCAAGGAGCGCTTCATGTGCTCGCCGATCGAGCGGCGCATCCGCGACAGCACGCCGGGCGGCGGTGGGGTGTACACCGACAACTCAGACGACGCCGGCGCCGCCGGCTGCGCCGCCGCTGCCAGCACGTCCTCGCGGCGCACGCGACCGTCGCGTCCGCTGCCCACCACGCGCTCGAGCGCGACGCCAAGCTCGGCGGCGAGGCGCACGACCACCGGCGAATGGCGCTCCGCGGCGCCACGGCCCGCCGCGTCACGCGCCGGCGGAATCGCCGGCTCGCGCTCGCCGGCCGGCGCGACCGCCACCGGGGAGGGAGCCCCCTGGGCGGACTCCTGATCGGCTTCCATCATCGCGATCACCGTGCCGACCTCCACCGTCTCACCGACCGCGACGATCAGCTCGGTGATGCGCCCCGCGGCCGGGGCGGGGACCTCGGAGTCGACCTTGTCGCTCGATACGTCGCAGATCGCCTCGTCGGGCTCGACGCGGTCGCCCGGCTGCTTGTGCCAGCCCACGAGCGTCCCCTCGGTGACGGTGATGCCGAGCTGGGGCATCACGATCTCCAGCAGGCGCTCGCCGCCGGCCATCTCAGTAGGCGAGGAGCTCACGGCAGGCGTCCCGGATGCGCGCCACGCCCGGCAGGGCGGCGCTCTCGAGCGCCGGCGCGAACGGGATCGGGGCGTCAGGCGTGGCGACGCGCACGACCGGCCCGTCGAGGTCGCCGTAGCCGTACTGCGCGATCAGCGAGGCCACCTGGGCACCGGGCGCGCACGTGTAGTTGGCCTCGTCGACGACGACCACCTTGGCGCAGTCGCGGACGGCGTCGAGGATCGCCCGCTCGTCGAGCGGCACGAGCGTTCGCAGGTCGAGCACGCGGACGCTCGCCTCCTCGATCTCGGCCGCGGCCGCCAGCGCCGCGTGGACCATCGCGCCGTAGGCGATGACCACGAGGTCGTCGCCGTCGCGCACCGTGGTAGCGGTCTGCGGCGTCTCGTAGGCGCCCTCCGGCACCTCGCCGCGCACGCGCCGGTAGAGGTACTTGTGCTCGAGGAAGACGACCGGGTTGGGGTCGGCGATCGCCGCCAGCAGCAGCCCCTTGGCGTCGTGCGCGCTCGAGGGCGCGAACACCTTCAGCCCCGGCGCGTGCATGAACCAGGCCTCGGGGCTCTGCGAGTGAAACGGCCCGCCGGAGACGCCGCCGCCGCTCGGCAGGCGCACGACGATCGGCGCCGCCAGCCCGAGGCGCCAGTGCAGCTTGCCCGCGACGTTGACGAGCTGGTCGAAGCCGCAGGCGACGAAATCGGCGAACTGCATCTCGCAGACCGGGCGCATGCCGACGATCGCCGCGCCGACGGCGCCGCCGATGATCGCCTCCTCCGAGATCGGCGTGTCGATCACACGCTGCGCGCCGAACTCCTGCTGCAGGCCGGCGGTGACCTTGAAGGCGCCGCCGAAGGCGCCGATGTCCTCCCCGAGCAGCAGGACGCGCTCGTCGGCCGCCAGCGCCACGCGCAGCGCGTCGGAGATCGCTTCGAGGTAGGTCAGCTCCGTCACGATCCAGGGAAACGGCTCCAGGGCGCCGCGCCGCGTCCCACCACCTGCGGCTCGCCCTCGCAGAAGACATCCTCAAGCGGTGACTGCGGCTGCGCCGGATCCATCGCCAGCGCCTCCGCCGTCGCGACATCGATCTCGGCGCGGACCGCGGCGTCGATCGCTTCGACGTCGACGCCGAGTGAGCGCAGCCGCTCGCGCTGGAGCACCAGCGGGTCGCGCGCCGCCCAGTGCTCGAACACCTCCGCCGGCACATAGGAGGCGTCGTCGTGCGCGCCGTGACCGTGCATGCGCATCGTCTGCGCCGCGATCAGCGTCGGGCCCTCGCCGGCGAGGGCGCGCTCGCGCGCCTGGCGGGTGACCTCGAAGACCGCCTCGACGTCGTTGCCGTCCACGCTCGCGCCCGTCATCCCGTAGACCGCGGCGCGCTCGAGCGGATCGACGGCGAACTGGCGCGCGCTTGGCGTCGAGTAGGAGTAGCCGTTCTGCTCGAGCACGAAGATCGCGGGCACTTGCCAGAGGCCGGCCAGGTTCATCGCCTCGTGCCAGTCGCCGACCGAGGTGGCGCCCTCGCCGAAGAAGCTCAGCGCGCAGCGCTGCTCGCCGCGCAGCTTGAAGGCCCAAGCCATGCCGACGGCCACCACCATCATGTCGGGCAGCATCGAGACCATGCCGACGACGCCGCGCTGCGCGTCGCCGAAGTGAACGTTGCCGTCGCGGCCGCGCCCGACGCCGCCGGTGCGCCCGAGGTAATGGCCGAGGATCGCGGCCGCCGGTGTGCCCTTGACGACGTGCGCGCCAAGGTCGCGGATCAGCGGGCAGACCGGGTCGTCGGGGCCGAGCGCGAAGGTCGCGCCGACCGCGGTCGCCTCCTGGCCGCGGCCGTCATAGAAAGACCCGGGCACCTTGCCCTGCTTGTAGAGGCTGAGTCCGCGCTCCTCGATCGCGCGCGCCCGCGCCATCAGCGCAAAAAGCGCGATGCGGTCGTCCCCGTCCAGATGGGTTGCGCTGTCGTGGCCGGCGCCCGTCGCCGCAGCGGCGTGGTCCTCCACTCCGGCGTCGGCACTGCGGGTGTCAACGGTGCTCAGAGCGCTCTGACCTCGTCAAGTCGCGGATCGATCCAACAGCGGGATCCTAGCGACCACGGCCGCCGCGACCGCGGGGCAAACGGCTCCTCAGGCGAGTGCGGCGGAATCGGCGCGGTCGCCTGAGCCTTCGCCGGCGAGCTCGTAGCGGCGCAGGATGCGGTAGAGCGTCGAGCGCTCGGCCGCCGGCCGGCCGGCGGCGTGGGCGGCGCCGACGAGCTGCTCCGGCTCGAGCTTGACGCCGTGGTAGGAGCCCGCCATGCGGCTGATCGACTCCTCCATCAGCGTTCCGCCGAGGTCGTTGACCCCCCAGCGCAGCGACTCGGTGGCCGCGTCGAGTCCCATCTTGACCCACGAGCTCTGCAGGTTCGCGATCGAGTGGCCCAGCGCGAGGCGAAACACGGCGGTGTGCTTGAGCTTCTCCGCTGTGGAGATCTCCTCGACGCCGTGCGTGCGGCCGAGCAGCGTCTGGTAGGGGATGAAGGAGAGCGGCACGAATTCGGTGAAGCCGCCGGTGCGCTCTGCCAGGCCGCGCACGACACGCATGTGCTCGGCCAGCTCCCACGGCTCCTCGATGTGGCCAAACATCACTGTCGCGGTCGAGCGCAGGCCGGCGGCGTGGGACGCCTCGATGATCTCCACCCAGCGCGCCACCGGCAGCTTGTTCGGCGAGATCCGCTCGCGCACGCCGTCGTGGAGCACCTCGGCGGCGGTCCCCGGCGTGGAGTCGAGCCCCGCCTCGCGCAGGCGCTCGAACACGGCGGCCGGCCCCAGACCCGAGATGTCGCACATGTGCGCGATCTCCATCGGCGAGTATGCGTGCAGGTGCAGCTGGGGCGCCGCCTGCTTGATCACGCGCAGCCAGTGCTCGTAATCCTCGAGCGTCCAGTCGGGATGGATGCCCGACTGCATGCAGATCTCGGTGGCGCCGAACTGCACGGCCTCCGCCACCTTCGCCTCGAGCGCCGGGCGGTCGTACTCGTAGGCGTCGGGCGAGCGCTTGCCCTGCCCAAAGCCGCAGAACGCGCAGCCGACGATGCAGATGTTCGACACGTTGATGTTGCGGCAGACGACGAACGTGACGGTGTCGCCGGCCAGCTGCGCGCGAAGCTCATCGGCCGCGACGCGGATCTCCTCGATCGCCTGCGGGCGCGTTTCCGCAAACAGCGCGGTCAGCTCCTCCTCGCGCAGCGCGACGCCGTCGCGCCCCTTCGCGATCGCCCCGGCGACCAGGTCGCGGCGGATCACGCGCTCGGTCCGCCGTCCCGATCCGCGCCGCGGGATGAACGACCAGTAGCGCGATGTGATCACGTCGAGAACCGTCTGGGAGAGCCATTTGGGGTCGATGTAGCGGCCGTAGACGCACAGGCGCTCGGTCAGCGCGACGCCGTCCTGGGCGAGCCGGCGGCGCACCTGAAGCGGCGAGGGGAACGGATGCTCGGGGGAGATGTGATCGCCGTTGGCCGAGAGCCCGCCGAGGTCGCTCGCGCCGGCGGCGACCAGCTCCGGCCAGGCGTCCGAGAGGTTCGGCGGCACCTGGATCCCGACGTCGGGCAGGAGCTCGCGGGCGTAGGCGACCAGCTCGCGCAGATCGTCGAGTCCCACCTCGCAGGCCCAGTCGGGCAGCGCCAGGCTCGGATGGCGGCCGAGACCGGTGCGCCAGTACTCCGCCGCCGCGGCGGTCGCCACCTCCGCCGGCTCCTCGTCGTAGTAGCGCCGGTGGGGAACGAAGTTCTGCAGGATCAGCTCCTGGATGTGCCCGTATTCGCGGTGGCACTCCGCGAGCGCCTCGAGCGCGTCGATGCGGTCCGCCGGCCGCTCGCCGATGCCGACGAGGATGCCGCTCGTGAACGGGATCGCCAGCTCGCCCGCCGCGCGGATCGTCTCCATCCGAAGCGCCGGATCCTTCGTCGGGGAGCCCTGGTGGGCGACGAGGTCGCCGCGCAGCGATTCGAGCATCAGTCCCTGGGATGCGGTCACCTCGCGCAGCCGACCGAGCTCCTCGCGCGAGACCGCGCCGAGATTGGTGTGCGGCAACAGGCCTCGCTCCAGCGCCTCGCGGCAGCACCAGACGACGTAGTCGACGAAGTCCGCGAAGCCGAGCGCCTCGAGGCGCTCGCGGACCCCCGGATGGTGGCCGGGGTCATCGCCGGTCAGGATCAGCAGCTCCTTGACGTTGCGCCGCGCCGCGTGATCGAGCAGCCGGCGAACCTCCGCCGGCTCGTGCAGGTGAGGCTGGTGCGTCGCGAAAGCGCAGTACTTGCAGTGCGACACGCACGTGCGCGACAGCGAAAGGGTCAGGTTGCGCGAGAAGGTGACCCTCCGGCGCGTGACTGCGTCCACGGGGCTCACGTGACCGCCAAGCATAGAGATCGCTGCCTGGCGGCCGCCGCGGTGGCGCTCAGTCGTTGGACGCGAACGAGCCGTAGCGCCCGCGGAAGAAGACCAGCGGGTCGGCGTCGCCCTCGCGCACGTCGAGCTGGTCCACGGCGCCGACGACGATCAGATGATCGCCCGCCTCGTGCTCGGCGTCGATCGTGCACTCGATCCAGGCGACGGCGTCATCGAGCGCCGGCCCGGCCGGCCGCGAGTGCCAGGCCACGCCCGCGAAGCGGTCGACGCCCTGCGCCGCGAAGCGCCGCGAGATCTCCTCGTGGTGGGCGGCGAAGACGTTGACGCAGAAGCGCCCGCTCTCGTGGATCCGCGGCCAGCTCGTCGAGCTCTTCGCCGGGCAGAACAGGATCAGCGGCGGCTCGAGCGACACCGACGTCACGGAGTTCGCCGACATCGCGACCGGCCCGCTCGGGTGGTGGGCGGTGACGACGGTGACACCGGTCGGCAGGTGCCCGAGAACGTGGCGGAAGCGATCGCCGTCGATCTTGGGATCGATGTTGGTTTCCAAATGCGTTCTCCTTGTCCGGGTTTTCGGGGGGGCGCATGCGCCCCCCCGCGGGAGGGTGCATGCACCCTCCCGCGGAACGGCGCATGCGCCGTTCCGCCGAACGGCGCACCCCATTTGGGGCACAGGCATGCGCCGTTCGGACCAGATCCTACGGCTGCGCGCGATCGTTCGCGCGCGTTCGCGCGTGGCGCGCAAGGATTCAGCGGATGCGATTCTCAACGCGCGGCGCGCTCATCGCACTCCTCGTGGCCGCCACGGCGGCGGGTTGCGGCGGCGGCTCGCCGGCGCAGCGGGCGCCGAGCGCGCCCGCGGAGTTCATCGACGTCGTCGCGGCGCTGCCGCGCAGCCTCGACCCGGCCGCCGCGCTGGGCACCGCCACCGACAGCGTCGAGACCTCGCTCGCGGGCACGCTCGTGCGCCCCGCCGGGCGCCCGCCGGGCGCCGCCACGCTCGCGCCGGCCGGCGAGGTGACCCCCTTCCTCGCAAGCTCGTGGCGCCGGCTCGCCGGCGGCGACTACCTCTTCACGCTGCGCCCGGGCGTCAGGAGCGCCTACGGCCACACGCTGAGCGGCGCCGACGTGAGCTTCAGCTTCCGGCGCGAACTGTCGCTCAGCGCCCCCGCGCGCGCGCTCGCGGCACTCGCGCGGATCTCGCTGCGCGACCCGACGACCGTGCTCGGCCCCCGCAGTGTCCGGCTGAACGTGACCGCGCCCAGCCCGTTCGCGCTGGCGGTGCTCGGCGACTTTCGCTTCGGCGTGCTCGACGCTCGCGAGGTCGCTGCACACGAAAGCGCGGCCGATCGCAGCGCGCGCGGCTGGCTCGCGGTCCATCTCGCGTTCTACGGCGCCTGGGACCTGTTGGGGTTCGACCCCGGCAGCAAGCTTCTGCTGGGAGCGAACCCGAGCTTCTGGCGCCCGCTGCACTTCCGCCTCGTCGCGATCGAGGCCCAGGCCGCGCCGGCGCTGGCGCTCGGCGACGTCGCCGCCGGGGAGGCCTCCCACACCGCGGGCCTTGACTGGCCGGACTTCGCGGTCGCGGCGCACACGAGCGGGCTGCGCGCGCTGGCGCTGCCGTCGACCGCGGTCAGCACGCTCGTGCCCGACGAGCGGGGCGCGGCGTTCGCGAACGTGCTCGTCCGCCGCGCGCTGTCGCTGGCGATCGACCGCACGGCGATCGCGCGAACCGCCTTCGGCGGTTTCGCGCGGCCGGCTCTAGCGCCGCTCGCGAGCACGTTCGCAGCGGTGCCCGGCGTGCGCGAGCCGGCCTACGGACACAGCATCTCGCTCGCACGGCGCCTGCTCGCGCGCGCCGGCCACCCGCACGGCTTCCGGGTGGTGCTCGCGACGTGCGCGCCCGAGGACCCGCCGGGTGAGCTGCCCGCGATCGCCGCGCAGCTGCGGGCGATCGAGGTGAGCGTGCGCGTGCGCCGGGTCGCGAGCTGCGCCGAGCTGGCCGGGCTTGCGCGAAGTGGCGCCGTCGCGGGCGTGCTCGAGACGGCGGTCGCGCCGCTCGCCTCGGCCGCCTTCGCGATCGCCGCCGACTACCTGCGCGGCTCGCCCGCCAACATCGAGGACTACGACTCGCCGGCGCTCGAGCGGCTCGCGGGCGCGCTCACGCGCAGCGCGCCCGCGGCGGCGAGCGCGGGCGTGCTGGCGCGGGCGCTCGCGATCGTGGCGGGCACCTTCCCGGTCATCCCTCTCGTCGAGGTTCCCGGGCAGCTGGTGACCCGCGCGGGAATCACCGGCTACGCGGCCTACCCCGCCGGCGCGGTCTACTACGACGAGCTGAGCGGCTGAGCGGCGCCGATAGACTGGCGCCGTGACTGGGGCGGCGCGATCTCGATACCCCCGCCCCACCGCTTGAGGCGCCGCGGCAGCGCCAGGCGCAGGCTCCTCGCGACGGCGGCACTGCTCGCGGCGGGCGCCGTCGCGGGCTGCGGCGGCGGCGCGAGCGCGACCACCGCCGGCGCCCACACCTTCATCGACCTGGTTGCGGAGCTCCCGACGAGCCTGGACGAGACCGCGACCCCCTCCACGACCGCGGCCTCGACCCTGCCGACCTGGTCGAGCGAGCTCGTGCGCCCGGCGCCTGCCGCCCCTGGGCCGAACGCCCGGCTGCCGCCCGATGGGGCCGTCGTGCCCTATCTCGCGACCTCCTGGCAGCGTTCGAGCGACGGCAGCTACACGTTCGAGCTGCGTCGTGGCGTGCGGGGCGCGACGGGCAACCCGTTCACGGCAGCCGATGTCAAATGGAGCCTTGACCGCGCGATCGCGCGCTCGCCTGTGGCTCCGTTCCTCTTCCGCCTCGCCCACATCGACGTCGCCGACCCGGTCACGATCATCGACAGCCACCGCGTGCGCGTCAATGTCACCGCGCCGAGCCCGTTCACGCTTTCGGTGCTCGCCTCATACGACGCGGGCATCTACGACAGCGCGCTCTACCGCGCCAACGCCAAGGCGGGCGACCCCTGGGCCCAGCAGTGGGGCGCGACCCACTCCGCGAGCTTCGGCGCCTACTCGGTGGCGCTGTTCGTGCCGCGGCGCGAGATCGAGCTAGCGGCCAACCCCGGGTTCTGGCGGCGGCCGTACTACACCCACGTGATCATCCGCCTGGACGCAAGTTCCGCGGGGCGCGTCGCCGCCGTGCTGGACGGCAGCGCGACCCACACCGGCGGGCTGAACTGGGGCGACTTCGAGACCGCCGTCGCCAACGGCCCCGCCGAGGGTACCGCCGCGACGATCCTGCAGACCGGGCCCGCGGTCGTCGCCTGGCATCTCGATTTGGCCGGCGGCGCGCTCGCGAACCCCGCCGTGCGCCAGGCGATCAATCTCGGCGTCAACCGCAGCGAGCTTGTGCCGACGATCGACGCCGGCTATGCCAAACCGTCGGTGCTGACGATACCGGGCGCCTTCGGTGCGGCGCAGCCGACAAGCTTTGACCCGGTGCAGTCGCGCAGCCTCCTGCGCGCCGCCGGCTACCTCCCCGCCGGGCTCACCGTGAAGCTGTACACCAACGGCGCCGAGCTCGGGGGCGGCGGCGGCGGCGTGATCAGCGCGCTGATGGACGACATGGACCAGATCGGCGTGACCCTGCAGGTCACCTACGTCGACGACAGCGACCAGCTGCTGGCGCTCGAGCAGTCGCCGGGCGTCGAGTCGAGCATCGACGCCGACACGCCGCTGCTCGGCGGCGCGGGCTTCCTGCTCGAACAGGACGCCAACGCGGCGCTCGACCCGGTCTCAGACGCCGCCGAGCAGCACTACGGCAGCGCGACGCTGCAGGCGCTGGCGGACCAGCTGTCCGACAGCCCGGGCGGCTCGGCCACGGCGGCGCTGATCACACAGGCCGCCGCGGCGATCGACACGCTGACGCCGACGATCAACCTGTTCGCGATCCCGGTGCAGAACGTCACCCGGGCCGACGTGACCGGCTACGCCGCCTACACCCAGCCGGTGACCTACTACGAGAACCTCCACCCGACCGGCTGAGACCTCGGCGGAAGATCGTGTGATCATCAACCGCAACGCAACCGTCGTGCTCGCCCAGCGGGCCATCGGGCGGGGCGGCGCGAGCGGCGGGGGACGTGATGAGCGAGTCAGACACTGACGATCCAGGCAAGGAGGGGCTCGCGGAGCCTGGCGGCGAGGGGCGCGCGCGCGGGACGGCGCCGGTCACGGCGCTCGCCGACGTGGCCGACTTCCTGCGCCGCCACCCGCCCTTCGACGCCCTGGCCGCCGCCGATGTGGAGCTCGCGGCGGCGTCCGCGGAGATCGAGTTTCACCTCGCCGGGACAACGATCTTCGCCGCGGGAGCGGAGCCCGTCGCGCATGTCCGGGTCGTGCGCAGCGGCGCGGTCGAGATCATCCACACAGGCGCGGTGCTCGACCTGCTCGGCCCCGGCGAGCTGTTCGGGCACGGCTCGATGCTGTCGGGCCTGCCGGCCGGCTTCACCGCCCGGGCCCACGAGGACACGCTCTGCTACCGGCTCGCCGCCGACGTGGCGCTGCGCCTGCTCGCGCGACCCGAGAGCGTCGGCTTCGTCGCCCGCTCGCTGCTCACCTCGCGCGGCGACGCCATCGGTGTCCCGCCGGCGCCGGGTGACCCGGCGGCCGCCGGCGGCCGCGAACCCGCGCACCAGCCGGTCGCCGCGCTGATCCGCTCCGCGCCGGTGATCGTCGAGCCCGACACCACGATCCGCGAGGCCGCGCGGCTGATGACCGCCGCCGGCGCGACCGCGGTGTGCGTGAGGCTCCCCGCGTCGCTCGGGATCATGACCGACCGCGACCTGCGCTCGCGCGTCGTCGCGGCGGGGGTGTCCGGGGAGGAGCCCGTCAGCGCCGTGATGACCGCGCCGGCCTACACCGTGGCGCCGGACCGTCTCGGCGGCGGCGTGCTGCTCGAGATGCTCGACCGCGGCATCCGCCACTTCCCCGTGATCTCGGCGCGCGGTGAGCTGGTCGGCGTCGTCGCCGACATCGACCTGATCGCCGTCGAGACGCGCAGCTCGTTCTACGTCCGGCGCAAGATCAGCGCCGCCACGAGCGTCGACGAGCTCGCCGCGGGCTCGGCCGAGCTGGCGGCGATGTTCCTGGCGCTGCACGAGACGCGCCTTGCGCCGCCGAGCATCTCGGCGATCTACTCGGTCGTGCTCGACGCCCTGACGCGCCGGCTGGTGGAGCTGACGGTCGCCGAGATCGGCGCGCCGCAGGCGGCGTTCGCCTGGCTGGCGCTCGGCAGCCAGGCACGCCGCGAGGCGCTCCCGAGCTCGGACGTCGACTCGGCGATCGTCTGGTACGGCGACGGCGACGAGCACGCGATCCGCCCGCACCTGCACGAGCTCGGCAAGCGTGTCGTCGCGGGCATGGCGGCGTGCGGCCTGCACGCCGACGCCTACGGGGCGACCGCCTCCGATCTGCTGTTCGTGCGCTCAGAGGAGTCCTGGCGCCACGTCGCCCGCAGCTGGCTCGAGGATCCGAGCCAGGAGAAGGCGCTGATCCTGACCTCGGTGCTGGTGGACAGCCGGCCGGTGTGGGGCATCCACGCGGGAACGCCGGTTGCCGAGGAGTTCTGCCTGGCGCCCGAGCATCCGGCGCTCCTGCGCCTGCTCGCGCGCTTCGCGCTGTCCTACCGCCCGCCGACGGGATTCCTGCGCGGCCTGGTCGTGGAGCACAGCGGCGAGCGTCGCGGCCAGCTGGATCTCAAGCACGGCGGCGTTGTCCCGATCGTCGATCTCGCGCGCTGGGCCGCGATGGCGGCGGGCGTCAGCTGCACCTCGACGGCCGAGCGCCTGCGCGTCGCAGGCGAGGCCGGGACGCTGCCGGCGAGCGACGCCCACACGCTGGCGGAAGCCCACGAGCTGATCGTCGGCCTGCGCATCGATCACCAGGTCGAGCAGCTGCGAGCCGGTGAGACGCCGGACAACTACATCGACCCGGCGGCGCTCAGTCCGCTCACCCGCAGCTACCTGCGCGAGGCCTTCCGCGCTGTCGCCGCGGTGCAGAAGCGGGTTGCCGCCGAGCTGCAGGCGCCCGTCTGGTGAGGGCGCTGCGGCGCCGTGGCGCGCAAGGCGCTGGGGCGCGCGCCTACCTCGCCTCGCGCCCGCCCCCGGCGCGCACGCCGTGGCGGCAGGCCGGCTACTGCGTCGTCGACGTCGAGCTCAGCCGGCTCGAGCGCCGTGGAGGCGAGATCATCTCGTTCGGCGCGCTGCCGATCGACGACGGACGCGTGCGGCTTGAGGGCGCCGCGGTCGGGCTCGTGCGCCCGACCGCGCCGCTGGCCGAGTCGGCGATCCGCGTGCACGGCCTGCGCGCCCTCGACCTCGCCCATGCCCCACCGGCGCGGGAGGGACTGGATCCGCTGCTTGCGGCGATGGCGGGCCGCGTGCTCGTCGCCCACCACGCCCCGGTCGAGCGCGCGTTCCTCGGCGATGCGCTCAGAGCACTGCGGCTGCGGCTGCGCGGCCCGGTGCTCGACACCGCGGTGCTGGCCCGCGTGTGGCTGGCCGAGCGCGACGGCGAGCTGCCGGGGTTCCTGGACCTCGGTGCGCTGGCGCGCGAGTGCGGGCTGCCGGTGCACTCGCCGCACACGGCGATCGGCGACGCGCTGACGACCGCCCAGCTGTTTGTCGTCGTCGCCTCCCAGCTCGACGCCCGGGCGCCCGAGACGGTCGGCCGCCTCGCCCGCGGCCCGGCCCGCCTGGCCGACCTCGAGGCCTACTGGCCGCGACGCGCGCAGGGTGGCGGCGGGCGCGGGTGAGGAGCCGCCCGATCCGGCGCTCGCCGCCCCCACCTCGCGGCTGAGCTCGCGGCTGAGCTCTCAGTCGAGGAAGGTGGCGATCTCCTCGACCGCCGCGCGCGCCGGCACCCGCTGGTCCGCGAGGGGGCGCCCGAGGTGCAGCAGCCCGATCGGCTGCTCGCCGGCTTCGATCGAGAGCGCGGCGCGCACAGCCGGCGAATCGAGCAGCGCCAGCGTGCGCCAGTAGCCGGCGAGCCCTCGCGCATGCGCGCCCAGCAGGACGAGGTAGGCGGCGATCGCCGCCGCGAGCAGATCCTCGCGCTGCGCCACCGCATCGCCCGCGGGCTTCGCGGTGGCGACCACGAGCGTCGGTGCGCGATCGAGCTTCTTGGCGCCGCCGGGAGCGGCAAGCTCGGCCTCGCGGGCCAGTTCGGCGCGGCTTCGCTCGCCGAGCACGTGAAAGCGCCATGGATTGGTGAGGCGGTGGTTGGGCGCCCAGCGCGCCAGCTCGAACAGCTCGAGCAGCGTCTCGCGGTCGACCGGCTCGGGCCCGAACGCCTTGTGCGTGCGGCGGGTGCGGATCGCCGTGTCGACATCGATCATGGGGTCACGCTACATGAGCGTGCCGTGGCCGCGGCCGGACCGCCCTGACCGCGCCGCGCGAGCGGCCGCGGATCAGGGGATCAGCACGATCTTGCCGTGCGTCTTGCGCAGAGCGAGCTCGTCGAAAGCGTCGCGTACCTGCACGAGCGGGAAGGTCCGTGCGATCGGGACCTCGACGCTGCCGTCGGCGGCCAGGGCGGCGAGCTGTGCCAGCAGCTCGCTGGTCCCGACCGCGTGGGTCCCCTCGCCGTGGACACCGAGACGCTCGATCGCTTCGAAGTCCGCGATCGTGTTGATCCGCTCGACGGGGACGCCGAGTGAGACCGCGAGGTCGACGTAGCCGCCGCCGAAGGTGTCGATGAACGCGTCGATGTGGCCGCCTGAGGCCGCCCCGATCCGCTCGGCCTGCCCGTCGCCGTAGGTGACCGCGATCACGCCGTGGTCGCGCAGCCAGGCATGGTTGCCCTCGCTCGCGAGGCCGATCACGGTGGCCCCGCTGCGCACGGCCAGCTGCACGGCGATCGAACCGACGCCGCCGGCCGCGCCGGAGACGACGACCACCTCGCCGGGCGCCGGGGCCACGGCCTGGACGCCCGCGTAGGCGGCCATGCCCGCCACGAAGAGCGAGCCGGCGACCTCCCACGCGAGGCCGTCCGGCTTTGCGGTGAGTTGCTCGGCGGGTACCGCGACGAACTCCGCATGGCTCGAGCGCCGCTCGCTCCAGCCGATCACCGAGTGCCCGGCCGCGACGGACTCGACGCCCGCGCCGACTTCCTCGACGACGCCGGCAAAGTCCGTGCCCTCCCCGGATGGGAAGGTCGCCGGGAAGCGCGCGTCCAGATACCCCTCGCGGATCGCGATCTCGCCCGGGTTGATCGCGGCGGCCTTCACCGCGACCAGCACCTCGCCGGGCGCGGGCACCGGCTGCTCGACCTCGCGGACCTCCAACACCTCGACGCCGCCGTAATGGTCAAATCTGACTGCCTTCATGGACGCCTCGCTATCTCGACGCAGGGGGTGTCGCGGTTCACCGCCCCTCAGAGGTTAGCCGTGGGCGAGCGCCGGCCTGACAGGGCCCCAAGGCACGCCGTTGCGCGTGCGGCCGGCACGCACGGTTGCGCGTGCGGCCGGCACGAACCGTTGCGCGTGCTGGCCGGCACGAACCGCCGCTTCAGCGATCGCCCGTCGCCGCCGATATCACGCAGATGGCACCCGAAGGAACCGCCTCGGGCAGCGATCCGGGGGGAGTGGGCGTCGAACCGACGTTCGCGTCGCTCGGCGATCCGCCGCCCATCGACCTTGCCGCGCTGCGGTTCGACGTAGCCCCGTCGCCGCCGTATGTCGTGCCGACGCGACGCTACGTGGGCCTGATCATGGTGTTGCTGGCCGTCGTCGTCGTTGGCGCGATAGCGGCGATCACGGTGCACGGGCCGAAGGGCGCGCAGACGAGCGCCCAGACGCTGAGCGCCGCCGCATTCACGACGTCCTACCCGTCCGGCTGGACGCTGGCGGTGCGCCACGCAAACGGGATCACCGCCTACCAGCTCAGCTCGGGCGCGGACCCGGCGAGCGCGCTCGAGATCCCGCCCCCCGGGACGATCTCGATCACGATCTCCGAGGTCTCCGCCGCGACGGTGGCGCTGCACCCGCTGGACGGCGCCCTCCCCGACGTGGACGCCGCGACACAGACGGCGCTTGAGCTTCTGCCCAACGTCGTCGGCGCCCCGCCGGGAGCGCTGGCGGTCACCGTCACCGCCGCCGCGCACGAAGCGACCCTTGGCGGCAGCGATGCCGCGCAGACCGCCTATGCCTACACCTACGCCGGGCTGGCGAACGCCCAGAGCGACATCGTGGCGCGCCGCGGCGATCAGATCTTCGACGCCGAGCTGGACAGCGAGCCGAGCCTGCAGTCGCAGGGCAACGCCGCGCTCGCGACGCTCATCGCCGCCTGGCGCTGGCGGGCCTAGCTCAGTCGCTCCGGCGCGCCTCGTCGAGCAGCCGCTCGAACTCCGGGCTCTCGAACTCGGCGACGGCGCGGGCGTACTTCTCGAGCCCCCAGGACCAGAAGTCGAACTCGATCGTCGACACGCCGGCCTGGATCGACGCCCACAGCGTCCAGCCGTACTTCGACATCAGGCCCCAGAGTCGCGCACGGGCCACCTTGTGGCGCGCCGGGCGACCGTAGTAGGCGCCGACAAGCGCCTGCAGCTGCACGAGCGAGAGGTTTGATTCGCTCCAGATGTTGCCGAGCTCGAAGCACGCGTCGTTGTTGCCCGAGTACTCATAGTCGATCAGGCGAAGACCGGCGGGGGTGAGCATGAAGTTCTCAGCCAGCAGGTCGTTGTTGCACGGCACCGTTCCCTCGTCGCGCGGGACGAACGCCTCGCGGATCGCGGCCACGTGGGGCTCGAACTCGGTGTAGCCCTCCGGCAGCGCAAAGCCGCGGCTGCGCACGATCTCCAGGTATCGCGGCTGGATCTCGAACATGTCGAAGTCGTCGCGGAAGCGCTCGGCGCCATGCAGCGCCCGGCAGGCCGCGGCGACGTCGCGCAGGAGCTTGCCGCCGCGGCGCAACCGCCCCGCGCTGAGCGTCGTGCCCTCCAGCCACTCCATCACCATCGTGTTGTGCTCGGGCAGGTAGGCGAGGACGCCGGCGCCGACGCCCGCGGCGGCGGCGCGCACAGAGTTGAGGTACTCGTTGTCGCGGTCGATCGCCAAAAGGCCCGTGTCGTCGCTCCAGCGGCGCACGTGGTAGCGCCGGCCGGCCGCCACGACCCTGTAGTTGGAGTTGGTCAGGCCGCCCGAGAGCCGGCTGATCTCCCTCCCGGGGCCGGCCAGCTGCGGGATTTCGTCAAGGACCTCGTCGAGTTCGAGCATGTCGCCGGCGGCTCCTCGCCTACAACCCGGCCGGCTCGAACTCCGCCGACGCCGGCACATCGACCGCGCCGCGCTCGCGCCGCACCGGCGCCACCGAGGCCCGCGTGACACCGCCGCCGCCGGTCAGGCGAGCGGCGATGCTGACCGGAATCACCGTCAGGAGCAGCACGAAGCCGACGACGACGTTGACCTCCGGCAGCTGCTGGCCAAGGCGGATCGCGCCGAAAATCCACAGCGGGAGCGTGTTCTGCGCGCCGGCCGTGAACGTCGTCACGATCACCTCGTCGAAGGAGAGGCCAAAGGCGAGCAGCGCGCCGGAGATGATCGCCGTCGAGAGGGTCGGCAGCGTGATCGTGCGGAAGGTGAAGAAGCCGTGGCCGCCGAGGTCGGCGGAGGCCTCATACAGGGAGCCCGACACGCGGCGCAGCCGGGCGAGCACGTTGTTGTAGACGACCACGATGCAGAAGGTGGCGTGCCCGATCACGATCGTCAGCAGCGACAGCTGGATCCCGACGTACTGGAATGCCGAGTTCAGCGCGATGCCGGTGATGATCCCGGGCAGCGCGAGCGGCAGGACCAGCAGCAGCGACACGCTCTCGCGTCCGAAGAAGCGGAAGCGGTGAACGCCGAAGGCGGCCGCCGAGCCGAGCACGAGCGCGACGGCGGTCGCGAGCAGGCCGGCCTTGACCGACAGCCACAGCGCGGCGTGCACCTGCGGGTCGTTCCAGGCGACGGTGATCCACTTCGTGCTCAGTCCCTTGATCGGCCAGGCCTGGATGTTCGAGCTGTTGAAGGCGTAGAGGAAGATGATCGCGATCGGGACGAACAAAAACAGCAGGACCGCGACGGCCCAGATCCGCAGTCCGACACGAGTCGCGCGACCCTCCATCAGAGCGACTCAAACGCCCCGAGCGCGCGCGCGCCGAGCAGGTAGAAGGTCATGATCACGATCGGCACGAACGCCAGCATCGCGGCGAACGGCAGGTTGTTGGCGGTGCCGAGGTTGTTGTAGATCACGTTGCCGATGAACTGCGCGTTGGACCCGCCGACCAGCAGCGGCGTGATGAAGTCGCCAAGCGTCAGCGAGAAGGTGAAGATCGAGCCGGCGATGATGCCGGGCAGCACGAGCGGCAGCACGACGAGGCGTAGCGTGCGCCAGGCGTGGGCCCCGAGGTCGCCGGATGCCTCGAGCAGCGACTCGGGGATCCGCTCGAGCGCGCCGTAGAGCGGCACGATCATGAACGGCAGCCAGATGTAGGAGAAGACGATCCACATGGCGGTGTTCGTGTAGCCGATGTTGACCGCGCCGAGACCGAGATGGCTGGTGCTCCAGCTGAGCGTGCCCCCTTTCTGCAGAATCACGATCCAGGCGTACACACGCGCGAGATAGCTCGCCCACAGCGGCAAAAGGACGGCGGTGAACAGCAGCCGCCGCGTGCGCGGCGAGGCCACGCGCGCCATGTAATAGGCGAACGGCAATGCGATCACCGCATCCGTCACCGTCACGATCGCCGCCATCTCGACCGTCCGCAGGACGATCGTCGGATAGGGGGAGGTGAAGAGCTGGTTGAAGTTCGCGAGCGTCCAGCTGTGCTGCAGGACGTTCGTGAACGGGTTGACCGACCAGAACGCCGTCACCAGCATCAGCACGAGCGATGCCAGATAGATGACGAGGAACCACGCCAGCGGCGGTGTTAGCGTCAGGGTGGCCCGCAGCCATCCGCGGCGCCAGAGCGCCGCGGAGACGCGGGCCATCCCCTTGCTGGACCGGTCCTCGCGGATCGCGGTCTCCGACATTGCGGCCGCCTCCGCTACCCGATTATCTGCGTCCAGGCCGCCACCCAGTTCTGGATCGGCTCGCAGTCGTTCTTGCCGTTGTCACAGGTCGCGAGCGGCGTCTTCCAGAAGTAGAGCGACTGGAAGTACGACGCCGGGGCGTTGGCGTGGAGCCCTTCGCAGGAACCCTTCTGGATCTTGTCCATGATCGGACACGCGAGCTTGTTGCCCGGCGTCTCACCGTAGGACACGGCGTCCTCCGCCTGGATCTGCGGAGTCGTCATCCACTCCATCCACTTGTAGGCGCAGTTGGGGTCGGGTGCGTTGGTCGCCAGCAGCCAGCTGTCAGCCCAGCCGGTCGCGCCCTCCTTCGGAATCGTCTCGGCAACCGCGTCCTTGTCCGCGATCAGCGTGCTCACGGCCACTGGCCACGCGGCGCCCACGACCGTCGTGCCGCTCTGGAACAGCGACTCCTCCTGCGAGGCCAGATCCCAGTACTTCTTGACCAACGGGTGCTGCGCCTTGAGCAGTGCGACGGTCGCATTGAACTGCGGCGTCGTCAGCTCGTAGGGATCGGTGATACCGAGCTTCGGCTGCGTCTTGGAGAGATACAGGGCCGCGTCGGCGATCTGGATGTAATCGTCGGGCACGGTTATCTGACCGGCGTACTTCTTGTTGTAGATCACCGACCAGGAGGTCGGCGCCGTCTTGAACGTCTTGGTGGAATAGAGCAGCACGTTGGGGCCGAACTCGAACGACACGCCGTAGTGCTTGCCGGCGATCGTGTTGAACGAGGGGCTCTGCAGGAACGGCTGCAGGTCCTTCCAGGCCGGGATCAGCGCGAGATTGACCGGCCTCACGTCGCCGCCGTAGATCAGGCGCAGGTCCGCGTCACCGGACGCGGAGACCAGGTCGTACTGGTGGCCGCCGCCGTTGGCCATCAGCGAGACCATGTCGCTCGAAGAGGTGCCGTACTTCACGTTCACCTGGCAGCCGGTCTGCGTCTCGAACGGCTTCGTCCACTCCGGCTGGACGTACCCCTCCCAGGCGATCAGGTTGAGCTTGCCCTCGCCCTTGCCAATCGAGCTGGGCACCGGCGCGTTGGCCTCCGGCGCGACGAGTCCTGCGTTGACGTGGCTGGCCGACGCTCCGCTGGGGATCAGCGCCACGACGAGCAGCGCCGTCGCGGCGCCGCCGATCAGGACGCCCGCCAGGCGACTTCTCCGGGGCTTCATGCGCTCACCGGTTCCTTTCGTTCCGCTTGCTGTCATTGACCTTCCCTCCTCTTGGTCTGGTCCGCAACTGCCGGCGCGGCCGTATCGGGTCGGCCCGCCTGCCCCCCGGACGGGGGGTCGATTTCGAAGCTCTGGTCGCTGCGCCAGGCGACGGTCACGTCGCGGCCCTTTGCCTCGAGCGCCTCGGCCGCCGCGGTCTCGAGGTTCTGGCGGACCACGGTCAGCCTGCCTCCGGCCGCCAGTTCGATCACGTAGCGCGTCACGACACCGAGGTAGATCACGTCCGCCACCCGCCCGCGCTCACTTTGGCTGCCCGGCGAGACCGTCTCGCCCGGCTCGAGCAGGCGAATCTTCTCGGGGCGAATCGTGAAGCGGCGCCCGTCGCGCTCGAGCAGGTTGGAGACGCCGATGAAGCCCGCCACGAACTCGCTGGCGGGGCGCTCGTAGACCTCGACCGGTGTGCCGAGCTGCTCGATCCGGCCGAGGTTCAGCACGACCAGGCGGTCGCTCATCGTCAGCGCCTCCTCCTGGTCGTGGGTGACGAAAACGAAGGTGATGCCGACCTCCCGCTGGATCCGCTTGAGCTCGAGCTGCATCTCCTGGCGAAGCTTCAGGTCGAGCGCGCCGAGCGGCTCGTCCAGCAGCAGCACCTCGGGCTCGTTGACGATCGCCCGGGCCAGCGCGACGCGCTGGCGCTGGCCGCCCGACAGCTGCACGGGCTTGCGCTCGCCGAGACCGCTCAGGCGCACCATCTCGAGCGCCGCGTTGGCGCGGCGGCGGCGTTCGGGGCGCGCGATCCGCCTGACGCGCAGGCCGTACTCGACGTTCTCAAGGATGTTCATGTGCGGGAACAGCGCGTAGTCCTGGAAAACCGTGTTCACGTTGCGCCCGTAGGGCGGCGTGCGACTGACCTCGACACCACCCAGCTCGATCGAGCCGGCGTCGGGCCGCTCGAAGCCGGCGATCATCCGCAGCAGCGTCGTCTTGCCGGAGCCCGACGGCCCAAGCATCGTGAAGAACTCGCCCTGGGCGATATCGAGATCGACGCCGTCAACCGCCGCGAGCGCGCCGTAGGCCTTGCGCAAGCCGCGCAGGCGGACCGCCGCCGTCGCCGTGCCCGGCTGCGCCCCCCCATCGGCCGGCGCGCCCTGCGCCGTCACGTCCGTTGCCGTCTCGCCCACGCAGCGCCTTTCGTAACCCGCCGCCAACGTGGCAAACATACTGGATTGAAACGGTCAAACAGCGCGCCTCGCCGGTGCCTGATTGCCCCCCGGAGACGCCGCCCTTCGCCGCGGCCCGTGGCGAAGGGCAGGGCGAGCCCGGGACGGGCGCGCCGGGGCAAGACGATCAGCTGCCCTGGGCGCGCACGGCGTCCATGGTCGCCATGACCGAGATGCTCTCATCGAGCGTCATCACGGGGCTCTCGAGCAGCCCCTGCTCCAGACAGCGGGCGACCTCGTCGGACTGGTGGCGCAGACCCCAGCCCTCGTGGGGCACCTCGAACCGCGTCTGCGTCCCCTCGCGCGAGATCAGGGTGAACGACGACGGCCGGTAGAAGTCGCCGTCGATCTCGATCCGGGCCTCACTGCCGACGATCGCCGCGCGCGTCGGGCTCTTGCCGGCGATCGAGCAGTTCAGGACCGCCTGCGCGCCGCTTCGGTAGCCGAACACCATCGAGGTCATCTCGTCGCCGCCGTCGGGCGCCGGCGTGCTGAGGCTCGCGATCCGCTCCGGCGTCCCGAGCACCATCGACGCAAACGAGACCGGATAGACGCCGAGATCGAGCAGCGCTCCGCTGTGCAGCTCCCTGGCCGTGCGGCGGAAGTCGCGGTCCGGCGCGAACCACTGGCCGTGGTCTGCGCTGACGCTCACGATGTCCCCGAGCGCCCCCTCGGCGAGCAGGCGGCGAACCTCCACGATGTGGGGCAGCCAGCGCGTCCACATCGCCTCCATCAGGAAGAGACCCTCGGATCGCGCCAGCGCAACCAGTTCCTGCGCCTCCGCGGCGGTCACCGTGAACGGCTTCTCGACGAGCGCCGGCTTGCCGGACCGCAGGGCGAGCTGCGCGCACGGGCTGTGCTGCGGGTGCGGGGTGGCGACGTATACGGCGTCGACCTCGCTGTCGGCGGCCAGCGCCTCGTAGCTGCCATGGCGGCCCGTGATGCCCCAGCGGTCGGCGAAGCGCTCCGCGGTCTCGAGCTTTCGCGATCCGACCGCGACCACCGTGCCCGACTCGCTCATGCCCATGTCCTCCACCCAGGCGGCGGCGATCGCCCCGGTGCCGATCACGCCCCAACGCAACGGCCCACTCATCGGCTCATCCCTCCGTTCACGCGCCGCGGCGTTCCGCGGCGCTGGCTACCCCTACTCGGCGCGCAGGCTACCCCTACTCGGCGCGCAGTCTAGAAAGGATGCTGCGACGGGGTATCCGGGGCGCCGGCGAGCGGGGCCCACCGGCGAGCGGGGCCACCGGCGAGCGCGCGCTACGAGCGGCTCGCTGCACGCTGCTCGTGGCCGACCGCGGCGTCGCCCGTGGCGATCGTGCGCTCGGGGCGCGAGCGGCCAACGAACGTGATCGTCCATCGCACGACTGTTGTCACGCGGTTCTTGAAGCCGGTGAGGAAGACGAGGTGGACGAACAGCCACATCATCCAGCCGAGGCGGCCGCTGAACTGCAGGCCGCGGAAGCTCGCGACGGCCGAGGTCCGCGAGACCGCGGCCATCTCGCCGAGGTCGCGGTAGCGAAACGGCTTCGGCTCGCCGCGACCGTCGACCCGTGCCCGGATCACCTTCGCGGCGTGCGCGCCGGTCTGCATCGCAACCTCGGCCAGGCCCGCAAGGCCGTCCAGGTCCATCATGTCGCCGACCACGAAGACCTCCGGATGGGAGGGCAGCGAGCAGTCGCCCAGCACGCTCACGCGCCCGAGCCGGTCGGTCGGCGCTCCTGTCGCCTCGGCGATCAGCTGCGCCAGCGGAGCCGCGCGCACGCCGGCCGCCCAGACCGTCGTCATCGCTGCGATCGTGCGCTGCGCGCCGTCTGCGTCGCGCACCGTGATCGTCTCGGCGTCGAGTGCGGTGACCGCCGTGCGCACGTGAATCTCGATCCCGAGGCGCTCGAGCGCCGTCGCCGCTTTGCCCGAGAGGCGCTCGCCGAAAGTCGGCAGGATCCGCTCGCCGGCGTCGAACAACAGGATCTTCGCCTGCGCCGGATCAATGTTGCGGAAGTTGTCGCGCAGGGCGTGGTGAGCGAGCTCTCCGATCTGGCCTGCCAGCTCGACTCCCGTCGGCCCGGCGCCGACGATCGCGAACGTCAGCCACGCGGCGCGCTGCTGCGGGTCGGTCTGCCACTCCGCCATCTCGAAGGCGCCGAAGATCCGCCCGCGCAGCGCCATCGCCTCCTCGATCGTCTTCATGCCCGGAGCCCAGCGCTCGAACGCGTCGTTGCCGAAGTAGAACGTCTTCATCCCGCCCGCGAGGATCAGGCTGTCGTAGCCGACCGACCGCGTGCTCCCGTCCGGGCAGCGCACGTCGAGCCGGCGAGTGGTCGCGTCGATCGCGGTCACCTCACCCATTTCGACCGTCACATTGCGCTGCTTGCGCAGCACGTCGCGCGCGGCGGGCGCGATCTCGCCCGCGGACAGGATGCCGGTCGCGACCTGGTAGAGCAGCGGCGCGAACAGGTGGTGGTTGGTCCGCTCGATCAGCGTCACCTGCACCTGGGCACGCTTCAGCGCCTTGGCCGCGAAAAGACCGCCGAAGCCGCAGCCGACGATCACGACCCGGTGAAGGCCCTCGGCGCCGGTGCCCGCTTCGTCTGGACCGGAGATCATCGCCGACGATATCTAAGCGGACCCCGGCGCCGGTTGCCCTGCGCCGGCAGCGCTCGCGATGCGCCGGCTGCGTCCGCGGCCGAGCGTTGACAGCGCCGCACGCGCATGGGAGAGTGCCGCGTCCCTGATGCGATGCTGAGCGTGGGCGGTTCCCGCGAGATGCTCCCGAAATGAAGCCGATCGCGCTGACGCCAAACCAGCCGGCGCAGTTCTACCGCGGTGGTTCCGTGGTCGGCTCCTTCCGCGGCGCGGCGGCGGCGGACGATCATCGGCCCGAGGACTGGGTCGGCTCGACCACAGCCCGCAACGGCGCGACCGGGGGTGAGGGGCTCACGACGCTTCCGGACGGCCGGCTGCTGCGCGACGCCGTGCTCGCGGATCCCGAGGGCTGGCTCGGCGGCGCCCACGCCGCCGCGCTCGGCGCCGACCCCGCCCTGCTCGTGAAACTGCTCGACGCCGGAGAGCGTCTGCCGGTGCACGTCCACCCGACGCGCTCATTTGCGCAGCGTCACCTCGGCTGCAGATACGGCAAGACAGAGGCGTGGGTGGTGCTCGCGGCGGAGGGCCCCGACGCCCTCGTGCACCTCGGCTTCACCCGCGACATCGAAGCCGGCGAACTGGACCGCTGGATGGCGGCGCGTGACACGCGCGCGATCCTCGCGAACCTCCACGCCGTCAGCGTGAACACTGGCGATACCCTGCTTGTGCCGGCCGGGCTGCCGCACGCCATCGGCGCCGGGATCTTCTGCCTCGAACTGCAGGAGCCGAGCGACTTCTCGCTGATGCTCGAATGGGAGGGCTTCGAGTTCGATCCGCGCGAGGCGCGCCTGGGCTTGGACGCCAAGGTGGCACGAGAGTGCGTGCACCGCCAGGCCCTGGACTCGGAGCGCCTTGCGTGGTTGCGCAGCCACGGCGCGCGCACGCGCTCGCCGGCCAACCTCGTCGAGAGGCTCTTCCCTGAGGATGCCGACCCGTTCTTCCGCGCCGAGCGCATCCGTCCGGGCGGCGGCCGCGTGGACCTTGCGCCGGGCTTCGCGATCCTCGTGGTCCTCGAGGGCCAGGGCCGCCTCGCCACCTCGGGCGCCGGCGCACTGGAGCTCGGGACGGGCAGTGCAACAGTGATTCCATACGGCGCGGGCGAGACGACCCTGAGCGGGCCGCTGGTGGCCGTGCGCTGCCGGCCGCCGAACGTCGAGGCAGCCCTCCGCGGCGGCCTCGGAGCGCCGGTGCGCGGGAACACGGGCGAAGGGAGCAACAATGAGTGAGCCGGTGCGCTGGGGTGTGCTGTCAACGGCAAGGATCAACGAGAAGGTGCTCGCCGGCGCGGCGGGCTCAGACGCGGTGGAGGTGCTTGGCGTCGCGAGCCGCAGTCAATCCGGCGCCGATGCCTACGCGCGCGAGCATGCGATCGAGCGCGCCTACGGCTCCTACGAGGCGCTGCTCGCCGACGGCGAGATCGAGGCGGTCTACATCTCGTTGCCCAACGGCCTGCACGTCGACTGGTCGATTCGCGCGCTTGCGGCCGGCAAGCACGTGCTCTGCGAGAAGCCGCTGAGCTCTCGCGCGAGCGAGGTGGCGCGCGCCTTCGACGCCGCCGAGCGGGCGGAGCGGCTGCTGATGGAGGCGTTCATGTACCGCCACAACCCGCAGACGAAGCGACTGGCGGCGCTCGTCGACGAGGGCGCGATCGGGCGACTGCGGGCCGTTTCGGCCAGCTTTGGCTTTCACATCGGCGACGGGGCGGACCCGCGTCTGAGCCGCGAGCTCGAAGGAGGTTCGCTGCTCGACGTCGGCTGCTACTGCGTCAGCGCGGCGCGTCTGCTGTGTGGCGAGCCCGAGCGCGTCGCGGGGGAGTGTGTGATTGGCGCGGGCGGGGTCGATGTGACCTTCGCGGGCCTGCTCCGGTTCCCGGGCGAGGTGCTCGCGCACTTCGACTGCGGCTTCCTACTGGACCGCGCGGAGCAGCTCGTCGTGCTCGGCGAGGAGGGCAGCCTGAGCGTGGCCGATCCGTGGCACTGCCGGGCGCCCGGGATCGAGCTACGCCGCGACGGGGAGTCCGAGTGGATCGCCGTCGATGCCGTCAACTCCTACGAACTGCAGCTGGAGAATCTGTCTGCCGCGATCCGCGGGACGACGCCGGCGCTCCTCGGCCGCGCGGATGCGCTCGGGCAAGCTTCAACGATCGAGGCGCTCTACACCGCGGCGGGCGAGCAGCGGACGGTCACGCTCTGAGCGGCGAGCGCGGATCGCAGGCGCCCCCAGGGGTCATCGTGTTGGGCGAGGCGCTCGTCGACCTCACCGCCGATGATCGCCCGCAGGTGCCGGGCGGCCTCGCTATGACCGCGCGCGCCGGCGGCAGCCCCGCGAACGTGGCGATCGGCCTTGCGCGCCTCGGCGTGCGTACGAGCTTCGCCGGGCGCATCTCGGGCGACCCGCTCGGCACCTTCCTGCGCGCGCAGCTCGAGCGCAGCGACGTCGACCTCGCGCTTGCGATCGACGCGCGTGAGCCCACGACGGTCGCGATCGTCGGGCTCGACGAGGCCGGCGCCGCCGCGTACACCTTCTACCTCGACGGCACGGCCGACTGGCAGTGGGTACCCGCCGAGCTGCCCGCCAACGTTGCGGGCGCGGCGGTCCACACCGGCTCGCTCGCGATCGCACTCGAGCCCGGAGCGCAGGTCCTCGCGGACTGGATTGCGACCCAGCGCGCCCGTGATGTCTTCATCTCACTCGACCCGAACGTGCGCCCGGCGCTGGTCCTCGAGCGCCCCGGATACCGCCCGCGTCTTGAAGCGCTGATCGCACAGGCGCAGCTGGTGAAGGCCAGCGACGACGACCTGCAGGCGCTCGAGCCGGGCGTCGACCCGCTCGAGACGGCGACGGCGTGGGCGCAGCGCGGGCCCGACCTGGTCGTCGTGACCCACGGGGCCGCAGGCTCGACAGCGATCGTCGCCGGGCGGGAGCCGGTGCGCTGCGAGGCTGCCGCGGTTCGCGTGGTGGATACGGTCGGCGCCGGTGATGCCTTCGCCGCCGGGCTGATCGCTTTCCTCGCTGAAGCCGCCGGCCTGCGGCCGGGCGCCTGCGCCCAGCTGGATCGTGAGGCGCTGACGCGGGCACTCCGCTTCGCAGGCCTCGTGGCCGCCATCACCTGCACGCGTCGCGGCGCGGATCCGCCGCGACGGGCCGAGCTCGCCGCCGCCGCGGCGCTCGACCGGCCGAACTGAGCACGCCGCGGCGAGCGAGCGGCGCGACGGCGCGCCCTCCCGCGCCGCGCGCGCACGCCCTGCGTTGGCCCGGCCGGCGGGCGGGCGAGCCGGGATTTCGGACGAGCGTCGAAGGCGCAATCGCCCGCGCGGCGCGAGCATGGTTGTCGCGTACCTATCAGGAGAGACGGGGCGAAGCGCATGCGGGGAAACGAGCAACACGTCGAGCGCAAGATCCGACTCTGGGTCGTGCAACAGGAACGCAACCGCTTGCGGGAGGTCCGACCTGAGCGGCTCGAAGCGCGGGCGGCCGAGCGGACCGAGCAACCTCGCGCCGACGCGGACGCGCAGCCGCGCGAACGCTGGCGACTGCCCTAGCTGCGGTTCGCCACTCGCGCCGCGCCGGGTCACGACGCCGGACGGCCACGGCCGTCCGGCGAGCGGCCCGCGGTCCGCATCGACCGCGCGTCGATGATCGCCGCGCCTGCTCAACGTTGCCACGGCGGCGGCCGATACGTTGGCGTTGCCCACGGTGGACGAACTGCAACTAGATACGGCCTCACCCGGCTCCAGCGCTCAGGAGATCGAACGTGTGTGCGCGCGCAACCTCTTTGCAAGCCCGCACGAGCGGGTCTTTTTCAAAGACCGCGACAGCCGGTTCCTGCTGGTGAGCGACGCCTGGCTTGCGGCGGTGGCGCCGGGCCGCACGCTCGAGCAGGTGATCGGCAAGACCGACTTCGACATCTTCAGCCGGCCCCACGCGACCGCCGCGTTCGAGGACGAGCAGGCGGTGATCGCTACGGGCTCGCCGATCTTCGCGAAGATCGAACGCGAGACCTTCCACGATCGCCCCGACGCGTGGGTGTCCACCAGCAAGATGCCGCTGCTCGGCGAGCACGGCGAGATCGTCGGGACGTGGGGGATCGCGCGCGACGTCACCGCCCAGATCGAGGCCGAGCAGGCGCTGGCCGCGAGCCGCCAGCAGTTGCGGGCGAGCGAACGCCAATACCGCCTGATGTTCGAGCGCAACCCCCAGCCGATGCTGGTCTACGACTGCGAGACGCTCGAGATCGTCGCCGCCAGCAACTCGATGGTCGCCGCCTATGGCTACACGCGCGAGGAGCTGCTCGCAATGACGACGGCGGACCTGCGTCCGGCGGAGGACGTGCCGGAGTTCCTCGCCCGCCAGCTCGAGCTTCGCCAAAACGCCAACGTCGGCTTGATGACGTCGGAGCGCCCGTGGCGTCACCGCTTCAAGGACGGCACGCTGATCGACGTCGAGGTGACCAGCGACGACCTCCTGCTCGACGGCCGCGCCTGCCGCATCGTGCTGTGCCAGGACGTCACGCAGCGCAACCTTGCGATCAAGCAGCTCGCCGTCGCGCGCGACCAGGCGGTCGAGGCCTCCAAGGTCAAGTCGGCGTTCCTCGCCAACGTCAGCCACGAGATCCGCACACCGATGAACGGCGTGATCGGCATGAACGACCTGCTGCTCGAAACCGCACTGGACGCGGAGCAGCGCTCCTACGCCGAGCAGGTCGCCCGCTCCGGCGATCAGATGATGGCGATCATCAACGACCTGCTCGACCTCTCGAAAATCGAAGCGGGCCAGCTCGAGCTGGACATCGCCGAGTTCGACCTGCGCGACACGATCGAGCAGGCGAGCGCGGCGGCCGGCTTCGAGGCCCGCACCAAGGGCCTCGCGCTCGAGCTGCGCTTCGACGAGGCGGTCCCGTCGCGGGTGTACGGAGACAGCCGGCGCCTGCACCAGATCCTGCTGAACCTGATCGCCAACGCGATCAAGTTCACCGAGCATGGATCGGTCATGGTTGCGGTCACGAGCCGGGGCGCCCGCGACGATCGCCTGGTCCGCGTCGAGGTGCGCGATACGGGGATCGGGATCGACCCGTGCGCAGTCGAGCGGATGTTCGAGCCGTTCACCCAGGCTGATGCTTCAACCACGCGCAACTATGGCGGCACGGGCCTCGGACTCGCCATCTCGCGCGAGCTCGTGCAGCGGATGGGCGGCGCGATCGGCGCCGAAAGCGACGTCGGCCGGGGCAGCACCTTCTGGTTCGAGTTGCCGCTCAAAGAGGCCTCGCGGCACACCGGCGAGTCTCGTTCCCCGCTCGCGCTCGCAATCCAAGCGCGCTGACGCACACCCGGCTTGCCCGCCCCGCGGGCGTTCTGGGCGGCCGTGGCCGATCCGCCACGCGGGACTGCGATTCGCAGGACCGTACGGAATACTGAGAAAAAGCTGAGGGAGCCGACCGACGCGTCGGCTACCTTTGCGCGATGGAGGCGTCCCCTGGCCAGATTGCAACGGCACCCAGCGGACCGAGCCACGTCCGCTCCGACCCCGTCTACGTCGTCAAGGCCCGCCTGTTTCGCACGCTCGGACATCCTGTTCGAATCCGCATCCTTGAGCTGCTGCTCGATAGGGAGCGGGGCGTCGGAGAGCTGCAGAGCGAGCTCAAGCTCGACTCGAGCGGCACCTCGCAGCATCTGTCCGCGCTTCGCCAGCTCGGGTTGCTCGAGAGCCGCCGGGCGGGCACGAGCGTCTTCTACCGGGTCAAGGACCCACGCGTGGCCGAGCTCCTCGCGGTCGCGAGACTGATCCTCACCTCCACACTGAGCGATTCGCGCGCGCTGCTCAGCGATCTCACCGGCGAGACGCACGAGGCCCAGTCGTAGGCAGAGCGCTGCGGCGGCGCGTTGCGCGTCCGCGGCGTCGCCGGCGCGGGCGCCGGAACGAAAGCCCGTAGCAGGTGCCACCGGACGCTTCCGAGGTTAGACGGGCCGCGCCTGTCAGAGTTCGCCGCGGCAGCGAACCCCTCGGCCGTTGAGTGATTCGAATCGATACCACGCCGGACGCGACGCCGCGGATCGCTCCGGCGTGGGCGCCGACGGTGCTGCGCCGACGCCGGTGGCGAGCAAGCGGGGCAGCCCGCTGGAGCGTCATCGGCGCACCGGGAAGCACGCCGACAGCGGCCACGAGCTGAGCGTCGCCGGCGGTCTGGCGGCGCTCAGCCTCGACGCCCTCTCGAGCGTCGCCTACGGGCCCGAGGCGATGGTGGCGGTGCTGGTGGCCGCCGGGTCGGGGGCGCTGCGCTTCACCGTCCCGCTGACCCTGGTGATCACCGGGATGCTGGTGCTGCTCGTGATCTCCTACACGCAGGTGATCGCGGCTCACCCGGAGGGCGGTGGCGCCTACGCCGTGGCGAAGCTCAACCTGGGCCGGGTCCCGGCCCTGCTCGCCGCCGCCTCGCTGGTCGTCGACTACGTGCTCACCGTCGCCGTCAGTCTCGCGGCCGGCGCGGCGAGCCTCGGCAGCGTTTTCCCCGCGCTCGCGCACCATCTGCTGCTCGTGAGCCTCGTGGGTCTCGCCCTGCTGACCGCCGTGAACATGTTCGGCATTGCGGAGTCGGCGAAGCTCCTGATGGTGCCGACCGCGGTGTTCATCGTGAGCATCGTCGCCCTGATTGTCGTCGGGCCTTTCCACTCCCACCCCGTGGCGACGATCGGAACGAACCTCGGGCCGATCCGCCCCACGACCGCGCTCGGGATCGTGCTGATCCTCAAGGCCTTCGCGTCGGGCTGCTCGGCGGTCACCGGTGTCGAGGCGATCGCCAACGGCGTCCCCGCGTTCCGCAAGCCTCGCGTGCGCAGCGCTCAGCGCACCGAGATCTCACTCGGCGTGATGCTGGGCGTGATGCTCATCGGTCTGGCGTTGCTGATCCGCGCCCATCACGTCGTCCCGCGTGGCGGCGTGACGATCCTCGCGCAGGTCACCGCGGGCGCGTTCGGAACCGGCTGGCCGTTCTACGTCTCGAACCTCGCCGTCACGCTGGTGCTCGCGCTCGCCGCGAACACGAGCTTTGGCGGGCTGCCGGTGCTGATGAGCCTGCTCGCCAAGGACCATCGCCTGCCGCACCTCTTCTACCTGCGCGCCGAGCGCCCGGTCTACCGGCACGGGATCATCGCGCTGGCGCTCGCCGCCACGGCCCTGCTGATCGCCGTTGGCGCGCAGACGAGTCGCCTGATTCCGCTGTTCACGATCGGCGTCTTCATGGGCTTCACGATCAGCCAGGTGGGACTCGTTCGCCACTGGCGCTCGCTGCGGCCGCCACGCTGGCAGTGGCGCGCGGGCGTCAACGGCGCCGGCGCCGTGATGACCGCGGTCGCCGTCGTCGTTTTCCTTTCGACGAAGTTCCTGGCCGGAGCGTGGGTTGTGACGATCGCCATCCCGTTGCTGATGGCGCTCTTCTGGCACACGGAGAGCTATTACGGCGAGGTCGCCGCCGACCTCGAACTGGGCCGCACCCCCGGCCCGCCGCGCCGGCGCGACAGCATCGTCGTCGTCCCCACCTCGACCGTGAACCTGCTGACCCAGCAGGCGCTCAGTGCCGCGCTGTCGCTCGGCCACAAGGTCGTGGCGGTGGCGGTGGCGGGGGACGAGCAGGAGAGCGAGCTGATCAAGCGCGCGTGGGTTCACTGGAACTGCGCCGTCCCGCTGGAGGTCCTGATCGACCCTCACCGCTCACTCGTGCGCAGCGTCCTTCGCTACGTCGAGTCAATCCAGACCGACGAGACGATCATGGTGCTGATCCCCCAGATCATCCCGAACAAGCGCCGCCACGAGATCCTGCACAACCAGCGGGCGCGGCTGCTCGAGTCGGCGCTCAAGGCGCGCACCGACGGCGTCGTCGTGGCGACGCTCCCCTTCCACATTCACGATTGAGCCGCCTACCCGGCGGCCAGCGCCTCGAAGTTCTCATACAGCCGCGGCTCGCCGAAGCGCGCGCGCTGGCGCAGCGCCGCCGGTCCTACGCGCGCCCACAGACCCTCGACCCACAGCCAGTCGTGGATCAGTTCCTCGTTCAGCAGGCCGTGCTTGGTGAGCGTGCCGATCGACTCGCCGTACATCAGCATCGTCCGCACCGCATCGTCATTCATCGCGTCGGCGCCATCGGGGTCGAAGTCGTCAGCGAATACCCGAGGCATCGCCTCCTGAACCCCGAGCAGCGTGCCCCATTGAGCTATCTGAACCATCAGCTGGGCATCCTGAACAGTCGGCGGAGCCATGTGATCTCCCTCTTGAAGCGCGTTGGCGGCGGTTGTCCCGGCGAGCAGATCGACGATACCCGGACACGCGCCGGCAGGCAATCGCGGGCCACGCGGCGCGCTACAGTCACACCGATCGCCCACCCCCGACGAAGGGACGCCAGCCGTGCCGAGCTCCTACGCTGACTCCACCGCCTTCGGCGCCGACGCGGCAGTCGAGCGCGACTTCCTGCGGCAGGTGTTCGCCTGGATGTTCCTGGCGCTGGCGCTCACGACCGGCATCGCGATCTGGTTTCACCAGAGCAACGCGGCGCTCAACTACTTCGCCAGCCACACCACGATCTTCTACGTCGCGCTGTTCGGCCAGCTCGCGATGGTTTTCGTGCTGAGCGGCGTACTGCGCTCGCAGCGCATCTCGGTCAGCGTGGCGGCGCTGCTCTTCTTCCTCTACGCGGGCCTCACCGGCGTCGTCTTCTCGGTCCTGCTCGACGTCTACACCACCGACTCGGTCGTCGGCGCGTTCGCCGGCGCCGCGGGCGTGTTCGCCGGCATGGCGCTTGTCGGCTACACCACGCAGACCGATCTCAGCCGCTTTCGCCCGATCCTGTTCGGCGCGCTGATCGGGCTGATCGTCGCCTCGGTCGCGTTCATCTTCACCGGCGGCGGCATCTTCAACCTGATCATCGGCTTCGCCGGCGTGCTGATTTTCTCGGGCCTCACGGCCTACGACATCCAGCGCCTCAAGGCGATGCGCACGCAGGGCTTCGCGAACGCCGAAACGGCCGAGAAGCTCGCGATCTTCGGCGCCCTTCGACTCTACCTCGACTTCATCAACCTGTTCATCTCGCTGCTGCGGATCTTCGGCGGCGGCCGCCGCTGAGGCTGGATTTTTACAGGCGCCGGCAGGGCCGGCGATCGTCGGCGAGCCGCAAGGCGACGGGCGCGTCGGGGCGCGAATCGTGCCGCGCAACCGAGTGTGAACCTCGGCAAAGTTATGCAAACCGCGGTTCGCGCCGATAGGTACCCCTTGGGGGTACGCAGCGTGATTCCCGTGGGCGAGCCGTTCGAAGCGCCCCGGCGGGGGCGGCGTCCGGTCTCGCCCCTGGTCGCCCGATTCGGTCGCTACCCGAATGTTGTTGCCCGAGCGTTGCTCTCACGCTCCTGCTGCTCGTGGTGTTCCTGGCGCAGCGCAGCGCGACCTCGACGCTCAGTGCCAACGTCGTGGCGCAGGCGAGGGCCGAGCAGGAGGTTTCCCTCGCCTACGAGACCGAAGCGCTGGTGCTCGACGTGGAGACCGCCCTGCGCGGCTTCCTGTTGACGCACGACAACGCTTTCCTGCAGCCGTGGCAGACGGCGATCACCGCGTTTCCGTCACGCAGCTCAACCCTGGTGGGCCTCGAGGCCGCGCAGCGGCAAGGTCGATCTGGGTCTGGCGAGGAGGATCGCGAGCGGCGGTGAGTCCTACATCGACACCTACGCCGCCCCCCGGCTGCTGGCTTTCGAGGCCGATCACCGCACCGGCCTGACCCTCGCCGCGAACCTCCAGGGCAAGCGGCTCGTCGACGCCCTGCGAGTCGATTTCGCCGCGCTGATCGCGCGCGACCAGCGACCGGCCGTTCCGGCAGAGCGGCGCGCGCAGGCCGCCGCCAACCGGGCCTCCGAATATCAGCTCGCGGGACTCGTCGGCGCGCTGATCCTGCTCGTGGGCTCGGCGGTCTACCTGCGTCGCGCGGTGTTGCGGCCGATCAGGCGCGTGGCGACGATAGCCGACAGGATGGCCGCGGGTGATCTGTCGGTCCGCGTGCAGTCCGCTTCGGCCACGGAGCTCGCGCGCCTGGCGCGGTCGTTCAACGCCATGGCCGAGGAGCTGGAGGAGGGTCAGGGGCGCCTGCGGGAGCAGGCCGCCGAGCTGCGACGCTCCGAGATGTTCCTCGACTCGGTGCTCGAGCACGTGCCCAGCCTGCTGTCGGTGAAGGACGCCCGCGAGCTTCGGTTCGTCCGCTTCAACCGCGCGGGCGAGGAGCTCGCCGGCTATTCCCGCCACGAACTGATCGGCAAGGACTCCTACGACATTGTCCCCAAGGCCGAGGCTGACGTCTTCACGGCCCAGGATCGGGCTGCACTGGCCGCCGGCGTGCCGCTGGACATCGAAGCGGAGCCGATGCGGACTCGTGAGCACGGACTCCGCTACCTCCACACGACGAAGATTCCTGTGCTCGACGAGCACGGCGTACCTCAGTACCTGCTGGTGATCTCAGACGACATCACCGAACAACGGCAGCGCCGATCAGCTGCTGCGCGATGCGAAGGAGCAGGCGGAGCGAGCCAACGCGGCCAAGAGCGACTTCCTCTCGCGGATGAGCCACGAATTGCGCACCCCCCTGAACTCGATCCTTGGCTTTGGCCGGCTGCTCGAAATGGACGGGCTGTCCGAGCAGCAGCGCGAACCTGTCCACTACATCCTCGAATCGGGGCGCCACCTGCTGCGGCTGATCAACGAGGTGCTCGACACGACGCGCGTGGAGGCCGGAGAAGTCAGCATCTTCCCCGAGCCCGTCGCCGTGGGCCTGCTGCTGCGTGACGTCGCCGCGATCATGGCTCCGATCGCAGCGGAGCGCGACATCCAGGTGGAGTTCGCCGGCGGCGACTGCGACTGGCAGGTCAGCGCCGCGCCCCAGCGGCTCAAGCAGGTCATGCTCAACCTGCTTTCGAACGCGATCAAGTACAACCGCGAGGGCGGGGAGGTGACGATCGAGTGCGAGCGAGCCGATGAATTTCTGAGGATCGCCGTGAGCGATACGGGCCGCGGCATTGCCGCCCGCGAGCTGTCGAACGTGTTTGCGCCGTTCGAACGGCTCGATGTGGGGCGCGAGGCCATCGAAGGAGCGGGGCTGGGGCTGGCGATCTCCCGGCAGCTGATGGAGGCGATGGGCGGAACGCTCAGCGTCCGAAGCGTTCCCGGCGTCGGGTCGACGTTCACGGCCGAGCTGGCGCTCCTGTCCGAAGACCTCGCCCCCCAGGCAGGCGAGGATGCCACCGGCGGCGACCAAGACGCTCCCGCCGAGCCGGCGCAGATGCACCGGCTGCTCTACATCGAGGACGACATCGCCAACTGCAAGCTGGTCGAGCGGGTGCTCGGCCGCCGGCCTGAGATCAAGTTCGAAGCGACCCTGCAGGGGCGGCTCGGCCTGGACCTGGCCCGTCACGACCCGCCCGAGGTCATCGTGCTCGACCTGGAACTGCCCGATCTGGACGGCGAGCGGGTGCTGATCGCGCTCAAGCGCGACGCGCGGACCGAGCGGATCCCCGTGATCGTCCTCACCGCCGACGCCGATCCGGTGCAGTCGGCGCGACTGCTCGCCCTCGGCGCCTTCGCGTTCCTGACGAAACCACTGGACGTTGCCGGCTTCTTCGCCGCGCTCGACGAAATCCTGCTCGCCGGATCGGTGGTGGCGCGGTGAACCCGGAGCTCGACGGCGGCCACGCAACGGGGGTCGCCATCGCGGAGCTGCGAATCCTCGTCGTGGATGACGAGCCGGCCAACACGATCTTGCTGGCGGGAATGCTGCGCCGATGGGGGTTCACGAACGTCGTCTCGATCACGGACCCGACGCGCGTCGTGGACGCTTTCACGCAGGGCGCCCCCGACCTGCTCCTGCTCGACGTCGGCATGCCGGTGCTCAGCGGCTTTGACGTGATGGGACTGCTCGAGGGCTGGCTCCACTCCGACACCCCGGTCCCGGTCGTGGTCTTAACCGCCGACGTGACCGATGCGACGAAGCACAGAGCCCTCGAGTGCGGTGCGCGCGACTTCCTCACGAAGCCGTTCGATCCCGAAGAGGTCAGGCTGCGGGTCTCGAATCTGCTCGAGTTGAGGCTGCTTCAGCGCCAGATCAAAAGTCACAGCGACGACCTCGAGGAACGCGTGCAGCGACGCACGCATCAGCTCGAGCTCTCTCGCCTGGAGCTCGTTCACCGACTCGCGGCAGCCGCCGAGTACCGCGATGACGACACCCACCAGCACGCACACCGGATCGGGCGCACAGCGGGACTGCTGGCCGCCAGTCTCGGCCTCGCGAACGGCGCCGTCGAGCGCATCCGCCTCGCGGCGCCTCTGCATGACATCGGCAAGATCGCGATTCCCGACGCCATCCTGCTCAAGCCGGGAAAGCTCACTGCGGACGAGTTCGCGACGATACGGTCTCACACCGTCGTCGGGGGACGAATCCTCGCGGGTAGTAGTTCGCACCTGCTTCGGGCCGCCTCCGAGATCGCCTTGACACACCACGAGCGTTGGGATGGCAGCGGCTACCCCGGCGAGTTGGTGGGAGTCGCGATTCCAATGGCCGGCCGCGTGGTGGCTGTTGCCGACGTGTTCGACGCGCTGGCCCATCGCCGCCCCTACAAGCAGGCGTGGCCGGTCGACGACGCCGTCGCTGAGATCCTCAGCCAGGCGGGCCGCCATTTCGACCCCGACGTCGTCGAGGCGTTCGCAGGTCTCGACCATCAGGCTCTCGTGGAGGCCGAACAGATCGCGTCGGCGCCGCTGACGGCGACCCATCGCGGGCCGAGACTGCAAACGGCGGGATGAAGCGCGACGAGCGTCTGGACGCTCCGGCGTCAGCCTCCGATGCGTGCGAGCTCGATTGACACGACGAGAAACCAGGGGATCGACGCGAGGTAGTAGAGCCGCTCGACGAGCCCGAAGATGCGCGCGAGCCGCGGGGCCCTGATCGCGACCCCCGTGGCGATCGCCGTCCCGGTGATCACCCATGGGAGCCAGCCATCCACGAGCCCCTTGACGGCGTGCCAGGCCGGCTCGCGTCCCAGCGTACCCCCGAGGTCGGAGGCCGCCACGGCGATCGAGGCGAAGATCGCCACCGCAAGCACCATGTGAACCCAGCGGGCGCCCCATCGGCGGACGCCGCCCTCCCGCCGGCCCGTGGAACGTCGCCACAGGCGGGGTTTGGGCCCAACGCCCTCGGTCGACGCTGCTAGCGAACCGTCGGGCCAAGAAGCGGCCCGGCGATGGCGAGTGCGGCGATGGCGACGACGGCCATCGGAACGACGGCCGCGGCCGCGAGCCGCTTCGGCCCGGGGGAACCGATGACCCAGCAGCCGGCCGCCACAGCGTCGAGCGCGACGGCGAACCAGCGGCTTGAGGTTCCGTGGACCTGCCAGCGGATCGCGCCGTGGCTCCACCCCGTTGCGAGCCAGTAGCCGCCCTGATGCCCGAGCGCGGTGTGGAGCGCCTCGCCGAGCAGCCAGCCGGCGATGACGCTTGCCGCGAGCGAGCCGAGCGCCCCGTGATCAACGCTCGCCCGCCCAAGCCAGCCGAGCACCGGGCCGACGACGACGATCGCCGCGAGCCACAGCCCGGGCGTACCACCAGCTCCGGGCGGCCCGCCGGCGGCGTAGAAGGCGACGGTCGCGGACCACAGGCAGATGGTCGCCGTGACGACCGCGGTCAGGATGTCGGGCGCCCAGCGCCCGATCAGGGCAGCGACGATCGCCCACGGTCCGGTGGACGTCGCGAACGCCTGGTTGACGGCCGGCCCGAGTCCGGTCGAGCGTTGCGTCGCGACCCCGAGTACCAGGCCGAGCGCGAGCGCCAGGCCAACTCTCCGCGCCCACCACGCCGGATGCCTTTCGCCGGCGTCCGCGTGCGCCGCGACGTTGCGATCTTGGAACGCCGTCGCGACGCGCAACACTGGCGAACGAAGGTCGAAGCTCATGACACGAGGGTACAAGGCGCCGGGGAATCATCCGCCGCAAAGCCGGTCAGACGACCACGCGGCGGGCCGGAGCTGCCCCTGCGCGCCTCCTCGATGGGCACGCGGGTGGCGTGCCTGCGCGAGAGGGTGACGTTGCGGCTGCACACACGCTCGGGTCGGCCACATACAGCCGCCAGCTCGGGGCCGCCACCAAACAACCGAGCACGTCCGCATCTAGAGCTCGGCGGGCGCGACATCAGCCGCGGTCTACATTGTTGTCTATGACTACTTCAAGCAGCGTCCAGATTCCTGACATGACCGGCCGCACGGTGATCGTGACCGGCGCCAACAGCGGCATCGGCCGCGCCGCCGCCTCCGCGCTCGCGGGCGCCGGCGCTCACACCGTCCTCGCCGTGCGCAACACCGACAAGGGCAAGGCCGCTGCGGCGACGATGCCCGGTAGCACCGAGGTGCGCGAGCTCGATCTCGCCAGCCTCGCGTCGATCCGCCGGTTCGCCGAGGCTTGGGCCGGCGAGATCGCCATTCTCATCAACAACGCGGGCGTCATGATCCCGCCGCTCACGCGCACCGCCGACGGCTTCGAGCTCCAGTTCGGGACCAACCACCTCGGCCACTTCGCGCTCACCAACCTCCTGCTCGAGCACGTCAGCGGCCGCGTCGTGACCGTCTCCTCGTCTCTGCACAAAAGCGGCAGGATCGACTTCGACGACCTCAACTGGGAGCGCAAGCGCTACAAGCCCAGCCAGGCTTACGCACAATCCAAGCTCGCGAACCTTCTGTTCACCTCAGAGCTCCAGCGCCGCCTCATCGAGGCGGGATCGCCCGTACTGGCGACGGCAGCCCACCCCGGTTACGCGGCAACCAACCTGCAGGGCCAGAGCAGCAACCACCTGTTGAACCTCCTCGCGGCAATCGGGAATCGCACCGTCGCACAGGATGAGGAGGGCGGCGCCCTGCCCACGATCTACGCCGCCGTGGCCGAGATCCCCGGCAACAGCTTCGCCGGACCCGGCGGCTTCATGGAAATGCGCGGCCAGCCGAAGCTCGTCGACCGCTCCGACGCGGCAAAGGACACCGCGGTCGCACGCCGACTGTGGGACGTCTCCGAGCAGCTGACCGGCGTGCGATTCCCGCTCGCCGCGGCGAGCACGGAGGTCCCGGCATGAAGCGCCGAACGCTTGGAACCCAGGGCCTCGAGGTCAGCGCGATCGGCCTCGGCACGATGGGGATGACGATGGCCTACGGCGCCGCCGACGAGGCCGGCGGCGTCGCCACGATTCGTGCCGCGCACGCGCTGGGCGTGACGTTCCTCGACACCGCCGAGCTCTACGGCGGCGGGACGGGCTCGAACGAGAAGCTCGTCGGGCGCGCGATCGAGGGCTTTCGCGAGGACATGGTGCTCGCGACTAAGTTCGGGTTCGTGCTGCCGTTCGAGGCCAACGGCGCGCGGCACTACAACAGCCGGCCCGAACACATACGCGAGGTGACCGAGAACAGCCTGCGCTTCCTGGGCACCGACCACCTCGACGTGCTCTACCAGCACCGCGTCGATCCCGACGTCCCGATCGAGGACGTTGCAGGGACGGTGGGAGAGCTCGTCCAGGAGGGCAAGGTGCGCTTTTTCGGTCTCAGCGAGGCCGGCCCGGACACGATCCGCCGCGCGCACGCTGTCCATCCGGTCTCCGTGTTGCAAAGCGAGTACTCGATTTTCGAGCGCGCCGTCGAGGCCGAGATCCTGCCCACGATCCGCGAGCTCGGGATCGGCTTCGTCGCCTACTCCCCGCTCGGCCGCGGCTTTCTGACCTCGGCCGTCAAACCAGCCGCCGAATACCCCGCCGACGACATGCGCAGCCGGGATGAACGCTGGCAACCCGGCAACTATGAAAAGAATCTCGAAGCGATCGGCGCGCTGAGCGAGCTGGCGAAGGACAGGGGAATCGAGGTGACGCAGCTGGCGCTCGCCTGGCTGCTGGCGCAGGGTGAGGACATCGTGCCGATCCCCGGAACGCGCAGCCCCGCCCGCCTCGCCGAGAATGCGGCAGCCACCGAGGTCACCCTGACCGGCGAGGATCTTGCCCGCGTCGAAGAGATCCTTCCTCACGGCTCGGCCGGCAGCCGCTACCCCGAAGCGATGATGCCGAAGTGGTGAGCCGGAACCGCTCGCCGAAGACGCCTACGTCGCCTTCGCGATGACGCCCCTCATCTCGTCGGCCGTGAACGCTCGCAGCGTCGTCGTCCGAAGGTTGCCCTGCGCTGCCAACGCGAGCAGCGCAGCGGCGAGCGTTTCCTCGTCCGGCGCCTCAAAGGTTGCGATCAGGTCGTAGGCGCCGACGGTCCAGTAGAGATCCTTGAATTTGATTCCCGCCGGGCTCAGCGCCACCTCGGCCGTGTCGGCGCGGTCCACGCTGTCGCGAAAATTCTTCACGCCCTGATCAGTCCAATTCATCAACGTGATGTAACTCGGCACTGTTTCCCTTTCGGTCGCACAGCAGGTGGAGCCGAGAGTACTCGCCATCCTCGGAGCCGGGGGCGCGCGGACAGCAGAGCACGACTGGCGGGCGGCCTTGACAGCCACGCCGGCCACGCCCACGAGAGCTATGCGTCCTGGGCTCGGAGCTTTCTGGTTCACGCCTCAGCAGACGGTCCGAACCAGGTTCCCAGCGCCTGCGCGAGTCCGAGGCTGGTTCGGTCGGCGACCCATGCAACGTATCCGTCGGGTCGGATCAGGACGGCTGTGGGAGCGCTGACCGCGCCGAGCACCGGGAGCTCCCACTCCCCCTCGTAGCTCGCGTCGAGGAGCTGGACGCGGTCAGCCCACCCAGTGATGTCGAAGCCGGCGGGCCTACCGAGGTTTAGCAGCACCGGCTTGGCGTCGTGCAGCAGTTCGAAGACGCGGAGCGGGCCGTCCGCGGTCACGAGGTCAAGATCCGGCATGCGGCGCCCGAGCAGCGGATGTCCCTCACCGAGGTCGTAGCGAATGTCCAGTCCGGAGATCATCCCGGCGAGCCGTTTGCGGGGCTCCTCCATGGAGACCAGCTCCACCACGACATCGACCAGAGCCTGCATGCGCTCGTCCCGGCGTTGGAGCGTAGTCTGGGCCATCGTGAGCTGGAGCGCGCGGGCAGCAACCGGATGGCGCTCGTCGTGATAGGTATCCAGGAGGCTCGCCGGGGAGATCCCGTGGACCACCTGTGCCAGCTTCCAGCCCAGGTTCACCGCATCCTGGACGCCGAGGCTGAGGCCCTGTCCACCCGCCGGATAATGCACGTGCGCCGAGTCGCCGGCGAGCAGGACTCGTCCCGCGCGGTAGGACGCTGCCTGACGTGTCATGTCGGTGAAACGCGAGATCCACGTGGGATTGTGGATCCCGAAGTCGGTGCCGTAAACGGTGATCAGCGCCTCGCTCAGGTCACGCAGGGTGGGCTCGCTGCTCGGCCCGAGCTCCCGCTCGGTCACGACGACCCGCACCGTCCTGCCGTCCTCCATCCTGTGCAGGCCGTGCACGCCAGTGGCGTCGTGGCGAATGCCCGGCGGCGGTTCGTCGGTCGTCTCGACTTCGGCGATCAGGTTGCTCCTCGTCGGATCCCATCCGGGGAACTCGATGCCGGCCGCCTTGCGGATCAGGCTGCGTCCGCCGTCGCACCCGATGAGGTACCGCGCCCGCAACGCTTGACCGCCGGAGCGCACGACGTCGACGCCGGCGTCGTCCTGCGCAAAGCCCGTCACCTCCGATCCGTAATAGATCACCACCGGCAGCTCCGCGATCCAGGCGGCCATGATTCGCTCGATCTTGTTCTGCCAGATTCCGAGCGAATATGGATGACGCGTCGGGAAGTCGCTCATGTCCAACACGGTCGTGGCCAACATCGCGGCCTGAGCCACCTGACCCTCCGCGAGGAAGCGATCGGCGACCCCGCGCTGATCAAGCACCTCGATCGTGCGCGAGTGAAAGCCGCCGGCCCGTGAACCGACGAGCACATGGCTGGGACGTCGTTCGACAACCGCAACGTCGACCTTGGCCAGCGCCAGCTCAGCCGCCAGCATCATCCCCGCCGGACCCCCTCCGGCAATCACCACAGCATGCTCGGTCATACGCGTTTCACTCCTGCCATTTCCGTGGGTTCAGACTTGCGACGCGCGATTATGCGGCATGCCCCAGGGCTTCATGAAGGCCTCGCCTGCGGTATAAATTGGAAGTGGAGAGGGGTGTCACGCCGTTGGCGAGCGTGTCGGCACGCCTACGCCCGTTCGACGAGCCGTGCAGCCCAGCGGGAGTGGCGTTGGCGAAGCTCGTGTTCTCCCAGGTCGACGCGCCCAAGCGGCGCGTAGTTCGGAGTCCACGTCTCGACTATGTCGTGCGAGCGGGCGACCGCCCAGCGGTCCCAGAGGCCCACGTCGGCGACGGTCTGGCCGGCGGCGGCTTCATAGGCCGCAAGAAAAACGTCGGCAATTGGCTCCTCGAACAGGAGAACGAGATCAAGGCGGCACCAGCCGAGGTCGTAACCGCGTGGACCCCGCGCCGCACCCGACCAGTCGACGATGCCCGTGAGCTTTCCATCACGCCAGACGACGTTGCCTGACCAGTAGTCGGAGTGAGTGAGCACCTCGGGCGAGCTGATCATCGGCGGCCAGCGAGAGCGAACCTCCGCTGCCAACGGGCCGTTCAACCCAGCCTGCGACCCTCTGCCGTCGAACACGCTCGGCAAGCCCGCCAGCCGGTCGGCTGGCACGGCGTGCACCAGCGCCAGCGCGCGACCAAGCTCGCGCGCCCACATCTGCGGATCGCTCGGCGTGATGTCCGCCTCGCCGTCAAGCCAGCTGATCAAGGTGGTCGGGTGCTCCGACCATCGGCCGCTCAGGTCAGCCCCGAGCGCCACCGGGGCCATACCCCCGAGCCCATCAAGGGCTCGCAGCACCAGCTGCTCACGGCGGGCGGCAGAGTCGGCGATCGGGAACTGTCGCACGACCGCCCTGAAAGCGGGATTGCCGGTGTCGACCCTCCAGGTATCCGCATGCTGACCGCCGTCGAGGCGTGCGACGTTCAGGATCACAGCCGAGGAGCCGGCGAGCCGCCGGACTTCCTCAAGCGCCCCAGCCGACGGCAGAACCTCGGATCCGGTCACCTCTGAAGCCTAAGGCCACGCCGCTGAGCGCCCCGAGTGGGCTGTACTGAACCGACGTCCGCCTTCGGGCGTCCGCCTTCGCTTCGGCGCCGGGCCCGGGGGCATTCCCGGCGCGGTGGATGTCGGGCTCGAACTAGTGCGCGCTATCGCGACGGCGCTGAACGCCCAAGGTTGGGTCGGCGCCCGTCAATCCGGCGCCAGCGCGGCAAAGTCACGCTTGACCTTCCTGTACCACGCCATTCCTGACAGGGGGTTCTTCCACCTCGCCTGCATCTCGCGCAGAGCGCCCCTGTGGGTGTCATCACCCCCGGCGACGATCGCCTTCAGATGCCGATCCTGGGCCTTTATAACCTCATTCGCGGTGTTCCCATGATGCGGCAGATCGCAGGGGCCACCCAGTTGCTTGCATGTCATCGTCTTCATCGGTCCCGCATTCTTTCGTAGGTCATCCTTGGCGGCTACGCGTCGGTCGCCAGTCGCTGGAGCAGCGCATCCACTCGCGTGAAGCCGCCCTTCGCCCCTTCCTCGACGCCGTATTGCATCGTCGTGTCGCGTTCCTCGGTCGTGGCGAAGGCCATCGTCTGGGTGAGCTTCGTCTGCCCACCGAGATCCTCGAACTCGAGCGTCTGCACGTGGTTTTGGAACGTTTGCACGATCCGCTCGGGCGCCTGGACCTCCCGGTACTCGCCCTCAACCAAGCCGAAGGCGGTGCGAAAGCGGTAGCTGCCCCCGGGGCGAACGTCCATCTCCTCGACGACAGTGCCGTCGCCCCACCATTGCGGAATCAGCTTTGGGTCGGTCCAGACGGAGAAGACGTGTGCGCGTGGGGCGTCGAAGATCCGCTCGACGCGAATCTCAAGCGCGTTTGGGGTGGTGACTGTGGTGTCGTTCATCGGTCTCCCTTCGTAAGTTCGACGACCCGCGCGAATCGGTCGAGCCGCGCCAGCCACGTGCTGATGCCCTCGAAGGCGTACGGCGCGAGCATGCACCTGCGGACACGGCCGACCTTCTCGGTCGTGACCAACTGGGCCTCCTCGAGCAGCCGGATGTGCTTTTTCATCCCGGTCAACGACATCTCGAAAGGCTCGGCAAGCTCGCTGATCGTCGCCCTACCGGAACCGAGTCGTTCGAGCACGGCGCGGCGAGTCGGGTCTGCCAGGGCCACGAAAGCGCGGTCGACGGTGTTTGTATACTGAACCACCTGGTTCAGTATACCGCGCGGCCCGAAAGCTGCCGGGCGGAGCGGCCGCCACGTCGATGAGTCCCGCCGCTGGGATACTTGGAGCGTGTCCGCAGCGTTCACATCGCCACTCGCGGAGGCCCTCGCCGAGCCCTTGCTGGAGCGGTTTCTGCGCTACGTGCGTGTCGACACCCAGGCCCGGCCCGGCGGTGGCGGGACACCCAGCAGCTCGGGGCAGCGCGTGCTCGGCAAGATGCTCGTCGAGGAGCTTCGCGGTCTCGGCATCGACGATGTCGAGATGGACCAATACGGCTATGTGATCGCGAAACTGCGGGCGTCGCACCCCGAGGGCGCGGAGACGATCGGGCTGCTCGCACATCTCGATACAAGTCCCGATGCGCCAGGAGCAGGAGTCGTTCCAATCGTGCACCGGGCATATGGCGGTGGCGTGATCGTGCTTCCGGCGGCGGGCACCCGGCTCGATCCGGCGGCGATGCCCGAGCTTGCAGCAAAGGTGGGGCACGACGTTGTCACCGCGAGCGGCGACACGCTGCTTGGCGCAGACGACAAGGCCGGAGTCGCGGCCATCATGACCGCGGTAGCGCACTTGTGCGCGCACCCGGAGATCCCGCGCCCCGGGCTTGCGATCGCGTTCACTCCGGATGAGGAAGCCGGTCACGGAGCATCGATGCTCGACCTCGAACGGTTCGGCGCGTCGTGCGCGTACACGGTTGACGGCTCGGAGCTGGGCGAGCTTCAGGACGAGACGTTCTCCGCGGTGGAGGTCAGCATGGTCATCACCGGCGTGGACGTTCATCCCGGCTTCGCCAAGAACAAGCTGGTCAACGCACTGCGGCTCGCCTGCCGGGTGGTTGCAGAGCTTCCGGCTGACAGGCTCGCCCCCGAGGTGACGAGCGGGCGAGAGGGGTTCATTCACCCTCACGGGTTGGACGGCTCGCCCGCACGGGCGCACCTTCGGTTCATCGTCCGCGACTTCGACGACACCCTGCTCGATGAGCACGTCGCGCTGCTTCAGGCAATCGCGCGCCGTGTCGTCGAGGCCGAGCCGCGAGCAACCCTCGAGATCGCCGTCAGGGAGCAGTACCGCAACATGGGCCGCTACCTGGCCGCCTCGCCGCGAGTCGTCCAAGCGGCTGCGGAGGCGATGCTCGCCGAGGGCATCGAGCCGCGCCGCGACCCGATCCGTGGAGGCACCGACGGCTCCCAGCTGAGCGCTCGCGGATTACCGACGCCGAACATCTTCGACGGCGGCCACGAGTACCACTCCGTCCGCGAGTGGGCCTCGCTTCAGGAAATGGCGGCCGCGGCCGCGACGCTCGTCCGGCTCTGCGAGATCTGGGCCACCCACTGACGCACGCCTGCCGCAAAGCTAGTTAGCCGACGACGCCAGCCACAATCGAAACCGCGCGCGAGCAACCCGCTCCGGAGGGCGCTGATCTATTGAGCCGAGGACGAGCGACTTCGCGGCCCTCGCCTAGTCGACGTGCCGCCGGGCGCGATAGGCGGCAGCGCGGAGGTGGCGCTTAGGGGGTCACCAGCCGTGCGTTGGGCGCGGATACCAGATGCCGCTGGGGTGCGTACAAGCTCCTCCAGGCTTCCCTGATTCTGGTCAGGACATTCACCCGTAGGCGGGAACCGCGTCTGGTAGAACTAGGCGGTGCGGGGGTTTCTTCGAGGCGTTTGGCGCGGAGCGAGACCGTCGACCCGCAGGCTTGTGGTGGTGCTGACCTGCGCCGGTTTGGCTGGCTTTGGTGTGGCCACGGCGATGGCGGATGTCCCTGACCAGACGTGGACTGGCGAAGGGCCGGCCGGTCTGTGGACGGGCGGGGCCTGGTCAATCGCCAACAACTGGCAAGCCGGGGTGATACCGCAGCCGGACACCCCGATTGGGATCTTGACGTTTCCAACGCTGAACAGCAGCCGCTGCCCGCCTGGCTATACGAGCTGCTACGAGGCTTACAACAGCATCAACGACGTCCCTGGCGTCAGTGCAAAGAGCCTTGTGATCTCACTCGACGGCGGAACCTATGGGTATGAGCTCACCGGTGACAGCCTCGCGCTAGGGTCAGGCGGGCTGACGGCGGCGGGAACCACCGCAGAGTCAGGAGCCACCCTGGGGTTGCCAATTACGCTCGCAGCCGCACAGAATTGGTCGATCACCGGCGGAGCGCTCGTCGACACCGGCGGCATCAGCGGCGACTATCCACTTGGCGTCGAGCTCAATCCCGGCGGGCTCGCGGTCGAGTCTGACGTCGAGGTGGGTGCTGTCTCGATCTCCGGATCAAACACGGGCGATGTCGGATTCAACGCGCGTGCAAATGGAATCGTCGAGTTGGAAGCCGGCGCTCTCAACGGCACCGACGGGAACCCCGTCACCGTGACCGATGTCGCCCTCTCCAATGCGAGCGGGAGCATCGGCGCGCTCACGTCGGTGGGCGCGTCGATCGACGCTACGGGCTCCCCCAATTTCGCCGTCGGAGGCGCCCTGACCCTTGACCAGAAGAGTGCGCTCCTCCTCTACATCGAACAACGGGGACCCGGTTCTGGCGCTTCCGATTCGCAGATTAACGCGAAAGGCGATATCAGCCTGGGGGGCGCGGAGGTTGAGATAGAAGGCGGGTGCGCGGATCTTGTGACCGGTGACCAATACACGCTGATGACGGCTGGCGGGACGATCACGGGCGAGCTTTCGGACACGTCGGGAACCCCGATCCCCAACGGCGGCACCTACACCCTGGATTGCACCAGCCCGCTTGATCAGCGCCCGACGGTGACACTCAACTACACCCAACACGCGGTGACCGCGACGGTGGTCTACCCGGGTCCCTTCATTGGCTCGCCGAGCACACCGACAACTCCGGCCCAGACCGCACCCGCCACGCCGCCGGCAACACCGCTCCCGGTCGCGCCCCAGGCCTCCACGCCGCCGACGCCGACCGTAGCTACGGCTGGACACTGGACCGTGAACGGCCCGACGACCGCAACGACGACCGCGAACTGTGCTGGCCCAACCGGTTCGACGTGCAGCATTAGCGTCGCTCTCAGCGTTACCGAGACACTGAGGGGCGGAACCCTGGTCGCCATCACCGCCAAGGCAAAGGCGAGGCCAAAGACTTCGACGAGAACAATCGCCGTCGGCAAGACAGTCGCCACACTGGACGCCGGCCACAGCGAAAGCATCACCGTGAAGCTGAATCCGGCCGGACAGAAATTGCTGCGAAGTCGACACGTCCTCGCGGTACGACTCGTCGCCAGCAACGGAACGTCAGCTCTTTCACAAAGCACCATCACATTTAGAACGAACGCCCGCTAGCTATCTCTGCACCTCGAACGGGTCACGCGGTGGCAGCAGCGCAGCTGTCCGCGCCGGTTGAAAAGCGGACCACTTGCGCCGGTTGAAAAGTGTGGCTCCCGTGGCGCGGCTTGGCGCCGGCCTTTCGCGGAGTGAGCCGTGGGCGCGCGGAGCGGCGGCTGTCTCGTCGCGCTCCTGGTTTCGACCGGACGAACGGCGCGCCAGGCATGGTGGGCGCCGGCCCGCGCGATAGCCGACGGAGCGCGCTCAGTCCACCAGCAGCACGAGCTTTCCACGTACGTGACCGGCCTCGCTCACCCGCTGCGCCTCGGCGACGTCTGCGAGCCGGAAGGTCTGCGCGACCGGGAGCGAGACGCGTCCAGCCTCGATCAGCTCACGGCTGTAGCGGACGGCCAGCATCACGCGTTTGCGATCCAAACCACTGGTTTTCGAGCTCGCAGGGCGCTGGACACCGCAGGTTCGAACTCCGATTGCCGCGCTAGCAGCCGTCCCTGCGCGGGCTTTGAGGCCTCCCACGTCGTACGTTCGCCTAATCCTTGCGCGCGTGTCGTGCCGATCGCCGATCCATAACGTATGTCGCGCATCCGACGGCTCCGGCCGATGGGCTTGATTGCTATCGCGTGCCTTGCGTTGACCGCGGGCTCGAGTGCCACGATCGCCTCGGCGGACGGGAGCTCCGTCCAGAGCTGCTGGTACAAGGGTAGCGGCGTCCCGGCGGGCAGCGGCATCCCACCTTGGGGTTTCCACGCCTCGCAGTCGTTCACCGCAGGCGGGAGTGGCTTCGCGTACGGCTGGGGGGACGTCAATCTGGATACGAACTGGATTTCCGGCAGGATCTGCCAGGACGTTCGCGGTGGCGGCTCGCCTGCCCGCACGATCGCGGTGAGCGTCGGGCCGCAGATCAGCTACCACTCCCACATCGCGATGATGTGGGGCTACCCGGGGAACCTCATCAAGACTTCGCTGACTGTCGTGGCGAGTACAGATCCTCGGTGCAAGGTCGGGACGAGCGGACACGTGATCATGTACGCAAGCTACAACGGGGTCCGCAGCGACAGCATGCAGTTCTTCTTCGATGCCGGGTGCCTGGACGAGGCTCACCTGTATCACGGTCCTCAGGTGGACGCACAAGTACCACCGCTCTGACGAGTGCTCATCAAAGCTCGTGACGGACGCGGTCAGCGCTGGTTGGGGCAGCGCGTTCCAGGCTAACGGGCCAAACCTCAGGGCCGCTCGTCACGCGCGCGGCGCGCACGAAGACGGGGATGAGTTGGTCAGCCGAGGGCTCCCGGCGATCGGCCGAAGCCCTCGACCTGCCGTTATGCAGCGATCTTGACCGGTGCCGGGGATGCCGGCTTGCCGTTTGTCGCGAGCTCGGCCGTGGTGGCGGCGGCTTGGCGGCTGGCTTGGAGTCTGGGGACCATGAACCCGTAGAGGCCCCAGCCCGCGAAGGTGATGATGCCGCCCCACATCATCGCCTGGTAACCGGAGGCGTACAGGGCGTAGAGGCTGTAAACCGTGGCCAGGGCGGCCACGATGTTCGCCCGCTTCGCGAGTATGCGCGGCACCTTCTCGGCGACCTGCAGCGCGACCAGCGCCGACATGCTCAGCAGGTAGGGGATGAGGTTGGTCATGACCGAGAGATCGAGCAGCACCGTGAACTTCTTGTCGAGCGTCGGTGAGACGGTCATCAGCGAGATCAGGCTCTGCGCGATCGTGATCGAGATGATCCCGAAGATCAGCACGCCGCTCTTGGTCGCCCGCATGAACAGGCGCGGGAAGTAGCCGCCGGCGGCGCAGGACCGTGCGACCTCGGCGACCGTGAACTGCCAGCTGAACAGCGAGCCGAAGCACGAGACGACCATCATGGCGACGACGATCTTGCCGACCGCCGGGCTGAACATGTGCGCGAACGCGAGTCCGAACGGGGCGGTCGAGCTCGCCAGCTTTGAGCCCGGAATGATGCCTTGGATCATCTCGGTCGAGCCGATGTAGAGAACGGCCGCGATCAGCGTGCCGGCCATCACCGCGATCGGCACGGTCTTCTTCGGGTTCTCCACGGCGCCGGTGTTGGCGCACGCGGATTCCAGGCCAAGGAACGCCCACAGCGTCACAGCGATCGACGCGGACAGACCGTGGAAGAAGGTGTAGTGGTGGGGGTTCCAAGCCGAGGTATAGAGGTGCGGGGAGAAGAAGAACACCCCGACGATGCAGAGGGTGAGGAGCGGCAGCACGATCCCCCAGATCGTGAACTCGCTGATGTTTCCCATGCGACGAGGACCCCCGAGGGTGAGCAGCGACGCCAGCCACAGCGCCCCGATCGTGGCGAGTGCCGTCGGCCAGGGCGCGAGGGTGAAGCCGAGCAGGTTGCTGGCATATCCGACCAGCGCGACGGCGATAGCGACGTTGGCGATCACCAGCGAGATGAAGTACGTGTAGTTGGTCATGAAGCTGCCGGAGCGCTTGTGCGCGTACTCCGCGTAGCCGCCCATCCCCGCAGCGTTGTTGCTGTAGGTGCCCGCCCGAGCGAAGGCGTAGGCAAGGCACGTCGCACCCGCGGTGGTCACAAGCCATGAGAGCACCGAGATCGTGCCGACCGCCGCAAGGTTGGCCGGGAGCAGGATGATCCCGGAGCCCATCATGTTGATCGCGGTGACGACGGTGAGACGTTTGACGTCCATCTTTCTGACGGGCTTAGCCATTTTGGGCCTCCTCAAGGCCTCGTGAAAGCGGTGTGCCAGGCGTCGTGCGGCCGCTTCGCCCGGCTGATGTGGATCTGCCGGAGCTCACTTTGTGCCCGCTGGCTTTGACAGCACGTAGCCGTAGGCGCGGATCTTCCCGGCGTCTTCGTGCATGTGGACGCCCTGGAGTTCGGTGGCGAACCCGGGCAGGAGATTGAGGCCCTCTTCGAGCGCGAGGAAGTAGTCGCGCTGCTCGACGCCCCAGATCTCGCCGGGGACGACGCAGAGGATGCCGGGCGGATAGGGCAGGGCGCCTTCGCCGGCGACGCGACCGACGATGTCCTTGATCGCGACGAGCTCGACGTGGCCGCGGGTGAACTCGTCGTTGGCGAGGTTGGCCGCGCAGGCGACCTTCGGGAAGTGCTCCTCGCGGAACATGACCTTCTGAAGCTGCTTGATGTCGCGCTGCTTGTAAAAGTCGTGCATCTCCTGGGCCAGGCGGCGGATCGTGTAGCCGCTGTAGCGCTCGGAGTGCTGGCGGTAGATCGACGGCAGCACCTTCTCGAGCGGCGCGTCGCGCTCGATGAGCTCCTCGAAGTGCACCAGGTGCGAGACGAGGTTCTGGATCTTGGGGATCGTCTCGGCCGGCGTCAGCAGGAACAGGATCGAGTTCAGGTCGCACTTCTCGGGGATGACTCCGTTCTCGCGCAGGTAGTTCGCGAGGATCGTCCCGGGTATTCCGAAGTCCTCGTACTCCTCGGTCGCCGCGTTGATGCCCGGCGTGGTGAGCAGCAGCTTGTTGGGGTCGACGAAGTACTGGTCTTTCGTGTAGCCGTCGTAGCCGTGCCAGTGCTCGCCCGGCTCGAACGCGAAGAACTCGCGGTTGTTCGCAATCACATCCGTCGGCGCGTCCTGCCAGAGCTTGCCATTCACGCGCTCGGGGACGAACGGCCGGACCATCGTGCAGTTCGCAAGGATGAGCTTGCGCGCCTCGATCCCGACCTCGACCGCTGTCGCCCACAAGCGCTCGCCACTGCCGTTTGCATGCATCTGCGCGTTGACGTCAAGCGACGCAAAGATCGGGTAGAACGGACTCGTCGATGCCTGCATCATGAACGCGTTGTTGAACCGGTCATGGTTGACGTACCGTGGCTGACCCTTGATGTGGGAGTCCTTCTTGTGGATCTGCGATGCCTGTGAGAAGCCGGCCTGCTGCTTGTGCACCGACTGGGTGACGACGATCCCCGGGTCGTTCTCGCCGAGCTCCAGCAGCAGCGGCGAGCAGTCGCGCATCATCGGGATGAACTGCTCATAGCCGACCCACGCCGAGTCGAACAGGATGTACTCACAAAGGGCGCCGATGCGATCCACAACCTGCCGCGCGTTGTAGATCGTCCCGTCATAGGTGCCGAGCTGAATCACCGCCAGACGAATCGGACGCTGCGCATCCGCCTTCGCCGGAGCGACCTTCGCCACCCGCGTGCGGATGTAGTCCTCCTCGAAGCAGTGATCGTCGATGCCGCCAATCAGACCGAAGGGGTTGCGGGCTGTCTCGAGATACACAGGCGTTGCACCCGCCAGGAACAGTGCACCGTGGTGGACCGACTTGTGGTTGTTGCGGTCAAAGAGCACCACATCGCCCGGTGTCAACAGTGCGCCGAGCGCCACCTTGTTCGACGCTGAGGTGCCGTTCAGCACGAAATAGGTCTCGTCGCTGTGGAAGACAGTGGCGGCGTGCGCCTCGGCGTCGGCCGGGGCGCCCTCGTGAATGAGCAGATCGCCCATCGTCACATCCGCGTTACAGAGGTCCGCGCGGAACAGGTTGTGACCGAAGAAGTCCACGAACCGCCGGCCGGCGGGGTGTCGCATAAAGAACTGGCCGCCCTGATGTCCTGGGCAGTCGAAGGCGGAATAGCCACGCCGCTCGTAGCGCGACAGCGCTCCGAAGAACGGCGGCAAGGCCTCATCGTCGTACTTGGAGGCCGCGGTCTCGACCATGTCGCCGAAGAACTCGGCGTTCTGGCCATCGCTCGCCAGGACGCCCGTGACCCCGTGCACGTCAAGATCGACGCTCTCCTCCGGGTCCGCGACGACGAACAGCGGCAGGTCGAACCCGCTCGCCCGCAGCCGCGAGACGGCCCCGTTATTCAGATCACGGGCTGCAAGGACGACAGCGCTGACATCAGTGAAGTCGGTGCTACCGAGATCGACCATCGCCCGCCGCGTGTTCACAAAACGCGCGACCTCAGGATTGACGGCGATGCTGCCCTCGGGTCTGGAAGCCATGATCTACGCCCTTCAGTCGATGGTCTGCGGACAGGCGCCGCTACCGATCAATCTATGAAGGGACGCATCGCACGGCCACCGTGCGGGTCCGCCACGCCTCTGCGGGCTTCTACGCACATCGATCGTCGCGCTCGCGCGTACTACGAGCCGCGGTGACCCAACCAAAGTTGGGCACCCAACGCGCTGCCGGGCTTGGGCGACGTCGCGCACTGAAACGAGTGTCGCCGGAGCGCTCCGCGCGGGTAACTCGGCAGCGCACCGGCAGGCGAGGGCAGCCGATCAGCGCCTGGCAGCTGCCAGCGGCAGTGCTCCGGCCGCGTAGTAGGCGCGGGCGCGGGCGTCGAAGTAGCCGCCGTCGTCGGGGTGTCCGTCGCCCGACGCGTCGCCGGCGTCGGTGTCCTGCGCCTGGCCTCCGCCGAACAGCAGCGCGACCCCGCCGGCGTTCACGAACGCCCGCAGATGGGGGTCGCTTCCGCTTCCAAGGAGCCACTGCACCTTGTTGTCCTTGTAGTGGTAGGGGGTGTTGTTGACGGTCGGCGAGACCGTGTTGCCGAGCGGAATCTGCCACATGACGATCGGGAGCGGGATGCGCGCGTGGTAGTCACGCAGAAAGCGCAGGTCGTGGTTGAAGTCGACGGGCCCCCACCACGCGCCCGCCCCCGCGCCGTTGACCACCTGCGCGTAGCCCGCGTCGCGGTCGGTCAGCTCGGTGAACGTCACGTCGAAGGACGCGTGCAGCGAGCGGTAGAACGACACAGCCGCCGCTGCCATCCGATCGACCTCGCCAGAGGACGGGTGGCTGAGGTGGATGTCCTTGCCCGTACCCCAGATCGAGATCGGATAGCCAACGATCACCCGGGGAGCGAGGCGGTCGCGCAGAACGAGCACCGCCTGAGCAAAGCCGGCCGCGGTATTCGGCAGACCGCGCAGCTGCGGGATTCCGGTCGACGCCACCGCCGCGGGCACGGTCGACGCATCTCCGTGGCCGGCGTGCTGCTCGACGTAGCCGAACAGGTCGGGCTCCATCTGAAGCACCACCGGACCCCTCGCCTCGGCCGCGCGCCTGTAGAACAACTCGAGCGTGAGGTAGTAGCTGCGCATCGTCGCAACGTTGGCGAGGTTGCCGAGGTCGGCGCTAGCCTCGTCGGCAACACCGGCGCCCGGCTGCGACTGGCGGATCTCGTAATAGGAGAAGACGGGGATGATGTGGTGCGCCTCGGACTCCGCGATGTAGAGGCTGGCGAACGAGCCGCTGGGGTTCCAGTGCGTCCAGTCCTGGCCCGTGTTGACGCCCCCGGCCAGGTACTGGTAGCGAAAGCCGAACGGGGCGGCGGCCGCGAGGCCGGCAGCGCCACCAGGAGCGTTGGCGAGTCCGATCTGAAGATCTCGGTACGGCCACGGGATCGACACGCCGCCCGCCGTCACACGGCGGCTACCGTCGGCAGCCCCGGCGACGATCAAAAAGCAAGCGACGGCAGCGAGTCCAACCAGCCGTGCGCGACGCCTCGAGACCGACTCCACGAAATCACTATCGGCGCCCCACGCCCGACGCTTAACCGCTCGGCGACTTGACGAGACGCCCCACGCCCGCCACGCGTCGCCTCGAGGCCAAAACTGCCAGGGCAGGCGGTTTGGGCGGCGCTCCGGGACCGCTTGGCAGCGGGCGCGCCGCGGAGTTGCTGCTTTGGGGCACCCGTTAGGCTCGTCTCAGCGATAACGTGCGCCGAGAGCTCAGCGTCGGTGCTCGCGCAGATGGCAGCCGCCGCTGAGGAGCTCCGTATCATCCAGCCGCTGGCGTCCGAGCCGAGCGCATGTCCGATGATGTACCTGGAGGTTGCGCGGCACACCACAGCGCTCGCACACTCCGCCGGCTCGCCGCCCGATTTTCCGGCGGAGCCTCTGCCAGTGCCAGGTTCGCCGGTACTGGCGGTAGAAGCGCTCCCACCGCTGCCGCTCCGGATCCGAAAGCGGTCGGAGTTGCGCCAAACGGCGACGCCAGAACCAGACGCGAAGCCACATCGACAGGACATCCCGGCGTAGGGATCGGCGATCGCTGACCGATCCTTGACGTGATCGACGCGGATCACTCGAGCTCGTCTGCCGACCGAGGCCGCTGGTCGGCTTGCGTGTGAGGACGACCTGGCCGCCCGGCGTTACGTCGCCCGCGCGTCGATGAGCTCGTCGTCGGCAAAGAGCCGTTGCGCACGGCTTGCTGCATCGAGGATCAGCTGCGCGTCGATCTCGTGGCGGGTGAGCAGAATCCCGGCGGCCGGCCATTCACATACGAACGCGAGGCGGCCGGCGGGTGGGAGCGGCCAGACCCACATGTTCTGGCGCCAGTTGCCATCGCTGCCGCTGCCGCCCCCCGACCTGAGCACCGGGCCCGGCGGCGGCTCCTTCGCAAACGGGTCGATCAGCCGCGAGGTGTTCGTCGCCTTCGTTCCATCAGCAAACTCGACACCGAACCGGAGCATCTCCGGCGGTATTCCAGCACCGGCGTCCAGTTCGCCGCGCAGGGCTCGCCCACGCATTCCTGGCCTGCCGAACAGGTGGGGATCGAGATCGGCACGGTCGTCGCTGGCCATCGTGACGAGATCGAGCTCGAAGCCCTGCGGATAGGCGCCGAGCCGCGTCACGCAGACCGCGACCTTCTCTGTGCGGGCGAGCACCAGATCGAGTGCCACGACGGCTGGGAGCGTTCCCGATGGCGCGCGCATCCACGGTGGCATCCGTTGGAGTGCCGGGCGCTCCGACTCTTCACGCGGCGAAGGTGGCTCGAAAAACTCGCTCACGCCAACGCCGACTGTAGCCGGTCGCCGCCCGCCCGGCCAACCGGTCAGGGACTGCTAATCGCGACGCGGTCGCGACGAACGGCCGGTGGTGGGCTCTGGACCTACCCGAGCGCTTCGGTGATCGCGGCCATTGCCGCTTCTTCGCTGGCGCTGACGGCCTGCGCGCCGTGGCCGTGCTCGCGGTGCGCGTGGGCGACCTTGTCGGCGAGGGTGATGATGAAGTGCTTGTACTCGTCTAGCTCCTGCGTTGTTACCTTGCCCTGGAGCAACGCGATCGCGTCGCGCAGGAGCCCTAGCGAGTGCTCCTTGAGCTCTTCGAGCGAGTGGTACCTCGTGTGATCGAGCTTGGGCTTCACCGCAACGATCTCGTCGAGCAACTCGCTTTGCCCGTGGTGCTGGCGCGCCTCAGCGTAGGCCTTCGCCATCGACACAGTCTCGCGAAGCATCCCGCCCCGCTGCGCTGTGATCACGATCAACCCTGCGCTCAGCGGGCCCTCCAGAACCAGCTCCCACTCCTGCGGCGTGAAGTCGGCCTTCGCAGTCATTCGACGCTCCCTCTCGGTGTCTGGGCCCCCTGAGCCAGTGTAGGCGTCCGTCGTGGTGGGCTGCTTCTGGCGAGGCCGCTCGTCAGAGATACGCAATCAAACGGCGTGCCTGGCAAGAGAGGCCATCAGCGGGCCTGCTGGGTCGAGCGTTGCGACACCGAGAGTTTGATCGTGGGGGCTGCCTAGCGTGCGACTCTGAGGATCACGATCATGCCTCGGCGCATGGGCTTACCGGGCTTGGGTTGCTGCGCGATGACGCTCGCGAGCACTCCGGCGTGCGACTGGCGAACGTAGTGGTCGACGAGCCCGACCGGGCCATCGTTGAACAACTGGCCCTTTGGCACGCCCGGCGGGAGTGAGAGCATCAGGCGCGCGTCAACGGGCGACAGGCCGACGAGATCAGGCATCGTCTCAGTGCGAGTGCGGAACTGGTCGAATGCCCCGCCCTGAATCTGCAGTCCCTCGATGGTCCGTCCGGCGAGCGGGGCGGCCAGCGTCGCCGTCACGGTTCCGACAAGGCCCACGCCGCCGCAGGAGGTGCCCGGCGCAAGCGCGTCATCCACCGCGGTCAGCGTCACCGAGACGCTGGCGGCGGTTTCGACGACCGTAGGGGTCACAGCCGGCGTGCCGCAGCCCTGAACATCGTCGTTGTTCCACTCAACGATCAGCGTCCGCTGATCTGGTCCCACCCCGATCAGTTGGCCCGGAATCTGTGAGTCGACCGTCTGCTGGGCGTCAGCGTTGCTCGACGCCCCGATGAACCCCAGCAAACCGATTACGGCCAGCGCCAAGGCGGCCGGTCGAAGCGCCATAGCTCCAACGATACCGCCAGCACCAACGGCTCAGTACCGCACACGCTGAGCACCAGCGTGGCGCCGGCACCACCCACCGCACCAAAGTGGCGGGCATCGCCTGGGGCTTGGCGCTCCTTCGTGGGCGCGGCCGTCTGCGACCGTGGGCGGGTCCGTGGCAAACTGGCGCATGATGCCGTTGCTCGCCACCGATTGGCCGACGATCTCCTCACTCGTTACGGGCGGCGGCACCCTCGTGCTTGCGGTCGCCACATTTGCGGCTGTCCGCTCGGCGAACCGCTCGGCACGCATTGCGGAGATAGCGCTGCAGGAGCAGCGCCGACCGTTGTTCGCCCAGTCCCGCCTCGAGGATCCCATGCAGAAGCTCATGTTCGTTGACGAGCACTGGGTCAGCGCGGCCGGTGGGCGCGCCGTTGCGGAGCACGTCGACGGGAGCGTGTATCTCGCGATCAGCCTGAGAAACGTTGGTAGTGGAATCGGGGTCTGCCAGGGCTGGACCGTCAGGACGGGTTTCAGCACATCCGCGACCATGCCCACGCCCGCTGCGCTGGACGAGTATCGCCGTCAAACGCGCGACCTCTATGTCCCGGCGGGCGACATCGGAATGTGGCAGGGAGCGCTCCGCAATCCCGACGATCCCCTGCGCGCGGCCACCGCGGACGCGATCGACGCCCGCCTGCCGATCACAATCGAACTGCTCTACAGCGACCAGGTTGGTCTGCAGCGCACGATCACCCGTTTCGGCCTCTATCCGACCGCGGATTCGTGGCTGGCCAGCATCACCAGGCACTGGTACCTCGACTGGGATGGACCGCGGCCGGAGCACGAAATCCGTGCGGCCGTCGACGCAGTCCAATACGACCGGGAAGCCGCCGAGCAGCGCGCGGCCCAAGTCCCCGTGACGACCGTGGCAGCGGATGCCGAGGGCACGGTGACCTACGCCAGCGCGACGACCGAGACGGAAGGCCCTCCGGGCATCCGCTAGGTCGCTTAATCCGCTCATGATCGGCGCGGCGCGCGCAGCCGGCCGCCGTGGGGTCAGGAAGGCTCTGACGACGAGCCAGCGACTCCGGCACAGCGGAGCACGCGTCCAGCCGGGGCCGGGATGGCACTCGCCCCTTATCAGGCGGACCGCACCCGGGACGTGAAAAGGCGGGCGGGGACGCACGGAGGACCTCGCCTGACAGGCGTCAGCGCGAGGCCGGCATTGACCGTGTCTCGCGGCTCACAAGTGCGACCCATGCTTGCTCGAGGTAGGAGCGGGTTGCAGCGAGCAGCTCGCTGCACTCGCCGTCTATCCCGAGGCCGCGCTTACCGTCGCTGTACGTTCGGCTCGTGATCAGTGGATCGAGCCTGAACGCTGCTTCCCAGTCGAGGTCTGGGTTGTTGCGGATCAGTTCGAGTGCGCGCGTGTCGATGCGGCCGTAGTGGTCGCGCAGATGTCTGACCCGACGACGCTTGCGCGTAATGATGTCCGGGAGCGCCGCGAGATGTGGCTCGCGGCGACTGATCCTCGTTGCCAGATCGAGGCTATTGGCGAGGGCAACGATGGCAAGCTCGGCCTCGCCGATGAGCTCGTGGGTCGCGGCCCGCCCCGCTGCGTTACCTGCCGGCGGCAGTGCGTCGATCCGGGCACGTGCCCGCTCCAATTGGACGTGCGCCGCGTCTGCATGACGCGCGACCGACAGAAGCGAACGTGTCTCTGGCCGCGCCGGCAACCCAATTATCGTGACCGAAGCCCAAAATGCATTGCAGATCGGCCGGTAGCCATCCAGACACGCAGCGCGGTTCGTGTTGTGCAGTTCCTCGAGTGCCACGCGCACCGCCCACGACGTGCGGTCTTCTGCACCGCGTGCGCGCTGGCCGTTTCTCCGTATCACGTGTCTCATTGGTGCGGCGGCTGGCACAACCACAGCCTGAAGCCGATGAGCACGGGCAATGTGAACATCCTGTGGGCCTCGATCGAGACAAGCAGGCGGCGCTCGCGCTTGACCAGCCACGAGCGAGGGTGCCGATCTTCAGCCGACGCACCGAGTAGTCGTCGTCGTCAAAGGAGTGCGCGGCACGCCACCTCCCGGGCGCTCGCATCCGGCCCGAATGCGAGCGCGGGTGCCGCGTGCAGCCGGTGACTTCGTTCAGGCTTGGTCCAGTCCTTCGCCTGCTCCTGGCCGTATACGTCGAGATGCCCGGGCGCGTAGACTTTGGCCGCGGTGGTCAGCAGCCTCCCGGGGCGCAAGGGGCTTCTGCTCGTAGGGCCCGAGCGGAACCGTCGGGACGATGTCGTGCGCATCGAGGCGCGCCCTATTGGCGGCCACGTCGTCGTCCTCGAGTTGCGAGCGGCGTTCGGCCTCCACCCGCATGCGGTAGTGCTCGATCTCGCTCGTGGTGTGCTTCCTGGACCACCCGAGTAGCCCGGCCATCAGCTTCGCTGCCGGCTCCGCGGCGCCCACTCCGCGATCGAACGTTTCGATCGAGATCCGGGTCCGCCGGGTCAGCACGTCTTCCAGGTGGAGCGCGCCTTCGCGCGTCGCGGCGTAGACAACCTCGGCGGCGAGGTATTCCTCGGCTCCGGGGAGCGGCCGTCCGAGCGCCGGCTGCTTTTCGATCAGCTGCAGCAGGTCGTCGATCAGCGCGCCGTAGCGTTCAAGTAAGTGCTCAACTTTTGCGACCCCGAGGCGACTCTCCTCCGCGATGCGCTGACGTGCGTTGAGCCGGCCGAGGTAGCCGTCCGCGCCAAGTAGCGAGATTCTGTCGGTGACAGAGGCCGGCACATCCTCAGGCAGGTCCTCGACGGCGGCGTTGACCGCGTCCCGGGCCATGAGCCGATATGTCGTGTACTTGCCGCCGGCGACGCTGACAAGTCCCGGAACCGGTCGGGCGACGACGTGTTCGCGACTGAGCGAACTGGTGTCCGAGGCGCGCCCGACCAGCAGCGGCCGAAGTCCCGCGTACACGCCCTCGATGTCGTCGTGGCGCAGCGGCGTCGCGAGACAGCGGTTGACCTCGTCGAGGAGGTAGTCGATGTCCTTGCGCGACGCAGCCGGATGCGCTCGGTCCAGGTCCCAACTCGTATCGGTCGTGCCCACGATCCAGTGCTGGCCCCATGGGATCACGAAGAGCACGCTCTTCTCCGTACGGATCGTCAGAGCGGTCGAGCCGTGGATACGGTCCCGCGGCACCACGATGTGAACGCCCTTCGATCTTTGCACGCGGAGCGGGTCGTGCTCGCCGACGAGCGCCTCGATCTCGTCGACCCACACGCCCGTCGCGTTGATTGTTTGCCTGGCTCGTAGCTCGAGGACCGGACGCTGCGAGCGCTCGAGGTCGACGACGCGAACGCCCACGACCCTGTCGCCGTCTCGCAGTAATCCAACAGCTTGGGCACGAGTGGCGATCTGCGCGCCGTGGGCCTCCGCCGTGCGCGCCAGAAACAGGGTGTATCGCGCGTCGTCGACCTGCGCATCGTAGTACTGGATAGCCCCGGTGAAGGCGTCCTCGCGCAACCCAGGGAACTTCTTGAGCGTCTGGCGTTTGGTGAAATGACGCTGTGCCGGCACGCCGCGGGCGCGGCCCAGCGCAGTGCCCATCGTGTCGTACAGCAAGAGCCCGGCCGCGATGTAAGGGCGCTCGAGCCCGCGACGCGACAGCAGCATGAGAAATGGAAGCGGCCGGACGAGATGCGGAGCAAGGCGATCGAGCATGCCGGCTCGTTCTTGCAACGCCTCGCTGACGAGGCCGAACTCGCGATGTTCCAGGTAGCGCAGCCCTCCGTGGATCAGCTTGCTCGAACGACTCGATGTTCCGGAAGCCAAGTCGCGCGCCTCAACGAGCGCGACCCGCAGTCCGCGTGTCGCAGCATCGAGAGCAGCACCACAGCCAACGACGCCGCCGCCGATGACCGCGACATCAAACTCCTCATCCGCCATCCGCGCCAAGGCGCGACGGCGCTGCTCGGGGTAAAGGGCTCCATCTTGAGAGATCATTCTTGACCCAGCACGCTACTCCGGCCAGCACGCTCCAGAGCGAGCCGCCATCCGGTAGCAAGCCGGTGATCCTAGCCCAGCGCCGGCTCCAATCCGGCACGTCCTGTGACACAGCCCGCGCGGGCACCAACCGCGCTCTCGACGGACTCACGGGCCAAGCGGTGCCGCTGCTTCGGTGGGCAACGTGTCCTCGAGCGCCCGTGTCGTGGACACCTCGGTGAGCGATCACGAGCGGCCGTGTGCAGGGCCGGCCTGCCTGCGCCTGACTGATACACCTCGCGTCGCAGCTACACAACTACAACAAGTTATTCACCGTCGGACAACAACTTTGCGCGAGGCGGAGTCTAGCTTGGTGCGCGCCGGGTGAAGACCAGTCACCGGTCGTGACTAGCGAGATGCCCGCGACTACAACCACCCCAGAGGAGGACTATGTCTACTCGTAATCGCGGCCTCGGGGCGCGGACGGTAGCTTCGCGGCCGCGTGCGCTCGCGTTGATAACCGCACTCGCCGCCGCCGCGCTCGCCGTCGGCGGCGCAAGCCTCGGCCTCGTCTCCAGTGCCAGCGCACGAGCCCACGCAAGTAGCGTGAACTGGTCCACCGAGAAGTCGGCAGCGGCCGGCGGCGGGCTCACGGCGCTGATCAAGGCCGCGAAGGCCGAAGGCAAGCTGAACACCATCACGCTGCCCGACAACTGGGCCAATTACGGGACCCAGATCAAGGAGTTCAAGGCCAAGTATGGGATCACCGTCAATGACGCGATCCCCGAGGGCTCGAGCGCTCAGGAGATCCAGGCGATCCAGAGCGGCCGCGGCAGCTCCACGGCCCCGGACGTCGTCGACGTGGGTGAGAGCTTTGCGGTTGCCGACGCCGACCTGTTCGCGCCGTACAAGGTCGCGACCTGGAGCGACATCCCCGCCGGCAACAAGGCCGCAAACGGCGACTGGTACAACGACTACGGCGGATACGTCTCCTTCGGCTGTGACCTGGCGGTCGTCCCGAGCTGCCCGACCACGTGGGCGGGTCTCGAGGCGTCGGCCTACAAGAACTCGGTCGCCCTCAACGGCGTCCCGGGGCAGGCCGGTGCGGCGACCGGCGCCGTGTTCGCTGCCGCGATCAACAACGGCGGCAGCCTCACCAACGCGCAGCCGGGTCTGACGTTCTTCAGCACGCTGAAGACGGATGGCAACTTCAACGCGACCGACTGCGATTCCTCGTCCCTGATCGAAGCCGGACAGTGCCCGATCATCATCAACTGGGACTTCCTCAACGTCGCCGGCGCATGGGGTCTTCCGTCGACCGCGAAGTGGAAGGTCGTCGTCCCAACCGGCACGCCGCTCGGCGAGTTCTACGCCCAGGCGATCTCCAAGACCGCCCCCGACCCCGCGGCCGCCCGCCTGTGGGAGGAGTTCCTGTACTCGACCACGGGTCAGAACAACTTCCTGAAGGGCTTCGCGCGCCCAGTCGAGCAGGCGGCGCTTGTCAAGAACGGAACGATTGACAAGGCCGCCTACAAGGCGCTGCCGGCTGTCCCCGGCAAGCCGGTGCTGCCGACCCCGGCCCAGACCACGGCGGCGGCGACGCTGATCGCGGCCGGCTGGAGCTCCTAGCCATCAGTAGTACGGTACGGCGGCGATGTCTGCAGTGACCACAGTGACGAGCCCCGCGGCGCCCCGGCGCCGCGGGGCTCGGCGCATTCCGGTCACGTGGCTAGGGATGCTGCCATTCCTGCTCTACATGCTGGTGTTCCTGGGAGCGCCGCTGTACGTGGTGGTGCACGGCGCGCTGACGGCGAATGGCCACTTCACGCTGTCGAACTTCTCTGCGATCTTCACCCAGGCCCAGTACCTGATCCCGCTGAAGAACAGCGTGATCCTGTCGTTGTGGACCTCGCTCGGCCCTGCGATCCTCGGGCTCGCGCTCGCCGTGGCCGTGGTGGCAGGCCCGGGCGACGGTGTGCTACGCCGGGTTGTCTCGAGCGCCTCTGGCGTCTTCGCCTACTTCGCCGGAGCGCCCCTGGCGTTCGTCTGGTTCGCCTCCCTCGGAACGCTTGGAGTGATCACGGTCTTCTTCAAGAGCACACTCGGCTTTGACCTCGCCCAACACTTCGACATCTCCTCGCAGCTCGGCGTCGGCATCTGTTACTTCTACTTCCAGATCCCGCTGATGGTGATCTTCATGACGCCGGCGCTCGAGGGCCTCAAACCCGAGTGGGAGGAGGCCGCCAGAAACCTCGGGGCCACCCGTCGCTCCTACATACGCCACGTCGCGGCACCCGTGCTGGCGCCGTCCTTCATCGCCGCTTGGTTGATCCTGTTCGGTTCCGCGTTCTCCGCCTTCGCAACGATGCTCGCGCTGGACGGCTGCACCCAGGTTGTCGTCCCCTGCAAGATCTACTTCGAGATGTCCAACAACGTGCTGACCAATTCGATCCCGTTCGGACTCGCGCTGGGCACGGAGATGATCGCCGTGGTGGGGATCGTCATGATCGTCTACTGGTGGGTGCAGCGGCGCGCTGGAAGGTGGCTGCGATGAGCGCCATCGAGTTCGAGGCCATCGCGCCACGCCGGGAGGCGTCGCCGCAGCCACGGACGGCAGCCCGTCCCCGGCCACGGGCCTGGCGCGTCCTGATCCTGGTCTCAATGGCGGTCTTCTATGTGCTGCCACTTGTCTGCGCCGTCAAGTTCAGCCTGATCAACCAGAAGGGCACCTACGGGCCACAGAACTACACGGCGATCGTCAACAACGGTGCGCTGAGCGACGCGCTGATCCTGTCGCTGGAGATCGCCGCGATCACCGCGGCGGTCGCCGTGCTGCTTGTTTTCCCGACCACGGTCCTGGTGCGGCTGAAGCTGCCGAAGCTGACGGTCGTGATGGAGGCCGTCACGATCCTGCCGATCGTGGTGCCGCCGATCGTCATCGCAGCCGGGTTGCTGCAGATGAAGGAGACAGCGCCGCTCTGGGTCGTCAACACGTTCTTCAACCACCCGCTGACGATCCTGACGCCGCTGTACGTGGTCCTGGCGATGCCGCTGATGTACCGCGCCATCGACACCGGCCTACGAGCGATCGATCTGCACACTCTGGTCGACGCGTCACGCAGCCTCGGCGCCGGTTGGCCGATGACGCTGTGGCGCGTGGTGCTGCCGAACGTCCAGACCGCCGTGCTGGGCGGCATGTTCCTGACGATCGCCTTGTGCCTCGGCGAGGTGGTGATCGCCAACCAGCTGGATCAAAGCAACCTGACCTTCCCGCTGGAGATGATCCAGTTTGCCTCGCAGGACAATGCGCCCGGCATCTCGGTGGCGATGGCGCTGGTGGCCCTGCTCTTCACCTTCCTGCTCCTGTTCATGCTTTCGTTCCTCGCGCGCCGTCGCGGGGGCAGAACGGCGCGAGTGGTCTGATGACAACGCAGAGCTCCCCGCACCCTGTCGATGCCCAGTTGGCCCCGCCGGCGCCACTGACCCCGGCGGGCAGCGGCGTGGGGGTCGAGTTCAGCGGTGTCCAGCGCCACTTCGGCGCTGTTACGGCGCTGCAGGGCCTTGATCTGCAGATTCACCCCGGTGAGCTGGTCGCCCTGCTCGGTCCGTCGGGTTGCGGCAAGACCACCGCGCTGAGGCTGCTGGCCGGATTCGACCGGCCGGATGCCGGCACGATCACCGTCGGCGGGCGCGACGTCACCGCGGTTCCGGCGCACAAGCGGGACATGGGCATGGTCTTCCAGGCCTACAGCCTGTTCCCGAACATGTCGGTGCGCCAGAACGTCGCGTTCGGCCTGCGGATGCGCGGCCGTGCGAAGGCGGACCGGCTGACACGTGCCGGCGAGCTGCTCGAGATGGTGGGCCTCGGCGACGCCGGTGACCGCTACCCGTATCAGCTGTCCGGTGGCCAGCAGCAGCGGGTCGCCATCGCCCGGGCGCTGGCGATCGAGCCAACCGTCCTGTTGCTCGACGAGCCGCTGTCGGCGCTTGATGCGCGCGTCCGCCACCAGCTGCGCGCCGAGATCCGCCAGGTCCAGCAGCGGCTCGGAATCACCGCGCTGTTCGTCACCCACGACCAATCGGAGGCGCTGTCACTGGCCGACAGGGTTGGTGTCATGAACTCCGGTCAGCTGGAGCAGATCGACACTCCCGAGAACGTCTACCGCCACCCGGCAACCCCGTTCGTGGCGGAGTTCGTCGGCGCGATGAACCGTGTCGCCGGTCGCATCGCCGACGACGGCCAGGTCGTCGTGCTCGGCGAGCGCGTACCGCCGAGCAGACCTGACACCTACGCACCCGGCACCGCGGTTGAGGCGCTCCTGCGACCGGAGGCTCTCCAGGTGACGCTCGACTCCGGCGGGCCTGGGGAAATCGTCGAGCGCACTTTTCTCGGCTCGTCGGTGCGACTCAGAGTCAGCCTTGAAGACGGCCACGAGCTCCTGGTTGAGGGGCCGAGCCACGGTGCCGTCCTGCCGCTCGGGGCCCGCGTGACGTTGAGGGTAGTCGCAGACCGGGTGGCCGTCACCGAGCGGGGCGTCCCCGCGCCGGCGGTCTCGCCCGAGCTCTGAGCGGCTCACTCGAGACCGTCGAGCACGGCGGCGGCATGCCCGAGCGCCATCGTCATCCCAAGGCCCGAGGTCACCTCCACGATCCTCGCACCCGCGAACGGGGAGGCAACTACGAAGTGATTAGCGGCAGTCGCGAGCCGGCCGTCGGCGGCGGTCGGGTAGATGCCGATCCACCGCTCACGCACCTCAAGGGCCGTCACGCCGAGCAGACGCCGCGCCTCGCCCAGCAGCAGTTCGTCGAGGCGCTCCTCGCGAAACGGCGTATGGGTGTCGCCGTAGGAGTGGGTGTCACCGATGATCAGATCCCCTTGCGGCAGTTGCGCCACGATCAGGTGGATTCCAGCCTCGAGGAGCTCGGGCCGCTCCGCGCGAATGCGTTCGCGGACGCTGTCGGCTCCGGCCTGCGCGGTGAACGCCGGGTAGCGGATGATGCTCAGCCCGGTCATCAGCGCGGGCGCGTAGACGCGGCTATCGGGCGCCGCGACGCGCAACATCTGGAGCTTGCACAGCGTGAGCTCCGAGAGGCTGCCGCGTGGTCCCGGCGGGAGCGCAACGTAATCGGGCCCGGGGCAGATCACGAGCTTGGGCGCCCGCACGCTCAACCTCATACTGTGCACCACCCCGGGCTCGATCTCGTGGACGGCGGCGCCCCACTCGATACGCGCGCCATCGTCCTCCTCGAGCAGGCGCGCAAGGCCGCCGACGGCAGCGCGGGGGTCGACCCGCAGATCGAGCGCGCCGTGCATCGCGCCGAGCACCTCGCCAGTTGGTATCGGTGCCAGCCGAGACGCCTCCTGCGCGGTCAGCATGCGCGCCTCCCGGCGCGGGTTGGCGGCGGTTCCCTCGAGCACCGCGAGCTCGTCGCCCGTGCGGGCCACCAGCAGGGTGCCGGCTTCGCGTACGACGATTCCTGTGCGGGCGCCGAGCTCGACCCACCGGGCGCGCGCGCGAAGCGCGCATTCGAGGTCGTCGCCGTCGCCGACGCCGGTGATGAAGACGTGCCCGAAATTGCGCACACTCGCTCCGACGGCACGGCGGTCGCGCTCGAGCAGCGCCACGCGCAGTCCGCGGCTACGTCCCTCGAGTGCATGGGCGAGGCCGACGATCCCCGCGCCCACGACGCAGAGATCGGCGTCGATCGTCTCGTGCCTGCCGGGCGTCGCCATGTTGTAGATGCAAATCGATGCGGTGGACGGCTGATGTTGCCATCCGGTGACGGATCAGCGGCGCTCGTTGGCGCGGCATAGAGGCGCTTGTAGAGTCAGCTCGATGACTTCGACCTTCGTCGCCAATGACCGCAGCTACAGGGTCCCAGCCCGCCGTGTCCTCGCGATCTGCGCCGATGGCTGGGATCCCGAGTACGTGGACGACGCGCTCGATCGCTCGCTGATGCCGCGCTTGGCCGAGGCGCTCGCCAGCGGCGGCAGCTACGTGTTGGCCCGGGCTCAGGTGCCGACGTTCACCAACCCCAACAACATCGCGATCGTGACCGGGGTGAGCGCAGCGCGCAACGGCATCGCCGGAAATCACTACCGCGACGAGCACGGTGTGGAGGTCCAGCTGACCGATCCGAGCTTCCTGCGCGCAACGACGATCCACGCCGCAGCGCACGCGGCCGGCATCAGCGTCCTCTGCGTGACCGCCAAGGACAAGCTGCGGGCCCTGCTTGCCTCCGGCGGTGTCCCGGCCTTCAGTGCCGAGCTCGCGCACGAGCAGAGCAGCGCCGACGGGACGCCGCTGACGGATGTCGTCGGAGCAGCCAACCCCGGCATCTACGACTGGCGGCTATCGCCCTACACGATCGACCTCGCTGTCGCGCTGGCCGCCCACCTCGAGGCCACGCTCGTCTATGCGTCTCTCACCGACTTCGTCCAGCACGCCGCCGCGCCGGGGGACCCTCTCGCCGACGAGTTCTACGCCGCGGTCGATATCTCGATCGGCAGCGCGCTCGATGCCGGCTTTGTCGTAGGCCTCGTCGCCGACCATGGCATGCGGGCCAAGACGCTCCCTGACGGTAGCCCCAACGTCCGCTTCCTCGACGACGCGCTGGCCGCCGCCGGCGTGCGCGGCGGGCACACGTTGTGCCCGATCACCGACCCCTACGTGGTCCACCACGCGGCGCTCGGGTCGCTCGCCTGGGTTCACCTCGACGACCTCGACGACCTCGATCGGGCTCGTGGCGCGCTCGCGGGGTTATCCGGCGTCGAGGCGGTGCTCGATCGGTTCGCCGCCGCCGCCGCGTTCGATCTGCCAGGCGACCGGATCGGCGACCTGATCGTGTTGGGCGACGGGAGTACCGTGCTCGGCAAGTCGCGTTCGGCCCACGACCTCGGCGCCCTGCATGGAGCGCTGCGCTCGCACGGCGGCCTGCACGAGCAGACGGTGCCGATGATCTTCACCCATCCGCTGCGCGAGGGCGCGCTGCGCGGGCGCGAGTTATGGGGCCGCGACCTCCACGACCTGCTTCTCAACGCGCTCGCCGACCCGCGACGATGACCACTTTCGCCACCCTCCCCGTGCGCTCCCCCTACAGCGGGGAGCTGGTGGGCGAGGCGCCGCTGAGCGACTCCGCACGGACGCGGGCGGTGCTTGACGCGGGCGCCTCCTACGCGGACGAACTTCCCCGCCACGAACGGTCGCGCATCCTGTTCGCCGTGGCCGACGCCCTGACCGCGCGCCTGCGTGAGCTCGCGGACCTGATCAGCGCCGAGTCGGGGCTCTGTCTCAAGGACACGCGCCACGAGGTCGCCCGCGCCGTCGACGTCTTTCGCTTCGCGGCCATCGAGGCCCTCCGTGACGACGGCGAGACCTTCGCGGGCGACATCTCGCCCCGCGGGCGCGACCGTCGCGCCCATACGCTGAGGGTTCCCGTCCGGTTGGTGGCGGCGATCACGCCGTTCAACCATCCGCTCAACCAGGTCGCCCACAAGCTCGCGCCGGCGATCGCCGCCGGCGCGCCCATCGTCCTCAAGCCATCGGAGAAGACGCCGCTGAGCGCGCTCGTACTGATCGAGCTGATCCGAGGCGCCGGATTGCCAGAGCCGGCCGCCCAGGTTGTCTGTGGCGACCCCCCTGAGATCCTCGAAGCATTCCTCGCCCACGGGGCGGTCGAGGTCATTTCCTTCACTGGCGGCGTTGCCGTGGGCAAGTCCATCGCCGGCCGCCTCGGCTTTCGGCGTGCCGTGCTCGAGCTCGGCGGCAACGACCCCTTGATCGTCCTCGACGACGCCGATCTGGACGAGGCGGCGATCCTCGCGGTGCGCGGCGCGTTCCAGAACTCAGGTCAGCGCTGTACCGCCGTCAAGCGGATCATCGCCGTCGAAGCGATCGCGGACGCGCTGGCTGCGCGTATCGCGGAGGCCGCGGCGGCACTGCGTGCCGGGGATCCGATGGACGAGAGCACCGATGTCGGCACCGTGATCGACGAGGCCGCGGCGAGGACGATCGAGGAGCGCGTGCGCGACGCCGTCGCGGCAGGCGCCAAGCTCCTCCACGGCGGTGAGCGCCACGGGGCGCTGCTGGCACCGGCGGTACTCGACCACGTGCCCGCTGGCGTCGAACTCGTCGCGCGCGAGACCTTCGGTCCGGTCGCGCCGATCATCAGGGTTGCCGACCTCGACGAGGCGGTGGCGACCGCCAACTCGACGCCGTACGCGCTCTCGAGCGCCGTCTGCACATTCGACTGGCGCGCGATAGCGCGCTGCATCCGCGAGCTCCGCGCCGGCACCGTCAACATCCGCGAGGTTCCCGGATGGCGCACCGAGCTGACGCCGTTCGGCGGTATCGGCGACAGCGGCCTCGGCGTCAAGGAGGGGGTGCGCGACGCAATCCGCGCGATGTCCTTCACCAAGCTCTACACACTTCCCTGGTCGTGAGCGCCGTCGCCGCGACCGTCGAGGAGATCGTCGTCGCCTGCCGCTCGATGGAGGGGCTGCCCTACGACGGTGAGCCCGTGGATCAGCTCCAGCACGCGTTGCAGTGCGGGTGGCTCGCGCAAGCCGAGCGCGAGGACGACGACGGTTTCGCGATCGCTTGCTTGCTGCACGACATCTCGCGAGCACCGGCGGTCGCTGGGATCGCCTACGACCGTCCGCGAGAGCACCATGGTGAAGCGGCGGCGCGCTGGCTCGAACCCCGCGTTGGAACACGCGTCGCGTGGCTGGCAGGGCAGCACGTTCCGGCAAAGCGCTACCTGGTCGCGACCGACCCCAACTACCGTGCTCAGCTCAGCGAGGTTTCGCTGCGCACCCTGCAGGCGCAGGGCGGAGCGATGAGCGCTCAGGAGGTAGCGGACTTTCGCGGCCTGCCCGGCTGGGAGCAGGCGGTCGAGCTGCGACTCATCGACGACCGCGGCAAGGTCGCGGGCCTCCGCGTCCCGGGACTCGAGGCATACCTCGACACGCTGGCGCGAGTCGTGCGGGCGGCCGCCGCGCCGCCGGCATGAGCACGTCATCGGCGCCAGCCGTGCTCGAGCGGGCCCGCTTTTTAACACACTGAATTGACGGCGAGCACGCGTGGTCGCAGCCCAAGCGTGTTCCAACAGACGGTCCGGCAGCGAGCCCCGTGCGTCGAGACGCGTTCGCGCCGTCACCAGTGCCAGCAGACTCGGATGCAATCGGTTCCGCGCGCGGCAAATGTGCCGCTTCTCCGGACGCTGCCGCGTTGCCGCGAAAAGTTGCGGCGGAGTCGTCGATCGAAGGCTGCCCAGTGGGGTAGTTGCCCTGAATTAGTCCACGCTGGAGCCGTACCTGATCAGTATCGCCTCGGCGAGCGTTACCGTCGCGCCCTCGTCGTCGGCAACCAGGTACGTCGCCCCAGCAGGATTGTCGTCAACGATCTCTGTGATCCTGAGCCGCTCGTCGGCCCGATCGGCCAGAGCGACGTGGTCGCCGACACGAAACAATGCCATCAGCGGCACCGTAGCGTGCGGATCGCCCGGGCGGGCGCCCGAAGACCGCACGGCAACACCTCGACAACAAGTGCGAGCAGAGCGTCGGCGGCAAGTCGGCGTTATCGCTGTGTCCGAACTGGTGCGTGCGCCGAGGCAACACCATGTTCACGCTTTGGTCACAGCACCGTCACCCAGGCAGCGCGCTGGCAGACCTAGGCTCGCGGCGTCAACAGTCGACACGAACGCGAGGAGGATTGGTGCTAAGACTGACAAGAAGGCGGGCGATCCGACGAGCCGCCGCGATCGCAGTGGTAGCGACGCTGGCGGGAGCCGGCGTGGCGCTGGGCGATCCGGGGTTCTTCTCCGCGAGCGATAACGATTGGCCCTACAACGACTCCGGTCCGGCGCCGGTGCTGGCCGCGGTGGGCGACATCTCCTGCCAGCCGGGTAGTCCGCAGGGGACCGAGAAGGCAACCGACGTGTGCACCGGCGGGGTAACCGCGACGACCCGCAACGCCGCGCAGAACGCGACCGCTGAGCAGGTCGAGGCGATGAAGCCGGCGTTGGTCGCGGTTCTCGGTGACGAGCAGTACCAGAACGGCTACTACTCGGACTTCGAAAACTCGTTCGACAAGTACTGGGGTGCGTTCAAGTTCCTGCAGCGGCCCGCGCCGGGTAACCACGAGTTCTACGACAACCACGGGCAGACCGGCGTCCGCGGGTACGGCTACTTCGACTATTACAACGGCATCCAGCACAACGCCGTCGACGGGTCGGAGCTGGACACTTCGGTCAACGGCGTGGTGCAGCCCGTCCCCCAGCCTGAGGGGCAGGCGGGCGACTTCGGTACGACGGGCAACGGCTGGTACTCCTACAACCTGGGCGATTGGCATCTGATCTCGCTCAACGCCGAATGCGCCGACGAGCCGGGTGGCTGCTCGCCAACCGGCAGCTGGCTACAGAGTGAGACCAACTGGCTCGCACAGGACCTCAACGAGGATCACAGCGTATGTACGCTGGCGTACTGGCATCAGCCAACGTTCAGTTCGACGGCCAGCCCGACCACCTCGGACAGCACCGAGGGGCAGACCGCCGACGCGTGGTGGCAGCTGCTCTACCAGCATCACGCGACGCTGATCCTCAACGGGCACGACCACGTCTACTCGCGGTTCGCGCCGATGAACCCGCAGGGGCAGTACGACCCGCGCAACGGGATCCGCGAGTTCATCGTGGGAACCGGCGGCGAGTCGCTCGACACGGTGATCCCAAGCACGCCGAATCTGCAGGCATGGGCGGATGAGTACTACGGCGTGATGAAGCTCACGCTGGAGCCCGACGGCTACCAGTGGGACTACGAGTCGGCGATGGAGAACCCGGCAGCTCCGGCGGGCACGCCGGCGAGCTATAGCGACGCCGGCAGCGGACGCTGCAACGGCGGCTTTAGCTTCTTCTAGGCAGGGACGCCGGGCAGGCCTGGCACAGCGGCGGGGGACGGCGGAGACGCCGTCCCCCGCCGCGCCTCAGGAGCCACAGCCGGGCGGGATCGGTGCCCGGTCGAGCTCGACCACGTGCGCGTTGAGCGGGACGTAGGTGTAGAAGATGTTGCTCGCGTCGGTGGTAAGCAACACCGAGTCGCCGGGCAGTGCAGGCAGTCGCACGCGCGCGCTGCCGGTAAACGGATCGGCGCAGTAGCTGAGGTTGCTCGCGCCCAGCGGCTCGGTCACCCACAGCCGGTCGCCGATGACACGCGCGGCGATCGGGCCCGCGGCGCCGCGCGGCTCGAGGGCCCTGCTCGACGCGAGGGTAGTAACGTTGACGCGCCAGGTCGACGTCGTCGCGCCCACAGTGTTCTGGATCCAGGCGCCGCCGTCGATAATCCCACCGAACGTCGGCTGCGAGTCGCTGCGGGGGACCGTGACCCGGGTCCGCAACGAACCTGTTCGTGGATCGAGGCGCGCGAGGTAGGTGGGGTGCTCATAGCCAAAGCTCGCGAGCAGGATGCGCGCCGCCGGATCGCTCGCGATCTGCACCGGGCCGCGGTCAGGCAGCGCGACCACGCGGTCGACGCGGCCGCTCCTCAGCGAGACCCGGTCGAGCTGGCCCGCGCCGACCCACAGGTAGCCGCCGGCCAGCGCGAGCGAGCCGGTGATCGATTCAGAGTAGTGCGAGCTGGGCAGCGGGCGGCTGGCGCGGACGATCAGCCCGCGCGGGTCGAGCCGCCACAACGTCGTCGCGTCGCCGGAGCTCGTGGTCAGCCAGAGCGAGCCGTCGGCCACGACCATGTCGTCGATAGCGTCGGCGAAACTGCGCACGGCGAGGCGGCGGCCGTCGCTCGCGTCGAGTCGCGCGAGCTCGTAGACCTCGCCGGTGTGCTCTCCGTAAGGGTGGTCGTAGGGGACGTAGAGCGAGCCGCCGGCCGCGTAGCCGCTCGTCAGCGGCACCTGAACGTCGGCGAGTAGCCGGCTTCCAGCGGGCAGCGCGGTGGCGCTGGTCGCCTCCAGCTTGGCCGCTGGTCCCTCGGCGCGGCTGATACCGGCGCCCGCCACGCCGAATACCAAAGCTAGAACTGCCGCGCGACGCCGCATCGAGGCGAAATCCTGACCGGGCGTCGCGGGCACCGCAAGTCGTACTCAAACTCTTCACAAGTGCCACGGGCGGGCGCCGACCAATCGGCCACGCGTCCAAGCGGGGCACCGGACGGGAGAGCCGTGCGCACGAAGACGCGCCTCGGAGGCATTCTCGACGACGCCGATTGGGCACAAATGCCGCCGACAGACCTGACGTACTGCCGCAGGAGGCGGCCCGTTCACAGCACGAAAGCGGCGCACTACCAAGCACTTCAACCTACGGGAGCGACGGGACTCGAACCCGCGACCTCCGGCGTGACAGGCCGGCGCTCTAACCGACTGAGCTACGCCCCCAAAACGTGGGACCGGGAGTATGGCAAGCGCGCGGCGGCGGCGGCTGTGCGGCGACCGCGGCGGGGACCGGCAATCGCTGCGGCGAGCGGGCGCGACAGTCGGACGGGAGGACGGGCGCCCGAGCGTCGCAGCTGTGAGGCCAGCCGCCCGCAGAACATGGGGCGCCCGCTGACAGCAGTCAGCGATCGAGCTGCTGGCGATCGTCGTCGATTGCCGTTGAGTCCACGTCGTGGGGGTGGCGGCCGCCGGCGCGTGACGCGAAGCTGCCTGTGTTCGCGACGAACCTCATCGTGCGCCCCGCGTAGTGGTGCGACAGCCACCGGCCCGCCAGCTTGCGGGTTGGCGGGAGCAGGAGCAGCGCGCCGAGCGCGTCGCTGACGAAACCCGGGAGCACCAGCAGCATGGCGCCGAGGAATCCGAGCACGCCGTCGAGCGCGGCACGTCCGGGCGCCCTGCGCTCGGAGACCGCCAGCGAAACGCGCGCGAATGCGGCGCGTCCCTGGACGCGTAACAGCTGAGTCCCCAGCACGGAGGTGGCGAGCAGGATCAAGATTGCCGCAGGCCAGCCGATCGCGTACCCGACCTCGACGAAGGCGAAGATCTCCGCGACGGCCCAGCCGACAAGGATGAGCAGGAACATCTTCCACGCAGCCTATGGATTCGGTGTGGCCGGCTCGCCTCCGCGGCGCTGGCGCCGCGCGAGGGCGGCCTTCGCGGTACGGCGGCACGGCCCGTAGGGGGTGTCGCCGAGCGACGCTCCCGGGGTGCCAAGCCAACGTGACGCCCCGCCTTCGAACGTGCTCGCGCGGGCGGCCGTCACGGCAAACGGCGGGTCAGCGGGAAGACCGAGGCCCGCCTTCGCTTGCCTGCGATAGCGGGCCTCGGTGATGCGAACTGCGTCCATGCAGCTGGGAGGACTGTATCCGCCGGCGCGGAGGGAAACAGCCGCCACAGGTGTCGTTTCGCCCACCCTGCGGGCGAGGTGCGACTCAGTCGAACAGCTGGCCGGCGCGCACGCGCGCGGCCATGTCGTCGGACTCGGCGCGATAGGCGCGGCCGTCCTCGAACTCGATGACCGGCAGCCATTTCTGGCCGCTCAGCGCGCGGACCGCGGGTCGCGCGCCCTTGCCGTAGCCATGCTTGACGACCTCGTACTCGATGCCCTTCTCGTCGAGCGCGCGCTGCACCTTCCAGCACGCGTCGAGGTCGGTGTGCAGGAACGTCCAAGAACAGCGGTGGAGCTTTACGGATGCCACGCGAGACGAGTCTAGCGAGCGACGGGCGCGCCGACGCAACCGGCGCTCGCCGGTGAGGCTGCGCGCAACCGGGGCTCTACGCCGCCGCCGCGGCCGCCGCGGGCAACTCGCTGCCGGCGCTCAGCGGGCTGGCCGGCGAGCGCCGTGCCGCCGCGATCTCCTCGGCGCTCACGGCGAGCGGATGGTGGCAGGCGGCGAGATGTCCGCCCGCGTACTCGGTGAGCGGCGGCTCGACGGTCCGGCACAATCCGCTGGCGGCGGGGCAGCGCGTGTGGAAGTGGCAGCCGGCCGGCGGTGAGATCGGGTTCGGCGGTTCTCCCTCGACGCGGGTCCGTGTGCGCTCGCGGTTCTCGCGCGGGTCGGGAATCGGGATCGCCGAAAGTAGTGTGCGGGTGTAGTGATGGATCGGCTTCTCGTAGAGCTCCTCAGCCGGTGAGAGCTCGACGATCTTGCCGAGGTACATCACGGCGATCCGGTTGGAGACGTGACGCACGACCGAGAGGTCGTGCGCTACGAAGACGAAGGTCAGCGCCAGTTCCTTCTGGAGCGCGTCGAGCAGGTTGATGACCTGCGCCTGGATCGAGACGTCGAGGGCCGAGACCGGCTCGTCGAGCATCACCACGCGCGGGCCCAGGGCCAGTGCGCGGGCGATGCCGATCCGCTGGCGCTGGCCGCCGGAGAACTCGTGCGGGAAGCGATCGAGGTGTTCCGGGTTCAGGCCGACGCGAGCGAGCAGCTCGCGCGAGCGTGCCTCCCACTCCTTGCGCGGCACGCCGGCCACGCGCAGCGGCGTCGCGAGGATCTGGCGGACCCGTTTGCGCGGATTCAGCGACGCCTGCGGATCCTGGAAGACCATCTGCATCTCGCGGCGCAGCGGAGCCATCTTGCGCCGCGAGGCCTTGGTGATGTCGATGCCGTGGAAGTGCACGCTGCCCCCGGTCGGATCGAGCAGCCGCACGAGCCCGCGGATCAGCGTCGTCTTGCCGCAGCCGGACTCGCCGACGATGCCGAGCGTCTCCCCCTCGTAGAGCTGGAACGAGACATCGGAGACAGCGCGAACCGTCTCTGGCCGCCGGCCCAGCCCGCCGCTGCCGCGGACCCGGAAGCTGATCTCGAGGTGCTCGGCCTCGAGTAGCGGCGCGCGCTCACTCACGCGCTCACCACGCCCGCCGGGGCCAGGCCGAACTGTCCGTCGACGAGACGCCGGGCCGCCTTCTCCTCCGGCGCAAGCCAGCAGCGGTCGAGGTGCTCCGGTGCGTCCGGGAGCTGCGAGCGCAGCGGCGGCACCTCGACGCACTTGGCGAACGCGTGCGGGCAGCGCGGGCGAAAATGGCAGCCCTCGGGCGGGTGCATCAGCGACGGCGGCGAACCGCCGATCGCCGGGAGCTGGCGCGAGCGGTCGCCGTCGATGCGCGTGATCGACCCGAGCAGGCCCCACGTGTAGGGGTGCTGAGGGTCGTAGAAGAGGTCGTCGAGTGTGCCCTGCTCGACCACGCGCCCCGCGTACATGACGACGACGCGATCGGCGATGTCGGCGACGACGCCGAGGTCGTGGGTGACGAGGATGATGCCGGTGTTGCTGTGTTCGCGCAGGTCGCGCAGCTCGTCGAGGATCTGCGCCTGGATCGTCACGTCGAGCGCGGTCGTCGGCTCGTCGGCGATCAGCAGGCTCGGGGAACATGACAGCGCCATCGCGATCATCACGCGCTGGCGCATGCCGCCGGAGAACTCATGCGGATAGGAGCGGGCGCGGTCGCGCGCGCGCGGGATGCCGACGCGCTCCATCAGGCCGACCGCGCGGTCCAGCGCCGCGGCCTTGCTGATCTCGTGGTCGTGCACGAGGATCTGCTCGGCGATCTGCTTGCCGATCCGCAGCACCGGGTCAAGCGAGCTCATCGGATCCTGGAAGATCATCGCGATGCGCGCTCCGCGGATCCGGCGCAGCTGGTCGTTGGTCGCGCCGATGAGCTCGGTGCCCTCGAAGTGGGCGGTCCCCTCGAAGGTCGCGTTGGGGGAGCGCGTCAGGCCCATCAGCGTCATCGACGTCACGGACTTGCCCGAGCCGGACTCGCCGACGATCGCCACGACCTCGCCCGGCGCGATCGTGAACGAGACGCCGTCGACGGCGCGGACGACGCCCTCCTCGGTGCGGAAGCTGACGCGGAGATCCTCCACGGCCAGCAGCGGCGTCGCGGCACTCATGCCGAGAGCCGCACTCGCGGGTCGAGCCATGCGTGCACGATGTCGACGACGGCGCCGAGCAGGACGACGAAGAAGGCGCCGAACATCGTGATCACCAGCACCGGCGGGACATCGAGATATTCGATCGACTGCGCGGCATACTGCCCGACACCCTGCAGGTTGAAGACCGACTCGGTCAGGATCGCACCGCCGCCGATCACCGACGCGAAGTCAAGCCCCCACAGGGAGACGATCGGGATCAGGCTGTTGCGCAGGATATGACGCGTCATCACCTGGCGCTCGGTGAGGCCCTTCGCCCGCGCGGTGCGGACGAAGTCGTCGTTCAGCATGTCGAGGATCGTCGAGCGCAGCACGCGCGAGTAGACCCCGATGAAGACGGCCGACAGCGCGATCCACGGCAGGATCATGTGGTAAAGCCACTGGATCGGGTTGGTCGTGATGTTCACGTAGTTCCCGTTGGGGAAGAGCCCCGCCTTGAAGCCGAGGTAGAAGCTGAGCATCGCGCCGAGGAAGAACACGGGCGTCGAGACGCCGATCAGCGAGAGCACGGTCAGGACGCGGTCAAGCAGCCGCCCGGCGCGGACCGCCGCGAGCACGCCGAAGAAGACGCCCAAGCAGAACCAGATGATCCCGGCGCCGATCGCCAGTGACAGCGTCGGCGGCAGGTCCGACACGATCTGGTGCTCGACGTTGATGCCCTGCGTGTAGGAGATCACGTTGCCGGTGAAGACCTTCTCCATCAGCTTGAAGTACTGGACGTAGATCGGCTTGTTGAAGCCCCACTCGCGTTCCACCGCATCGATCTGGATCTGGGTGGCGGTGCGCCCGGCCAGGCGCAGCGCGGGGTTGCTGTTGGGGATCGCCTCGAAGATCAGGAAGGTGAGGAGCGAGATCGCGAACAGCAGCGCGATGCACGAGGACAGGCGCCGCAGGGCGAAGCGGATCATCAGCTCATCTCCTCCGCGGCGGCCTCGACCGCTGCCGCGCGACGGCGACTGCGACGGCTTCCGGGGGCGCGCACCTTCACCTGGGAGCGGGGGTCGAGCGCGTCGCGCAGGCCGTCTCCGAAGACGTTGATCCCCAGCACGGCAAGCACGAGCATCACGCCGGGGACGATCGTGAGGTGGATCGCCGCGGGGATCAGGCGGATCCCATCACTGATCATCGTGCCCCAGGAGGGGTTCGGCGGCTGCACGCCGGCGCCGAGGTAGGACAGGCCCGCCTCGAGCAGGATCGCGTTGGCGAGGATCAGCGGGATGAAGACGATGATCGTCGAGGAGAGATTCGGCAGGATCTCGCCGACCATGATGCGCACCGGCCCGAGGCCCTGCTGGCGGGCGGCATCAACGAACTCGCGCTCGCGGAGCGTCAGCACCTGCGCGCGGATCGGCTTGGCGACATAGGGGATGTAGACGACGCCAATCACGAACGCGGGCACCAGCAGCGAGTTGCCCTGAAGCGTGAAGAGCCCGAGGTCCAGACCGCCGAGCTGGAGGCTGACGCCGAGCGCGATCCCGAGCAGCAGCGCCGGATAGGCCCACAGCAGCTCGAAGAAACGGGAAAGGAAGCCGTCGACGATCCCGCGCGTGTAGCCGGCGATCGTCCCGAGGATCGTGGCGAGAAGCATTGTGATCAGCGTCGCGACGGCGCCGATGAAGAGCGACGTGCGGCCGCCGTAGAGCAGCCGCACGGCCACGTCGCGACCGTTGGTGTCGGCGCCGAGGAAGAACTGGCTGTGCCAGGTCGGCCCGATCGGGATGCCGTCGGCGCTGAGGGCGTTGAAGGAGTTGGCCTCCGAGTTCGGGCCGGCGTGGGCGATGTCGGCGGAATAGACCGGCGCCAGCAGGCACAGCACGACGATCAACAGAAACAATCCGCCGAACGCCAGCGCCACGTAGTTGCGACGCAGGCGCCGCCAGGCGATGCGGTAGGGCCCGATCCCGGGCGGAAGATCCGTGTTCGCGCCGGCCAGCCCCGCGCCGGCGTCTACGACGACAGGCTCGTCGAGTCGCTCCATCGGGTTGATCGGTGGCGTCGCCACGGCAGCTGAGGCGGCATCTTAGGGGCAGAGGCGGCCGGAGGGGCGCGGTTCGCGCCCCTCCGGCCCTCCGAAGGATCTAGCTGTTGAGCTTGATCGACGTCCAGTCCCAGCCGTAGGACGGCTGGACGATCAGCGCCTTGAAATCAATGCGCGTCGAGGTGAACTCCGGCCAGGTCTGATAGCCGAAGACGATGTCATAGGCCTTCTGGGCCGTGTACTCGTCAAGCGCCGTCCAATCCGCGGCGTACTTGCTCAGCAGGCTGGACGGAATCGCGTCCAGCTTGGTGATCGCGTTCTGGATCTTCGGGTCGTCGACGGCGCCGTAGTTGAGTCCGTTGGTCGGCGTGATCGAGTGCTTGTCGAGCAGCAGGTAGAAGTCCCCGGGGTTCGGGAAGTCCTCATCCCAGTCCGCAAAGCCCGTCTGCGGGTGGAGCTTGAGGGTCCCGATCGTCGGGAAGTACAGCGCGTCGGCGATCGGCTTGATCGTGGCCTTCAGGCCGATCGAGTTCAGCACGCTCGCGTAGTACTGGCAGAACTGCGTGCGCGGAACGCGCTCCTCGCTGTACACCGTGACCGCTGCGCCCTCGTCACCGGATGCCTTGATCAGCGCCTTGGCCTTCGCCAGGTTCGGCGCCGCGTCGGGATTGATGCCGTAGGGGCACGGGCCGGTCGGGTGTCCGATCATCCCTGGCGGCAGGAAGAAGCAGCCGGGGGTGATCGTGCCGCTGGCCAGCTTCGCGAGCACGCGACGGTCGATCGCGACGTCGACAGCCTCGCGCACCATCTGGTTGTTGAACGGCTTCTCCGTCACGTTGAGGAAGAAGTAGAAGTTCTGCACAACCGGAATCGTGCTGTAGCGGTCAGCTGCGGTGCTCTTGATCTGGGGCAGCAGCGACGGGGTGATCGAGTCGCCGGTGTCGAACAGGTCGGCGGTGTTGTTGAGCACGTCCTCGGTCTCGGTCGCCGTGTTGCTCTCGACCTCGGCGTGGACCGTGACGCTGGCCTGCGGGATTCCCGGGATCGCCTCCTTGGCGTAATACGGGTTGATCGCGCCGACCCAGGACTTGTCCGGTACGACGTTGGTGATCATGTAGGGCCCGACGCCGGGCGGCGGGTCGTCAGTGAGGTCCTTCATCGCCGTTCCGCTCGGCACGAAGCCGGCCGACGGGAAGGCGAGGACGTTCAGGAACGCGCCGTAGGGCGCGAGCAGGTGGATCGTGATCTTGCCGGTCGCGTCGTCGGTGACGATGCCGGAGATCGTGGTCGCCTTACCGGTGGAGTAAGCCGCCGCGCCGACGATGTTGCCGGTGAAGAAGCTGTCGCCGCCCCAGGTCAGCTTGATCGAGCGCTCGATCGAGTAGGTGAAGTCGCTCGCCTTGACGGCCGCGCCGTTGGAGTAGACGAGATTCGGACGAAGCGTCATCGTGTAAGTCTTGCCGCCGTCGGTGACCTTCGGCAGGCCGCTGGCGAGCGCAGGGATCACGGTGCCGCCGGCGTTACCGCTCTTGTGCGCGTAGGTGTAGAGACCGAGGTAGCTGACCCAGGTGGCCTCGCCACCCTGCGTGGTGTAGGTCTTATCCGGGTCCAGATAGTCAGGCGCGGTCCCGTAGACGATGGTGACGGTCGGAGCGGTTGCCGTGTGCGCGGCGCCGAAAGCGCTCGTGGTAAGGGTCACCGCAGCGCCCAGAGCGAGTGCTACACCCGCTCCGAGCATTACTCGGAAGGTTTTTGGCACGGAGTTCCTCCTCAGGAAAGTGTTGCCTACCTGGGGCGAGTGTATGCCACATGCGGTGTTGGCCGCGCCACCAGTGCCTGCCACCCGGCATGATTCGCGAACGCCCTCCCCCGGCCCCTCCCATGAGCACGGACCAGACGGCGCCGCCGTGGCGGCGGACGGCGCGCGCAAGCAGCACGCGCTCGAGCTGTTCGCCGGGCTGCCCCGCCACTACGACCGCGCCGGCGCGCTGCTCAGCTTCGGCCAGGATCCGCGTTGGCGCGCGGCGATGGTCGCGGCAGTGGGTGCGCGCCCCGGCCAGCGCGTGCTCGACGTCGCGACCGGCACCGGCATGGTCGCCGCCGCGCTCGTGCGCCGCTACGACGTGGACGTGGTGGGCCTCGACCAGAGTCCCGAGATGCTCGCGGCGGCGCGGGCGCGCCTTGCGCGCGAGCCGCCGCTTGGCGCCCGGATCACGCTGCTCGAAGGCCAGGCCGAGCGGCTGCCGTTCGGCGACGGCGAGTTCGACCACCTCACGTTCACATACCTGCTGCGCTACGTCGATGACCCCGCGGCGACGCTGCGCGAACTCGCCCGCGTGGTGGCGCCGGGCGGGCGGATCGCGTCGCTTGAGTTCGGCCAGCCGGGGCCTGAGCCGTGGCGGGCGCTGTGGGGCGCCTACACGCGCGTCGGCCTGCCGGCACTCGGACGCGCGGTGTCGAGCGACTGGGCGAGCGTCGGGCGCTTCCTCGCCACGAGCATCCCCGACTTCTACGCCCGCCATCCGCTGCGCACGCTCGAGGGCTACTGGGAGGCGGCGGGCATCGGCGGCGTGGCGACGCGGCAGATGAGCTTCGGCGCCGGCGTCGTGACGACGGGCACGAGAGATGGCGCGCGCCGCCCCGCCGGCTGAGCGCCCCGCGTTCTACGCGCTTGCGGCCGGGGGCTGGCGCGACCTCGTGACGCTGCTGCATCCCCCCTACACCGCCTGGCACCTCAGCTATGTCGCGATCGGCGCCGCGATGGCGCCGCACCTGCACGCCTCGCGCCTCTTTGCGGCACTGGCGGCGTTCCTCCTCGCGGTCGGCGTTGCCGCGCACGCACTCGACGAGCTGCGCGGGCGCCCGCTGGGCACGGCGCTACCGAGCCGCGTGCTTATCGCGCTCGCGCTCGTCGGCCTCGCCGGCGCCGCGGCGATCGGGATCTACGGCGCCGCCACCGTCTCGCTGAGCCTGCTGCCGTTCACCGCGGTCGGTGTGTTCCTCGTGCTCGCCTACGACCTCGAGTGGTTCGGCGGGCGCTTCCACACCGATCTGTGGTTCGCGCTGGCCTGGGGCGCGTTCCCGGCCGCCACCGGCTTCTGGGTCAACTCGCTGGCGGTGCACACGGCGGGTGTGCTCGCTGTCGCGGCGTGCTTTGCCCTCAGCCTCGCGCAGCGGCGCCTGTCGAGCCCGGCGCGCGAGCTGCGCCGGCGCACGCTGTCGGTCAGCGGCGAGCAGCGGCTGCGCGACGGCCGCGTGATCGCACTCGACGCGCGCTCGCTCGCGGCGCCGCTGGAGGGCGCGCTCGGCGCCTGCGCGCTCGCCGTGACGCTGCTCGCGACCGCGCTGGTCGTGCTGCGGCTGAGCTGAGCGAGGCGACGCGGCGTCCCCTCAACGCGCGTCGGCTCGGCGCACCGCCGCCGACAGCGTCTCAAGGCCGACGAGCCCCTGGAAGGCCGCGATGAAGGGCTCGAGCGGGCGCAGGTAGACGCGCGCGCGGCGGTCCACCGCGGCGATGCGAACCTCGCTGCGCAGTTCGGCGCCGGTTGCAAGCGGCGCCGCCCAGTGCGCGAACAGCACGCGCACCGTGGCCGGCTCATCCCAGTCGAGGAAGGCCTGGGGATCCGCCAGCGAGCCGAACTCGCCGCGCACCGTCCAGATCCGCCCGCACAGCCCCGACAGCGCCCAGTCCGGCCCCTCCTCAAGGCGCAGGAAGGGTGGTGAGCGAAACAGCTCCTCGAAGGTCATCTCGGGCCGGCTGCCCGGCAGGCGCGCCGTGATCAGGCGCCCGAGCAGCCGGCAGTCGCGCAGCGTGACGGCGGCCGCCGCGCGCCACAGCTCATCGACATCCGCGCTGCTTTCGCGCCGGTGGCGTGTGCGCACCGCCGGCTCGCGCAACCAGCGATCGAGATCCGGGGCCATCCTGGGCAGTGTCACCGATTCCTAGCCGGAGCGGTCGCTAACATGTGTGGATGAGCACACATGCGGACAGGGCGGCCGAGCAGCGGCGCCTCAAGCTGGACGAGATCAAGGCCCAGGTGAAGTCGGGATCGCTGACGATCCGCCAGATGACACCGAAGGAGCGCAAGAGCTTCCCGCCACAGCCGCCGAAGGAACGCGGAACACGCGGACGCTGAGCCCGCGGGCTCGCTCGTGACGCGCGGCTGTCACGGTCCGGCGCCTGTGGCGCCGGCATAAATCAGTCTGCCGGACCCTTGATCAGCGTCACCGTGGCGGTGTGTGAGGTGCCCGACGGGTCGACCCAGGTGATCGCGACGCGGTCGCCGGGGTGGTGGGTGTCCATCAGCGTCAGCAGATCGCCGGCCGAGCTGACGCGCTCGCCGCCGAGGCCCGTGATCGTGTCGTAGCTCGAGCCGTTCAGGCCCGATGAGCGCAGGCCCGTGCCGGCGGCCGGTGTGCCCGTGACGACGCCGCAGACCAGCGCACCGGCGGCGCCCGAGCCACCGCCCGAGATCCCCGTGCTCTGGTTGGTGCAGCGGGTTGTGTTGGAGACGTAGACGCCGATCAGCGCGGTCGCGCCGATGTGGATCACGCTGGTGCTCTTGCCGGCGACGATCTGGCTGCTGATCGTGAGCGCCTCGTTGATCGGGATCGCGAATCCCTTGCCGGCGCTCGTGGACTGGAAGCTGAAGTTGGTGGACGCCGCGGTGTCCATGCCCACGACCTTGCCGCCGCTGACGAGCGGACCGCCCGAATCTCCCGGCTGAAGCGAGCCGTTGATCTGGATCACGCCCTTCAGGCGCTCGGTGTTGCCGGCCTCGTACTCGTCGCCGGCGGTGATCGAGCGGTCGAGGGCCGAAACCGAGCCGCCCGCGACGCTCGGCGTGCCGCCGACGCCGCCGGCGTTGCCGATCGTGACGACGCTGTTACCGACCTTGAGCGTCGAGGAGTTCCCGAGCGGCACGGTGGAGAGGCCCGAAGCGGCCTCGAGTTGAATCACCGCGACGTCCTGGCTGCGGTCGTAGCCGACCACGTGAGCCGTGTAGGTGCGTCCGTTGCCGATGTCGTAGACGGAGATCTGCGTGGCCCCGGAGATCACGTGGTTGTTGGTGAGCACCTCACCGCTGGAGGTGAGGACCATGCCGGTGCCGGCCGCAGCGCCGTTGGTGGTCTGCGTGTTGACGTCGACGAGACCCGGATCGATCTTGGTCGCGACAGCGGCATCCGAGGCGGTGGGCGCGGTGGTGGAGCTGCTCGAGCCGCTGCCGGTGCTCGGGAAGAGACTGGTGCCGGAGGAGGAGCCGGGGGAGGAGTTCGATCCGAAGCGGAACCCGAGCGACGGAGACGTGGTGTTCTTGCTCGTGGGCCAGAGCCAGTGCGCGACCGCGGCGCCGCCAAAAGCGGCGAGCACGACGATCAGCGCCGCCGCGGCGAGCGGGCGGCGCATCGGCGCGGAAGTTGGGTGGATCGGGGGGGCCTGGGTTGGGGGGTTCGGACTCTGCTCGGGGAAGGTCATGTTCCACATGTTAGGCATCGACCTTAGGCGGTCCTCAACGGCGGCTATGCGTGCGATAACGACTGCGCAGCTTTGCGGCGCTCTGATCAGGGCGCGGCGCGCAAGCCGCGCCCCGGGCGCGGCGTGCGAGGGCGGCTGCGCCGTCCGAGCGGTTCAGCGCGGGGGCCTGCGGGCGCTGACCGCGACCAGGTGCAGCGACTGGCGCTGGGCCGTCGTGGCGGTCCAGCGCTCGAACGCCGCACCAGCCTCGCCGCGCTCGCTCTCGCTGATCATCCCGTCGGCGACGAGTTGGTGGCCGCGGGTCGCGATCACGCCAGGCCACAGCGCCATCCGCGCCTCGAAATCGCCCTCGCCGCGCACCGCCAGCTCGATCTGGCGCTCCTCGTGCACATCGAGGAGGCCGAGCTGCGTCATCATCGCCGCGAGACGGTCGGCGATCTCGTTGTCCATGCCGGCCTGCGCGCGCCAGGCCAGGAAGGCGTCGTAGAAGCGGGTGAACGGCTCGGGCGGCTCTGGCTCCCAGCCCGCCAGCGTGTGGTTGTAGTCGAGCACGATGATCTGCCCGCCGGGCTTTGCGGCGGCGGCCATCGCCGCCAGTGCGGCCTGCGGATCCGCCAGCCACTGCAGCACGCGCGACGCGGTGACGACGTCGAACTCGTCGCGGTAGCCGTGGCGCCTGACATCGGCCACCTCGAATTCGAGGTTGGACGCCCCGCCGTGAGTGCGCAGCGCCAGCGCAAGCAGCTCCTCGCTGACGTCGATGCCGACCACGCGGCCGCCGGGGCCGACCGCCTGCGCGATCCCGCGCGTGATCGCGCCCGAGCCGCAGCCGACGTCGAGCACCGACATGCCCTGCTTGAGGAGCTGCGCCAGGCGACGGTGGTCGCCCGCCAGCGAGCGCGCGTCCAGGAATCGCTCGGTGCCCGCCGGCATCGTGGCGCGATGCTCGGCGGCGTCCCCGGCGCTCACCTGCGTGCGCCGGCGGTCGGGTGCGCGGCGGATCCGCGCCGTGGGTTCGCGGCGGACGGGGGCGGCGGCGTCACGCGGCGTGATGATCGCAGGGCGCCCATGGCGGAGCGGCGTGGGCGTGTGCGCTAGCCTGCAGCGCTCTGGATTGGAGCAGCCGATGACGCCCTTGTCTCGAGGTTTTAGCGGCCGCCCGCGCCGCGAAGTCGACCCGGCCCGGATTCCGCCGGGGCAGTACGTCGTGGAGGACTTTCCCGTGCTCTCGGCCGGCCCGACGCCGCGGACGCCGACGTCGCAGTGGAGCTTCACACTCGACGGAGCGATCGAGGCCCCGCTGAGCTGGAACTGGGCGCAGTTCACTGCGCTTGCGTCGGAGAGCTTCACCGTCGACATTCACTGTGTCACCAAATGGTCGAAGCTCGCCACGCTCTGGACCGGCGTCTCGCTCGACACCCTGCTTGAGGGCGTCGACACGCAGGCGGCCTACGCCACCGCCTGGAGCGACGGCGGTTACACGACGAACCTCCCGCTCGCCGATCTGACGGGCGGACGGGCCTGGGTCGTGCACAGCTTCGACGGGGCGCCGCTTGAGGCCGAACACGGCGGTCCCGCGCGGCTGCTCGTGCCGCACCTGTATTTCTGGAAGAGCGCCAAGTGGGTGCGCGGGCTGAGGCTGACCGTCGACGACGAGCCGGGCTTCTGGGAGGCCGCGGGTTACCACAACCGCGGCGACCCGTGGCAGGAGCAGCGCTACTGGAACGATTGAATCTCCCGCGCCCGCCAATCGTCTGGCACACCGCGACCGCGCGCGAGATCGTGGCGGAAAACTCTCATGCCAGCACTATCGTGCTGGATGTTGAGGATTGGCCCGGTCACGTCGCCGGCCAGCATGTCGACGTGCGCCTGACCGCGCCCGACGGCTACCAGGCGCAGCGCTCGTACTCGATCGCCTCGGCCCCCGAGGATCCCCGCTTCGAGCTGACCGTCGAGCGAATCGACGACGGCGAGGTCTCGCCCTACCTGGTCGGCGAGCTGCGGTCTGGCGACAGCTTCGAGGTGCGCGGGCCGATCGGCGGCCCGTTCACATGGCGCGTGGAGAACGGCGGGCCGCTGCTGCTGGTTGGCGGCGGCTCGGGTCTTGTGCCGCTGATGGCGATGGTGCGCCACCATCGCGCGCGGGACTCGGGGATCGACCTGCGGCTGCTCGTCTCCGCGCGCACGTGGGAGGACGTCCTCTACCGCGAGGAGCTCGAGCGGGCGGCGCGGCGCGAGAGCGTCGATGTGCGATTCACGCTGACGCGCGCGGTGCCGGCCGGCTGGAGCGGCTTTGACCGCCGCATCGACGCGGCGATGCTGACCGACGTCGGGCCCGATCCGTCGGCCGGGCCCGCCGTGTTCGTATGCGGCCCAACGCCGTTCGTCGAGCGCGCCGCGGACCTGCTGGTCGCCCTCGGCCATCCGCCCCAGGCGATCCGCGCGGAGCGCTTCGGTCCGAGCGGAAGCTGACCGCGGCGCCGTTTGCCCGCCGGCCCGCTGTGCTACGCCGCCTGCGAATCGTGGAGGATTGCGAGCATGGCGCAGTCACCACCGAAAGTCGTCGTCGTCGTTCCCACTTTCAACGAGCGCGAGAACCTGCCGCTCGTGGCGCAGCGGCTCGCCGGCCTGGGTCTGGCGAACCTCCACCTGCTCGTGGTGGACGACAACTCGCCCGACGGCACCGGCTCCGTCGCCGACCAGCTCGCAGCGCAAGCGCCCGGGACGCTCGAGGTGATGCATCGCACCGAGAAGCGCGGGCTCGGACGGGCATACGTCGCCGGGATGACCCGCGCGGTCGACGAGGGAGCGGACATCGTGATCCAGATGGACGCCGACCTGTCACATCCGGTCTCCGTGATCCCGGTGATGCTCGACGTTCTGGCGAGCAGCGACGCCGCGGTCGTGATCGGCTCACGCTACATCGCCGGAGGCTCCACAGCCGCGGATTGGCCGTGGTACCGAAAGGCGCTGTCGGTGTCGGCCAATCTCTACGTCAACGCGATCCTGCGCCTGCATGTCCGCGACGCCACCGCGGGCTTCCGGGCCTACCGCTCCTCGACCCTGGCCGCGATCGACCTGCGATCGATCGACAGCAACGGCTACTCCTTTCACGTCGAGATGACCTATCGCACCGTCCAGCGCGGGCTGGCGATCGTCGAAGTGCCGATCGGCTATGTGGAGCGGGTCAGCGGCTCATCGAAGATGAGCCTGCGCGTGCAGATCGAGTCCGCGCTGACGCCGTGGAAGCTGCTGCGCAACCGCCGCCGAGACTGACGGCCGGCGCCTGCCGGCTAGCGGTCCGCAAACGTCCAGAAGCGATTCGCGAGGAAGCTGAACGGAGCGACCAGTGCGACGGCACAGGCCTGGGCGAGCGTCTTTGAGTCCATGAACCCGGCGAACAGCTTCAGCAGCACGAGATTGAGTGCGAGCGCGGCGAGGCTGACGATCAGGAAACGCCCGGCTTGCGGGCTGGCGCGGGCGCCCGCGGCAGCGAACGTCCAGTGGCGGTTGGCGAGGAAGTTCACGCCGAACGCGACGAGGAAGGCGAACACGGCCGAGAGCAGGTAGTGGGCGTGCGCGCCGTTCAGCGTGAGCGTGTAGACGACCAGGTTCACGACGTAGCCGGTCGAGCCGACGATCGCGAAGCGGGCCATCTGGCCGAAGTGGTGCTGCGAGGAGAGCACGTGACGAAGCTCGGGCCGCGCCGGCTTCTGGCGCCCCGCGGGGTGGGGCTCGCTCGCGCCGGCGGCGCGTTGCGGCACGTCGACCACGGGGGCGCTGGACGTCTCGCTCATCCCCGCAACTTACAGGCCCCGCCCGCTCCGCGGCCCCAACGTCGAGCGTCTGCGAAGCGGCGAACGCGGCGCCGTACCCGCGCCGGCCGCTGCGTCGCCGAGCCGCTACGGTTTGCTCGAAGCTCGGGGGCCCGCCGCCGGCGGGGCCGGATTCAGCGTGCCAGAGCCGCCCGAGCACCACGCGTAGCCGACCCATGTCCAGCGAGCAACCGCGAGCGCCAGACCAGGAGGCCGAAACGGCGGCGCTCGCGCGGCGGGCACGCCGTAACGCCTTCGTGATCGCCACGCTGACCGTGCTGGCGCTCGCCCTGCTGCTCGCCCAGTCGCTTGCGCATGGTCACCTCAGCGGACTGGACGAGTACGACGACGGGGCCTACTTCGGCGCGACGCTGCAGCTGCTGCACGGGATCCTTCCCTATCGCGAGAGCGCTTTCGTTCAGCCGCCGATGCTGACCGTGTGGTTCCTGCCAGCAGCGGCGGTGTCGCTCCTGCACGGCACGGCCACGGCGCTCGAGGCGGCCCGGATCTTCGTCGACGTGATCGCCGCGGCCAACGTGGCAATGGTCGGGCTGCTGATGCGCAGACGGCCCACGCTGGCGGTGGTGGTGTCGATGGGAGCCATGGCCGCGTTCCCGGGAGCGGTTCGCTCGGCGCAGACGGTGCTGATCGAGCCGCTCCTGGTGTTCCTTTGCCTGGCCGCGCTGGCGTGCGTGCTGGGGGGCTCGCAGTTGCGACCCTCGCGCCGGCGGATCCTGGTCGGCGGGCTGCTCCTGGGCGCCGCCGGCGCCACCAAGGTCTGGGCGATCTTTCCCTTCATCGCCGTTGCGCTGGTGGTCCTGCGGCTGGGCCCAAGGGCGTGCCTGACATGGATTGCCGGCGCCGCCGCCGGCTTCGTGGCCTGTTCGCTGCCTTTCTTCATCGGCGCGCCGAGCGCCTTCATTCACGATGTCTTCGTCACCCAGGCGATCCGCAGCGCCGGTAGCGGCTACACCAGCTGGGAGCGTCTCGCGGATCTGACGGGCCTTCCCGGCCTCTACTCGGCGGTCGCGGGCGCCCCCACGTCCGGCGTCGTGTTGCTCGTCGCGGTGCTGGCGGCACTCGTGGCGGCGTGCCTGCTCGCCTTTGCGACCGGGCCCCGGCGGGGCCTGGACACCCTGGAGTGGTGCGCGCTCGCTGCCACGCTGGCGACCGGGGCCGGCCTGTTCGTGGCGCCGGACTACTACTACCACTACGGCGGCTTCGAGGCGCCGTTCATCGCCCTGCTCTACGGGACGGTGGCGGTGCGCCTGCGAGCGCGGGTGTCGGGCGCGACGGGCGCCGGGACCGGCGCGGGCGCGGGCGCGGGCGCGGGCGCGGCGAGAGCGTCAGGTCCGCGTCTGGCCGCCGTTGTCGCCGTCAGCGCGATCCCGCTCGTGCTGCTCGGCGCGATGGTCAAGCTTCGCATCGAAACGATCGCCGCCGCGCCGCCCGCCACGCAGGTCGCCGCCGTCGTCGGCGACCACCTCCCGGCGAAGGGCTGCATCCTCTACACCGACCCCGCGGTGGGGATCCTCGCCGACCGCTTCACCGCGGACGCCCGCGGATGCCCGACGGTCGTCGACTGGCTGGGCGAGGAGCGAGTGCTCGATCACGGGATGGACGAGAGCGCCTCAGACACCCGCAGCGCCGCGTTGCAGTCCAGGTGGCTCGCCGCCGTCAGGGCGTCCGTTGCGATGGTCATCAACAAGAACACCAACTGGGACGCGACCGTCAGGCGCTACGCGCGCGAGCACTTCCGCCTGGTGTCGACGCACAGGGCGTTCGCTGTCTATGTGCGCGACCGTCTTGCTCGGCGTTCGAGCGTAAATCTGGGCTGAGGACGCCGGCCGCCCTGCCGGCCGCGCGTCTCGGTCACGAGCGAGACGGCACCCGGATCGTCACCGTCTGCTTGGCGCAGAGCGGTACCTGCACGCGAGCCCCGCCTGACACGAGCGCGGGACACGGCAACGGCTGCCGGGGAGTCGCGGCCATCACGGACTCGGCGCCCGATGGCTTGGGGCTGAAAGCTCGGCCGGCGGCAGCGCCCGCACGAGGCGAAACCGGCAGCAAAGCAGCCCTCAGAGGAATTGGGTCGATGTTCCGCCGGCTGAGCCGGCTGAGCCGGCTGAGCCGGCGCGGGGTCGCGCGCCCCAGCGCTCAGGCGGGCTCGTCGGGCCAGGCGGCGGTACCCATCACACCGTCGCCGTCGGCTGGTTTCGGTCCGCCGATCGCGATGAGCTCGAGTCCTTCGGGGCCGGCCTCGAAGGAGCGCACGACCTCGGGCGCGACGCGGACGACATCCCACTGGCGAAGCGCGAGGACCTCGTCATCCAGGAGCATCCGCCCAGACCCTGCGACGACGACGTAGGCCTCCTCCTGCTCGCGGTGACTGTGCGCCATCGGACTGCGCAGATTCGCCTCGTAGCGGAAGTGGCTGACGCCGAGGTCGCGCGAGCCGAGGTGCTTGCGGCCGAACCGGCCCTGCACTCCGGGCGCGCGCTCGCCGACGGAGTCCTCGACTTCCAACAGGTTCACGGCACTGAAACCGGACATACACTCTCCCTTTCAACGGTCGCTCGAGTTGTGGCGCTCACCGCCTACCTTAGTTCGAGGCGATCGCGGCCGTCTCGCGTGCGTGGCGTGAGCCGTCGGGTGCAGGCACGTCGTTCGTCCTCCCCGGCCGCTGAGCGGCCACCACTCGCTCCCTGCGAGCACCAGAGCGGGGACGGGCTCGCCGTGGTCAGCGCGACGGCGGTCATGTTGCGAAGCTGGCTGCGCGTATCGGCAGCCGCGGAACACCCATGGCTTCCTGGTCGCTGATGAGCGCCTCCAGGCTCGCGGCGGCCATCGGCCGGGCGAAGTAGAACCCCTGGCAGGAATCGCAGCCGAGCCCGGTCAGCTCGCCGTGTTGCTCGCCGGTCTCGACGCCTTCGGACACGACGTTCATTCCCAGACCGTGCCCGAGATCGATGACGGCCGCCACGATCGTCCTGCTTGCCCTGTCGCGTCCCAGGTTCGCGACGAACGAGCGATCGACCTTGATCGTGTCAACCGGGTAGTGGAGCAGATGGGTGAGCGAGGAGTACCCCGTGCCAAAGTCGTCGAGTGCGACCATCACGCCGATCTCCTTCAGCCCTTGGTGCGCCACCGAAGCACGGGCGCTGTCGCTGATGAACACCGATTCCGTCACCTCCAGGGTCAATAGCTTTGGGTCTATCGACCCGCTCAGCAACACGGTGGCGACCATGTCGACGAAGCCGGCGGCCAGGAACTGGAGGGCGGACACGTTGACGGAAACCGCGAGGTCGCGAAGGGTGTCGCTTTCCCAGCGCTTGCGGTCCGCCCATGCCTGCTTGAGAACCCACTCCCCGATTTCGACGATCTTCCCGGACTGCTCGGCCAGCGGTATGACCAGCGCCGGCATCACCAAACCGCGCGTTGGATGTGTCCAGCGAAGCAGCGCCTCAACACCGGTCAGCCGGCCGTCCACAGCATCGACGATCGGCTGGTAGTCGAGGTGCAGCTCGCCGCGGCTCATCGCTCCCGGGAGCGCAGCCGCCAGTCCGCTGCCTTCCTGCGCGTGCTCGAGCTCGACTTGTTCGCGCCGCGGGCTGGAGCCGCGAACTCGGCGTTTGGTTTGGTGTCATACATCGCGAGGTCGGCGTCGTGAAGCAGTTGCGCGGGCGCCTCGTCGCCGCGGGCCGTGACCGCGCTTCCGACGCTCGCCGTCACGGCCAGCTCGCCGACCGACAGGACGAACGGCGGCTCCATCACCGCCTGCACGCGATCGCGGATCGTGTCGGGGCGCGCCCGATCGTCAAGGTCCTCGCAGAGAATGACGAACTCATCGCCGGAGAAGCGGGCCAGCGTGTCGCCGGGCCGCAGCGTTTTCCTCAGGCGATCGCCGACAGCAATCAGCAGCTCATCACCGACCGCGTGCCCGTGGGTGTCGTTGACGGCCTTGAAGTTGTCCAGATCGACGAAGAAGAGTGCTGTTTCCTTCCGCGACCGCCGACCCCGCAGGAAGGCATGCTCGAGGCGCTCCAGCATCAACGTCCGGTTCGGCAAGCCGGTCAAGGGGTCGTGGAGCGACGCTTCGCGCGAACGGTTCGCGGAGTCCTGCAGGTCCTCGCGGGCCTGGGCGTTGAGCAGGTAGGCCGCAGCCACATCCGCGAGGGTTTGAGCGGTGCGCATGAACTTGTCTGTCAGCGGCCCGGGCGTGTCGCGGTAGAGGTCAAGTGCGCCGAGGCGCACATCGTCATGGTTGAGCGGAAACGTGAACACGGCCGCCAATCCGGTGGCGAGCGCTCTCGGCGCGAAACGCGGAAACCGCTGCTCCAGCCTCAGGTCAGGGATCGACACCGCGGCACCGTCCGCATAGGCCACGAGGCAGGGACCCTCCGCCAGTTCGCTCTGGAGCTGCTCGAAGCTCAGCGCCGCGTCACTTGACGCGGCGATGAAGCGGGGCTCGACCCCCGGCGAGATCAGCGTGACGCCGGCGCCGGTCACCGGCATGATGTCGACGATGCGATGCACCAGGTGATCGAGGATTCCCTGGATCGGAAAATCCGTCGCCATGTTGCGCGCAAAGGCGCTCAACACCTCCGCAAGCTCTTCAGACGCCATGGCCCACCGCCACCCCTGGGCGCCGGCAGCTGCGCCGTGAGATGAGAGGGATAGTCAGGTTTCGCGCACCGCCGCCAACCGACGTTTCGCGAGCTATTCGCAACCGGCTTACGGCTGCGGAGTTAAAGGTGGAGAACATGGCTGCAACCTCCGAGCGCACAACGACGATTCTCGGAAAGTCATGTTGCGCTGCACTCCGCCCCGAACGGTCGGCTTACCCCGCAACCACGCCCTTCTACCTGTTACGAGTTTACCACGGTTGGTAGCGAAAAACGAGCGGCGCAGCCTGGCCGGGGCGTGGCTCAGGGCGGCCCTGGGATGCCTGGCGCCGCCCCGGCGGGGGGGTGAAGCGCGGCCCGCGGCGGCCCGGTGTGACTCGACGGGCTGCGCCGTCGGACATGGGGCGGGCGCGGTTGTCGCCGGCGTCGACGCAAACCGCCGGTTCACGGATATCGGTGGTGTGATGCGCGAGGCGGGTGCGGCAGTCAAACAGCGCCAGAGGCTCTCAGCAGTCCGACGATCGCCGCCTGCTCGGCCCTCGCCTCGGGCAAACCGCTCCCTCCGCGGCCGGTCGTCCAGCGCGCGAGAGCCATCGGCGTCGACCCCCTCCCGTTGTCGGCGCGAGGATCGGCGCCGAGGTCGAGGAGCGCCTCGACCGCGGCTGCGCAGCGGTTGCGCACGGCGCGGTGTAGCGGCGTGGTCCCGTTCTTGTCGGCGGCATTTGGGTCCGCGCCGAGCGCGACGAGGGACATCACCGTCTCCCGCTGCGCGAGGGGATCCCAGCGCGCGGAGCGGGGATTGCCGTCGACGGCGTAGTGAAGCGGCTCGGCGCCGCGGCGATTCGCGGCCCGCGTGTTGGCGCCGGCGTCGACCAGCTCGCACACGATGCCCGACTCGTAGGCTGCCGCGGCGATGTGCAGCGCGGTGTCACCGCGGTACACGTGGTGGGAGATCTCGTCCAGGAAGTACTCGTCAGCGCCATGCCTGGCCGCCCCGGCGCCAACGCTTGCGAGCGCGAGCTCGGGTGCAGCCGCGAGCTCGCCCGACACGCGCGCCCGCTCCCCCAGTGCGATCGCCCGCACGAACGCCATCAACGCCAGATCGTCGCTCACAGTTTGAAACGGTAGCGAGGTTCGGCGTCCCCAAAGCGTGGCTCACCTACCCGGACGTAGCCGCCGTGTCGAGCGCCCCCACACCAACGAACTCGATGTGCTCGGACTGGAGTTCCTTGCGCGATGCCCGGACGAAGACGGCGACGACGATTGCGGCGAGCAGCATCAGTACCGCGCTGACACTGAATGCAGTCGTGTAACCGTGGACGGCTCCAAGCGATGTGGCGGCGAGCGAGTGCGCATGACTCGCCAGATAGGACGCGGTCGCGGTTGCCGCAACGGTGTTGAGCAGCGCGGTACCGAGCGCTCCGCCAACCTGCTGGGTTGCGTTGACGAGTGCGCTTGCGACGCCCGCGTCCTTGTCGTGCACGCCGATCAGGGCCGTGCTGCTCATCGGGACGAACGTCATCCCCATACCGAGGCTGACGATGACCTCCGGCGGCAGGACGCCAGCTGCGTAGCTGCTGTGCACGCCGAGCTGGGTGAACCAGAGCAGTCCGGCGGTCGCGAGCGTCAAGCCGACGACCATCGGCACGCGCGGGCCGATCCGCGGCAGCAGCTGGCTGGCGATGCCCGCGCCGAGGATGATCCCGCCGGAGAACGGAAGGAACGCAAAACCGGTCCGTAGCGCCGAGTAGCCGAGCGTGCGCTGAAGAAAGAAGGTGAGGAAGAGGAAGGTGCCAAGCAGCGCGCACCCGACCAGCAGGGAGGCGAGGAACGAGCCGCCCCGGTTGCGCTCGAGGACGACGCGGAGCGGCAGCAGGGGGTGGCGAACGCGCAGCTCGATGACGACGAACGCGGCGAGCGCGACGAGCGCACCGATCAGCAGCGCGAGCGTGAGCGGCGCTCCCCAGCCGTGTGTGCTGGCGATCGTGAAGCCGTAGACCAGCAGGAACAGGCCGGCTGTGACCGCGAGTGCTCCCGGGAGGTCGTAGCTCTCCCTGACCTCCGCTTTGCTCTCGCGGATGAAGCGGACCGCGGCGAAAGCCGTGGCGATCGCGATCGGGACGTTGATCAGCAGCGTCCAGCGCCAGGAGGCGAACTGGGTGAGCATTCCGCCCAGCACGAGACCGATGGCCGCCCCGCCCCCGGCGACCGCGCCGTAGACGCCGAATGCCTGGGCGCGCTCGCGCGCCTCGGTGAAGGTCACGGTCAGCAGCGACAGCGACGCCGGCGCCATGACTGCGGCAAACGCTCCCTGCACTGCGCGGGCGCCGAACAGCATCGCCTGGTCCTGGGCGAGTCCGCCCAGCGCGGAGGCGGCGCCGAACCCGATCAGGCCGATCACGAACATGCGCCGGCGACCGACGTAATCTGCGATCCGTCCGCCGAGCAGCAGCAGGCTGCCGAATGCGAGCGTGTAGGCGCTGAGCACCCACTGCCGGTTGGCCGCGGAGATATGGAGCGCGACCTGGGCCGACGGCAGGGCCACGATCACGACCGACGCGTCGAGCACGATCATCAGCTGCGCGATCGCGATCACCGCGAGCGACCACCACCGGCGCGGGTCCGGCCCGACGGCCAGGCGGGGGTCTGCTGAAATCAGGCTTTCGGTCGCCATTGACTTGCTCCTTGGTCTGGGTGCCGCTACAATCGGAGCGGCCGTTCCGGTTCGACCCGGAACTATACGGAACTCGTGTTCCGCTTGTCAACCCCCAAAATTCTGTGACCGAGGCGATGAGCGCGGACCCCGGAAGCGAGCACCCCACGCGGGAAGATGCGCGAGCGAGCGGCAGCGCCGCGACGCCTCGACCGCTGCGTGCTGACGCTGCGAAAAACCGCGAGCGGATCCTCGAGGCAGCGGAGGCGACCTTCACCGCAGAGGGCGTCTCGGCGCCGATCGACGCGGTGGCGCAGCGAGCCGGCGTCGGGGTCGGGACCGTTTACCGCCACTTTCCGACCAAGGAAGCGCTGTTCGAAGCGATCGTGACCGCGCGCCTCGACGAGCTCTGCGAGGGGACCAGGCAACTCGCGGAGAGCGATGCACCCGCAGAGGCGGTGTTCTCATTTCTGCGGGAGTTCGGCCGCCAGGCATCGGCGAAGCAAGACCTCTTTGATGCGATGGACGCCTCCGGCCTCGACATCAAGTCCGCCTGCGCGGAGAGCGTCGAGGAGCTGACGCGCGGAATCGACGTGCTGCTGGCGCGAGCAAAGCTGGCTGGCGCTGTGCGCGACGACGTCGCGACCGCTGAGGTGATGGCCCTCATCGTTGGCGCCTGCCACTCCAAGCAGGAGGACCTCGCCTGCCAGCGGATGGTCGAGATCGTCTGCGACGGGATCCGAACGCCCGCAGCGGCCACCTAGTTTGCGTCAGCCTTGCGCTGGCGGGTGTGGTGATGAAGCGCAGTGCCGGTTATGCGGTCGAAGCGCCGGCCGCGTCTGAGCTTCCGGCATCCACATCGCTGAGCGGCGGCAGCAACCGTCGCCCGGCTCGCCATCGCGCCTGCGCTCGTCGTTAGAGCCCGCTCATGTGAGAGCCCGCTCATCCCCGGCGAACATCGTCTTAAGTGTCGGTCCGTACGGTCGGTGACTCGGCCGGTCGCGCTTGCGCGGCGGTGCTCACCATCCACGGAGGATTCACCAATGCACTACAGACGACTCATCCCGGCCGCGCTCGTGATCGGGACTCTCGGCTTCACGGCCAGCGCACTGGCCGCCGGAGTTTCACACACCAATGCTCGAGTGGCCGCCGCAGTGGCGACCGTATCCGTGCGCTCAACCAAGTACGGCAGGATCCTGGTGGACAGCAAGGGTGACACGCTGTATTTGTGGGCGAAGGACAGGACGAACAAGACGGTCTGCTCAGACGCCTGCGAGAACGTCTGGCCGCTGGTCCTCGTTACCGGCAAGCCAACGGCGGGGCCCGGCGTCAGCGCATCGATGCTCAGCTCGATTGCCGTCTCCGACAGCAGCAAGCAGCGTGAGTTGACCTACAACGGACATCCGCTTTATCGCTATGTGCCTGACGTGAAGCCCGGCGACATCACCGGGCAGGGAAATACAACCTTCGGCGCGCCGTGGTGGCTCGTCTCACCGGGCGGGAACGCGATCACGAAGAAGGCCTGAGCGGGGCGCGAGCGGGCGCCGCTGGCAGGATCGGTCGACACCGTCGAGGGCAGCGCGTCGCGCAGCTCTCGACGGTGCCCCCCGCGCCATCGCCAGCTTGACGACCATCTGCACGCACACGCCCCCCGGGATTCCCGCACGCGACGGCGCCCCGCGGCAAGCTTTGAACGAGGGCACCGCTGCTCGATGGCCCGGACCTCGACAGCCGACACGACAGGGCACACGCAAACGCCGTGTGGGACAACCAAGCTGTAGACGCCCAGTCCGTCGCTGCGGTGTGGGGTCAGCCCGCGGCGGCGCCGACGTCGTCGACGTAGGTCGGCATCACGTCGATGAACGCGAAGCCGAGCCGCTCCAGGATCGGCCGGGACATCCGCCCGGCCTGCACCGTCAGCGCCGGCGTGCCGTGCGCTACGGCGGCGTCCCAGCGAGCCCGGACGAGCGCTCGGTACACGCCGTGGCCGCGCGCCTCGGCGAGCACGCCGCCGCCGAACAGGTTGATCCCCGCGTCGCCGAGCACACCGCCTGCGGTTCCAACGACCCGTCCGGCGAGCAGCGCGTTCCAGCGCCGGTAGGGGTTAGCCGGGACGACGTACTCGGCCCAGCGTTCCTCCAGCTCATTCTCGAGCCGCGCGCGCCCCTCGGCCGGAACGTCGAACGCCGTCAGCTCGACCTCGATTCCCGCCATGTAGGCGTCAAACGACGTGACCGCGGCGATCGCGACGTTCTCGCCACCGGCCCCCGCCGGCGCCTCGATGAGGGCCATCGCGTTCTCGACGGACTCAAACCCGGGACTGTCCTCGTTGCGCAGCCCGCGCTCCGCGAGCGCCTCGGCAAGCCATGGGTGGTCCGGGCCGGTCAGCCAGATCAGTTGCTCACGACCGTGATCACGCACGATCTCCCGTGCCTCCGCGATCGCGGCGTCGACGTCGACCACCATGAGTCCGGGTCGAGGCTCGATCGGCTGCGGGAAGGGGAGCGGATGGAGAGCCGCGAAGCAGTACTCCCCCTCCACAAGGGTCGTTCCGGGCATGCTCGGGAGCGTCGAGAACGCGTGAAGCGCCTGTCTACGCACCGCATCGGGAAGCGTCACCATGGAACCCGACCGTACCGGAACACCGACAGTCCGTGGTGCCCGTTCTCTGCTCCGATCGCACGTCGCGGCACTCCCGCCTGCGGGGGCGTCGCGCTGTGTGACTGCGTACACGCGCACACGCAAGCTCAGCCACTCCAAGAAGGACCGGCCCGCAAAAGCGAGGCCGTCGCCCGGGCGGACATCGACCACGCCGCGTCAGCGACGATGAGATGCGCACGCACGCGCGTCCGGCGGGTCTCCGTCGCTACTGCGACGGCGTAGCCCTCCGGCCCGCCTGCGAGGTCGCACACACGTAGGGCTCCGACGCCTGCTCCCTCCACGATGGGACGGTCGCGACTGACGTCGACATGTCCTGGCGCGATGGCGAGGCCGACGCCGAGCGCCTTGACGACCGCCTCCTTGCGAGTCCACAGGCGGATCAGCGCGGTGCGGCGCAGGGGTGCCGGCAACCGCTCGAGCTGCCGGCGTTCGTGGGCCGTGCACACCCGGCGGGCGAGATCGTGGTCGGCCTCGACGCGGTCGCTGCGCTCGATGTCCACGCCGACGCGCCGCGTGCTGACGGTGCAGGCCACGAACTCGCCGCTGTGGGCGACGGCGAGCATGAGCCGGTCATTGCCGGCAACGATCGGGCGGCCAGCTTCGTCGTGGTCGATGACGACCGGCGCGGCGTCCGTGTCTGTGCGGGTGGCGAGCAGGCGTACAAGCGCGGCGTGAGCCAGCAGCGAGCGGTCGCGGTCATCGCCTCGGCGGCGATCCGACCGGTCCACGCCGCCAAGCAGGACCCGCGCGGCGCGCAGCCCCAGTGGCCCCTCCTCGGTGACCTTGACCACCCACACGTCGGTGCTCGCACGCCGCGCCATGGCGCCCGGCGCGCGCATCAGGGTGACCACGTCGAGGGGCCCACTTTTCACCCGTGTGCTGACCACCATCTTGTTGAGACCACCAGGTTCAGGAGGATCTGACCGTGTATGTTCGACCAGTGCCCGGGCGGTCGACCAACACCGCGAGCCCGGCCTCGATCGCGTTGCGCGATGCGGCCGCCACGCGCCCGCAGGACGTCGCGATCCAGGTCGACGATCAGTGTGTCAGCTTCGCCGACCTGAACTCCCAGGCGGATTGCCTGGCGCAGCGGCTGATCGAGGAGGCCGGCGCCGGCGAGCGCATAGCGCTGCGCGCCAACGGTACCCACGCGTCCGCCGTCGGCTTCGTCGCGATTCAGCGCGCCGGGATGGTGTCCGTTCCGGTCGACCCGACCGCGCCCGCCGACCGCGTACGGCAGATCCTCGCCGACGTCGAGGCTGCGGTGCTCCTGAGCGACGTCGAGGGCGACGAGGACCTGCACGAACTCAGCGGTCATCCGCTCAGCTTCGGCGCCGAGGCGGATCCGCTGCCGATCGATCTCGAGCGCGGCGAGCTCGTCTCGATCGTTTACACGTCCGGATCGACCGGCACACCGAAGGGGATCATGTGCGGGCGCGAGCAGACCGACGAGACGTTCGCGATGCTCCCCCACTACGGGATTTCGGCCGGCGCGCGGCTGGGAGGCCTCGTCGGCGGGACCGTCGGCTATGTCGAGCGCCTGATCGGCGCGGCCCTCTTCCTCCAGGAGGCGTTGGTCTCCTACGAGATCCGCCGCCACGGCATCGTGCCCCTCGGGCCGTGGCTCGAGCGCGAGCACATCGCAGCCTTCGTGACGGTCCCGACGGTGCTGCGGCATCTGCTCTCCACTCTGGCGCCCGAGCAGCTCTTCCCCGATCTGCGCACCGTCGTGCTCGGCGGCGAGACCTCCACCTGGGAGGACGTCATCCGCCTTCGCGCCCACCTCTCGCCGGATGCAACCATCGTGAACGCTTTCGGGCTGACCGAGGCCGCGGGGGTCGCGTCTGTGTTCATCACCTCGCAGACGCCGGCTGGCAGCGGCCCGCTCCCGGCCGGCCACATTGCCGCGACCGCCAAGGTGACGATCGTCGGTGCCGACGGCCAACCCGTCGCGCCGGGTGAACGGGGAGAGATCGTGGTTGAGGGTCCGGGCTGCGCGCTCGGATACTGGCGGCGTCCCGACCTGACCGCGGCGGTCTTCACCGTGACAGCAGGCGGCCACCGCAGCGTCCGCACCGGCGACGGCGGGCGGATCCGCCCCGACGGCATGCTCGAGCACCTCGGCCGCATCGACTTCCTGGTCAAGATCTCCGGCAACCGCGTCGAGCTCGGCGAGGTCGAAAGTGCGCTCGCACAGCTCGACGGCGTAGCCGCGGCCGCCGCGGCGACCTACACCGACGAGTCCGACAGCACGCGGCTGACCGCCTGCGTGGTACCGAAGGCCGGGGCGACGCTTGACCCGCGCCTGCTGCGAGTGGCGCTGTCGCGCCGCCTCCCGGGCTACATGATCCCCGACCACGTCGCCGTCGTCGATGAGTTGCCACAGCTGGCGGGAGGCAAGACGGATCGCGAACGCGTCGCCGAACTGCGCAGCACCGACAGCGGCGGCCATGCTGAGTTCAACCGGGAGCTCAGCGAGCTGGAACGCTCGCTGCTGGCGATCTGGTCCGACGTGCTGGGGGTGAAATCAATCGGCGTCGACGACGACTTCTATGCGCTGGGCGGCGACTCGATACGCGCCGCGCGCGTTTTCGTCGAACTCGAGCGCCGGTGCGGAATCGACCGGCCGGTGTCGCTGCTCGCGGAGACAACGACGATTGCCTCACTGGCGCTCGCGCTGACCGACGACCATGCGTGGACGGCGCTGCTCGCGATCCAGACCGCCGGCACGCGCCCGCCGTTGTTCGTCGTTCACGACGGCGTCGGCAGCGTCCTGTACGCACGCGGCCTGGTGGCCGCGCTGGGCGACGACCAACCGATCTACGCGATCCGCTGCGAGGGGCTCAACGGACAGCCCCTGACGGCGCGCTCACTCGAGGAGCTGGCGGCGCGCTACGTGGCCGACATGCAGGCGCTGTACCCGCAGGGCCCCTACGTCCTCTACGGGGTCTCGCTCGGCGGCGTCATCGCGACCGAGATGGCCCGGCAGCTGATCGAGGCGGGTAACGACGTGCCGCTCGTGGTGCTCGGCGACTCGTTCGCGCCGCACCCGCACCCGGCTCCACGCCCGCTCGAGGAGCGCCGAGCCGAGCGCCTGGCTGAGTTACGCGAGCTGCGGGGAATCGCGCGAGCCCGCCACTTTCTCTGGCTCGTCCGCCGCCAGGTTGCCAACAGGATCTGGCTGCTCAAGCACCCCGACCCCAACCGTGAGCTGGAGCGCATGCTCGACGCGGCGCTCGAGCGGGGCCAGCCGGTGCCGCTCCCGGCCCGCGGGCGCTACGTCATCCGCCAATACGGCTCGCTGCTGGACGATTACCGGCCGCGGGCGCCCTACCCCAAGCGGATCCTGCTGCTGCGCACCGACGGCCCGGGTGCGGCCCCAGAGCGCGGCTGGAGCGACTTAGTCGGCGACGTGCTGGAGATCGTCGACGTGTCCGGCTCGCACAACGACCTCGGGCAAGAGGCAAGCGGAGCCTACGTTGGTCCGGCGATCGCGCAGGCGCTCGACCGCGTGCCGGTCACGACCACCTGAGCGACCCGGGCCTTTACATCACCTGAGGCAGGAGGTCCATTCAAGAGTCGTGCAACGTTCACGCTCGCATCCGCAACATCGGCCTCTCCAACATCACAGTCGAGCAGTTCCACACCGCGCGTGAGATCGTCGAATCGCCGCCGCGACCGCCCGCTACAACGTCAGCGTCCGCGCAGGCGCCGCGCTGCTCGCCGCCGCCGAGCGCATCGGCACCTCTTCTCCCCCCACCCGGTCAGGCTCAACGAAAGCCCAGACGCCTCCGCTAGCCACAAGCGCAGGATGCCGCATCGACGATCTTGTCGCAGTTCAGCGGGAGTGGCCGCTAGGGTTGCGGTCGTGAACGGCGAAGGGGCAATGGCCCGCGTGCGTTGAGCGCCCGCAAGTCGCGCCCGCGCGATATCCGGCGCGCGCGTCGTCGCTCTGGTCACGGCTGCTGGGATCACCTGATTGTCGCTCCACTGTGGGTCGCGTTCCAAGCGAACCTCGGCACGCTCTTGAGGACGTGCGACGCGGTGGGCGCGTGCCTGGCTATCCCGGATACACCTCACTACCGGGAAGCTCTGAGCCACGGCGACACGCTAGGCCCAGGACGGAGGCCGTGCGTGCACTGGATTGCTACCGGCAAGGACCGTTGGATCGCAGAGCAGCGTGCGCGCGGCTCGCTCATCGTGGCGGTCGAGCTCGCCGAGGGCGCAATATCGCTCCCGCGCTTACCGCCCGCCCAGCGCAGGACTGTCGTGCTGCTCGGCCACGAATGGCACGGCATCCCGGAAGACCAGGTGGAAGCTGCCGACCTCTGCGTCGAAATCCCGATGGTCGGCCAGGGAGCAAGCCTCAACGTCGCCGTCGCCGGAAGCCTCGTCCTCTACCGGCTCGCTGGCATGGCCTAACGGCCCGGAGCGTGGCTAGCGCACGTATTCGGCGAGCGCTTCTCGGGCGAGTTCGCTGAGCGTCAATCCCCTCGTTCTGGGCACGCTCGGCAGCGCGTTCGTAGAGCTCGGCGGTCAGGCGAATGTTGAGGCGGGGAGACTTGCATCGCCGCCCGCGAGCGACCGGCGCCCGACGCGTCGGGCACGGATGAGGTTGTAGCCAGCTTCGTCCTCGCCACAGCCGTCGAGCTCAACGAGAAAGCGGCCTGCCGCGCCGTCGTGGTCACCGCGCTGAACCAAAAAGCGCGGGCTTGGTGGGAGCGGCTCGGCTTTCATCCCTTTGAGCCGGACGATCCCGATCGGCTGGACCTCTATCTGCTCACTTCCGAGATCGAGGCGACCCTCAAACAGGCGCGGTAACACTGCGCTCCACGAACGGGGCGGTCGGAATACGACGGTCCCGCATCTGGTGTCCGCATTGGAGGTGCCGACCCGCACGGGTGAAGATGCGCGTCGCTCCTGCGAGACGTCGCGGGCGGCGTCGTCGGCGGTGGTTCAGCGGTTGTGGTTGACGACCTCGACGTTGTGTCCGTCGGGGTCCAGGACGAACGCGCCGTAGTAGCCCGGGTGGTAGACGGCACGCTCGCCGGGACCGCCGTGGTCCTTGTAGCCCGCGGCGAGCGCGGCGGCGTGGAACGCCCGCACGGTCGCATCGTCCTGCGCCGCGAAGGCGAGGTGGAGGTGCTCCGTGAGCGTCCGCTCGTCGTCGATCAGCGAGAAGCTGAAGTTCTCGCCGACCATCTGGACGTGGTCCGGCTGATTGAGGCCGATCCGCAATCCGGCGTGCGGGGCGATCGTCATGTAAAAGCGCTTGGACGCGGCGGGGTCGCGGACACGGATCCAGAGGTGATCGACGCAGCCGTCGGGCACGGGGTTCTCGCGCCTCGTGTGCGCTGCCTCCGCACTGTTGCCGTCCGGGTCGAGCAGGAAGCCGCCGTAATAGTCCGGGCCGTAGATCGCGCGCGGACCCGGCGCGCCCTCGTCGCGGTAGCCCGCGTCGATCCCCGCCTGCCAGAAGGCGTCCACGGCCTCTCGAGACGACGCTCGGAAGCCGACATGCAGGCCGCGCGTCACAGGGTGCTCGCGGTCCGTCGCCACGATGTCCCAGTCGTCCCACTCGACGAGCTCGGCGTCCGCGTGACTCGGCTCCGCACCCAGTCCGGAGAGCACGGTGCGGTAGAAGCGCTCGGACGCGGGGAGGTCCGCGACGGCTATCGCAACGTGATCGAACACCCCCGCCGAGAATACCGTTGCGGGCATGCTCGATCGAGGAGCCCGAGGTCCAAGGCGTACGCGAGCCGTGATCGCGGACGCTGTCGCTGGTCGCGCGCAGCGACACTCACGCTGGCGCAGTGGGCGTTTGCGCGCGTGTACGCAGGACGGTACACTCAGGGTGTGGCAAAGACAGTCCCCGTTCGCGAGTTTCGAACGAACCTCAGCCAGCTTCTTAGCGATGTCGCCGATCGTCGCGACCACGTGCTCGTAACACGCAACGGCAAGCCGGCTGCGGCGCTTGTCCCAATCGACGAGTACGAGGCGCTCGAGGAGACTGCGGAGATTCTCTCCGACTCGGCGACGCTCGCAGCCATCGAAGCTGGCCTCGCCGACCTCGCTCGCGGGGAAACCGTCACGCTTGCGGACCTGCGCACCGAGCTCGCGCAGAGACGCTCGGCCCGCTAACTCGTGGCTCGCGTCGTCCTCGCGCGCCGCGCGCGAGGTGAGCTGCTCGAACTCAACTGGCCGCTGATCGACGCCGTTGAGGACGCGCTCGCGCTGCTCGAACGCGAGCCATTCGCTGGCCACGAACTGCAGGGCCGCCTGCAAGGCCTTCGATCCCTGAGGGTCGGCACCTACCGCATCATCTATCAACTCGCCGAGGGCAACAAGACCGTGCGGGTCGCAACCATCCGCCACCGCTCGGTCGCCTACCGCATCGATCCCCGCTAAACGAGTGTCGGTCGTCGCGCCGAGCGACACTCGCCCGCCGCGCAGCCGGGCACGCGCCGGACCGCCGGTTAGCCCCAGCCGGGTTGAACTGGGACGCGCAGCCGCGTTGTGACGACGCGACCGCCGCGGTAGGTGATGCGCAGAGAAACAACCGAAGACGGGGTATTCGCCGTTGGCCAGGTGGAGGGTGGTCCCACGAGCCGCATCTGCGTGATCAGGCGCCGCGGCGTGAGGTAGCCGACGAACATCTTGCGCGGTGTCGATGGCATGAAGGGCTGTGCCTGTCGCGTGGTCAGGCCGAACGGGTGGCCGGCGATCGTTGCGCGCACGGACACGGCGGGCCGACGTAGCCAGACGGCCAGGCCAACGGAATCGCAAGCGCCCGAGTGGCAGGCCACGCCCATGTCCGGCGCTTGCGAGAACACCGCGCCAGCGGCAACGCGGTTCGCAGCCGTGGGTGTGGGCGGGCGAGTCGCCGACGGGTTCCCGGTGCGAGCGACGATCCAGCCGGCAGCAATCCCGGCGCAGATCGCCAGCACCGCGACGGTGCTGAGGCGGCGGCGTTGGCGCCCCCGTGCGTCGTCGATCACGCCGAAGGCGACCGCGTGCATTGAGCTACTATGACTGGCACCAATTCGGATGTCAAACCGGCGCCTCGCCGACCGACATCGCCTGTCGCTCGCGCGTGACAGCCCTGTCGCTCCTCGCGCAAACCGACAACGCCCTCGCGGGGCGTGACCGCGGCGAGGTGCATACTTCTTCGGCATGAGCGACACGTTGACCTTGACCGCCGTCTTTACGCCGGACGAGAACGGTTGGACGATGGCGCAGCTGGCCGAATGGCCGGCTGTCGTGACGTGCGGGCGAACCGTCGAGGAGGCGCGCGAGATGCTGTTGGACGCTGCGCTCGAGATGGTCGCTTCGTACCGCGACGAGGGTCGCGAGCCGCCGATCGGTGGCGGGCACGTCGAGCCGTTGACGATCAGCCTGGCCGCTTGACGCGCCGCGAGCTCGAGCGCCACCTGCGCGACCACGGCTGCATGCTGCTGCGGGAGGGCTCGAATCACGCGATCTGGGGAAACCCCGACCGTGACCTCCGAGTCCCGCTTCCCCGCCACCGCGAGACCGAGCGGGCGGGAGTCAATGCCGGACTACGTCTGGTGCTTGCGTTGCATGTAATGCAGTCGCGTGGTGGCAATCGTGAACATGACCAGGGACGCGGCGGTCGCCAGGATCCAGCCGCTCGACGCGTCTGCCCGTGACAGTGCGACGGCGACGTCGCTTAGCCCGAGGCCGCTCCATACGATGGCGCACGCGATTGCGAGCCGCGGGTCGATCGGTAGTCGGATCACACCGAGCAGCGACACGAGGACGAGGAGCGCGGTGCCGCGAACAACGGCCTCGGGAAGTAGCAGGACGAGCGCGACGGCCGGCACCAGCAAGACGAGCCGGCGAGGGTTTGGCGGTCCTTTGCGAGGGGCGAAGGCCATGACCACGCAGCACGCCAGTGGCACGAGCAGGATTGCCAGCGTGAGGACGCGAGTCGCAGCATGCGGCTCGATGACCAACCCCAGACCAACGATCAGCGACATGCCGGTAACGCCGACGATCCGGTCATAGCCGACGAGAGCCGCAAGAAGTAGGGCGCCGAGCACGATGAGCGACAGCACGTCGGCGTTTGCGGCCCACGGACGCCGCTGTTCCGCGGCCGCGAAGTTCGCGGCGCCGAATAGAAGCCAGATCGGCGCGGCCTGACAGTAGGCGTCGGCGATCAAGCGCCGGGAGCCCGTGCGGGCCACGAGCATCGCTCGCTCGCGCAGCCCAGCGAGCAAGATCGAGCCGCTCTCGCGAGCGAACGCGCGTGCCGAGGCCTCGCCGGCCTCGAGCAGCGTGCCGAGCATCTCCTCACCGCGGGCCGCACGAACATCGTCCGAGTACACGCGCAACATCGCCCGCCCGATGCGCTCGCGGATCACGCGACTGCCACATCGGTCGTGGCCCGCAACCTGCCGGACACGGTCTTCGCTGCACGCGCCAGACGCTCGGCTTCCTGCGCCAGCACGAGTCGGCCAGCCGGGGTGAGCGTGTAATCGCGCCGCTGGCGACCAGCCTCCACGTACGGGTCGCCCGCCAGGACGAGCGACTCGGCCAAAGCGCGATCAAGCAGCGCGTAGAGCGTCCCGGTCGATAACCGAACGCGGCCGTCAGAAAGCTCAGCCGCGCGACGCACGATCGCGTACCCGTGCAGCGGCCCATCGATCAACGCAGCGAGAGCAAAGTAGCTCGGCGCACGAAGCTCCACGACCGCCACGATACGTCGATCAACGACCTATTGTCAACCGCTCGGCCACGGTCGTGCGGCGCTGTCGTGATCGCGCGCAGCGACAGCAGGTAGCGTGCGCGTGCGCGAGGTCGCGACAGGGTCATCGCCAACGATGCGACAAACTCAGCGGCATGAACGATCAAACCGTCCGTGTCGCGGAGTTGCTGCATGAAGCCGGGGAGACCCACCACGTCGTCTATCGGATCGTCCACGGTGAGGACCCGGACTGGGCGTCCTGGTATGCCGACTGGCTGCTCAACCTATCCGAGCTGCCGCAGATCCTCGGCTCAACACCCGTTCGCAGCGAGCTGGTGTGGCTGCTGGTCGCGCTCGACAAGGAGTACACGCAAACGATGCCAACGCTGCCCTGGCCGCAGTGGTATGCCGAGCGGATCGTCAGCGCTCTCCGCCCACCGCCCGAATAGCCGCGCCACAGCCGTCGTGAAGCTCGGTGCGCCCCGCTGCCGCCTCTCGCGCGAAGCGACCGCGCGTCAGTGCGCGATCTCGGTTGCGGCGAAGACGCAGCCGTCGGACAGCTCGCGCCATTCGCAGCGGACGCGGCTCCCTGGCGGGAGCCGCCACCGTTCATCGGCGGGGGCGGTCCGCGGTAAGCGGAAAGGGGTCCAGTCTCGACATCGGCCTCGACCGGTCGCCACACCTCGACGCCTTCGTCGAGTAGCTCAACGTAGACGGTCTGCGGGGACTTGCGCTCGTAGCCCATCTCGTCGTACAGCCAGCGTTCGAAGTACTGGCGCCAGCGAAGCTCGTCGTCGACGACGTCGAGCCATTCTGCTGCCGCGCGACGCATGGCGGCCTCGGCCTCGGCGGCCTCGGTGGGCTTGTTCTCAACCCAGTCGGTGAGCGATCCCCAAAGCAGCCAGAGCGCCCAGCAGTGGCTGCCGTCGCGACCCGAGCCAGAGGCGCCTAGAGCTGCCGCCCATATCGCTCGTCCGGCCTCATACGGCGGCACCAGTCCGCCGACGAGGTCGCGGGCGTGCTGACGAGCCTCGCCCAACACCACGCGGCTCGTTGCCTCGCTCTCGTCGCCAGGGCGATCCATACTCCGAGAGTAGCCCAGCAGGAAATAGCCACGTCGCTCCGATGGCGGGCTACTCCCCCTCGCGCAAAGAGACGACGCGGCGGCGGTGTCGTTTGACGCTAGCGGGGTGCGAGGGCGGTCCAGGTTGTGCCGGCGTTCGTGGTGCGTACTAGCACGGGCGGGTAGCTGTGGTCGCCGGTGCTGACTGAGAAGATTGCCCAGCCTGTGGTGGGTGTCGTGAAGGAGAGGAGGAGGGGTGTGACGGCCGGGATTTCTACATGCACCGTGGTCCAGCTGTTTCCGGTGTCCGTCGTCTCGTACAGGGTGCGTCCTGCGAAGAACAGCCAGGTGCGCGGGTTCGGGGCCGAGAAAGCAAGACCTGAGGCGATGCCCCACTGGTCGCTGCGGAGGTCGTCCGCCGGGGGCGCCAGGTGGGTAGCCCACGACCGCCCGCCGTCGGCGGTCGTGTAGACGACGAGATACTGGTTGCCGGTGCGCCGGTTGCGGTAGCGGACGGGGATCACGCCGCCTTCTGCACCGAAGAACGCGGGTGGACCGGCGGTGGAGGGCATGCCCGCGTATCGGCGGGGTGGCGTGAGGCGGACGCGCTGCCACGTGTGTCCGCCGTTGGTGGTGCCGTACACCCGGCCACCACCGACCGGCGTCTGGTCCTCGTTGATCCACTGGCTCGGGTTGCTTACCCCCCAGCCATCGGAGGCCGTCGTGAACTGGATAGCGCCGGCGAAGGGGGCGCTCCCGACTGGCGTCCAGGTCGCGCCGCCGTTGTTTGTTTCGTCCAGACGAGGCCGTGCGAGCGAGGCCAGACTGGAGAGCAGATAGCCGCGCGTCGCGGTGAGGAAGCTCATGTACTGCGCGCCACAACCGTAATCGCAGCCCGAGGATTCGCCCGACCTCCACGTCTTGCCGTCGTCAGTCGTGCGCGCGATCGTGGCGTAGCGGTAGCTGAAGTCGTGGACCCGCGTGCCAATGAGATCGCCCATCGCGACCCAGATGCTCGGTGCACGGTAGGCAACGTCGTCGATCCTGGCGGAGATGTCTACGACGGAGGGATGGCGCAGCTCGGGCGGTTCGATCAGGCTCCAGCTACGTCCGTCGTCGCGGGTCCATGACAGGCCATAGTGGCTGATCGCCCAGCCCGTGCCGCCCGCGAAAAGCTGCGCTTCAGGAACCGGATCGCTCGCGGCGACGCGCGCGATCTGCCGCGCTTCCTGGGCTTCCTGCGCCCGCGACGGAGCCCGCCCGCCCGAGCCAAACCCGGAACCGCTGCCGATCCCGGGACTCCCGCCGCCACCACCAGCCAAGCCCGTCGCGACCACTACGACCGCGGCCGCCGCAAGCAGCGTCAGCACAGCAACTCGATGGCGCCATTGACGCATGCGCGCATCCTCGATTACACCGTCGTCGGGGCCCGGAACCTGCGGCGGCGGCTCGTCCACGAGCAACACAGTTGCGCCACTATCGCTGGCACAATGAGCCTTTGTCAAGCACACCACCGAGAGTGTCGGGATCCGCATGGATCCGTGCCGCCGCGCTGCTCCTCGTCGCGCGATCCCACGGCCCGGGATTCACCGCCGGTCGCGCAGGGGGCGAGCCGAGCTTGGGTGTACGCTCGTTCTTGTGGCGAAGTGGCCGTGGGGTAAGAAACGAGGCAAGGGCGGCGGCCAGGCCGGCGACCGTGAGCCGCGTCGGCCCGTGCCCCGGCAGGGCCCGGACGCGGCTGAGCTTCCACTGCCTCAGCAAGATCCACAGCGCACCAACGCGGTGGCGAGCCCACCGAAGCGCGCTCATCGGCGCGTGAAGCCCCGCGCCGCATCGTAGCGGCGGCCGACTCTCGCGCCGACGTCTCCGGGGAACGGTGCTGCCTGCGTTGTTGGGCTTCGCGCAATCCGACAACGCGATGGCTGTCACGTATGCTGCGCCAGCATGGGAGGGCGTGCACGAGTGGGGGTGTCGCTCGCGTCGCTTGCGCTGGCGTTGATCACGGTCGACGCCGCGTCGGGGTCCAACGGTCTCCCGCAACTGCTGGCGCATGACCTGACCGCGCAGTTCGCGGTTAAGCCGCCGGAGATCGTCTTTATCGGACCCGGCCCACGGGGCCGCACCGCGATCGAGGTCATCGGCGGCAGGCACGCGACGACCGGCTTGTCGTTCGGGAGCATCGCCTGGAAGTCGTGGTCGTCGACGAAGGCGACCGCCACCGCGACCGTCTGGTCGGACCACCTGGCCGGAAAGCCCGCGGACAGGTGCTACACAGTGGGCAATGCTGACATCACAGCCATGAACGTCCAGGATGGGCGATTCACGCGCCTGAAGATCAGCTATCCGGGCAAGGCGGGCTACGAGGAAACGGACCTCACGCCCGGCGGTGGCCCAGGCCGCTACCGCTGGGGATAGCAGCTCCGCCCGCTGTCACTCTCGGCACCGCGTACGAGTCGAGACACGTGCGCGGCGCTACCGAGTTTCGCGCGTTCCGACAGCGTGGCAGTGTCGCTACACAGCTCAGCGTGGTCCGGGTGGCGGCGGGATGCCGAGGTCCTTGCAGATCTTCCGCGCCAGTCCGAACGCGATTTCGCTGTGTCGAGGCACCGCGGTTGACCGCTCAGCATCGATGCCCCAGAAGCTGTGGTTGCCGCCTTCGCGCAGGAGTTCAGCGCCGTGCTCGCGCAGATGTCGCTCAAGATCGCAGCGCTTCACGCCGCGATACGCAGCTCGAGCGATTCGCTGTCCGCCGCCGGCTCGCTGAGGGCATGCTCGCCGAAGCGCAGCTCAAGGATGCCGTGCAGTGCATCGATCACGTTCTCGCGCGCCTCCTCGCGGGTCCGACCCTGGCTGTTGGCGCCCGGAACCTCGGGGATCGACGCGACAATCCAGCCGTCCTCGTCAGGCTCGAACACGATCGTCAACAGCAGCGATTCGCTCACGCCTACACGGTACCCCGTTCAGGCACCGCGGCCAAGGGTCGCCGCCCGCGTGGGCGGCTGCTCCTCGCGCCAAGCGACACTCACCGGGTGGCGAACCGGCCCGCGGCGCGAACGGTAGCCTCGCTGCCATGCGCGCAACACGGGTCGCGGCCGGATGGTGGCTGGTGGCGCTTCTGATGGCTGGCACCGCGTTTGCCTCGCATGTCCAGAGCGGCACCGTTGTGGGGAAGGTTGAGCTCTGCGGCGGTCCGCCTCCGGGGCCCTGTCGCGCGATCGCACAGGCCGCGAACGTGACGGCTGTCGCGACGGACACGCAGCGCGTGGCGGGGCGCGCTGCGGTTCGTGGGGGCCGTTTCGCGCTCACGCTCACGGTCGGTCGCTACACCCTGAAGCTCGTCGTGTCCGGCAGCCGGATCGGCGATCTGACCAGGACGGTCCGGATCGAACCGCAACGAACGGTCACGGTGAACTTGCTCGTTCCGATCTCATAGGGTCCGACGAGCGGCTGCTCCGTGTCGCTTGCGACACACGGCGCGTTTGGGCTGTGAGGATGGCGCCGCGATCAGGCGGCGAGGCTCCGATCTGGCCAAGTGCCGGTGCGGATCCGTTCGTAGAGCGTGTCCGGGGCGAGGTCGGCGCCGCCGGGCCAGACCACGGTGCCGGTTTCGCCGTCGACCGCTGCGCTGGCGAAGCCCGTCGGCGTGCGCGCTTCGGCAAAGACTGGCCCGCGCATGCGCTCAAGCACGCTGACCTCGCCAGTGGTGCCATCGGCGAATGTAAGGCGCAGCACGCCGTGTTCCACGACGGCCACATCGGTGATATCGGGGGTAAGTCCGGTCATCGAAGAGGTTCGATCTGCTGAAGTGTCTCACCGGCACCGGCCAGGCGCCAGTTCTCGACGAAGCTCCTCCTGGTGCAGCTCCGCCCAGGCCAGCACAAACCTCAGTTGGCGGCGCCCAAGCGTGCTCTCGATCACCTCCATGGTGTCGATCCGAACCTTCGCCGCACCGTCGGCTGCGCGAGCGTGGAAGTGCGCGGGCTCGTGGTCGTCGAAGAACATCGCGATCACGATCCCCAAGAAGCGGCTGATCGTCGGCATGCTCAGATCATCCCGACGACCCCGGTCGATATCCGACGACGCCGGGCGATGCAGTCGCGCTGCTCCGATTCGCGCATTTCGACAGCGAGGAACGACCGCATGCCGTTGCTCCTCGGTGCGGGCGTTCAGTCTTGCTTGTGGTCTTTGCGGCCGAGTTCGATCAACGCGCGTCGCTCAGGCAGACCGGCGCGACGACGCATCTTCTCGGCCTTGTCCCACCGACGGCTAGGCCAACGATGACGGCGACAGGCCAGCTCCCCGAGGTCAGACCGACTCCCAATGCAACCCCGACGGCGCCGCAGATTGCGATGAAGTTGGCTCGGGCGCCCGGAGACATCGCCTGAACGGTAGGGCATCGCGCGCCCCATGGCTACATCCATGCGTGAACGATCACGACGGGCAGGGTGAACGCGACACTGCCCTTGCCGATGTCCTTCCCGACGGTGATCGTCCAGGGTTCGACGTTGCGGTTCGGGAGCCCGAACGCTCCGAAGCCCGCGATCGCGCCGCTGCACTCGGTCACCGCGACCGCGCCTGACGGCAACACCTTCTCGATCACCGACGCGCACGGCACCGTGGTGCACACATGCACAAACGCCTACGGCCAGACGGCATGCGTGAACGGCACCTGGTAGCAACACCGCGTCGCGCAAACACCCCGGCCAGGAACGACCGCTCCCACTGCAGCTGTGCGGCCTCGCAGCTGTGCGGCCTAGCTCTCGTAGAGGTTGGCTGTCCGGGGCCAAGTCGGTCGGTAGACGCAGCGTCAGGGTCGCCTCGACCACGGCTCGGGCGGTCCACCAACAGGCGTCCTGACCATTCATCTCAACCGCGACGAGTGCCGCCTTCGCGTGAACCGGGTCGCTGCTCCTGATCGCGCAAAGCACCACAGTACTGTCGGGGTGTGGACGCTTGTTGGGGTGCGGCAGCCACGACGTTCCGGCTGTGGTCAGCATCCCTTTGGCGTGGATGTCGGGGCTATCATCTGGGCATGTCGAGCCACTCTGCTGACGTGCCCCCTGAGACGGGTGTAGTGCTGACGAACCCCGACGAGGATTGCTCACCGGACGCGTTTCATGCGTTCCTCGATGAGCTGCTCGCCGGCCCTGAGCCGGAGCTCGAGAGCGTTGGTGCCGTGGAAGCGCTCGACGAGTTGCGCGTCGACGCTCGAGCGTGACCTTCGTCGTCATTGACGCTTCCGCCGGCGTCGAGATCGTTGCTGACACGCGTCGCGGTCGAGCGCTCGCCAGGCTTGTCCCGGCGGGATCCGAAGGCTGGGTTCCCGAGCACTTCTATGCCGAGGTCCTGGCGGTGCTGAGGCGGCGGTTTCTGATTGAGCGCAGGATCACCGAGATGCAGGCCAGCGCCGCTGTCGCCCGTCTCAACTCGTGGCATCTTCGCCGCGCGTCGGTCGCGCCGCTCGTCTCCGCCGCCTGGCAGTACCGCCACAACATGACCGCGGCCGACGCCTTGTACGTCGCGTTGGCGGAGGCGCTCGGCGCCTATCTCCTGACCGATGACCATCGACTTGTTGAGGCGCCCACTTTCCCCACAGGCGTGAACGTGCTGCGCCTCTCAATCAGGCAGTAACCATCGATCGCCCGGCGGTTGCTTGTCGCGCCGAGGGGCACCCTGCGCTGAGCGCCCGGAATCGCGGTTGAGTTTCGCGGGACGGGCACGGTAGCGGTACGCCCGGGTGATGTTCTACGTTCCTCGCGTGAATCACCGGCGCGTCTATCGGACTCGTGGCTTGCTCGCCGCGGGCGTGGTCTTCGCGGCGCTGATTTCCGCGGCGTGTCTCATCGACGCATTGCTCAGCACGGAGGCAAAGTATTGGGGCGCGGACGCTGGCATAGCGGCGCTGGTCTGGGGTTCGTTGCTCGTCACGCGACGGGTCGGAGTTCGCCTAGAGTCCGACGGCGTTCGCGTCGTCAACCTGCTTCGACGGCAGCGATTGCGCTGGGATGAGATCGAGCGATTCGAACTCGCGCCGGCAGGTATCTATCCCTACGCCGGGCACGTAATCCTCAAGAGCGGGCGCGACATTCCGATCGGCGGCATCACCGTTCCGCGCTTTCTAACTGACCGGCTCAAACCTCGCGCTCAGGAGCCGGTCGACGAACTGAACGCCATTCTGCGGGCCAACACTAGACCATCCTGAGCGCTCCGTCGCGTTCCCATCGAGCGGCGACCAGGCGTGTCGCTCGCGCGTGAATGCGACAACGCGTCCTAGTGGGGCGTGAGACGCGCGGGTCCCGCGAGCGACGGGCGTTGCCGCCGCTGCCCCACCGCGAGCTCAGTCCTGGAGCTGTTGTTCCGGTCGGCGATGAAGGCGTCGAGCTGTGCCTTGTCACTGAGGTCGACGCCTGCCTGGCTGGCGGCCTTGAGCAGTGCGCGAGCCGACGCGGGTACGGTTGGGCCGCTGCGGGCGTCGAGGATCGCCTGATGCCAGCGGCGGATCGCCTCCACGGTCGCGTCGATCGCCCAGGCCGGCTTCGCTGGGTGCCCACCCGGCCTACGCCGACGTGCACGCTTGCTCACCCGGCGCACCCTAGCCGCCACAACTCGCCCCGGGACGTCTCATTTCCGCAATGAGCGCGGCTGACGCCAGAACCTCGGGAACACGCCTGGGGAACTACCTCCCGACGAGCACTCGCATCTGCATCAAACCATGCGATTTTTGCAGGCTATTACCCCATGGGCGGTGCTGGGCTCGAACCAGCGACCTCCTGCTTGTAAGGCAGGCGCTCTGACCAGCTGAGCTAACCGCCCGGCGGCACGCAAGGCTACCGCCGGGGACTAGCTCGCGCCGGGACGGGACGGCCGCGAACGAACGCTCACCGCCCACCCCGTAGCGCCGGCGCTCGCCGCGTTGGCTACGCCAGCCGGCAGCAGCCCGCGTCAGGCCGGCGCCATCGCATAGGTGACAGTCACGTCGGCTTCGATCGTGCAGGTGCTCGACGTGGTGGTGTCGGCGATCCGCGCGATCGTCGGCAGCGCGACCGTGGCGGCGCCGGCCCGCTCAATCGCCGCGGCCTTCGGCTTGGAGGTGTGCTTCTTCTTGTGCGAGGAGGTGCCGGGGGAGACCGCTGGCACCGGCGCGCCCCTGGCGGTGCCGGCTGCGGCGAACACGTTGCCGGTGCAGAGACCGCCACCGTCGGTTGACTGCTCGGTGATGTTCTCGACGCTTCCGAGTGTGTCCCCGACCTGGGCCGTCAACGCCGTCGCCTTCGTTTGCGCATCGGTCACGGCGGCGCCGAGCGCCGTCAGGTAGGAGGCTTCCAGGGTCGCCTTGGATGCACTCGTGTCGACGCTCACGGTGGCGGCGCCGTTGACCGTGATCGACGCCGGCGTCGCCGTCGCGCCGGTGCTTCCGGTTGCGCCGGTCGAGCCGGTGTCGGCCTGGGCGGCCGCGATCGATCCCGAGATCACACCGGCCATGCAGGCTGCGACCGCGAGTGCGGCTTTCGTGCGAATCATGTCCGTCTCCTTGCGTTAGGGGAAAGGTGTCCTGCTTGAACTACGCGCAAGCGCCGCCGCCATCACACCGCCTCGACAAACACGCGACCGGCGCCGCCGTCACGTCGCGCGCCCAAACGAGCGACAATGCGGCAATGAACCGCTCGATCCTCGTGCGCAGCGCGCTGCTGCAAACGCTGCTGGTCGGTGTGCTCTCGACGCTGCTCGCCATCGCGCTCGGCTCGCGGTTCTTCACGCATTGGGGCTGGATCGTCGGCCCGGTGGCCTGGATCGCATGCTCCTTCGCGACCGCGCGGGTGCTGTCGCTCGCGACTGCTCGCACGCTGCTCGGCGCGATCCTCGCCGGGCTCCCCAGCATCGTGGCGGTCGCGGTCGGCCTGCACTGGCTTGGCGACGTGCTCGCGATCGCGCTGTTCGCGCTCTGGTGCGGCTGGACGCAGCCGCTTCCCGCCGGCGCCTGGGGCGTCTGATGGACCTGGGGATCGAGGGCCGAGTGGCCCTGGTGCTCGGGGCCTCAAAGGGCATCGGCCGAGCCGTCGCGACCGAGCTCGCCGCCGAGGGCGCGAGTGTTGCGATCGCGGCGCGCTCGCGGGAACCTCTCGATCAGCTGGCCGGCGAGATCGGCGCCACGGCGTTTGAGCACGACAACGCGCAACTCGAGCGCATCCCGGCGCTCATCGACGCGGTCACGCAGGCACTCGGCCCGGTGGAAATCCTGGTCACCAACACCGGCGGACCGCCGCCAAGCCCGGACCCGCTAGCCCAGTCGCGCGAGGAGTGGGAGGCCGCCTACCGCACACTCGTGCTGGCGCCGCTCGAGCTCGTCCGTGCGGTGCTGCCGGGCATGCGCGAGCGCGGCTTCGGCCGGATCGTCAACATCGGCTCCTGGACGGTTCGCGAGCCGCTGCCCAACCTGATGCTCTCAAACAGCCACCGCTCCGCCACATTCGCTGCGTTCAAGACGATCGCACGCGACGTCGCCGCGTCCGGCGTGACGGTGAACACGGTGCTCACGGGACGCATCGGCACCGACCGGCTCTACTCGCTGAGCGGCGGGCGCGAGCAGGCCGAGGCGATCGGGCGAAGCGAGGTCCCGGCCGGGCGACTCGGAACGCCGCAGGAGATGGCCGCGGCGGTGGCCTTCCTGTGCTCGGCGCGGGCGAGCTACATCACCGGCATCGGGATGCTCGTCGACGGCGGCCTTTCAAGGCTTACTTGATGGGGCCCTCCCGGGCCCAGGACGAGTTCCGCCCGCAACCGGCGGCGCGTGGTGGCAAATAGCCCCAGGGGGAATCGAACCCCCGCTACGGGCGTGAAAGGCCCGCGTGCTGACCGCTACACCATGGGGCCGCGCCCGCGGGAGTCTACGCAGCTTGCCGGGGTGTTCCTCGCCCGCCACGGCGAGACCGACTACAACGCCCGGCGTCGCTTCCAGGGCCGCCTGCCGGTCCCCCTGAACGCCACCGGGCGCGCCCAGGCGCACGAGCTGGCGATCCGCGCCGCCCCCGTCGGCTTCGTCGAGCTGTGGTGCAGCCCGCTCGCACGCGCCCGCGAAACAGCGGAGATCGTGGGCGCCGCGCTGGGACTGCGCCCGCACGAGGACGCCCGCCTGGTGGAGACGGACTCCGGCGACTGGACCGACCGGACCTACGAGGAGGTCACGGCCATCGACCCCGTGGGCTTCGCGGCGTTCGTGGCGGCCGATCCGGACTTCACGCTGCCCGGCGGGGAGTCCTTTCGCGATCAGACCGACCGGATGCTGGCCGCGCTTGGCGATATCGCCCGCGGTCCGCGCCCGGCGCTCGTGGTCACCCACGGGATGTCGATCAGGCTCGTCTTTGCCGCGCTCGGCCAGCCGCTTGAGTCCGTCGCGAACGCCGCGCTCTTAGACTGCTCCGGCGCGGCTAGCTCATCGGGTAGAGCACCGGACTTTTAATCCGGCGGGCTGGGTTCGAGTCCCAGGCCGCGCATGCAGGCTAAAGGCCTACGAAACGCTTGCGCAGACGGCGTGCTGGTCCACTCGGGCGATGATCTCGCGTTAGCTTTCGCCGAATGCACCAGGCAAGCCCCGAGGACCAACGTGCTCCTGCGCGGGCGACCTTCCTCGTTTTTGCTGCGTTTGGCTTGGTTCTGGCGACATGGTCCTCGCGGATCCCGCAGGTCCGAACGGCGCTGCATCTTGCGCCCTCCACCCTCGGCCTATTGCTTCTGTGCATCGCCGCCGGCTCGCTCGTCACGCTGCCGTTTGCGGGGCCGCTCGCGGCGCGTTTCGGTGCGCGTGCCGCGGTCAGCGCCGCCGGAGTGGGCGGGACAGTGGGCATGCTGCTGGCGGCAGTTGGCGTCGGGGTGCATGACTTGGCGGTGACCGTGGTCGGTTTGCTCTTGATGGGGCTCGCGACCGGGATCTGGGACGTCTGCGCCAACATCCAGGCGGCGTGGGTTGAGCAGCAGATCGGCCAACCGCTGATGGCGCGGTTTCACTCTGGCTACAGCATCGGCACGGTGGTCGGCGCTCTCATCGGCGTGCTCATGATCGCGGTTGGGGTCTCAGCCGCGGTCGACATCGGCGCCGTCTCGTTCGTGATTGGCATTTCGGTGCCATGGTTCGCGCGTCAATTCATCGGCCGCCATCACGGCGCAGCGATGACGGGCGGTTCCCCCGCTGGGCAGGCGGACCGGGTTCAGGAGCCGCCGCCTCGCACCGTCTGGCGAGAGCGGCGCACACTCCTAATCGGGCTGCTTGTCGCCTCATTCGCGTTGGTCGAGGGTGCCGGCAACGATTGGATTGGCGTGTCGATGATCTCGGGCCATCACAGCGCCGCGGCTGTCGGCACGCTCGCCTACGGCACGTTTCTCACGGCGATGACGCTCGGCCGCTGGTTCGGCCCCCAGGTGGTCGCCCGTCGCGGGCGCGCGCTCGCCCTCAGCAACTCGGCCTGCCTGGCAATCGTTGGTCTCGTCGTTTACATCTTCGTACCGTCGATCGCCGCGGCGTTCGTCGCGGTCTTCTGCTGGGGTGCCGGCACGGCACTGGGATTCCCGCTCGGAATCAGTGCAGCCGCGGACGGCTTCGAACGCGCGCACGGACGTGTCGGCGTCGCCACGTCAGTCGGCTATCTCGGACTGCTTGGCGGCCCGCCGTTGATTGGCCTGCTGGCCGGGGCGGTCACCGTGATCCACGCGCTCTGCGCCGTGATCGTCGTGCTGTTTGTTGCGCTCGCCCTGACCCCGGTCGCGCGGCCGGCCCTCAGCGCCTCGGCAGGGCTGCGCACGCCTGAGCCCGTCGATCAGAAGTAGCCGTTCCACTGGCGCAGGCGCGCGGAGGTCGGGCCTCATCAGCGCTCGGTTACGGCATGCTCGACCCATTCGAGTCCCGAGTCCGCCAGGCTGGGTTTGAGTCCCGGCCGGCGCATGCCCAACCCGCCCGCCTTCGCGGCTCGTGGGCGTCGCGCCGACACCCGCCGCGCTCATGGACGCTTCAGAAACCTGAAGTAGAACGCCGCGAACACCAGGACAATGCCGACGTTCGCCGCCAGGCGCTCCCAGAACTGGTGCCTGAAGAACAGGACGTCGACGCCGACCACGACGGCTACCATCGCGAGCACGTAAAGCACGGCGGCTGCCTGTTTCCCCATCGTCGCGTCCTACTCTAAGCCCTGCTCTCCCGCCGTCGCGGCGGACGGAACGTGCGGGTGGGCGTCCCCGAATCGCCGCTCACTGGCGGTCGGCCGGGACCCTGGCCGGCTGTGTCTGTAGCCGGCTACGGGATGAAGGTGACGACGAGCGTCGTTGCGGTAGCGCCGGTGTAGTCGGCGGTGGCCGCGAAGCTGGCGGTGTAGTGGTTGGTGAGATAGAGGAGGGCCTGGTTGATTACGGAGATGGAGCAGCGCGCGACCCCGGCGGCGTTGGTGGTCGCATGGCACAGCGCCGTGGCGCCCACGGTGAAATACACCGTCTGGCCCGCCACCGGGCTACCGCCGCTGCCCGCCCCCGCCAACGAATCGCGGCCCAAAAGGCGCGCGGGCCGGGTCAATCGTTCTCGACCTCGTAATCCCAGATCGCCACGACGTGTCGATGATCCGGAGCCCACTGCATCGTCCCCTGTCCCACCAGCTGGTAGGCGCGAAGCTGAAACGCGAGAACCTGTCCGGGGTGCAGGATCGACGGTGGGCGCCGCTCGCCAGGCACGAGCCCCGGGACAACGTATGCGCCGAGGTGGTTCACCGCGTGGAAGTCGGTGAGCGAGACCGGGACGTTGGCCGTGGCGGCGCTCATCGTGACTGTCCAGGTACAGGTGGTTGCCGGCGACTGGTAGGGCAGGCCTTCGCCCGGGACGATGGGCCCGCTGACGGTGATCGAGACGTTGAACGCGTGCGTCTTGACGTTGACGGCCAGGCCCTCGACTGTGAAAGCGGGCCTTGTCAGCGTGCCCGTGAGGGCTGCGTCCACCTTCGGGTCGAGGGTGCTCTTGGGCAGGAACGCCGGGAACTTCGAACCGCCGCCGCAACCGCCGAGAGCGGTGGCGGCGAGCACAAGTGCGGCGACGGCACGAAGCGGGCCGGGCTGCGAAGCCCGGCCCGCGTTGCACTTCGCCCTACGGACGTGGAGCATCCGACCTCAGTGGTGCCCGCGCGGCCGCCGCCAGGGCAGCGGGTACAGGGGCCTGAAGGACTGCGCGGTAAACACGTCCGGACCGAAGTCGGCCAGTCCGGCTTGGGCCGCGTAGCCGATGTGGCCCTCACCGTCGAGGCCGCCGCAGACCGAGCCGGCAACCAGCACGGTGTCCTTGCAGGGCCGGCCGGTCAGCAACAGGTCCTCGAGCGTGCGCAGGGTGCTGTAGTGGTTGTAGAAGGTGCTCGACACGGTTCCCGGCTTGATCAGCGGGCTGATCAGCACGGTGCCGGTGTCGCCGCCGCCGGGGGTGAAGTCCGTGGCGTCGTACAGCGGATCGGCGGTGAGGCAGGTACTGCTCGTCGCCGCCTCGCTGCCGGTCGGGCAGCTTGCGCTGCCGACGGTCGCTGCTGCGCCCTCGGCGCCGAGGGTGACGCTTCCGTTGTACCCCTTGGGCAGCGTCACCGGCTGTCCGCTGTCGTTCAACAGCTGGAACGTGCCGATCCATGGCTTGGCGTAGTTGTTGGACGCGGTCGATGCGCTGGCGTTGGCCGAGAGCGCGTAGGGCCCGGTGTCGCTGACGGCCCCGACGAAGGTGTCCGGCGGGATCGCGTTGCCGTTGGCGTCGGTGCCCGAGACGAGCCGGCCGGTGTCGTCGGCGTTGATCTTGGCGTCGGTCACGAGGCTCGATCCGGGGGCAACCAGCGCGGGCTCGCTCGCCGTGCCCGGCGAGGCCGACAGATTCGGGCTTTCACCGGGCAGGCCGGTCGGGCGGTCGATGAAGCCGGAGGCACCGGGCCCCGGCTGTAGCTGGTCACCCGAGCCGTCGGTCACCTCCGGGTCGTTGGGACCGGTCGGTTCGGTTGACACGTTGACGCCATTGATGTTCTCCCCGGCAGCGTCGGCGAGAGCGCCGTAGGCGCCGTACAGCGATTTGGCACCCGGATACTGGGTTCCGGTGGCACCGAACGTCGGCTGGTCCGCGGGTCCCGAATAGGTCGTCGAATCACCCGGAGCCGGCACGTTGTTGAAGCTGTTGCCTACCGTGAACGGCGGGTTGGCCTCATCGAAGGTGACGTCGATCAGCCCGCCGTCCTTGAACGCCGCCGACTGCTCGATCAGCGGTATGTAGTAGCGCAGGAACAGGTCGGATGCGTACAGCCCACCGGTGTAGTTGGTCGGCGTGGTCGCCTCCGGATCGTAGGCCGGCAGACCTGCCGGGGTGTAGTTGGGCGTGCCGTTCGCGTTGAACGCCCCCGACAGGTTGTTGCCCTGGCAGGTCGCGTCGTGGGCGTCGCTGCAGTTGTTCGGCGTGATCCAGCTGAACGCCGGGACCTCCGTGGCGGGCAGCCCGAGGTCATGCACGAGCCCGTAGGTGGGATCGTCGAGGTTGGTGATGTGGTTGGGGTCGCAGTTGGTGTCACTCGCTCCGCTGGTCGGCGTGCCTGGGCCGTCATACTCCACGGTGGTCGGCTCGTTCAGCGCCGGCGCCGCCGGGTAGCTGACGGCACTCTGGGTGCCCGCAGGCTCACCTGACAGCGACGTGAACCAACCGAACGGGAAGTGCTTGGCCACGAACTGGTCGGCCGGGTCGCCGTTGGCGTTGGCATTGGCCGGCTGCGCGCCGGTGAAGCTTGAGACGTCGCCGCTCGGCGCGACCAGGTTCGTCGGGTTGGTGACCGGGTTCGCGCTCGACGTGCCCGGGTAGCCGCACGCCCCGTCGTCGCGGCCCGGAACGGTGTCACTGATCCCGGGCGTGGCGCCCGTCACGTAGTGGGTCGCGCCGACGGGCTGAGCTCCCCCGAGGTCCTGCGCATAGCCCTTCCAGGTGACGCCGGCGGCGTTGTACTGGTTGAACACGGTCGGCACATCCGTCGGGTATGAGCAGCCGTTGGTTGCGAGCGAAGCGTCGACGCCGCCGTGTGTGAGGAGCTGGCCGAAGTTTCCGTTGGACGCACCGTTCGTGGTCGCCGTTTTGGTGAACGTCCCGGTCCCGTCGGCCGTATTGTCGGTGTCGGTTGCCGTGCCGACCGTTCCGGTGGTGATGATCCCGGAGTTGTTGTTGGTCATGTTGGCCGAGGTGGAGCAGTCGTCCTGAGTCGCGTAGGACGGAGACTGACCGGAGACCATCGAGATGTAGTTGTCCATGCTGAAGTGCCCGGTGCCGTAGTAGTGGTTCAGCAGGGCGCCCTGCTGGGGCAGCGTCTGCCACAGATAGCTGTTCTGGTTGAGTCCGGTGAAAGTCTCGTCATAGGACTTGTTCTCGAGAATGATCAGCCAGACGTGCTTGACCGCTCCGACTGGCGTACCCGTCGCGCTTATGACGCACTGTGGCGAGCCGAAGCTGGTTGTCGGCGTCTCGAGGGTGCTGCCCGCCGGGCAGTTGTTTGGACTGCCCGCAGCGGAGCCGGACGCAATGCCCATAACCACCGCGATGCTGCCCACGGCACACGCCGCCAGAACGGCGACCACCGGCCGCGAATGTGCGCGACGACGCATTCCTGAATGTGGGATTCGCACACGTGGGATCTTCATGGCAGTCTCCTTAACAGCGCTGGGCGTGTTGACGCGTGTAGTCCTATAGCCGTGCGGATGAGGACCTGTTACCAGCGGGTAAAGCTCGCGTGACGTACTTGTTACGTCGTCGCGGGCGCGCGACGCGAAGGCCAAAAGTCATCGCCAGCGTGGCGAGTTGCGACCGCGACCAAAGGGCGCGACAGCCTGACCGCGGGGGGACATGAGCCGCTGCGACGGCCAACGCCGAAGCTGTACCGCCTGCGTTGCGATAGCAGCGATCGCTGCGCGCTAACTGCCGACGCGGTGTCGCGAGCTGCGGTAAGCGCTGTAGAAGTGACCTGCCGCTGCAGGAACCAGCAGCAGTCCCCACCAGCCCCCGACGCCCCAGCCGTACATGATTGCCGTAAGGGCCAGCAGCCAGATCCCGCTGATGACGCGCACAGGGACCATCACGCGCCGGTGCCTGCACTCCCATGCCCATGAAGTTCGAAACCGTGTTTGCAGCCGCTTGTAGGTCCCGCTCCTGACCAGATCGGCGGCCTCGGCAAATCGCGGCCACCGCTGTCCCGGCTCGGCGCCGGCCATCAGCACCGCGAGGATCTCCTGCTCGTGCTCTTGGCGGAACGCAGCTGGGTAACACGCGAGCAGACGCCGGTAGCGTCGCTCGAGGTCGAGATCCTGATTCACCGAAGCGCTCCGGCCGGATCCAGCCTCGACATCGCGACGAGGGCATTCGCGTGTAGGCGAGCTGCCTCGGCGGCTAGGTGCTCTTTTCCCGTGCCCGTCAGACGGTAGTAGCGACGCAAGCGGCTATCCACGATCTCCTCGCGGTCAACCTCTATCAGTCCATCCGCGCGAAGCCGCTCCAGGGCCGCATACAGGGTTCCGGCGCGCAGTCGCACGCGGCGATCCGAGATCTGCTCGACGTCGATGATGATCCCGTAACCGTGCTGGCTGCCTCCAGCCAACGCGGTCAGAATCAGGAACGTCGCCTCCTGCATCGCGCGCTTTCTCATAGAGGCAGTATATACCGATCAACTGTCGATCGGCGACGCCGAGCGTCGCCGACGCCCTACGCGCGCAACTACGCTCCCCTCCCGCCCGACGTCGGCGCGCGTGGTCAGGCGGTGGGCGTTGGCGTGAGGACGACGCCGCGATCGCCGTAGGGGATGCGCTTTCCGCGCAGCACCCCGGCGGCGGTCGCCAGGAACTTGGTGAACTTCGTCATGAGGCCGTACTTGGCGATGATCTGCTTGCGGATCTCCTCGAGCTCGGCGCCCGTGACCAAACGCGCGGTGGCATCCACCGCCACGGCGCCCGCCCGCACACGACCGCGGGCGTCGCACGGAGCGACGGTCACGCGCGCGGTGTGCGCAAGTCGCTTGGCCTTTCCCGAACCCGAACTGGTCCAGAACCCGATCCGCTCGTCGTCGAGCTTGACTGCCCACACAGGCGTCGCGACCGCGGTCCCGTCACGACGAAACGTCGTGAGCGAAATGTATTTCTCGTCGCCAAGCGCCATACCCATAGCCTACCGCCAGCGAAGGTCGGCAACTGCGTCCGGTCGGCCGGCTCGCGAGCGCGGCAGCTCCGGCTTCGAGGTCCATTGGAGCATCGTGCGGCCGGCAACGATCCTCCTGAAGACCCTCATGGTGCTTGCAGGAAACAGCTGCTGTCGTTGGGCCTAGTAGCCCCAACCACGGCCCCACGGGAGAAACAGGACCACGATGAACAGGAACCAGATCGCGATCCACCACGTGTAGTTAAAGCCGATGAAGTCGGCACGACGGCGCGGTTCGGGTCGAAGCTGTTACCAGCGTCGTCCACGCTCGTCGGTCGCTTCGATCTCGTCTTCGCCGTGGGGCCCGATGACGTGATGTTCCTCGATCAGGCGAGGGTGACTCGGGTTGTCCATGGGTCCGTCGTCACTCGCGCTGCGGTCGATACTCGGACGCACACTGTCAACGGTCGCGTCGGGGTCAGTGCGCGGGTCTGGTCGTGTGACAGCCATCAGGGCTCCTTTGTCTCCGTCAAGCAGGATGGCTGCACACGCAGTTTGCGGTCGCGCGTTCTGCGTTGCCCGGCGTGCGTGGTTCTCGTCCCCGGCGCAAGCAATTGAACGTCGCCGCCGGGTCAGGGTGCTGCTGTTCGCAGCAGGGTCCTCGCGGCGTCGAGGGCGATCGTCAGCTGATCGGGGTCGCGCCGCACCTGCGCGAGGAGTAGGCCCCCCTGGAGCAGGGCCATCGTCGCAGTCGCGAGCCTGCCCGGGTCCGCGTTCGCTGCGAGCTTCCCACTGGCGCGCATGCGCTCGAGACCGTCCCGCAGAAGGCCCTCCCAGCGCTCGAACCCCTCGGCCAGCGCGGCGCGCGCCAGCGGGTCGCGCTCGGCGAGCTGCCCGACGAGTGACCCGATCGGGCATCCTCCGCGCGCTTCGCGCTCGCGCTGGATTGTCCTGAGTGAGGCGAACCAGCGGTCGATGCCGGCCCAGCTGTCCAGGTCGTCGAGGAGCCCGTCCTGGGCGGCGAGAACGGCGCTGGTCGTCGCGTCGACGACCGCTCGGATCAGGTCGTCGCGGTCCTCGAAGTAGTGGTAGAGCTGGCTGCGACTGGCGTGCGCGCGGGCGCCGACCTCGTCGAGGCTCATCTCCGCCACCCCGCGCTCGGCGACGATCTCGGCGGCGGCCTGAATGATCCGCGCGCGGGTCGTGCGCCCCTTCTCGGTGGCCGGCTCGGCGATCGGCATGCTGCGAGTCTAGCTGAATGGACTTGACAGTCCACTCGCCGCCTGCTTTGCTTCACCGCAAGTGGACCTTGTAGTCCAATCCGTCTGACGCGAGGAGCGCCCGCATGAGCACGACCATCCAGGAGCAGTCCGACGCACTGAAGGCGGCCTCGGCGCAACACCTCCCGGCAGCGGTGCTTGAGACCTTCACGCGCGATCAGGCGGCCTCGCGGGCCAAGGGCCTGCCCGCCGACGCGGTCGCCGTCGGTGACATTCTGAGCGACTTCACGCTGCCCGACGCGACCGGGCACGAGGTGTCGCTGTCGGCGCTGGTTGCCGACGGACCGGCGGTTCTAGTGTTCTACCGTGGCGGCTGGTGCCCCTACTGCAACCTCGCGCTGCATCAGTACCAGTCCGAGCTAGTCCCGCAGCTCCCCGCCTACGGCGCGACACTGGCCGCGATCAGTCCGCAAAAGCCCGACCAGTCGCTGAGCACCGCCGAGAAGCACGACCTGCAGTTCGCCGTCCTCTCCGACTCCGGCGCCCGCGTCGCGCGCACGCTCGGCATCGCGTTCGAGCCCGCCGGAGACGTGCTCGAGGCGCAACGCGCTCTCGGCCTCGACATCCGCGACGGCAACGCCGACGGGTCTCCCGAGCTCCCAATGCCAACCGTGCTCGTCGTCGACACCGATCGCAGCGTCCGCTTCGTCGACGTGCACGCCGATTACACCAGCCGCACCGAGGTCTCGGAGATTCTCGCCGCCCTCGCGAAGCTGGGCTGAACAGGGCCGACACGCAGCCAACGAAGGGGAAGCGATGGGCACTCCGTCGCGCAGGAGCGTATTGCTGGTCGGTGCCTCGCGGGGCTTGGGCCTGGCGATGGCCGAGGAGTACGTCAAGCGTGGCTGGGAGGTGACGGGAACCGTCCGAGGCTCGCAACGATCCGGTCTGCATGATCTGGCGCAGCGCAGCAACGGGCAGCTTTCGATCGAGGCCGTCGATATCAACCTTCCCGATCAGGTCCTGGCGTTGCGCAAGCGGCTGGAATCGAGGAGCTTCGATCTGCTGTTCGTCAACGCCGGCGTGGCCAACAGGCGCGACGAGACGATCGCCGAGGTCTCGACCGAGGAGTTCACGCGCCTGATGGTGACCAACGCACTCAGCCCGATGCGGGTGCTCGAGACCCTGCAAGACCTCGTCCCAGGCCACGGGACGCTCGGCGTGATGTCTTCGGGACAGGGCAGCGTCGCCAACAACCACCGCGGCGGCTTTGAGGTCTACCGGGCCAGCAAGGCGGCTCTGAACACGCTCATGCGGAGCTTTGCCGCCCGCCACGCCGATGACCCGCGGGCGCTGTTGCTGATCGCCCCGGGCTGGGTTCGCACCGATCTGGGCGGCCCCCAGGCGCGCCTGACCATCGATGAGAGCATCCCGAATGTCGTCAACACGATCGAGGCTCAGCAGGGCCGGGCGGGGCTGCAATACCTCGACTACCTTGGTCAAACGGTCGCCTGGTGACGGCCTGAGAGTGCTTGCGCGGCGCTGCGCCTGATCCCTGGCGGCTCCTTCGACCGCCACCCGAGCCTGCGAATCATCCAAGGACGGTCCGCTCGAGTTCCAGCCGGACTCGGCCTGACAGATCGAGCACTCGAGTACGGCAACCTCGCCCGGGGTGCTCGGCGGGTACGCTGCCGGGGTGGGTGAGCCGATGGCTTCGGTCGTGGTCGCCGAGTCCCTGACGAAACGCTTTGGCGGGGTGCTGGCGGTCGATGACCTGTCGTTCGCGCTGGAGGCCGGCACGATCACGGGGTTCCTCGGCCCCAACGGCGCCGGCAAGACGACGACGCTGCGCATGCTGGTCGGCCTTGCAAGTCCGACCAGCGGGCGGGCGCTCGTGTTCGAGCGGCCCTACGCAGAGCTGGAGCAGCCGGCGCTCCGGATCGGCGCCGTGCTCGAGGCGACGGACTTCCACCCCGGCCGCTCCGGGCGCGACCACCTGCGGATGCTCGCAACCGCCGTGGGCGTGCCGGACTCACGCGTCAACGAAGTGCTTACCCTGGTCGAGCTGCAGGACGCGGCCAGGCGCCGCGTGAAGGGCTACTCGCTCGGTATGCGTCAGCGACTTGGCCTGGCCGCGGCGCTGCTCGGCGAACCGGAGCTGCTCGTCCTCGACGAGCCGGCCAACGGACTCGACCCGGAGGGCGTGCGCTGGCTGCGAGACTTCCTTCGCTCGTTCGCGTCAGAGGGCCGCACCGTACTGATCTCGAGCCACGTGCTGGCCGAGGTCGCGCAGACCGTCGAGCGTGTGCTGATCATCAGCCGGGGGCGGCTCGTCATCGAGTCTTCGCTGAGCGACCTGACAGCTCGCGTCGGCGGCGCGATTCGCGTGCGCAGCGCCGACCCCGCGAAGCTCCAGACGGCGCTGGCCACCGCGAACCTCAAGACCACGGCGAGCGGTGACCAGGTGCTCTTCGTCCACGGCGCCACGAGCGAGCGTGTGGGAGACGTCGCCTTCGCCGCCGGTATCGCGGTTCACGAGCTCGTCGCCGAGGGCTCATCGCTCGAGGAGATCTTCCTCGAGCTGACCGCGCACACGGAGGACGAGTCGTGATCCGCCAGGTCAAAGCCGAGCTGCTCAAGATCCGCTCGACCCGCACGACAGTCGGTCTGCTGCTCGGCATGATCGCGCTGATCCTGCTGTTCACGCTGTTGACCGGACTGTTGTCCAGCGTCTCGTCGCTCTCGACGACGGAGAACCAGCGGCAGTTCCTCAGCCTCGCGGACCTCGCCGGCGTCTTCTCCGCGCTCGCCGGAGTGATGCTCGTTGCGAGCGAGTACCGCTACGGCACGATGCGCCCGACGATCCTGTTCACGCCACACCGCTCACGCGTCCTCGCGGCGAAGGTGGTCGCCGGCGTGTTGGCGGGGATCGCTTTCAGCGTCGTCGGTGAGGTGATCGGATGGGGGCTCGGATACGCGATCATCAGCGGCCGCGGCATACCGTTCGCGTTGAGCGGCGGCGACAGCGCGCAGCTATTGCTCGGCGGCGTCGGCAGCGTCGCGCTCTGGGGGGCGATCGGCGTCGGACTGGGCGCGGTGCTGCGCAACCAGGTCTCCGCAGTCATCACGTTGCTGGCGTGGGCTTTCGTCGTCTCGCCGCTGCTGTTCGGCCTCGTCCCGTCGGTCGGGCGGTTCATGCCGACCTACGCCGGCGACGGACTGATCGGCCTGACGACGCGTCATCTCCTGCCGGCGGTCGCGGGTGGATTCGTGCTGGTCGCCTGGACCGCACTGCTCGCAGCCGCCGGCATCGCCCTGACCGCACGCCGCGACGTCACCTAGCGGCCCGCCGTCACGGCTTTCAGCGCGTCGAGCGACTCTCGAATGATTCCAGGCAGATCCTGCTGGGCGGGCCCGTTGACCCACTGGTCGAAGGCGATCCTGAAGACGGCGACGCTTGCTTCAGCGGTCAGGCTGGCGGCGGGCTCGCTGACTGCGCGCCGGCGCAACTGCTCGGCAAGCGCCGTCGCCAGCGATGCGAGCTTGATCAGCTCGCGCTCCTGCAGCTCCGGGCTCGCAGCGATGATGGCCGCGCGCACGCGCGGGAACTCTCCGCCCTCCTGGATGGCAGCGCCGGCGGCTTCGATGCCGGCGGCTGCCGCATCGATCGCCGCCAGGCCGGCGGGCGCCCCCGCAACCGTGCTGACAAGGAGATCCTTCAGCCCATCCGCGCCGGCGAACAGAACCTCGCGCTTGTCGGCGAAGTGCCGAAAGAACGTCCGCTCGGTGAGCCCGGCATGGGCGGCAATCTCCGCCACCGTGGTCTGTTCGAACCCGCGCTCTGCGTAGAGCTCGAGCGCCGCCTTCAGGAGCCGGCCGCGTGCGTCTGGCTCCCATCGTCCCATCCGGCGATCCTAGCTGACGACAGCGACTGACACCACGTGCTAGGCTCATGACAGCAACTGACATCAGCCGTCCTGGTCGCCGTCCTGCGGTGAAGACGGTCCACCACACTGGAGGTTTCTCATGCGCGTATTCGTCACCGGCGCATCCGGCTGGATTGGCTCCGCCGTCGTGCCCGAGCTGATCGGCGCGGGGCATCAGGTCGTCGGGCTCGCTCGTTCAGATGCCTCAGCCGATGCCCTCACCGCCGCCGGAGCGCAGGTGCACCGCGGCACCCTCGACGATCTCGAGGGCCTACGGAGCGCAGCTGCGGGCTCAGACGGCGTGATTCACCTGGCGTTCAAGCACGACCTCGCCTTCACCGGCGATTTCAAGGGCGCCGCCGACGCGGATCGCGGCGCTGTCGAGGCCATGGGCGACGCGCTCGCAGGTTCCGATCGGCCGCTGCTCATTGCCTCCGGCACGCTCGGCATCGCGCCGGGACGCCTGGTGACCGAAGAGGACGGGCATGGTCGCGACACGGCTGCGGCGGCTTGGGGCGAGGGGCCCAGCGCTCGGCGCGACACCGCCGAGTACACGCTATCGCTCGCCTCCCGGGGTGTGCGCGCGTCGGTCGTGCGACTGCCGCCGACCAATCACGGCGACGGCGACAACGGCTTCATGGCGACCATCGTCGCGATCGCCCGCGAGAAGGGCGTCTCCGGCTACATCGCAGACGGGACCAACCGCTGGCCCGCCGTGCACCGGCTCGATTCCGCACGCCTCTTCCGCCTCGCACTCGAGCAGGCGCCGGCCGGATCGACGCTGCACGCGGTCGCCGACGAGGGCGTGCCGATCCGCGACATCGCCGGGGTGATCGGCCGCCATCTCGAGCTGCCGGTCGTCTCGATCTCGCCCGACGACGCCGGCGAGCACTTCGCCTGGCTGGCCGCCTTCCTCGCGCTCGACAGCCCGGCCTCCAGCGCGCTGACTCAGGAACTGCTCGGATGGCACCCGACGCATGCCGGGCTCATCAAGGATCTCGACGAAGGGCATTATTTCCACGCCGCGCCCGCGGTTGCTGTTTGACCCTGGCTCGCTAAGGTCTGGTCGATGGGTGATCCGATCTTTCGACTGGTGTCCGGTGCCGGCGCGCTCGAGGGCGCGCCGGAGGGTTGGGCGAGCATGATTCTCAGCCAGGGCGAGATCGCCCTGCTGGTCGACGGCGGCGGGCTCGACACGATCAACGCACTCGCTCGTTCGCTCGGGCTCGTGAGCGTCCCGGTGCTGCGCAGCGAGGCGACCGCCCAGGAGCAGGAGCAGACCGTGATCGAGCACGCCGCGAGACTGCCGCTGGTGTGGGTGGCGGATGCCTTCAGTGCGACGGCGCAGACGTGGGCGCGCGACCGCCGTCCGATGACGCTGCTGGTTGAGTCCAGCGGCGCGCTGCCCGAGACCGAGCGCCATCGCATCGAGCGCTTCGTGGCGTCGTTGGGCCGCCAGAGCGAGTAGCGCCCGCCGCACCCGCTCAACGACAGCTCGAGTCGCCACTTTTGCCTGGCCACGGCGGCGAGCAACAGCACGACTGCGGCGGGCTCCTTTGTTGCGTCGGTGGATATCCGGGATATACTGGTGCGGTGGGAAAGGTTCTCGTCTCCTTCGATGATGTTCTGCTGCGACGCATCGATCGCGTCGCGCGCTCACTCGGCCTCACACGCAGTGCTTACCTCGCCCAGCTCGCGCAACGCGACGCGGCCGGCGTCGAGGGGCCCGGGGCGGATCCAGCGGTTCACGCGGCACTTCAGCAGCTCGACGAGCTGTTCGCCGACACGCCCGCCGGGGACTCGACCGATGCGGTCGCCGCTGAGCGCCGCGCACGTTGACCGAAGCCGTTCTCGACGCCTCGGTAGTGCTCAAATGGTTTCGCGCGACCGGCGAGCGCAACGTTGACGCCGCGCGCGAGATACGCACGCGCTTTGAAGCCGGTCAACTGCTCGCGTTCGCGCCACGGCTTCTGTTTCTCGAAATCCTGAACATCGCGGGCCGCCGCTGGAGGTTGCCCCCGGCCCAACTCCAACGGCTGGCGGCAATCCTCCCCAACCTGGGCCTCCAAATCATCGAGCCCAAGCTGCCCGTACTAGCTCACTGGGTGGCAAACGGTCTCACTGCCTACGACGCAGCCTACGTTGCCATCGCAGAGCAGACGGGCGCTCTGCTGATCACCGACGATCGCGGAATCCTCAGCCTCGCAGCAGACCTGACCGCACCTCTCGCCGACGGCGCGCAGCCACCGCATGCCTGAGCCGGTGCTGCCCGCACGCGCGGCGTACATCGCCGTCATGGCAGCCCTGGCCAAGCAGCTCCTCGTCACCCATGCGCCGATGTTCGCGGGGTGGCTCGCGACACGCAACCTCATCGCCGGCGACTACCCGTGAACGCCGCCGGCTGGTCCGGCCTCGCCGGCCTCCACAGAGACTCACTCGCTCTCCTGCAAGCCCTGCATCTGCTCCGCCGCGTGTACGTACCGCCCGCCGTGGTGCTCGCCTCGTTGGCCGCCGCCGGCTGCTACGCGATCTCGGCTGTGCTTCAGCAGTCGGCCGCCAGTGACGAGAAGGCGGCCCCTACGCTGCACCCCGCTCTGGTGCTCGCCCTGCTGCACCGCCCTCGCTGGCTGCTTGGCATCCTCGCGAGCGTCGCCGGCTACGCGTTTCAGTTTCTGGCTTTGCGCCGCGGCGCGCTGGCGCTCGTCGAGCCGCTGCTCGTGGCAAGTCTCGTCATCGCGCTGCCGCTCAGCGCGCTGCTTGAACATCGCCGCCTCACCCACCGGGAATGGGCGCCCGGTCTGCTGATCATCGCCGCCCTGGCGCTCTTCCTGCTCGCCGCACGCCCGGGCCCCGGCTCGCCTCACGCCGGCGCTGCGGCGTGGCTCGTGCTCGGTGCGCTGACCGTCGCCGCGGTCGCCGGCTGCGTGCGCCTTGCCGGCCCGAGCGGTCCCCGCCGCGCCGTGGCGCTCGGCGCCGGGGCGGGCATCCTGTTCGGAGTCACGGGCGCTGTGACCGAGACGACGGGACATCTCCTCGATCACGGGCTCGCCCACCTCCTGACGAGCTGGGCGCCCTACGCGCTCGTCGTTGCCGGGGTCGGCGGCCTGATCCTGAACCAGAGCGCGTTTCAGGCCGGCGCGCTGCGCTGGTCGCTTCCGGTGATCACGATCCTCGAGCCGCTGGTCGCAATTCTGATCGGCGAGCTGATGTTCCACGAGCACATCGCCGCCGGCGGGCTGGCCCGGACGGGAGAGATCCTCGGGCTTGCCGGTATGACACTCGGCGTGTTCGTGCTCGCCCGCCCGCAGCTTCCGCCACGCTCGTCCCCGGCCTGACTCACCCGAGCGCGGCGCGGCGTTGCCGGCGCTCAGCCCACCGCCGCGAGCTGCTCGAGCGCCTCGGCGTCCGGAACCCACGCCCCCGCTGCGACGTTGGCGCGCACCTGATCGGCCGTCGAGGCGCCGGCGATCACCGAGGACACCGCCGGCTGCGCGGCGAGACCGCCGATCGCCAGATCGAGCAGAGAACGCCCGGCGGCGGCGGCGAACGCCTCGAGCGCTTCGATGCGGTCGAAGTCAGCGCGATCGAGAGTCCCCGCCCTGCCGGCGAGTCGCGTGCCCGCCGGCGCCGGCTCGCCGCGGCGGTACTTGCCGGTGAGCAGGCCGTTGGCCAGCGGAAAGTACGGGAGCACGCCGATCCCGTGGCGCTCGCACGCGGGTAGCAGCTCCGCCTCGGCGCCGCGCTCCAGCAGGCTGTACTCGTTCTGCGCGCTGACGAAGCGCCGCAGGCCGCCGCTACGGCTGATCCACTCGGCGTCGACGAGCTCCCAGGCGGCGAAGTTCGAGCAGCCGATGTAGCGCACCTTTCCCTCGGTCACAAGCTCCGAGAGGGCCTCGAGCGTCTCCGCCACCGGCGTCGTACCGTCAGGACGGTGGTACTGGTAGAGATCGATGTAGTCGGTCCGCAGGCGCTGCAGCGAGGCCTCCACCGCTCGCCTGATGTAGCGGCGCGAGCCGCGGAGCTCCCGCTCGGACTGCCCGCCCATCGACATGCCGAACTTCGTCGCCACCACGACCTCGTCGCGGCGACCCTCGAGCAGCTGCCCGAGAATCGTCTCGCTGCCGCCCCGCCCGCCGTAGACGTCGGCCGTGTCAAGCAGCGTGACGCCGGCGTCGAGTGCCGCATCGACGACAGCCCTCGCGCCATCCAGGTCGAGGCGGCCGCCGAAGTTATTGCACCCGAGACCGACGACCGAGACGAGCAGCCCCGAGCGGCCGAGCGGCCGGTAGCGCATCGCCGTCAACGCGCCGGGGGGTCGCCGTCGACGCGCTCGACCTCGCCGTCGCGCGACGCGGGCATCTTGAGCCACTGCACCTGCGAATCCTCGACGAACGCGAGCATCTCCTGGCGGCCCATGAAGTGCTCGTCGATGCGCGTAACGGTCAGCTCGGCGCCGGTGCGTGTGCGCAGGCGGTCACCGACGCGGACCTCGGTCGCCTTGATCGTCATCGCGCCGGGGAGAGCGGCGCCAACACGGTCTCGATCGCTTCGAGCACGCTTTCGTCCTCCGGCTCGACCGCCGGGCGAAATCGATTGACGATCTCACCGCTCGGCGCGACGAGGAACTTCTCGAAGTTCCATTCGACCTCACCCGCGCGCCCCTCCCCGTCGGGGGCCTGCGTCAGCCACGCATAGAGCGGATGCTGGCGGCTTCCGTTGACGTCGAGCTTCTCGGTCAGCGGGAAGGTGGTCCCGTAGGTCGCCGAGCAGAACGCCTGGATCTCCTCGGGCGTGCCTGGCTCCTGGCCCGCGAACTGGTTGCACGGCACGCCGAGAACGGTGAAGCCGGCCGGCCCGTAACGGGCCTGCAGTCGCTCGAGACCCGCGTACTGCGGTGTCAGTCCGCACCTCGACGCGACGTTGACCACGAGCACCGCCTTGCCCTCGAGCGCGGCCTGATCCAGCGGCTCGCCGTCGATACCCGCGACGTCCCAGCGTTCATCCATGCCGGGATCCTATCGAGCCGCCGAAGCGGGTCACGCAGGCGCCCGGGCGTCCCGCGCGTCGCGCGCCGTCGTCACATAGTGTGCGCGCGATGCGGATCCTCGTTGGCGTTCTCGGCGGCCTGCTCGTCGCGCTGATGCTGTTTGAGATCTTCCTGGCGTTTCTCTTGCCGCGCCGGGTCAAGCGCGATCCGCTGCTCGCGCGGCGCGTCGCGATGTACGCGTTCGCGCCGTGGCGGGCGCTTGCGCGCCGGCTGCCCGAGAGCATGGGCGACACGCTGCTTGGGATGTACGGCCCGTTCGGGCTTCTGCTCGACCTCGGCCTGTGGGTCGCGATGCTGATGCTCGGCTACGCCTGCCTGCAGTGGGCGGGGGGGTCGCACCTGCGGGCCGGTTCCGCGGTGAGCTTCGGCGACGACGTGTACTTCGCCGCCGCGACCCTGGTCAGCTCCGGCACGGCGGGGCTCGCCTCGCACAGCACGTTCGCGCGCGTCGTTCAGGTCCTCGACGCCGCGACGGGGCTCGCCGTGCTGACGATCGTGATCGGCTATCTGCCGTCGCTCTACCAGGCGTTCTCGCGACGCGAGACGACGGTGTCGCAGCTCGACGCGCGGGCCGGATCGCCGCCCTCGGCGGGGCGCCTGGTCGTCCGCGCGACCGCACGCGGCGGCTGGCCGGCGCTGAACGACTATCTGCGCGGCTGGGAGGTGTGGTCGGCCGAGCTGATGGAGACCCACCTGTCCTACCCGATCCTTGCCTACTTCCGCTCCCAGCACGTCAACCAGAACTGGCTTTCGGCGCTGGTCACAATCCTCGACGCGAGCGCCCTCGCCGTCTGCGCGGCGCCGGAGGGGACGGTCGAGGAGGCGCGGTTCACCTTCGCGATCAGCCGCCACGCGATCGCAGACCTCGCCTACACGTTCCGCGCGAAACCGCACGCCGCCGGGGTCGATCGCCTGCCGGCCGCCGACTTCGACGCGCTGATCGCCGAGGTGCGCGCGAGCGGCGTCGAGCTGCGCGACACGCCGGAGGCGATCCGTGAGCGGCTCGAGCGCTTCCGCCGGCTGTATGAGCCCTACGCCCAGGTGCTCGCCGAGCACGTCGAGCTGCGCCTGCCGCCCTGGCTCGCACCCGAGTCCCCGACCGACAACTGGCGCACCACGGCCTGGCACTGACACCGCGGCTTGGGTGACGCGGTACGCGCGCGGCACGCTGGGCCCTCGCCGCCCAGGTTGCGGGCGATGCGCCAACCTGGGTGAAGCGGTAGGCGCCGGGCCATGCTGCCCCTCGCCGTGTGGACGGCGGGCCACACCCCGGCTGGCGTGACGCAGTAGGCGCAGGCTTAGGACCCAGGCGAGCACGGTCAGCGTGCAGGCAGCGCTGAGCGTCGGGGATGAGCACACGGGGGCGCGGATCGCGGCGGCGCGCACTGCTCGCCTCGAGCGCTGCGCCCCAGGCGTGCGCGGATCGCAACGGCGGGGACACGGGCACAGCCTGGGCACGCACGGGCCCGCACCGCTCGCGACGGCAGGGCATGCCCAGGGCGGGCGTACAGGCACCCATCGGCGCGGCGGTAGCGCAGCAACGCGAGATCGCGGCGGCGGCAAACGGCAGCGAGCTGAAGCGGCGCACCGCGACCACCCTGTCGCGGTGGTTGGGTCGATCAGGGCCGCTGGACGCCCGCAGGTTCCAGAGCCCCGCCGCGATCCTTAACGCACCGGGGGCCCCGCAATGCGGGGCCCCCGGGCTCTACTTGTTGAGCTCTGCGCTTACGCGCAGGCCTCCTGGTCGGTTAGGCGACCACCGTCACGCGGTGGACCTTGCCGGAGAGGCTCACCTTCAGGGTCTTGTTGGTCGCAGCGGTAAGCCGGTACGTGTGGAGCAGCTTACCGTTGGCCTTGAAGGCCTTGATGGTGACACTCGCTGACTTCAGCGTCGAGCTGGACAGCTTGAACGTCACGAAGTACTTCCCGTGCTTGCTCTGCAGGCGAACACCTTCCACCTTGCAGACGTTCACCGCGACGACCGTGGAGGTGTTGCCACCGACCGTCGTTGCGGGTGCGCTGTTGTTGCTCGTGGTGCTGGTTCCGGCGCTGCTGCCGCCGGCGGAGCCGGAAGCACCAGACTGGACGGCCGTGTTGATCGGGTCACCCGGGAGCACGCCAGGAGGCGAGGTCGAGGAAACCGAGCCGCTCTGGCCGAGCGCCGGAATGTTGACGTCACGATAGATGTGCTCAGCCACGAACAGTGCCTGGACATCCACGTTGGTCGGGTTGTTGGAACCGGACGACGTCGAACGCGACGTTTCCGGCCGTCCCTGTAATGCCACAGGCATAGTTGTTCAGGGTCGTGGTACCGACCTGCGAGCTACCGGTCGTGTCGATCGGCGGCGTCGTGACGGTCAGCGGGTTCTCATCGTCGAAGGTGACCGACTCGTTGGCGGGGGCCTGCACGCAGACCTCCTCGCCCGAGAAGGGCTCGCCGTTCACGTTCTGCCCGTGAGCGACGACGACGCTGATGTTGTTGCCCGAGAGGTTGCCCTTCGGGTACGCCGTCAGAGTCTTGCTCCACTCGGAGTCGACCGTCTTGACCAGGGTGTTGCTCGTACCAATCGGGCCGTAAGGCACCGACTCGTACGGGTAGTTCGCCGTCGCGGTGATCGACGAGGTGCCGATCGCCTTGCCGTACAGCCCCTGCAGGTCGCAGGCGCCGTTGCCGTCGGCGGTGATGCTGTTGTACCAGCCGGTACCCGGGTTGTAATCGACATAGGCCTCGCCACGCTCATCCGTGTAGACGACGACCGACGTCGGGTAGTCCGGCGTGCCGTAGTAGAACAGGCCGTTCGGGACCTGGAACGTGTGACCGTCCTGCGTCACCGTCGTGGTGCCCTCAACGATGCCATTGGCGTCGCTCGGGTTCTGGTGATCGAACTCGCGCGTCGTCCCACCATCGATGGTCGAGTCGTACTCGAGGCAGCCATTGCTGACCGGCTTCGAGTCAGTCGTCGAACCGTCAAGCGCCGTCCAGAACGTGTACGGGCTGGTGTGTCCGTCACTGAAGCCCACGAAGTCGTCACCGCTTGAAGCGGCGCCGCCACCGTTGTAGACGCCGGTGATGCCTGACGCCTCCGAGATGGGCCGTTGCGTGGACGGAATGTACTCCTGGTAGTAGGGGTTGTAGAGGTTCGCGGTACCAGTCGACGTCAGAGCCGACGTGGGTGTCGGCAGCGACAGCGGGCTGGCCGCTGAGCCGTCGAAGTCATGGCTGTAGATCAGCCACTTCGACACGCCGTACACGCCACCGAGGCCACCCTTGCCGATCGACACCGTCACCGGCAGAGCCGGCATCGGAGCGTCGTCGGTGTTCAGGGTGCCGTCGCTCAGCAGCGTCGCATTCGGCGCCTGGCTGTCGAACGGACCGATCGTGAACCCAACGCTCGTCACGTCACCAAAGACGCGGGAGAACGCGAACGGGTTACCGGTCGGATGCGCGCCGCCGGTGGACAGGCAGTCGTCCACGACGTCGGTCGCCTGGTTGAACAGCGTTCCGTCGTACTGGCACAGGCCAGCCGGGTAGTGCGTCGCGGCCGGACCGTCGCCGGCGTGACCCTGAACCGCCAGGGTGTTCGTCGGGCTGCCGTGGATGTCCCACAGGCCGCCGTCGGTGCCCTGGTAATGGGTCGAGGACGCCGCCATCAGGTTGGCGAGCGCGACGTACTGGTTCGGCAGCGTGATGCTGCTGGGGTTGGCCCCACCAGTGATGGTCTTGAAGTAGTTCGCGTTCGTGGTAGCCGGAGGCTGATCCTCGATCGGGAACGAACCGGTCACGCGAACCTGCACGAGGCCGTTGTTGGTGCTGGGTGTGTCATTCGCGCACTCGAAGTCGGGGTCGCGAATCAGCGGGATGAAGCCACCGCAGTTGTACGGCTTGTCCTGACCCCACTGGTCAAGCGAAGCGAACGTACCGGGTGTTGAACCGTCGCCAAGGAACGTGCCGAGGTTCTTCAGACCGGTGGTCGTCAGCTGGCTGGTCGGCGACGGAGTTCCGTTGTCGCCGGCCGTGGTCGGGTAGGACAGGCTCGTCGTCGAGGCCTCGGTGATCTTCGGCGTGTTCGCCGTCATCCAGATGACGATGAACTGCTCCGAGTAGACAACCTGAGGATCGAGCGCGATGCCGCGCACCGGACCGCCGATTCCTTCGTCGGTCACGTTGACGCTGACCTCGTCGAGGCCTGCGTGCACCGAGCTGATGTCAGCCGAGACGCAACCCTTGCGCTGGTCGTCCACGCCGTTGGGCGGGAAGAAGAACGCCGAGCTCGTGTTGAGCACGTCGAGGTTGTTGGACCCGGTGCTATCGAACGCCGGGGCCGCAGCCTGGTCGCCGGTCCACAGGTCGTTGCCTGCGCCCGAGCTCCAGTTGGCCTGCTGCAAATCGATCGAGTTGATCCCGAGCGGGTTGGCAGCGATCGCGTCGTCGCAGGCGACGAGGCGGACGTCCTCGCCGACCCAGGCGAGGGTGGGGATGTTCGCGGTCTGCGGTCCATCCTCAGCCTGCTCGATCGGGAGAACGGCAGATACGTCAGTGAACAGCGGACTGATGTTGTTCACCCCGGCAAGTACCGGGAAATTAGTTCCGAAACCCGGGTTCGGGGCAGCCGCCGCACCGGCGACGCCCAGAGCCAAAGTCGCGGCGACGGCAATACTCCCTGCCGCCATCCTGAGTGCCAATTTCGGTGGTCTCACAAACTTCCTCCGTGCTAGTTGTGTGGCTGGCGGCCGCACCGAAATGGGTGCTGCGATCGATCCCACCGCGTACTACGAAGCGGAGCGCGGCCCTGTACCGAGCAGAGTAGGCTGCGCGCCAGACGTCGGCAATCGCCACGGCGGATAGTCTTTATTCCCCCGAAAGGATAGGTGGCGTCCGCTGGATGGTCCGGGGCGCAGGGGCCGTGGTGTGCCCGTAGACAGCGCATTCGGGCGCCGGGCTCTCGGGACGAAGGGTAAAGACCGGCCGCCCAAACGGGTAGGTATCTCCCCGGTGGCCAGCAAAGGCGGCGCTTCAGGGCGCCGCCGGCCGCGCCGCGGCGACTAGCTGCCGCGGCGCATACGGGCGAACGCCTGAGCCGCCTCGACGCGGTTTCGTACACCCAGCTGGGCGTAAACCGCCCTCAAGTGGAACTTGACGGTGTTCGGTGAGATCGTCAGTTCGCTTGCGATCTCGGTGTTGCGAAGCCCGGAGGCGACCAGCTCGAGGATCGCGAACTCGCGCGCGCTCAGGCCCTCCGCCCCCTGGCCCTTGGGCCGGACGGCGTCCTGCCATCCGGCGGGGAAGACGCGCCGCCCCTCGTGGACGTGCAGCAGCGTCGCGCGCGCCTGGTCGGCGGAGTCGGTCTTGTCGATCACGCCGTCGAGGCGGTCGGCGCGGATCGCCTCGGCCGCGCCGGTGCTCAGCGCGGCCGTGATCAGAACGAGCTTGAGGTCGGGGCGCTGCTCGCGCACGCGGCCAATCGCCGCCCAGTCGATCGGGCGGTCGTCGAGGTCGATCAGCAGCAGCTCGGCGCGCACGCCGGCCAGATCCGCCATCAGGTCCTCGACGGTGTCAAAGGCCGCGATCAGCTGGTAGCCGTCGCTGGTCAGCATCCACGCGACGGCCTCGGTCCACAGCCCCCGCGTGCCGCCGAGCAGCGCGACGTCGATCACCTCGGTGCGCGAAGCGCGTTGGGGTCCACGACCCGGGAGAGAGCGTTCGGCCATTTGAATCTCCCCCGCCAGCCGCTATGGAGCGAGCGCCCCGTCGCGGTCGACATGGGCGATCGCTTCGATGCGATTGCGCACGCCGAGCCGGCGGAAGATCTCGCTGATATGAAATTTGACGGTGTTCGGCCGCAGCCCCAGCTGCGACGCGATCTCTTCGTTGCTGAACCCCTGCGCGACCAGCTCGAGCACGTCGACGTGGCGCGGGGTGAGCGCGACCGCGTCGGGAACCGCGCGCCAGCGGGCCGGCATCACTGAATGGCCGGTGCGGATGTGGGCGATGGCGCCGTAGAGCTCGGCGACCGAGGATTCCTTCAGGACGACGCCGTCGACGCGGCGGCTGCTCGCACACAGCACGATCTCGTCGGTCGTCTCGTTCGCCAGCAGCACGAGCTTGGAGTCCAGCCCGATCGCGAGCAGGCGGTCGATCGTCTCCGCGCACTCGCCGCGGCAGTCATCGACGTCGAGCAGCGTCACGTCGCAGTAGAGCGCCGCGGAGTGGCAGTGCTGCTCGAGCTCGGGCACCGAAGCGAAGCTGCGCTCGACCCGCATTCCCGGCTGGGCGTCGATCAGGTCCGCGACCATCGCCCGGACCAGCTGCGGGCCGCCGACCATGACGAGCGCCGCGACGTCGCCAGGGAGCGGTGCGAGCCGGCGCGCGACGGACCCCGACTCGCGGTCCGCCACCCCATATCCGTTGTCTCGTGCAACCAGCAGCGCGCTCGGCACAGCCATATCTCCCACAGGCCGCTCGGCCTTCCTTGCGTTGCGTCCCCTGGTCGCCGCCTTACCCATTCCGTGGCTTGGCGCCAAGGCCGTACTACCTCCGGCCGCGATGTTTACCATGCCCACCCGCCGGTTAGCATCGGGCAAACGCCCTGAGATTAGCCCATTCGCGGCCAGCGCCCGGGGTCCGACGCCGCTACGACTCATGTGAGAACTCCCTCGCGCGCAGGATCAGCTCGCGTCGCGAATGCATCCCCAGCTTGCCATAAACCCGCTGGAGGTGCGACGAGACGGTCTTCGGCGAGAGATGCATGGCCGCCGCGATCTGGCCGTTCGCGAGGCCCTGCGCGGCCAGGCCGGCGACGCGGCGCTCCTGCGCGGTCAGCGCCGAGCCGTCCTCGCTGCGCCGGCGGCGGCGCCCGCCGCTGGCGGCCAATTCGGCGCGCGCGATCCGCGCCAGGCGCTCGGAGCCGGTCGACTCGCAGATCGCGAGCGCCCGGGCCAGCGGCTCGCGCGCGTCGCGGGGGCGCGCGCTGCGGCGCAGGTGGGTGCCGAAGCTGATCAGCGCGTGGGCGTGCTCGAGCGGCTGCGAGCACTCGGCGAAGCGGGCGATGGCGTGCGCGAAGCGCTCGTCGGCGCGGTCGGTCGAGCCCTCGCTCGCGGCGATCCCGGCCTCCCCGAGGGCGACCACCGCGTGCGGCCAGCGGCTCGGCAGCCGCTGCGAGCACGACCGCAGCTGCGCGAGCAGCGCGTTCGCGCGCTCCAGGCGTCCGGCCGCCAGGTGCGCCTCGAGCGCAACGGCGGCCCAGGGCACCAGGCACGGCTCGAGCCGCCCGCCGAGCGTCGCGATCTCGCCGGCGCGCGCCATCGTGTCCGAGGCCTGCTCGCTATGCCCGGCGGCGAGCTGCGCGCGGCCGTCGAGCAGGTGTAGCCACAGCGATACGACCGCGAACTGCTCGGGCGGGATCTCCGCAGCGAAGGTGCGCAGCGCTTCGATGTGCGTGGCGGCCCGCGCGTCCTGCCCGAGCTCGCTCAGCAGCACCGCGGCGGCGAGATCGGCCCACGGCAGGATCCGGCGGTCGCTGAGCGTCGTCGTGCGCTCGACCAGCTCGAGCGCCTCGCCCAGGCGCCCGAGGCGCAGCAGCACGTCGGCGTGAGCGACGGCGAGGCCGGCCATCAGCACCGGTGCGCCTGCCGCGACCGCCTCCGCGTACTCGCGCTCGAACAGCGTGTCGGCGCCGGCGTAGTCCTCGAGCACCTTGCAGATGTTCAGCGTGTGCACGGCGATCGTCAGGTTCCAGCCCTGCGCCGACCACAGCGAGCGGGCGCCGGCCGCGAGCACCTCTTTGGTGAGCGCCCCCGCGGCGCGCGGGTCGCACTCGCAGATCAGCGCCGCGTAGGCACGAACGAAGCGCAGCACCCGCTGCTGCGGGGTGCGCTCGCCGGCCAGCTCGAGCGCGCGATCCGCGGTGTCAAGCACCCAGCGCGCCGGCGCGGAGGCCAGGCAGGTCAGCAGCGCGTCGCAGAGCACGGCGACGCGCCCGGCGGGGTCGGTTGCGACCGCCGCCGCCTGCATGAAGAGCTGCTGGGCCTGCGAGGGCCGGTTTGCGAGCGCTTCGACGCGGGCCATCAGGCACAGCGCCCGGGCGCGCGTCGGCGCGTCCAGATCGCGCGAGAGCAGCTCGGCGCACAGCGAGCGAAGCGGTGTGATGTGGGCCTGGGCGACGAGCACCTGCCCGTAGAGCAGCAGCACCTCGGTCGGCGGGTTGGCGCCGGCGAGGCGAACAGCGTTCTCGAGGTGGGTCGAGGCGGCCCGCAGCGCGCCCTGCGCGAGCGCGGCGGCGCCGGCGCGGGCGGTGATCTCGACGGCGAGCGGGTCGCCCGCCAGGCCGCCGAGCGCGGCATGCTCGGCCGCCAGCGCGTCGGGGCCGCCCTGGGCGACGACGAGCTCGAAGGCGGCGGCGTGGCGGCGCTCCCGCACAGCCGAAGGCTGAGCGTCAAGTAGAGCTTGAGCGAAGAGCGGGTGCACGAACGAAACCGAGCCCGAGCCGAGGTCCTCGAGCACCCCGGCGCGGACCAGCCGCTCGAGCGCCTCGTCAGCCGCGGCGGGCGCCACGCCCGAGAGCGCGGTGGCCTTGGCGTGGTCGAAGAAGACGCCGAAGATGGCGCCCGCCTTGACGTACTCGAAGCCGTCGCCGCCGACGTCGGCGAAGCGCGCCAGGAGCAGCGCCGAGTCGCCGGCCGAGCCGCCTCGGAGCGCCAGCGGCTGGGCGCCCTCGGCGAGCGAGCGTCCGGCGGCCTCCAGCAGCAGCGGCGTCCCCGCGCAGGCCTGCCACAGCTCGGTCGCCTGCTCGTGCTCGAGCGTGCGCCCGAGCACACGCGCCAGCAGGGTCGCCGAGCCCTCGAGGCTGAGCGGCTCGAGCGTGATCGCCCGCGCCCGCCCGGAGGACTCGAGCTCCTGCGCGAGCATCATCGCGGCCGGCGGCTGCGGCCGCAGCGTCCCGATCACGAGCACGTGCAGGGCCGCGAGGCGCCGGCAGAGGAAGCCGAACAGCTCGAGCGAGTCTGGATCGGACCAGTGCAGGTCGTCGAGCGCGAGCAGCACGGGGCGCTCTGAGGCGACCTCGCCGAGCCAGCGCAGGGTGCGGTAGAAGCGGGCGGACTGGCCGCCGGCGCGCGCCAGCTCACCGACGTCCTCGACGGGGTTGCCGCCGAGCGCGACGATCGCCTGGCCGAGCAGCCCGAACGGGAGTCCGCGTTCCATCGGGCTGGCGACGGCGTGCGCGATCGCGAAGCCGCGCTTTTCCGCGAGCGCGGCGCCCCTGCCCAACAGGACGGTCTTGCCGATCCCGGGTGTTCCGATCAGCAGCACGACGGAGCCGTTGCCTTGCTCGGCCGCCCGCAGCGCCTCGCCGATGGCGTGCTCCGCGTTGACGCGCTCAAGTAGCTCCGGCCGTTTTGCCATATCCCCAGACTGCGTTAGGCGGGACAGCGCACTGCGCTACCCCCGAAAACCCCTGTGACTCGGCGCAGCCTAGCGGGCCAGGGTAGCGGCAATAGGTGGAAAATGTCCCCCGTTGGTAGCGCGGGGGCCCCGCCCGGACGGGCAGCGGAGCCCCACCGGTGCGGCTTCCTACGCCATCCTGGGGTGGGGGATCGGCGCATGCGCCGATCCCGGAGACGGCGCATGCGCCGTCTCCCCCGGGCACAGGCATGCGCCCCCCGGGCGCAGCGACACCGGACCGCTCCGGGCAGTCCGCCGGCGCCCGGTTGTCATGATCTCCGCCGTGGCGGACTCGGAGGTCTCCATCTTCACCCGCATGACCGCGCTCGCGGAGCGCAGCGGCGCGATCAACCTCGGGCAGGGGTTTCCGGACTTCGACGGCCCCGCCGCGGTGATCGAGGCGGCGGTCGACGCGCTGCGCGCCGGGCACAACCAGTACCCGCCGCTGCAGGGTGTTCCGGGGCTTCGCGACGCGATCGCCGCCCACCAGGCTCGCCGCTACGGCATCGCGCTCGATCCCGAGCATGAGATCCAGGTGACCTTCGGCGCGACCGAGGCGATCGCGTCGGCGCTGCTCGCGTTCGTCGGCCCCGGTGACGAGGTCGCGTTCCTTGACCCAAGCTATGACGCCTACCCGGCGATCGTGGCGCTCGCGGGCGCGCGGGCGCGCGAGATCGTGCTTCGCCCGCCGGACTGGCGACTCGAGCCCCAGGCGCTGGCGGCCGCGATCACCGACCGCACGCGCGTGCTGCTCTTGAACTCGCCGCACAACCCGACCGGGCGCGTGCTGGGTCGCGACGAGCTCGAGCTGCTCGCGTCGAGCTGCCGCGAGCGAGACCTGATCGTCGTCACCGACGAGGTCTACGAGCACCTTGTCTTCGACGGCGAGCACATCCCGATCGCAACGCTCCCCGGCATGGCGGAGCGGACGCTGAGCACCTCCTCGGTCGGCAAGTCCTTCTCGGTGACAGGCTGGAAGATCGGCTGGGCGAGCGGCCCGGCCGAGCTGGTCGCGCGCGTGCGGGCCGTCAAGCAGTTCCTCACGTTCGTCGGCGGCGCCCCGTTGCAATACGCGGCCGCCACGGCGCTCACGTTGCCCGACGAGGTGACCGGCGAGCTCGCGGTCATGTTGCGCGACAAGCGCGACCGCCTCGCCGACGGCCTGCGCGGAGCAGGCTTCGACGTGCTTGAGTCGGCGTCCACCTACTTCCTGAATGCCGACGCCTCGCCGCTGGGCGAGCCTGACGCCCGGGCCCTGTGTGAGCGGCTGGTCCGCGAGGCGGGAGTGGTCGCGATTCCCACCTCGGCGTTCGCCGCCGACCGCTCCGGCCCGACGCGGCCGCTTGTGAGATTCGCGTTCCCCAAGCGCGACAGCGTGATCGAGGAGGCGGTGCGGCGGATCGCGCGCTGGGCGAGCGAGCGCGAGCAGCTCGCGTAGGCAGCCGGACGCCGGCGGCGCCCAAACCCCTCAGTGGCGGAAGTGGCGGATCCCGGTTGTGACCATCGCGACGCCCGCGGCGTCGGCGGCGGCGATGACCTCGCCGTCACGGATCGAGCCGCCGGGCTGGATGACCGCGCGCACGCCCGCCTCGAACGCCATCTGCGGCCCGTCGGCGAAGGGGAAGTAGGCGTCGGAGGCGAGCACGGAGCCTGCCAGTGAGCCGGGGCGGGCCTTCTCGAGCGCGAGGCGGACCGAGTCGACGCGGCTCATCTGGCCGGCGCCGATCCCGACCGTCGCGCGATCGCGGGCGATCACGATCGCGTTGGAGCGCACGTGCTTGCAGACCCGCCAGGCGAACAGCAGGTCCTCCCACTCGGGCTCGGTCGGGGCGCGGGCCGTGACCACGGTCATGTCCTCGCGAGCGCTCATCACGAGGTCGCGCTCCTGGACCAGCAGGCCGCCCGCGACCTGGCGCAGCTCGAGCTCGCGCCCGCCCGCGCGGCGGTCACCCTTCTCGAGCAGGCGGACGTTCTTGCGCGCCTGCAGCACCTCGAGTGCGTCCTCGTCGTAGCCGGGGGCGAACAGGACCTCGATGAACTGTTCCGCCAGCGCGCTCGCCAGCTCGTGATCGACCCGCGAGTTCAGCACGACGACGCCGCCGTAGGCGCTCATCGGATCGCACTCCAGGGCGTGGCGGTAGGCGTCGATCGCGCGGTCGGCGAGGGCGGCGCCGCAGGGGTTGTTGTGCTTGACGATCACCGCGGCCGGCACGGTCTCGAACTCGTCGCACAGCCGCCGCGCGGCGTCGACGTCGAGCAGGTTGTTGAACGACAGCGGCTTGCCGTGGTGCTGGCGGACCTGCGAGAGCAGGTGGGTGCGGGCGCCGACCTTCGAGTAGTAGGCGGCGCGCTGGTGGGGGTTCTCGCCGTAGGAGAGCTCGAGCACCTTCTCGTAGGCGCGCACGTGCAGCTGCGGGAAGTCGTCCTCGCGGCGCTCGGCGAACCAGCGCGCGATCGAGGTGTCGTAGCGGGCGGTCATCGCGAAGGCGTCGGCGGCGAGCGACTCGCGCGTCGGCAGCGACAGGCGGGCGTCGGAGGAGCGCAGCTCGTCGAGGATCGCGTCGTAGCTCTCCGGGGTCGTGACGACGGCGACGAACGGGTAGTTCTTGGCCGCCGCGCGGATCATCGTCGGCCCGCCGATGTCGATGTTCTCGATCACCTCGTGGTCGCTCGCCGAGGCGCGTCCGGCGGTCCGCTCGAAGGGGTAGAGGTTGACCGCGATCAGGTCGATGAACTCGATCTCGTGCTCGGCCGCGGCCGCCATGTGCTCGCTGTTGTCGCGCAGCGCCAGCACGCCGGCGTAGAGCTTGGAGTGCAGCGTCTTGACGCGCCCGTCCAGCATCTCCGGCGAGCCGGTGAGGTCGTCGATCGTGCGAACGTGCAGGCCCTCCTGCGTGAGCTCGCGGGCGGTGCCACCGGTCGAGACCAGCTCGATCCCGAGCGCCGCGAGGCCGCGGGCGAAATCGACGATCCCGCGCTTGTCGGAAACCGACAGCAGCGCCCGGCGCACCTGCACCGCGCCGGGCTCGACGGCGGCGTGGTGGACGCCCGTGGTGGCTGCGCTGTCGGTCCGGGCCGCGATGGATCGAGGATATCGCGCGCGGCGTTTGGTCGCCGAGGTGGTCCAGAATTACACCGGTGAGCTGGCGATCGCCGGCTGCCAACTCGCCGGGCTGCCGAGGCCTTCCGCCGACTCCCACGCCTCCGCTGCGCAGCGGGCGTTCGAAGCGCTCCGCGACGCGAACGTCATCAGCGGCAGGCTCTGCCGGGACTTGACGACGGCCCAGCTCGTGCGCTCGATTCGAGAATCGAGCACGGCTACCTGGCGATCCCGGCGGGAGACGTCCACCGTGCCGCGACCCTCGTGCACGACGCGGCGCGCGCTTCATCGGCTCCTACCGCACGTGGGTGGCGGACCGGCTGTCCGGAGCCGGCGACTGAGCGCCCACGGTCGCGCGCGGTCGATCCGCGTTCAGGCCGGCTCCACCAGCTCGTCGGGGTAGGTGATCGCTATCTCGGCGATGCTCTGGCGGAAGTTGCGGCGGTTGTTGGTGAGGAAGCGATCGGCGCCGGCGGCCACCGCGGTGGCGAGATGCACGGCGTCCGGCGCGCTCAGCCCGTGGGCGGCGCCGAGCGCGACGGCGAGCTGCGCCCCGGCCTGGTCGAGCGGGCGTAGATCGAGCCTGGACAGCATCGCGGTCAAAGCGAGTAGCTCCTCCCGCGCGCCGTCGCGCAGCGGCCTCGTGAGGACCTCGGGAAGAAGCAGCGTGGATCCGGTCCCCGCCGGCGCATCCGGGCCGTCCGCCAGCAGCGCGAGAACGCGGCGCCCCAGCGGGTGCCCGGGGACGGCCGCGTAGATCAGCACATCCGCGTCGAAGGCGTCCATCCTGCTTCAGCTGCGCTCGCGGCCCTCGCGCACGGCGGCGATCAACTCCTCGGCCCGATCCGCGCTCAATCCGGTCGGCGGAGGAAACGGCGCGCGGCGCGCGCTCGCGAGCGCCGCGCCCAGCTCCGCCGCTGACGCCAGCACCTCTTCAGCCCTTCGGCTACGCAGCACGTCGGGGCGCACGACGACGGCCACCGGCTGACCGTGACGGGTGATCGTCACCTCCTCGCCGACCGCGACGCGCTCCAGCAGCTCGTGGATCGCGGCCCGCGCTTCGGTCACCGTCATCGCTGCCATCGCAGAATTGTACAGTTCTGTACGCATACGTACAGTTATTTGGTCGGTGGATCCCGGCGGGCAGCGACCGAACCGCCGGCACTCAGGCATCGGCTGGGAGCAGGCGAAACGGCCGGCCGTCGACTGCGAGCGTTCGGAAGTGGCGCTCGTCAAGGGTGAGGAGGTCCTGCACCGCGTGGCGGCGGGCGAGCACGACAACCGACGCATCCGCCAGGCTGACGCCGAGGCCGGCGTGACGGCGGATCAGCGTGAGCGCTTCACCCACGTCGGCGCCCGAGAGCGGCTCGAGCTGGTAGGCGCCGCTCTCCACCTCGGCGAGCAGACTCGTGCGCGCCGCTGACCCGACGCGCGCGGCCAGCAGATAGTCCAGCTCCGCGAGTACGAACGGTGACAGCAGCAAGGGCGGAGCGGCTGCGAGGAGGCTCGCGCGCGCCTTGGCGTGCGAGCGCTGTGCCGCGTCGAGCGCAGCCCACAGGCCGCTTGTGTCAAGCAGGATCAAGGCCGAAGCCTGCGGCCAGCAGTTCGTCCACCCGCTCGGCCAGCGTTGCGTCGCCGCTGTCAAACAGCGGCAGCCGCGGCGCCGGGTGGGCGTGGCCGACGGTGGCGGCCGCGACCGCGGCGCGGACAACCTCGGCCTCGCTCCTCCCCTGGGCTGCCGCCGTGCGTTCGAGCGCGGCCTTCAGCTCCTGCGGCAAATAGATCGTCGTCCGTCGCATGCCATACATCTTGCCATACGTTTCTGGGCTCGATCGGCGCACTCACGCCTGTTCCGCCGGCGCAACCCGAAACGGGACGGACCGACCGCGCAGGCCGAGGGTCCCGCCGCGCCTGGAGTGAGCGTTACCGTGCGAACGAGGTTTCGCTGCTAAGGGCTTCGGCCCACGGGACGCCGCAGTTCGGAGCCGCGCCAGGCGTTCGGAGCCGCGGCGGCCAGGGTTCGCAGCCGCCCCGTCCCGTGGGACGGCCGTGCCAGCCGCCGCGGCCTACGCCGCGAGTCGCCCGGCGTCGCGCGCCTGACGGCTCAGCGCGAGCTTCGGGAAGCGCCCGCCGGTCGAGCGCAGCAGGCCGCGCTCGATCAGCTGATCGACGCGGGCGAGTGTCTCCGCGTTCGAGAGATGGGCGAAGGCGCCGTAGAGCTCGAGTGAGTCGTAGCCGTTCTGGACCACGACCTTGGAGCGCCCGCCGCGCAGAACCTCGACGGCGCGGGTGCGCCCGACCGACGGGCGCGCCGTGGCGACCAGCTCGACGATCGCGCGGTCGAGCTCGACCCCGGGCTCGGCGCCGGATGCGGTGGCGCCGTGCGCGGGGCGCGAGCGGGCGGCGCCGGCGGCGGTGCGCGATGGGCGGGTCGCGGAGGCGCCCCGCTGCGACCGTGCGGGTGCCGCGGGCACCGCGGTGGGGTCGCAGACGTCGCAACAGGCGACGCCTTCGCCGACGTGCGGCGTCGAGCGGTCCCCGAAGTGGCGCTGGATCGCGACGCGCCGGCAGTCTTCACCTTCGGCGAAGGCCCAGATCCCGCGGTACTGGGCCCAGCGCGCCGTGCGCGCCTCCCCTGCCGCGGACTGGTTGATGAAGTGCACGTGCAGCCCCTTGTCGCGCCCGGCGGCGAACAGCAGGCAGCGGGCGGGGGCGCCGTCGCGACCGGCGCGGCCCGCCTCCTGGTAGTAGGCCTCGAGCGATTCGGGCACCGCGGCGTGGCAGACGGTGCGCACGTCGGGCTTGTCGATCCCCATGCCGAAGGCGTTGGTCGCGACGACGATCTCGACCTCGTCGGACATGAACGCGCGCTGCGCGCGGTCGCGAGCCTCACGCTCAAGTCCAGCGTGATAGGCGGCGACGCCGACGCCCAGCGAGCCGGCGAGCGAGCCGGCGAGCTCCTGCGTGCGTGCGCGAGTGCCGGCGTAGACGATCGCCGGCCGCGCCGCAGGGTCAGACAGCACAGCGGTGATCCGCTGGCGGCGGTCCTCATCGTTACTCGCGCGTATGACTATGTAGGAGAGGTTCGGCCGGTCGAACCCGGTCGTCACCCGCACCGCGTCGCGCAGCCCGAGGCGCACGATCACGTCGCCCGCGACGCGCGGCGTGGCCGTCGCGGTCGCCGCGAAGATCTGGCGCGCGCCAAGGGCGCGGGCGGCGCGCGGCAGCTCGAAGTAGTCGGGACGGAAGTCGTGACCCCACTGCGACACGCAATGCGCCTCATCGACGACGAACATCCCGACCGGCACCCCCTCGAGCGCCTCGACGAAACCGGGCGCGGCGAAGCGCTCCGGCGCTACGTAGAGCAGCCGCACGCCGCCACCGCGGACGCGGGCCAGCGCTTCGCGGTTCTCGCCGGCGTCGCGCTGGCTGTTGATCAGCACGGCACGCCCGGCGGCAGCGCGCTCAAGCCCCGCGACCTGGTCGTTCATCAGCGAGACCAGCGGCGATACGACGACCGTCACCTCGTCCTCGCGCATCAGCGCGGGCAGTTGGTAGCAGAGCGACTTGCCGGCTCCGGTCGGCATCACGACCAGCACGTCGCGGCCGGCGAGCGCGGCCGCGACCACCTCCTCCTGGCCGGGGCGGAAGCGCTCGTGTCCAAAGTGCTCGCGCAGGGCGGCGTGCAGGGTGCTCATCGCGGCGACCGACGATAGCGATGGGGTCGGTTGGGACAGGAAGGGCGGCTGGCATCCGGAGAAGGCGATGGCAGCCGCCGGCGCCGTCGGCCGAGACGATGGGCTGGCGCAAACGATTTGGCAGCACTCCGCTGCCAAATTCGCGGCGTCCACAGATCCGGCTCAATGTTGCAGCGCTCTGCTGCAACATTGCCGCCTCCGAGGCGCCGTCGGCCTGGTGGAGATCTCCGTGCGAGGCGCAGTGCGCCGGCTGGGGCACCCCGCTGACGCCGGCCGCGGAGCCGGCGCGTCGTCGCGGCGACTAGCCGGGCCGCCTTGCCCTTTCGAGGGCGCCGATGTCGCGAAGGTCCTCCTCGCGGCCACTGGCGGCCTTCATGCTGATCAGCTCGTCATACCCAGCATAGAAGGCGCCGCCGACCTCGACAGCTCCCGCGCGCAAACGCTGGTAGTCGCGGAGCCCGGGAACATCCTGCATCACGTCCAGGCGCCCGAATCGCGTTTGCAGCGCCCAGTTGCCGCCGGCGTTCAAACCCTGCTCGTCTGGTTTGATCCCCAGCTCGTCGGCATCGATATCCCCGAGATCGACCCGCGCTTCCAACGACCGCAGAGCACTCGCGAGACGGGCGAGGTTTGCCGGCGAGGGCTCCGGCACGATGTCCATGTCCTTCGTTGCGCGCACATAGCCGTGTGGCGCGAGGGCGAAGCCGCCGATGATCACGAACTCGACGTGGGCCCGATCGAGGGCGTCCAGAAGTTGCTGGGGCGCAAGCCGCCGCGGCGCGCCTGCGGCTCGCTCAGCGCCCTGCGGCTCTCGCCGCTCCGCCTCACCATCAGGCCTTTCTCGACCCGTACCCATTCCGGACTCTCGGTTGCGCGTCAGCAGCGGCCGCGCTCACGCCGGTGAGGAATGAGCTCAGTTCCATCGCCTCGTGAACTCGCTGTTGCGCAGTGCGGTCGCGGAGGTCCGAACGCAGGTCTGATGCCGTCGCGTTGCCGAACGGCAACGGGTCGGCCTCGAGCACGAGTCGGCACCCCATCGCGTGCATCAGGCGCTCGAGCGTGCGCACAGACGGCGAGATCACGCCTCGCTCGACCCGACTGATGTAATTCTGCGTCGTTCCCGCGCGACGGGCAAGCGCGGCCTGGTCCAGACCGCGCTCCAGACGCGACGCCTTCAGTAGCTCTCCAGCGCGCACGCCGTAACTATAGACCATATCTGGTCTATGCCTGACTGTGTGGGCCAACAGCGACGCCCAATCCGGTGAGCCTCAGCCGAGTCGGCGTGGCGTGAACGACAGCACTCCCGCGAGGGCCTCGTAACCGCGATCGACGTGAAGCACCTCGGAGCCGTGCTGGCGGGCGCACGACGCGATCGGCAGGTCGGGGATCGCCAGCCGGTGGCGCCCCATGTGCGGCGAGCTCGGGCTGCGGAACGGCTAGTAGGTGATCGGGAAGACGTACGTCGAGCCGCCGGCGGTGACGCTCAGGCTCGGCGTGCCGCCGGGTGCGGTGAAGGAGGTCGAGCTACCGCTGACCGAGTGCGAACCGGAGCCCGCGAACTGGTAGGTGAATCCACCCGAGCCGGTGTACTTGATGCTGCCGGTCAGCTGGGTGCCGCTCCAAACCAGGCTCACCGAGAGCGTTCCGCCCTTCTTGGGCCATTCGCTGTAGCTCTTCGACCACGGCTTGTGGTACTGGCAATTCGATGCGCTCTCGTTCTGGGAGGTCGAGATGGAGCCGCTGTTGGCGCCGGACGCGAGAACGACACCAACGCCCGTTGTCATCACCAGACCGCCGGTGAGCAGAGCCGCGACGACGTTCCTGCGCATCGCGCGGGCGAACCCACGACGCGGCCGGGCGCCTGCGCTGCGCGCAGCCCGGCCGTGGACGCGGCGGCGAAGCGCGTCGAGCTCAAGCGGAGTCGGCGTTGCGCGTGCCGCCGAAAGGCGCGCCGCGATGTCGCGGACGTCCTCGGGAAGCTGATCGTCGTAATTGCTCATCAACCATTAGACGCACGAGCGGCCCATTTCTTGACTGGCCCCGGCGAATTTCTTTTCGGCCGGCTAGGAGGTCGCGTCGCGCAGGCGCCGCAGGCCGCGGTAGAGACGGCCCTCCACGGTGCTCTGGCGCTCCTCCAGCACGTCGGCGATCTCGCTCAGGCTCAGGTCGGCTCCGAAGCGAAGCGCCACCACGGCGCGCTCCTCCTCCGACAGCGTCTGCATGGCACGCGCCAGCAGGTCGCGGTCGCCGACAGCGCCCAGGTCGTCGATGGCCGCCTGGCCGGCGGCGACGCGTTCCAGCGCGCGCGACTCGGCTCCGCGCCGGCGCGCGAGGTCGCGCAGGCGGTTCATCGCGATCGTGTAGAGCCAGGTCTTCTCCCCGGACTGGCCGCGCCAGCCGCTGCGCGAGGTCAGCACGCGCTCGAAGGTGTCGGCCACGATGTCCTCAGCGAGCGCAGGGTCGCCTGTCTGGTAGGTCAGGAAACCGAGCAGGCCGGCGGCGTGCTCGCTGTAGAGACGGTCGAATGTGTCTGCGCGCCGGTCGCCCATCAGCCGGACACGATCAGCGATTGCTGGGAGAGGAACGCGAGCCCGGCCTGGCGCGCGCGTTTCGACGGACCCCGGGCAAGAGCGTGGGCAAGTCCCTGAACACCCTGGTCGAGCGGGTTCAGCGCCAGCGCACGCGCCGCCTGCGCGCGAGCGTCGAGGCCGGAGGCGGCCCTGGCGGCGGCGAGCGCCGATTCGAGCTCCCAGTTGTTGGGGTCAGCCGCCAAGCCCGCTCGCAGTGCGACGAGCGCGTCGCGATACTGGCCGGAGCGCACGTCGCAAAGGGCCACGAGCTGCCACGGCCCGGCGCGCGTGTCGAGCACGTCGATCGAGCGCCGGGCGAGCCGGGTCGCGTTCGAGCAGTCGCCGGCCGCGTAGGCGGCGGTCGCGCTGTTGAGCCGCACCTGCGAGGCGAGCACGAGAGCCGGGAACACCGAGACGGCGACAACCAGCGCGCCCGCAACGAAGACGCGAGCGTGAGCCACCCTGACGCGGACCGGCTCGCGCCCGAGCGGGCGCCCGAGCGCCAGCCCTCCCAGGGCGGCGAACCAGAGTGACACCGCAGGCATCTGCCAGTCCCAGTCGACGCCGGCATGAAGCGCCCACGCGAGCCCGGCGCTGAACACGACGGCATACAGCGCGCGGTCTCGGCGGCCGCGTCGCCACGGCGCGAGGCCCGCCAGCGTGCCGAGCACGAACAGCAGCAAGAAGACGAGTCCGACGATCCCGAGATCCCCGAGCGTTTCGAGATAGAGCGAGTGGGCGTTGACCACGACCGCCTGGTTCTGGCGTTTCTCGTAGTAGTAGACCTCGTAGGTGTCGGCGCCAGTGCCGTCGAGCGGATGCGCGTCGAAGTCGCTGAGCGCAACGTTCCACAGGGCGATCCGGCCGTTGTTGGAGGCGTAGGAGAGCCGGTTGCGGATCGAGGTGGTCGGAACGGTCTGCTGATTGACGAACTGGTTCCAGCGATGGCTGATGGCGCCGGGTGCGCCCAGGACGATCGCGGCGAACACCGCGACCGCGACGGCCGGCCAGCGCGGTGCGTCGCAGCCCGCGCCGGTAGCGATCGATCGGCGAGCGCGGGCCCTCCAGGCGGCGGTCGAGCAGGCGCAGCAGCGCCCGAAGCCCGCCTGCGAGCACGACGCACGCGATGATGATCAGGGCGACGTGGTGGCCCTGGTGGATGGCTTGCGGCGTCGCCGGGTCCACGCTCGAGAGCATCGGAGAGTCGTAGGTGACCTTCATCGCGATCGCGGTGGCCGGAACGGTTGCGATCAGCGCTGAGAGCAGGCCGCGCGGCCTGGCGAGCACGCAGTAGGCGACCACGCCGACCGCAGCTGCGGCCAGGCCGCCCCGCGAGTAGGTCAGTAGCAGCGTCGCGCCGATCACCGGCAGCGCGGCGGCCGCGAGCACTCGCACCCGAAGCCGATCGTCGCTTGCCGCGAGGTGCAGGCACAGCACCGCCCCGATCGCGCAGAAAACGCCCATCGCGTTCCAGTACGTCAGCGGATAGGCAAGCCGACCGTCTGACGCGGGGTCGATCGTCGTCGGCAGCACGTCGGCGGCGACGCGGGAGAGCAGCGCCACCGCGGAGACTGCGGCGATCGCCAGGGCGACGGCGCGGATGGCCCAGGTCAGGCGGGCGCGGGTGCCGCCCACGGATGCGAACAGCGCGAAGGTGAGCGCGTAGAGCAGATCGCGGTCGAACGCGACGGTCGCGCGACCCGGCGCATGCGACCAGAACTGCGAGAGCAGCGCCCAGGCCGCCAGGCCGGCAAGGCCGACCAGCGGCACGAGCGCGGCCCGCCCGAACGCCGCGAGCGGCGCCGGCGCCAGCCCGAGCCGGATCACGAGCACGGCGGCGACGGCGACGTCGGCGAGCGCGACGGAGTCGGGGAAGAAGCCGCCGGAGCTGAAGCTGAAGAACACGACCAGCAGCGCGGGGGCAAAAAGGAGCGCGAAGCTCGCGATCCGTCCCACCGCTTCGCGCGCGTCGGCATCGGCGCCGCGGAGCCATAGCGCCAGGCCGCCGCCAAACAGCAGGATCGCCGCGAGCACGATCGCGCCGAGCGCCCCGCCTGTGGACAGCAAGCCGTAGGCGCCGAGGGCGGCCGCGACCACCAGTGGCAGCGCGCGCAGGACTCGAGCGGGATTTGGGGGAGCGGTTAGCAACGCATCCGTTCTATCGGCGGGAAACGAATACCGGGCGAGCGCCACGGCCCCCAGCCCAGGCGGCTGGCACCGAAGGCCCGCGACTGTAATGGGCGATCACGCGCCGCTCCAGACTCGCCGGCGCGAGATCGCGCAGATTCAAGCTACCGGGTGGCCGCGCTCGCCTGCAGCGCTCGCACGAGCAGCGCGACGTCGCGCGTCACCGACCGCCGCGCCTCACCGCTGGCGCCGCCCACGCGCAGGCGGCCGTCGCCGAACATCGTCCCGGCGTTCGCCTCGCCCTCGAGCATCGCGACGAATGCCGACGCGGTCCCGTAGAGAGTCGTTGCGGCGGCAGCCCTTCGCGAGCGTTTCACGACACCGGATGCGCGGTCCACCTGCCACGACCATCCCCTCGGCATCGTCGGCGACGATCGCGAAGTCTCCGGCGCGCTGGCGAAGCGCTCCCAGGTCGACGAGCTTGGGCATCAGCTTGGCCAGCCGCCTGGCGTCGGGCGACGCCGCCGGCGCGTCGAGCCGTCACCCGTTCGACGTTCCACGTTTCGGTGACTCGCGGGTATCCGAGCATCGCCAGCAACTCGTTGGCTTCCGCGAGCAGCATCGGTGGAATCATGCTGACGGGAATCCGGCGCCCGCGCCCGATCGACTGTGTGTGAATCGACGAGGTGAATCGCGACCTTCGGGTCACCGTAGGTCTGGGTGTCGGGCACTGCATGCAGCGCGCGCTGAATCGAGGAGAGGTCGGCGGCGACACCCATGAAGGAGAAGATCGCGGACAACTCCCCCTGCGGGTCGGCGACCAGGTCCTCGTAGCGAACGCGATGGCAAAGCGACTGATTCGCCGCCTGCCATTCCATCGCCCATCTCACGCGCGCGACCCAGTGCTCGACCAGCGGAGCCACGAAGTTACCGATCGAGCGCTGCACATAGTGGGGGTAACCAAACCCCTGAAAGCCGTACGCCGACACCTCAAGACCCGAGGCGACGACATCGAGGACATGCCTGAACAGCAGGAGATAGCGGGCGCGCGGGAACACACGACCGAGAGCAGCCAGATGCTCGGGCGCGTCCAGCGACTTGTCACAGTAAATGCGCTTGCCGCCGTGGCGGCAGTAGACATCCATCGGCGCGGTGAGCGTGCGGCGCATGCTCGCGAGCGCGCTCGCCGGCAGATCCGTCACCGGCTCGCCGGCGATGTCCGAGTAGATGGTGGACCAGACGCGGGTCAGGTGGGCCGCGAGTGTGGGAATGCCCGTTTCGCTCGGGCAGCCGATCTCCGGGTGCGCGTCGAGGATGAGGCGAAGCAGCGTCGTGCCGCTACGCGGCGCCGAGACGACGAACACTGGGCTGGAAGCGCGTGGAGCCATGAGAGCCTTGGTCTCGACCATCCGGCCGTTGGAGGCGGTAGGTCCTCCCGTGCGCGTCCACACGAACTGCCCGCGGCGACGCGCACACCGGCTGAGCCACGGCATCCTAGCGTGGCACCGGCGAGCGGCAGGCGCCCCACTTCGCGCCGGCTGCGCGCTCACCGCGGGCAGCCGGCCGCGTACGGATAGGCTGGCGGCCATCGCCCGACCCTCGGCATCGCAGCAACCGGCGAACGGACCCGGCCTTCAAGCTTTTGGCCTGCGGCTGCTCACCGACGTCGCGTTACCCGGGCGCTGGCGCACCCCCGCCATCCTGTCGGAGCGCCTGCTCGAGATCAGCCTTGACCGCTCGGTACCCGAGGTGCTGCCGGAAGCGATACGCGAGTGGGCGGCTCCGATCGACGGAGCCTGGTTCACGCTCGACCGGGGCAGCGACGGCTCATTTTTGTTTCGGCACGAGACCGGACGCCATCTGCTCTCAGCGGACGCGCGCACGCTCCGATGCCTTCCCCGCGACGAACACGATCCCGCCTGGTTTCGCGTCCTGCTCGACTCGGTGCTGCTCTGCACCGCGCTGCTCGGCGGCCAGGAGGGGCTTCACGCCGGCTCGGTGAGCGTCGGCGAGGGCACCGTGGCGATCGTCGCGGGCTCCGGCGGCGGTAAGTCCACACTGCTTAGCGAATTGGTCGCGCGCGGGCACGAGCTCGTCTCCGACGACATCACGTTCCTTGAGCCGAGAGCCACAGGTCCGCCCCTGGCGCTCCCAGGCGCGCCGCTGATGACGCTGCCGAACGGCTGTCCGCTGCCGGCCGAGGCGGAGATCCTGCTGGAGCTCCCGGGCGAGCGCTGGGTGAGCGCCGCCGTCAGCGACAGCTCCTCGCCGCTACTGGCGATCGTGGCGCTCGATCGCCGCCCCGGTTCGCCCGTCGAAATGCGTGCGGACGGGGATGCCCCGCGCACCCTGCTGAGCGCGCTGCTCGCGCTGCCGAAGACGCCGGAGCGCTCACTCGCGCGACTGGATCTCGCCTCTACGCTGGCGAGGCAATGCCGCATGCTGACGCTGCACGCCGACTCCACGACCACGCCGGCGCAGCTGGCGGAACTGGTCGAGAGTGCTCTCGCGCCGGCCTGAGCGCGTCGCGCTCAGCGCGGCGGTGCTCGACGCCGCACGCGGTAGAGGGTCGCCGCGGCAGCGGGGAGCCGGCTCGCCAGCCACAGCCAGCGACGCGGATAGCTGAGCGCCAGGCCCACTTTTCCGCGTCGTGCGAGCGGCATCGCCCAGCGCATGAAGGCAGCGGTCGGAAACAGCTCCCGCGCGGCGATGCGCGCCTTGGCCGGCCAGGGTGCGGAAAGAAGCTCGCCCAGCCCCTCGGCGAGCGGCACCCGGGCTCCGCGCAGCTCGTGCTTGAGTGACCAGGCCGTGGCGAGGTTCAGCCGATCCGCGATGGGCGCGGCCGCGGGCAGCAGCCGCAGGCCGCTCGCGAACGCCTCGAGACCGTCAAGCCGGCCCGCGAGAGCGGCCGCGGCGCGCCACTCGTCGTCGGTCGCGGTGGCGAGCGCACGCGTGAGATCCTCGATCGGCTTGCCCTCGACGTGGTGTCCCGCGTGCAGCGCTATGTGCATGAGCACGCCGGGGCGGTCCGGCACGCGCACGGTCCGCCCGCCGACCTGCTGCGTCTGCGCCGTGGACCAAAGGCTTCGCCAGACCTCCTGCGGGTCCGCCAGCAGGCCCGGCAGGGTGCTGTGGAGGTCGATGCTCTCGGCGCCGCGGATGAACCCGGTCCCGGCTTGGGACTCCATGCGCGGATGCCCGAGCGCCGCGAGAAAGTCGCGGAAACCCAGCTCCTCCAGCACGGCGACGGATCGATCCCAGTCCGCGGGCGAAACGAGAAGATCACCGTCGCCGTAGTGGCGCACGTCGTGGGGATACAGCCAGGCCGCGATGACGGGGCCCTTGACGAGGAGCACGTCGATGCCGGCCGCCTCGAACACGCCGATCACCTCGGCGCTGACCTTGTCGATCGCCAGGGACCACATCGCCTTCGCCAGCAGTTCAGGGGACAGCGCCAAAGTGAGTCCTAACGCAGATCGGTGCCGATACGCATCTTTGACCTTTTCGGCGGCTCAGCGCAGCTGCGTGAGAGCGACCGCCGCAGCGGCGCTCGCGCCGCGCCCGCACCGCCCGCACGGCGCGGCGACTCGTGGCGCGCCGCGCGTCGCCGGGCTAGCGTGCGCGCAGAGCCCGGTCGCCGGCGCACCCGCTCGTAGAGGTTGATCAGCTCGATTGCCTGGCGGCCCTGCGACACCTCGGCGGCGGCCTCGCGGCAGGCCTGCGGCCCGGCGTGCGCCGCCTGCGCGACGGCGTCTCCCAGAGCGCCGAGGTCGCCCAGCACCACGCCGGCCCCGTGTCGGGCGACGGGACCGGCCCAGCCGTTCGCCGGCCCGACGACGACGGGCACGCCACGGGAGAGCGCCTGACCGACCGCCACGCCCGCCGCCTCAAACAGCGCCGGCGCGAGAAGGACGTCTGAAGCTTCGATCACCTGATCGGGGTCGACGTATCCGAGCACGTGTCCGCCGGGCACCACGACGCCGTCAAGGCGCGGGCCGGCGACAAGCACCTCGAAGCTGCCGGTCGCGGCGAGCTCGACGACGCGCGCAAAGCCCTTGCGGGGGTCGTTGCCGCCGAGGTACCCGGCAACGAGCTTGCCTTCCGCCAGTCCCAGACGACGCCGCGCCGCGGCCCGCTCTCCGGGTGCGACCGGATGGAAGGGCGGCGTCGGCGGGAACAGCACCGCGCCGTCACGCGGCTCGCCGTAGAGCGTGCGGAACTCCTCCCGCAGAAGCTCGGAGACGAAGCTGATCGCCACGTCGGGCCGGCGGCCGCGGTAGGCGCGGTCGTCGAGACGGCGCTTGAGTCCCGCCTCGCCCTCCCGCAGCACCCGGGCGAGCCCACGGCCGTCCTCGCGCACACCGCGGTCCCAGGCTGCGCGCGCGAGGTGATGGCAGGTCATCAGGTTGCCGTGGTTGACCAGCGGTGCGAGGTGCACGTGCTTGACGTCGGCGTCGAGCCGCTCGATCGCCACTGCCGCCGAACGGCACCATTTGAGGCTGTCCGCCAGCGTCGGCAGACGGCGCAGCGCGCGCACGGTGACGACGCGGCAGTCAGAGGCCAGCTCGGGGTCGACGGAGTCTGCGACGAGCGTCACCTCGGCGCCGGCTTCCAGCGCGGCGCGCGCCATCCAGCCGACAAATCGCCCCATGCCGGTGGAGCCGCCGACGCGGTCGTGGGCGAGCAGCACGCGCATCAGCAGACGGCGCCCGACGGATCCGCGCCAGGCCGGCGATGGCTGATGCGCGGCGGTTCGCCGCCCGCACGCGGCACCCTGCCGGCGGAGCCGGCCCTAAAACCTGCCATGTCGCGACGCTCCCCCGTCGCCGCTGCGTGACCCAGCCGAGTCGTCGTAGTCTTGGATACTCAGTCCTCCGGCGGGGGAACGAGGCGAGCCGAGCTCGCTCGGCCCCTGGCCAGGTCCCAGACTACAGCGCGGAGTCAACGTGGGAACCAACAGCGGCGGTCGTCTTCTCGTGGTCAGCCACCCCTGTGTGATCGCCGAGAACCAGGAGGTGTACCTCGCGCTGCGCCAGCGGGGCTGGTCGGTCACGCTCGTGACGCCCGCCGCCTGGCGCGACCCCTACCGGCCGACGGCGTTTGCACCCGCCGCGCTTCCCGGCCTTGAAGATGCGCTGCATCCGCTGCCGATCGCGTTCGCTGGCTACGACCAGCGCCACCTCTACCGCGCGCGAGTGCGGAGATTCGCCCGCCGCTGCTCACCGAGCGTCGTGTTCCTCGAGCAGGAGCCGTTCTCGGTTGCGGCACTGCAGTGGACCGCGGCGCTCATCGGCAGCGGGATCCCGTTTGGCGTGCAGCTGGCCGAGAACCTCGACCGGGCGATGGCCGCGCCGGTGCGCCTCGCCCGCAGATGGGTGCTGCGGCAGGCGGCCTTTGTCGCGGCACGCTCCCCCGACGCCGCCGCGCTCGCGCACCGCTGGGGGGCGCGCGGAGCGGTGGCGGTCGTGCCGCACACCGTGCCCGCCTGGCCAACACCGCAGCCGCGGGTGCATGGCGAGCGATTCACGATCGGCTTCGCGGGCAGGCTCGTCGAGGAGAAGGGGATCCTCGACCTCGTGGCTGCGGCGAGGAGGATGCAGTCAGCATGCAGGCTGCTGGTGGTCGGCGCCGGGCCGCTGGCCGAGCGCCTGCGCGCGGCCAGCAGGGACGGCCTCGAGATCGAGATTCGCGAGGGTGTGACCCACGGCGAGATGCCCGCCGCGCTCGGCGAGATGGACGTCCTCGTGCTGCCGTCGCGCACGACGGCGCAATGGGCGGAGCAGTTCGGGCGGATCCTCGTCGAGGCGATGTGGTGCGGCGTGCCCGTGGTCGGCTCGGACTCGGGGGCGATTCCGTGGGTCGTTGAGAGCACCGGCGGTGGGCTCGTGTTCCCCGAGGGCGACGTGGGAGCACTCGCGGCGCGCCTAGACGAGCTGGCGGCGGACCCGGACCTGCGCCGGGCGCTGGCCGAACACGGCTCGCGCGTCGCCCACAGCGAGTTCGGCAGCGAGGCTGCGGCCAGTGCGCTCGAAGCGCTGCTGCGCGCGAGCGAGCGGGGCGGCCCGTAGCGGCTCGGGCCGGGCCGGGCGGTGATCTTTACGCGCGCGAGGCCCGGCGCGCGGCGAAGCGGCTGATCGCCAGCTCGTACGCCTGCTCGTAGAGCGGAATCAGCCGCTCCCAGGAGTAGTCCTTGACCCGTTCGGCGCCGGCGGCGGCGAGGAGTTCGCGCTCGGTGTCGTCGGTGAGCGCGCGGATGAGGGCTTCGCCCAGCACGTCGGGCTCGACGATCAGCCCGCAGCGTCCACCGCCCAGCGCGTACTCCGCGCCGGAGTTGGGCGTGGCGACGACCGTCAGCCCGTTCGCCAGCGCCTCGAGGTAGGGCATGCCGAATCCCTCGTAGCTGCTCGGCAGGCAGAACACCGACGCTCTGCGGTAGAGGTCTGCGAGCTCGGCGTCGCTTGGATGGGGGAACCAGGTGACGCCCTCGGCCGGCTCGCAGCGGTCGCTGACCATCCACAGCCGGGCGCCGGCGAGCACGGGGAGAACCTGCTCGCGGAACACGCGGTGCAGCAGCGATCCGCGCTTGCGCCCCTCCCAGGTGCCCACGAACAGGATCGTCGGCTCGCTGTCGCGGCGCGGCGGGCGGCCGGGCTCGCTGACGCCGCAACCGAGCACACCGTCGGCGCGGTAGAGCATCCGCGAGTCGGGGCCCACGCCGTAGGCGGCGTCGGCGTGGCGGCGCGCCAGCTGCTCGAGCCCGAAGACGATCGACTGGTCGATCCGCCGCCGCATTGAGGTGGCGCTCAGGGATTCCATCAGCGCCGACCCGTGGAACGTGCGCACGGTGGGCAGCCGGCGGCGGAGGTAGAACCAGTCGTCGCCGTGGAGATGGGCGACGTCGAAGCGCGAGCCGAACGGCCTGAAGTTGAACATCCACGGAATCACGTACTCCCGCAGCAGCCTGCTGTCCGCCGCGCGGTGGGGGTGCAGAACCTCCACCGAATAGCGGCGAGCGCCGCTCGGCGGCGCGAACGTGAACGCGCTGACCTCGTGGCCGCGCTCGGCGAGCGCCTGCGCGAGGCGGTCGACGAACACCGCGACACCGCCCGGCTTGATCCCGTCCTGGGGCAGACGGTGGTGGTAGAGAGCGATCTTCATCGCGGCGCGTGCTGGGCTGGGGGCCGGCGCGTCACGGCGCCGCGTCGAGGAGGTCCTGGACGAGCGCGACGACCCGGCGTTGCTGTGCGGCGCGGTCGAACAGCGCAAGGCCGGTCGGGACGGCGGCGCGATGAGCCGCCAGATCCGCGGCCGTCAGGCCGTTCATCAGCGCCGCCAGCGCCTCGAGATACTCGGGGTGCCACGGCGCGTCGCCTGGCAGGCGCCACATCCAGCCGTCGTCGAGGTCGTAGGCGAGTGGGAGCTGGCCGGTCACGACCGGCACGCCTGCGGCCACGTACTCGCTCAGCTTCGAGGTGTAGCGCAGCGCGCCGGCCGAATCCACCGTCTGGGGAAGGCTCGCCACGTCCATGGCGGCGAGATGGTCGAGCACCTCCTCGGGCGCGCAGCGCCCGGCGAGGATCACCCGCCTTCCCAGCTCGTCGCCGGCCAGCTCCTCGAGCCGCGCCCGCCCGCTGCCCTCACCCACGATCAGGATGCGCAGATCCTCGCGGTCGGTGAGCCGCAATGCCCGCACGAGCTCGCCGCCGTAGCACCAGTCCAGCCGCGCCGTCAGATCCAGCGAGCCGACGATGCCGAACACGACGGCATCGTCGGGGATGGCGAACCGCCGGCGCATGCTGCCGCGGGCATCGGCGGAGGTGGCGCCCGACGGACCAGTTGGCTGCCGTGGCGGCGCGCGGGGCGCCCATCGAGATGGCCCGTCCGACGATGTAGGGCGACCAGCCGACGACGGCGGCGCTGCGACGGAAGAGCAGGCGCTCGTAGAGGTGCGCGAACGGCCGCATCCAGGGGTGGAATGCGGCCAGATACGGAGCGACCGCATCGCCGCAGGACACGACGAAGCGGGTGCCGAGCCAGCGGTTGGCGAGCAGCAGCGGCACGCCGCCGGCGAGGCCCGTGCCCTCCATCACCACCAGCGCCGGCCGGCGCCGGCGCAGCTCGCGCAGCAGGCGAACGACCATCCTTCGCTTCGCGCCGCGGTCGAAGGCGAGCAGGGCCGGCGAAAGTGGCGCCAGCAGCTCGACGATGCGCCGCTCATCGCCGCTGCCGCTGCCCTGCGTCGCGAAGCAGACAACGCCACCGGACTGATTGGGGGGCGCGGACAAGGCTCTCATTATCGTCGCTTCACCGGCCAGCTCAGCGGAGGTGTTGCGGGACGCTGCTCGCAGCGCTCAGCCCAGCACCTGGCGGTACAGGGACATGACGAGATCCGCGGCGGCGGCGGGCGAGAAGGCCTGCGCGCGGGTGAGCGCGCTCGCCGCCAACTCGGAGCGCAGGACGTCATCGTCGCGCAGGCGCCGGAGCGCCGCGGCGAGAGCGTCGACATCGCCTGGTGGATAGAGCAGGCCGTTGACGCCGTCGGTCACGATCTCGAGCGGGCCGCCGCTCGCGGCCGCGACGACCGCCACGCCGGCGAGCATCGCCTCGACCACAACCTGCCCGAACGGCTCGGCGGAGAGCGACGCGTGCACGAAGATGTCCATCCGCGACAGCTCCGCCCACACGTCGTCGCGAAAGCCACGAAAGTCGACGCGCTCGGCGATGCCAAGCTCCTGCGCCAGCTCGCGAAGCTCGCCCGCGTAGCGCACCTCCGCCTCGCCGAACATCGCCTCGCCGACGATCACGGCCACCTCGCTGCCGGCGCCGAACGCGCGCGCAAACGCCTCGAGGAACACGTGCTGCCCCTTCCAGGGCGCTAGCCGGCCAACCATCCCGACCACGAAGCGCCCTTCACCGGCGTCCTTCGGCGATGCGACCGGTGAGGTGATCGGATCGTGGACGATCGAGTAGACGACGGCCGTGCGCTCCGGCGCCGAGCGCAGCGTCGCCCGCGTAGCCTGCGAGTTGGCGATCACGCCCCGCGGCAGGTGGCCGATCAGGACCCGCAGGATCAACGCGGTGCTGGCGCCTCAGATAGTCCGAGGCGACCCGGTCGCGCACATGCCAGACCGACGGCACTCGGGCGATCCGTGCCGCGAGCGAGCCGTAGATTCCGGCCTTGAGCGTGTTTGCGTGAACGATGTCGGGGCGAATGGCGCGAAGGCGGCGCGCGAGGCGGGGTACGTAGGCCGCGACGTCCGCCACGGCGCTGAACGGCAGCGTGCCCGGTCCGACACGGTCCTTGCGCAGATCTCGCGTCCGCTCCCGCAGCGCCAGCACCTCGACCGACGCGCCCGCCTCGAGCAGTCGCCCGACGAGCGGCCCGTCCTCGGCCAGGATGACGTGGGCGTCGACGTCATGCAGCGCGCCGATCAGGCGCACGAGGGCGATCTCGCCGCCGGAGAGCTGGGCGACGTGGCCGAGAAAGACGACGCGCAGCCTGCGTTCACCGGAGGGGTTCACCGCGTCGGCGTACAGCTCGCGGTGGCGCTGCGCAACGCTCTCCCAGCGGCTGCGCTGCGCCCACTCTCGCGCGGCCGCGCGATCGGGAAGCTCGCCCGACTCGGCGCCGACCAGCCGCTTCGCCAGCGCGCTCGCGTCACCCGGTGCAACGATCAGCGACGCGTCGAAACCGACGAGCGCCTCGGGCAGGCCGCCCACGCGGGTAACGATCGAGGGTGTGCCGCAGGCGGCCGCCTCGAGCACGACGAGGCCGAACCCCTCGAAGGACAGCGAGGGCACGACGTTGACGTCGGCTGCGAGGTAGAGCGCCGCCAGCTGCTCATCGCTGACGCGCCCGAGCAGCCTGACCGAGTCAGCGAGGCCCGCGGCCGCGATCTCGGCGCGCAGCGCGGCGCTCAGCTCGCCTTCGCCGGCAATCAGCAGCGCCGGCGGGCGAGCGCTGCCATCGTGGCGACGCTGCGCGATCAGCTCCGACCAGGCCGCGAGCAGGATCTGCAAACCCATGCGGGGCACGAGCCGGCGCGCGCAGCAGACGACGAAGGCGTCGGGAGCGACCCCGAACGCCTCGCGCGCCGCCGCGCGGTCACCCGGCGCGAAGCGCTCGAGATCGACGCCCGGCGCGAGCACCTTCACGCGCCACGGCGACACGCCGTAGCGTTCGATCAGCACGCGCTTGAAGGCACCGGTGAGCGTGACGGCCGCCGTGGCGCGCCGGTAGACGTAGCGCTCGAGCGCGCGTCGTGCCCGAAGCCGCCACCTGGAGGTGTCTCCGCTCGCGACGCTCTCCTCGGCCCACGGTCCCTGGAAGTGGACGACGACCGGCTTTCCCCTGAACGCCCCGAGCGCCATCGGCAGGAACGCGTAGAGCGCGAAGTGAACGTCGATCAGTTCAGCGTCTGCGGCCGCTTTGCGGATCGCGCGCGTCAGCGCCCAAATGCGCAGCGGCAGGGGCCGGTCGGCGGGGCAGACGGCCATCGACGCGGTCGTCGCGCGTCAAGTGCCGCTCGCCAACAACGATGGCCCGTGCCTCAGGCAGCTCGTCGAGCAGTTCGCGGAAGTAGCGCTCGAGGCCGCCCGTGTTGGGTTCGGGAAACCATCCGTTGCCGATCATCAGGACGCGAACCGGCGGGCTCGGCGGCGCAGCCGCGTCGCTCATCGGTGTCTGGCCGGCTTCATCGCTGCGCGTGGAAGCGGGGGTGGTCAACGCCAACCATCGTAAGGCCCGCCCCCGGCGCGCCCGTCACGCATGCCGTGGCGGCGGGCTTTGCGATCCCGGGCTCAAGCACGCGATGGCGCCTGCCGAAGGTTCTCAGGAGCCCAGTCTCATCAATTTCAAGATCTGCCACCCTTAGGAACGCGACGCCGCAGCGTGCATTGATGGCGCTCGCGCTGACGCTTATGTCCAAACCTGCTGCCACGACGGCGCTACCGTCGTCATTCACGCGTCCCGAAACGACGGGCCCGCTTCACGGGCGCCCGCTGCTTGAAATCCACGACGTCCACCACCAGTGGCGCAAGGCGGCGTCGCCCGTCCTGGACGGCGTCTCGCTGACGCTCGTCTCGGGCGAGGCGACATGGATCGGTGGACGCAACGGCGTCGGCAAGACGACGCTGCTTCGCGTTGCCGGCGGGATCCTCGCCGCCCAGCGCGGCACGGTGAGCATCGAGGGATGCACGCCACGCAGCCGTGGCGGCGCCTATCAGCGCCGGCTCGGCTACCTGAGCGCCGGAGACCGCGGCCTGTACGCGCGGGTGAGGGTGACGCAGCAACTCGACTACTGGGCGCGCCTCGCGTTCGTGGCGCGCAGCGAGCGCCAGGGGCTCGTGGCAGCGGCGATCGCGGACTTCGGCCTCGATCATTACGCGCACCATCGCGTCGACCGCCTCTCTCAGGGCTGGCGCCAGCGCGTCCGTCTGGCGATGGCGTTTCTGCACCGCCCCGACGTCCTGCTGCTCGACGAGCCGCGCAACTCGCTGGACGATGACGGCTACGCCGTGCTCAACTCCCAGGTACAGGCTGCCGCTGCGCGGGGGGCGACGGTGCTGTGGTGCTCGCCGCGCGGCGAGGATCGCGCGATCGAGTTCGACCGCTCCTTCACACTCGAGAACGGCCACCTGGTGGAGACGGCATGAGGCTCTGGTGCGACGCTGCCTGGGCCGTCGTGCGGCGCGACGCGACGCTCTACTTCAGCTACCGCACGCAGGTCATCACGCAAACGTTCTCGCTGCTGTTCAGCCTCGCGCTGTTCTATTACATCGCCCGCCTGGTTCACGCCCGCGCGGTCGGAACGCACGATTATTTCGCCTATGTGGTGATCGGCCTGGTGATCATGCAGTCGCTGATCACGACGCTCGGGCTGATCCCTGGCGTGGTGCGCCAGGAGCTGGTGGCCGGAACGCTCGAGCGTTTCCTCGTCAGTCGCTTCGGAGCACTGAGCGGCATCCTGTCGATGCTGATCTTCCCGACCATTTCCGCGTTCTTCACCGGAATGATCATGCTCGCAATCGCGGCCGCCGTTTTCGGGTTGCACATCGCCTCGAGCGCCCCGGTCGCGATTCCGGTTGCGTTGCTGGGCGCCGTGGCGTTCGCACCGCTGACTTTGCTGCTTGTCTCCACGGTCGTCGTCGTCAAGCAGGCGGCAGTGGGAACGCAGTTCGTGATCGCCGGAATCTCGATCGTCGGGGGCCTGTATTTCCCGGTATCGCTGCTCCCGGGCTGGGTGCGCTGGGCGTCCGACGTTCAACCCTTCACTCCCGCAGCCGACGCCCTGCGCCATCTGCTTGTCGGCTCCAAGATGCAATACTCGATGCTCGTGGATCTCGGCAGACTCGCGGGGTTCGCGGCTGTCCTGCTACCCGTGTCGCTGTGGACCTTGCGCAGCGCCATCGCCTACGCTCAACGGCGCGGCACGATCATCGAATACTGACAACAACCACATGCCCGATCCCGCCACAGACGACCTGCTCGACACGCGCATGCTGCTGCCACAGCATGTGGTTCATCGCAGTTTCGTGGCCGAGACGGTGGTGCTGAACCTGCGGACCGGCAAGTACCACGGGCTGAACGCCACGGCTGGGCAGATGCTCGACGGTCTCGAACAGGGCCGCACCCCCCGCGAGGTCGCGCAGGCCATCGCCGAGGAGTACGACCTCGATGAGGTCACCGTGCAGGCGGACGTCGTTGCGCTCTGTCGTGGCCTGCTCGAGCGGCAGCTCATCGAGATCGCGGCGGCGGGTGACGAAAGCGCCTGACCGCGCGGCCACGGGCCCTCGCGTGGCGACCGTTGCAACCGAAGCCTTCGGGCTTCCGCTCGAACTCCCAGCCGGGCTGCTCGACCACGCGTTGCGGCCGGCGAAGGCGGACGACCTGCGCGCGCCGACGGTCGTGACCGTGGAGGCCGACCCGATCGGGGAATGGGATCCCGGGACCTTTGAGCGCGTGCGCGAGGTGCGCTACGAGGACCGCATGGCCTGGAGCGTGGACGCCGAACCGGGTCGCGGCTTTCGGATGCAGTCGGCCGGCCACGTCACGATGGTGGTGAGCGGGGACGGGCTGTCGATTCGCTGCGCACCGGCGGGCGGCGGGAACGACAGCGGTTGGCAGGCACTGGTTACGGCCCAGGCGCTGCCTCTGGCGGCGACCTTGCGAGGCCTCGAGGTCTTCCACGCCAGCGCCGTTTCGCTGGACGGCCGAGCACTGCTGTTCTGCGCTTCGCGGGGCGGCGGCAAGTCGTCGCTTGCGGCGCAGCTCGTGCTGCGCGGCGCCGGTCTTCTGAGCGATGACGCCGTTGCGGTCGACGAGCACCTCGTCGCGCATCCCTCCACCGGTGCTTTGCATCTGCGCCCCGCCGAGCTCGCGCGGCTGAGCCAGGCGGCTCGGGATGAGCTGCAGATCGGATCGCTGACACGCCTCGACGGGCGCACTGTGGGATCGGTGCCGCCGGCCGCGGCTGCACCGCTCGATTGTGTCTTCCTCCTGGAGCGCTCGGCGGCGGACGGGCCCGCGATGGAGTTGCTCGAAGCGGTCGACCCCGTGGTTCTCCTCGGCTCCACCTTCAACCTGTCCGTCCGATCTCCGGACCGGCTGCTGCGCCACCTGGAGTTCTGCGCGCGAATCGCAGCGCAGATCCGCGTGTTCAGACTGCTTGTCAGGCCCGGCGTCGATGCCGTCGCACTGGCGGACGAGGTGCTGCGGTGCCTGTGACGCCGGTCGATCTGGAGCGCCACTCTCCGATCAGCCGGCTGAAGCTCGGTGCCGAGATCCTCGCCGCCTATGTTCGGGTGCGCCGCACGATGCGCAGCGACGAGCCACCCGAGGCGGTCGCCAGCCTGCGGGCATACGCCCGTCGTCACCCGCTTCAAAGCGATCGCGGCGGCGAGCTGGTTGTGGGCTGGAGGCTCGGCCGCGCGGTGATCAGGACGTTGCGGGTGCTGCCGACGGACTCGCGCTGCCTGATGCGATCGCTCACGCTGCTGACGATCATGGAGCGCCGCAGCCTCTCGCCCGTTCTGGTGATCGCGGTCAGGCCACAGCCTTTCGCTGCGCACGCCTGGATCGAGATGCACGGCCACGCGTTGCTGCCGGCGGGTGAGCCGGGGTACGAGCGGATCACGGAGCTTTGACGTGCTGAGGGCAGCCTGGGGCGAGGGTCGCCTGCACGGCGCTGCGGCGTCTGGCAGAGCAGCGGGAGCTTGCGCATCGTCGAGCACGGCAGCTTGGCGGTCGTCGCCGACGCGCTTGACATCGCCAGGCGGACCGGGTTTGTTGCGTGTTCGCCGGGCGGCTGGTTGGCGTCGAGCCGGCGCACATGCGCGCGGCAACTGCTCGACCGCTATGCGCCGACGGCCTGGCCGCCCTTGGCGAGCTGGACGGAGCCTACGTCGCGTTCATCAGCGACGGCGCGAGCGCATGGGTTACCCGGGACCGCCTCGGGGCGCGCACGCTCTGCTACAGCAGCCGCGACGGGGAGGCGATACTCGGCGAGCACGAGGCCGACGTGCTCGGGTTGCTGGCGAGCACACCGCCGCCCGACCGCCTGGCGCTCGTACAGTGGATGGAGCGCGGCAGCCTGCCGGACGGGCGGACTCCTGTTCACCGGGCTGCGCCGTCTGCGCGCCGGCCAACTGCTGGAACTGACCGCCCGTGGCGCGGGCGAGCATTCCTACTGGCGACCCGCGTTTCACGAGCCGAGCCGAAGCTTCTCGCGGCGAACTCGCGGACGCTTTGCGGGAAGCGACGTTCGGCGCCGTCGCCCGCGCGCGGGAGGGCGCCGCCGCGCCCGGCATCTGCGTCAGCGGCGGCCTTGACTCCGCGTGCGTGGCCGCCGGGCTGGCGCACGCGGGCGGTGCGCCGGCGCAGGCACTCGCCATCACTTTCCCGGCCGAGCAGGGCGTCGACGAGACGTCGCTGATCGAAGCGACCGCCCGCTTCAGCGGCCTGCCGTTGCGGCTCGTGCCATTCGCCGGCGGCGAGGTGCTGCCCCCCGTGCAGCGCCACATCGAGCGCTGGCTGGTGCCGCCGCCGTCCGCGATGATGCTGATCTGGGAGGACCTGTGGCCGCTCGCCCGCAGCCTCGGGATTGACGTGATGCTGGATGGGCAGGGCGGCGACGAGACGTTTGGCGCCTCTCGGATATCTGATCGGCGACCGTCTGCGCGGCGGGCGGCTGCTTGCCGCGTGGGGACTCGCCGGCTCGCTGCCGGGCCCAGGTGCCGGGGAGGGCATGCCTGGCAGGCGCGGATGCGTGTCCTGCGGCGGATCGGCCTGCCCGCCGCGCTGCCGGCGAGGTTGCAGGCCGCTCGGCGCCGCCGGCTGCCGCGAGAGCGAGTGGTCGGCCGGCTGGTTCGGACGCAGGATGTGGCGGCGTTGGTGGCCCAGGACGACCCGTGGGCCTTCAAGTACCGCTATGACGGGCCGCTCTGGTGGGGGGCCCTCGTGTCGATGTTCATGGACAACCCCGACGCCTACGACGCCAACGGCTTCTTCCGGCGCGTCTCCGCCGACACCGGGATCGAGCGCCGTCATCCGCTGTTCCACGACGTCGGGCTCTTCGAGCGCGTGCTCGCAACACCGCCGGAGAGCGCCTTCGATGCCGCCCGCGACCGGCCGCTGCTGCGCGACGCGCTGGCGGGCTACGTGAGCGACGAGGTTCGCAACCTTCACGTCAAACTCGTCTTCAACTCCGTCGTCCTCTCGCGCATGGCCGGCGACGAGGGCCGGAGTCTCGCAGCCGAGCTTGCCCGCAGCGACGCGCCGGTGCGGGAGTACGTCGACGGTTCGGCGATTGGGCCGCTGTTTGACCCTGAGCAGTCCCGCAACCGAGACCAGCGCGTACGGGCGATTCAGCTGTTCACGGTCGCTGCGATCAACCGCTGGCTGGCCGTGCTGGAAAACGGCCCGGCCGAGCGCCACGAGCGACGGCCGGTAGCAGACGTTTTCTGGACTTCCAATCGGGGACCACTGCACCTACCATGGTCCTTCAATTCGACCTCTTGGAGGATCATGGAAGATCGTACGACGGACATCAAGCAGTACGAGGCCCCCCGGATCACCGACCACGGCGATCTCGTGGAGCTCACGGCCGGTCAGAGCTACCGCACCAGCCTCGACGCCACGCTGAGCGTGGGCTTCCCGGCCAGCCAGACGAACCTGCACACCACCAACCCGTAGTCGGGCGTCGCGGCGCACGCGCCGCGACTGGTGAGACGTGATCAGAGAGCCAGTACCGCGAACGGTGCTGGCTCTTTGTGCGTCCGGGTACGCTGCGCCAGATGCTCGAGTTGGCAATCCAGTCGCTTGACGCGGCGGAGCTGGCGCCCGAGGTGGAGGCTGTGCTGCGAGCCGCGGGCTGGGACGTCGCACGAAACAGCGGCGCCGGGCCGCGCGCTGGGCCTGCTCAGCTGGCAGCGGGCAACACGCCGCGAGGTTGCCGAGCTCGAGCGCCACCGCGCGCAGACACGCGGGACCGATTGTCGCGATCCTCGCGGAGATGCCCTCGGTCCGCGGAGCACGCGCCGTCGCCGCGAAGCTCGAGGGCAGCGTGCTGGCGCCCGAGCTCGAGCGCACGCTGGTGCCGACGCTCGTGGCCGTGTCCGCCGGCTGCTGCGTGGTCCCGCGCACGATCCGCCAGCTCGTCGACCGCCCGCCGCTCTCGCCGCGTGAACGCCAGATCCTCGCGATGGTCGTGCTGAACTTCTCCAACGGCGAGATCGCGCGCAAGCTCTTCGTCACCGAGAGCTCGGTGAAGAACCACCTCTCCTCGGCCTTCGCGAAGCTGGGCGTGACGTCGCGCAACGCCGCGACGGAGCTGATCCTCGACGCCGAGAGCGGGCTGGGCCCCGGCATCCTGCGCATCTCACCCGAGGAGGAGCTGCCCGACGAGGACGAATGAGCGCGAGCGCGGCGCCTGCGGCGCCGCTCGCGAGCCGGCTCAGCCAGCAGCGACGAGCGGACGGCGAGGCGCCGCTTGATCGTCGTTGCTGCCGTGCGCGGCGACGATCCGCAGGGACACGGTCGCGCCGCCGCGAACGCGGGCGATTGACGCGACCGTCGCTACTCGGATGTTCTGTGGCCCGGTTGGCGGCCAGCGACCTACGTGGGTGACGCCGGCGTTTCTTGCCGCCCGCATTGCCGGACGCGAGCGACCAGTGCACGCTGCAGGCCTTCGTGCATTTCACGCGGAGGTAGACCGCCCGGCCCTTCCTGACGATCGTGGAGACGGCTTCGAGCGCCGGCGGCGAAGCCTTCGGCTGCGACCCGTCGTGCCCGAGCGCGGGGATCGCGAGCGGCTGCACCAGCGCGTCGAACGGGTTGGCGTCGGCGGCAACTGGTGCGACGGCGCCCGGGGCGGGGCTCGAGTCGTCGAGTGTCACCATCTCCGGCGAGTCGGTGACGGGCAGCTGTATCGTCGCGTCGTCTCCGTCGCGGGCGATGATCTGGACCGCCACGGTGTTGCCGGTCAGCGGGTCGGTCGCCGACGCCGTGAGGTTGTCCCCGTCGAGACCGCCGATCGTGATCTGGAAGTTCTCGGGCGCGAGATCGGTGCCGATGTTCCTGGTCATCACGTAGGTCGCGGCGACCCAGCTGTGCGAGGTCAGCTGGAACGGCTGGAAGAACAGCAGCTCGCGGTCGTAGAGAGGCGGGAACGACGCCGTGCCGTTGCCTGCGAACTGATAGGCGTCGCTGTCACTCGCGATTCCGAGCAGGCTCAGGGGCCGCGGCGTCGTGATCGTCTGGGCGCCGGCGAGGGTGGCGGCGAGGCGGCGGGTCGCGTCCATCACCGCGCCACCGGACGCCGTTCCGGGATAGGTGTAGGTGCCGGTCGTCCCGTTCTGCGCGGCGGTGAAGAAGGCCGGGTCGACCAGGTTGTAGGAGGGGTAATCGTCGACCGCGTAGAGGTCGACGGCCTGGATGCCCTTGCCGATGAACGACACGTATGTCCGCAGCGCCGCCTTGGCGTGGACGTGGTCGGCCTGCGCCGGTGTCGCCACGACGTAGGGCGGTGTGAGGTCGAGGTCGTTGGTGTCCATGCCGGTCTCGGTCACCCACATCGCCGGCGGCGAACCACCGCCGGTCGGGGCAACATCGCGTCCCGACGCGAAGCCGTTGAGGTAAGTCGTGATCGGCGCGATCTCGCGGATCAGCGTCTCAGTCTGGATGCCGGTGAGGAAGAACTCGGGCAAGAAGGCGCTGTAGGTCGGATTGAAGGTGTCGATGATCTGGCCGTTGACCTTGGTGAAGGCGGGCCGCGCCGAACGCGTCGAGCGGCATGCTGCCGCCGGCCTCGGTGTTCTGCGGGTAGCGCTGAAGGCCCTCGTATGGGTGCTTGTCGATCGCATTGATCCCGGCAGGGAGCGTCTCGACGTCCGCGTTGGGCACGGTCTGATTCGTGAAGCCATCGCCGACCTGCACGTCCGGCCAGCCGTTGGCGGGGTCGTGGAGGAATGCGGCGGTGGCCGCCAGGATCGCCTGGTCGGTGTCGCCCTGTGTGGCGGCCGGCAGCGGGTTGTAGTAGTCGCCGAGGTTCAGGAAGTCGGAGTTGTTGTCCAGCTCGTTCCAGACCTCGACGTCGAAGTTGTCCGAGCCGTAGGTGCTCGTGACGAGATTCATCGTCGTGCGGACGTATTGCAGCCAGCCGTTCAGGGTCGCCTCGAATTGGGGGTTCGCAGTGCCGTTGGCAAGCTGCGGCTGGGCGAACGGCTGGTAGAGGAGCGTCGATGCGGGGTAGGAGCCGGCAGCCAGCGCGCTCGGCAGCGGCTGCGAGAGCGTTGCGAGCCCGTTGTTCACCGAGGTGAAGATGATCCCTGCCGCCTGCGTGCCGTTGTTGAGGCCGCTGTAGCCGGGAACAACCTGGGCAGCCGTTGCGGCGTCGAGTTGCACGGACGTGGCGCCCGCCGAGGCGGCGCTCGTCAAGGTCGCATTGAAGCTGAGCATCGGGCCCGGGATCTGCTGGTTGGCGTTCAGCAGGATCAGCGGCCGGATGCCGTTGTCGCGGAGCGCGCTGATGATCTGCTCCAGCGAGGAGGCGTTGGCGAAGGTCGTCGGGTCGCTGTAGGAGACGTTCGCCCACGAGATCTCGACCCGGGCGCGCTTGATGCCGCTGGCGGCGAGAAGCTGCGCGGTGACCTCGCGCCTGGTCCGCAGGCACGTTGAAGTTGATGCCCATGCCGTCGGCCAGCGCCGTCGCCGGCGGGGTGTCGAGATAGGCCCGCCACGGCTGAACCCAGTCGGAGCGGTTCCCGAGCGGCATTTCGGTCAGGTATGCGGGGTCGATCGGATCGCTGACCGAATACCACGTGTCAGCAGCAGCGGACCGGCGAAGCAGGCCAGCGTCAGGCCGACCGTGAGAAGCGGGACGAGTCGTACCGCGCGCATCATCAAACATCGAACGTTTGCCCAAGATCGACGAGCGTAATAACCCGCAACCAATCACACGTCCACGCAATAAAGCGGCTCGTGGCCACCCGGCGGTCATCCGTCCGCGACAAGCGGTAGGCGGCGGGCTCGGACGCGCACGCTCCGGCGCGCGGATCGAGTCGGCCGTGGGTAGTGGGTCAGTTTGAAATCGCCCCGTCAACGCCGACGAGATCGGGCGGTTCGGAGACTGCGGCCCGCACGTACAGCCTCGTTGAGGGCGCCATAGCTCACGGCGATCATGTCGAGCGTCGTCCCCCAATAGAGATTCGTTTCGACGATGACGAAGCCCTCGTTCGTGAGGAGTCGCTGCATCTGTTCGATTGTTGGCGCTCCCTCATACATGTGGCCGAGGAATGCCTCCGTGATGACGACTTTTGCCTCTCGGAGTACCGAGCATGAGGCCGATAGCATGGCGTGTTCGTAGCCCTGCATGTCTAGCGCGAGGAGGTCGATCGCGCCGATGTTGTTCTTGGCTGCCCACGAAGCCAAGGTAAGTTGTGGGACTTCGACCTGCGTGAAGCGCATGGATGGAAGTTCGGTGAGCACGTCTCTCGGGTCTAGGATCGAGCTTGAGGTGGTCCCGTAGGGGCCATTGCTCACATTGAGGGTCGCGGTGCCGTCCTCGGTTCCTAGCGCGAGGTTCCAGGTGCGCACCGAAGGCATCAACTGGGCACGCTCCACCAGGCTCGCGTAAGCGCTTGGTTCCGGCTCTACGGCGTGAATCGTTGCCGCCGGCCATAGTTCAACCAACTCGGCGAGATCCATGCCGTTGGACGCTCCGGCTTCAAGTATCACCGGGTCGCTCGGCAAGAACGGAATGGCGGCACCAAAAGGGATCCCAGGGGTCGGCCGTAGGAGGTACTCGCCGACGTGCTGACGTGCGTCTGCCAATCTGGGCCGGAGGTTCATGGGCGGTGAGTGTACGCTCGGATCCCCCCCGATGTGAGCCCCGACTTCAAACTGACCCACTACTCGGCCGTGAGCGATAATGCTCAGCATAGACGCGGCCAACGCACTCGCCGGCACGGTCTCGCCACGGCCCCGCGGCGATGCGACAACGCCGCGTGAATACTCCCCTCGGATGGGTGGCTGACCGCGATGTGTGGGATCTGTGGGTCCACAGCGCAGAACTCCGCCGCCGCTGTGGCGCTGATGAACGCGGCGCAGGTGCACCGTGGGCCCGATGACGAGGGAACCTACGAGGATCCGAAGGGCCGGATCTCGCTCGGGGCGCGGCGGTTGAGCATCATCGACATCGCGGGCGGGCATCAGCCGCTCAGCAACGAGGACGGCAGCGTCTGGGCGATCCTCAACGGCGAGATCTACAACAGCCCGGCGCTGCAGGAGCGCCTGCGCGGCCGCGGGCACACCTTCAAATCGCGTGCCGACACCGAAACGCTCGTGCACCTCTACGAGGAGTACGAGGACGACCTCGTGCACGCGCTGGAGGGGATGTTCGCGTTCGCGGTCTGGGACGAGCGGCGCGGCCGGCTGCTGATCGCGCGAGACCGCTTCGGCGAGAAGCCGCTGTTCGTGCAGCGCCACGACCGGGGGCTCTCCTTCGCGTCCGAGCTCTCGGCGCTCGTGGCCGCGAGCAAGCGCAAGCCCGAGCTGAACCTGGACGCCATGGACGTGTACATGGTGCTCGGCTACGTCGCGGGCCCCGACACGATCGTCGAGGGCATCGAGCACCTCTCCCCCGGTCATCGTCTGAGCTGGGAGTCGGGCTCCGATCGTGTCGAGATCCACCGCTACTGGTCCGCCCGGCGCTCGGTTCGAGCCAGCCGCGAGTCCGAGGCGGAGCTGACCGCCGAGACGATCCGGCTGCTCGAGCGCTCCGTGGCCGGCACGCTGGTGTCCGACGTGCCGGTCGGGATCTTTCTCAGCGGCGGTGTCGACTCGGCCCTGATCGCCTCCCTCGTCAGCGCTCAGAGCACGAGGCGGCCGCAGACCTTCACGGTCGGCTACGACGTGGGCAACGTGTCGGAGCTCGATGAGGCGCGCTGGACCGCGAACCAACTCGGAACCGAACATCACGAGCTCGTGCTCGGCGAGGCCGACGTCGCACGGCGGGTGCCGGCGGTGCTTGGCGCGCTCGACCAGCCACTCGCCGACCCGGCCGTGATTCCGCTGCACGCCGTGTCCGAGCTCGCCCACCGGCAGGTGTCGGTGGTCGTGGGCGGCGAGGGCGCCGACGAGCTGTTCGGCGGCTACCCGCGCTACCGCTGGCTGATTCGCTCCACCCAGGTCAAACGGGTGCTGCCCGACCGCTACGCGGCGCTGGCCGCACGCACGCTGGTGTCGCTGCCGCTCGGGGCGAACGCGTCGCGCCTCGCAGACGTGCTCGCACCGCAGACCACGCTCGAGCGCCACCTTGATTGGGTCACCGCGAACCGGCGAAGCGTGCGCAGCGGGCTCTACGGTGCGGCGCTGCGATCGCGCGCCAACTCGCGCTCGGCGCTTGACACCTTCGTGCCGCAGCTCGAGGGGTTCGACGGCGAGCTCGGCGCCGACGCCTTCATGCAACTCGACCAGGGCCACTGGCTGCCTGAGGACGTGCTGTTCAAGGCCGACCGGGCCGGGATGCTCAACTCGCTGGAGATCCGGACTCCCTATCTCGCCCGCGAGGTGGCGGAGTTCGCCAACAGCGTCCGAGCGTCGACGCACCTCGCCGGCGGCGGTAAGCGGCTGCTGCGCGGCGCGCTGAGCCACTACCTGCCCCAGCGCGGCAGCCGGCGGCGCAAGACAGCGTTCCGCGTGCCCGGGGCAGAGTGGCTGCGCGGCCCGCTGCGTCCGCTGCTGGCGGACCAGATCGACCACGGCACGCTGGCGGGCGAGGGCTTCGTCGACCGCGACTTCCTGCGCCGCGCCGCCGAGGCTCACGACGCGGGTGCCGAGATGTCCTCGGTCCTGTGGCCGGTGATGGCGCTTGGCGTGTGGCTCGACAGCTATGCGGGGCGGCGGTGATGGCGCCACTGCCTCGCGTGCTCGTGATCACGCCAGATTTCCCCCCCGCCAAAGGCGGCATACAAATCCTCACGCATCGCGTCGTCACGGCGCTGCGAGGGCTCGAGCCGACCGTCGTGACGCTTGGGCACGCGGACGCCAAGGCGTTCGACCGCGAACAGCCGTTCCGGATCGTGCGAACACCGGCGACGCTCGGAACCAGAACCCTCAGCATCCCCGGACTGAACGCGATGGCCGCGACGGTCGGCATGCGCGAGCGTCCCGACGTCGTGCTCAGCATGCACATCGTCGCCGGCCCCGCCGCAGCGCTCATGCGCCGCCGCCTCGGAATCCCCTTCGTGCAGTACGTCCACGCCAAGGAGGTGGGCGCGCGGCCCGCCCTGGCTCGCTTCGCGCTCGCTCGCGCCGACCGCGTCGTGGCGGTCAGCGCGTACACCCGCGGCCTCGCGGTGTCCGCCGGCGCCAACCCCGGCCGCGTCGCGCTGATCAATCCCGGGGTCGATCTGCCGGCCCGTCAGCGACGTCGAGCGACATAGCCCGGGACCCCCGAACAGTCCTGACGATCTCCCGGCTCGAGGACCGCTACAAGGGCCATGACGTGATCCTGCGGGCACTCCCGCTCGTTCGCGTCGAGGTGCCCGACGTTCGCTGGCGCGTGATCGGCGACGGGCCGCTCCGCCACGCCCTGGAGGAGCGGGCGCGAACGATGGACCTCGGCGAGTCGGTGCAGTTCCTCGGTGCCGTCAGCGACGAGGTTCGAGACCGCGAGCTGGCCGACGCCGACGTGTTCTGCATGGTCAGCCGGATGCCGTCGGGCGGCTTCGCCGGTGAGGGGTTCGGAATCGTGTATCTCGAAGCCAACGCGTACGGCCTGCCGGTTGTGGCCGGGGCGACCGGTGGCGCGCTGGATGCCGTTATAGGAGGCGAGACCGGTCTGCTCGTCGATCCCGACGACCACCTCGCCGTGGCGGACGCACTCGTGGCGGTGCTGCGCGACCCCGAGCTGGCACGCAGACTGGGCCGCGGGGGAAAGGCGCGGGCCGAGGAGCTGACCTGGGAGGTGGCCGGACGTCGCGTCGAGGCCGAACTGCTGGGACTAGTTCGATGAGCCACCGCCATCGCCAAGGCCATCCGGGGATTGTGAAACGGTGTTTGGCTTGTGCGCGTAGCTACGCCGCCGATCAGCTGTCGCCCGTGCAACCGTTGAAGTCCGGCGGCTGAGTTGCACGTTGCCTTCCTGACGCGCCGCGCGTGGCCGTCCGTCGGCGGCGTGGAAACGCTTCTGCGCAACGTCTCGCTCGCGCTCTCCGACACCCACCGCGTCAGCGTTCTCGCACTGCGGATCGACGACGGCCCATCGAGCCGCGTCGACGAGGCGTTCGTGAGAAGCCCGCCCTTTGAGGCGTTCGACGACGGCCCGGTGCGGGTGTCACCGGTGCGCCTGTCGCGCGCACGCCAGGCGATGCTGGTTCCACTCGTCGCCCAGTTCGCGCCCGTGACGAGACGGTTCGCCTACGGTCGCAGCCGCGTCGCGACCGGATGGATTTATTCGCGCGTGGTCGGTCGCGCGATCGCCGAACACCTCGACGGCGTCGACCTCCTGCATGCCTACGTCGGCGATCAGCTCGCCTGGGCCGCAGTCGCCGGCGCACGCCATGCCGGCATCCCAGTCGTGATCACGCCGTTCGCGCATCCCGGGCAATGGGGTGAGGATCCTGCGTCGGCGCGCGCGTACCGTGCCGCGGACCGTGTCGTGGCGCTGCTGCGCGACGACGCTGCGACCTATCGCCGCCTCGGCGTGGCGGAGCAGGCGATCCGGATCATCCCCGTGTGCAGCCCGGGCGCGACCGCCGGCGTCGGCGAGCGAGTTCGCGAGCGACACGGCATCACCGGACCGCTCGTCGTGTTCCTCGGCTCGCGCCGCGGGTACAAGGGTCATGACGTTCTGGCCGACGCGATTCCGCTAGTCCTGCGCGAGCGAAGCGACATCACCTTCGGCTTCGTCGGGCCCGGCGACCCGATGGCCCTGGCGGACGGCGAACGCGTGATCGACGCCGGCCGCGTCAGCGACGAGGAAAAGTACGACTGGCTGGCGGCGGCCGACCTGCTGTGCCTGCCGTCGCTCGGGGAGATCTTCCCCGTCGCGATCCTGGAGGCGTGGAGCGCCGGCACCCCCGCCCTGGTGTCCGACATCCCGCCGCTGGTGGAGCTCGTCACCACCGTCGACGCCGGACGCGCTGCGGCTCGAAGCCCCGAGGCGATGGCTGCCGCGATCGTCGACCTACTCGCCGACCCGGAGGAGCTGAGTGCCATGGGAGAGCGCGGCAGGGGCTGGTGGCATGACCATGCGACCCCCGCGGCGGTCGCCAGGCAGCATGCTGAGCTATACGCCGAACTCGTGCCACAGGGCGAGTCGCGATGAAGCGCGCCGTCGTCTTCGGAGCGAGCGGCTTCCTCGGCAGCTGGGTCGTCCGGGAGCTCGTCGCGCAGCAGGTCGCGGTCACGTCGGTCAGCCGCAGTTCGTCGGATGTAGGGCCCGCGCTCGACTACGAAGCCGACATGCTCGACCTGGACCTTGGCCAAGTTTGCGACGGCGCCGACGCCATCTTCCATCTCGCCGGCACCGGCGATGTACCCCACTCGCTCCTCGACCCCGCCGGGGATCTGCGCGCGAACGCGCAGACGACGATTGCGGTGCTTGAGGCCGCACGGCAGGCCGAGAAGCGGCCGAGGGTCATCCTTGCGTCGTCGGCAGCCGTGTACGGCGAGAGCGTGACCGTTCCGATGAGCGAGTCGCATCGCCTGCTTCCGCTGTCGCCGTATGGTGTTTCGAAGCTCGCGGCCGAACAGTACGTGCGGGTGTTTCATCAGCTCCATGGCGTGGCCGCGCTCATCGTGCGGCCTTTTTCCGTTTACGGGCCCGGACAGCGAAAGCTCGTGGTGCACGACCTGCTCAGACGCCTGCTCGACGGCGAGGCGCCGCTACGAATCACTGCGCCCGCGGACGTGATGCGGGACTTCGTGTACGTCGAGGACGTGGCCGCGGCGATCGTCGCCCTGGCACGCAACGCGCCGGCCGACGGCGAGGCCTACAACCTCGCCTCTGGGCGGGCGACAACGCTACGAGAGCTCGCCGATGCGCTTCTGGAGGCGACCGGGTCGCAGACCGAGGCGCTGTTCGTGTCCGACCAAGCGCCGGGCAACCCGGTCCATTGGTACGGCGACACGGCGAAGGCGGCTGCGCTCGGCGTCACGCTTGACACGCCGCTGGCCGAAGGCTTGGAGGCAACGGTGCGGTGGCTGTCGGACTCGCGGGCTTAGCGAACGGCCCGGAACTGACGCAGCCGGCGCAGAGCGTGCCGGATCGGGGGCGCAATCCTGCTGGCGGTCTCACGGCTGAGCGCGGCTCGCCCGGCCATCGAGCACCGCGACCGCCCGCTCAGGCGAGATTCCGCGATATCCAAGCACGATTCCGCCAGCGTGTTGAGCATCGTTGGCGGCGCGTACCGCCGCTCCCAGACCGCGCGCGCCTGAATGCCTAAGGCCTCGGCGTCCGCTTCACGCTCGCGCAGAATCGCGGGTAGATGGCGCAGGTCCTTCTCCGCAATGCGCACCGCGCAAGAGTCCCAGTCGACGAACGGGGGCGCCAACCAGTCGTCGGAGACAACGACGGGACAGCGGGCCACGCGCATTGCCTCGAACAGACGGATCGAAGATGCGCCAACGCCACGCGGACACGCAATGAACTTCGCGCGGTGGAGCGCGTCGGCGTAGCTGATCAGTGCGCGCGCCCTCTCGTCGCGCCCGGGGCCGTCGAGTTGCCATCGCTGTTGAAGCCACGCGGTCGTATCAAACGTGTGACCACGCTCGTCCTGGAGGGCGACAAGCGGCCGACGAACCGCAGGACAGGTCGAGACGGACCCCACGAAGCACCACAGGAAAGCCGCGTCGTCGTATGGGCGCGGTTGCAGCGCCTCAGCATGTTCGGGCTCATAATTTGCGTGACTCACATAGAAGCCGCCGCGAGCGGAGGCGACATCGCGGTGCCCGGCCGGCACCGACGCGAAAACTCCGGGGGCCCACAGGATCGGCCTATCGTCCTGGGAGAACACGAACACGCGACGGGCGATATCGGGCCGAAGCGCAACGCGCCGCTGCGACGCCTCGTGATCGCGCCACGGCGGCACCGGGTAGATGACGATGTCTGCCACACGCGGATCCTCGGTCCAGATCACCGTCGCGGAATCCCCAGCCTCCTCGGTGAGGCGGTCATGCAACCAACGATGTGTGTTCAAAAGGCAGGCAACAGCCATGATGTAGTCACCAGCCAAACAGTCGCAATGCGCGCTGCACCCACCGGGTGCGCGGCTCGAGCGAGCGGCTCTGCGTGCGCGCGAGCCAGCGAAAAACGCCCTTCTCGATGCGAGTACGGGGATCGGCGATCAGCTCCTTGGGCACCGTGCGACCAAGAGCTCGTACTCGCGCATCCCATCGGCCGTCCCACAGCTCGACCCTCCGGAACCGCTTGACGCCGTGCTCTAGCAACAGGTCGAGAACCCGTGCATCTGTTGGGTAAGCGGCCTGTGGCTGGACCTTCAACAGCGCCTCTGCGAAGTCGGGTCCATAGCCGGTCAGCCACGCGTCGTTAAGTTCGTGGCGCTCGCTCGAGGCGATGGCATCCATGTGGTGGTACTGGCGGTAAATCTGAATCGGGCGCTTCGTTGGATGCTCGATCCGCTCCTGCGCCTGATACCAGCGCTGCTTGGATCTCATCCTGTCCCAGTCGATGTACTGGAGGTGAATCACTTTGGGCCCGCCGAGGTCCATCGTGCTGTCGGGGGAAGTTCCACCCGGCAGGCGCGGGCCATGCATCGGCTTCCCACGAAAGGCCGAATCGTCGTCTACGAACATGAAGTCGGTCAGGTCGGATGGAATCCAGGCACGCGGCTCCTGAGGGAGCACGTTGATCCAGCGCATTCGCGCCACCGTCCCGGGTGGCGAGGAGAGAAACCGGCGCATCTCTTCGTGCTGCCAAGCATCCGCCGCGACGAACTCGTCGGCATCCAGTGCGACGAGGATTCGGGGTCCGGGAACGGCGGCACGGCCAAGACCAACAAGCATGCCCCTGCGAATCGGATCGTCGTAAGTCAAGTGCGGGTATTCGGCGAGCTGCACCTTCGCAAACCGGCGAGCGATCTCAGTCGATCCGTCGTCGGAACCCTGGTCCAGAACGACGATCACATCAGCCCAGATCGATGCCGCCTGGAGGAAGCGCTCCAGGATCCAGGCCTCGTTTCGGATGGGTGTGAGGCAGACGAGCGAGCGACCCCCCGTGGCGGGTCCGACTCGCGGCGCCGGAGTCAAGAAAGGCACCCCGGGCGAAACGTGGCTCGGCGTGTGACCCCGGGTCCGGTACCTACCACGAGTCTAGGATACCTAGCGTGACGCCCGCCCTCGATCGAGCCGACCCGGGGGCGAGCCGGCTGCTTGCAGTTGAGCCGTTCTCTGTCGCCGGCCATGGCGGCGGTCCGCGAATCATGAGATCCCTGCTCACCGCCGCACCGATCGACGTGCTGGCGGTCGAGACCGCCCCAAGAGCAGGGGCGCGACTCGGAGACGGCGACGACGTCCGCGAAGTTCACCTCCCGATCCGCCCGGCCCTGGGTCGACTCGAGAGCACGCGCGCCCACAGGGTCCTCGGCGCGCTGGACATCGCGCGGCTCGCGAGTCTCACGCGGCGCCTGACGAGCCTGGCGAGCGGAGCGCGAGGTCCGCAGCCGCTTGCCGCCTCCACCGCTCTGCACGCTGTGCTGCACAGCCTCGACTTCATCGCCGCGCATCGCACGTCGCTTCGCCTGGGGCTTCCCCTGTTTCTCAGCGTGCATGACGACCCGAGCTATGTGCTGAGGGGTCGCGCCGAGCGTGCATATGCGCTCAGCAGGGTCGGGGAGGTCTGGCGGGCCGCAGAGGAGCGCTTCGTTATCTCTCCCGAGATGGGAACGACGATGTGCGATCGCTACGGCGAGCGCTCGTATGTGACCGTGACCGATGGCCTTGAGGCGGTCGAGGCCTCGCCCCGTACGGGGGTTCCAGGTCGCTTGACCGTCTACTTCATGGGTGCCGCACATCTCTCATACGAGGACAATTTCAACAGCCTGTTCGAGGCGCTCGCGCGTCTCAGACGTGAAGGCGTGGACGCCCGGTTGGTCACGCGCGCAGGCGACTTCGGCTTCCGCGTCGACTCCCGGGGCGTGCCAATCGACTCTCGGCCGTGGGCGCCACAGGCGGAGGTGGTTCGCGATTTGGACGACGTCGACGTTGCATACATGCCGCTTCCCTTCGGGCCCGCTCATGCCGAGTTCGTGCGGTGCAGCATGTCCACGAAGATGGTCACCTACCTTGGCAGCGGCGTGCCGATCTTGTTCCACGGTCCCGGGGACGCGGCTGCGGCAAATCTGCTCCGGGGCGCCGATGCCGCCGTGATCGCCGCGTCGCCGGATCCCGGCGCGATCGTTTCCGCGCTTTCCGCCGACCGCGACCGCATGGCGCGCGTCGCCGGCAACGCCGTGCTCCTAGCGCGGCAGCAGTTTCTGCTTCCTGACATCCGGGCACGGTTCTGGGGGCCCATCGTGGAGCCGGGGACGCGCGGTGCACCCGCCTTTGCGGACGGTCCCCGCGTGACGCAGACACGCCCGTGAGATGGACCCATCACCGGCCCACCGTCGCGGCGAGCGTGGACCGAGTGCCTCGCCGGCTACCGTGATCCGCACATCGTTGGCTCAATCGTGAATGGTCCCCGGGTGAGCATCGTGAGCCCCTGCTTCAACCAGGAGCGGTTCGTCGGGCTCATGATCGCGAGCCTGCAAGCGCAGACCGACCGACGCTGGGAATTGATCGTCGTGGACGACGGCAGCTCCGACGCTTCGGCTGCGGCGGTACAAGCGGCAGCCGGCGATGACCCGCGCATCTCGCTGTTGCGACGTCCCCACGAGGGAGTTGGCGCAGCACGGATGGCGGGAGCCGCGGATGCCGCGCCTGATAGCCCTTACCTGTTGTTCCTGGATGCCGACGACGAACTCGAGCCCGAGATGCTCGAACGTTTTGTGCACGAACTGGAGTCGAATTCGGCGCTCAGCATGGTTCACAGCCGCGTCACCTACGTCGACGAGGCGGGGAAGGCGCTGCCCGGGACGCCAGGGATGCAGCCACGCTTCGTCCGCAGCGGCTGGGGCGTGCGCGAGCTCTCGGACGACGAACTGGAGACCCCGTTTGCGTCCATCCTCCTTCTCGCCGGCATCATCCCCTCGTGCTCGATGATTCGCCGTGAGGCGTTCACGGCCGTCGGCGGCTGGGACGAGGACTTTGGCCAGGGGTTCGAGGACACAGATCTGTTCCTGCGGCTCGCGCTTCACGGACCGATCCATCAGATCCCGCAGCGGCTGGTGCGCCACCGGCGCCATCCAGGACAGTCCAGCGAACAACCGGGACGCCACGACGCCCAAATCATCAAGCTCCACGCGCGCTGGCGCGATCTGGAGCGCCTCGCACCCGAGCACCGAGCGCTCGTCAAAGGCGCATGGCACTTCTACGATCGCCAGTTCAACTGGCGCACGGCGCGGCTCGCCGCGCGGCGCCTGGTGGGCGAGGGCCATCCGCTCTCGGCGGCTCGGTTCGTCGCGGGCTCGGTCCGTCAATCGGTGCGGTCGCTGAGGTAGCGTCGGGCCTCGCGAGGATCCTCTCAGCTGAGCCAGCCGCGACCGCAGGCCGCGACCGCCGCACCTTGACAAACGGCGCTACGGAGCAATGTCGCGTCGGATTCGGCCCGTCTGGCCGTGGTCGAGGCGAAAGCCTCTAGGTAGGATGCGTGCAGCGCTCCCTTCAGCACCACAACACGGGGTGACCTCATCGGCCGGCCTACAGGCACAGCGATTCTTTCCCTTCTCATGTGGTGCGACGGCCACGCCGATGCTTTCACGTGACGCTACGGTCGACTGACCCAATCGCGGCGCCTGCTCGCTTGTCCAGGGCAGGTCGCTTTCGCCTTCTTCTCGGCGACAGTTACTGGCGCGTATCGACCCTCATGGCGGCCAGCGTCGTGGCGGGACTGATTGAAGCTGCGATTCTCGCCGCTGTCGCCCAGGCCGCGGCGGCACTCGTCGACGGAGCACACCGCGTCGACACCGCAATCGGACCGCTCCACATCAACGAGTCAATCACGGCCATGCTCGCCGGTACGTTCGGGCTCGCTGTCATCCGGCTTGCCCTCCAGGCGCCGCTTTCCATTCTTCCTGCGCGAATCGTCTCCAACGCCGCAGCGAACTTTCAACGAGACGCGTTTGCTGCCTACACGCGGGCGTCGTGGGCGGAGAAATCCCGCGCCCTCGAGGGACACCTGCAAGAGCTCTTGAGCAACCAGGTATGGCAGGCATCTCAGGGCTCGGTGGCGGCGACGACGTTGATCTCGTCAGTTCTAACACTCCTTGCGCTCGTGTTCTCGGCGCTGTTGCTGAACGTCGTGGCGGCCGCCGGTGTCCTCGTCCTTGCGATTCTCTTGTTTGCAGTTCTGCGACCGCTGAACCAGCTCGCGGCTCGTCGCGCTCGCGGGTTGTCTCAAGCGGGCATGAACTTTGCCGGCGGCGTTGGCGAGGCCGCGCGGCTCGCCGAGGAGACCCAGGTGTTTGGCGTCGGAGTAGCACAGCGTCAACGCGTCGACGATCTCGTCGAGCAGATGCGGAGCCTCTTCTTCCGCACGCAGGCGCTCGGTCGCCTTGTTCCCAACATCTACCAGAGCGTCGTGTACCTAATTGTCGTCGCCGGACTAGCCGTGTTGCACACTGCCAACGCTGGCCACGTCGCGTCGCTCGGGGCCGTCGTTCTCCTTCTCGTGCGCGCAGGATCCTATGGACAGCAGGTACAGGGTTCATACCTAGGCGTGCGTCAAACTTGGCCCTACGTCGAGCGCGTCATCGAGACCCAGCATCGCTACGCCGCCAGCGCGCCGGTCGCAGGTACCCGCCACCTGGGTCACGTGCGGAAACTCGCCTTCGACTCGATCTCCTATGCGTACGTACCTGACAGGCGAGTGCTCTCAGGGATCACCTTCGACGTAGCGGCAGGCGAGACGATCGGCGTCGTTGGCCCCTCGGGTGCCGGGAAATCGACGTTGGTTCAACTCCTACTGGGCCTGAGAGCCGCGGACGAAGGTCGCTATCTCGTCAATGACGTGCCTGTAGAGCAGTTCGCGAATGACGACTGGTGCGCGCGCTTTGCCTACGTTTCGCAGGAGCCTCGCCTGATCCACGCGTCTGTCGCGGACAACATTCGCTACTACCGTCCTCTCAACCAGGACGCCGTCGAACGCGCCGCGCGTCTCGCCCGCATCCATGACGACATCCTGACATGGGCACATGGGTACGACACCCTGATCGGCCCCCGCGCCGATGCCGTGTCTGGTGGGCAGCAGCAGCGCATCTGCATCGCCCGCGCACTCGCCGCCGAGCCCGAGGTCCTCGTCCTTGATGAGCCGACCAGCTCTCTCGATCCGCAGTCGGAGAATCTCCTGCAACAGTCCCTGCTCGGCCTCAAGAGCGAGATTACGCTCTTTATCGTGGCGCATCGCATATCGACGCTGGATATTTGCGACCGCGTTATGGTCATCGCCGACGGCCAGCTGGCCGCCTTCGACACCATAGTGAATCTGAAAGAGGGGAACCCCTACTACCGGGACGCTGCTGCGCTGGCTAGCGGGGGCACGATCTTTTGAGTAGAAGCGGGCACGCCCGCCGCGCGGCGTAGCCACGAGGGACGCTCGTGCAACAGCCGCCGTCCCCAAACAGCGCTAGTCCAGTACTCGCGCAGCCAACCGATTGGCCAGCCACCGACAGCGTCCCGTGAGCATCTCGACGTGGTGCCCCCACCAGAAGTGCGAGTAAAAGTCAGCCCACGCCGCATCGCCGGACGTCGGACCGCCGGCGGCTAGGTATTCAGCGCGCTTCCCTGCCGCCTCGCGTCCGATTCTGACGGTTCGAACCGCCACGCGCGGCCAGGCGGGCTGGGGCTCCCCGAGCAGCCGCTGCGACCGGGCGTGCCCGAAGCCGAGTTGCCACATGCGGCGGCGGATGGTCTCATAGTCTGCGCGCGCGGCAGACACGTGGTGGTCGACGACCGCCGCCGCTTCGTACCACACCTCGCCGGCGGGAAGCAGCAGCTTGAGAAGGTGCCATTCCTCCGCGCCCATGGCAACCCCTCCGCGGTGCCCGAGTCGCTCGTCGAACGGTCCCCGATGGGGCTGCAGCGCATTGCGACGAAACCCGAGGTTTGCCCCAAACGGCAGGCGATCGGCGCTACAGCGAAAACTCACCGCACCGTAGTCCTCGAGAGCCACGTTGGTGAGTTGCGGACCGTCGAGCAGCCAATCGGGCGCGTGCCCGCTCCAGGCCGGCAGAATTCGCCCGCCGGCTGCGACCGTTTCCGGCCGCGTGAAGGCGCGAGCCAGCGAGTCCGCCCAGTTGTCGTGAACCGTCACGTCGTCATCTACAAACAAGACGAGCGGAGCAGTTGACTGGGCGACCCCGGTGTTTCGCGCGCGAGACAGACCAACACGCGCCTCCGACACCCGCCGGATCGGCACTCCTTGGGCGGCGGTGTAAGACGCAATCAACTCGGCGCTGCCGTCGCTTGATCCGTTGTCGACGACAACCACCTCTCGGTGCAACTGCGAAGAATCTGCGCGTAGCGCCGCCAGACAGCGGCCCAGATTTGCCGCGTGGTTGCGAGTTGGCACGATGATGGCCGCTTCGAACTCGGCGCTCATAGAGTGGTGCGTATCCCGCGACGAAGCCCGGCCTGTCCGCGTCGCGAGTGCCTCCAGGGAGGACCGTCGGCGGCGAAGGAACGGATCGGCACAATGGGCGAGACCCTATGTCGGGCCGCGTCTGCGAGCAGGACGAAGAAGTCACAGTTAAGTAGCCGATCTACTCCGCGGCTTCGGGCCGTGACGACGCCAGTGTTCTCGTCCGGCGCGCTGCAGGGCGCCACCCGCCGCCTCATCCTCGCCTCGCCCGCTGACGTGACGGTCGACGGGGTGAGTCGACTGCATCGCGCACGTGCCGGGCAATCAAGTCCCAGGCGAAGGTGCGATCGTAAAGTTCCCGAGCCGCGAGGGCGCACCCTTGACGCAGTGCAGGATTACCGGCCATGTCGAGGGCGGCGTCCGCGAAGCGGACGGGATCGTTGGCCGGCGTCCAATAGATCGCCCGGTCTTCGCGGCGAAGCTCCGGCTCTGTACGCGACCCATCGGTGCCAACGACCGGAAGTCCGTGCTGCAGCGCGGCCACGAGCGTAGTCCGGCGCGTCGACAGGCCATCGCTGAAGGGGCTCAGGTATACGTCGCAGGCGCTCAGGTCAGTAGCCAGTTCGTCGCCCCCTTGCCTTCCTGGGCGGTAAAGCTCCACTCGGGGATCCAGGCCACTGACGGGTCGCGTCCCTGCGCCGAGGCAGAGCAGCTTGACCGACCCACACGTTGCGGCCACCGCGTTTGCCGCGGCGACGACATGGTCAAGAAGAAATGAGGGGTGATCGGAGCCAAAGCTGGCCAACACGAGCTGATCACTCTCAATGCCAAGCGCTAGCCGACTCTGCTGACGGCGGTCGCGCCGGTCGGGGAGGTTTGAGCCGACTGGTATCGCGGTCGCGCCGCACGCGGGAGGCAGCAATCGAATCCACGAGGAGGTGGTAACCATGACGACATCCACTGTGAGAAGCAACGCTCGAAGCTGCAAGCGCTGCCACGTACCCATCACGAGAGTCTTGGCCGAGTCGATCGGCACGAACGCTTCATGCACCATCATCGCGCGGCGAACCTGAGGCTGCCGCCGTGAGAGCCGCATCATGTCGATCGCCAGGCGGGGAGCAAACCCCCAGCGACCGAACGAGAACGGGTTGTACTGCAGGATGGCCGCTCCCTCGTTCACATCGATTCCGCGACCCCGCCAAGCCACTATCCGCGCCTCGACCTGCTCGGCCCGCAGCGCGCTCTCGAGCCACTCACAGTAATCCCCGATGCCGTCGATCTTGCCCTCGCGATTGCGGTAGATCAGCGATACGGGCGTCGTTCTGGGCACATCACTCATTGGAGCAGCCCTCGACTGGTTCGTCGCGCGCCAACCTAGTGTTCGGCAAGAGTCGCCTGAATCCGTCGCGAGCGGACCGCGACGCGCCCGCCGCGCATCTCGCCGTACCAGTACGCGAGCGTCCCGAACGCGAGCCACATGAACGGCGACGTCGGCGAGTTGGCGGTATCGACACCAACGACCCAACTAGCCACAAACGAGATAAGGATGGCCGTGATGGCAGCCAGGGCGAACTGAAGACGTCGGTCCTTCAGGGTCCGCAAGCGCACGCCCATGGCGATCGCGGAGAACATCAGCGCGAGCATCGTGAGCAGGCCGGGAATGCCGACCTCGATGATCAGGAAGTTGAATTCGCTTTCGGCATTCAGTCCCGATGAGACGGTGCCCCCCACGGTGCTCCCGCCGGCGGGGCCGGTCGAGCCTATCCCGTCGCCGAGCGGGTAGTCGACGAGGTAGGTCGGGATCAGCGAGAGAGTGGCTGACCTGTAGTTGATCGTCGTCGATATGACCTTTGTCGGGGCGATACTGCTGTAGCGGTTGGACGACGACGTGACGCCCTGGAAGACTGAGGTTAGCCCGAAGTAGATGACGAGTCCGAGTAGCGCCGCGATCACGATCGCGGCGACGCCGCCACGTGTGGTCGCCGCGAGCATCAGGAAGAAGATCACGCCGACGGCTGCGCTCACCACCGCGACTCGCGCCTGCGAGGTTGCCAGCCCTACGACGGCCAGGACGACACCGACGATCACCAGCGGGAGGTAGCGGCGGTAGCGCTTTCCGGCGGCGGCCAGAACCATCGCGCCCGGGATGGCCATCGCCGCGACGACACCGCCGAAACCAAAGTCCGAGCCGAGGGCGGGAGGCCTGACGTGAATCGCACCGCTGGCCGTGACGAAGGTTCGCCCGCCCCCGCTCAGCGTCCCCAGCCCGTAGACCTCCTTGGCATAACCGGCTCCCCAGGCAGCCAGGGCCGCGGGGCTGAGGTTGCTTTGAATGAGGCCCACCACGCCGTTGACCGCCGCGACAAGCACCAGCAGCCCGAACAGACCCATCAGCCGCCGCTCGCTACGCATGACAAAGAACCCGAAGAAGAACAGGGGAACGAACTCGACGTGCTGGCGCACGCCGGCTAGGGCGTGGCTGATCGACGGCACGACCGGGTTGAGGACCTCCGCGAAGCAGATGATCACCCAGACGGCCACGAGCGGCGTGAGCTTCGGCAGCGCAAGGCGCCGGCCGGTGAAGGTGAAGCGGACCAGGGCGCCGGCAGTGATCGCGTAAAGCAGGACGTCGCGGCCGAGGGTGGCGATCGTCGAGCCGGTCTTGAGCTTGAGGAAGCCGTCGAGAAGCCCGAGGTAGAGCGCGAGCACCGGGAGCGTTCGCTCGTAGTGATCGCTGAGGAACATCCAGAGCGCGACTCCGGCGAGCAGCGTCGGGGCCGCGACGTGCAGAAACGAGGTGGTCGAGCGAAGCGCAAACGCCGATATGACGACGGTCGCAACCGTGCCGACGATCAGCATCAGCATGATCGTCGGCGTCATCGAGGGCACGGCCCGCCGCGGGACCCTCACCGTGGGCATCAGCACCTCACGCCCTTATCCGGCGTCATACCGCCGGGTCGTACGGGGATTCTGGGTCGTACTTCGACGCGGGCTCGGGGCCCGGGTGGGTGCCGTTGGTCGACTTCTTCGACTCGCGTGCGAACGCCTGCTCATCCGGCAGCCTGTCGATGCCGGGAGTGGGCGCGTAAACCTCGGCGCCCGCCGCCGGCGGTGAAGCTTGCGAATGCGCGTACTCGTACCCGTATTGGCTGTAGTAGCTGTAGCCCTCGTCCACGTAGCTGTCGCGCATGTCGTTGACGACGACTCCGACGAGGTTCATATTCGGGACGCGCCGGCCGAGATCGGTGAGCCGCTCCGCGGCCTCACGGGTCGTCATGCCCAGGCGCGCCACGAACAGCACGGCCTCGACCTGATCGAGCAGCGGCACAGCGTCGCTGACCGTCAGGATCGGCGAGGTGTCGAGGATCACGACGTCGTAAAGCGCAGAGGCCGTTGCGAGCAGGTCGCTCATCGCCTTCGACGACAGCAGCGCTGCCGGGCTCTCGACGCGCTCCCCGTGGGTGATGACGGTGATCGACCCGTTGGCGCGCGGATCGCCGGCCGCGAGCGCCCGGGGACCGGAGCCGTTCGATGAGGTCGTCGTGTTGCGGAAGACCGTGACCGCCGCGTCGGCGGGGGTGACCTCGCGGCGCAGAACCTGAACGAGCCCGTACTCCGGCTTGACGAAGAAGACGCCCGCGAGGCTCGGCCGTCGAAGGTCGCAGTCGATGACCAGCACGCGCTCGCCCGCGTCCGCGTAAGCGAACGCGAGGTCGCGAACGCACGTGGACTTGCCCTCCGAGGGCAGGGCGCTCGTCACGATCACGCTCTTCAGCGGTTTCCCGCCGGACGCGAGCCGCATGTTGACGCGCAGGCTTCGCATGACCTCGACGAACTCGGGCGGAGTCGCAGCCGCGCCGTTCAGCGTGGGTGAGGGCGAGGAGACATGCGGCAGGACGGCGACCACGGTGCGCCCGTAGAGCGACTCGACGGTGGAAACGCGCAGCAGGCGGCGGTCGGCGAGGTCCAGCAGGAAGGCCAGGCCGATTCCGAGCAGCAGTCCGATGATCGCCGCGAAGATCGCGTCGCGCGTGGGCTTCGGCGACACCGGCACGCCGGGGATATACGCCGGCTGTGTGACTGTGGCGCCGGGGCTGGGGTTGCTGGCATCCGCTTCGTAGGCGGCTACCTGGGCTTCCAGCGCCGCGCGTTCTGCCTGATTGGCCGTGCCCACCGGCGGGATTCCCTGCAGCGCGGCGCGAGATGCGGAGGCGTCGGCCTTGGCGGCGGCGACGACGGACTGCGACTGCGCCGCGAGGAACACCTTCACGTAGGCCGTCGCCAGCTGCGCCGCGAGCAACGGCGAGTGGCTCGAGGAGGTGATCGAGATGAAGTCGGATGTCTGCGACGGCGACACCACGACCGAGCCGGCGCTGCCGAACGGGAGCTTGAGCTCCTTGTAAACGCTCACCGTGATCGACTGGGCGGTGAACAGCGTCGACATGTCCTGCAGGGCTGCGGCGGTGATCAGGCTCCCCGACTGGTTCTTCAGCGACGCGGCGGGGTCCGGGTTCGTCACGTACAGCTGAATGGACGACTGGTAGACCTTGGCCTCGCGTGAAGTCAGCGCGTAAGTGGCGCCGGCGGCGAGAATCGCCATCGCGACAACGACCCACTTCCAGCGCCAGATTGGGCGGATGTATGCGCGGAGATCAAGCGTCTCCGGTTGTGGGTCGGCGCGCTGAGGCGCCGCCGCGCCGCGGTCCTGGACCTCGCTCATATGACCCTCATCGGCAATTGCGCGGAAAGATCCAGCGGATGGCGTTCACGAGCCGCGGCGATGACACTCGACAGGCCGTCGCGGAACGCCGTGGCCGAGAACCGCCGGACGCCTGAGGCGATCCGTTCCGGTGTCGTTTGGAGTCCCGCGCAGGCGGTGATCGCAGCCGCGACAGCCTCGACCGTCTGCTGGTCGAACAACACGCCGCTGACGCCGTCCTCGACGCTCTCGCGCGCGCCGCCGCGCCTGTACGCGACGACCGGCTTGCCAGCCGCCTGCGCTTCGACCGCGACGATCCCGAAGTCCTCCTCGCCGGCCACGCACACGGCCGAGCAGGATTCGAGCAGCTGCGTGACAGCTTCTGTGGAGGCTGAGCCGTGGAAGGTTGCGTGCGGACCGGCCGCGCGACGGAGGTCGTCGAGCAGCGGGCCGTCGCCGACGACGTCGAGGCCCAGTCCGAGCCGGCGGGCGGCGGCGACGACGAGATCGACGCGCTTGTAGGCGAGGAGGCGCGAGACGACCAGCAGCCGCTCGCCGCGCGGTGTGGGCTCGAATCGTTCGACATGCACCGGCGGGTGGACGACCGGCGCATCGACTCCATAGGCGGCGCGCACGCGCTCGCTGACCGCGAGGCTGTTGGCCACGTACACGTCGGCTCGGCGTGCGGCAGAAGCGTCAAGGCGGCGCAGAGCGCCGGCTGAGCGGCCGCAGCATCGCCTGCTTGCGGCCCCCGGTGCCGCTCGCGCCCATGTAGTCGTCGCGGTAGAGCCAGCGCGCCGGCGTGTGGCAGTACACGACGTGCGTGGCGCTCGGAGCCGAGCGGGCGATGTGCGCCCAGCCGCTCGAGCTGGCGATCACCACGTCCGCGTCGATCTCGCCGAACGAGCGGAAGGCAGCCGGGTAGAGGGGAAACAGGTTGCGAAAGCCTCGGTCAACGGGAATGTGATCGACGAAACTCGTGCGGATGTCACGCCCGCGGAACTCGTCGAAGGTCGACTCGGCGCGATACAGCGAGGTGTAGATCGGCGCCTGCGGCCACATGTCGGAGAGCTCGAGCACGACCTTCTCGGCACCCCCGCGCTGGTTGAGGTAGTCGTGGACGATCGCTACGCGCCCGAACGGAGGGGTCAGCGTTGCGTCCCCGGGCGCACCGGACGCCGCCATCATGGTGGCCGACGCGCTCATCGGGCCGTTGCCGCCGTGGCGTTTGCGCGCACTCGCCGAGGCATCGAAACGGCCGACCTCGGCTGCCCCCGGCGCGGCGATGGAGGCGTCGTGTTTTCGAGCTCAGTCTCAGAGGTCATTGTTGTAGCGCGAATGTCGTCCAAATCCTTCGTTGCCGGGCCGTGCGACCCAGGGTGCGGTGACGCGGGCTCGTCCCGACAGCTTCGCGGTCAAACCTAACGGCAGGCTCAGGACAGCGCGTCATGCATACGTCTGAAATATCTGCTCAGCCATGGTACCGATCGACTAACCCGCCGGCGGGGGGAGATAACCCCCCCGGCTCCCCTCGACGGCCCCGTGGCAGGAAACGCGGCCCGCCCAGCAAGCGCGGGCGCGCCGGCGCCACCGGGCCGCGCGGCGGCCTTCCCGTTCTCACACGAGCGCTTCGAGGCGCCGTCGTGCACATCACCCGCGAGGGCATAGAGTTACCCGGCGCCCGTGATCGACCTCCACTGCCACGTTCTCGCGGGAATCGACGACGGCCCCGAGACGTTCGAGGACTCGCTCGCGCTCGCTCGCGCCGCCGCGGGCGCGGGGACAAGCACGCTCGTCGCCACACCGCACGTTAGCTGGGAGTACCCCAACACGGCGCAGACGATCGCGCGCCTCGTCGAGGAGCTGGGGGTGCGATTGCGGCGCGACGGCGTGGCGCTCGAGATCCGCACCGGCGCCGAGCTCGCGATGACGCGGATCGGCGACATAGATCCGCAGGAGCTCGACCGGCTGACGATCGGCGGCAGCAAATGGCTACTGGTCGAGCCGCCGTTCACAGCCGTAGCGTCCGGCCTGGATCTGGTGATCGCCGACCTGCAGCAGCGGGGATTCCAGGTTCTGCTGGCCCATCCGGAGCGCTGCCCCGCGTTTCACCGCGAACGCGCGATGCTCGAGCGGCTCGTCGTCTCAGGCGTCCTCGGCTCGCTGACGGCCGGATCGCTGGACGGGAAGTTCGGCTCGGCCGTGCGGCGCTTCGCGCTGGAGCTAGTGAGGGACGGGCTGATCCATAACGTCGCATCCGACGCCCACGATCACAGCCGCCGCGCGCCGACGATCGGCGAGGAGATCGAACGCGCCGGACTTGGGTCGTTGCGTGAGTGGCTCACCGAGGCGGTCCCAGCGGCGATCCTCGCCGATGGCGTCATCCCGCCCCGGCCCGGGCCGCCGACGGCGCGGCGCGGCGCGCGCTGGCGATCCGGTCGCGGCTGAGCCGCGGCGCGCACCGCTGCGTTGTCGCGGTGCCGCCTACTGCCCGCGACGGCGGGCGAGATAGCCGAACGTCTCAACGATGATCTTGACGTCGGTCCAGGGCGACCAGTTCGCGATGTAGAGATAGTCGATCTTGACCATCTCCTCGAGCGGCACGCGGGCGGCCCCGAGGGTCTGCCAGCGCCCGGTGATTCCGGGCGTCAGATGCAGGCGGTGGCGGTCGAAGCCGGTGACGCGGCGATCCTCATCGACAACCAGCGGGCGCGGGCCGACGAGGCTCATGTCGCCGGCGAGGACGTTGAAGACCTGCGGCAACTCGTCGAGACCTGTGCGGCGCAGGAGCCTGCCGATGCGCGTGATGCGCGGGTCGGCGTCGATCTTGAACAGCCCGTCGGCAGCCTCGTTGTGCTCGCGCAGCGAGTCCTTGAGCGCGTCGGCGCCGTCGATCATGCTGCGGAACTTGAGCATCTGGAACGGCTCACCGTCGCGCCCGACGCGGGTCTGGCGAAACAGCGTCGGTCCGTCGGAGTCGAGCTTGACGGCGATCGCCAGAAGCGCCATCAGCGGAGCGGCAAGCACCAGCACCATGCTCGCGCCGACCAGGTCGAACGTTCGCTTCAGCAACTGCGAGGAGCGCGTCAGGCCAAACCGCTGCACCCCCATCAGCACGAGGCCGCCGACGTCGTCGAAGACGACGGAGCCGCCGACCGCAGCGAGCATGCTCGGCAGCAGGCTGACCTGCAGGCCGGTCGCGTTCGCGGCACGCACGATGCCGAGCGTCGCGGCCGAGCTGGTCGCGTCGGTGTCGACGATGATGCGGTGGATGTGGTCGCGCTCAGCGATCTCGCGCAGCCTGACGTGGTCGTTCGAGATGTCCTCGGACCCGACGACGCCCACCAGGTTCACGCGGGGGTAGCTGGCGAACTTCGACTCGAGCTGGCCGAACACGCTGCGGCGGCCGACCAGCAGGCAGCGCTCGATCGGCGCGACGCGCCGCGCGATCTCCCTCGCGCTCGAGCGGCCCACGACCAGCCCGACCGTCAACAGCAGCCACAGGGCGAGGAGCTGCTTGGTGCCGGGAGCGCCGATCACGAGGTAATGACGTGCGAGCCAGAACATCAGCGCGGACATCGCCGCGAGGTTGACGAGCCGAGGGAGCTCGTTGAGCGTCGAGTGCTCGATCACGAGCTCGTCCTTGTCGTAGAGGCCCCCGAGCTTGGCTGCCAACACGACGAGTGGAGCTAGCAGCAGGTAGGCCGGCCGCAGCGTGAAGCCGCCGATCGCGTCCATCGCGACGAACACGGCGAGGGCGGCAACCAGGACGTCGGCCAGCGCCAGCAGCCGCCTGTAGGTGCGCTCCCGCCGGCGCGCTTCGCGCACGGCCTCGGAGTCGGCGTTGACGACGACCCGGCGGGCGGCCCGGTCATGCCGCGGTACGTCAAGAGCCTCCGCGAACGGGTCCGTGCCGGCAATCGCCGGCACGCTGATCGCGCCATCGCCCGATGCCGCCAGGGCACGCTCCAGGCGCGGGAACGGCCGGCGCGCCAACGCCCCCTCATCGGTGCTCGCCTCCGGCGCAACGTGCAGATGCTGGCGGCCGCCGGGACGGTCAGTGGAGCGCCGGCGCCGCTGGGGCCGCTCGGTGAGCGCTTCGGAGTTACCGTCTGGAAATTCAAGCATCGTGCTTTTCCGTCATTCCGTGGTTGCCGCGGATCGTCGCGACCCTGCCTGTCCGAGTTACACCGCTCGCGCCAGTTGCTTACGCGATCCTGCTGTCACAGCCGGGCACTTCTCGCAATTTGCAACGCAACCATCCCGATCGGCCGAGACGATAACCGCTCGGCGGCGATTGGGCTTTTGCCCTGTGTACAAAATTTGCGGCTGAACCTGACGCCTGACGGAGCCCGCTCGGCCGGAAGCGATCGTCGCACCCATCCAACTCCCCTAACAGGGGAACGATTCGGTGGCCCCAGCGCGATATTTCACCCTAATGGGGGTGTTAAAACCTACCCACCCGCAGGGTAGGAATCACCCCAATTAGTGTGTTTGGGGCGGACGCGGAGCAGCGAATCTGCCATGCGCCCGCCGCCAGGGGCAAGCGGCGCCGGCGGCGCCCTCGCGCTCCGCCGTCAGGAGGCCAGGACGGGCAGCTCGAGGGCGTTCTTGCCGAGCGCGTCCTCGGTGCCCGCGAGCGGATAGGCGCCCGTGAAGCAGGCGTCGCAGTGGCGCTCGCGCGAGCCGGCCACCGCCTCGTAGACACCCTCGAGCGAGAGGTAGGCGAGCGAGTCGGCATGCAGCTCGGCCGCGATCTGGGCAACCGTGCGGCCGTGGGCGATCATCTCCTCGCGCGTCGACATGTCGATGCCGTAGTGGCAGGGGTTCTTGATCGGCGGCGCCGTGATCCGCAGATGGATCTCGGCGGCGCCCGCGTCGCGCAGCATGCGCACGATCTGGCGGGTCGTGTTGCCGCGCACGATCGAGTCGTCGACGACGACCAGGCGCTTGCCGGCGACGACCTCCGGCAGCGGGTTGAACTTCAGCCGCAGGCCGTGCTTGCGCAGCTCCTGGCCGGGCTGGATGAAGGTGCGCTGGACGTAGCGGTTCTTGACGAAGCCGTCGTCCTGGGGCAGCCCGCTGGCGCGGGCGTAACCGCGGGCGGCGGGGTTGCCGGAGTCCGGCACGCCGATCACGAGGTCGGCGTCGGCGGGGGCCTCGCGGTGGAGGATCTCGCCCATCCGCCCGCGCACCACCTGCAGCGTCCTGCCGTTCATCCGCGAGTCCGGCCGCGCGAAGTAGATGTACTCGAACACGCAGAAGGCTTCGCGCTCACTCTCGATCACCTGGACCGACTCGAGCCCCTCCTCGCTGAGTGAGACCATCTCGCCTGGGCGCACGTCGCGCACCAGCTCGGCGCCGATGATGTCCAGTGCGCAGGACTCGCTCGCGAAGCAGTAGCGCGGCGCGGTTTCGCCGGGCAGCGGCGCGACGCGGCCGAGCACGAGCGGCCGAAGGCCCGCCGGGTCACGGAAGGCGATCACGCGGTCCTTGGTCATCAGCACGGTCGAGAAGGCGCCGATCATCCTCGGCATCACGGCGGCCACGGCATCCTCGACGCGCTCAGCGGGAGCGCTCGCGATCAGCGCGGCGATGATCTCCGAATCCGACGTCGAGCCAAACGAGACGCCCTCGGCGCTCAGCTCGGCGTGCAGCTCGACCGCGTTGATCAGGTTCCCGTTGTGGCCGAGCGCCAGCTCACGGCGGTTGCCGCCGGCACCCGCGGCGCGCTGCACCGGCTGCGAGTTGGCCCAGGCGTTTGACCCCGTCGTCGAATAGCGCACATGGCCGATCGCCAGCTCGCCGCCGAGCGAGGAGATGTCGTGCTCGGCGAAGACCTGGCTGACGAGACCGAGGTCGCGGCGGGTCATGATGTTGCCGCCGCGGTCAGCCGCCGCGATCCCCGCGGACTCCTGGCCGCGGTGCTGGAGCGCGTAGAGCGCGAAGAAAGCCAGGCGTGACACCGCGTGCCCTGGGGCGTAGACCCCAAAGACGCCGCATTCGTCGCGCGGACCGTCGCGCGGTTCTGGGCTGCTTGACGATGAGATCATCTGAGGATCGCCGACGCGGCGGCAACCGCGATCGCGATAAAGAAAGCCTACCAGCGCCGGGTGTCGCTTTCGACGGCTCAGCCGTCGAAAGCACCTGACAAGGGCACCACCGCCGACTGACCAGGCAACGACGAGAATCGAGTCGGCCGCCCGGAGCAAGCGGCTCGCTCGGGTAGAGCTGACTAAGATTGCGGCGTGAAACAGACCATCAAACGCGCCTTGCTTCCTGGTCCCGGCCCGCGGCGCCTGCCGCTCGGCATAGGCCGCGGCGTGCGGATGACCATCGACTTTCAGCATCAGACGCGCACGTACCTCGGGCTTTACGAAATCGAGCTCAACAAGTACCTGCGGAGGGTTCTGCAACCCGGCGTGAGCGCTTTCGACGTAGGTGCCCAACACGGCTACGACTCACTGGTCATCGGCAAGCACACCGGTGCGCCGGTCGCCGCTTTCGAATGCGACCCGCAGTGCGCGGCCAGACTCGCGGGCAGCCTCGCCCTGAACCTGGCGCTCAAGGACCTCGTCGTGCCCGTCAACGCCATGGTCGGGGACGAGGCTGGGCAACTCGGCCTCGACGAGTGGGCGTACGCCAGCGGCGGGTTCGTCCCGGATTTCGTCAAGCTGGACATCGATGGTGGCGAGGTCGGCGCCCTTCGGTCCGCCGCGCGAATTCTTCAGGAGCGCCACCCGGCGCTGATCGTCGAGGTGCACTCACTCGCGCTGGAGCGCGACTGCGAGCGAATCCTCGCCAGTCACGGCTATGCCACCACGGTCGTTCCACAGCGGAAGTTCTTCCCGGACCGGCGCCCGATCGAGCACAACCGCTGGCTAGTCGCAATCTGAGCCGCGCTGACGATCAGTCAAGCACCGAGAGCCGTGCGCGTCGCGCCAGCAGGTCAATCGGTCAGCTCGACGCGCGCATCGCCGGCATCAACCACGCGACGGCGCGCTGGTGGGTCAAGGCGCCTGAGGTCGCTTTGCGCGGCGCGGGTGAGCTCAACGCGCCATATGTCGTCGCTCACGCGAACTCGGAGCGAATCTCGTCCAGGCTGACCGTCTCGCCGCGCGCCAGCTGCTCGCGCGCAACGGTGACTGCGGCCTCCTCCTCAGGAGTGCTCGGCTCGTCGTCGAGGGGTGCATTGTCCAGCAGGTCGCTCAGCGCGTCGCGCCCACCGTTGTGGCGAGTCTCAACGGCCGCGCGCAGCCTTTCTTTCGCAGTCATGACTCTCAAACGGTAACGCGCGAGGGTGTCACGGATTCACGAAGGGCCGAGCCGGCGCCCGCCGGATTGCATGATGGCCTCAGTCAAACAGCGCGGCGAGCGAGCCGTGCGCTTCGCGCAGCAGCTCGAGTGAGACCTCGACGCGCGCCTCGCCGGCGATGATCGTCAGCTGGTTGCCGCCGACGGAGCCGAGGATGCGAAGCGTTATGTGCTCGCCGAGCGCGCGCAGCTCGGCGTCGCCGCCGGTCACGAGGAAGCCGCCCGGCCCCTCGCCGAACAGCGCGCGCAGCGGCTTGACGGTCTCCTCAAGCACGACCTCGGCTCCGAGCCCGCCGGCGAGGCAGCATTCGGCCAGCGCCGTCGCGAGGCCGCCCTCGGCGATGTCGTGGGCGCTGACGAGCGCGCCGCTTCGTACCGCGTCGCGGACGGCGCGCTGGGTCGCGGCCACGCGGGCGATGTGGATCTCGGCGAGGGCGTGGGGCAGCTCGGTGCCGCCCAGGCGGGCGAGCTCGGAGCCGCGGATGTCGGGGGCGAAGTCCCCGACGAGGGCGATGCGGTCGCCCTCGGTGCGAAAGCCGAGGCGACCGGCGCGGTGGACGTCGGGCAGCTCGCCGACCATGCCGATGACGGGCGTCGGGAAGATCGGGCCCTCGCCGCCCTCGTTGTAGAGCGAGACGTTGCCGCCGACGACGGGGATGGCGAGCGCACGGCAGGCGTCACCGAGGCCGCGCACGCTCTCGCACAGCTGCCAGGCGACGTGGGGCTTTTCCGGGTTGCCGAAGTTCAGGCAGTTGGTCAGCCCGAGCGGCTCGGCGCCGACGCAGGCGAGGTTCGCGGCGCACTCGAGCACCGCCTCGATCGTGCCGCGGTAGGGGTCGGCCGCGACGCGCCGCCCGTTGCCGTCGATCGAGATCGCGATCCCGGGCGTCTGCCCCTCGCGCGGCGGTAGCGCGAGCACGGCGGCGTCGGCCTGTCCGGGACGCCGCACGGTCCGCGACTGCACGATCGAGTCGTACTGCTCAAACAGCGGCCGGCGGTCGGCGATATTTGGCGATGCCAAAAGCGCCAGCAGCGCCTCGCCAGGATCCTCTGATTCGATCACGCGCGCAGGCGCCGCGTACAGCGGCTGTGCCGGTGCCTGCGGCTTGAGCTCGTAGAGCGGGCAGTCGTCGACCAGTGCGCTGACCGCCATCTCGCCAAGCACGGCGTTGCCGTCGAGGACGCGCACGATCCCTCCGGGGGTGACCTCGCCGATCGGCGCGACCGCTGTCTCCCAGTGCTCGCAGACGGCGACGACGGCGTCGAGCTGGGAGGGCTCGATCACGCAGAGCATCCGCTCCTGGGATTCCGAGACCATGATCTCGAACGGCTCCATGCCGGGCTCCCGAAGCGGCACGCAGGCGACGTCGATGTCGATCCCGACCCCGCCCTTGCTCGCCATCTCACACGCCGCCGAGGTCAGGCCGGCGGCGCCGAGGTCCTGCAGCGCGACGAGCAGGCCGCGCTCGAGCAGCTCGAGCGAGCACTCCATCAGCTTCTTCTCGGCGAACGGGTCGCCGATCTGCACGCTCGGCCGCTTCGCCTCGTCGCCCTCGCCGAGCTCCGCCGAGGCGAGCACGGAGGCGCCGCCGATGCCGTCGCGCCCCGTTGCCGCCCCGAACAGCACAAGCAGGTTCCCGGGACCGGATGCGGCGGAGCGGATCAGGCGCTCGGTCTCGATCAGGCCGACGCACATCGCGTTGATCAGGCAGTTCTGCTCATACGGCGCCTCGAAGTAGATCTCGCCGCCGACGGTCGGGACGCCGATCGAGTTGCCGTAGTGGCCGATCCCGGCGACCGCCCGGTCGAGCAGGTAGCGCGAACGCGCTCCGGCCGGCTCGCCGAAGCGCAGCGAGTCGAGGATCGCGATCGGGCGCGCGCCGACCGCGAAGATGTCGCGCAGGATGCCGCCGACGCCGGTCGCGGCTCCCTGGAAGGGCTCGACGGCGCTCGGGTGGTTGTGGGACTCGACCTTGAAGGCGACCGAGAGGCCGCCGCCGACGTCCACGGCGCCCGCGTTCTCGCCCGGCCCGAGCACCAGGCGCGGCCCCTCGCTCGGCAGCGTGCGAAGCAGCAGCTTGGAGTGCTTGTAGGAGCAGTGCTCCGACCACAGCAGCGAGAACATCGCCAGCTCGACCTCGCTGGGCTCGCGCCCCAGGCGCTCGATGATCAGCTCGTACTCGTGCGCGGTCAGGCCGAGTGCGATCGCGCGCGTCGCGGTCGGTGTCATACGAACGCGCCCGCGAGCGAGCGAAACAGCCCGAGCCCGTCGGCGGACCCGGTCAGCATGTCCACGGCGTGCTCGGGGTGGGGCATCAGGCCGAACACGTTGCCCTGCTCGTTGATCACGCCGGCGATGTCGTCGAGTGAGCCGTTGGGGTTCTCGCCCGGCGCGTAGCGCAGGACCACCTGCCCGCCGGCGTGCAGCCGCGCGAGCAGCTCCGGTGGCGCGTAGTAGCGCCCGGTGGTGTGCTTGACCGGGATCGAGAGCAGCTCGCCGGGGTCGAGCCCGCGCGTGAACGCCGTCTCAGCGTTGACGAGCTCGAGTGTGACCTGGCGGCAGACGAAACGGCGGTCGACGTTCGTCAGCAGGGCGCCCGGCAGCAGGCCCGCTTCGCAGCAGACCTGGAAGCCGTTGCAGATCCCCATCACGTAGCCGCCCTCGCGGGCGAACTCGATCACCTCGGTCATGATCGGCGCGAAGCGCGCGATCGCGCCGGCGCGCAGATAGTCGCCGTAGGAGAAGCCGCCGGGGATGACGACCACGTCGACGCCGGCGAGGTCGTGGTCGGCGTGCCACAGCGAGACCGCCTCACCGACGCGCTCGCAGGCCTGGCGAGCGTCGACGTCGTCGCAGCTGCCCGGAAACGAGATGACGCCGAACTTCATCCGCCGTCGCGCTCGACGAGCACCTCGTAGTCCTCGATCAACGGGTTCGCAAGCAGTCGCTCGCACATCTCGGGCAGCCGGGCGGGGTCTGAGACCTCGAGCTCGATCAGCCGCCCGACGCGCACGTCGCTGACACCGTCGAAGCCGAGCGCCGGCAACGCGCGCTGGACCGCGGCTCCCTGGGGGTCAAGGATTCCGGCCTTCGGACGCACCAGCACGCGGGCTCTCACCCAGTGGATGCTAGTTGCAACTCCGGCGCGCTCGCGGGACGCCGCGGTCGCACCGGCGCTGCCGCGAGGCGGCCGACGTGTTCCGGGGCCGGGAAACGCTGCGGCAGCGTCAAGCGTGGCTCGACCACGCCTCGGCGTTCTGGTCGTGAATCTCGCGCAGGATCTGCTCGACGCCGTAGGTCAGCCCCCACTGCGGAAAGTCGCGCTTGAACGGCTCGAGGTCGCTTATCCACCAGCGGTGGTCGCCGATCCGGTTCTCCTGCGCGAGCGTCCAGTCGAGCCGGTTTCCGGCGATCCGCTCGCACATCGCGATCGCTTCGAGCATCGAGCAGTTGCTCTCGCGGCCGCCGCCGATGTTGTAGACCGCGGCCGGGCGGGGCGCGGCGTGAAACGCGGCGAACGCGGCGACCAGGTCGGCGGAGTGGATGTTGTCGCGAACCTGCTTGCCGCCGTAGCCGAAGATGGTGTAGGGCTCGCCGGTGATCGCGCAGCGCATCAGGTAGGAGAGGAACCCGTGCAGCTTCGTGCCGGCGTGGTTGGGCCCCGTCAGGCAGCCGCCGCGGAAGCAGACCGTCGGCATGTCGAAGTAGCGCCCGTACTCCTGTACGAGCAGGTCGGCGCTCGCCTTTGAGACGCCGAACAGCGAATGGGTCGAGGAGTCGATCGACATCGTCGTGTCGATGCCGCCGTAGTAGCGATGGTCCGGCGGCAACTCGAGGCGCTGCTCGAGCTCGATCAGCGGCAGCTGGTTGGGGAGGTCGCCGTAGACCTTGTTGGTCGAGCAGAACACGAACGTGGCGGCGGCGGCGTGCCGGCGGGCCGCCTCGAGCAGGTTCAGGGTGCCGTTCGCGTTGACCGCGAAGTCGACCTGGGGATTGGTCGCCGCCCAGTCGTGGGAGGGCTGCGCCGCCGTGTGGATCACCAGCTCGATCGAGTCGGCGTGCTCGGCGAACAGGCGGTCGATGCCGTCCGCGTCGCGGATGTCGAGCGCGACCGAGCGGAACGAGTCGCCGAGCTCGCGTTCCAATCGCGCGGTTGTGTGCGCGGTGGACGCGTCGGCTCCGAAGAACCACGCGCGCATGTCGTTCTCGACGCCGACGACGTCGTGGCCCGCGCGTGCAAAGGCGCGCGCCGATTCAGACCCGATCAGCCCGCCAGAGCCTGTGATGATCACCGTCGACATTCGCTATTCCCGCACTCGACAATAGTGGGCGGGCAACACGGACCCAGCGGGCACGGGCGCCGCGCAGATGTCCTGCGTGCGGCTCAGGCGGGCGCGCCCGAGCGGGCGAGCCAGGCGTCGAACGGCTCGCCGACGATGCGCTCGTAGGCGTCGCGGTAGCGCACGCGGGTGCTCTCGACGATGTCGTCGGGGATCGCCGGCGCGGGTGGCGTGCGGTCCCAGCCGCTCTGCGTCGCCCAGTCGCGGACCGGCTGCTTGTCGAAGCTCGGCTGCGGGCGCCCGGGCTCGTAGCCGTCGGCGGGCCAGAAGCGCGAGGAGTCGGGGGTCAGCACCTCGTCGCCCAGCACCAGCGTGCCGTCGGGGGCGAGGCCGAACTCGAACTTGGTGTCGGCGAGGATGATCCCGCGCTCGAGGGCGTGCTCGGCGGCGCGCTGGTAGACGGCGATCGAAGCGTCGCGCACCCGCTCCGCCAGGGCGCGGTCCCCGAGGGCCGTGACGGCCCCCTCAAAATCGATGTTCTCGTCGTGGTCGCCGATCTCGGCCTTCGTCGCCGGGGTGAAAAGGGGCTCCGGCAGCTGCTCGGACTCGCGCAGACCGGCCGGCAGCGCGATCCCGCAGACCGCGCCGCTCTGCTGGTAGTCCTTCCAGCCGGAACCCGTGATGTAGCCGCGAACGACGCATTCGATCGGCAGCATCGCCAGGCGCTGCACGACAAGCGCGCGCCCGCGGACCGGCTCGGGGACGCCCTCGAGCGCCGAGATCACGTGGTTTGGGACGATCTCGCGCGTCAGGTCGAACCAGTACACCGACATCCCGGTGAGCACCTGCCCCTTGCCGGGGATCGGCGTCGGGTGCACCGCGTCGAAGGTCGAGATTCGGTCGGAGGCGACCATCAGGATCCGCTCGTCGCCGAGGTCGTAGATGTCACGGACCTTGCCGGCGCCGAGCAGTGGGAGATCGAGCGTCTCGAACACTTACCGAAATCTAATCGCTCGAGCGGCTGACGTGCGCGGGGACCGTCTAGGGTTGCGGCGAGATGATCCTGGCCAGCGCCATCTCGACCTTCCAGGCGATCGTGCTCGGGGTCCTGCAGGGAGTGACGGAGCTCTTCCCGGTCTCGAGCCTCGGCCACACGGTGCTGTTCCCGAAGCTGTTCGGCTGGCACAACATCGTCGTCTGGCAGTCCCAGCCCGAGTCGCCGTGGCTCGCCTTCGTCGTGATGCTGCATGTCGGTAGCGCCGTGGGCCTGCTGATCTATTTCTGGCGCGACTGGATCGCGATCATCCGCGCGTTCTTCGCGACGCTCGCCAAGCGGGCGATCGAGACGCCGACCGAGCGGCTGGCGTGGCTGATCATCACGGCGACGATCCCGGTCGGCATCCTCGGCCTGGTGCTCGAGCACCCGATCCGCGTCGCTCTGGCCAAGCCGATCTACGCCTCGATCTTCCTGGTCGTAAACGGCGCGATCCTGCTGGGGGCGGAGCGGTTTCGCCGCCGCGCCGAGGTGCGGTCGCTGGCGGCCCGCGAGGGCCTGAACGCCGAGGGCTTCCGTGACCTGAACACGATGGACTTCCGTGAGGCCGCGGTGATCGGCGTCGCCCAGTCCTCGGCGCTGATCGCCGGCATCAGCCGCGACGGGGTCGTGATGACCGCCGGCTTGGTGCGCGGCCTCGACAACAGCGACGCCGCGCGCTTCGCGTTCCTGCTCGCGACGCCACCGATCCTGGCCGCCGGCCTTTTGAAGATCGGCGACCTGACCGGGCCGCTCGGCGATCACGGGATTCGCGGCGCGGCGCTCGTCGCCGCCGTGTTCGCGGCCGCGACCGCCGTGATCACGGTTCACTTCCTGACCCGCTTCTTCAAGACGCGCACGCTGACGCCGTTTGGGATCTACTGCATCCTGTTCGGCGCCGCGATGGTGATCTACAACGCCTGAGGTGGTTAGAAGGCGACGACGAGGTCGCGCCACGACTCCTGCGCCGGGAAGCGTTCCAGGCAGCGCTCGACACCCTGGGCGATGGCCGCGAATTGTGTCGCTGCGAGTCGCTACCCTCAAGACGTCAGTGCTCTCACCTTCAACGTGGTCTACGAGGACGCCGGCGAGGGCTGGGTCTACGCCCATGTTCCGGAGCTTCCCGAGGTCCAGACGCAGGGCTCCAGCCTGGACGAGGCCCGCGTGATGGTCAAGGACGCGATCGCCCTGGTGCTCGACGAGCGGCGCGCGCGCGGCGAAGCAATTCCGCCGACCGGGTGGGCGCTGGTCGAGTCTGTCGACATCGCTGCGTGAAGAAGCGCGATCTCGAGCGACATCTCACCGCTCACGGTTGCTCGCTGCTCCGTCAAGCCGCTGCTCACGAGCTCTGAGAGAACACCGCTTCTGGAAATCGCACCACGGTGCCTCGCCAGCGCGAGATCAAGACGCCGACGGCGCGCGGTATCTGCAGACAGCTCGGCATACCCGAACCGAGTGGGCCACGGTAAGCACCTCGGGCTGCTTGTCGCGCAGATCGACCCGGGAGCACTGCGGGTTCTCGGCGGCTCTCTCCGCCGCTTTACTCCTCCTCGTCTACTGTCAACGAGTGCGCTACCTCGCAGTCACCCGCAGCCGCGGCAGCGCCTGGGATCACTCGCGCGACCTTGATGAGCAGGACGGCTTTGCCGAGCACGCGGAGTTCATGAACGCCCTCGTGGCCGAGGGCTTCGTCGTGCTGGGTGGTCCGCTCGACGACGACGCGAGCACGCTGTTGATCGTCGACGCGCCGAACGAGCAGGTCGTGCGAGCGCGCCTCGCCGGCGACCCGTGGACCACGATGAGGCTGCTCGAGGTGACCGCCGTCCAGGAGTGGGAGATCCTGCTGGGCGGGTAGGGACGCGCCCCGCGGGAGATGAACGCGGGTGTCCTGAGCCGGCGCCAGTACACGACTGGTCGCTGATTGCAGCGCAGCCGGTGCTCGCCGGGCGATCAAGCTGACCGACTCGCTGATCGCGGCCACGGCGATCGAACACGGCCTTGCCGTCGTCACGCAGGACGACGACTACGACCAGATGGCCGCCGTGCATCCGCCGCTTCGGGTGATCGCGGTGTAGGCGGTCCGTCAGGCGATCGCGTCAAGGCGGGCGATGAGCTCGCCCGCGTGGCGCGTCAGCGTGGCGTAGTCGAAGATCGCGTCGAGATCGAGGCCGCTTGTGCGCGGGTCGCCGGCGAGCAGTTCGCGCAGTGGTGTGCGCGTGGCCCAAGCGTTCTGCGCGTGCTCCTGGGCGATGCGGTAGGCCTCGTCGCGCTCGAGGCCGCTTGCGACGAGCGCGAGCAGGACGTGCTGGGAGAACAGCGCGCCGTGCGTCAGCTCCAGGTTCTCGCGCATCCGCGCCGGATCGACGACGAGGCCGCGGACGACGCGGATCGCGAGGTGCTGCATGTAGTCGAGCAGGATCGTCGAGTCGGGCAGGATCACCCGCTCGGCGCCGGAGTGGGAGATGTCGCGCTCGTGCCAGAGCGCGACGTTCTCGAGCGCGGCAGAGGCGTTGCCGCGCAGGACGCGCGCGAGACCGGTGATCCGCTCGGTCGTGATCGGGTTGCGCTTGTGCGGCATCGCCGAGGAGCCCTTCTGCTCGCCGCTGCGAAACGGCTCCGCGGCCTCGAGGACCTCGGTGCGCTGCAGGTGGCGGACCTCGGTCGCGAGACGCTCGAGCCCGGCGCCGGCGAGCGCGATCGCGCTGAGCAGGGCGGCATGGCGGTCGCGCGCCACGACCTGTGTGGAGATGTCCTCGCGCGCCAGCCCGAGCCGCTCGAGCACCCGCTCCTCGTATCGCGGCGAGGTCGCCGAGTAGCTGCCGACGGCGCCGGAGAGCTTGCCGACCGCGACACCGTCGAAGGCGCTCGTGAGCCGCTCCGCGTTGCGGTGGGCCTCGAACGCGAGACCCGCGAGCTTGATGCCGAACGTCGTCGGCTCCGCGTGCACGCCGTGGGTTCGCCCGACGCAGAGCGTCTTCTCGTGCTCGCGCGCCGCGGCGACGAGCGCGGCGACCAGTTCGCGGGCGCCGGCGAGCACGATCTCGCCGACCGCGCGAAGCTGCAGCGCGAGCGCGGTGTCCAGCACGTCCGACGACGTCAGGCCGTAGTGGATCCAGCGCCCGCCCGGACCGGCGGAGGCCGAGAGCACATCGACGAACGCGGCGACGTCGTGGTCGGTCACCTTTTCGCGCTCGGCGACCGCCTCGACGGTGAAGGTGGCGCCGCGGATCGCCTCGAGATCAGCCGCCGTCGGCTCCTCCATCTCCTCGGCGGCGGCCACCTCGACGATCCGCCAGAACTCCATCCGCGCGCTGTCGGTCCACAGGGCGCCGATCTCCGGCCGGGTGTAGCGGGCGATCACCGCTCAATTATCGCGCCGCGGCGGGCGGGGCAGATTGGAGTCGGCCTGGACGGGCCCGGGGTTGCGCTCGTGCGACGATGCCGCGATGGCGGCGGGCGCCGAAGTGATCACGACCGAGCGGCTTGCGCTGAGAGCGTGGCGGCCGGCGGACCTGCCGGCGTTCGCTGCCCTCAACGCCGACCCGCGCGTGATGGAGTACTTCCCGGCGGCACTCTCGCGACCCGAGTCTGACCGGATGGCCGCCGCGATCGAGCGGCGGCTGCTCGATCAGGGTTGGGGCCTGTGGGCGGTCGAGATCCCGCAGGTGGCTGCATTCATCGGGTTCGTCGGGCTCAACCCTGCGCAGGAGACCCTCGGATACCGGGCGGTCGAGGTCGGCTGGCGCCTCGCGGCCGAGCACTGGGGGAACGGCTACGCGCCGGAGGCCGCGATCGCCGCGCTCGCCTTTGGCTTCGGCACGCTCGCGCTCGATGAGATCGTCTCCTTCACCTCCGTGGGAAACCACCGCTCCCGCCGCGTCATGGAGAAGATCGCCATGACGCGGGACCACAGCCGCGACTTCGTAAGCCCGCGTTACCCGCCGGACGCGCCGCAACGAGCGCAGGTGCTCTACCGGATCACGGGGGCGATGTTCGACGCAACGCCCTCAGCGCGCGCCGGCGCGGGCATCGGCCCCCGCCTGCCAGGCGGCGAGCAGCGATAGCCAGACCTCGCTTCGGGTCGGGAAGGCCGGCACTGCTTCCTGCAGGCGCGTCAGCGGGACCTCGCCGACGATCGCGATCGTCGCGGCCTGCAGCCATTCCGCGACCTCGAAACCGGTGAACGTCGCGCCGACGATCACGTCGCGGTCCTCGTCGACGAGAAGGCGCGAGGTCCCGGGCGTGCCGCGGCCGTGGAAGCTGGCGCCCGGGGTCGCGGAGGTCTCGACGTCGTAGGCACGGGCCTTGATCCCCTGCTTCAGCGCGGCTTCGAGCGTGAGCCCGACCGCGGCGACCTCCGGGTCGGTGAAGATCACGCGCGGTGGGCCGTGACGGTCCCGCGTCGCTCGAACGTCGTGGCCGGCGATCACCTGCGCGGCGACGCGAGCTTGGTACTTCCCCATATGGGTCAGCAGCGAGCGTCCATTGACATCGCCGATCGCAAACAGCCACGGCTTGTTCGCGACGCGGAGGGTGTCGTCGACCTCGATGCTCTCGCCGGGTGCGAGCCCGACGGTTTCGAGGCCGAGGTCGCCGGTCAGCGGACGGCGGCCGACAGCCACGAGGATCTCATCGCCCTCCACGCTCTGGCCGTCGCTCAGCTTGACCTTGACGGTCTCGCCGGTCCGTTGCACCGACTCCGCCTTGACGCCAAGCCGCACATCGATGCCCCGCTCGTGAAACGCGCGCGTTAGTTGCTCGGCCACGAACGGCTCCTCGGCCGACACGAGCCGCTCGAGCGCCTCGACGATCGTGACCGTTGAGCCGAGCGTGCGGTAGGCCTGAGCCATCTCGACGCCAACCGCACCGCCCCCGAGCACGATCAGGCGAGCGGGTATGCGCTCGGCGGTCGTGACCTCACGGTTGGTCCACGGCCGCGCCGCCTCGAGGCCGGGGATCGGTGGCATCGCGGCGGCGCTGCCGACGGCGAGCACGACCGCGGTGCTCGCCTCGTAGCGGCGGTCGTCGACGGTGACGCAGCGCTCGCCGGCGAGGCGGGCGTGTCCGCGGAGCAGTGTGATCGCGCGGTCTTCGAGCCATCCCAGCTGCGAGTGATCGTCGAGTGAGTGAATCACCTCGTCGCGGCGCGCGAGCGCGGCCGAGACGTCCAATGACCCTGTGACCGCCTCGGCGGCGCCTGGCACGCGGCGCGTCTCGGCGAGGATCTCGGCTGGGCGCAGGAGTGCCTTCGACGGCATGCAGGCGTAGAACGCGCATTCGCCGCCGACCAGCTCGGCCTCGACGATCGCGACGCTGCGGCCCTGATCGGCCAGCGCACCGGCGACGACCTCGCCGGCAGGTCCCGCACCGACGACGATCACATCAAAGGCATCGCTGCTCACGTCTGGCGCCGCCGTCGCGAATCGCTCAGCGACGCGCAGCCGTCACGCTTGCTTGGCAGGGCCCGCTCGAGCGCTGGCGACATCAGGCCGGCGGTGAGCGCAGCGCGACAGCCGCCTCGGCGGTCGCGACGACAAAACTGAAGGTCTCCTCGAGATACAGGTAGGCCGCTTCGGAGTCGTGGCGCTCGTAGCCGACCGCGAGATCCTGGCCGGACTCGAACAGGAAATCGCCGCCGCGCAGGCTCGCCACCAGGCCGCCGTTGACGCCGGGCGCCCAGACGACCGGGCCGCCGAGGATCTTCTCGAGGTGTGCGAGCAGCAGGTAGCCGCCGTGCTCGGCGGCCGCGATAACCCGCGTGTACTCGTCGCCCCCGAGCAGCAGCGCGTAGGGGCCTGCGATGCCGCGCTGCAGGAGGAGCTCGACGGCACCGGCCACCGGCGTTGGGTAGTTATCGATCGTGTCGGCGAGCTCGAAGCCCGCGTGGGGCGAGGCCTCCGCGATGCCCGTGATCGCGGCGTCGCTCCAGCCGTGCACGACGGCCGCATTCTCGGCAACGGCGATCAGGGAGGCGGCCTCGTCGAGGTCGGACAGGTCGGGGTCGAGGGCGCCGCGCTCGTGATCACGCAGCTCCGCCAAGGAGACAACGAAGTCCGCGCGCAGCTCGACGAGCCCAAGCACCCGCCGCTGGCGTCCGCTCACGCGCTCTGACGGCGGGGAACTCACGATCGTCGTGCGGCCCAGGTTGGTCGCCGAGTGCGTCCAGCCGTGCGGGCCGGAGAAATCAACGACTCGCCGAATTGCGAGCGCAGGCCGCAGGCGCGCAGACGCTTCGCCGTCGATCAGCCGCCAGCCCGAGTCGGTGATCGGCGCATGCCCGCGCAGCAGGTGGTTCATGGCTGGCCCGCGCGAAGGCTGCCGATGCCGAGCGATCCCGAACCGTCAGGCTCCGGGCCCGACGCCTCGACGCCGCCGCTGTTCGCCGCCGCCTCGGCATCCTCGCCGTGTTCGACGATCGAGCCTTCCTGGAAGAGCACGCCACGGGCGATCCGTTGCCACACCGGCGTACGCCGAAGCAGGAATTCGAGATCCATCGAGAAGTGCTTGAACTCCTCGCCCTGGGCGTCGCGCATGATCGCCGCGGCTTCGGGGTCACCCTCCACGGCCAGGCGCTGTTCGTACCAGCCGATCGCCTCCGCTTCCTCGGTGAGCGACGCACAGAGCCGCGCAAACGTCCGCGTCTGTGCCGAGAGCTCCCCCGGCGGCTCGTGGTACTGGTCGAACCCCATCGCCGAGCAGTTTACGCCCTCGCCGAGGCCTGTAGCGCACCGCAGGCCGACGGGCCGGGCGCGGCGGCCGGCGGTGCCGAGACGGCCGCCTGAGGAGCGGCCACCCGCGTTATAAAAATGTGACGATTTCGCCGTACCCGCTGGGTTGCGTTTTGCAGCGGTGGTAAGCTTTGGTGTGAAGGGCATCACTACGGGGTCGGCTCACAACTCGTGACTCGGCAACACAGTTTGACTTTCCGAGGCGGTTGTTGTCCACGAGCCCGGAGGTCGATCTTCCACTCCCCCGTTAGACGCAAGTTTTCGCGCGAACCGCTGTTTCTTTGCGGGCGCGCCTCGCTCGCGGTCATCGTCCGCTCGCCAACCGGCCGCCACGCGCCGGGCCCCTTTCATTCCCGACCAGGAGACCTCATGAGCGACAAGAACATCGACAAGGCAAAGGGACGTGCGAAGGAAGCTGCAGGCGTCCTGAGCGGAAACAAGAGCTTGAAGAACGAAGGGCGCGCCGACCAGGCCAAGGGCTCTGTGAAAGATGCCGCGGACAAACTCGTCGACGCTGTCGCCGGCGCCAAGAAGCACTAGCCGAGCAGTCATGCGCGATCAAAATCAGTCCAGCTCTGGGAGGTGAACATGCTCATCATCCTGCTCATCATCATCATCGTGCTGTTGGCAAGCGGCGGCGGATACCGCTACAACCGTCGCGGCCGGCGCCTGTAACCAAAAAGCCACCGATCACGCCCGGGCCTGGCTCGAGGTGATCGGCCGGTCGTCGCTCCGTGCGACGGCCGGTTCCTTGCGCAGCCGAGGCTGCGCGCCACGCTAACGGGAGTACTGAATGACCGAGGTCAAAAAGTTCACGATTGACAGCGAGGTCGTGTGCAGCGACGGCGTGTGTGGGGAACTGACACGCGTTGTCGTTGATCCCGTCGCGCGAACGCTCACGCATCTCGTTGTCGAGCCGGTCAACCGGCAGGCGATTGGCCGGCTTGTGCCGGTCGAGCTCGTCGAAGAGACAGCTGAAGGTATCCGGCTGCGCTGCACAAGCAAGGAGTTCGAAGCGCTCGAAGCTGCCGAGGAGGCGCGCTTCCTGCCGGGAGCGGAGGGAGACTGGGGCTACGGGCAGGGGCAACTGCTGTTCCAGCCGCTTTACGGCCTCGGCATGGGCGGCATGGCCATGGGCGGCACGGGCATGGGCGGCATCGGGATGGACGGCGCAGGCGTGGGCCCCAAGGCGTTTGCCTACGATCGCGTCCCGCTGGGCGAGGTGGAGGTGCGCCGCGGTGAGCACGTTCATGCAACCGACGGGCCGATCGGGCAGGTTCAGGGGCTCGTCATCGATCCCAGCGACCATCACGTGACCCACGTCCTGCTCGACGAGGGGCACCTGTGGGGCAAGAAGCGCGTCGCGATTCCGATCAGCGCCGTCAAGGACGTCAGCGCCGGGGTTCAGCTCACACTCACCAAGGACCAGCTGCGCGACCTACCGCCGGTCGACCTCGCCGAACCCGAATGACGCCGGACATAGCGACAAAGCCGCTGCCGCGGAAATAGAGGAGCGCTTCGGCTCGCCCGTGAACCGTGACCGAGATCGGCAGCTGACGCGGTCCCCCTGCGATCGAACGCCACCGACGGCTGAGCGCCGGCGGCGACCGATCGCCTCACACGCGCGAGACCTGATCAGGCGGCGCGGGGCGCCTGGCGCGATTGATCGCCGAGCGTCTGCGTGTCCGCCTCGCCGGCGGCGCGACCGAACGCGACCGGCGCAGGCGCAGGCGCGGCGGCGCTGACGGACGCCACGTGCGCGGCGGGCAATGCGGCGTGTGCGCTCTCGCCGCTCAGCGATTCCTTGAAGCCCCTCATCCCGTCGCCCAGGGAGCGTCCCATTTCCGGCAGTCGCTTTGCCCCGAAAACGAGCAGCACAACCACCAGGAGGATGAGAATGTGAAGTGGATTTTCGAGTCCCATGTTCAGCCTGCCTCAGTTCTATTTTCAGTATGTGGGTAGGTGGCGGCGGAGTGCTCAGCCGACTACTACTTTGCCCTGCATGCTCAGGGGATGGATCGTGCACTCAAACTTGTACGTGCCCGCCGCGTTGAAGCGGACGGTGTAGGTGCCAGCCTGCTTCGTGGTCGAGCTCTTGAACTTCGTGTGACCGATGCTCGTCACGTTGTGGGCCGTTTCGATGTCGGCGTCCTCCCACTTCCACGTCACGCTCTGGCCGACCTTGATATGCACCGTCGAGGGATGGAACTGGATGTTCTTGAGCGCCACGACCGGGGTTGCGGCGGCGGCTCTCGCCGCGTGCCGGGGGGACGCCGCCGCTGTCGACAGCCCATCGGCCGCGGCGATCACGCCGGCGACGCCGAGCAGCGCCAGCACTGGTAGAGCCCTCACGCGCAGCGTCATCTTTCAATGCTCCATTCAGATTGAGGTGATCCTTGAGCGCCAAAGCAGCCAATCGTCGTTGGCTGCCGTGGCGTGCTGCGGGGGAACCTGAGCCGACCAACCGGGGTCCCCGAGGAGACTAGGGCACCCCGGCCGGTCGGCCCACACCTGAGCGTCGGGGGGTCGCTCAAGACACGATGAACTTGGTTGCCGTCACCGCCGCCAGCACCTTCGTAGCCGTGAGCGGCTTGTCGAACGCCCCGTTCGGTGAGACCATCTTCGCGGTCGGGTCGTTGTAGTAGCCGATCGCACCGGCGTGACGCGCCTCGATCGTCAAGATCGACACGGCGGCCGCCAGGTCCGCCGGCTTTGAGATGTTGAAGGCCTGACCGAAATACGCACCGACGCCCGTGTTCTCGAGCACCTGCGACGTGGCCGTGAAGGTCGTCTGGCTCTTCACCGCAGCCCCGAAGTCGAAGTTCGGCTTCTTGGCAGCCTTGGAGCCGAGCGCCGCCTTGAGGTAGGCGACGTGTGCGGCTTCGTGACCGGCGATCACCTTCGCCAGAGCGCCGAGGTGACTGTCGGAGAACGAGATGTTCGCCACGGCCTGTGCGTAGAAGCTGGCCTCGAGATATTCGAGCGTCAAGGCGTAGTTCAGGATCCCAACATCACCGGCGCCAAACGACGACGGAGGACGGCCGCTGCTACTCGCTGCGAGCGCGTTCGGCACCAGCGCGCCGAGCAGCGCGCCGCCGCCAAGCACAGATCCGCCGGCGATCGTGGCCCTGCGGAGAAACGAAAGACGCGTATCTCCCGAAACAGCTTCGGCTGCCTCGCGGACAGCCCCGTCCACATCGACTGTCGAGAGATTCAATTGAGCAGACATACGGAGTTACGCTCCTTTGTGGTTTTGATGACTTCTGGGAGCTAGTTCGAAGGACGAGGCGGGTTGGATCACTCATGCCCGAAACTCGCGCCAGTGCTTTGCCGCAGGCAGGCGTCGCGAAGCGGCCCCGCGCCCGGGTGACGAGCGCGGCGGCAGAGCGCCGGTGCGAGAGCGGCGTCGCCGCCGCGCCGGGCGCTCAGCGGCGGGAGCGTGCGGCGAGCGCCGCGCGTTGCGCGCTCAGGCGACCGACAGCGGCCAGGTGCCGCCGGAGTCGATGATCCGCGCCGCGAGCACCGCGGCATTGCGGGCGTTGTCGAGGCCGACCGCGGCGACCGGCACGCCGGGCGGCATCTGGACCACCGAGAGGATCGCGTCGAGGCCGCCCGCCGCCGAAAGGCGGCTCGAAAGCGGCACGCCGATCACCGGCAGGTCGGTGTGCGCCGCGAGCACCCCCGGCAGCGCCGCGGAGAGCCCGGCGCCGGCGATCAGCACGCGCAGGCCGCGGCCGCGCGCCTGCTTGGCGTACTCGGCGACGAGATCGGGCTGGCGGTGCGCCGACATCACCGTCACCTCGTGCGCGATGCCGCGCTCGCCGAGCTCCTTGGCGGCGCCCTGCATCGTGTCCATGTCGCTTGCCGACCCCATCACGATCCCGACCAGCGGCAGGCCCTCACCGGTCTGCTCCGCGACGACGGCCAGCTGTGGCTCGGCGGTCATCGCTGGGGCCGAGTCTCGCGCTCGGCTATGTCGCGGCGCAGCTGGCGCCCGGGGAACTCGATCATGTCCGCGGCAGCATACGCCGCATCACGCGCTGCCTGCGCGTCCGCGCCGAGGCCGGTGACGTTGAGCACGCGCCCGCCGGCCGTGACCAGCTCGCCGTCGCGGCGGGCGGTCCCGGCGTGTGTCACCTCGACATCGGCGGGGAGCGCGTCGAGGCCGCTGATCAGATCACCGCTCGAGCTCGACTCGGGGTAGCCGGCGCTCGCCAGCACGACGCTGACGGCCCACTGCGGCGACCACTCCAGCTCATGGCCCGCGAGGCCACCCGTGTGCGTGGAGGCGACCAGCGCCTCGAGCAGGTCGGAGCGCAGCCGCGGCAGCAGCGCCTGGGTCTCGGGATCGCCAAAGCGCACGTTGAACTCGATCACCCGCGGCCCCTCGGCGGTCAGCATCAGCCCGCCGTAGAGGACGCCGTGAAAAGGGGTGCCACGGTCGCGCATCAACTCGACGATCGGCTGGTGGATGGTCGCGACCAGATCCTTGGCGAGCTGCTCGTCGACCTCGCCGACCGGCGAGTAGGAGCCCATGCCGCCGGTGTTGGGGCCGAGGTCGCCGTCGAAGATTCGCTTGTAGTCGCGCGCCGCCGCCATCGGGATCGCCCGCTCGCCGTCGCAGAGCGCGTGCAGCGAGAGCTCCTCGCCGTCGAGGTGCTCCTCGATCACGACCGCCTGCGTGCCGAAACGGTGCTCGACCAGGAACGCCTCGAGGGCCTCCCGCGCGGCGGCTTCATCGGGCGCGATCACGACGCCCTTGCCGGCGGCGAGGCCGTCCGCCTTCAGCACGGCCGGGTAGCGCTCGATCGCGGCGAGCCCCTCCGCCACCGTGCTCACGCGCGTCCAGGCGGCGGTGGGGACGCCGGCGGCCGCCATCGCCTGCTTGGCGAACTCCTTCGATCCCTCAAGGCGCGCCGCCGCGGCGCTCGGGCCGAACACGGCGACGCCGCGCTCGCGCAGGCGATCGGCAAGGCCGGCGACCAGCGGCGCCTCGGGGCCGACGACGACGAGATCGACCCGCTCGCCGACGGCGAGCTCGACCAAGGCGTCGATGTCCTCGCCGGCAACCGCGATCAGCCGGGCGTCCTCGGCGATCCCCGCGTTGCCCGGGGCGCACAGCAGCTGCGGGCGCTGCGGCGAACGGGCGAGCGCTCGCGCGAGGGCGTGCTCGCGCCCACCCGAGCCGACGATCAAGACCTTCGCTTGCGAGCTCACAGCGAGCGTTCTATCCGATCGCCGCGCGCGCCAGCATCGCTGCGACCGACGCTTCGCTCAGTAGGCGACCAGCCGAAGGTGGCGCCGCTCAGCGCGGCTTGATCGCGTCTGGATCGATGGCGATGATCGGAACCATTCGCGATTCCCACCTTAGCAAGGGCGCCCGGCACTCAACCCAAGACGCTGGTCGCGTCAAAACGCCCACTATCACGGCGACGCGTCTGCGATAACATACAGCCCGTGGTCACCCGCGATTGGAACGCCGGCAGTTACGACAGCATCTCGGCGCCCCAGCAGGAGTGGGGCGCGGCGGTGACCGCGCGGCTGGCGCTGCGCGGCGATGAGACGGTCCTCGACGCCGGCGCCGGGACGGGCCGCGTCTCCGAGATGGTGCTCGCGCGTCTGCCGCGCGGGCATCTGATCGCCGTCGACGGGTCGCAGTCGATGGCCAAGCGCGCGCGCGAGCGCCTGCCCGCCGATCGCGTCAGCGTGATCTGCTGCGACCTGCTGGAGCTGGAGCTGCCGGAGCGCGTCGATGCGGTGATCTCCACCGCGACGTTTCACTGGATCCTCGACCACGACGCGCTGTTTGCGCGGATGCGCGCGCTGCTGCGCGACGGCGGCCAGTTCGTCGTGCAGTGCGGCGGCGAGGGCAACATCGCGCGGGTTAGGGCGATCGGCACGGCGCTGGCAGCGCAGACGCCCTACCGCGAGCACCTCGCGTCACTCGGCGAGGTCTGGAACTACGCAGGGGTGGCGGAGACCCGCGAACGCCTGGATCGCGCCGGCTTCGAGGTCTCGGCGTGCTGGCTCGCGCCCGCCCCGGCAACGCCGCCGCGGCCGCGCGAGTTCCTCGAGACGGTCATCTTCGCGCCCTACCTCGAGCACCTCCCGCTCGAGCTGCACGCCCCGTTCCTCGACGCCGTGCTCGCGCAGCTCGGCGAGCCGGTCGTGCTCGATTATCAGCGGCTGAACTGGGACGCGCGGGCGCGCTGAGCGCCGCGCAGGGCAATTCCCCCGTCGGCGCGACGTCTGCCATAGGCTAGGGCGATGACAGTGCTCGTGGAGCGCTTCCCGCGTTGGGTCGAGAGCGTCGAACTGCTGCCCGAATCGGCGCGCTTCGCGGCCATGCGCCAGGCCGCCGAAGGCGTCGGCGGCACGCTCGAGCGCTCCGCGGCGCTTGATCTGGTCAGCTACGCCGTCGGTCGCGACGGCGGCTTCATCTTCGAGGCCCTGTGCGCCGCGGTCTCGGTCTATGACCCGACCTTCAGCGCCGCCCCGTCGGACCTCGAGCCGCACCTGGTCGCCAGCGCGGCGGTCGCGCGCGCGCTGGAGAACGACGACGCGACCACGGCGATCGTGGCGACAGCGGTTCTCTCGGCCGAGTTCGCCGGCCTCCGCGCGCCGGTCGCGGAGCTGCCGGCGCTGGCCCGGGCAGCAAACGCCCGGCGTTTCGAGCGACTGCGCGAACGCGTGCCGGCGCCGGCGCTCGAGCTGGAGAACCTGTTCAAGAACATGCCGAGCTTCGTCGCGGACGGCTGGCGCGCGAGCGAGGCGGTCGACCGGCTGGCGGGCGCGACCAAGATCCTCGCCCAGCAGCTCGACGGCGTCCTGCGCGGGCTCGCGGAGCGCTTCGAGGCGCGCAGCGACGCTGCCGACGAGGAGCTCGACGTGCTGTGGTGGGCGTTTGGCGCGCAGGCCGGCGCCGCGGCGCTTGCCGACCCCCATGACGGGCTGCTGCAGGCAGGCCTCGAGCTCGCCGATCGCCACCGCGCCGGCGCCGAGATCCCAACGTCGAGCGAGATCCTGCGCCGCGTGCTCGGTCCCCGCGGCGAGCAGGAATGCGTGCTCGCCGACGCCGTCGCGGCGGCCGGCGGGCGCGTCGAGCTGGACACCGCCGCGCCCGGGCCGCTGTTCCCGGTGCTGACGTGCAACGCCGCCTGGCTGGCCCTGGCGGGCGAAGCCGACTGGGCGGCGGCGGCGGGACGGCTCGGCGTCGATCCGAACATCCGCCGCCGGGGATACGAGATCGCGGCGCAGACGATGCGTGAGCTGCTGCTCGTGCGGGCGAGCGGCTGATGGCCGAGCTCGACGAGCTGGCCCGCGAGCTGGCGGCAGCGGAGCGCCTGGCGAGCGAGCGCCACGACGTCCCGGCCGCCGCGCCGCAGCCCCTGGTCACGGTCGAGGACACGATGACGCTCGAGCAGGCGCGCGAGCTGAGCGGGCGCCGCGGCGCCCGGCTCGTGCTGGTGATGGGAGAGCCCGCCACGGGCAAGACGGCGCTCACCGGGATGCTGTGGCAGCAGTTCCTCGAGCGCGACTCACTCGCCGGTCACCGCCTCGCGGGAAGCCGCTGCGGCCGCGGCTTCGAACGCCGCGCGCACTGGGCGAGAGTCGCCGCCGGGCAGGCCCACGCGCGGTTCCCCCCCACGCGGCGGGAGGACGAAGGCTTGCTGCACATGCGCATCCGCCGCCCCGACGGGCGACGCGTCGAGCTGCTCTTCTCAGACCTCGCCGGCGGGCGCTTCGAACGTGTGCGCGAAGGGCAGCCGCTGCTGGAAGCGCTGCCCTGGGCGGGACGGGCCGACCGCTTCGCCGTGGTGCTTGACGCGCTCGCGCTGTCGGTGCCCGGCGAGTCGGAGATCGCCGTCACTCGCGCGCGGCGCCTGCTGCTGGCGCTCGACGCGTCCGGGGCGGTGCGCGAGAACGCGCGGATCGCCCTGGTGCTGACGAAGGCCGACGGGCTGACCGAGGCCGGCGCGAAGGCGCTCGAACGCCACCAGCCCGAGCTTCTGGACATTGCGAGGCGAAGCGACCCGGAGGCGATCGGCGTCGGCACCGCGGCCGTCGCGGTCGTGCGCGCCGAACGCCAGGGACTGGCCGAGTGGGTCAGCTGGCTGTGCTCGAACGACCGGCCGCGCACGCCGATCGCGGTGCCCGAGGTGGCCCCCGGGCGCAGCATCGCGGCCTTTCGGGCATGAGCGGGCCGGCCCGCCCGCGGCTCGTCTTCCTCGGCCTGCCGCGCACGGGGAAGTCGACCTTCCTCGGCGCTTTCTGGGCGCTCGTCCAGTCGCCCGTCGAGACCTCTGTGCGCGAGGCGAGCTTCGGCGGCGACCGCTCCTACGTCCAGCGGCTCGCCGAACAGGTCGCTCGCGGCGAGGAGCTTGACCGAACCGCCCTGGGCGCCGACGACGAGCTCGAGGTCGAGCTGCAGTTCGAGCCGGAGGGCTTCGCGCAGCTGGCGATCCCCGACACCTCGGGCGAGTCGCTGCGCGTCCTCGCCGAACGGCGGATCTGGTACCCGCGGCTGCTCTCCGCCTGCACCGATGCGACGGCGATCCTCGTCTTCATCCACCCGGAGCGCCTGCGCCTGCCCCAGCGCATCGCGATCACGGCCGGCGGCGCGCAGGCCGAGCGCGAACCGGCGCCAGAACGCGCGCCAGCGGATCTCGAGTTTCACCCAGGCGACCCGGTCGGCTTCCAGGCGCACGAGCACACCTGCACCGCCGCCGAGCTGATCGACGTGTTCGAGAACCTCGCCGAGCTCTGGCGCGAGCGCCGCTCGATCCGCGTCGGCGTCGTCGTCTCCGCCTGGGACCGGGTCGGCGGCGAGCCAAAGCCGACGCCGTATGAGTGGATGGGCGCCCGGCTTCCCGGCGTCCTCGCGACGCTCGAGAGCAACCGCGACGTCGCGGACTTCGCGGTCTACGGCGTGTCCGCGCAGGGCGGATCGCTCGCGGAACGCGACGGGCTGCTCGCCAAGGGTGAGATCTGCGACCGCGTCTTTGCCGAGGATCGCGACGGCCGTGCAGTCTCGCTGGTCGAGCCGATCCGCTGGGCGATCTGGGGCTAGTGGTTCCGTCCGTCAGTGCCGCGTGGTATCCGGCGAGTGGCCGGCGGTCGTGGCGAGGACGCAGGGAGCGGGCAAGCCTGGTTGGCCTGCCGTGACCGAGGACGACGCCACGGACTTCGCGACGCCGCCGGGAACGTGCAGCACTGACGGACGGGACAACCGGTGAGAGCCGCCCACCAGTTCCTCTTCGGCTACGACGACGGCCATCGTCTGCTCGCCGGCTCGCGCGATCTGCCCCACGCCACCGCCGTGGCCCTGCTCAGCGCCACCGACGCCGCGATGGCGAACGGGACGGCGCCGCTCGTGACCGGGCTGGCGCTGCGCGAAAGCGCCGAGTACGCGTTCTGCGTCACCTGGAGCGCCAGCGAGCTGCCGCGCCCGGGTGCCGTGTGGGCCCACGCGCTCGTCGTCGGCGAGGCGGAACTGGCGGAGCCCGGCACGCTCGACGTGCTGCTCGGCCTGCCGCGGCGCCCGTCGCGTGACGTGGCCTACCTGGGCAGCTACCGCGCACCAATCTCACTCGACGCCACCGCGGTGCGCCTGCCGGGCTATCTCCCGCCCGGACCGCTCGACCGCGAAGCGCTCATGCGGCTCGCGTTCGCGGCCTATGACCCGCGCAGTGAGGGCACGATCGCGCACGAGGACCTCGGCGGCGCCGCGAAGGCGCTGCTGGCGTTGTGGCGCGCGCAGTGGCCGGCGCTGCGCGGCGCCTTCTCGTTTCGCACGCGCGAGGTGGTGCGGCCCGGGACGCGCGACTACGACCTGACGGTGACGCGCAAGATCCGCGGCCAGGGCGGCGAGCGGGCGCTGAGCGGACCGGCGGGCGCGCAGGCGTGGCTGAGCGGGATCGTCGAGGACGCGGCGGCCGGCGCGCCGACGCCGCTGCGCGACTGGCTGGCGGCGTTCGGGCCGCTCGAGGCTCCCGAGCCGCGCCGCCTCGCGGCACTCGCGAAGCTCTGGCCGCTGGTCGTCGCCCGCGACGCCGAAGCGACGCGCGCGCAACTCGCGGAGGATTGGCCGCAGCCGCAGGACGGTGCGGCGCTCAAAAGCGTGCTGTTCGCGCGCGAGAACGCCGACTGGTGGTCCGGGTAGCGGGCACGCGCAGCGACCCGCCCGGCAGCGCCGTGGCGCCCAAGCGACCCGGTAGCTACCCACCCGGTCAGGGGGGTAAATCCACCCTTTGGGTGCGCGGGGACGAACCTACCCTTGGAATCGGCTGATCGACTCGGCCGGGGACTTCTATGCCCTCCCCAAGCTGACCAGGGCATCACTGCGAGCCGTAGGAGCACGATGAACCACTCAGGACACCGGATCGGATTTGCGGTAGCAACGGGCGCCGGTGGCGCCGAAACCTTCAGCGTTCACGCTCCCCTCGCCTTGCGCAGGCTGCCTGCGCGGGCACTCGTTGCCGCCGTGGCGGTTGCCGTGGCGGCCATCCTGGCGTTCACGTTGACCGGCGGGCACTCCCCCGCCGCTTCAACCTCCACCGCGCCGACGGCCGTCGCCCAGCAGGGCTGGTCGTTCGTGCCGCTCGCCGAGCAGACATCCGTGTCGGGCTCGCTTGGCGCCCAGCTGCCCGCTTTCTGGGCGGTCCCGGCCTCCTCTGGCGCCGTCTCGCTGCACAACGCCGCCCAGGGCCTGAGCGCGACGCTGGAGCGCGGCGCAATCGCCGTGTCCGGCCATCACGGCCTCAGCTTTGGCCTCGCCGCCCTTTCGCTCGGCCGCGCCGGCTCGCTCGCTCCGGTGGCCGCGCTGGGCGCTGCGCAGGTGACGCACAACCGCGTCGTCTTTTCCTCTGCCGCCGTCAGCGAGTGGTTCGTGAATGGCCCGCGCGGACTCGAGCAGGGCTTCACGCTCGCGCAGCGCCCGGCAGGTGCCGGCCGTCTCGAGATCTCCCAGCAGCTCTCCGGCAACCTGTCGGCCCGTGTCAGCGCGAGCGGACACGCGGTCAGCTTCAGCTCGGCCGCAGGCGCGCTTCGCTACGAGAACCTCACCGTCACCGATGCCCGCGGGACACAGATCCCGGCGACGCTCGCCGTCAGCGGCAAGCGCCTGGAGATCACGATCGACGACGCCGCCGCGGTGTACCCGCTGAGCGTCGACCCGATCATCGTCACGCCGGTCACGCAGAACCCGATCGCCAACGCGACCACGGGGGCCGACCCCTCTGGGTCGCCTTCAGCCCGAACGGGAAGCTGCTCGCGACCGCCAACTACAGCGACTCAACGGTGTCGGTCTTCACCGTCGACGCCGCTAGCGGCCAGGTCACGCCGGTGACACAGAGCGCCAGACGCCGATACCGCGAGCGGACCGTTCTCGGTCGCCTTCAGCCGAGCGGCAGCGCTGCGACCGCCACTTCGCCGACGCGTGTCGTGTTCAGCGTCGACCGGCGAGCGGCAGCTCACCCCGGTGACGCAGACGCTCGCCAGCAACGCCGACACCGCGAGCGGACCGTTCTCGGTCGCGTTCAGTCCCAACGGCAAGCTCCTGGCGACCGCGAGCTTCAGCAACGACGAGGTCTCGCTGTTCAGCGTCGACCCCACGAGCGGACAGCTGACCCCGGTCATCCAAAGCGTTGCCGCCAACGCCGACACCGGCAGCGGGCCGCTGGTCGCGACGTTCAGCCCGAACGGCGATCTGCTGGCGACGGCGAACTACCTCGCCAACACGGTCTCGACGTTCAGCGTCGACTCGACCGGGCAGCTCACGCCGATCGTTCAGAGCGTGGCCGCCAACGCAGACACCGGGGCCGGCCCCTGCTCGATCTCCTTCAGCCCGAGCGGGGATCTGCTCGCCACCTCGAACTTCGCTGACGGCACCGTTTCGGTGCTCGCCGTCGATCCCTCGAGCGGTCAGCTCACGCCGGTGACTCAGAGCGTCGCCGCCAACGCGGACACCGGAGTCGGCCCGTACTCGGTGGCGTTCAGCCCGAGCGGCGGCCTGCTGGCCACCGCCAACTACGACTCGGACACGCTGTCGCTGTTCACCGTCGCTGCGGCGAGCGGCCAGCTCACGCCCGTGACCCAGACCGTGGCCGCCAACGCGGACACCGGATCCGGCCCCGTCTCGGTCGCGTTCAGCCCGAACTGGGGGCTCCTCGCCACCGCGAACTACGACTCCGACACGGTGTCGCTGTTCACCGTCGACGCTGCCACCGGGCAGCTCACCCCGGTCAGCGAGAACCCCGCCAGCAACGAGAACACGGGAACGCGTCCGGTGGGCGTCGCATTCAGCCCCAACGGCGGGCTGCTCGCAACGGCGAACCTGTCTGACAACAGCCTCTCCGTTTACACCGTGACCGGACCGAGCGCCCACGCCGCACTGGCGCTGGCGCCCTCGTCGATCACCGCCGACGGCACGGCGAGCACGCTCGCCACCGTCACGCTGACCGATGCCAACGGCAACCCGGTCAGCGGTGACACGGTGACGATCACGAGCACCGGCAGCCAGCTCGTCGGCCCCGTGACCGCGGGCGCGACACCCGGCACCTACCAGGCGAGGATCACCTCGACGACGACCGCCGGCACGGCGACGATCACCGCGACCGACACATCGGCCGCCGGCGTCTCCGCCGCGCAGACCCTGACCCAGACACCGGGTGCCGCCACGGCGCTCGCGCTGGCGCTCGCGCCGGCCTCGATCGCCGCCGACGGCGTGAGCACGAGCGTCGCGACCGCGACGGTGACCGACGCGCACGGCAACCGGGTCTCCGGCGACGCCGTCACGATCACGAGCAACGACGGCCAGCACATCGGCCCCGTGACCGCGGGCACGACACCCGGCACCTACGAGGCGACGATCACCGCGACGACGACGGCCGGCGGCGCGGCGATCACCGCGACCGACACATCGGCCGGCGCGGTGAGCGCGATGGCGACCCTGACCCAAACGGCCCTGACGGCGACCATCACCGGGACGCCGCCGCCGACCCAGGCAGCGATCGCGAGCAGCTTCAAGATCGTCAGCCACAAGCGGCTGGCGGACGGCGACATCGTCGTCACGCTGAAGCTGACCGGCGCGGGGACCATCAAGGCGGCGGGGATGCACCCCTCGGCGCACGTCGCCAAGAACAGCCACATCGCCTGGGGACCGGTCACGATCGTGCGGACCGCAGCCGGCACCTTCAAGCTCACGCTGCGCCCCGACAAGGGCGCGAGGGCGCTGCTGCGCAACGCGAGCGCCATCGGCTCGAGCCTGCACGTCACCGTCACCGTCCACTTCACCCCGGCCAGGGGCTCGAAGCAGAAGAAGGTCCTGACGGTGCGCCTGCTGAAGGCGCGCAAGCTCTGAACCGCGCTTCCCAACGCAGCTGAGGTTCAACCCCGTGGGGCCGGCGCGAGATCGCGCCGGCCCCACGGAATGTTGCGATCGGCGGCGAAAGCCGCCGCATAAGAGTGTCGTGAGGGCCCGCAACCCGCCGCCCTGCGCGGAGTTCGGTGGTCTATAGACCACGAATGGAGGCGGATTGAATGCGACGCATTTTTCACCTACGGCCGATGGCGGCCAAGCTGGCGGTGGCCGGCGCGGCGTTCGCGGCGCTGGCGCTCGGCGGCGTCGCGTACGCGGCGAGCAGCGGCTCGCTCGTCGGGCCCAACGGGAACCTCAACGGCTGCGTCCAGCGAGGCGGCGGCCAGGTTCACATCTGGAAGCTCGGGCACGGCTGCTCGGGCAGCTGGGTGGCCACGACGTTCCGCTCGAGCACCTCGCCGGGACCGGCCGGCAAGACCGGGGCGCCCGGCGCGGCCGGTGCGACCGGTGCGACCGGTGCGACGGGCCCGGCGAACCCGGCGGCCACGACCGTCGACGGCGAGACCGTCGTCAAGCTGGTCGCAAAGCTCGGCACGCCCGGTTCGGGGACCGCAACCTCGACGCTCTACAGCGGCGCCGGGTTGACGATCCTCGCCAACTGTGACGCCGCCGGCAACGCGAGCCTGAGCGCCAACGGGCCGGCGAGCGCGGATTCCGAGCTGACGGTCAGCGGTCGCGACAACACCGCCGCCTTCGGCAGCCAGACCGCCACGCTCGGGCCGGCGAGCCTCGCGGCGCTCGGGCCGGCGAACGCCGGTGAGACGACGTTCTCCTACGCGAGCGCGTCGGGGCTGACCGTGACCGGCAACATCGGCTACCAGAACGCGACGTCCTTTGGCAGCTACGCCGGGTGTGCGTTCTTCGGCACCGTGATCTCGGGCTGAGGCAGCTGGGCAGCGCGGTCACTCACGCCGAGGCCGGGACGGTGCTGACCCGCGCCGGCCGAGGGGCCGCGGGCCGGCGCGCCATGCGTGCGTCAAAGCGTGCCGGCGGAGGCCAGCCATTGGGACTCGAAGGCAAGCCCGGTGAGTTCGGCGAGCACGTCGTAGTCGCGGTCATAGTGCAATACGCCGGCGCCGTGGACGTGTGCGCAGGCGGCGATCAGAACGTCCGATGGCGACGCGCTGCGATGGTGCCCTCGGTGCGCGAGGACTCGCTGGGCGTCGAGGGCCGCGTCCTCGACCTCTGCGTTGATCCAAAGGCGCGGCAGATGAAGGAGATCGGCAAGGAGTTGATCGTGGTGTTCCGCGCTGCGTGCGGAACAGCCAGCTTCGAGCAGAAATGGGGAACAGACCGCGATTTCGCCGTGTTCGATCATGGTCGCGACTTCCGCGCGACGCTCGTCAGGTAGCGCCGGTAACTCGAGTCGCGCCCAAGCCGAGTTGTCGAGCAGCAGCAACGTCGTCAGAAATCGAGGCCGAGGCGCTTGACGCGATCCGCCGCCCCGGGGTCCTGTTCCAGCGAGCGCTCACGAACACGGTCGGCCAAGCGCCGGCGCGCCGCTTGGGTGGAGTCGGCCGCTCCCTTGAGTCGCGCGAGGCGCGCGCGGGCTCCGTCCTCGACCAGGCCACCGAGCTCGGGGCGTTTTCCCTCCAGGGCTGCCACCGCGTCCAGCAGTGCGGCGCGCTCCGGTGTGAGTGTGACCATCTGGCGCGGATGACGAGTCGGCATGGGCCAAGTGTATCACCTTGTTGCACCGCCGGAGACACAGCCGGCCGGCCTATCCGCGGGAACCGCCCGGTCGAATTGCCGCCACGCCGACGCGCTTGGCGGCGCTCGCCGCCGGGTAGGCTGCAGCGCATGGGACTGCGCAGCGCGCTGCGGCGCGTCGGACCGCTCGGCACCGCCCTGACCCTCGGTCAGCTGGGCCTCGTCGTGCACCGCCACTGGGGGACGATCCCCTCCGAGCACCGCGCGCGGCTGAACGAACTGCTGCGCAAGTCCAGGGGGAAGCCGTCGAACCTGTCGCGCGCGGAGCGCCACGAGCTGCGCGAGCTTGTCAGGCGGCTTGAGCTCTCGCGCCTCGCGCAAAGCGGCGCGAGAAGCGCGATCGGGCTGCGCCGCCGGCTTGGCTCCTGAGCGCTCGCGCCGGGCGCGAGCGACGCGGCTAGTGCGCCGGCTTGGCTGCTGACGGCAGGGGTGCGACCTACGCCGCGGCCGCGACTGCAGCGCCTGCCTGCTCGAACACGATCGCGCCGTCGCGGGCGCTGACGGCGACGGTGTCGCCTTCGCGGATCGAGCCGTCGAGCATGCCGGTGGCGAGGCGGTCGACCAGCTGCTTCTGCACGACGCGCTTGAGCGGGCGGGCGCCGTAGACGGGGTCGTAGCCGAGGTCGCCGAGCAGCGTCGCGGCCTCCTGCGAGATCTCGAGTGAGATCTTGCGCTGCGCGAGGCGCTCGATCACGCGGCGCAGCTGCAGCGTGACGATCTCGCCGAGCTGCTCGCGTGAGAGCGGCTCGAACTCGACGATGTCGTCGAGGCGGTTGATGAACTCCGGCTTGAAGTGCTCGAGCAGCGCCTGGCGCAACTCCCCCGGCTCCGGGCGGATGTTGGAGGTCATGATCAGCACGGTGTTCTTGAAGTCGACGGTGCGGCCCTGGCCGTCGGTCAGGCGGCCGTCGTCGAGCACCGCGAGCAGCGTGTTGAAGACGTCCGGATGCGCCTTCTCGATCTCGTCGAGCAGGACCACGCAGTAGGGGCGACGGCGCACCGCCTCGGTCAGCTGGCCGCCCTCGTCGTAGCCGATGTAGCCGGGCGGTGCGCCGACGAGGCGCGAGACGCTGTGGCGCTCCATGTACTCCGACATGTCGATCCGCACGATCGCGTCCTGGGTATCGAAGAGGAACTCGGCGAGCGCGCGTGCCAGCTCGGTCTTGCCGACGCCGGTCGGCCCGAGGAAGAGGAACGAGCCGATCGGGCGATCGGGGTCTGAGAGGCCGGCCCGGGAGCGGCGGATCGCGGTCGAGACCGCCTCGACGGCCTCGCCCTGGCCGACGACACGCTCGTGCAGGCGCGCCTCCATGTTGACGAGCTTCGCGACCTCGCCCTCGAGCAGGCGCGTAACGGGAATCCCGGTCCAGGTGGCGACGACGGCGGCGATATCGTCGGCGTCGACCTCCTCCTTGAGGAACACGGTCTCGCCTGGCGCGGCGACCGCCTCCTCGAGTGCGGCGAGCTGCTTCTCGAGCTCCGGGATGATCCCGTAGCGAAGCTCGGCGGCGCGCTGCAGATCGGCCGCGCGCTCGGCGCGCTCGACCTCGCCGCGCGCGGCTTCGAGCTGCTTCTTGCAGTCGGAGATCGCGCTGATCGCGTCCTTCTCGGACTGCCACTGCGCCTTCATCGCCGAGGAGCGCTCGCGCTGGTCGGCCAGCTCGCGCTCGATCGCGGCGCGCCGCGCGGCGGAGGCGTCGTCGGTCTCCTTGGCAAGCGACGTCAGCTCGATCTCCAGCTGCATGACGCGTCGGTCGACCTGGTCGATCTCGGTCGGCAGCGAGTCGATCTCGATCCGCAGCCGCGAGGCCGACTCATCGACAAGGTCGATCGCCTTGTCGGGCAGGAAGCGGTCGGCGATGTAGCGGTCCGAGAGCTCGGCGGCGGCGATCAGCGCGGAGTCCTGGATGCGCACGCCGTGATGGTTCTCGTAACGCTCCTTCAGACCACGAAGGATCGCGATCGTATCCTCCACACTTGGCTCATCGACCAGCACCGGCTGGAAGCGCCGCTCGAGCGCGGCGTCCTTCTCGATGTGCTTGCGGTACTCGTCGAGCGTCGTCGCGCCGACGGCGCGAAGCTCGCCGCGGGCGAGCATCGGCTTGAGCAGGTTGGCGGCGTCGACGGCGCCCTCGGCGGCGCCCGCGCCGACGATCGTGTGCAGCTCGTCGATGAACAGGATCACCGTGCCGGCGGCGTCGGCGATCTCCTTCAGCACCGCCTTGAGGCGGTCCTCGAACTCGCCGCGGTACTTCGCGCCCGCCAGCAGCGAGCCGAGGTCGAGTGCGACGACGCGGCGGTCGCGCAGCGTCTCGGGCACATCGCCGGAGACGATCCGCTGTGCCAGCCCCTCGACGATCGCGGTCTTGCCGACGCCGGGCTCACCGATCAGGACCGGGTTGTTCTTGGTCCGCCGCGCGAGGATCTGCACGACGCGGCGGATCGCCGCGTCACGCCCGATCACGGGGTCGAGCTTGCCCTCCGCCGCCTCGGCGGTCAGGTCGCGCCCGAAGCGCTCGAGCGCCTGGTAGCGCTCCTCGGGGCTTCGGTCGGTGACGTGGTGTGAGCCGCGGACCTCCTTCAGCGCGGCGAGCAGCCGCTCGTGCGTGACGCCCGCGCCGCGCAGCGCGTCGCCGGCCCGGCCCGGGTGCGCGCTCAGCGCGAGCAGCAGGTGCTCGGTCGAGACGTAGTCGTCGCTGAGCTTGCGGGCCTCGCCGTCGGCGGCGTTCAGCACCGCCGCGAGCTCGGAAGCGATCGGCGGAGCCTCCGCCGCCGCGGCCCCGAGCACCGGCAGCTGCTCGAGCGTCGCGCTCAGCGCGGCGGCGATCGCGGACCCCTCGCCGCCGAGCTTGCGCAGCAGCGAAAGTGCGATTCCGTCGGGGTCCGCCATCAGCGCCTGCAGCGCGTGCGCGGCGGTGACCTGCGGATTGCCGGCGGCCTGGGCGAGGCGAACGGCCTCGGCGAGGGCTTCCTGGGCGCGAATGGTGAAGCGATCGGGCTGCATATAAATCTAAGTGGGACTATAGCAGATTTATGGAGCCTGTCCAGTGTTTCCGGGGCTTCGGGGGCGCCTCATCCGGCGTCGCGGTCGGGGCGCTCGCTCGCTGCGACGGCCGCGATCGCCGCGATGTCCTCGATATCGCCAGGCCTTCCGGAGGCCTGCTTCATCCGAATCAGGTCGCCCCGGGTGCGAAGCGGGGGCACGATCGGCGCGAGCCGGAGCTGCTCGGGCGTGGGCGGCGGGGCTGCGCCGGCGAGGTGCGCCGGGTGGGGTCGAGCGCCCCGTGCGTCGTTAGTTGTGTGCCTCACGCTCGTAGCGACGGGCAGCGGCTGGTTGGGTGGGTGGCAGGCCGAATGTCGCGAACGACCGGGGGTCGTTGAACAAGACGATGCGCGCGATCCCGCTGGTGCTCGTTGTGAGGAGGACCACGGCGAACGCCTCGTAGGTCCCGTCTTCGCGGCGACGATACGCGGCCGCGGCGGGTTGTCCGTTCGCGCTCGTTGGAAGCATTCGATACAGGTCCGGTGAGCCGAGGAAGCGCCGGATGAAGCGCAGGCAGTTGCGCTTGCCGGCAAACCATGTCTGCGAGGCGGTCGTCTCAAGCGCGGCATCGGCGCGCAGTATCTGCTCGAGGGCCGCGAGGTCTCCCTGTTCGAACGCTTCGATGTAGCGGTCAAGCAGAGCGCGGGCGCCAGGCTCGCTGGGCTCGCTCAGTTCCTCGGCCTGGGGGGAGACCTGCTCAAGCCGTCCACGCGCGCGCTGAAGGGCGCTCTTGACCGCCGCGGTGCTCGTTTCGAGCATCTCTGCGACCTCGCCTGCCGGGAGGTCCAGCACGTCGCGCAAGATCAACACGGCGCGCTGGCGTGGGGGGAGGTGCTGAAGGCTCGCGGTCAACGCCAACCGGAGGCTGGCGTTGACCTCGGCGATCGTCGATGGGTCCGCAGCCTCGGGAGCGACCAGCGCGTCGGGGATCGGCTCGACCCACCGGACCTCGGGGCCCACCATGGTCGCTTCACCGTCCGGATCGTCACTTGGACCGGCTAGAGCGGACGGCAACACCCGGCGACTGCGGTGCTGAAGAGCGGTCAAGCAGGCGTTGGTCGCGATGCGATAGAGCCACACACGCAGCGAGGAGCGGCCCTCGAACCTGTCGTAGGCGCGCCAAGCCCGCAGGTAGGTCTCCTGAACGAGATCCTGAGCCTCGTCGACCGACCCCGACATCCGGTAGCAATGAGCCAGTAGCTCGCGGCGAAACGGCTCTGTCGCGCGCACGAACTCATCGCCGCCGGGTGTCGACCGCGCGGGCTGTGCACCGCTCACAACGCCGTCCCGGCCCGAGCCGCGTCGCTTGTCATCTGAAATGTGTTCGCCCCTCCGCGCCCGCCATCGCGTCGATTCTCCTCGCACACCTCAGGCGGCGCTGTCACCGCAGTTGTGGAAGGCCTCGACACGCCAGCCTCCGTCGTGCCGGCACAACACCCAGCCATCCAGCGTCCTACTCTCGGGGGCGGCCTCTGCCTGGCCGGCGAAGACGATCGAGCCCTTGCTGAGCACGATCGCAGTATCAGCACCGACGAAGCGGATGCCCTGCACCTCATGGACTCCCCTCGAGCCCCTCAGCTCGCCAGCGAAGAGCGCCGCAAGCGTGGCACGGATCGCGTCCCTGCTGGGCATGTAGACCCCTGTGTGCACCGCGGTCGCCTCCGCGGCATACGGTGCCACGAAAGCGTCCGCGTCGTTGTCCGCCCACGCCGCGTAGACCCCGTCCAGCACGGCCCGCACAGCACTCGCGTCCTCAGTTGCAATCAACTCGGCAGCAGTCATGGCTCTCCTGTTTCGGCTTGATCGTGGAGCGCTCCCGGAGCCCGGCAGTTCACCCGGACCCAGGCGCCACCCGGCCGCATCGGGCCGCCAGCTTCAGCGCGCTTGAACGTATTGACCGGCTGAACGGCAAAAAGGAATCGCTGCCACGTGAGCACCGGCCCGTGCAACCGAAGGTGGGCGCCACGAACGTTGAGTTCGGGCCAGGGATGACCACACCCCTGAGCGGCGCCGGCGGAGGGCGGACCGCGAACGGGCGTCGGGTAGGCCGCTTCGCGCCCGGCCCGGCCCGGAAGGAATCGCCGGCCCCCGGAGTCCTTGTGTGGGCACACAGCCGACGCCCACCGACAGGAGACCCCCCTGATGTCCAAGCCCTCAGCAGTCGCGCTCGCGGGCGCCCTTCTCGGCGCAGCCGCGCTTCTCGCATCAACCGCCGGCGCGCCGGCCGGCGCCGCCGTGCGCGCGAGTCGGGCGCCGAGCGCCTTCATCTCCTCGCTGCACACCATCCGCACGATCGCCTCGACCGTGCCGGCCAACGGCGACATCAACCCCTACGGGCTCGCGGTGGTGCCGGCGAGCGTCGGCTCGCTGCACGCCGGCAGCTACCTGCTCAGCAACTTCAACGCCAAATCCAACGACCAGGGCACGGGAACGACGATCGTCGAACTGACGCCGTCCGGAAAGCGCTCGCTGTTTGCCACCGTCGACGCCAGCACGCTGCCCGGCCCCTGCCCCGGCGGCGTCGGGCTGACGACCGCGCTGAGCATCCTGCCCGGAGGCTACGTCGTCGTCGGCAGCCTGCCGACGACCAACGGCACCTCCGCAACCGCGCGTTACGGCTGCCTGATCGTGCTCGACAGCAGCGGCAAGGCGGTCGAGACGATCGCCGGCAAGAACATCCGGGGACCCTGGGACATGACGTCGGTCACGCGGGGCTCGACCACGACGTTGTTCGTCAGCAACGCGCTGAACGGGGGCGCGAAGGCCGGGCTGAAAACGGTCGATAACTCGACGGTGGTGCGGATCCGCCTGCACACCTCCGCTGGAGGGGCCCCGGCCGTTGAGAGCCAGCAGGTCGTCGCCGACGGGATCCCGTGGCGCGACGACAAGGCGGCGCTGGTGATCGGACCGACCGGCGTCGCGCTCGCGGGGAACGGCACGCTCTACGTCGCCGACACGCTCGAGAGCCGGATCATCGCGATCCCCGAAGCGATGACGCGCACGACGGCGCTGTTTGACCGGGGCATCACGCTGTCGGCGGGCGGGCATCTGAACCAGCCGCTCGGGCTCATCCTCGCCCCCAACGCGGACATCCTGACAACCAACGCGGGCGACGGGAACATCGTCGAGACGACGCCCGCCGGAAAGCAGATCGCAACCGTCGCCGGCGACGCCAAGACCGGCGCCGGATCGCTGTTCGGCCTCGCGATCACCCCCGACGGCCGGGGCCTCCTCTACGTCGACGACGGCTTCAACACGCTGCGGCTGCTGCACTGACCGCCGCGGCGCGCGTTGCACGCCAGAACGCCGGCCGTGCAACGCGCCGACGCGCTCGGCGTCCGTGGCAGCCGCCGGGCGGCGGTCTCAGCCGGCCGGCGTCGCGCGCGTCGCCGCCTCCGCCTCGGAGCTTGACGGCGCAGGAGTTGTCTTGGCGGCGGCCCCGCGCCCGGCCGCCTGCGATTGCAGCTTGGACGCCGCGGCGCGCACCAGCGAATCCGCGCTGTAGCCGGCGAGGATCGCAGCGCCGAGCTTCTGGAAGGACGTGGGGATGTTGCCGGCGCCCCACAGCGACGAGGCCACAACGACGATCGGGATGTACATCTGGAGCACCGCGACCCAGCGAAGCGAGAGCCAGTTGATGAGGTTTCCCGCTTCGTAGACCTTGATCGGGTTGTCGTAGTTGACGTTGAGAACGCGCGACCCGAGGTGCGTCACCGCTCCGAGCGTGACGAACAGGAGCAGGACGATCATCTTCCAGCCCCAATTTGACGGCCACCGCGTCAAGCCGGCGGAGTGCAGCACGGCAAACAGCAGGACCACCACGCCGAACACCAGGCCGAAGCCCAAGATCGGGGCGGACGCCGTCAACCACCTCAGCGGCTGGCTGTCGGCGAGGCGGTAGACCAAATGGTTCTTGCTGTCCAGCGCCACCGGTAGGTCCTCGCCGCCGAACGCCAGCGCGTCGTTCGTCAGCCACGCCCAGAGATTGTCGACCTGTGCCGCGCTGAGCCCCCAGCCGCTGCAGTAGTCCGCCAGCGAGCGGCTCTCGCCGACATGGGCGGTCCGCAGGTCACCCAACATCGTCAGGAAGAGCGTGTGCTGCATTGCCGCCGAGAGCGCAGCCAGCGCCTGCTGAAGGTACTTCTCGACGCGCTGCGGATCGGCGGCCGTGGCGCTGCTGCGGGCGTGTCCCACCCACTCTTCCGCCTCGCGAAGGCGCTGCACGAGCAGCTGAGCGTGGCTGCCGAGCAGCAGCTGCGCGGACAGCACGTGGAGCTCCGCTTGCGGGGCGTCGTGGGAGGCCCTGTCGCGGGCAGCGAAGGCGTCGGCGGCCCGGGCCGGTGAGGCCCCGACTAGGTCGATCAGCGCCGCGACGTTCGCCCAGTCAGGGCGCGTTGAGGAGGCCTCGCCGGCCGCCGCGCCGAGCAGGCGCTGCCATGACGGCAGCCGGGAGCGGACCTTCTCGACCGTCAGCAGCGCCTCCGATACACCGGCGCTGATGAGGGCACGCTGCGCGGCGCTGGTCACCGGCGGGTTGATCGAGGCCCACGGCTGGGCCGGCGCGGGATTGGGCACGGCGTTCATCGCGCGCCAAGCCTAGCTTGCCGACGCCCCCGGGGAGGGTTTGCGATGCCGCCTCGCAAACCCGGACGCCGCGCCTGCGGATCCCGGGGATCCTGACGCCCGCCCGCGCCGTTGCTCTGGCCCGATCCGCCGCCGCTCCGCGCGATCGGCACGCCGGCTGGGTGGCGATGTCACGATCGCTACGGCGACAGGGTTGGCCCGGCGAACGCCGCCTGGGCGACGCCGTGGACACGGGCGTCGGTGCAGAACAGGCGCCCCGCGTGCGCCTCACCGGCGAGTTGCTCGACGCCAAGACCGATGCGAGCGGTCGAGATGAAGAGCGTGCCGAGATCGACGCCGCCGAAGCAGCAGCTCGTCGGGCGCGAGACCGGGAGCGTCACGCGCGCCACCAGATCACCGTGCGGGCTGTAGCGGCGGACCTCGCCGCCATCCCAGATCGCGACCCAGACATGGTCCTCGCGATCGACCGTCAGGCCATCGGGCGTGCCGTCGCGAGGATCGATGACGATCACCGTTCGCCGTGCCGACACCGTCGCGCTGCGGCGGTCGAAGGCGAAAGCGTCGACCGTTCCCTCGCCGCTGTCGGCGAACCACAGCGTCGTGGCATCCCCGCTCCAGCCAAGTCCGTTCGAGATCGTCGTGCCGGTCACCATCGGCGTGGTCGTGCCGTCGGGATCGAGCCGGTACAGCGTTCCCGCGGCAGGCGTCTCGGCGTAGGCCAGGGTGCCGGCCCAGAAGCGCCCGCCAGGGTCGCACGCACCGTCGTTCATGCGCAGCTGCGGCGCGTCGGCAGCGGGCCGGGAGATCCAGCGCAGCGTCCCGTCCGGTGCGAGCGCGGCGAAGCCCGGGCCGGCGGCGAGGATCCAGCCGCCGTCCTGAGCCGGCGCGACGGCGCCCAGCGGAAAGCCGATATCGATGCTGCCCAGATGCTCGAAGCCGCCGGGCCCCGGGCGTCCGCGGTGCAGGCGCCCGGCGGGAATGTCGACCCACAGCAGCTCGCCGCGAGCCGTGTCCCAGACGACGCCCTCGCCAAGCTCGGCGACGACATCGGAGCAGGGGACGGCGACGAACTCCTCGATCATGGCTCTCCCAGCGCCAGGGTGGCCTTGACACCGCCGAAGGCGAATGCCTCCTCGAAGCGCTCGAGCGGGACGCGCAGGCCGACGCACGCCTCCAGCTCCGCCGGCCAGCGGGCGTGGGCACGGTCGAGCGCGTCGATCGCGGCGAGCCAGTCGGCGCGGGCGGCGTTGACGCTGCCGAAGACCGCCCTGTTCTGAAGGATCGCGTCGACGCCGATGACGCGGCCGTCGAGCGTGACGTGCTGCGCGCGACCGTCGAGCCCGAGCAGGCAGGCGACGCCGTTTCGGCGCAGCAGGCCGATCGTCTCGAGCATGACCTGCGCGTCGCCGGTCGCCTCGAGCACCAGGTCGAAGCCTCCGACCTCGGCGGCGAGAACCGCCGCCGGCGTCTGCGCCGTGCACACGTAGCGCCCGCCGATCGCCTCGATCAGCTCCGCCTTCGGCGTGCCCGCCGCCCGGCGGCCGGCGGTCCACACCTCGTCGCCTCGCAGGCGCAGCAGGAAGGTCGCGAGCATCCCGATCGCCCCGCTGCCGAGCACGAGCGTCCGGGTCGGCGCCCACGGCTGGCGTGCGCCGATCAGCTGGGCGTGACGCAGTCCGCGAGCGCAGACCGAGGCCGGCTCGGCGAGCACCCCGAGGCGCCCGAGGGACGCCGGGACGGGCACGAGGTTCGCCGCCGCCTCGGCCACGAGTTCGCTGGCGAAGCCGTCGAGGCTGGTGATGCCGCGCTCGAGGTAGTCGCCGGTGTCGCAGGAGTCCGGCAGGCCGGCCAGGCAGGCGCCGCAACGCCCGCAGGAGCGCCGCACCGTGGCGGTGACGAGATCGCCCCGCGCGAAGCCGTCTCCGTCGCGCTCGACGATGCCGAGCAGCTCGTGGCCGAGCACGAGCTCCGCGCGCCCCGGCGGTGCCACGCCGAACAGACCCTCGGCGATCTCGCGGTCGGTGCCGCAGACCCCGACCTCGAGCGCGCGGACCAGGACCTCCCCGTCGCCCGCACGGGCGTCGCTCACCTCGGCCACGCGTGCCGTGTGGGGGACACCGGGATCGACGAGCAGCGCCCGCACCTCAGGCCGCCGTCATCCCGCCGTCGATCACCAGGGCGCTGCCCGTGACGAACGCCGCCTGCTCGCAGGCGAGGTAGAGGATCGAGTCGGCGATCTCGGCGGTCGTCCCGAGCCGGCCCATCGGCTGGCGGGCGCGCAGCGCCTCGAGCGACTCGCCGGCATCTTCGACCAGCCGGCGCACCCACGGCGAGTCGACGGTGCCGGGACAGACGGCGTTGACGCGGATGCCGTCGCCGACGTGGTCCACGGCCAGCGCCCGGGTCAGCGCGACGACGGCGCCCTTGGAGGCACAGTAGGCGGCGCGGTTCTTCAGCCCGACGAGCGCACCGACCGAGGCGACGTTGACGATCGCCCCGCCGCCGCGCGCCGCCATCGCCGGGATCGCATGCTTGCACGTGAGAAACGTGCCGCGGCAGTTCACCGCGAAGACCTGCTCCCACACGTCGAGCGGCGTTTCGGGCGCGCTGGTGGTCGAGCCGACGCCGGCGACGTTGACGAGGACGTCAACGAGCTCGGGCATCGCGGCGCGCACCTGGTCCTCGTCGCGGACGTCGAGGCGGACCGCCGTCGCTCTGGCGCCGAGCTCGGCGGCGGTGGCGGAGGCGCTGTCGCTGAGGTCCGCGAGCGTCACCGTCGCGCCCTCGGCGTACAGCGCGCGTGCGACCGCCTCGCCGATGCCCGAGCCGGCGCCGGTGACGAGGGCGTGCTTGGCGGTGAAGCGCTCGGCCATCACCGGGGCTGGGCGCTCAGCACGGCGCCGGCGGAGGCGGAGCCGACACAGGCGCGGTAGCGGGCGAACACGCCGAAGTCAAACTGCGGCGCGGGCGGCTCCCAGGCGGCGAGGCGCCCGGCGAGCTCCTCGCCGGAGAGCTCGACCTCGAGTGTTCCGCCGGATACGTCGATCACGATCGTGTCGCCGTCGCGAACGACGGCAAGCGGGCCCCCGCGGGCGGCCTCGGGCGCGACGTGGCCGACCATCAGCCCGCGCGTGGCGCCCGAGAAGCGCCCGTCGGTCACGAGCGCCACCGACTCCCCGAGCCCCGCCCCGACGACCGAGGAGGTGACGCTCAGCATCTCGCGCATGCCCGGCCCGCCCGCCGGACCCTCGTAGCGGACCACCAGCACGTCGCCGGCCGCGACCTCCCCCGCGCGCACGGCGCGAGTGCACGACTCCTCGCTGTCAAAGACCCGCGCGGGGCCGGTCTGACGCGTGCGCTCGGTGCCGGCGAGCTTGATCAGGCAACCGTCGGGGGCGAGGTTTCCGCGCAGGCTGTGCAGCGCGCCGGTCGCCTTGAACGGTTGCTGCGCGGTGAAGACGACCGCCCCGTCGGGCGCCGGTGCGTCTGCCGTGACCTGCGCGAGCGTGCCGCCCTGGACGGCGGGCGCCGTCCCGTCGAAGAGTCCGGCCCGGATCAGCTCGGCGATGACGACGCCGGCGCCACCGACCTCGTGCAGATGCTCGGCCGCCCAGCGCCCGCCCGGCAAGAGGCTTGCGATCACCGGCGTGCGCGCCGCGACCGCGGTCAGATCGTCGAGCGTCAGCGCCACGCCCGCCTCGTGGGCGATCGCGAGCAGGTGCAGCACACCGTTGGTCGAGCCGCCGGTGGCGACGATCCCGGCCATCGCGTTCAGCAGCGCCCTGCGGTCCAGGAAGTCCCGGGCACTGAGATCGCCGCCGGCGAGTGATACGGCGAGCGCACCGGCCCGGCCCGCGGCGAGCGCTTTGCCGGCGCTGTCATCCGCCGCGATCAGGCCGTCGCCGACCTGCGAGATGCCGAGGCAGTCGAGCGCGATCGCCATCGTGTTGGCGGTGAAATGCCCCGCGCAGGTGCCGACGCCGGGGCACGCGTCGCGCTCGAGCCCGTCGAGCTCCTCGCGCGTCAGCCTGCCGCGGTCGTAGGCGGCGACGCCCTCCCAGACATCCTGGATCGTGACCGTCTCGCCGCGCCGGCGCCCGGCGCGCATCGGCCCGCTGTAGAGGACGACGGCGGGCTTGTCGACGCGGGCGAGCGCCATGAGCGCTGCGGGCACCGTCTTGTCACAGCCGACTATGGCGACGAGCGAGTCGAAGTCGTGGGCGTGGACCATCAGCTCGATCGAGTCGGCGATCACCTCGCGTGAGATCAGCGAGGCGCGCATCCCGGGCGTGGCCTGCGACTGGTTGTCAGAGACCGCGATCGTGTTGAACGGGAGCGCAACGCCCCCCGCCGCGTTCACCGCGTCGGCGACCTGGGCCGACAGTTCGAGCTGGTTGCGGTTGCACGGCATCGTCGCGGTCCAGGTCGAGACGATCCCGACGATCGCGCCGCGCAGGCGCCGCGGGTCGATGCCCATCGCCCGGAAATGGGCCCGGGCACCCGCTCGGTCGGGCCCGTCCGCCAGCTGGGCGCGGGCGATCCGACGCAGCTCAGCCGGGTCCGAGCGCTCGTCCACGACCTCTAGGCTAACGATTTCCTTGTGCGGATGCCGTCGACCCGCGGACAACGAGCCGTGGCTCCTGCGACAACATGACATTCTCCCGCGACCCGTCACGCAGCCGGGCGAGCATGCAATCGACCGCCGCCGCCCCGAGCTCTTCGAGCGGCATGCCGATCGCGGTCACCGGCGGATCGAGATAGGCGCCCACCGGGTCGTCGTCGTAGCTGACGAGCGACAGATCCTCGGGCACGTGGCGGCCGGCCGCCTTCGCCGCGGCGAGCGCGCCGATCGCCTGATTGATGTTCGAGGTGAAGACGGCGGTCGGCGCGGGGCGCGCCGCAAGCAATTCGCTCATCGCGGCGAAGCCGCCGGGCTCATCGAACGCGGCGTGCGCGACCGGCGCGCTCAGCCCGGCCGCCGCGGCGCTCTGCGTGAAGCCCGTGGCGCGCCGCTGGGCGGTGTCGAGATCCGCCGGGCCCGCGACATGGGCAAGCGACCGATGCCCGAGCGAGAGCAGATGGGCCGCCGCGAGCCGCCCGGCATCCTCCTCGCGCATCGAGACGCTCTGACCCGCGCCGCTGGTGCGGCGATTGACGAACACGATCGGTACCGCCCCGTCGCGCGCATGCTCGACGAGAGCGCTGCCGGGCCGCGCGCTCGCCACCAGAAGCCCGTCGATGCGCCCTTCGGCGACGAGGCGCTCGTAGGCGATCGCCGTCTCCTCACCGCCCCCGTCCTCGGCGAGCATGACGACGAAGTCCCGCTCCCAGGCGCGCCGGCAGGCACCGCGCATGATGTGGGAGTAGGCGGGGTTGCGCAGCGACGGCAGCAGCAGGCCGAGCGCACCCGTCGAGGACGTCCGCAGCCCGCGCGCCACCGCGTTGGGGCGGTAGCCGAGCTCCACCGCGATCCGCTCGACCCGCGCCCGCGTCTCCTCGCGCACGTTGAGGTCGGGCGAGCGCCGCAGAACCCGCGAGACCGTCGTCGGGTGAAGCTCGGCAGCCTTTGCGATGTCCGCGAGTGTGGCCGGGCGAGGCATCGGTGCAGCGTAGCGACGCCGTGGCGCTGGACCTTGGAGATGCTGCTGGACTCGCCGCCGACCTTGGGCTATCGTCGTGCTCGCGCCACTGCCCTGGCGCTTCCTCTGAGCCACTGCTCGCCCCACGCGCGGGCTGGCGATGAAGGAGCAAGGGACACGGTCTCGGGCTTGTCACCTCGATTTCATGGTCGTGATGCGTGGGGTCCGGCCGCAAAGGGGTTGACATGACTGCGGAGCGAAAGTCAAAGCGCGAGGTCCGCGCTCGTATGGCGCAGACCGGTGAGAAGTACACAGCGGCGCGGCGAGCCATCGGTGGTGACGGGGGCGCCACGAGGCGGCCGGCTGCAGTGGGGGACGAGGGTGACTCGATCGGCTGGTTCACCGACCAGGCCTACAACGCGATCCTGCTGGCGGCGGACGAAGCACGGATGCTTGGCCGCCAGAGCGTTGAGCCGGAGCATCTGCTGCTGGCCGCGGCCCGTTTCGGCAACGTGGAGCGCCTGCTCGACGGGTTGGGCATCGACGCGGGCGCGATTCATTCGGCCGTAGCACGGAGGGGCGGATTCGGAACCGACCTCGCGCTCGGGCCGATCCCCCGCTCGCCGAGCGGCGAAGCTGTGCTGCGGAGCGCAATCGCCGCCGCTCACGAGCGTGGCATCGTGGCTCCGAGCACGGAACACCTGCTGCTCGGGCTCCAGGCAGCCAGCGGCGCGAGTTCGGTCCTTTCCGGACTGGGCTTGACCGATGTCACAGCGTTCGTCGACGCGAAGTATCCGGCGAGGCGCCCACCGGTCCCGGCAGAGGTCGTCAAGCGCTACGCGGTGGCGGCGCAGCGGCGGGAGCCACCGAGGCCGGGGCCGATGCCGCCCGTCTTCGAACGCTTCACAGCAGGTTCGCAGCACTCGGTCGAGGCGGCGGTTCATCACGCCCGCGCGCTCGAAGCCGGATACGTCACGCCCACCCACCTGCTGCTCGGCCTTCTGGACAGCGAGGAGGAGCCCCTCGCCGACGTGCTCGCCCGCCACCCACGGGTGAAGGCGACGCACGAAGGTGGCGTCCAGGAAGGCGGCGACCGCCCGCACCGACCCACCGGCATATTCACTGACGCGAGCCGCCGGATCGTGGCCGAGCACGTGCTCGGCGTCGCGCACCGGTTCGACCATCGGACGCTTTGCACCGGACACCTGTTCCTCGCTGTTGTGGAGAACGCAGCCGACGAGGCGCTGGAGATCCGTCAGGCACTGCCTGAGGCCGACCAGATCGCGGCCGAGGTACGCGAGGCGATGGAGGGCAGCGAGCCAACCTGACGCCACCGGGTAGTCGCGGGTGGGACGGCGGCCCGCTCAGGCAGTTCCCTAAACGGGCGGCAGAGCGCCGAGCACACCAAGAGCTCCATCGCGACCGCCTGCGACGTAAGCTGCGTTTCGGCAGCGATGCTGCTACATTGATGCTATGGGCGTGGCGGTCACCGTTCGGGATCTGCCCCAAGAGGTTCGCGACGAGCTCGCAGCCCGGGCTGCGCGAGCCGGCCAGTCGCTGCAGGAGTACCTGCGCGGCATGCTGATCGACGCTGCCGACCGCCCGGCGGTCGCTGACGTCGTCGCACGGGCGCGCGGGCGCGTTGCGGTGACTGGAGTACGCGTCGACGCGGAGTCGATCCTCGCCGCGCGAGACGCCGACCGGCGGTGAGTACTCGCGTCGTCTGCGATGCGTCGGCGCTCACGGCGCTACTGATCGACGCAGGCCCGGCTGGAACGTGGGCTGCCAATGCCCTCAGCGGGACCGAGCCGGCCGCGCCCAGCCTCATCGACTTCGAGACAGCGAACATCCTGCGACGCCACGCGCTCGCAGGACTGATCAGCCACGACCAGGCTGCTCAGGCCCACGCCGATCTCCTCGACCTGGCGATCGAGTACTGGCCCTATGAACTGCTCGCCACCAGAGCGTGGGAACTCCGGCCGAACCTGACGATCTACGATGCAAGCTACGTGGCGCTCGCCGAACTTCTCGGAGCGACGCTCGTCACTCTAGATCGGCGTATCGGCCGCGCCCCAGGTGTGCAGTGCGTTGTCGCGACGCCCTGACGACGCCCGAGGACGCCTTGGTCCGCGTTGGCGAATCAGCGCTGCGGACCCATCGCGCCGCTGTCGCGGGTCGTCTCCCTGACCCGGACAGACAAATGGCCGGCGGCCCGCTCACCGGAGCCTCACCGTGAGCGGGCCGCCGAGCGCCGCAGGCGCGGTGCGTCGCTACAGCGGGCGCCTGCGGCGCGCGACGGTGTAGAGCGTGCCGCCGGCGAGCAGCACGAGGAGGAGGCCGCCGCCGAGTGAGGCGATGGCGATCGTCTGCAGGTGCGGGAAGCTCGCGCCGATGCTCAGATCGCTCGCCACGCCGCGTGTGGCGTTGGCGTTCATGACGATCACGCGCCAATCTCCGCTTCGCACCTTCCATGTCAGTGTCGGCTCGCCGGTGCCCGTGGCGCTTGCCGCCCAGAAGTGCTGGCGGCCGGGGAGTGAGCTCGGGGCGCCGCCCGGAATGGCGCGCAAGCTCGAGCTCTGGGCGCCGAGGTCAGTGGCCTGCGCGTGGGCGACGCCGGCCAGGTAGCGCTCGGCGGCGCTCGCCGGTGCGATCCCGATGAACAGCGTGCGGCTGCTGGAAGCGTGGATGCGGATGGTGCCGAGCAACTCGCGCGCCACGAACCACTCCGCCGCCGCTCCCGCGCGGTAGCTGTCTGACTCGAGTGCATAGGTGGCCGTCGAGTAGGGCGCCGCGGAGCTCGTGATGAAGCCGGCGGCGCCGCGCTGCGTCTGGTCGAACACGATCGCTGTCACGCCTGCGGCGATAGCCGCCATCCCAGCCAGCCCGGCGAGGCTCGCCAGCACGGTTGCGAGGACGCGCCGCGGGCTCCAACTCGTCGTGGCGTGACGCTCCTCGGTCGCGCCGGCCGAGGGCATGGCGATCGCTCCCGAGACGTCCTCCTCGCCCAGGTCGATTCGGAAGGGCGGGTACTCGGTGCTCAGGAGCGCCGCGTAGGCGACGACTCGCAGGACCCAGCGGTTCAGCCCGAGCACGAGGTCGAAGATCGACCGGGGATAGGTGCCGCGAACCAGCAGCGCCAGCGCGGCGGCGAGCACGAGCAGGCCGATCAGGCCCATCCAGCTTGCGCCGCCCCAGAATCCGAGCAACCCGCCGCCGACGAAGGCGCCGGCGATCAGGTACTGCGGGATCCCGGCGAGCCACCAGCCGAGGAGCGCCGCGCCGCGGATCCGATGCTCGGGATAGGCCACCTGCAGGCGCGCTGGATAGTCGGCCACGTCGGCGAAGGTGAACGGCGGGTAGCGGTCGGTGCCGTTCGCGCCGTAGGCGTAGAACACGACGCGCCAGGACCAGCGGAGAACTCCGACGTTGAAGTCGTACAGCGAACGGGGGTAAGCGCCGCCGGCCGCGACGACGACGAACGCTGCGACTGAGCTGACCGCGAATGCCGGCCAGAGGACGGCGAGCACGAGGACATGTGGGATCGCGAGCAGCCACTTGATCAGCCACGACCAGCGTGACGGTTGCTCGAGATGCCCCTCGACGCGGATCGGGTAGGGCGCGACTGCTGCGGAATCACTGGCTTGCATGGCTGGGTCTCCAATCTGGGGTGGACTTCCTGCCATCACTGTACAGGCGTACATGTACGTATGTCAAGGCATGCGCAGTGACCACCCAGGCCCGAGCGTCTTGACCGGCGGCGCCGCGCAACGGCCCACTCGCCGCGGTCGGCCGGGCGAAAGCAGTGAGCGCAGTCAGGATCGCTTCGTCGCGCCTCGATCCGAGACGGCGGCGACACCTTCAGACGGGCGTCCCGTTGGTCCGCGTTGCCGTGCGGCGCTGCGAGCGTGTGCGCTCGTCACGCTCGATCGCCGGACGCCGCCGCGCCGCGAGTCCGCGCTGCGAGGTGGCGTCAGCCGGCGAGCGTGTGGTTGAAGCGACGCAGCGCGAGCGGCACGCAGATCGCGACGATGATCAAACACCAGATCACCATCGCGACCTCCGGGTGGGAGAGCTGCCATGAGCCGCTGCTGCGGGTTCCCTGGGTCAGGTTGCGCACGCTCGCGACCAGAGGCGAGATCGGGTCCCAGTCGGCGATCGCGCGGGGGATCGCGTCCATGCCGGCGATCGGGACGAACGTTCCCGCCATGAAGCTGAGCGGGAAGACGATGATGAAACCGATCCCCTGCATCGCATCGGGCGAGCGTACGAGCATGCCGAAGAAGACGCCGGCCCAGGTGAAGGCGAAGACGCCGAGCACCATGAGGGCGATCAGCTCGGCGGCGTGAGTAGCGGTGAGGTGTGGATGCCAGCCGAGGATCAGCCCGAAGCAGACGACGATGAGCATGCCGAGCATCGCTTCGCAGAACTGGCCCATGACCTGGCCGCTGATGATCGCGAGCCGATTGATCGGCAGCGAGCGGAACCGGTCGACGACACCCTCGGACATGTCGCTCGACGTCGCGACACCCGCGCCGATGATCCCGAACGCCAGCGACTGGCCGATGATCCCGGGGATCATGTAGTCCGCGTAGCTGATGCCGTGGACGTGGATCGCCGAGCCAAAGACGTAGAGGAACAGCAGGATGAAGACGATCGGCTGGATCGTCACGTCGAGCAGGCGTTCTGGAACGCGCGGGATCGTACGCAGGCTGCGAGCGGTGAGCAGCAACGTGTCGCGGGCGAACCGCAGCGGCGAGCCTCGCCGCCGGTCGATCGCCGGGTCGATGGCGCTCATGCGACGAGCACCTCCTGTGCCTCGTCGCCGGACTCCACGCCGTGACCCGTGAGTTCGAGGAACGCGTCGTCGAGCGTCGGCCGGCGCAGCGCGATCTCATCGACCGCGATGCCGCTGTCGCGCACGGCAGCGGCGACGCGGGCGAGGTCCTCGGTCTCGCCCGGTGCCGGGATCGAGATCGTTCGCTGCTCGGGCTGGACGCTGCACTCGAACTCGCGCAGCGCAGCGGCGAGGTCGTCGAGCGCGGCCGAGTCCTGCGCGATCACGTCGATGCGCTGACGGCCGACCCGCGCCTTGAGCTGGGCCGGCGTGCCGGCGGCGGCCTCGCGGCCGTGGTCGATCAGCACCACGTGGTCGGCGAGCGCGTCGGCCTCCTCGAGGTACTGAGTGGTCAGCAGAACCGTCACCCCATCGGCGACGAGCTCGCGGACGGTCGACCAGACGATCTGGCGGCTGCGCGGATCGAGGCCGGTCGTGGGCTCATCGAGAACCAGCAGCTGCGGCGGATCGATCAGCCCGGCCGCGAGATCGACGCGGCGACGCTGGCCGCCGGAGACGTTCTTGATCAGCTGGTCGCCGAACTCGCCGATGTCGAAACGCTCGATCAGCCCGTTGACCGTGGCGAGCGCGGAGCGGCGGTCGCGCCCGCGCAGCCGGGCCATGAGAATCAGGTTTTCGCGCCCGGTGAGGTTCTTGTCGAGCGCCGCGAACTGGCCGGTCAGCGAGATCAGGCTGCGCACGATGCTCGCCTCGCGCACGACGTCGTGGCCGCCCACGCGGGCGCTGCCGCCGTCGGGGCGCGAGAGGGTTGCGAGCATCCGCACCGTTGTCGTCTTGCCCGCGCCGTTTGGGCCGAGCAGCGCAACAACGCTTCCGCGCTCCACGCGGAGGTCGAGATCGGCGACGGCGACGAAGTCCTTGAAGCGCTTTGTCAGCCCGGTGGCCTCGATTGCCGGAAGGTTGGGGTCAAGCACGGACCGGACACTACAGTGACTGAAATCTTTTTGCAACTGTAATTTGCGGCGTATCATCTGGTGGGTGGACACGGAGGCGATCGATCACCGCGAAGCGCTGCTCGAGGAGGATCCACTCGGCGAGGCCGGGCGCGCCGATCGCCTCGATCGCATCGTGATCCGCGAGCTCGGCGAACGGGTGGCGATCGCCTTCGCGCAGGTGCGGGCGATCCAGGAAGCGCGCGAACGCCAGCGGAACCCGCAGGAGGGACTGCGCGAGCGCAAGAAGCGCATCACCCGCCAGCAGATCTCCGATATCGCGACGGCGTTGTGCGTCGCACGCGGGTTCGAGCACGTGCGTGTGGCAGAGATCGCCGAGATCGTCGGCGTCTCGGAGAAGACCGTCTACAACTACTTCCCGACGAAGGAATCGATGGTCTTCGACATGGCGGACGAGGGCCTCGAACGAATCGCGAGCGCGCTGCGCGATCGCGATGAGCACGAGTCTCCGACCAGCGCCGTCGTTCGCGTTCTGCGCGCGGACGTGGAGCAGTTCGGACACCTGCCCGACGCCGTCCAGGACTTCGTTGCGCCATTCGCCGAGATGATCGAGTCCACGCCGTCGCTGCGCGCCGCCTGGCTCGAGCTGCACGCGAGACTTGCGGCCGTGGCGGCCGAGGAGCTCGCAGCGTGGGCCGGCATCGACCCGCGAGAACCCGAGCCGACGATCGCCGCGCGTGCCCTCGTCGGACTGCAGGAAGTCGTCTTCGACTCACGCCTGCGCCACCTCGAGGCGGGACTACGCGGCGAGAAGCTCAACGCTTCGATCGCCGGCGACCTCGACCGTGCCGCACGGCTGCTCGACAGCGGACTCGGCAGCTTCGATCTGCTCGCGCGCGGCCGGCGCACGCGCGCCCAGATCGCGGAAGCCGCCCGCGCCGCCGATGACGCCCGCGCGCAGGTGATCGCGGCGCTCAAACAGGCGCGCACGGCCTGGGATCAGCTGCGCAGCGAGCAGACAACGCTGCGGGGTCGCACGCCGGAATACCGGGAAGCCAAGCGGGCCGCCTCGCAGGCGGGACGAGCGGCGTGGCAATCGGCGCGCGAGGCGCAGCGCGCAGCGCGTGAAGCGGCGCGCGCGCTCGAGCGTGAGCATCACGAGGCGCAGCGCCGAGCGCGGCGCGGCAAGTAGCCGGCCGGCGGCGAAGTCGGACAGCCGCACGACCCAGTTGTCAGTGCCGATGCCCCGGGGCTTATTCGTCAGCGGTCAGGAGCGCTGTCGCGACGCCGGCGGGGAATTCGGTGGTGGCCCTCGGCGTGCTTGCTCGGGGCGCCGGCGCGGGCGGCCGCGAAGAGCTCTGCCACCAGCGGGTCCATGTAGTAATCGGTGCCGCCATCCGGGCGACCCTCGGTCGCGATCGGCAGCACGCGCTTGAGGCGGCGGCTGTAGCGACCGGGCCACGCGAGGATGCCCGCGACACCGTGCGCGCCCTTCTCGAGCGCCAGGCGCTTTGCGAGCTCCTCTCCCCCGAGCCGTGCGCCCGGCGCGCCGGACAGAAGGTCAAACAGCTCGCGGGCCTGTGGGGCCAGCTCGTGATAGAGCCAGGCGGCCTGGTCGGCGTCCTGCGCCGCCCAGGCCTCTGCCTCATCGTGGTGACGGTGACCGCGGGGCCCGCGGCGCCCGTCGCGCCCGGAGGCCGGCCAGCTTCCCGGCTCGGCGGTCAGGAAGGCCGCGAACCAGGCATAGAACTCGGCCACGCGGCCTTCGGGGACCGCGACGCTGACCTGCTTGTCGGCCATCAGGCCTCGGTCGGCGCCACGGTCGGCTCGCCTGCCTGCGAGGACTCCCCGCGCTCGCCGCAGCGAGAGGCGTGGCGGTGCTCATGTCCGTGGCCGTGGCGGCCTCCGCCGCGACGGCGGCCGCGCTCGCCGGCGAGGAACCGCGCGAAGAACGCGTGGAACTCGGCCAGGCGATCCTCTGGAACATCGACGGTGACCGGCCTGTACTGCGTATTGGAATCGATTTCGGTATTCATATGTTCTCCATAGTTGCTTACAAATACCAGTATAGCGGAAGTAAATACTTAAGTAAAGCGTGGCCGCCGGCCGCCCGCCCGGCGAACCCGCTTCTGCGCGGCGCACGGACCCCACGAACCTGAGCTGCCGGCGTCGGCCAGGGTGGAGCGGCGCTCCTGCGGTCCCCGCCGCCTCGCGCATCGGCGCGAGCGTGCGGCCGGCGCGCTCAGCAGCTGCGCTCGAGGCGATCGTCGCGATCACCGCCTGCGCGTCGATCGCCTCGCGCGCCCCAAGCGCGCCTCCCGAAGGTACTCCTCCTGTCCCGCCGACGCCGCCCGGACGTGACCGTCGGCAAGCCGTGCGATCAACCGCTGGCGACGGCTGGCGCGGTCGACAACGGCGGCGTGTGGCCGGCGACCGTGAGCGGTTCGGCCTCGTGGCGAGCCGTCGCGTTTCTGCCGCTCGCCTTGGCCCGGTACAGCGCGCCGTCGGCCATTCTCATGAGGGCCTCGACGTCGCCGCCGGCCTCCAGCGAGGAGACCCCGGCGGACACCGTGACGGTGCCGACGCCGTCGAACGGCTCTGCCTCGATCGCCCGCCTTGCTCGCTCGGCCGCCATGAGGGCGTTCGCCGACCCGGTCTCGGGGAGGATCCACCCGAACTCCTCGCCGCCGACGCGCGCCATCAGCTCACCGTGGCGGGTCTGCGCAGCGAGACGCCTGGCCGCCTCGGCGAGCACTCGGTCGCCGACGGCGTGGCCGTGCGTGTCGTTCACGGACTTGAACCAATCGAGGTCGAGGATCACGACGCTCAGCTCCCGGCCGTGGCGGCGCGAGCGCTCGGCTTCGGCAATCAGGCGCTCGCCGAAGATGCGGTTGTTTGCAAGCCCGGTGACGACGTCGGTTCCCGCCTGAGTGTTGAGGAGCTCCAGCGCGGCGGCGTTTCCGATCGCGGCGGCGGTGAGCTCCGCGAACCGGCCGATGCGCAGCTCGGCGTCAGCCGGCAGCGGTCCGCCCCCGGTGCTGGCGGCGCCGACTGCGCCCCAGGGGCGACCCGCGATCATGATCGGAGCCGCCACGCCGCCGCTCATCCCGAGTTCCTCGGCGCCCGCCGGGCCGCCGGCCGACAGGGGTGCGTAGCCCTCGAGCCGCTGGGCGACACCCGTGTGCGCCACGCGAGCAATCGCGCTGTTGCCGCCCCGCAGCGCGATGCGGTCGCCGAAGGCCGCTGCGGCTCTGGGCGGCCAGCTGCCGACGAACGTGCCGAGGTCGTCGCTGTCGAAGCGAGCGACGGTGCCGATCTCGACGCCGAGCAGCTGACTGACCTCCCTCGCGACGAGCTCGAACACGGTCGTCGCGTCAACCGCGTGTGCGACCGCGGTCGCGACCCTTCGCAGAGCGCCCTGCTCGGCCTCCCTGGCCGCGAGCGCGAGCTCCCCGAGTCGACGCTGGGTGACATCCAACGTGACGCCGCCGATGCCCATGATGGCGCCGTCCTCATCGAGGACCGGGTATTCCGTCGCGACGTAATAGTGGTTTGTACCGTCGGCGTGTGGCGCGTCGGTCTCGTATGTCACGGTCTCGCCACGCTCCCGGATCGGGCGCTCCTGCTCGAATGTCCAGGCGAGCAGGTCCGCCCCGAGAAGCCCGCTCATGGTGTGGCCGATGATCTCGTCCGCCGGCACGCCCAAGCCCGCTTCGCAGGCGGCGTTGACCATCTGGAAGCGCCCGGCGAGATCGCGAACATATATCGCTGCCGGCACGTGATCGAGGATCGCCCGCGTTTGAAGCTGGTCGTTGCGCGCCGTGTGCTCGGCCTCGCGCAGGTCGGTGATGTCCACGACCGCCCAGACGGTTTCCCGCGGTGGCGTGCCGGCGACCGCGCGCGTGGCGCGGACGGACGTTTCGCGTCCATCGGTGCCTCTACAGATCCGATAGTCGAGGACCAGGGTCTCGCCGGCGGCGAATCCGGCACCGGCGGCTGCGGAGACTCGAGCGCGATCACCCGGATGGATCGCGGCGATCCAGCCCGCGCCCGCCGCGTCGGACACGGAAAGCCCCGTGAGGTCGCACCAGGCCTGATTTACGAACATGCAGGCGCCGCTCTCGTCAAGCATCCGGATCGCCACCGGTGCGCGCGCGATCAGCGCCAGGTAGCGCTCGTCAGCGACCACGGCGTGGGGTTCGCCGTCAGATGCGGGCGCGTCGCCGCAGCCGTCGGAGGTCACAGACGCGGCTTCGCCGCGAGCGTCGGCGCGCGGCGCGCCGGCCGTGGCGGCAAGCGGGACCCGGCCGGGCGATCAGCGCTGAGCGTGTGTGCCATAACAATGGGATCGACCTTCCGCGGCCGGGGCTTGAGGGGACCGGCTCGCCCACGGCCCCGTCGCAGCGAAAGGCATCGGCTCGGCACCCGCCACCGCGCTCGCGGGGCCGCTGCATCCGGGACGGTTGGCAGAGGCGTTTTTTCTCCAGTCGGCCCATAGATGTTGGCAGCGGCGCTCGTAGTGTGGCGGCATGTCCGGCACACTCGAGCGCCGCGAGGAGGCCCGCGATCAGGGGACCGCGGGCGGACCGCGGGACTGGGTGGGCCACGTGATCGTCTGCGGCCTGCATGACATCGGCCTGCGAACGGTCGAGCAGATCCACCTCGCAGGGGCCCGTGTGGTCGTGCTCGACGACACCGGCGATGAGCGCTTCACCCGCCTGACGCGCACCTGGGGAGTGCCCACCCTGCCGCGCGGCGCCCACACCACCGAGCCGCTGTTCGATGCCGGGATCGCCGGTGCCGCCGCCGTGGTCTGCGCCGAGTCCAGCGACCTGCGAACGCTGGAGACGGTGCTGCTGGTACGCGACGTGCGACCGGACGTCCGCGTCGTCGCGCACCTCGACAACCCCGCTGTCGCGCATGCGGTCGAGGAGGTGACCGGCGCCGCGACCGTCCTCGACGTCGCCTCGCTGTTCGCGCCGTCGGTGATCGAGGTCTGCACGGGCCGCCGCGCACACGACATCGACCTCGGCCCCACGAAGTTCGTCACCGTCGAGACGACGGCGGCGCGGGCGGCCAGCCTGCGCGAGCTCTACGGCAGCCTCGCCCCGCTCGGCGTCGTCACGCAGGCGAAGGACGAGCTGATCGTGTGCCCGGGGCGCGATTTGGCGGTCGAGGCGGGCGATCGCGTGACGCTGATCGGGACCGAGGCCGAGCTCGAGGCCGCCGGCCTGGCCGCGCATTCCGGCGCCGGCGTCGCCCTCGGCCATGCCGGCGCGCGGGCTCTGCACCGCGCGCGAAACCTGCTGCGGGCGGTGGCGACCGAGGCCGACCGGGCGCTTCGAATCGCCCTCGGCCTCGGTTTCCTGCTGCTCGTCGTCTCGACGCTCGTGCTTCACTTCGCCTACCGCCAGCCCCACGGCCACGGCCGGCTCTCGCTGCTCGACGCGGTGTATTTCACGGTGGAGACCGTCGCCACGGTCGGCTTCGGCGACTTCTCCTTCTCCAACCAGCCGCACCTGGTCGAGGCGTTCGGCATCGCGCTGATCGTCGCCGGCACGACGCTCGTCACGACGCTGTTCGCGCTGCTGACCAACGCGCTCGTGAGCCGCCGGATCGCGCAGTCGCTCGGCCAGGCCAAGATCCCCGGCATGCGCGGGCACGTCGTGATGATCGGCCTGGGCTCGATCGGGATGGAGGTGCTCGACGGCCTGCTGCGCCGCGGCCGCGAGGTCGTCGTGGTCGAACGCGATGAGACCAACCGCTACCTCAGCGAGGTGCGCCGCCGCGGCGTCCCGCTGGTCCTCGGTGACGCGACGCTCGGCCCCACGCTCGACGCGGTGAACCTGGACCGGGCCGCGGCCGTCGCGATCCTCACCTCCGACGACCTGACCAACATCGAGACGGGCCTCGCCGTGCGCGACCGTCTCGGCGAGGCCTGGTTCGACGTGCCGGTCGTGCTGCGCGTGTTCGACCGCCAGCTCGGGCGCCGCCTCGAGGAGAGCTTCGCCTTCCGCCACGTCTGGTCGACGGTGGCGATCGCCGCCCCGTGGTTCGTCGGCGCGACGCTCGGGCTCGAGGTGCTGTTCAGCTTCTACGTCGGCAGCCACCCGTTCCTGATCGCGCGGCTGCCGATCGCCGCCGGCGGCGGCCTCGAGGGATCGAAGATGTCAGACCTCTCGGCGGGCATCCGTGTCGTCGCGATCGCGCGCGCAGGCGACCACGGCGCCCTCGAGCATCCGCCGCGACGCGACACGCGGCTCGCGGCAGGCGACGACGCCTACCTCGCCGGGCCCTACGAGGAACTGCTGTCGGTGCTCCGCCGCGAGCGGGCGGGGGCCGGCCCAGGCGGCGGCGCCCCCTGATCCGTCTAGACCATGCGGACGGCGAGCAGCGACGCTAGGCCGATGTTGTAACCGGCTTGAGCGCCCGCTGCGCGTGCCGATGACCAACTCAGTGCTCGCCACCGCACCACGGAGGATCTACGCGCGCCGCTCGGCGCCAACGCACGGCGGCTCCCTGCCGGCCTACCGAGGCCGCTTCGCCACCGCCCAGGCCGAGCGGCTGCTGTGGCGAGCCGGCTTCGGGCCGAAGGCGGGGCAGGCGAAGGAGCTCGCGAAGCTCGGCCTGGCGGGAGCGGTTCGCTCGCTGACGCGCCCCGCGCGGCGCGGGCTGGCGGGACCGGCGCCGGTGCTCGAGACCGGCAAGCCGCTCCAGCCCTACGACGTCTGGGGCAACGACGTGCTGTGGTGGCTGGACCGCATGGTGCGCACCCAGGCGCCGCTGATCGAGCGCATGACGCTCAACTGGCACGACTGGTTCGCGACCAGCAACGAGGGCGTCAACTCCCAGCGGCTGATGATCAATCAGAACCGGACGATGCGGCGGCTCGCCCTCGCGAGCTTCCCCGAGATGTTCGAGGCGATCACGATCGACCCGGCGATGCTGCTGTGGCTGTCGCTTTCGGGCTCCACCAAGACGGACCCGAACGAGAACTACGCGCGCGAGATGCAGGAGCTGTTCACGCTCGGCGCCGGCAACGGCTACACCGAGCTGGACGTGCGCGAGCACGCCCGCGCGCTGTCGGGATGGACGAACAGCTGGGACCAGGCGACCGGCGAACCCGACGACTTCCACTTCGACGCGACGCTCCACGACGACGGTGTCAAGGTGATCTACCACCACCGCGGCAACTTCGGCTGGCGCGACAGCCTGCGACTGGTGCTCGCGCACCCCGACCACCCGAAGTTCTTCGTCACGAAGCTGTGGTCCTACTTCTCGCCCGAGCCGCTGCCCGCAGCCGACACGCGCGCCGCCGCGGCGATGTATGTGTCCACCGGCAAGCAGATCCGCCCGCTCGTGGAGGCGATGCTCATGCATCCGCTCGTCTACGCGGGGGCGAGCATGGTCAAGCCGCCAATCGTGCAGATCGCCGGGATGCTGCGCGGGATCGACCGCTACATCGACCCCAACACCGGCCTCATTTACATGCAAGCCAGGTGGTACGACCCCAACAACCGGACAATTCCTCTCGCGTCGACCCACTCGTCGCGCAGACCGGGCAGCGCCGTACAGCTACGCCGGCGACAACCCCACCGACTACGTGGACATCGGGGGGCTGGATCCGTCGTCCGATTGCAGCTCGGGATCGACAGGGGGCCCGGTTGTCCATGGGCTGCGTATCATGCCCGCGTTTGTAGGGAGGCTGCCGACGGAAACTGTGCACGTCGGCAGCTTTTCCACGATGCGGTTTAGCCTCGGCCGCCTATTCCCCAAAAGGTCACAACGTAATAACCTAGCATCACAACGACGATGTTGATTGCGACTGTGATCATGATTTCGACAGGCAGTAATCGATCTTTCTCAAATGGGTCCATCGCCAACCTCGCGGCGCTTGCAGACTGAAATAAGCTCCGCAGCATCCGGAGCATATTCCAACCAAGCGACACCGATAGTTCGCGGGGAGCTTCAGAGAATAAAAAGTCCCAAGTGTTGCAGCTAGGACTCAGCGATTATGGGAAATGATCCCGGTCGTGACACGATCTTCGCTCGACGACTGCCAAGCCGCTATGCCGAAATATCCGGTAAGTGTCAGACCGACAAAAATGAGTAGTGCATAGGCGGTTTGGCTCATTAGTTTGCTCAGCCCCGTGCATCTGACGAGAAAAAGAGCACTTTCCGCCGAGTTGGGAAACCTCAACTTTCCGAATTAAACAGCTTCCACTTCGGCGCGGTTGCGTCACGGACGGCCTTCTTAGCGGAATCGTGCCCCTTCATCTGGTATCTTATTTGATGCTCATGGCTGGCCATAGGCTTCTAACCTGTGCCATCACGCAATACCACTAGGTTAGTGGAAGTGTCGGCTCGCTCACACCCCGGCTTCATGAATGTGCTGGTGTGGACGGCCTCTCATCCCCGCGGTTTGATGGCGCTCTTGGCGTCACAGAAAGATGAGAGGAAAGTTCGATGAATATTCCCGTTCGTATCGGCATGGATACCTCAAAATCGGTGTTCCAGCTTCACGGTGTTGATGAGAATGAGGTAGTGGTTGTCCGGCGCCAATTTCGACGAGCCGAGATGATCCGCTACTTCGAGCGACTTCCGCCGATTCTCGTCGCCATAGAGTCCTGCGGCAGCTCGCACCATTGGGGGCGCCTGCTCCAGTCGTTCGGGCACGTGAACTGGGCGACCGGTTTGGGTTCAATTACCGTAATCGTTGAGCTACCGATGTGCTGTTACCGCCGCCGTTGAATGCCGTAAGGTTAACGGAGTAGGGTCCGGGGATGCTGTAGGTAAACACCGGGTTCTGCTGTGTCGAAGTGTTACCATCACCGAATACCCAGGACATGATGTCGGACTGTTGGTGGATGTATCCGTGAATTTGACTGCAAGAGGTGCCGTCCCTGACGTAGTGTTCTCCATGAACTGAACGACCGAATTAGGTTCAATTACCGTAATCGTCTGAGCCACTGATGTACTGTTGCCACCAGCATTGAATGCCGTAAGGTTAACGGAGTAGATTCCGGGTATGCCGTAGGTGAATACCGGGCTCTGTTGCGTCGAAGTGTTCCATCTCCGAATACCCAGTACCACGACATCGGACTGTTGGTGGATGTATCGGTGAACTGGATCGACAATGGAGATACGCCGTTTGTCGTGTTCTCCGTGAACTGGGCGACCGGTTTGGGTTCAATTACCGTGATCGTCTGAGCACCGATGTGCTGTTACCGCCGCCGTTGAATGCCGTAAGGTTAACGGAGTAGGTTCCGGGTATGCTGTAGGTAAAACGGGTTCTGCTGTGTCGAAGTGTTACCATCACCGAATACCCAGTACCATGATGTCGGACTGTTGGTGGATGTATCCGTGAATTTGACTGCAAGAGGTGCCGTCCCTGACGTAGTGTTCTCCATGAACTGAGCGACCGGTTTAGGTTCAATTACCGTGATCGTCTGAGCCACTGATGACCGTTGCCACCAGCATTGAATGCCGTAAGGTTAACGGAGTAGATTCCGGGTATGCCGTAGGTGAATACCGGGCTCTGTTGCGTCGAAGTGTTACCATCTCCGAATACCCAGTACAACGACATCGGACTGTTGGTGGATGTATCGGTGAACTGGACCGACAATGAAATACGCCGGTTGTCGTGTTCTCCGTGAACTGGGCGACGGGTTCGGGTTCAATTACCGTGATCGTCTGAGTTACCGATGTGCTGTTACCGCCGCCGTTGAATGCCGTAAGGTTAACGGAGTAGGTTCCGGGGATGCTGTAGGTAAACACGGGTTCTGCTGTGTCGAAGTGTTACCATCACCGAATTCCCGGTACCATAATGTCGGGCTGTTGGTGATGTATCCGTGAATTTGACTGCAAGAGGTGCCGTCCCTGACGTAGTGTTCTCCATGAACTCAGCGACCGGTTTAGGTTCAATTACCGTGATCGTCTGAGCCGATGATGTACTGTTGCCACCAGCATTGAATGCCGTAAGGTTAACGGAGTAGATTCCGGGTATGCCGTAGGTGAATACCGGGCTCTGTTGCGTCGAAGTGTTACCGTCTCCGAATACCCGATACCACGACATCGGACTGTTGGTGGATGTATCGGTGAACTGGACCGCAATGGAGATATCGCCGGTTGTCGTGTTCTCCGTGAACTGGGCGACCGGTTTGGGTTCAATTACGGTGATCGATACCGAGCTACCGATGTGCTGTTTCCACCGGCGTTGAATGCTGTCAGGTTACGGAGTAGTTTCCGGGTATGCTGTAGGTAAACACGGGTCCGCTGCATCGAATAGTTACCGTCTCCGAATACCCAGTCCCACGAATCGGACTGTTGGTGGATGTATCCGTGTACTGGACTGCCAACGGGGAGCGGTCCCTTACGTAGTGTTCTCCATGAACTGAGCACCGGTTTAGGTTCAATTACCGTGATCGTCTGAGTTACCGATGTGCTGTTACCGCCGCCGTTGAATGCCGTA
>CAWBGR010000016.1:0-37617 GCA_963788385.1 uncultured Solirubrobacterales bacterium
AACCCGGGCTCCTCGGTCTCGGGGATCTATCTCGCCCATCCCGACGCGCGCTACTTCGGCGTCGGGCACATCGGCTCAGACCAGCTCGACGACTACGTCACGCGCAAGGGCTGGAGCGCGGCGGAGGGCCGCCGCTGGCTCGCGCCGATCCTCGACGGCGACGACGCCGGCGAACTGCCCGCAGCGGCCTGAGCAAGCAGGCGGGCGGTTTCGCTCGCCGGGCGAGCGGATCGTGGCGTCGCACAGTGTGGCGGTGGTGCGACATGCTCGCTATCGCGAGAGCGTCAGCTCAATCGCGCTGTCGTAGGTTCAGCGACGTCGCGGAGCGGTGACGATCCACAGGAGCGCCGGCAAACACGGCGCTCTACGCGCCGTGGGCGATGCAGGGCAGCTCGCACCGCAACCCCGAGGCTTTGAGCTGCTGCGGTCCGCCCGTCGTCGCACGAGTCCTTCGCCGCGAAAGCCCTTGACAGCCGCCCAAAGTTACATGTAACGTTGGGGTATGGCTTCCACCCGAGATCGTGTTCGTCAGCACCGCGAGCGTCTACGTAGTCAGGGGTTGCGTCCGGTCCAGATCTGGGTTCCCGATGTGAGAGCCCCAGAGTTCATTGCACAGGCTCACCAACAATCGCTGGCGGTGAGCCAAGGCACCGGCGAAGCCGATGATCAGGGGTTCGTAGATGCGATCTCCGACGGCCTTGACGTCGACCAAGAGACTGACCAGCCAGCGTGAAGCGCGGCGAGATCTACACGGCCGCGGCCAAAGGTGCCTACACCGGTAGGCCACGCCCGGTTCTCGTGATCCAAGACGACAGTTTCGACGCGACCGCGTCCATCACGGTCTGCCCGTTCACGACCAACCCGGTCGACGCACCGCTGCTGCGAATCGCAATCGAGCCCTCAGCCACCAACGGCCTGGACCGAGCGAGCAGCCTGATGGTCGACAAGATCACGACAGTGCCCAAGACCAACGTCGGTGACCGCCTCGGTCAACTCACCGACGAGGAGATGCTCAAGTTCAATCGATCTGTCGCCGTGTTCCTCGGAATCGCCACCTGAGTCCGCACACGCTCACGGCTGGATTTTCGAAAAGCAGCAGTCCCGCCGCTCCCGCTTCGCACCCGAAGCGACGGGGCGATCACGCGATCGTGTCGCATGGCAGGCCCGCGTACGCCTATGGCTATCCTTGAGGGGCGGTATCTGATGAGCGAGTCCCTCGACTCACGCCACCTCAGTCGCCTGCTCGAGGCGGGGCGTGCGCTCGTAGCCGAACTCGACCCGCAGGCGGTCCTCGACCGGATCCTCGCAACCGCGCGGGAGGTCACCGGGGCGCGCTACGCGGCGCTCGGCATCCTCGACGAACGCCGCGCGTCGCTCGAGCAGTTCCTGACTTCCGGGATCGATGAGCAGACGCGCGCCGCGATCGGGAGCCTGCCCCGCGGGCGCGGCGTGCTCGGCGCGCTGATCAGGGAGCCCAAGCCGCTGCGCCTGCCAGACGTGAGTGAACATCCGTACAGCTACGGCTTTCCGGACGGGCATCCGCCGATGGCCAGCTTCCTTGGCGTGCCGATCCTGATCCGCGGCAAGGTGTGGGGCAACCTCTATCTGACCGAGAAGGACAGCGGCGACTTCACCGCCGCGGATGAGGCGGCCGCGGTGATCCTCGCCGACTGGGCGGCGACGGCGATCGAGAACGCCCGGCTCTACCAGATCTCCGAGCGCCGCCGCGCCGAGCAGGAGCAGGCGGTTCGGGGGCTCGAGGCCGCGCGCGACATCACGATCGCTGTCGGCAGCCAGACCGCGCTCGATCGCGTGCTCGAGCTGATCGTCAAGCGCGGCCGGGCACTGGTCGACGCGCGCAGTGTCGTGATCATGCTGTGCGACGGGCCGGACCTTGTGGTCACGGCCAGCGCCGGCGAGGCGACCGACGTGCGCGGGAACCGCGTGCCGATCTCGGCGTCGACCTCCGGCGAGGTCCTGGAGCGACGCCGCTCCGAGCGAATCTCCGACGTCGCGGCTCGGCTGCGGACCGCGCCGAGCGAGCTGGGCGTACCGGGGGCTCGGACGGCGCTGCTCGTGCCGATGGAATCGCGCGGTGAGGCCGTCGGCGTGCTTGCCGCTTTCGACCGCGCCGACGACGACACGTTCTCAGACGACGATGAGCTGCTGCTGAGCGCGTTCGCGGCGAGCGCCGCGAACGCCGTCGCGATGCGCCGCAGCGTGGAGTCCGAGCGCCTGCGCAGCTCGATGGCCGCGGCGGACGCGGAGCGCACCCGCTGGGCGCGCGAGCTGCACGACGAGACGCTGCAGGGTCTTGGCGCGCTGCGCCTGCTGCTGTCCTCGGCGCGCCGCAGCGGCGACGCCGAGCAGACCGCGCTCGTCGTCGATGAGGCGATTGGGCAGGTCGAGCAGGAGATCGAGAACCTGCACGCCATCATCACCGACCTGCGGCCGGCGTCGCTTGACGAACTGGGACTGCGACCGGCGCTCGAGGCGCTGCTGGAGCGCCGCCGCGACCACGGCGAGCTCGCGATCACCGCAGAGCTCGAGCTGCCCGAGAAGGCACGCGGCGAAGGTCGCCTGCCGGCGGAGATCGAGTCGACCGTCTACAGGCTGGTGCAGGAGGGCTTGACGAACGTCATGCGCCACGCGCGCGCACACAACGCCCGGATCGCCGTGAGTGCATCGCAGGCCGAGGTCTCGATCGAGATCCAGGACGACGGGATCGGCTTCAGCCCGCAGGCCTCCACCTCCGGCTTCGGGCTCGAGGGCATGCGCGAGCGCGTGTACCTGCTCGGTGGGACGCTCAGTTTCGACTCCGGGGGCGACGGCACGCTGGTCCGGGCGCAGTTGCCGCTGCACGCCGCCGGCGCCGAGCGACCGCGCTCACAGGCCGCATCCTGAGCGCCGGCCTCAGTGCTGGTGCAGCGCGTCGCCGGTCGCCTGGCGGCGCGCGTGCAGTCTCGGCGCCACGCGGGGACTGACGTACTCCCGCCGGCGCGCGGCGCGGCGGACCGCCTCGGGCAACTCGGTGTCAGCGGTGTCCTTGAGCACGAAGCCGATCGCGCCCGCGTCGATCGCGTGCTGCGCGAAGGCAGCGCTTTCGTCCATCTTCAGAACGACAATCTCGGTCGCCGGCACGCCCTCGCGCAGACGGCGGATCGCCTCGATGCCGGAGCCGGCGCCCATGTTGAGGTCCAGCACGAGCACGTTCGGGCGCTGCGTCTGAACGTGACGCATGACGGCGGCGAGGTCGTCCCCCTCGGCGATCACCTCGATGTCGCCCGCGGCGTCCAGTACGCGTCGCAGGCCACGGCGCATGACCTCGTGGTCCTCGGCCAGAATGACCCGGATGGCCGCCACGTCGTCGCGCTCCTCGCGGGCGCGGGCGCCTGGCTCCTCGGCGAGCTGGAGGTGGGTGGCCATCGGATCAAGCTAGCCGACCGCCGAACGTCCAGCGACCGCTTAAACGCGCCGAGCCGCGGTGGCAAAGCACTGATGCGCGCTGCGGGCACTGCTCGCGGGAGCGAGTGTCCTCGTCGTGGCTGCGCCGGCGGCAGGCGGCCGCTACGCACGCAGCGCCGACAGCGGCCGTGGCGGCGGGGGCGCCTCGAGCCGTACGCGGGCATCGACCACCACGGCGCCGGCGGCGGCGGCGACGAGCGGGTCCAGATCGAGCTCGGCGACCTCCGAATGAGCTTCGACCAGCGCGCTCAGCCGAAGCAGGACGTCCTCGATCGCGTCGATGTCGCATGGCGGCGAGCCGCGGTAGCCGGTGAGCAGAGGGAAGGTTCGCAGTGTCCGCAGCATCTCCCGCGCATCGCTGTCGGTCAGTGGCGTGATGCGCGCGGCGGCGTCGCCCATCAGCTCGGCGCTCGCCCCGGCGGGACCGCACACGATCACCGGGCCGAAGCTCGGGTCGTTGGCCACGCCGACCAGCAGCTCCACTCCCGAAGGCGCCATCGCCTGGACGACGAAGCCGTCCAGGCGCTCGCCGCCGGCCGCCACGGCCGCACGAATCTCGCTCGCCGCGCGGCGGACCTCGGCGCCACTGTGGAGGTCCAGGCGCACGGCGCCGAGGTCACTGCGGTGCACAAGGCCGCCGACGAGCGCCTTCAGCGCGACCGGCCCGGCGAGCTGGGCGGCCGTCTCGGCCGCCTCGCCGCCGCCCCGCACGACGTGCGCCGCCAGCAGTGGCAGCCCGTAGCAGTCAAGCAGCGCCGCGACCGCCTGCGGTCGCAGCCACGTCTCCCCCGCTCCGAGCGAGGCCGCGATGATCGCGGCAGCCTCGTCGGGACGGCAGCCGGCGGGCTCGAGCACCTTCCCGGGCGGGCGCTCGCGCCAGTCGCCGTAGCGGGCAGCGTGCCCGAGTGCCCGCGCCGCATCCTCCGGAAAGCCGAACCGCGGCACCTGCCCGTGCTTCGGGGACGTCTGCGCCGCCACGGCGTCCACGCCCATGAACACCGCTGCCAGCGTGATGTGGGGCGCCGCGTCGGCTGCCTGCTGGATCTCGCGAGCGACGTCGCCGGCTCCCGCCAGCAGCGGCGGTACGTTGATCGCCAGGATCGCGTCGGCGGCGCGCGAGCGGGCGAGCACCTCGATCGTCCTGCGGTAGTCCTCCCCCGAGGCGCCGGCGAGCATGTCGATCGGGTTGGCGAGCGACGCATCCGCCGGCAGCTGGCGGCGCAGGCGCTGCTTCACTTCGGCGTCGAGCTCGACCACGTCCAGGCCGTCGGCGCGGCAGGCGTCGGCGCAGAGGATCGCCGGACCGCCCGCGTTGGAGACGATCGCGACGCGCCGGCCGGACGGTACGGGCTGGGCGCAGAGCAGCGCCGCGACGTCGAAGAGCTCGTGGATGGTGTCGGCGCGGATCACGCCTGCCTGCGCGAACAGGGCATCCACGGTGACATCCGAGGAGGAGAGCAGGGCGCCGGTGTGGGAGCTCGTTGCCCGCGCGCCCGCTGCCGAGCGGCCGCCCTTGACCGCGACGATCGGTTTGGCAGCGCCGACGCGCCGGGCGATCCGGGCGAAGCGCCGCGGGTTCCCGAAGGATTCGAGGTAGAGCGCGACCACGCCGGTGCCCGGGTCCTCCTCCCAGTACTGGAGCAGGTCGTTGCCGGAGATGTCGGCCTTGTTGCCGACGGAGATGAATGACGAGAGCCCGAGCCCGAGGCGGTCCGCCCGCTCGAGCATCGCGATGCCCAGAGCCCCGCTCTGGGACAGAAAACCGACGTTTCCGCTCGGCGGCATTGCACCGGCGAAGGTCGCGTGCAGCCGCACGTCCGCGGCCGTGTTCAAGACCCCCAGGCAGTCCGGGCCGACCAGGCGCATGCCGCTCTCGCGGCACACGGCGAGCAGCTCGCGCCGGCGCCGGGCGCCCTCGGGGCCGGCGTCTGCGAATCCGGAGGAGAGCACGACGAGCGCCCGCACCCCGGCCGCGCCGCACTCTCGCGCGACATCCACCACGCCCGGCGCGGAGATGGCGACGAGCGCCAGCTCCACCTGCTCGGGCACCTCCGCGATCGAGCTGTACGCCCGAACGCCGGCGACGCTCGAGGCGTGATGGTTGACGGGATAGATCGCCCCCGTGAAGCCGGCGGCGAGAAGGTTGTGCAGCAGCTCACCGCCTGTTGTCCCGCGCCGGCGCGACGCGCCGATCACCGCGACCGAGGATGGCTGCAGGAAGCTGCGCACCGCGGCGACCGCGGCCGTGCGCTCGCGCTGCTCGAAGCGCTCCAGCGCCTGCGCCGAAAGCGAGGTCGGGAACTCGACTTCGATCACGTCCCCGCGGATGTGCAGCTCGACGGGAAAGCCGCTGTGGCGGAACACGTCGATCATCCGGTGGTTTCGCGGCAGCACCTCGGCGGTGAAGACGCTGATGCCGTGCTCCTGCGCGGCAGCCGCGAGCTGGCCGAGCATGATCGTGGCGATCCCGTAGCCCTGCCACTCGTCGGCGACGACGAACGCCACCTCGGCGCGCTCGGCGTCGATCCGGATGTAGGCGCCGTGCCCGACGACTTCCTGCGCCGGCCCGCTCGTCGCGACCAGCGCGTAGCGGTCCGCGTAGTCAACGTCGACCGCCCATTTCGTGATCCAGTCCACGTTCGGCGCGCCAAAGAACCGCAGCCCGATCGACTCCAGTGACAGCGCCTCGAAGAAGACCCGCACCGCGGGCGCGTCGGTCGGTGCGACAGGCCGCACGCGCAGCGTCGAGCCATCCCGCAGCGCCACGTCTATCGCGCGGTCCGGCGCGTCCTCGGTGGCGGACACGATGCCCATTGTGCCCTACGTTGTCGTCGTGTCGATGCTCCGCGGGTGCGTGCCGCAGGAACGGCGCTTGAGCGGGGCGAGGCCGCAGCGAATGTGGGGTGGCGGGGGTGGTTCGGGCGCCGCGGCCGGGGAGAGAGCGCCGGCGATGCCCGGGCGAGGCGCGAGCGAGCGTTTGCGCCGCGGGACGCTGCGCAACGGCACGGCAGGCGGATCTTCGAGGGGCTGGCGATCGCGGTATCGCCCTGGCACGCCAAGCCGGCCCGCCGCGCCCTGCTACGGCGGGCAGGACAGCGGGAAACTACGTAGTGCCCGCCAGTGTTGGCTGCTGATGGCGTGGCGGGCGGGGCTGATTAGCCTGCGCGAATCGTGTCGTTTGCGGCGATCGTCAACCTGAACCACCCGGCGAGCTACGTGCACTGGGGCTTCTTCCAGATGTCGGCATCGAACCTCGTCGTGATCGTCCTGATGATCATCGTCTTCGCCGTGGCGATCGCGCTGCCGTTCCCGGGCTCCAAGCGGCGCAGGGACGGCTCGTGAGCACGGCGCCCAAGCAGTCCTGGACCGTGCGCCTGCGCGAGGCCGGCGTACGGGCGATGCCGCCGGAGCGCCTGTTGCCGGACGGCCAGCCGGCCTACATGTCGTCGTGGATCTACATCTTCGGCGTGCTGACCATCGCCGCGCTCGTGGTGATCATCGGCTCCGGGACGATCCTCGGGCTGAAGGGCCCGGCGTGGTGGCATTACACCGGGATCGGGCACTTCTTCAACAGCATCCACCTGTGGTCGGTGGAGCTGTTCTTCTTCTTCATGGTGATCCACCTGTGGGGCAAGTTCTTCATGGCAGCCTGGCGCGGCGGGCGCAGCCGCGTGTGGATGAGCGGCGCGATCTCCTTCCTGGTCGCGATCGCCGCCGCGTTCACCGGCTACGTCTCGCAGCAGAACTTCGACTCGCAGTGGATCGCGACGCAGGCCAAGGACGGGCTGAACTCGACCGGCATCGGGGCCTTCTTCAACGTCCTGAACTTCGGCCAGATGTACACCTACCACGTGCTGCTTTTGCCGGTGGTCGTGATCGGATTGGTCTCGGCCCACATCCTGCTGGTGCGCCGTCACGGCATCGTGCCGCCGCTGCCGCTGCCCGAGCTAGGCGCTCACGCGGGCGCCGTCGCGGCGGCTGCGCCGGCGGTCGATGCCGCGGAGCCGGCCCTGTGAAGCGCAAGCGGCTGTCGAATGCCGAGCTCAATGATGCGGCCCGCCACTACGACGGTCCGTACAAGCCCTACGACCTGATCAAGGAGCTCGTCGTCGCGATCTGCGTGGTCGCCACGCTGGCGCTGCTGCTGACGGTTTTCTTCTCCTCGCCCGACGAGAAGCCGAGCACCGTCGCACAGTGGTCACGCGATCTACCGGTCGACTTTCTCAACACGGCCGTCAGCGAGCTGGACGGCACGAGCGGCACGGCCACCTACGGGCCGCCGTACAACCACAACGGCGAGGGGCAGATCGTCTGGTTCGTTCACCTGCAGCAGTGGCTGGGCGTGAGCCATCCGATCAACACGGCGGAGGACTACGTCTACGCGCCGCTCGCGACCATCCCGGGCGACCCGTCGCTGAGGTCCGCGGTCGCCGAGTACCGCGCGACGCCGGCGAAGACACAGGCGATCTGGATCGCGGCCTACTCGGCGGCGCTGGCCAAGGCCACCGTGGCCAGCAACAGCAGCGTGCTGATCCCGCACGGCAACTACGGGCCGCTGCCGACGATGATGAACGCGCTGCTCACGCTCGGACAGTCCGGCGCCTTCGACGGCGACCTGCTGACCAGCAACCAGTTCTACCAGACCGATTACACGAAGTCGCTGCTGTTCATGGCCGACGGCGGCGAGCTGACGCTCCGGGCCCAGCAGCAGCACCTGCTCGGTGAGCAGTGGGGCATGATGAACGAGACCGGCAGCTATCCGGGGCAGGTCTGGCTGTGGCTCTACACCTTCTGGTACCAGATCAAGCCGTTCTCGACCTCGGACAACGCCGACGCGCTGGTGATGATGGTCATGGGCGTGCTGAGCATCGCCTTCATCCTCATCCCGTTCCTCCCGGGCGTACGCGACATCCCGCGCGCGATCCCGATCTACCGCCTCATCTGGCGCGACCACTACCGCGACCTGCGAGCGGCGGCGCCCAAGCCGCCTGGCACGGCGGGCGGCGGCGGCGGCGGACCGCCTGATCCGGCGCCGCCAGCCGGCGCAGCCGCCGCCTAGCAACTCGCGAGCAGGCCTTTGGCGCCGGCGGCAGGGGCGTGGCGCGAGCTCGCCGCAACCGAACCGGTGGAGCATCACGGCCTGCGGGGCCCGTCAGATCGGGGCCCCGTCGGACGGCAGCGGCAGGACCTCAGATCAAGGTGTTCGAGATCTCCCGCCCCCTCGGCGGCCACGAGGGCGGCGCACGCCTCCATGCGCGGGGTCGCAGCCCATGCCGCCGCGTCACCCGCGCGCCAGCAGCCCGCGCGTCTGGCGGGCGATCTCGAGGTCCTCGCGGGGCTCGATCACGAGCGTGCGCGCACGCGCCGCGCCGGCGGAGACGTCGCCGTCCCCGTTCACGTCGCCGTTGCGCGCCGGATCGATCGCGAGACCGAGGAAGCCAAGCCGCGCCACGGCCAGCTCGCGCACGCGCGCCGCACGCGCGCCCACGCCGCCGGTGAAGATCAGCGCATCGATGCGCCCGAGCGAGGCGACCATCGCCGCGACGGCGGCCGCCAACCGATGCACGTAGACGTCCAGCGCGAGCTGCGAGCGCCCCTCGCCCTCCTGCGCTCCTGAGAGCACCTCACGCATGTCCGCGGTGCCCGCCAAGCCAAGCAGCCCCGACTCGTGCTCCAGGGCGTGTCCCAGCGTCTCCTCGGAGAGGCCGCCGTGCTGGAGCAACCACAGCAACAGGCCCGGGTCGACACTCCCCGAGCGGGTCGCCATCACCAGCCCTTCGAGCGGCGTGAAGCCCATCGTCGTGTCAACCGAGCGCCCGTCCGAGATCGCGCACAGCGACGCCCCGGCACCAAGATGGCAGCTGACCAGCGCAAGCCGAGCCGGGCCGTCGCGGCCCAGCAGCTCCGGCGCGCGCCGCGCAACCCAGGCGTGCGAGAGTCCGTGGAAGCCGTAGCGGCGGATCGCGAAGCGCTCGCGCCACGCCGCCGGCAGCGCATAGGTCGCCGCCGCCGCCGGCAGCGTGGCGTGGAAGGCGGTGTCGAAGCAGGCTACGGCCGGCAGCCCCGGCAGTGCTGCCGAGACCGCGTCGAGCGCCCCAAGCGACTTCGCCTGGTGAAGCGGCGCGAGGTAGGCGAGCGCGCGCAGCGCCGCCTCGACTTCGGCGTCGATCCGGACCGCTGAACGGAAACGCTCGCCGCCGTGGACGATCCGGTGGCCGACCACGTCGGCGTCGCCGAGCCCGTCGTCGAGCGCCGCACGCAGCTGCGCGGCGTCGACGCGGTCCCCCGGCGCCGCAAGCTCGCGCGAGCCGAGCACGCGGTCGTCGGCGTCAAGCAGCGCGAGCTTCAGGCTGCTCGAACCGGCGTTGGCGACGAGAACCCGCATCTCGGTCCGCACATGCCCCCGGCTAGCCGGCGGTGAGGTTGACGTCGGCGCCGGGCCAGACCCAGTCGCGGATGTCGGGCGGGTCGTCGCCGAACTCGCGCGTGTACGCACGATGGCGCGCCCGCTCGTCGACCATCCGCTGACGCAGGTGGGCGGCCCGCTCCTCGAGCCCCCCGACGCGGTCGATGACATCGATCACGAGGTGGAAGCGGTCGAGGTCGTTCAGCATCACCATGTCGAACGGCGTCGTGGTCGTTCCCTCCTCCTTGTAGCCGCGGACATGGATGTTGTCGTGGTTGGTGCGCCGGTAGGTCAGGCGGTGGATCAGCAGCGGGTAGCCGTGGAAGGCGAAGATCACCGGCCGGCTGGTGGTGAACAGCGCGTCGAACTCATGGTCGGAGAGGCCGTGCGGATGCTCGCTCGCCGGCTGCAGGCGCATCAGGTCGACGACGTTGATCACCCGCACGCGCAGGCCTGGCACGCTGGCGCGCAGGATCGCCGCGGCCGCGAGCGTCTCGAGCGTCGGCACATCCCCGGCGCAGGCGAGCACGACGTCGGGTTCGACACCCTCGTCGTTGGACGCCCAATCCCAGACACCGACGCCGCGGGTGCAGTGGAGCACCGCCTGCTCGATCGTCAGGTAGTCGAGCGCCGGCTGCTTGCCCGCGACGATCACGTTGACGTACTGGCGCGAGCGCAGCACATGGTCGGCGACCGACAGCAGGCAGTTCGCGTCAGGCGGCAGATAGACCCGGACGATCTCCGCCTTCTTGTTGACGACATGATCGATGAAGCCGGGGTCCTGGTGGGAGAAGCCGTTGTGATCCTGGCGCCACACGTGAGAGGAGAGCAGGTAGTTCAGCGAGGCGATCGGGCGCCGCCAGGGGATCTCGTTGGTCACCTTCAGCCATTTGGCGTGCTGGTTGAACATCGCGTCGACGATGTGGATGAAAGCCTCGTAGCAGTTGAAGAGGCCATGGCGCCCGGTCAGCAGATAGCCCTCGAGCCAGCCCTGGCAGAGGTGCTCGCTCAGCACCTCCATCACGCGGCCGTCGCTCGAGAGGTGATCGTCGCTGTCGAGCGTGCGCGCCTCCCACATGCGGTCGGTCGCCTCGAACACGGCTCCGAGCCGGTTCGATGCCGTCTCGTCCGGCCCCATGATGCGGAAGTTCTCGCCGTTACGTGCGATCACGTCACGCAGGAACGTCCCGAGCACGCGCGTCGCCTCACTCGTGCTCGTCGCCGGCGCGCCGACCTCCACCGCGTAGTCGCGAAAGTCGGGCAGCTCGAGGTCGCGCAGCAGCAAGCCGCCGTTGGCGTTCGGGTTGGCGCCCATCCGCCGATGCCCCGCCGGCGCCAGGGCGGCAATCTCTTTATGCAGGGCTCCGCCCTGATCGAAGAGATCCTGCGGGCGGTAGGAGCGCATCCATTCCTCGAGTTGGCGCAGATGCTCGGGGTGGGTGCGCAGCTCTGCGAGCGGCACCTGGTGGGAGCGAAACGAGCCCTCCGCCGGCAGGCCGTCCACCATTTTCGGGCCCGTCCAGCCCTTCGGTGTTCGCAGCACGATCATCGGCCAGCGCGGGCGCCCCGACTCGCCGTCCTCGCGCGCGCGCCGCTGGATCGCGGCGATCTCGTCGAGCACGCCGTCGAGCGTCGCCGCCATCAGCTGGTGCATCGTGGCCGGGTCGTCGCCTTCGACGAAGCGCGGCGCGTAGCCGTAGCCGATCAGCAGCGACTCGAGCTCCTCCTGCGAGATCCGCGCCAGCACGGTCGGGTTGGCGATCTTGTAGCCGTTGAGGTGCAGCACCGGCAGCACAGCGCCGTCGCGCGCCGGGTTGAGGAACTTGTTCGAATGCCAGCTCGCCGCGAGCGGGCCTGTCTCGGCCTCGCCGTCGCCGACGACGCACAGCGCGAGCAGCTGTGGGTTGTCGAACACGGCGCCGTAGGCATGCAGCAGCCCGTAGCCGAGCTCGCCGCCCTCGTGGATCGACCCCGGCGTCTCGGGCGCGACGTGGCTGGGGATGCCGCCCGGGAAGGAGAACTGGCGAAACAGGCGCCGCAGCCCCTCCTCGTCGCGCCCGATCCGCGTGTAGACCTCGCTGTAGGTGCCCTCGAGGTAGGTGTTGGCGACGAGGCCCGGACCGCCGTGTCCCGGGCCGGTGACGAAGATCGCGTCGAGGTCGCGTGCGTTGATCACGCGGTTCATGTGCGCGTAGATGAAGTTCAGCCCGGGCGTCGTCCCCCAGTGCCCGAGCAGCCGCGGCTTGACGTGCTCGATGCTCAGCGGCTCGCGCAGCAGCGGGTTCGCAAGCAGATAGATCTGGCCGACCGAGAGATAGTTGGCGGCGCGCCAGTAGGCGTCGATCAATTCCAGATCCCGCTGCGATAGCGGTGTCTCAACCGGCGCCGACGCGGAGCTCACGCCGCTTATCTACCCACATTCAGACGCCTCCGGCGTCCGTAAAAGTCCGCATCGCCGCGCACCGGCGCACGGATGTCGCGCGCGGCGCCGCGGCTTAGCCTCTGCGCCATGTTCGCCAACGTGATCATCGGCGTCGACGGAGGCCGGGGCGGCCGCGACGCGATCGCCCTCGCCGCGGCGCTCGCGCCGCCTGATGCGACCGTGACGCTCGCTCACATCTACGGCGCCTCAGCTCCGGCGCCCGCCGGAGCCCGCCCCCACCCGCGGACCGCGGCGGACGCCTTGGACCTGCTGGCCGCGGAGCGCGACGACAGCGGCATCGAGGCCGAGCTCGCGACCGCCAGCGCCTCCTCCGTGGCGCGCGGGCTGCACATGCTGTCCGAGCGCTACGGCGCCGACCTGCTAGTCGTTGGCTCACACACTCGCGCCGGTGCCGGCCACATCCCCGCCGGCGACGACACCGGCGCGTCGCTGAGCGGTGCGCCCTGCGCGGTCGCGGTCGCGCCGCGCGGCTACGAGCCACGCTTCGGCGGCTTCCTGCGCATCGGCGTCGCCTACGACTTCTCGCCCGAGAGCGAGGCGGCGCTGGCCGTGGCGCGCGTACTGGCGCAGCGCGACGGGGCGAATCTCCGCGCGTGCCACGTCGTCGGCGTCCCGGTCTGGGGGTATGTCGCACCGATGCCCGTCGGCTGGGGCGAGCTGGTCGAAGCCGACCGCGACGCCGCGCGCGAGAGGGTCGCCACGCTCGAGGGCGTCGATGCGACGGCCGTCCACGGGCTGCCACGCGAGGAGCTCGCGGCGTTCGGCGAGCGCGTCGACCTGCTCGTGGTCGGCTCGCGCAACCGCGGGCCGTTGCGGCGGCTGATCGCCGGCAGCACCTCGCACGCGCTCGCGCGCCGCGCCAGCTGCGCGCTGCTGATCGTGCCGCGCACCGCGGCGTGCGCCGGTGCTCAGGTGTCGACGAGCTTGCGGTCGAGCGCGTAGCGCACGAGCTCGGCGCGCGAGGACAGCAGGAGCTTCTGGGAGATGTGGCCGCGGTGAGTCTCGACGGTGCGCACGGAGATGTAGAGCTGCTTGGCGATCTCGGTGTTGGTGTGCCCGAGCGCGATCAGGCGCAGCACGTCGACCTCGCGCTCCGACAGGTTGTCCGGGGGGCCGGGCGGCGGCTCGGCCGCCAGACGCGCCCCCAGGCGCGGATTCAGGTAGCTCTCACCCGCCGCCGCGAGCCGCACCGCCTCGACGAGCTCGCCGTCCGCGGCCTGCTTGAGCACATAGCCGTCCGCGCCCGCGGCGATCGCCTCGCGCGCGTAGGCCGGCTCCTGCTGCATCGTCAGCACGACGATGTGGGTATCGGGGAACTCCTCGCGCAGCGACGGGATCGCCTCGAGGCTCGAGCCGCCGGGCATGTTGAGGTCGAGCACGAGCACGTTGGGATGGTGGCCCCGCACGTAGCGCCGCGCATCGTCGACGTCGCCGGCCTCGGCCACGACCTCGAAGTCGGGCTCCTCGTCGAGCAGCAGCCGCAGTCCGCGACGCACGACGGGATGATCGTCGGCGAGCACCACGCGGATCGGCGGGCCCGCCCGCGCGTCGTCGGCCTGCGTGCCGTCATCCTTGGCCATCGCTGGAACGGTAGCGTGTCAGCTCCACCGCAGGCTTGCCTCGACACGGGAGCGCGCAGATGACCAGCCCCAGGCCGTCCTCAGAACCCTTCAAGGTCGTGATCGCCGGCGGCGGCGTCGCGGCGCTCGAGGCGGCTCTTGCGCTCCGCGACCTTGGCGCCGAGCGCTTCGATGTGACGCTGATCGCGCCGAACCCGGACTTCGTCTACAGGCCGCTGACCGTGCGTGAGCCGTTCGCCTACGGCGCCGCGGAGCGCCACGCCATCAGCGAGATCGCCGCAGACCTGGGCGCCACGCTGATCGCCGAGTCCTTCGCGTCGATCGATCCGGACGCGCGCACGGCGCGCACCGCGTCCGGCGCGCAGTTCGAGTACGACGCGATCCTGCTCGCGCTCGGCGCCCGGCCGCAGCCGCGCTTCCCGGAAGCCGTGACGCTTGACGACTCGCGTCTGGATGAGCAGATGGGCGGACTGCTCGAGGACGTCGACGGCGGCTACGTCCACGACCTCGCGTTCGTGATCCCACCGCGCGTGGCCTGGCCTTTGCCGATCTATGAGCTCGCGCTGATGACGGCCGCCCGCGCCTATCAGATGAACGTCGATTTGGCGGTCAGCATCGTCACGCCCGAGGAGCAGCCACTGGCGATCTTCGGCGAGGGGGCCTCGACCGCCGTCGCCGCGCTGCTCGCCCAGTCCGGGGTAACTGTGGTCACCAGCGCCCACTGCGAGGTGCCCGACGGGCGCCACGTCGTGATCAACCCCGGCGACCACACGATCGACGTCGACCGCGTGATCGCGCTGCCGGAGCTCTACGGGCCGGCCGTCCGCGGGCTGGCGTCCGGCGAGCACGGGTTCATCCCGGTCGATGCCCACAGCGCCGTGCCCGGGGTGGCGGCGGTCTACGCCGCCGGCGACGCGACGGACTTCGAGCTCAAGTACGGCGGCATCGCCGCCCAGCAGGCGGACGCCGCGGCGGAGTCGATCGCCGCGCTCGCCGGTCTTGCGATCGAGCCGGCCCCGCTCGCACCGGTCATCCACGGCATCCTGCTCACCGGCGCAGCGCCCCGCTACCTCAGCGCGCAGATAATCGGCGGGCACGGCTTCAGTTCGCAGGTGACCGACGAGCCGACCTGGTCGCCGCCGGTCAAGATCGCCGCGAAATACCTCGCGCCCTACCTCGAAGCGCGCGACCGCGCCCGCTGAGGGATTCCCGGACGCGGCGTGGGCGCCGCGACCGCGTAACCGCGCCCAACTGCCCGCCCGCCGAGTCGCGCACCCGACTGGCATGCCACAAGAGCTTTTGGGTGCGTGCCTTGAGCAAAACTTTGGTGTGCCATACTCTGTGGCAGGTGGTGTCCCCAACCCTGCAACGATCGCCGGCGATCGACGATTACGCGAAGGCGATATTCGCGCTGCAGTCGCGCGGCGATGAGCCCGTCACGACGAGTGCCCTGGCCGAGCGCCTCGGCATCACGGCCGGGTCGGTTTCGGCGATGCTCAAGAAGCTCGACGAGCTGGGACTCGTCACGCACGAGCCCTACCGCGGCGTGCGGCTCACGGCCGCCGGGCGGCGTGTCGCACTCGAGGTGATCCGCCATCACCGGCTGCTCGAGCGCTTCCTCGCCGACGCCCTGGGGATGTCGTGGGACCGCGTGCACGCCGAGGCTGAGGTGCTCGAGCACGTCCTGTCCGACGAGCTTGAGGAGCTGATCGCGATCAAGCTCGGCAATCCGGCGTCCGATCCGCACGGCGACCCGATCCCGAGCGCAGACCTCGAGCTCGAGGAGCGCCCGACGCGGAGCATGGAGACCCTGGAGCGCGGCGATCGCGGCGTCTTCGTCCGCGTGTCCGACTCCGACCCGGAGATGCTTCGCTACCTGGCGAGCTGCGGCATCTCGCCGGGCGAGCGCTTCGAGGTACGCGACCACCAGCCCTTCGGCGGCCCGCTGTTCGTGCTCTTTGGCGAGCGCGAGCACGCGATCGGCGGCCGGCTCGCCGGCGCGATGCGCGTCGAGGTCGCGGGCCAGGATGCGCCGGCCGGCTGATCGATGAGCGCCGCGCAGGCTCCCCCAACCCGGCCCGTGATCGCGCCGCCCGCGGTGACGAACGAGGACACGGCGCGGTCGCTTGACCGCTCGCGCGTCCACCACGCGCGGCTGGGCGGCCGGCGCTGGTCGTTGATGTGGCTGCTCGTCGGGCCCGGGATCCTCGCGATGCTCGGCGAGAACGACGGGCCGAGCATGATCGCCTACGCCTCCGACGGGGCGCAGTACGGGCTCGGCTTCTTCGTGCCGTTCATTCCGCTGCTGTTCGCGATGGCCTACGTCTGTCAGGAGATGTGCATGCGCATCGGCGCGGTCACCCATCGCGGCTACGGCGAGCTCGTGCTGCAGCGCTACGGCTCGGTCTGGGGCTGGTTCGCGGCCGGCGATCTGACGCTCACGAACCTCGTCACGCTGGTCGCCGAGTTCGTCTCGATCCGTGTCGGCCTGGCCTATTTCCACCTCGGTTCGCTCGTCGCGGTCGCGCTCGGCTTGGTGCTGGTCGTGTTCACCTTCAGCGGCGGGCGCTACTGGCGCTGGGAGCGCATCGTGCTCGGCATGGCGCTCTTCAACGGCCTCTTCCTCGTCGCGGCGATCCTCGTCAAGCCGCACGTTGGAGCGATCGCGAGTTCGCTCGACTTCAGCCCCTTCCCCGGCGGCAGCTTCAACACGCTGCTGTTGCTCTTGGCCTCCACGATCGGGGCGACGGTGACGCCGTGGATGATCTTCTTCCAGCAGGGCGCCTCGGCCGACAAGGGCATGACCCCGCGCGACATCGGCCACGGGCGCTACGACACGGCGGTCGGCGCCGTGCTGGCGGCGATCTTCGGCATTGGCGCGCTGGTCGCCGGCGCGGCGCTGCTGACGCACGGCGGGGCCGGTATCCAGGGTTTCGCCGGCGCCGGGTTCCCTGAGGCGCTGCGGCGCGTCGCCGGCAGCGCCGCCGGAGCGGTCTTCGCACTGGGCCTGATCGAGGCCGGGGCGGTCGCGATCCTGACGATCTCGGCGAGCACCGCCTACGCCGCCGCCGAATGTGTCGGCGTGACACACAGCTTCAACACCTCCCCCCGCCAGGCCGGGCTGTTCTACGCGGCGAACTTCGGCGTGGCGCTGGTCGCGGCGATCGTGATCCTGATCCCGGGGGCGCCGCTCCTGTCGATCGCCCTCAACGCCAACGTGCTCGCCACGGTGCTGCTCCCGGTCAGTCTGGTGTTCATGGTGATGCTCGCCAACGACCGGGGCCTGATGGGCGCCTGGGCCAACCGCCGCTCTACCAACGTGATCGCCGTCGCCGTCGTGTCGTTCGTCGGCCTCTGCGGCGCCGCCTACGGAATCGACTCCTTCCTGCTCGCGGTCCACTTGGGCGGCTGACGATGGCGCCGCCACAAACGCGCTCAGCGCAGACCGCCCGCTCGCCCGCCGTCGCAGGCGAGACCGCCGGCGGCGAATTTCCCGTGCACCCCGAAGCGGCCGCGGAGGAGGAGCTGATCATGCACCTCGAGCCCGACCAGTTCGTCGCCGAGACCTCCCGCGCCGTCCCGCGGGCGCGGCTGCGCCGCCGATCCGTGTTCGCGCTGTGGGCGCTTCGCGTCTTCGCCGTCGTCGTCAGCGCGATGGTGATCTACACGTTCATCCAGCAACTGCACTGACCCCGCCGCCGGCGCCGGTCGGCCGCGCTCGCGCGCGCCTGCGAGCACGCCTGCCCCAACCCATACGATTGCGCCAGGAGGTTGGCGCCTACCACGCCGCGGCGGGCCATCGATGAGCACACCCGATCTGCGAGAACCGCAGCACGTCTCCGAGTCCGATCAGGCCAGGCGCCTGCGCAACGGGGTGATCTCGCTGGTGATCGTCGGCGTGCTGGTCATCGGCCTGCTGCTGGCGGTTCCCGGGCTGCACGGCGTCGGCGACGTCGTCGCCGACATGAGCCCCGGCTGGCTGGTCGTCGCCGGCGCGCTGGAGATCCTCTCGTGCATGGGCTATGTGCTGATCTTCCTGACCGTCTTCGACCGGGCCCCGATCGTGTTCGGGGCGCGTGTCGCGCTGACGGAGATGGCGTTCGGCGCGGCCGTCTCGCTCGGCGGCGCGGGGAGCATCGCAGTCGGCGCCTGGATCCTGCACGAGCGTGGTGTCCCGGCGGGACGGATCGCCGAGCGCTCGGCTGTGCTGTTCCTGCTGACCAGCGCGATCAACCTGCTGACGCTCGCCGCGGTCGGCCTGGCGCTCGGCCTGGGGATCCTGCCCGGGCCGCGCAACCCGCTGCTGAGCTTCCTGCCCGCGGGTGTGGCGATCGCGATCTTCGCCTTCTTTCTCGCGCTGCCGCGGCTGAGCGAACACTGGGCGCACGCGCGCTCGGGGCGTCTGGCGGCGGCGCTCGTCGCGGTCGCGGCCACGATCAGGGCGACACGGACGACGCTGCTGCGGCCCGACTGGCGCCTGCTCGGGGCGATCGGCTACCTGTGGTTCGACATCGGCGTGCTGTGGGCGTGCTTTCAGGCCACTGGCCACACGCCGTCGATCGCGGTGATCGTGCTGGCCTACCAGATCGGCTATCTCGCGAACGTGCTGCCGATCCCGGGCAACGTGGGCGTGCTCGAGGGCAGCTTCGTGGGCATGCTCGTGCTCTACGGCGTGAGCGCAACCCCGTCGGCCGCAGCGGCCGTCGTCTACCATGCGATCGCGCTCTGGATCCCCGCCCTGTGGGGAACCTTCGGCTTCATCCGCCTGCGCCGCTCACTCTCGGAGCCGCTCGTGCCACGAGCCGGCCGAGAGGAACGTGCCGAGCGCCGGCGCGAGCGCCGCAGTCCCCGATAGTGTCCAGCGCGCCTTCGCAACAGATGCCTCGACCGACCCATTACCGTCAACCAGCTGCGCTGATCGGATCCTGCCTCGCGGTGGCGCTCGCCGCCCTCGCGCTGGGCGCCTGCGGCTCCTCGAGCGTCGGATCTCCGCCGAAGACGGTGCCCGTCTCCGACGCCGCGGCGGCCGCCGCAAACCCGGTCACCGTCTCGCCGCTTCCGGGCACCGCCGACGCCTCCCCCACCACCCAGATCAGCTTCCTCGGCGGCCCCGGCACACGGGTCACCGACGTCTCGGTCGTCGGCTCCGCCAGCGGGACCCACGCGGGCAAGCTCGAGGCCTATTCCACGGGCACCGGCGAGAGCTTCATTCCGGCCGCGCCGTTTGAGTCCGGCGAGCACGTGGCGGTCAGCGCCAAAGTGGCGGCGGGCGGGAGCACCTCCACGGTCCACACGCGCTTCGTGATCGCGTTCCAAGCGCCGGTCGGCCAGAAGCAGTTCCCGCTGGCCCACGGTGACGCGGCCGAGGTGCAGCATTACCTCAGCGCGCCGTCCATCACCCCCTCGAGCGTGCGGATCACGACGCCGGCGCAGCCGGGAGCGACGCCGGGCGACTTCTTTCTCGCTCCCTACCAGGGCAGGGGCACCCCGGGCCCGATGATCGTCGATCAGTCCGGCGCCCTGATCTGGTTTCACCCGCTGGCGGCGGACGACACCGCGACGAACTTTCGCCCGCAGACCTACGACGGACGGACGGTGCTGACGTGGTGGCAGGGGCGCGTCCTGTCGCTCGGCTTCGGGCAGGGCGTCGATGAGATCTACAGCCCGACGTATGAGCCGCTGGCCCACGTCTCGGCCGGCAACGGCTACAAGGCCGACCTGCACGAGTTTCTGCTGAGCGCGCAGGGAACCGCCTGGATCGACGCGTTCGACCCGATCCAGATGAACCTCACGAGCATGGGCGGCTCGGCACGGGCGGTCGTCAACGATTCGATCGTGCAGGAGATCGACGTGAAGACCGGCCTGGTGATGTGGGAGTGGCACGCGCTCGGGCACATCCCGCTGCGCGACTCCTACGCACCGATGCCTCACACGACGCTGAACTGGGATTACGTCCACATCAACTCGATCGATCCGGGCACCGGCGGCGACGTGCTGCTCTCCGCCCGCAACACCTGGGCGATCTATGACGTCGACATCCACACCGGGTCGTTCATCTGGCGGATGGGCGGGCGCTACTCGACCTTCAAACGGGGCCCGGGGACCGTCTTCTACTGGCAGCACGACGCCGAGTGGCAGCCGGGCGGGCTGATCTCGGTCTTCGACAACGGCTCCGACCCGGCGAAGGAGAAACAGTCACGCGGCCTGCTGCTCGATCCAAACACCGCGACCCACACCGTCACGCTCGTCAAGCAGTTCACCAACCCCAACGCGACGCTGCTCGCCTCAAGCCAGGGCGACCTGCTGCCGCTGGCCGGCGGCAACTGGCTGATGGGATACGGCGGGCTGCCCAACTTCACCGAGTACAGCTCGTCCGGTCGCGTGCTCTTCGACGCGACGCTCGGGCTCGGCGTGCAGGACTTCCGCACCTATTTCGCGCCGTGGAGCGCGCAGCCAAAGACCCTCCCGGCGATCGCTGCCCGCAGCGCCGCCGGCGGCCGCCTCAGCGTCGAGGCGAGCTGGAACGGGGCGACGGCCGTGGCCCGCTGGCAGGTCCTCGCCGGCGCGAGCGCGACGGCGCTGGTGGCGGTCACGAGCGCGGCGAGGAGCGGCTTCCAGACCACGATCGCCGTTCACACGAGCGAGCCCTACGTCGCCGTGGCCGCGCTCGATTCGGCCGGCAGGACGCTGGCCACCTCGCCGGCGATCTCACCCGCCGGCTGACAGCGCTCGTTGCCGCTCGGGGCCGACCGGGTCCCCGGCCGCGCCCGCCTCCGGTCAGGGAATGCTGTGCTCGATTTTGTGAACGAGCCGCTCGACGGCGCGCAGACGCTGGAGCTCGGACCCCTTGCGCGCGTCGACCGCGAGCGCCTGGTATTCGCCGAGCCCCCGCTGCTGCGCCTGGCTGAGGCTGGGCGGGAGCGGCGCATGCAACTCCTCGAACGTCGCCTCCTCAAGGGAGGCGTGCAGACGCTCCTCGAGTGGGCTGCGCCCCGCGCGGTTGTCGATCTCCTGGTAGCCGGCGCGGTTGGTGTAGTCGTAGAGCTCCATCTCCTGGCCCCGCGCGAGCGGGTCGAGCGTGTTCGCCTGCCAGTTGGAGTAGGTCGCATATTTGGCGGTCGGCGTAACGATGCCCTTGACGTGCAGCGGCGCCTGCGCGTCGTAGGGCAGCAGCGCAAACTCCGTCATCACCTCGTCGGTGGCGTGCAGCGCATAGCGGCGCCCGGGCGCCGCGGGATCGCGAACCATCCGCGCGAGATCGGCCCGGCCGGCGAGATGGGCGAAGCCCGCATCCTTGCGCCAGCTGTCGGACCCGGCGGCGAGCGTGAGCAACAGCGGCGCGAGATCGACGCTCGAGGTGAGCTGCTGGCGCACGGTGTTCGGGACCGCCCCGAGCCGGCCCGTGCGGTCGCTGACGATCAGCGGCACCCTGATCGCCTCCTCGTACATGCCCGCGCCCTTGCCGCGCAGGCCGTGCGAGGCTCCATACTCGCCGTGATCGGAGGTGAACAGGACGATCGTGTTCGCCGCCACCTTGGGCCGGCGCGCGAGCGTCGCCATCACCGCTCCGACCTGACGGTCGACCTCGAGCTGCAGCTTCACGTACAGATCGAGGAACGGCAGCCAGGAGGCCTCGAACCCCGGTCCGGCGAACGGGACCTCGCCGAAGGACTGGGCGCTGGTCAGCTGCAGCGAGCGCTGGACGAGCGGCTTGCGCCGCGCGTCGAGTTGCTCGGGCGTCTCGAAGTTGGGTGGCAGCGATCCGATCCTGCTCGGGGCGGAGGCCTCCTGCACCGCGCGGCCGCTCCAGCGCCACCACCAGGCGATGTCGTGGGGATTGACGAACGACACGGTCGTGCACCACGGCTCGGCGCCGGCGGCTTCGCGATAGAAGGTCTCGAACTGCTTTGCGATGTGCGGATCGACGCGCCACCCCTGCCCGGGGGCCCCGTTCGGCGATGGGTAGGTGCCGCCCTCGAAGCCGTAGCGCGCCAGTACCGGCGGGCCACTCGTGGCGCTCCAGCGGCGGTCGTCCCGGGTCAGGTGCCACTTGCCGTACCAGTAGCTCGAGTAGCCGAGGTCGCCGAGCATCGTCCCCCAGGTGGGGAAGCCGGGGTCGAGCGTGCTCGCGCCGGTGATCATGCAGCCCGTCTGGTGGGTGTGCAGCCCCGTCAGCATCGCTGCGCGCGACGGCGTGCAGTCGTTGGAGGCCGTGTAGTGGCGGGCGAAGCTGACGCCCGTGCGAGCCAGAGCCGCGATGTTCGGCGGCAGCCCGACGCTGTGCCCCCCGGGCCCGAACCAGCGAGGCGCGCGCAGCTGGTCAACCATGATCACGAGGATGTTTGGCTGGCGGGCGCGGCGATAGGGACCCGGCGGGCGCGGGCGAGCCGCCGCGGACTCGGCGCCGGCCAGTGCATCGATCCCGATCGCGACGGCCGTGACGGCTCCGCCGGCCCGCAGCCCGCCGGCCAGGAACGTGCGCCGATCAACGCGGCTGCCGGCGCGGTTGACGGTCTCGTCGTCCTGGGGGTCGGTGTGGGTCATGGTCTTGGATCCTGCGAGCGAGCCACAGGGTAGGGGAGCGAAGCTTGCGTGGCGGGAAGGTCAGATTAGGTCTGTGTTGTGGCTTCTCGAACGGGTTCTCACACAACCGGCGACCCCGGCGCGTCAAGCGTGCGTGTTTTCACGCAGGCACGGTGGCGGCGTGAACCGCGATGCCTGCGGGATGTGGGTGGGCGTCAGAACTCGAGCCGCGGGGAGTGCTGCTTCCCGCGCGCCACGAACGCGGCGGTCGCACGGCGCAGAGTGAATTCACACCGCTCGCCTTGCGCGTCGGCGACCACGATCGCGCGCCCGCCGTCGCGCAATTCGACGATCGTCACCGCCTGGGACTCGCCACCGAAGTGCCAGATCCGCGCCGGCGCGCCAAGCGCCGGCAGGGCGCGGCTGGGCTTCACCGCACCGCAGCGGCGCGCTCGACGCCACCTCTAGAGCGTGTAGTGCACATGCGGGTGCGCCTTGAGGAACGCACGTGCCGTCTGGTACGGATGGCGCAGCTGCGCCGCCCTGCCCGCGCAGTCGACGAGGTAGGAGCCACCGAGGTCGAAGAAGCCCGCCGGCCCCCAGACCAGCTCGGGAATCTCCGGGCAGACCAGGCGCGCGGCCGTCTCGGCGCTGTTGCCGCCCCGGTCGGCATAACTACCACTGATCAGCAGATAGCGCGCGCTGCCGTTCGCGACGAGCATCGCCAGGCGATCGTTGCTCAGTGCGGGGTCGCTCGCGCCGTAGCCGCCCTCGGCTGAGGCGCGCAGGCCGAGCAGGATGAGCGGGGACGCCTGATCGGAGGATTGCGTAAACAGCGGGTAGCGCGCGGTCGCCCCGTTGGCCTCGACGTAGCGCAGGAGTCCCTCGTCGGCCGCCACATCTCCGCGCGGCTCACCCAGTCCGCCGTCGCCGGCCGCGCTGTAGGGCCCGGCCGCGGGGAAGGTTCCCTCGACGGGTGCGAGCCAGACGCTGAAGCTGAAGACCATCGGCGCGACCAGCAGCGCGCCGAGCGCCACAGCCACCGCCCAGCCGGCGCGGCTGCGCGCCACCACCGGGACCGCGACCACGCCGCCGAGGCAGAGCACAACCAGCGGGATCCGCCACCAGAGCGGGTCCCCCTCGCGCGCGATCAGGACCAGCTGCACCGCCAGCGTCGCCGCCACGGCCGCGACCGCAAGGACAAAGCCGCGCAGCGCGAGCCCCCGCTCGCGGCTGCGCGCCAGCGAGCCGATCGCCACGGCACCCGCCCCGGCCATCGCCGCCACCCCCGGGCCGAGCGCCGAGGAGTAATAGGGGTGCACGATCCCGGCCGAGAAGTCCAGCACCAAGAGCTCGACCAGGAACCACCCGCCGAGCACGAACAGCGCGGCGACTGGACGCTCGCGGCGCCCGCGAGCCAAGAGCGCCGACGCCAGCATCCCGATCAACGCCAGCGGCACAAGCCACCCCGCCTGGCCTCCGAGCGCCGCGGCGAAGATGCGCAGCGGACTGCGGGTGCCGCCGAACGGGCGCAGCGGGCCGCGTTGGCGCCCGCTGGCCGCGACCGGCGCGGGGCTGTGCTGGTGTGTCGCCGTCGGATGCGCCGGCGGCCGCGCGTGCGTCGCGAAGTAGCGACGCTCAGGGGCCGACTCGGCAACATCGACGCCTGGGCGCACCAGTGGCAGCAGCTGTGCTGGCGTCAGATGGGCCTTCGTCGTGCCGGGCCCGCCCTGCTGGCCGCCGACCCGCCCGAACCCGTTGTAGCCGAACTCCAGCTGAAACTCGGAGTTGTTCACGCTGCCGCCGACGTAGGGCCGCTGGGAGGCGGGGGTCAACTGGACCGCCAGCGACCACGAGACCGCGACGGCGACGAACACCACCCCCGCCACCGCCAGCTGCCCGAGCCGCCGCCGCCACGACCCCGGCGCACACACCAGATAGCCAACCGCGATCCCCGGCACCACCAGCAACGCCGCCAGCGACTTCGTATTGAACGCCAGCCCCACCAGCACCCCACACCACACAAGCGTCCGAAAGCGCCCCGAATCAATCGCCGCCAACCCCGCCCCACACGCACCAAGCATCAACAGAATCAGCAACGGATCGACCGCGTTCTCACGCGACACCGCCACAAACGACGGAAACACCGCCAACGCCAACGCCGCCACAAGCCCCGCCACACGCCCGAACCGCGGCGCAACGATCCAATACAACAACGCCACCGCCAACACCGCACAGATCCCCTCCGGCACAATCAAGCTCAGCGGCGCAAACCCGAACAACTTCGCGCTCAACGCCTGCAACCACAACGCCAGCGGCGGCTTGTCAACCGTGATGAAGCCGTTGGGATCCGAGGAGACGAAGAAGAAGTTGTGCCACGAGCGCAGCATCGACTTCACCGCCGCCGAGTAAAACGTGTTCGCGTAGCCGTTCTGGCCGAGCTTCACGAACTCCAGCAACCCGCTGAGTAGGAGGATCGCTGCGAGCGCCCCGTGTTGCGCAGCCACCCGCGTCCTTGCGGACCGGAGCGTCCGCCCGCCCCGCCCGGGCGCGTCAGCGCCGGGCACGAGCCCCGGCGGTGACCCGTCGTCGGCGATCATGCCGGCTTGCTGAAGACCGTCGCCAGCGAAAGGCCTACCGGGATCCGCCCGCCCATCCCGATCAGGCGAGCCTCGGCGTCGAGCGGCCACTCGAGCGCGGTGTTGAGCGGCTCGGGGGTCCTGTGCAGATCAGAGACCGGTTCACCGACGAACCGCGTCCGTCGCGTGAGCCGACGGTGGACGATCGCGACCGGCAGCAGCAGGCCATTGAAGTAGGTCGTGCGCACCTGCAGCCAGCCGGCCTGCGCTGCCGCTGTGCTCAGGGTCCGCGTGTTGTACCGGCGCTCGTGGTGGTTGATCACGTCGTGCTCGCTCCACAGCCACTGGTAGGCGGGAACCATGACCACGAGCCTACCCCCCGGAGCGACCACTCGGTAGAGCTCACGCATCGCGCGCAGGTGGTCCTCGATGTGCTCGATCACGTCGAGGCAGACGGCGAGCTCGAAGCGCCCGTCGGCGAACGGCAGCTCGGTTAGCGAACACTGAACGACCTCACCGATGCCCCGCTCACGGGCCCGCGCGACGCTCGCGTCGGAGATCTCCGCCCCGGTGACGGTGCCCAGGCGCGCGAGGTCGACCATGTTGCGCCCGCTGCCGCAGCCGGCGTCGAGGATCTCCGCGCCGGGCGCAAGCGTTACGCCACGCAGCAGCTCGGCGATGATTCGCCGTCGCCCGCGGTACCACCAGTGCTCCTCTTCGAGCTCGTGCGTCTGCAGCTCAAGCTGGCGGTCCATCAGCCAGGGCCCCCGCGCTCGCCGCTCACGCGGCGCGGTCGTCGAAGTGGCGGCAGCTGATCGGGATGGCAGGCAAGTGGGACGGGGGCCGAAGCGCCGACGAGGACGGCTTGCGGGTCGCCAACAGATGACCCGCAAACCTAAAGCGAGGCTAAGGCTACAGGGTGTTCAGGCGGACGAGCCATCCGCGGCGCGCGCGATGTGAGCCGACGGCGCCTTGTGGTGGGGCTTGGTCGGGTTGGTCAGCCAGTGGTATGTGCCGGGAGGGCCGGCGCTGACGCCGCACGCCGCAGCGCTGATGAAGGCCCAGTTGCCGGTCCCGTGCCCGACGTCGGTGTCGCGGACGAGGTAGAAGGCGTTTTGCGTCCAGGCGTCGCCGTAGCGCGCGAGGTAACGCAGGTCGATCCGGTGGCGGGCGGTCATCCGCAGGGCGTCGGCCGGATGTGCGGCCGGCGACCACGGGTAGAAGTTGGCGTACTCCTCGCAGTTGAAGCGGTAGCACCAGTTGTGGCCCTTCTGACCGCAGCGCTTGTCGAAACGCAGCGGGACGCCGCCGAAGCAACGCGGGTAGCAGCCGCTCCAGATCGCCCGCCCGTTGTCGGCGACGTACTGCGCCATGTCGAGGACCGGATCCGTGCAGGCCGCGATGACGCTCAACGCCTTCGACGTCCAGTCGCGCGCGTACTGCGACCAGCCGCAACTCCCGCGCAGGCTGCCGTTGAGGATCTCGCCGCCGACCTGGTTCTGCCCGACGTTGTCCTGCGTCACCGCCAGCTCCGTCCCGGCGCTGACGTTGCCGATCGCGAGCTGGCTCGCGGTCTGCGTGACGTCGCCCGAAGCGGTGATCGTGCACCAGCGGGACTGGTTGCAGGTGGCAACGCCTGCGCCCGGCATGCCCGTCGCGGCGGAGGTGTTGCCGGCGGCCAGCGCCAGCACGGCAGCGCAAAGCGCCAGCGCGCACGGAAGTGTCCTTACTCTCATCGCGAAATCACCTTGCAGGAGCCTCGTCGAGATCGTAGAGCAGCCCGCTGTCGTGCGGCAGGCCGGCCTGCGCGGTGATGTCGCGGGCGTGCGCCCGCACCCACTGCATCGCCTTCGAGCACGCCGCGTGCGTGATCACCACGTCGTGGCAGACGGTCTCGGTGAAGACATAGCGGACCTCGCCCGCGGCGTGGTCGGCGCGAAGCTGGGCGAGCGTAACGAGCGGCTGGGCGTTGACACTCGTCAACAGCAGCACCGGCTTGGCGCCGAGCACGATGAACGGCGCCGCGATCGTCGAGGCGCTGAACGCGGCCTCGTCGCGGGCCCCGTCCTGGTGGCTGAGCAGGAACTTCGAGACCGGATCTGTGATCGAGGCGGCCAGCGTAACCTCGGCGGCCTGGTCGCCGCTGTGGTCGCGGATCAGCAGCACGTCGCGCACCGCCGGCATCGCGAGCATCGCGCCGAGTGCCCCGATCGTCGCGCACAGCGGCACGTACCACGCCGGCCAGCGGCGAAGGCGAGCTCTGGCGAGGAACGCGAGCGCGATGTAGGTCACGACGGGCACCGCGAGCACCGCGGCGATCGTGATCGCGAGATAGCCGTGCTTGCCGCTCGCGGTCTCCGCGGCACCCTCCGCCATGACGATCGCGAAGGACGCCAGCAGCACGTAGACGCCAAACAGGTCCCGCGCGCGCGACACCACCACCGGCAGCGCGCAGCCCAACGCGATCGCGACCGCCGGGGTGAACGCCTCGAGGTAGCGCGGCTGGGTGTGCGCGGAGAAGCTGAAGAGCACGTACCCTGTGAGCAGCCAGAGCGCGAGCGCGAGCGTCGCCGCCCAGCCGATCAGTTGCGCCGCGTCGGCGGCGGGTGGCGGCCGCAAGCGGCGTCTGAGCATCGGCGCGAGCGCCACCAGGCCGAACACGAGCGCGGCGAAGAGCAGGGTGCCGAGCCTCGTGCCGTAGCCGACGAGGCTGTACTGGAAGAGCCGCAGCGGCCCGGGCTTCGAGGCGATCCCGTGAACGGTGCTCGCCGTGGCCGCAGTGGAGGGCGCGGCGGCTGCATGCGCCAGCGGTGCGGGGGCTGCCTGCGCGAGCGGCGCGGCGGCCGTCTTGGTCGAGAAGCTCTTCGGCGCCGCCGGCTTGACGATCCGGTCCCACCCGTCGAACACGAACACCGAGTTCCACACGCTGCCGTTGGTCGATCCGATCGCGTAGGGCTGATCGTGCGCCGGACTCAACGAGACGAACGCCATCCAACACAACGCGACCGCCACGAACAGCGCACCGGCGCCCGCAAGGCGACGCAGGCGTGCGCCTATGCCGTCGCCGCGCCAGCACAGCCAGACGAACGCCACGAATGCCGGCACCGGCACGAGCGCCTCGAACAGCTTGACGTTGAACGCGAGCCCGAGCACGACGGCCGCGCCGAGCAGCAGCCGCATGTCGCGCCGCTGCACACTGCGCACCAGCAGCCAGGCCACCACGAGCAGCAGCGCCATCATGAAGGAGTCCATCGTGTCGCTGCGCGCGGTGATCACCGAGTTCGGCAGCAGCGTGAGCGTCAGCGCCGCGCACAGGGCGCTGAGCGGCCCGGCGAGACGGCGGACGAGGTCGTAGAGCAACGGGATCGAGGCCGTGCCGGCGAGCGCCTCGGGGAGCTTGAGCACCGTCGAGTTGAATCCGAACAGCTTGACGGCGAGCACCTGCAGCCAGAGGTCGATCGGCGGCTTGTCGATCGCCGTGGCGGCTGTCGGGTCAAACGCTCCGTAGAGGAAGTTGTGCAGCGAGAGCCCCATCGAGCGCACCGCAGCGTCGTAGAAGAGGTTGTCGGGAACTGTGCTCAGCGCGATCAGGCGCAGCACGGCGGCGAGCACCGTGACGAGGCCGAGCGCCAGCCACCAGCGACGCTCCACAGACAGTCGAGCGAAAGCGGGCGGCGCGCTCACGTGGCCGGCGTCGGCGGCTCGCCGCTCCCGCCCGGATGTGCGAACGACCACCAGCGATTGATCGGAAACGTCACCGCGAGCACCGGTACGACGAGGATCGCCTGCGCCGGGATCTTCGCGATGCCGAGATGGTGCACGAACAGGTACAGCAGCGCGAGGTTCACGGCAATCGCGCCGCCCGTGACGAGGGCGAAACGGCTCCCCGCCGTCGTGTGCGCGATGTGGCCCGCGCGGAACGTCCAGTGGCGGTTGAGGATGTAGCTGTTCAGCGCACCGGCGAGATAGCCGATCACGAGCGAGAGCAGGTAGTCGATCCCGATCGTGACGCCGACGCTGTAGACGACGAACTGCACGATCGTGTTGGACGCCCCGACGAGACCGTATTTCACGAACTGCCTGACGGCTGGCAGCTCGAACCAGCTGGTCGGTTCCAGCATGCGCATGGGCCACAGGATGACCGAACCGCAGCCACCGCGATTCCTCGGGGCTTGATCCGTGCTTGAACCCCCCGTGTTAGGCTCGCACCGAGCGCGCGCGCCAGCCCCCACGGGGTTGAGCACACGCCTAGCGTGAGCGTCTGCGGAAAGCCGTGCGCAACTGCACCGAGGAAGCACCCGAGCTGATGGCGATCAACAACAAGCGCACCATGGGAAAGGTCTCGGTCTGCGCCCCCGTCTACAACGAGGAGGACCTCGTCGAGGCCTTCTACGAGCGCGCGACCGCGGCGCTCAAGGACCTCGACTACGAGCTGATAATCGTCAACGACGGCTCCAGGGACAGCACGCCGGAGAAGCTCGACGCGTTGGCGGCGGCCGACCCGCGGCTGCGCGTGGTGCACCTGTCGCGCAACTTCGGCCACCAGGCGGCCCTCACGGCCGGGCTCGAGCATGCGCGCGGGGACGCCGTGGCGATGCTCGACGCCGATCTCCAGGATCCGCCCGAGCTGATTCGCGAGATGCTCGCGGAGTGGCAGAACGGCGCCGACGTCGTCTACATGGTGCGCGCCGAGCGCCAGGGCGAAACCGTCTTCAAGCTCACGACCGCGCGCTGGTTCTACGCACTGTTTCGCAAGCTCGCCCAGGTCCAGCTCGAGCCCAACGCCGGCGACTTCCGCCTGCTCGACCGCCGCGCACTGGACGCGCTGCTCTCGATGGGAGAGCGCAACCGCTTCCTGCGCGGGATGACGGTCTGGGTCGGCTTCACGCAGACGGCGATCCACTACACGCGCGACGCGCGCCACGCGGGCGAGACCAAGTATCCGGTCCGCAAGATGCTCCGCTTCTCACTCGACGCGATCGCGTCCTTCTCGCATGTCCCGCTTCAGCTCGCGACCTACCTCGGCTTCCTCTTCGCCGGCGTCGCGTTCATCGCGATCCCTGTCGTGATCATCCTCAAATTCACGGGCGGCTACCTGCCGGGGTTCGGCGCCGTGACGATCCTGATCCTGCTGATCGGCGGGCTTCAGCTGATCGCGCTCGGCATGATCGGGGAGTACGTCGGGCGGATCTACGACGAGTCCAAACGCCGCCCGCTCTATATCGTGAGAGACCAGCGCAACGAACCCGTGGCGCTCGGAGAGCTGATGCGCGACGAGCAGCTCTCCGACTCAACCTCACGCGGCTGACTGCCGAGATAGGCCCACCTTGGAAAATCGCCATCAGCGCCTGCTGCTCGAAACCGACCGCCATCGCATCCGCGGGGAGGTCACACTCGCGCGCGAGGGCTATCGCAGCCGGATCTCCGACATGCTCAACGCGTCCGAGCGCGACTTCATCGCGCTCACCAATGTCACGATCGACCAGCTCGACGGCGGCCCGCCGCTGACCGCCGATTTCGTCGCCGTGGCGCGCGCGAAGATCGTCTTCGCGATGCCGCTCACCGACTGAGCGCCGGCTCCGGCTCGAGCACGGCCGCGCCGCCGCGCGGCACCGCGGGGCGCCGTCAGGGCCTGGCGGGCGGCAGGCTGGTGCTCTGCGGCCGCAGACCGTCGATCATCAGCGCGAGGTAGCGCCGCCACAGCTGCGGCTGTAGCGCCTGGACCGGGGCGCAGGTGTTGGTCGCCGCCATCATCAGCATCGCGATGTCGGTGCCGGTGATCTCGGGGCGCACCTCGCCGCTACGCTGAGCGCCGGCCACGAGCTCGTCAAGCGCGAGTTGCAGCTCGAGCTTGGCGGCGCCCAGGCACGAGTCGGCCGGCCCCCCGCAGGTCGCCGCCGCGAAGAACGAGCGATCGGCCGCGAGCAGCTCGGCGCCGCGTGACATCAGCTCGGCGACTGCGGCGAGCCCGGGTGTGCGAGTGGCCATGACCTCGGCGACAGCGGCCCGCAGCTGGAGAAGGCGATCGACGGCTACCGCGTTGACGAGGTCGCGCTTGCTCGGGAAGTGCCGAAAGAGGGTCCCCTTGGCCACCCCGGCGCGGCGGGCAACCTCCTCCGCGGATACCTCGGTGCCGCCCTGCGCAAAAGCCTGCGCGGCAGCGGCCAGCAGCGCTTCGCGGTTACGCTGCGAGTCGGCGCGCCGCTCGCCGGCCGGCGACTCGAGGACGCTCATGCGCCGGCACTCGTGGCCGCAAGCTCGCCATCCAGCACGACGTGTGCGAGGTGCCGCGGTCGCAGGAACGAGACGATCACGACGATCGCCGTCAGCATGAAACCGGCGGCTACGAGAAAGGCGATCCGATAGCCCGAGACCGTTGCGGCGGCGACCGCGTGCTTGCTGGCGTGGTGACCGAGCGAGTTGATCAGGCTGCTGGTGCGGCTCGCCGCCAAGGTCGCAAGGATCGCCAGGCCGAGCGCGCCGCCGACCTGCTGTGCCGTGTTGAAGAGACCTGACGCCAGCCCGGCGTCGTCGCCGTGCACGCTCGAGACGCCGATCAGCGTGGCCGGGACGAACGAGAGGCCGAGGCCTACCGCGAGCAGCACGAACGCCGGCAGCAGCGTGCCGAGATATGTCCCGTGGACGCTCACGCGGACCATCAGCGCAAGACCGCCGGCCGCTATCGCCATGCCCGCAACGGCCACCGCGCGCACTCCGTAGCGCGGGACGATCCGCTGGCTGATCCCGGCTGCGGCGCCAATCAGTACAGCCACGGGCAGGAATGCGAACCCGGTGGCGATCGGCGAGAAGTGAAGGATCTCCTGAAGGTAGAGCGTGCCGAAGAAGAAGTTCGCGAACAATCCGGCGCCGAGGAAGAACATCGCCCCGTCGCCCACCGCAAGCGCACGCGTGCGGAAGATCGAAAGGCGGATGAGCGGTGCCCGCACGCGTGCCTCGATGCCCACGAACGCCGCGATCAGAGCCAGCGACGCGAGGCCCAGGATGATTGTGCGCGGCGCTCCCCAGCCGTAGGTCTGCGTCTCCACGATCGTGTAGATCAGCAGCGCCAGTCCGCCGGTGATGGCGGACGCGCCGAGAATGTCGGCGCCACGCTCATGCGTCTCGCTGCGCCCGCCCGGCACGAAGCGCACCGCCAGCGCCACGGCCGCAACGCCGATCGGCACGTTGACGAAGAAGATCCAGGGCCACGACAGAGCCTGGGTGAGCACTCCGCCCATCAGCAGCCCGACGGCCGCGCCGCCGGCCGACAGCGCCGCCCACAGGCTCAGCGCCTTGCGCTGGTCGTCGCCGTCGGGGAAGGTGGTGTTGACGATCGCCAGGGTCGCCGGGGAGACCAGTGCCGCGCCGATCCCCTGCAGCGCGCGGGCTCCGACCAGCATGCCCGAAGAGCTGGAGAGACCGTCGATCAGAGAGGCAACGGTGAACAGGCTGACGCCGATGAAGAACAGCCGCCGGCGGCCGAAGAGGTCCGAGAGGCGGCCGCCGAGCAGCAGGAAGCCTCCGAACGTGAGCGTGTAGGCGTTGACCACCCATTGCAGGTTGGCGTTGCTGATTCGCAGGCCGTGCTGGATGGACGGCAGCGCGACATTCACGACCGTCGCATCAAGCACGACCATAAGCTGTGCCAGGCAGACGATCGCGACGCTCAGCCAGGGGTTCTGCGTTTGACGCCTCGATTCACTCATGGCCGGCTCCGGGTGGCGTTGGTTGGCAGAAACGTGACCGGTTGGTCAGGTTAGGACCCTAGCAGACGGTCCGGGCGCTCCGGGGCCGGCGAGCATGAACCCGCCGGCGGTTTGCGAGCGCCCTGCGGCTGCTCCGCAGGCGGGTTGGGACGGTCCAGGAAGCTCACCCGAGCGGGGGCGGAAACTCACCTGCTCGACGGTTAGGCGCGCGCCTACGATCAGCGATAGCGGCGTGAGCGGTGATTGGAGATCCCCTCCTATGCACTGCCGTGACCCCGCAGAGGCCGATCCGGTCGCCGCGCGCCGCCCAGACAGCCGTTGGCAAGGAGCCAGATGACACGCCACACCCCCCCAGCAGCCGCCCGCAAGCGCCACCGCTCGCCGGCCGGCTGGGCGGCGCCGCTGGCGTGCGTCCTGTTCCTCGCCGTCAGCTCGAGCGCCTCCGCGGCGCCCAACCCCGCCACGAACATCGCGGTCGGCCCCCTGCCCGCCGCCTGCTCGAGCGCGCCGCGCGGTCCGGTCTGCCTGCACGCGATGGTCCGCGCCCTGAACCGGGCGCACGCCGTTCTCGGCATCGGCCCGTATCTGCTGCCGCGGGACTTCTACTCGCTGAGCGGCTCCGAGCAGTTGCTGATCCTTTGCAACCTCGACCGCATCGCCTACGGGCTGCCGGCGGTCGCCGGCCTGAGCCCGGTGCTGGACGCGGTCGCCGCGAACGGGGTCACGAGCGACGCCGACCCCGACCCCAGCGCCCTGCTCGGCAGCTTCTCCTCCTTCGGCTGGTCGTCGAATTGGGCCGGCGGATACGGCAATGCGCTTGAGGCTTACTACGCCTGGATGTACTACGACGGCTGGGGCGGAAGGCGAACCTCCAACCTCGACTGCACGAGCCCGACGGCGAGCGGCTGCTGGGGTCATCGCGAGGACGTGCTCGCCTTCCCCAACCAGGGCCTGCTGTCGATGGGCGCCTCGGTCAGCACGGACGCGGCCGGTGAGATCGGCTACGCGATCACCCTCGTGTGGACGGCGCAGACGAATTGGACGAACTTCAGCTATAGCTGGGCCAGCGCCCAGGCCAACGGCGCCGGCTCGATCAGCGAGCGCACCGCGGCGCCGCGGAACTGACCGCGGCGCCGACGCGCGCCCCAGAGCAGCCAGCCCGCGCCCGCCGGCGCCACCCGCTCACCAGCGCCCATGCACGTGCGGGCGGATCAGCTCGTCGTAGACCTCCACGACGGCGGCGAGCTGCTCCCCGGACAGGCTCGCGAGCCCGGCGCTCGATGCGTTCGCGCGTGCCTGCTCGGGACTGCGCGCGCCGGGGATGACGACCGAGACGCCGGGCTGGTCGATGATCCAGCGCAGCGCGAACTGCGCCATCGCGCAGCCTTCAGGTACGACAGCCGCCAGGCGGCGAACCGCCTCGAGGCCCACGTCGAAGGGGACGCCCGAAAAGGTCTCGCCCACGTCAAAGGCCTCGCCGTGGCGGTTGTAGCTGCGGTGATCGTCGGCGGCGAAGGTCGTGTGCTCGTCGTAGCGTCCCGACAGCAGGCCCGAGGCAAGCGGAACTCTGGCGATGATCGCCACGCCCGCGTCGCGCGCGGCCGGGAGAACCTGCTCGAGCGGCTTCAGGCGCAAGCAGTTGAGGATGATCTGGACGCTCGCGACGTTGGGCCGCGCGATCGCCGCGAGCGCTTCGTCACAGGTTTCGACCGACACGCCGTAGTGGCGGATCCGCCCGACCGCGACCATCTCGTCGAGCGCCTCGAACACCGCATCGTCGTCGTAGACCGACGCGGGCGGGCAATGCAGCTGGACCAGATCGATCGTGTCGACGCCGAGGTTTCGCCGCGAGCGATCGTTCCAGGCGAGGAAGTTCTCGCGACTGTAGTTCTCGTGCAGTTGGGGCAGGCGGCGGCCCATCTTGGTAGCGAGCAGGATGCCCGCGTCGGGCCGCCGGGCGAGCAGCTTGGCGCAGCTGCGCTCGCTGCGGCCGTCGCCGTACACGTCAGCCGTATCGATGAAGGTGACGCCGGCGTTGAGCGCGGCGTCGAGCACGGCTGCGGCGTCCTCATCCCCGACCTCGCCCCAGTCCGCTCCGAGCTGCCACGCCCCGAGGCCCACGACGCCACCCGATCGCCCCACCCGTTCAAACTCTCCTCCTGCTCCACAGGCGCAGCATATGTCGTGCGAGTCCGCGCCGCCGCGACGGCGCTCAGCCCTTTTGACGAAGGTGCTTGCGCGCCAGCACGATCGCAAAGCCGGCGATCAGCGCGCTGACGACGACCCAGGCAAGCAGGCCCTCATCCTGGGCGACGTCGGCGATCGGCGGCCCGACCCAATACGCGGTGAGCCCGATCGCGAGCGCCCAAACGGCGGCAGAGGCGGCGTTCACGGGCACATACAGCGACGCTCGCATCCTCACGATCCCCGCCACCCACGACGGCACCAGAAGCACGGCGACCACGCCGTAGCGGGCGAAGAAGCGATCGCCGCTGTCGATCAGAGCGAGCCGCACGCCGTGCAGCGGCCCGGGCGCCCCAAGCACGCCGCGCCCGGCGCGCCGGCCGACGAACCAGCCGAGCATCTCCTCGGCGGTGGCGCCCGCCCACGCGACCAGGATGATCGAGGCGAGATCGAGATGATGATGTGCCGCGGCGATCGCGGCCGCGATCAGCAGCGCCTCGCCCGGTCCGGGCAGACCCGCCCAACTCGCACCGGAAGCGAGCAGCACTCCGACGTAGTCGATACCCCGGCCCGCGCGGGTGAATCGGAATCGATGTGCAGATGCAGCGCGGCCAGCGTCGAAAGCTGCAGATCCGGGCTGCTCACCCAGGCATCCTGACAGGCCGGCGCGAGCGCCTCCGCCGCCCGGCCGCGACACCCGGCCGGTGCTCAGCCGGCGAGCCAGGTGTCCGTAAAGCCGTCGCCGGTCGCGTTCAGCTGGCTGGATGTGGCGAGCAGCGTGGAGTTCTGATCGATCTCCATCACGGTCAGCGGGAAGCTCGAGATCGGCCCGGTCAGCCCGCCGCCCGTGGCGGACGCGTGCGAGAACTGCACGGGCGAGTACTGAGCGAGGACGTCGCACTGCGGGCTGCAGCCGTTCGGATCCTCGACCATCCACTCCGCCGACCCCTGGCTGAGCCCGGGCGTGGGCTGGGCGATCTGGGTCTCGGAGTTCCAGTTCTGGGTTGCGTCGGAGAGCGTCAGCAGCCAGGTCGTGCCGGAGAGGCTGACCGAGCCGGTCATCGCATCGCCCGGCTGCACGGGGTAGGTCGAGCCCGACAGCGCAACCGCGTAACCGCCGTTCACGGCCTGGTCGCCGTACATCTCATACCAGGCCCAGTAGCTCGGGACACCGTTGAAGCAGTCGGTCTCGGTACCGTCCTGCTCGACGCTCGAACCGTCGCCGATGCCGGGCCATTGGGCCGCCCAGCTCGTCTGCCCAGGCTGACACGTCACCGTCGGCACCGTCCAGCTGGCGCTGACGGCGGTAAAGCTCTGGCCGGGCGATGCGAAGGAGATGTAGCCCGAGAAGTTGGTGGTCTGCTCCGCCGCCACGCTGAGTGTGACGACGGCGGTGGTGGCCGTGCCGAGCGAGTTGGTGAACACGGCGCGGTACTCGTCGCCGTTCTCGGCCGCGCTGGCTGCGAACGACGGACTCGTTTGCGCCCACGTGGCGCCGCCGTCGGCCGAGACCTGCCACTGCGCGTCCGGCGCCGGCGTGCCCGAAGCTGCGGCGCTGAAGCTCACCGGCGCGCCGGCCGCCACGCTCTGGTCAGTCGGCTGGCTCGTGATCACCGGCGCCCCCACGGCCGCAAGCGTTGCGGCCGGGCCGTTGACACCTGAGGCGGCCGTCACACCCGCGAGCGTGCTCGAGCCGGAGGTCGTACGCCGGCGGCGTACGACGATCACCTGGCGCACCGTCCGGCGCGCTCCGTGCAGCTTGCCCACGGTCAGGTAGAGGGTGTAGCGCCGAGGCGAGTTGCTGCGGTTGCGCGGCACTCTTACCGTGACCGATGCGAGCCCCGAGCGGCAGCTCTTGGTGGACGGGAGCGTCCTCAATTCGCCGGCGGCGGAGAAGCGGCAGATCGTTGCGCTGCGCACCCGCGCACGCAGGCGCACGGTGCCGCCCGATGCCGGCAACGTGGACGGGGTGGCCACGAGCCGCTCGGCGTTCGCGCGACGTGCCGTTTGACGACGCGCCATCGTCTTCGCCGGCGCCGGCGGCGGCGCGAGCCTTTGGCGATGCGCTGTGGCCACGCCGGCCGGCGCGCCCTTGGCGGGTGCCGAGCCCCCGGGCGCAGCCGCCGAGGAGACGAGCAGGGCGCAGGCTGCCAGCAGGCACAGCGAGAGCGCCACCGGCGCTCCACGCCGGCAGGGGCGCGAACTAGGGCCGCGGCGAGCGCGAATCGAGCCGGCGCGGCGTGAACCGGAAAGTGTTTGCACACTTATGCATCGGTTCGCCGGTGCCCGCTTGCAAGGGACAACGGACGTCTGGTCGAGGGGCGCTGACGAGCTTCAACGACGCCGTCGCGGCAGCGCTCCCGGCGAAGCCGCAGGCGCCGAGGGCGGGCTGGGCCTCAGGGCAGCGGACCGACCCCGGGTGCACGCGCCGCGACCGCCCCACGACGGTTCGTGCCCACCATCACCACTGCGACGAAGGCGCACACGCCGCAGAGTCCGGCGCCCGCCGCCAGGGTGACGCGCACGCCCTCGGCGGCGACGAGCGCCCCGCCTGCCAGCAGCCCGGCGAGCAGGCAGGCGCCCTCGACGGTGTCCTTCGCCCCGAACAGCCGGCCCTGGACCGCGGTCGGGACGCGCAACTGGATCAGCTGCGTCTCGCTGATCAGCAGCAGGGCGTTGGCGTAGCCGGTCGCCGCGAAGGCCAGTGTCGCGGGCAGCACACTGCCAACGA
>CAWBGR010000017.1:0-669048 GCA_963788385.1 uncultured Solirubrobacterales bacterium
GCCTCGCCACCATGCTACCATGGCGCTATGGCTAAGAACCTGACCGTACGACTCGACGAGGAGCTCGCTGCTGACACTGAAGCTCTCGCGCGCGCAGAGGGACGGAGCCTGAATGAGACGGTCAAGCAGGCGCTCAAGGAAGCCGTCGAGCGCCGCCGCAGCGATCCTGAATTCAAGGCGCGCCTGCGTCGAATCATCGAGGAGGATCGCGAGCTGCTCGAGCGACTCGCGAAGTGACCGTCACCTACGTCGACTTGGTCGACTACGTCGCGATTGCCGCCGAAGTGACCGGCCTCAAAGTGGAGACGCTGATGCGCGTCGCGAAGCTGGACCTCGCCGACTCCGCGCTGCACGCGCCGGCCGCCGGGTTCGGGGAGGTCGAGTTCTACCCGGACTTCGTCGAGAAGGCCGCGGTGCTCATTACCCACCTCGCAAAGAACCACCCGCTGCCCGACGGCAACAAGCGCGCCGCCTGGGTGACTCTCCGTGTCTTCATCGAGATCAACGGCTGGTCCTGGACCACATCACCGACCGTCGATGATGCCGAGCACGCGGTCCTGGCAGTCGCCGCCGGCGACTGGGACGAGAAGGCGATGGCCACATGGCTGCGAACCCGAATCGGCGCGGCGTAGCAACCAGGCGCTACCCCAGGTGAGGACGAAACCAGCGTGGTTGCGCTAGGTCTGCAATCAAGGGTCACGCGTTTGCCGAGGCCGGGGTTCCGCAATGTGTTGTCGCTCGCGTACGGCCCGTTCGAGGCTCTGGAGTCGCTCGCTGATGTCGCGAATCAGCGACAGCACGTCTGCTTCTTCGTGTTCGATATCGGCGACGTCCTGGGCTAGGAATCGCTGGGCGACGGCGCCGAGGAGTACGGCTCCCGCCACCGCCGACGATGTGCACGATGTCGCTGTCCAGCCTGTACCTGCGCGGGCTGCCGAGCCGGACACTCCCTGCTTGCTGCGAAGCCGCGGAGGTGGAGCTGGCCGAGCATCACAGCGCTCTTGATGACGCGCGCGCCGCTCAGTTGCTCGCGTGCTTTCGCGCCGCTCATCGCGAGATTCCTAATTTTGGGCCGTTGGATTGCTGTGATCTCATGTCCGACGGCGTCTGGACACCGTATGGGCACCGACGTGCATCGCGTCGCACGTACGCTGCCCCTTTTTAGGCCAGGGCCAGCGGTACAGCAGTCCTCTGCTGCGAATCAGGACCGGTGGGCGCAGTGGGGCGAGATGGCGTCGCGCTCGTTGTTGGCGAGCTGCGTGTCAGCATTCAGTTATGCAGCCGCGCGAGTCGAACACGTGTCCGCAGTGCGGTGCACAGGTCCCCGATATTGACGGGCCGGTCCACGCCTACGTTCCCAGTTCGCCGGGCTGTTGGATGACGTTCGGTGAGTTGCAGGCCGACGAGATGCAGCGCTTTCGCTATCCGCCGGCTCACCGGTTGGTCGTGGACGCCTACATGGCACAACATCCGGGCGATGGGACCGACCGGCGTGATCGCCAGTCCGTGTTCGTGCACCTCGTCGGTCTCTGCGCAGTCCTTGAGCAGGGTATCCCCGCGGAACGCGTTAGCGACGTGTTTCGACGCGTTCTACGGAACGTCAATGACTTTCCGATCTTGCGCCGCTCATCTGGCCCCGGCCCAGTCACGGTGAACCATCTCGTCGGGGCGCGAGACCTCGCCGACTACCAACAGCGCGCGGAACAGTGGGCCGGCGCTGTGTGGCGGTCGTGGAGCGCCCACCACGACATCGTCCGTCACGCGTTTGCCACAGACACGAAACCGTGACGCTCCGCGCTCGCTCCGCAGAAGTGGAGCGCGGAGCGGCGGGCGGTCAACTGACTCGGTTGCGCGACACGCGAGCGTCTGGTGAGACGTCGGTGCTGACGCTCGCCTCGGACGAGATCCAAGTCCGCGGCCCACGGTGCTCCTGCCTCGCCTGCGCAAGCGAGCATCGCGTCGCCTGCAACCCGGGCGCATGGTCGTCGTGCTATGCGGGCGCGCGGGAGCGAGTGCCGCGGACGCTCGCTTTGCCGCTTACGGGTGTCTTGGCTTGACGGTTCCGGGATGTGGCGGGGCGGTTGCCGGTGAAGGCCGCGCGCGTGTGTATGAGGAGCTCTCGGAGTGCCGGGCTGTGTGTTGGTTTCCAGATCAGGGCGAGTGTGGCGGGTGCTTCGATGTCTTCGATGGTGAGGCCTTTTAGTCGCCCGTCGTATTTCGCGGTCATCGACTCGCTGAGGATCGCGATGCCGAGTCCGCGGATCGCGAGGTCCGCGATGGCGTCCGGTGCGCTGGCTTGCAGCGCGATGTCTGGCCGGGTGCCGTTGGCGTGGCAGGCTTGGTCAAACACGGCGCGGATCCCTGTTCCTTGGGGCAGGCAGACGAGCGGGTAGCGGCCGATATCGGCGAGGGCGACACGTTCACGGCTTGCTAGCGGATGGTCGAGGGGCACCGCGGCGACGAGTCGTTCGCTGATGATCGTGAGCGCCTCAAGACCTGCAGGAGTGCCGATCGCTCCAATTAGGGCGATATCTGCACCGCCGACGCGTACACGCTCAATCAGTTGGTCGGAGTTGCCTTCGATCAGGGCGATCTCGACGCCGGGATGGGCCTGGTGGAACGTCGCGAGCGCGTCAAACAGTGGGGTGATGGTGCAGCCGACGATCATGCCGATCACGATTCGGCCCCGGACCAGTTCGGTCATGTCATCGACTACTTGGCGCATCGCATCAGCGGATGCGAGCGCTGCTCTGGCGTGCTCGAGTGCCGCCGCTCCGGCGGGTGTAGGTGTGGCGGTACGCCCGGACCGGTCGATGAGCGTGGCGCCGAGCTCCCGCTCGAGCTGGCGGATCTGGGCGCTGACCCCGGACTGGCTTATGTGGACGCGCTCGGCGGCGCGCGTGAAGTTCGCTTCCTCGACGACGGCGATGAAGTATTCGAGCTGCCTGAGTTCCATATCCCGTGATTCTAGCTCCTAGTAGAAGCATCTGTTGGACTTCTAGTTCGTGCGAGTCCATACTGCCCCTTGAGAGTCGTCCCCCACGACCGAGAGGACCCAGTGCCCGACAACGCGAAAGCACTCAAGCCAGAGGACCTAACCCGCCTGTTCGTCAAGCGCGCCAACGACGGAGATGCAGCCGGCATCGCCGCGCTCTATGAAGGTGAAGCGGTTATGGCCTACCCGCCGGGCGAGATAACGGCGGGCCGCGATGCGATCCGCGTACTGTGGGAGAAGATGCTCGCCACGGCGCCACACTTCGAGCGGGAGCCTCCACTGCCGACACTAATCAGCGGCGACATCGCGCTGACCTCCACCCCGCCGAAAGATGGCGCCGGCGCGCGCGCCCAGGTCGCCCGCAGACAACCCGACGGGACCTGGCTACGCCTGCTCGACCAGCCCGAATTCACGCCCGTCTCCCGATGATGACGCTGGCCGGAGCAAAGGCTCTCACGGTCATGGAACCGCGCGGGCTGGATGCCGAGCTGGACGGCTATGCCTGGATCCCGCGGATGCTCGACAAGGCCCGAGCAACGCTTGTAGGCACCAACGGGTCCTACCTGTTCGGCTGCCCCGTCGACCACACATGCATGGCGCGTCTCGGAGTGTCACCCGAACTCGTACTCGACCTGGCCGGGCGCTATCCCGACGACGCCGAATGGCTGAGCGCGATCCGAGAACACGGGATCCCGCCGGCCCACGAGGCCTGGTTTGACGGCCGGGCAGTCGAGGACGAGCTGCAGGGGCCAGGATCGTACCTGCGAGTAGAGCGGGTCGAGGCGGCACCGACGAGCGAGGGCGGCGCCGCCATCGAGGCCGCGCCAGGCACGCAAACGCGGCCCGATGTCTCCGCTACGGGAGAAGCCGTGACCGTGCGCGAAGGTGAGGTCACGTTCTTCCTCGGCGAGCACCAGGCCCGGATCGTCCGCGCCGGCGAGACAGTCTGGATCCCCGCCGGCATCAAATGGTGGCTCCAGAACAACGGCGCCAACCCGGTCGCGATGACACGCATCACCAAGTCTTGACCGGGGGAAAGGCCCGTCCGGACGGGGTCGCGGGACCCGCAATTCGGTCAAAAAGCAGTCACGCTCGTTCGCATCGGTGGCACGCCTGCAGCGGACGACTTCCGATACTCCGGACCCTCGATGGGGTCGCTCCCGCTCGCCCCGCCAAAGCGAGCGCGCCGCCACGCCAGTGACCCGGGTCATGCAGCACGTCCTGGTCACGAACGGCTGAGGCGATGCGCTGGGAGCGATGGACCGGCATGCGTGCCGGTGATCCCCGTAGTATGGAGGTCATTGACACCTCCAACGTGTCAGCAGCAAACGTCGCCGCCGAGGTCGTTGCGCGGGCGCGCCGCACGCTCGCTGGAAACGCGCCAACGTTCAAACGCAGCCGGTGGAGCAACCAACCGACCCCCTCGCCACACGCCTGCCGCTCGCGCGGCTGGACAGCCTCCCGCGTCGGTGTTGGCGCCTGCCTTCGGATTTTGCGAGCGCCATCGCGTGGCTGCTGTGGATCAGAGTTCGCGCTCGTACACGTACATCAGTGGCCCGTCAGGGTGACTGGCATGGTTGGTGAAGCCGAGGCTCTCGTACAGTCGGCGCGCCGGGGCGTCGGGTTCGTCGACGCCGATGTCCATCGTTTCGGCGCCGCGAGCGCGGGCCGCGCTGATCGCTGCCTGCATCAAGGCCCGGCCGATGCCCCGACGCCGCTGTTCCGGCAGGACGTATAACTCGGCGAGATAACACTCGAGCGCGGCGCTCCAGATCGCGCCACGCAGGCGAAGTACCGCGATACCGCTCGGGTCCTCGCCCGCGAGTAGCACGACAGTGTCTCCATGGGCAATGAGCTCGCGCAGTCGATCGGTGAGGACCTCCGGTGGCGGGGTTGGCTCAGAGAACTCTACGTTGAAGTCGTGCAGCAGACGCCCCGCCGCCGCCAGATCGCCGTCGCCAGCAACCCGAACCGAACCTGAACCGCTCAACTCGTCCATCATCCCAACGCTACCCGCCCGAGCTACACCGTGACGGGAACAACACGCCTCGTCTTCGCGAGAGGAGGACGCTTGACGGCCGTCTCGACGGGCTGTCCTCGGCTGAAACCGTAGCGCTATCAGTCGGCTGCGTCGGTTTCGAGCAGCACGGCCATAGCGGCGCTGCCGCGCTCGATCGTCGGGCGCACAGTGGGATCAAGGTGGAATGCGATGCTGTCGTAGTTGTCGGGCAGCGTGCCGCGCAGGTGGAGGTCGAGTGCCTGCAGGCGCGGGTAGTAGCCGCCACCCATGCAGAAGATCGCGTCGTAGGTTTGCCCGGCGATCTCGTGCGTCTCGAGCGTTGTCGCGTGTTGGAGTTCCAGCGTGGTCGTTTGGTCGCCAAGTCCCGGCGACAAGCGCAGCTCGATCTCGTCTGCGCCACCGCCAAGAGAAACCTTGAGCAGGCGCGGCGCGTCGCACACCAAGATCGTGCCCGACCCCATGTTCACCTGTTCGAAGCTACCACCGACGTGCAGATCGCCGGTGACGGGCGCGTACCAACGACGCAGTCGCTCCGGGTTCGTGCAGGCGTCCCACAGATCCTCCGCGGTGGTCTCGTAAGTGCGTGTGAATACCGCGACTCGTGCCATGCCGGCGGGAATCATGCGGCGTCGCAGCTCGGGCTCGGGCTCATCGTAGATCTTCGTGTCAGTCGTCATCTCGTGCCGCCTTCCGTATCGGGATTTGAATGGGATGCCCGTCGCGCCCGCTTACCGCGTGCCACCTCGACACCAAGCGCGTCGAGCCGCTGGTTCCAGAAATGTCGGTAGGGCTGGAGCCACTGATCGACCTCCTCCAGCGGGGCGGCGTCAACCGCATACAGGCGGCGCGCGCCGGCCGTGCGCACGGTCACGAACCCGCTTTCGCGCAGCACGCGCAGCTGCTGCGATACAGCCGGCTGCGAAATGCCGAACTCATGCTGGACCACGGCGCCAACCTCACCCGCGGCTTGCTCGCCGCCCGCGAGCAGTTCGACGATGCGCCGGCGCACCGGGTCGCCCAGGATCTCGAACGCGTGCATCTATCCAGTATATCAGTTGCTACTTATATAAGGCACGCCTGAAACAGTCGCCCAGGATGAGTCGCAGCACTCCGCCACGAGTACGGGTCTGGATCCCGCTTTCCCCCCAGATGCGAGCGCCCGCGTACCGGACTGGCGCCCGCCCGCACCGGACGACCGGCAGGTCAGACGGCCGATTGGGGAGCGCTCCCGCAATGACCGGCGTGAGCGAGCGCGAACCCGCCTCGTGCGGCAGCTGGCCTCGGGCTACGGGACGGGGGCACGCGCTGGACCCGGATCGCGCGAACGCCGGTCACCGGCGTTCTACGAGACGCTTCCGCGGGCACGATCCGCGCGAATGGGCTACTGGATCCGGTAGCCGTTTGGAGTCACGCGCAACGGCCATTTGCGCCCATTTTGCGCCAGCATCGTCGATCCCCGAAAAGCTCGGTATTGCAGGCGATAATGGGCTTACGTAGGCACGGGCGGCGGTCCCAAAGTTTCATGGTAGGGAAGGGGTCAACGGTTCGAGTCCGTTACAGGGCTTCGGGGGTTTTTCCTGCTCAGCTGGCACTTTTGAATCCGCTGGATTCGGCTGTCGGGGTCCGCAGCAGGGTTTGGAAGCCATTTGGAAGCCAATTGGGGTCACGCGCCGCGCCAGCTGCGCCCATTTGCGCAGCATTCTGCCGGTGCTTGTCGCGACGTTCCCGTGCGCAGGTGGGCGCACGTGGCGCTTAGAACTCGGTCCGGGTCCAGCGATCGCCCACTCACGTACGCCTCCGACTGAGTAGGGCACGGGCCGAAGCGCCGCAAGCACCACAGCTGAGGCAACCTGGGCACCGAGTTCACCAACCCGCCACTCGCTCCGGCTCACACGGGCGTCGGCGCGTCGTTCTCGGACATCTCCGCCCAGGTCGGACCATGGGCGAAGAACCCGCCATCGACCGTGAGGCACTGGCCGGTGACGTAACCCGACTCATCAGACCCGAGGTAAACGACGAGGCTTGCGATATCTTCGCCGATGCCGAGCCGCGGCACGAGGTTGTGGCGCACGATCACCGCGCCGTACTCCTCGGGGAGATGACGGGTCTCGATCAGGCCGGGGAGGATCGCGTTGCAGCGGATCCCCTGGCGCCCGTATTGCGTCGCAATCACCAGCGAGAGGGTGCTCACTCCGCCCTTCGAAACCGAGTAGGCGCCCGAAACGGGCATCGTCGCCCGCGACGCAAGCGACGCCGTGTTGATTATCGAGCCGCCGCCGTCGCGCACCATGTGCGGGATGGCGTACTTGCAGACCAGCCAGGGCCCTCGCAGATTCACGCGCATCGTGAGGTCCCAAACGTCGGTCGAGATGTCCATGACCGGCTTGATCGCATCGTCGAACACGTCGGGCGTTCCCAGGATCGCCGCGTTGTTGAACACGATGTCGAGGCCGCCGAGCCGTTTGGCGGCCACGTCGACCAGCGTCGCCACCGCGTCCTCGTCGCCGATGTCCACCCAGTGCCACGTGGCTTGGCCGCCGGCTTCGCCGATCTCGCTCGCCACCTGCTCGGCCTTATCGCGATCGATGTCGGCGACCACGACGCTCGCGCCCTCCGCAGCCAACAGCCGCGCCGACGTGGCGCCGAAGCCCTGGCCGCACCCCACGGCCAGCGCCCGCTTGCCCTCCAGTCTCGTTCCCATGATTTCGCCTCCAACCTACCGGCCGTGCTGTGGATCGAGCCCGGGCTTCACACTCGGATCCTCGACGGTCCACGATGGCTGATCATGGCGAAGAGTCAGCTGTGGCTCAAAGTTCTGCGCGGCCATCTCCCAGTGATCCGTGCCTTCCGAGAGCCACGAATAATCGAGCGTGAGGTTCATCTGCTCGATCAGGCGCTTGTTGGCGGCGCGCTTGGTCCGGATCAGCGGGATGGACGGCCGGGCGAGAAAGGCCTGGACGAACTCGTCGACCTTCGCATCGAGCTCGTCGGCCGGCACCGCGTAGTTGATGAGCCCCAGGTCAGCCATCTGCCTCGCCGTCCAAGCCGGGCCGAGGAGCAGGAACTCCTTCATCTTGGTCGGCGTCATGAACAGCGGCAGGAACGCAAATGCGCCGTCGCCAGCCGACATGCCCCACGGCAGCACCGGATGCAGCGAGAGGTGCTGATCGCTCACTATCACGTCCTCCTGGGCAATGATGATGTCGCACCCCCACAGCGCGTGGAGTGCGAACCCGTAGGCATCGCCGTTGAGCCGACCGATCACCGGCTTCTCCATCAGGGCGAGCGCCGCGAAGGTCCGCTCCACGCCCTGCGACAGACTCCATGGCCCCTTCACCGCGCCCGGGCCGCCCGGTCGCGTAGCTGGGTCCATGACCTCGGGTGGATATGGCTCGGTCTCGTCGCGCATCGGGCCGAGCTCGAACAGGCCGTCGTCGCGGCCGGTGATCACGACCACGCGGATCGAGTCGTCGAAACGCACCTTCTCGAGCGCCAGCGCCAGCGATATGTGGTGCTCGATGAACTCGTGGAGGGGCTTGCTAACCGCCTGGAACTTGATTGTCGCAACCGGCCCGTCCTGGTTGACGACCCACTCCATCAAGTTTGCGTATTCAGCCATCATCTACTCCTATCTCGCGCGTGGGGTAGGAACACTCGGGTCGCAGGGTGTCATCCCGGCTACGAGCGCACGTAAGGTCGGGGCTTGTACGACATCATCGGCGAGTTGGCGAGCACGATCGGATCGTCCATCGCCGTTGCCGCCTCACGATCCATGATCTCCTCGAGGTGGTCGCGTACGTGTTCGATTGCAAGCTCGGGGTTCGTGTAGCCCTTTGTCTCGGTCAGGTAGCGCTGCCAGACCCGCCCGCCTGCGGTCTCGAAATACTTCGCCGAGACAGAGCACTCCTCGTGAGCGAGGTAGGCGACGACGGGAGCGACCTGCTCGGCACGGAAGTTCTTGAAAATCAGAGGAGTCCATTCGGACTCCTCATTGAGATAGGTGCCGGCCGTCGTACCGGCTGTTGGGCCGAGCGTGTTCACCTTGATCCCAACGGGCTCGCCCTCAATCGCAAGCGTGTAGGTCAGGCCCGTGATGCCTGCCTTGGCCGCACTGTAGAGCGCGAGGTAGCGACCGCCCCACATCGCGCTCGACGTGATGTTCACGATCCGGCCGTACCCGGCCTCTTTCAGGTGCGGCCACGCAGCGCGGCACATCCAGATCGTGCCCATCAGGTGCGTGTCGATGACCTTCCTCACGTCGCTTGACGTATATTCGTCGAACGCGGTCATCGGACAGATTCCGGCGTTGTTCACTATCGCGTCGATGCGTCCCCAGGTGTCGATCGCGGTCTGCACGATCGCGGAAGCGGACTCCTCGTCGGCGACGCTGTTTGTGTCGACGACCGCCTCGCCGCCCGCATCGACGATCTCCTTGGCGACCACGTCGGCGTGGGCGCGCTGGACACCTTTACCGTCGGGGCCGACGCCCAGATCGTTCACCACCACCTTGGCGCCGAGGCCGGCGAGGTAGGTTGCATAGACGCGACCGAGGCTCGGATAGTTGCCGCCCGCCCCCGTCACGATGACGACGCGCCCGTCGAACCGCATCTCACTCATGTAGTGCTCCTCCTCGGTGACAGTACCAGCGAACCGGAAGCATGTTGGTGATCCTCCTGCGTCGCTCCTTGGGAGGGCCAACCAGGCCTTCGCGCTCCGCCGTCGCGCGCGTGCATTCTGAGCGTGGCCGCGGACTCCCATGTCTGACCGGATCTATTCCGTGCCCGCACGCCCCCAACCGCTCGACGTTGACCTGGATACGCTACGCCACCAGCGAGGATTGAGCGCGCTCAAGATCGGCGTTTGCCCTGCGCGCGGGTCAGACGCGTTCGTAGCTGTCGGGGTCGGGGCGACGCGGCCGTCCGGGCCCCGGTCAAGGGCGTCGATCGTGGCGATCTGGTCGAAGAAGAGTTCGAAGTCGAACACGTCGAAGTTCTCCGCCATCCGCTCGGGCCGAGCGGACTTCGGGATTGCGATGGTGTCGTGCTGCCTATGCCAGCGCAGGATGACCTGGGCGACTGACTTCTCCTGCTCGGCGGCAATCCGCGCGGTGGCCTGGTCCTTGAGCGGCTCGCCGTTGTGTCCGAGCGGGCTGTGCGCTTCGACCGCGATCCCGTGGCGCAGGCGCTGTGCCGGGCTATTGCTCCTCGTCCAACTCGGTCGTCTCGCCGGCTACACGGGGCGCGAATGCCTTCGGCGCAAGGCGCGTCTTTTGTGGCTGGGCCGCAGCTGCTGGCGTAGCGCGGACTGGCAGGGTGGCGGTCGAGATGCGAGCCCCAGGGCTGGGCCTGCTCAAACTCCGTTCAGCAGTCCCCGTAGCGTCGTGGCGTAGGTCTCGAGGGCGAGGCGCCCGTCATGGGTCAGCGCGACCGAGGTCCGCGAGGCCGGTCCGCTGCCCGTTTTGCGGGTCGTGAGGTAGCCGGCCTCTTCGAGCTTGCGTAGATGCGTGATCAGGTTGCCCGGCGTCAGCTCGATCATGTCCTGGAGGCGTTTGAAGGACAGCTGGTCGCCGTCGGGAAGCGCGGCCAGCGCCGCCACGATCTGGAGTCGCGCCGGGACGTGAATCAGCGGGTCGAGCGCCTCGGCGCTCATGCGCCTGTACGCACCGTGTGTGTTCGAGTTCCTCCGCGCCGCCGTGACGTGACGATCGCCGCGTTCGCTAGCAGCAACGCGCAGAGCCCGACACCGTTGACGAGCCACATGCCGCGGGGGCCGGCAATTGCGCCGACGGCGGCGATCAGCGCGACCGAAACCGCGAGTGCGACTTGTTGCCAGCTCCTGTGGATCGCAGAGCGCCCCGCCCAGATGACGGCGAGCGCGATCAGGGTTCCGTTCAGGAAAAGGGACCAGTAGAAGCCTGCGCTGTGGTGGGCGCCGGTCGCGATCGCGATCAGGAGCAGATAGCAGGCGAGCAGCGCCGCGCCCATCGCCGCGGCTTCGTTGCGCTGTACCTTCACCGAGTGGCCGCTGACGCCGGTCCGTGCTCGCGCGTAGGCGTAGATGACCGTGGCGATCCGGAATGCGATCAACGCGTAGAAGCACACCAGCGCGACGGGACTTGGGCCGGTGAAGGGGTGCTGAGTGCGGACGTTTAGCCACACGATCCCGAAGCTGGCCAGCGCCACCATGGCCGCCACCAGCGACACCCACGGCGCCCGGAAGTCCAGTGAGCGCCGTGCGTCGGCCTGGGTCTGCGCCAGCAGGCGCGCCGCCTCGCCGGGCTCCATCCTGCTCTCCTCAGAGGCTCCGGCTGACGGTCCAATGTGTGTAGTCATAGCCCTGTCTCCCAACTAGAGTTTACGACGCAAACCTTAGTGGACTTTGTAGGGCAAAGTCAAGGGCCGATTCGAGCCGCCGCGCTTGGGGGCTCCCACGCCAGCGAGGACGTCGTTGCGCCTGGCAAGGCGGCATCTGGCTGGACCAGCGGATCGGCTGCCGGTAGCCATTTGGAGTCCGTCGGTGCGCCTACGCGAAACCCTCGCTAGTACAAGCGGTACGGGTTTACGTAGGCGCTGGTGGCGACCCAAAAGTGTGATGCTACGGAAGGGGTCAACGGTTCGAGTCCGTTAGAGGGCTTCGCGGGTTCGCCTGCTTTAGCCCGGTTGTGGCCCGCTGATAATTCACAACGGTGGGGCGAGGTCGACCCACCGCAGGTGGGGAAGCGGCTCCGCCGAGCCGCCACCGGGCCTCGGAGCGCTCTATCCGCACGGCTACACGTGCCACTTCGTCCGTCCAGGCTGGAAGCTGCCGCGCCGCGAGTCGGAAGTAGCGCACTGACGCTCCGAGCCGAGCCACACGCCACCCAGGCGCCCGGGCCTCGGGCGAATGCGAGCGCAGGTTCGCGGCGCGTATCATCGGGCGGGTCATGGCATCTGACGGCACGGTCACCGCTTGTCCCACCTGCGGTAGGAAGAACCGGGTTCGGTCGACTCCGACGGGAGTGCCGCGGTGCGCGGCCTGCCACGCCGACCTACCGTGGATCGTCGATGCCACTGCTGACAGCTTCGACCGGGAGATCACGTCGTCGCTGCCGGTCTTGGTCGACTTCTGGGCACCTTGGTGTGGTCCGTGCCGTGTGGTTTCGCCCGTAGTCGAGAAGACAGGGCGTGAGAATGCCGGAGCACTGAAGGTCGTCAAACTCAATGTCGACGAGGCGCAGGGCGTCGCGTCACGGTTCGCGGTCCGGGGAATACCGCTACTTGTGCTCATCGAGGACGGCGAGGAGGTCGATCGGGTAGTCGGCGCGGTCCCCGAGTCTCAGCTGCGGGCTTGGCTTGAACCACAGTTGCGGAGCCGGCTCGGTAGGCAGCAGCAGTCCGCGAGCAGCGGCTGAGACACCGGGCCTTCGGCGGCTCACGGCCGCCGCTGTTCCTATACGGGCACCATGATTTGCCCGCGGACGACTCTTTGATCCGTGAAAGCGGCGCGCAAGGACGCGCCAAGCAGCGCTATCCCGCCCGTTCCGCGGAGGCGAGCCCACGCCGTGCCCAGGCCGCCATCACCGCGGAGCCCGCCGCGAGCAGGATGAAGGCGAGCGCGACCTTCACCGGTGACGCGTCAAAAAGTCCGCGGCCTGCCTCGAGCACGACGGTGGCCGGGTTGTACTTCGCCACGGCGTGGATCCAACCGGTCAGCAGGTTCAGCGGTACGTAGACCGGGGCGAGGAAGACGATCACGAAGACCGGCATCTGGATGACCGCTCCGGCCTGCTCGGTGCGCAGGAACATCGCGGTTCCGATCGCCCACAGTGCCGCAACCAGATTCACCATCAGGCCGACGCCAAGCAGCCCGACGAGCTGAATCCCGCTGCCGTCGACGTTCATTCCGGCTATCAGCGCCGCGACCGTGACGACGGTGCCGGTCAAGAACCAGCGCAGCGCGGCGCCGATGGTGTAGCCGGCGATGATCCCGCCACGGTTCGGAGCGCTCAGCAGCAGTCGCCGCGCGAAGCCCGAGTCAAAGTCTCGGGCCACGGCAAAGCCGGTGAAAACGCCGCCGAACGCCGAAGACTGCAGGAAGACGAAGACAAACTGGAATGCGGTGTAGCCGGCCCTGTAGTGGAAGCTCGGGACCTGTGCGATTTTCGAGAGGCCGCCGGCGAATGCTGCGAGGAAGAACAGTGGGAACAGGATAGACGGCACCAGCACCGATGGTGTTTTGATCGTGTTGTGGATCGAGCGCCATGCGACACCGCGCGTGACGCATGCGAAGCGCCTCACGAGCGCTGCAACCTGTTCTTCATCGCGAGCGAGGACAGGCCGATCGTCAGCACGAGAATCGCCACGGCAAAGCCAAAGCCGAGAGCCAGCGCTCGAGCGTCCCAGCCGCTGATCACGAGGCTACGAATGCCTTCGATCAGGTAGGACGCCGGATTGTAGGTCGCAACGAAGTGAAACCAAGATACCTTCAGCAGGTTGCGGGGCAGCGAGGATGAGCTCAAGAACAGCGTCACGAACAGCAGCGGGAACATCGCCTGCACCGCCTCGCCGGAACCGAACCGCAGCGCCAGCAAAGTGCCCACCCCGGCAAACCCGAACGCGATCAGAATCGAGAGCACGAGCAACACGAGCGCGCCGCCGACGCCGCTCGCGATCCCGACTCCGGTCGCAATCCCCACGAGCAGGTAGATCACAGACTGGATCGCGGCGACCAGGAGTGGACCGCCCATCTGGCCCGCGAGCATCGCGCTCGCCCGCACCGGTGTCATCGCCAGGCGGTTGAAAAACCCGCTCTCGATGTCGCGCGCAAGATCGACGCCCGCGGTCACAGCGACGAACAACGCGCCCTGCATGAACGGCACCGCCAGCAGGAACGCGCGGTAGCTGACGGGCGGGAAGCCGGGGATCTTTGTCGCGGCGCTCAGCGCGCTGCCGTTGATCGCAAACAGGATCAACGGGAACAGAATCGGGAACGCGATCAGCCCCCGCTGACGGATCGTGCGGATCACCGACCGCCGCGCCACGGCACCGATCTGCGCCAGCAGATGCGGCTCGCTGAGCCCGCTAGCCACCACGTCGGCCCCGCCGTCCGCGCCCGCTCGGTGCCTCCACTGGCTCTTCGGCCTCATCGCTCGACCCTTCAAGCTTGCGTCCGGTCTTGGCGAGGAACACATCGTCAAGCGAGGGCTGGTGCAGGTGCAGCGAGGCGACGTGTAGGCCGGCGGCGTCGAGCGCGCGCACCACCTCCGCGAGCTGCGCCTCGCCACCGGGAAGCTGCACGGCGATGCTTCCGTCCTCGCCGCGCACCAGCTTGCCGAAACCCTCCAGTGCACTCGCAAACCCGTCGCCAAGGCTCACGTCCGCGGGCAGCACCTCGACGGTCGGATGCCCGATCTCCGCCTTGAGGTTCTCCGGCGTGTCCTCGGCGACGATATGCCCGTGGTCGATGATCCCCACGCGGTCGGCGAGCGCGTCCGCCTCCTCGAGGTACTGCGTCGTCAGGAAGACGGTGATCCCGTCCTCGTGGGCGAGCCGGTCGACCTCCGCCCATAGGGCTGTGCGGCTCTGCAGGTCAAGGCCCGTCGTCGGCTCGTCGAGGAAGAGGATCCGCGGCTCGTGGACGAGCGCCAAAGCGAGATCCAGGCGTCGCTTCATCCCTCCCGAGTAGCCACCGACCCGGCGATCTGCAGCCTCAGAGAGCCCAACCCGCTCGAGCAGCTCCTGGGTGCGCCGGGCGCGGTCGGACCTCGGTATCCCCTGCAGCGTTCCCTGAAGCATTAGGTGCTCGCGGCCGGTCAAGATCGCGTCAAGTGCGGCCTCCTGCAACGCCGCACCGATCGATGCGCGCACGTGCGCGCCATCGCGGACGATGTCATAGCCGCCGACGCTCGCCCGCCCGCTCGTGGGTGGCAGCAGCGTCGTCAGCATCAAAACTGTCGTCGACTTCCCCGCACCGTTGGGTCCGAGGAAGCCATAGATCTCGCCAGGCGATACCGCGAGATCTATCCCGTCAACTGCTCGCGGACCCTTCTTAAACTCGCGGACGAGGTTCTCGACTTCGATTGCGGGCGCCCCAGACACTCGGCGCAGCCTACTAATCCCCACCACCCCCCAACATCGAGCGAGCCGTCAGCCACGCTGGCCGGCGCAACCCTCAACGTGTGTGCCCAGGGCGGCAGGGCCGCTCTGGCCCTGGGCGAAAGTAGTATCGGGCCACGCCCGCTTACGCAGGCGATGCAGAAGCGCTCACGACCCGGGCCGCTGACGTGCTCCTCGTGCATCTCAGCGGTCTCGGCGGCCTTAACCGCCACGCTCGCATCCATGACAAGGACTCGTGTCGGGGCGCTCAACCTCGACCTCACACCGGACACCGGCCCCTGCGGCCAAGCCATAGCGATTAGGATCGCCTCAGATGAGCGTCGATCAGCTCTCAGCCGTGCTGAAGAGCGAGCAGGCAAGCGCAATCGCCACCATCGCGCCGGGATCCGAACCGGACGGAGAGGGGATCGTCAAAGTCCTCAGCGAGAGCGTTTCACCGGAGAAGCGTGCAGATTGGTTTGCGGTCCTGGAGCAGATGGACCAGCACCACCCTGAGTATCCGCACTGGCTTGGCGTCAGCCGCGCCATGCAAGGGACCGGCCTCAGGGGCGTGCCTTGACTCGTCGCCTGATGCTGTGTCAACGAGAAGCTTGAGGTTGAATGATCACCAACGCAACATTTGGCGAGCGTTTCGGTCGGCTTGGGAACCAACTGTTCCAGCTGGGACTCCTGTTCGCGATTCGCGAGCGGCACGGGCACGACTTTTATCTTCCGCGGCGCGGCGAGTCTCTATGGGAGTGCTTCGATCTTGATGTTTCAGCCGACGGGCCGGAATGCACGCACGAGTTCCATGAGGTGCACGGATCGTGCAACTACGACCCCAGCGTGTTCGAGCAGCCGGACGGCACGAGCTACCACGGCTATTTCCAGTCCTACCGCTATCTCGAGCACTGCAGGGAATCATTGACCCGGTGTCTTAGATTCAACGTCAATCATCGAGCGCCCAGCGATGCGCTGCTCTTCGGCTATCGCCGGCGCTATCGGCGGCCGCTCGTGTCGGTGCATGTGCGGCGCGGCGACATCGTCGAGCCAAGGATGGAGAACCACTGGGGAAACCTTGCAAAGGACGGGTACTACGAGCGGGCGGTCGCCGCGGTCGGTGATGACGTCACATACCTCGTTTTCTCAGATGACCTGGGGTGGTGTCGGCAGTCGCTCGCGCTTGAGCGCGCGGCGTTCGTCGCCGTCGATCACTTCACGGCGCTCCGCATGATGACCGGCTGCGAGGTGAACATCATCGCGAACAGCACCTTCAGCTGGTGGGGTGCCTATCTGAACCCCACCGCAGACGTGTACGCCCCGAGTCGGTGGTTCGGACCGTCGAGGCTTCCTCCCAACGATCGACAGGACGACATCCTGCTGCCCGAGTGGCGAACCATCCCGGTGTACGGCGACGTGGAGACGATCGCGGATCGATAACAACCCGTCAGCTTCCGGAAACTCGCCGCCGAGCACGAACCACCGGTTTGAGGGCCAAAGCGACCGGTCCATCAAGTGCCACCCAGACGACCGCCGCGGACGAGATGTCAGCGACCTGGCGGTGTGAGCGCTTCTGCATCGCCTGCGTAAGCGGGCGCCATCCGGTGCGGCTTCGCTAACGGACTCGCCCACCACCGAGGTTGGGCGGGAGCAGGAGCGAGGAGCCTGGCTCGCCCGCTCTCACTGTTCCATCAACGCAGGAGTGGCCGCAGCCGTGAGGCTCGCCTTCAGGTCTTCCGGCCCGACGTGACCGCTGGTCGTAGCGTACAGGTACGACACCGACTGGATGGAGGTCAGGTAGTGAAGTTGACAGACGACGAACCCACCTCGCGGCCCTGGCGTATCCATGAGATCGCCGGCGACTTCAGGCTGGAGGACATTTGGGAGTCGCTCGGAATCAAGCCGTTCCTCTACCTCGTAGCCTCGTCGGGCGCGCTGTCTCGGCGATGAAGCGCGAGCTGGGGATGTCGCCGAAGCCTATGCCGGCGAGCCCGAGCAGCTCGTCGAGCAACTGGCCGAAGATGAGGCGATCGCGGCCGCCGACACTTTGCTGCTGACGATCCCAACCAACTCGGCGTCGACTACTGCGCGCATGTCCTCGATTCGCTCGTGAGCGAAAGCGCACCAGAGCTTGGCTGGCGCTGAGCGGTTTAGGGTGTTGGCATCATTGACTGACGCCGAGCCCGCGTAGGTTCGGCGATCAAGCGACCATGACGACGAGGAGTAGAGAGATGGCTACGACCGAGAAGGCGATCCTTGCCGGCGGGTGTTTTTGGGGCGTGCAGGATCTGATCCGCAAGCTGGACGGTGTCATCACCACGCGCGTCGGCTACAGCGGAGGTGACACGCCCAACGCGACCTACCGCAACCACGGGTCCCACGCAGAAGCGATCGAGATCCTGTTCGACCCGGATCGCATCTCCTACCGGGACCTGCTCGAGTTCTTCTTTCAGATTCACGACCCGACGACCAAAGACCGCCAAGGCAACGACATCGGATCGAGCTACCGCTCGGCGATCTACTACGTCGACGACGAGCAGCGCCGCATCGCCGAGGACACGATTGCCGATGTCGACGCCTCCGGCCTGTGGCCCGCAAAGGTAGTCACCCAGCTCGCGCCCGCAGGGCCGTTCTGGGAGGCCGAACCTGAGCACCAGGACTACCTGGAGCGCTATCCCCATGGCTACACGTGCCACTTCGTCCGTCCAGGCTGGAAGCTGCCACGCCGCGAGTCGGAAGTAGCGCACTGACGCTCAGAGCCGAGCCAAACGCCACGCAGGCGCCCGGATCTGGGCGATATCGCCGCTGACGTCGCCCGCGGTCGCGGCGCCGACGCTGGCACGTTAAGGCGCTGCTGCGGCCGGGGCCGCGCCCCGCGCCGCGCGGTACCACTCGATCGTCCGCTCGAGGCCGTCGCGGAGGCTGGTCGCGGCCGTGAAGCCGAACTCGCGCTTCGCCCGCGTCGTGTCAAGCCAGCGGCGCGGCTGGCCGTCGGGCCTGGAGGCATCCCACACGATGTCCCCTGAGAACCCGACCAACCCCGCGATCAGAGCGGTCAAGTTTGCAATCGAGATCTCCTGGCCTGACCCGAGGTTGACCGGCTCGGCGCCGGCGTAGCGCTTGGCAGCCGCCACGATCCCCTCGGCCGCGTCGTCGACGTAGAGGAACTCCCGCGACGCCAGCCCGGTGCCCCAACAGACGATGGAATCCCGCCCGTCGTCAAGCGCGTCGAAGCATTTCTTGATCAGCGCCGGGATTACGTGAGACGTTCGCTCGTCGAAGCCATCCCCCGGGCCGTAGAGATTCACCGGCAGCAGGTAGATCCCCTCGAACCCGTACTGCCGGCGATAGGCATGCAGTTGCACGAGGAGCATCTTCTTGGCGAGGCCGTAGGGAGCGTTCGTCTCCTCCGGGTATCCGCTCCACAGGTCCTCCTCCCTGAACGGCACGGGGGCGTGCTTGGGATAGGCACAAACCGTGCCGACGCACACGAACCGTTGGACTCCGGCCCTGCGGCTCTCCTCGATCAGGTGGATGCCCATCACGGCGTTGTCGTAGAAGAACGTCCCCGGCGTCGCCATGTTGGCGCCGATGCCGCCAACCACCGCAGCGAGGTGGACAACCACATCGGGACGCGCTTGCCCGAGTACTTCGCGGATGGCATCGCGCTCGCGCAAGTCGCTGTCGGCCGAATTCGGCGCGATCACCTCCGCCACGTCGTGACCCGCAAGCCTCGCCACCACCTGCCTGCCAAGGAATCCCGAGCCGCCCGTCACAAGGACGCGCTTGCCGGCTAGGAGGTCCATCGGGCGATGATATCCGCCGTCCGCGATCAGAATCTACCGGCCGAGCTCGTCGGGCATTCACCGCAGCTCGATGTGGTCGCGCGAAGTCGAACAAGGTCGCAGCAGCGTGTGCAGGGTCCTCCGCGACTCGGAGAGCATGCACCCGCCAGCGGCGTCCGCGTCGTGCCGTCGTCCTAGACTGCGCCCGTGATTCGCGTCTACTCGTTGCACTCGGTGCCGCCGGCCCGTCTCGCCGACCAGGGCGGCATGTTCGAGCGGTTCACGGCCGAGGAGCACGAGTTCGTCGTGGCCAACGACGGCCAAAACGAGGCGGACGCCACCGCGATGGCGCAGGCCGCCGTAGGGCGCGGTCTGCGCCGCGAGCCGCGCGACGGGCGCGCCCAACGACGGTGCTTCACGCGGCTTTGTGATGGCCTGCCCACCGCTGGGATGACGCTGCCGCAGACCGCGGCGCCCGCCCCCGCCGTACCGCCGTGGCCGGCCGGGGCGCCATGACGCGGATCGTCAGCTTCAGTCTCTACAACGATCGTCGCAAGGATGTCCTCAACGCTGTCATCAACTGCGCGCTCGCCCCATCCGTGTACCCCGGTTGGACCTGCCGCTTCTATCTCGACGACACCGTCCCGAAGCAGATCGTCGTGGCGCTCCGGTCATTCGATCACGTCGAGCTGCGGTGGATGCCGCGCCACACGAGCTCGGCGGCCAAGCTGTGGCGATTCCTCGCCGCCGGCGACATGGACGTCGAGGCCTTGATCGTCCGCGATGCGGACTCCTGGCTCTCGACCCGCGAGGCCGTGTGCGTGCAGGCGTGGCTGTCAAGCGGCCGCGACTTTCACCTCATCCGCGACCATTGCTACCACTCGCAGCCGATGATGGGCGGGATGTGGGGCGTTCGCGGCGGTGTGCTGCCGAACATCGGCGAGTGGATCTCCGAGTACGAGGGCACCGGGGGGACCTACGACCAGGGCTTCCTCGCCGACCGGGTCTATCCGCTCACGGTCGGGCGCGCTTTGGTACATCGCGGCGACCAGCACGACGGCGCCGGCGCACCGACCGACTACTTCCACGACGGCGCCGTCCCGATTCCCGACTGCGATGAGGTCGACGAGGCGGTGGCTGGGATCTCCTGGCTCGAGGCTCATCGCCTGAACGCTTTCACCTGCTCGCACTGCCGTCAGGTCCACCCCACCTACATAGGGCCGATCTTCGAGGCGATTCCGGCCGCGGCGCTCGAGGTGGTCGAGAGACTTGGCATCGCGACCGGCGACGAAGCCCGCCCAGCGAGGACATGTGCGCCGTCGCGCGCTCCCGGGCTCGAAATCAACGAGGTCAAGGACGGTCTCGTCGTGTACGACCCGAGCCGCGGTCGCGTGCACTACCTCAATCACACCGCGGCCCTCATTCTCGCGCTGTGCACCGGGCGCAACCCTGAACCGGACATCGTTGCGCTCGTGAGGGACGCCTTCTCGCTCGACGCGCACCCGACGAGTGAGGTCACCGACTGTCTTACCCAGCTGCGAAATGAGGGCCTGATCTCGTGATCGGAGCCCGCCAGGACGAGCCGAGTATGCGGCGGCTAGTCAAACGCCGAACGTGCCACCGATCAACTGCGAGGCGGTCACGTCTCGTTGGCGTCTCGCCCGCTGTCTACGAGCCGGTCGCGACCCGCGCACACCGCTTCGGCGATGCGACAGAAGACACCATCGTCGACCGATGCGAGCATCTCGAGAAAGGCGTCGTCGGGACCCGTTCGCTTCCATTCGAGGTATTCCTCATATTCGTCTTCATTCTCGTCGAGATGGTTGAGGTAGCGCGCGAGATCCACTGGACCATCGAAATCTGTGACATCGATGTAGGAGCGACGCGATGGCGCGAATTCCGCGACGTTGGGGGCCCCGAGGTACACCGGTACTGATCCCGCGCTCCACACCTCGAAAAGCTTGTTGGTGACGTAGTCAGCGGCGATCGTGTTTTCAAACGCGAGCGTGAACTTGTGGCAGGCGCAGATCGCCAGGCGCTCGCTGCGTGTGGTGATCGTGCCCGCGTTGGGCATCGTCGGTAGAAACGATCCGTAGGAGGCGACTTTGATGCGCCGCGTGAGCTCGCCCAGCCAGACGTTGCGGCCACTGCGATCGTAGGGATTCGACTGAAAGTGCGCGACCGGGTAAGGCTCTGTTTTGGCTTGAGGTAGCGCGAGGAGTTCTTCGAGGCTGTCCGGCCCGAAGTATGGGCACCAGAAATCCGCCGTTCGCCGGTAGCTTGCCTCAATGTCGAACCTGCTCATCGCCTGCGCGTCGCGCATCATTGGCACAGTGACATCGCTCTCCATCGACCAGGCAACCCACGTCTGGCCGGGGCGCTTGTGAAAGGCATCCAACGGCGGCGCGGTAGGCAGATGAACTACCACCACGTCGGCGCGGCCGAGGTCGGCGACATCGGTGCTGACCTCGCACGGCACGCCACAGCTGGCCCCATCGAGGTTGGGATAGTCGCCCCACATGCTGTTGAGGAAGAGAACGAGCAGCCGATCTGGTGGCGTCACCGTCGTGCCCCAAGCAAGCTAGAGCAGTGCAGCTGTCGCAAAGCTGCGCCAAAGCCCAGGGTCCGTGCTCGGCGGCGAGGCAATCGAGCAGCGCCGGCTGTTAGCAACCGAGGTGCGGGATTAGATCGTCGGCAACTTTGGCCGGCACGTTCGGCTGCCCTGGGTAGACCTCCGATCCTGCCAGCGGACAGGTGTAGGAGCTACCTTCCGTGACGATTCGCCACCGGCCCTTTTCGAGGTGAACGATTGCGACCCCGTTGGAGCCGAGCGCAAGGCAGCCATGGGGCATCTTCCCGGTCGCAACGACCTGGCCGATCCATTGTGCGGATGCCCAGGTCGTGTTCACGGTCGACGCGTAGACGACGCCGCATCGGACTGGAAAGCGGGAGCCGAACACCGCACGGACGATCGCTGCCCGCTCGGTGGGCGTGGCGCTACGCCGGGCCCACGTCACGCTCGGAATGGCGGCCGCAGCGGCGACGGCTACGGCCGCAAGGGCCAGGATTCTTCGCAAACGTGGCACGCTCAGCGGATCATCGCGCACCAGCCCGCGAGTTGCGACGCGGCAGAGCGTGGCGAAGAGTCGACTGAGGCTTTGTTATAAACGGGCCGACGCCGATGCCATCTCACGCCGAGACCGTCGTGCTGCTCACGACCTGGAACCGCCCAGCGCTCCTGAGACAGTCGCTGCCGCAGATCGAGCGGGAAGCGGCCCGAATCGGCGCCTCATTGGTCATCTGCGACGACCAGTCCGCGGATGCGGACACTCTGGGACTGCTGCACGCGGCGAGCGCTCGCGGCGCGGATGTGATCCGACGCCGGTATGTGCGAGGCGGGCACGGTGGCCTTGAGGAATCTGTTCACCTTCGGCCGAAGGACGCGCTGCGACGCCTCGTAGGCTCGCCCGCGGGAGCGGACATCGTCAGGCGTTCCGCACAGGACGGTCACGGCGGGGACGCGGTAGCCAGGGAGCTGTTCGAGCTGTGGGAGCGCCAGTTGGGTGCCGCGCATGTGAGCGCGCAGAAGAACAACCTGTTTGGCTTCCGGCACGTTCTGGAAGCCCACCCTGGCGCGCGCTTCATCCTCAAAGTCGATGACGACGTGGTCCTTGCGCTCGGAGCCTTCGAGACGATGCTCGCAATCTGGGATCGCGCGTCGCAGGACGCGCACGACGTCCTCGCCGTGTCGGGAATCCGCACGGTCAACGAGCAGTCGATGACTCGCTTTGACGGGTACACAACCACGTTGGGCGTGTGCAACGTGGCGGTGCTGTACCAGCGGGTGGACTGGGAGAGAATGCTCGCGGTGACGCCCGAACAGGTCATCATCGAGGATGGCTTCGACCTCGCGTTTGCATGGCACTATGCGCCGAGCCACCGACCCGGTGCGGTTGCGGTTAGCGTGGCGCCGAGCGTCGTCTACCACACGGGACTCAACGGTCTTCACGTTCGCGATCGCAATCTCAACTGCGAATATCCCGGGGACGTCAGCTCCGTGACCGTGCAGTGACCCTGGGTCCCGCTCGCGCCGCACTCCAGGGCTGACGAGACACTCGCCCTAGACGAGCGGCGGGCTCCACGCAGTCCGGCGGACGCACGCTCTCCGTCGCGTCCGACGGACAGCGCTACGGGGGCCTACGATGAACTGGTGCTGAGACGCTCGCCCGGCGCCGCCGCTGCGGGGCTGATCACACTGGTAGCTCTCGGGCTGGTCGCGGTCGACCTGGCCGATGGCGCAGCGCGCCGCTGGTGGGCTGAGCGGGCTTTCGCGACCGACGTCGTGGCAGGGATCCTCGTGCTGTTGATCACAGTGCTGGTGGTCGACCAGGTAGTCAGGGTGCGGCAGTTGAAGGACCGCGCCGGTGCTACCGCGGCACAGGCGGCGATCCTCATGGCCCAGGCTGCACGCGCGAAGCAATACGTATCTGCGGTCATGAAAGGGGCAGGCGATCGCGACGCGGCCCTGGATGAAGTTCGCACGTACATGACCATCTTGTCGATCAGCGCCCCGGTACTCATCGATGCACGGGTTTCCCGCACGTTCTTGGAGCAGGCCCAGGGACTGGCCGCCGAGCTGGCGCGCGGGCTTGCTTCGGCAGTCAGAACCTCCAGCGAGACCGGGGCGGGGCCCGACTCGCGATTGGAAGACTCCTTCGGGCGTCTTCGCTCCGCCGCCGCCCCGTTGCTTGAGATGCTCACCCCCGAGCAGCAAAGCGCGGCACGTGGCGGCGAGTCGCAATGAGCCGGAGCAACATCTCGGCGAGTCGGGGCGTCGACCGCGGCTGGAGTGCCGACCGTGACGCAAGAATCCGTCGACACCACCAGCCGGCTCCCTATCGCGTCCGGCGGTACGCCTGCCGAGTCCCCCACAGCAGTAGGGCGTTCGACGGGTACACGAGAGATTCGGTTGCCGTTATCAGCGGACTCTGATCTGTCTGGCGGCGGCCAGTCCTGCCGTGCGAGGTGTGGTGGCCGGGCCAACGGCTACGACGCGAGGAATCTTTCGATGTCCGCTGACTCGCTGGCGAGATCGGCAGCCGGCGCGGGCGGGCCGAACCACGCGGGCTCCGGGCGCCCCTTCTTGATGGACCAGGTGGCGGTTGCCACTCCGTTGCTGAGCACGACGGGTCTCAGCATCCCGCCGCCTTTGAGAATGTGCTGGTCGTGCTCGGCGGCAACGAACGGCTCACGAGTACGGTGCCCGAGCATGAGAGTGTCGAAGGCGGCGAGCAGTAGGCAGGTCGGCGCGTCCGCTGTGTCCCATGCGTCGCGGTCGCCGGGCGGGCCTGCAGCATCCAGCGCTCGGCGCGCCTGGGTGATGGGCAGCGAGGACCACTTCGCAAGGTCGGTCGCGTCGCATGGGCCGTAGCCGGCGAGGTAGCGGGTGCCGAGGATCGTGAGCGCTTCGTCGTGGTCGACGGACGGCGGCGGGTCGGCCGCGTGCAACAAGCCTGCGATGTCGGTGACGATCAAGCCCTGCGACGAGAGCCAGGGAACGAATGTGTTGATCGGGCCTTGTTCGAGCGAGGGGTGGCCTCGCTCGACGAGGGCGCGCAGAAGCGACGCGCGGTCGCGAGGCGTCTCACTACAGAGCTCAACTGCGTCCCCGCGCATCGCCTTGACCTCCGCAACGATCCCGAAGCGCTCGAACCTCGAGCCAAACACCCGAGCGTTACGCTCGGCCAGCAGCGCGTGTAGCCACGGGCGGTCTGACGCAGCGATCAGGTGAACGGTGCCGCGCACCGTCCACGTCCGCAGAAGCGGGGCTTCGCGGATCTCCGCGCGCGTGAGTCCCGGCACACGTGAGCGCAGCGCGAGAGCCGCGGCGCGCAGGTCCTGCGCCTGGATACCGATAACCGCGAGCGCAGCTTCCTCGGCGCTCGCGCATGCCGTCGCCGGCGTCAGCCTCTGCGCGGCGAGACGCGCAACGCGCAACCGCTGATCAGCCTCCATCGGGTAAGCCTCACACGCGAGCCACGATCGTGCTGGCTCCCACGGTCGTCGTCGTGGGCACCTGTCCGTTCAACGAGGGCGAGTGAACGCCGGCATGATCTCGGCGGAGAACCGCCGGATGCTCTGGTTGGTGGACTCTCCGCCGTGAAGCAGGACGTGCTCTACGCCGACCGCGCGCAACGCTTCGAGTTCTGCGCCGATTCGGTCGGGCGTACCGTAGAGCGCGCTCGCCTCAGTCGCGCCAGGTGCGCCGGCATAAGCCGTGATGTGCGATTGATTGCGCCCGTCGGGATGCTGCGATAGAGCGACCATGCCAGCATGCGCGTGCGTTAGCCGTGCCAGCGCCGTCTGCGTATCGACAGCGTCGCGGGCAACGTAGAGATTGCGCGCGACCGCGACGTCCATAGGGTCGAACGTGCGGCTGCGCGCCTCGCACTCCGCTCTGAACAGCGCGAGCCGCTCGCCAACCGTTTCTGGTGATGCGAACTGGTCGAGCAGCAGTTTGCAGCCGCGCGCCGCGACGCTGCGTATGGAATCCGGTTTGCTGGCGGCGATCCAAACCGGTGGATGCGGCTTTTGCGAAGTAGGAGGCTCAACGATGATGTCGTCGTATTGCCAGAACCTGCCGTTGTGCGAGAACCGCGCGTTGGATGTCCAGGCCTTGACAATGATCTGCAGCGCCTCCTCGAAGCGCTCCTGCGCCTCCTCGTAGGGCATGCAGAAGCCGGTGAACTCGGAGTGGCGATAGCCCTTGCCGACGCCGAACTCCAAACGGCCGCCGGACATCAGATCGAGTGTCGCCGCCCGCTCGGCGAGCAGCACCGGATCGTGCCAGGGCAGGACGACAACCGCCGTACCAAGCCGCATCGTTGTCGTGCGCGCGGCCACCCATGCAAGCAGGTCGAGCGAGGCCGACACCTGCCCGAGGCCGCTGAAGTGGTGCTCAACCAGGAAGCTCGAATCGAACCCGAGCGCCTCGGCCTCGACACACGTGTCGACGTAATCCCGCAAGCCTCGCGCCGGATCGACGTCCCCGCGTCGCGCTTGGGCGCCGGCGAACAGGCCGAACCGCATGCCTCCCCGTATCGGAGCGCTCTCACGCTCGACTGCGATCGCAGTCGGGTCGTGGATAGGGTCAAGCGGGGCCACTTCGAGGGAACCTATAACCGCAGGGTGATCGGCCGCACATTGTCGCGACGCTCGAGGAGGTGGCGCCGAAGTCGCAGCGGCCTAGGTGCTGGACTGGCGCCCGATCTCCGCGAGACGCGTGTGGATGAGTTCTTTCACGAGCGCCCTCGGCAGGGGCCGGTCAACCGGGAAGTGCAGCGCGCTCTTGGTCATCGCGTAGCCCGCGAGCTGATCGGCGAGCTGTGGCAGCACCGAGCCGCTGAACGGCAGGTAGCTGAGGTGGTTCTTGAACGCCGCAAATCCCGCGACTGTCTCTCCCTGTACCCGGAACGCGGGAAGGCGGTAGGAGATCCCCTGCTCGGCCTGCGGAACGATCTCGAGGATCGTCCGGCGCAGCGTCTGAAGCGTGCTGCGCTTGGGCTCCTCGACAGCCCGCAGGTACTCGTCGATCTCACCAGCAGACACCGGCACAGTCTAGAACGCCTGCGTGGACCCAAACTCGGCTGAGAGCAATCTCTCTACCGCCACCGAGCGGGTGGCAAGCCATCCTTGCGCGCCGGACAAGTAGGCGCGCGACAACGCCGCAACCGTGGCGCCGGATTCACGGCGAGCGTCCACCCACACGATCCGCAATACGTGACCGCCACCGGCGCTCGAGGGGCGTCGGGCGTCACCACCGCGGCGACCTGTTCGCTCCGCAGCGTCTCCCGCAACGCCTGGCGACAGTTCGGACCGATCGGACCACCGACCGGGTTCACACTCACAGCGCCTGACACGCCGGCCAGTTTGCCAGACGCGCGCGCACCGACTCCTCCCCCAGCTTCGGCCGGCACGAGCGGGAGCACTACGGCGACGCCCGCTCTGCGCACGCTTCGCTGGTCAGGCCCTGGGTCCCATCGTTCCCGGACCGGCCGGGTGAGGAGATCGCGATTAGGTTCAGCGCAACCCCCGGCTTGCAATGCGCGCATTTAGGAGCGAGAGTGCGTCATGGGCGCGTTGCGTTCGCGGTTGCCGACCGGGCCGCTTGCTGCTCTCCTCCGCGCTTGGCTGCTGGCGTACACCGGCAGCTGGGCGTTTACGATCGCCGTAGCCGTGTACGCGTTCGACCGCTCGGGCGCGGGGGCGGTTGCGGCAGTGACGGCGGCGCGGCTGCTGCCAGCCGTGCTCGCGGCGCCTGTGACCGGCCGCCTTGTCGACCGCGGCGAGCGCGGCAGGGTCGTGGCATGGGCCTGCCTCGTGCAGGCGGCGTGCGTCGGGGTCGTGGCGACGCTCGTGTTCGCGCGCTCCTCGCTGGTCCTGATCGTGGTCCTGTCGGCGATCGGGAGCGCGGCCGCGACGGCGCTTCGGCCCGCGCTGCAGGCGTCGATGCCGGCGCTCGCGGGAACGCCGGAGGAGCTCACCCGGGCGACCGCTTGGTGGAGCGTCATCGACAACGGCGGGTTCCTGCTCGGTGCGGGCGCCGGCGGCGCGGCGATCGCCCTGGTCGGCGCTGGGTCCGTCGTCGGCGCCGCGGCCGTGCTCATGGCAATGGCCGGTGCGGTTGCGGTCACGCTGCCGTCGGTGAGCGCCACTTCCGCCGACGAGCCGGCGGATGATGCCGAGGGGCTCTCGAGCCTGCTCGCGGGGCTACGGGCCGTCGCCTCCTCGCCGACGCTCCGCGGCCCGTTCGCGATTTTCGCCGGTCTGCTGTTGCTCGAGGGGACGACTGATGTGCAGCTCGTGGAGCTGTCGCTCGGCAAGCTGCACCTGGGTAACGCCGGCCCGGGTGTGCTCACCGCGGTGTGGGGCGCCGGAGGCCTCCTCGGCAGCGCCCTGATCCTGCCCTTGGTGCGTCGCCGGGGCTACGGGCTCGCACTCGCCGCCGGCTCGATCGTCTTCGCCGGCGGGCTCGCCCTCGCCGCCATCAACGCGATCCCGATCGCGATTGGGGCGATGATCCCGGCCGGAATCGGCTTCGCGCTCGTCGAGATCGCCGTCATGGCGCTCGTCCCGCGCCTCGCCGACGACGCGATCGTCGGTCGCGTCTACGCGCTATCGGAGGTCCTCTACGCAGGCGCCGCAGGCGTCGGTGCGCTGATCGCCCCGTCGCTGATCTCAACCCTCGGCGTGGACGGCAGCCTTGCCGCCGTCGGTATCGCGTTCGGCGCTGGAGCGATCGTGGCACAGCGCACGTTCGCGCGCCTCGATTACGGACAGGAGGAAGCCGGACGCGTGCGCGAGCTGCTGCGCGGCGTGAGCTTCCTCGCGCCACTGCCCCTTCCCCGCCTGGAAAGACTCGTGCGCGCGGCGCGTCCGGTGACGGTGCCGGCGGGAGCGACCGTCATACGGGCCGGCGAGAGCGGCCAGGAGTTCTTCGTGGTCGCCGACGGAACGGTCGAGATCGTCGAGTACGGCCGGCGCCAGGGACCGGGGAGCGGCTTCGGCGAGATCGCGCTGATTCGCGACGTCCCGAGGACGGCGACGGTGCGAGCCGCGACCGACGTCAGCCTGCTCGCTCTCACGCGCGCCGTCTTCATTGGGGCCGTGTCCGGCCACGGCGATGCCACCCAACTCGCAGACGCGATGGTCGCCGAGCACCTCGCTCGCCCGCGCGTGGCTGATCCGACGGGCGAAACCGCGGCCATGCGCGCTCCGGACGAAGATGTCCTTCTATGAGCTGTGCCACGCGTACGCATCGATCGGCGCCCGCCGGAGTCGCCCAGACCACGACGTCCAGGCGGGCTGCCCGAGTGGCGGCTCGCGGTCGCTTTGGCTCGGGAATCCGAAAGCGCGCTCGCCCTCGATCGCTTGAGCCGGTGCTCGTGCAGAGCGGTGGCGGGGACACTGTCACGACCGCACGCTGCGGAAGGAAATGGGCTGTCTCGGCGGTGGCCGTCCAAATCGGCCCGGTAGGTTGTCGATTTCGGGGGTTGGCGTTCGTGTAGATGACGAGGGTCGGCATCCGGTCGACCGAGCGAGCACAGGAGGACCTTCTGATGAAGCAGTATCTGTTGAGCGTGTACCACCCGGAGGTGACCGAGAGCGCGCCGCCGCCGGCCGACATCGAGCAGATCATGGCTGACGTCGGCGTCGTGAACGACGAGCTTCGGGCCGCGGGGGCGTGGGTGTTCGCCGGCGGTCTGTACCCGTCTAGCACCGCGACCGTGCTGAAGCTGACCGACGGCGAGGTGCTGGTCACCGACGGCCCGTTTCTTGAGGCCAAGGAGCACATCGGCGGGGTCTGGGTGATCAACGCACCGGATCTCGATGCGGCACTCGACTGGGGCCGCAAGGCCGCGCGCGCGTGCCGGATCCCCGTCGAGGTGCGCCCCTTCCAGGAGGAGACGCAGGGCTGACTACGCCGCTGGACAGCGATGACGTTGCCCGGGTCTTCCGTGAGGAGCATGGGCGGGCCGTCGCCGTGCTGGTCCGCGTCTTCGGGGACATCGATATCGCCGAAGACGCGGTCCAGGAGGCGTTCGTGCTGGCATGCGAGCGCTGGCCGCGGAGCGGTCTGCCGCCGAGCCCCGCTGGCTGGATCATCACAACCGCGCGTAACCGCGCGATCGACCGCCTGCGCCGCGAGTCCTCGCGGCCGGAGCGTCACAGGCAGGCCGATTGGCTTCTCGCGCAGCGACGGGAGCAAACCGCAAAGCCGGAGGGCCCGGTGAGCGACGACCGGCTGCGGCTCATCTTCACCTGCTGCCACCCCGCGCTCGCGCAGTCCGCGCAGGTCGCGTTGACCCTGAGGCTGCTCGGTGGACTCGAGACCCAGGAGATCGCTCGCGCGTTTCTCGTGAGCGAGAGCACGATGGCCCAGCGACTCGTGCGCGCCAAGGGCAAGATCCGCGACGCCGGGATCCCCTACCGGGTTCCCTCAGAGGCCGATCTCCCCGATCGGCTTGGATCGGTTCTGGCGGTCATCTACCTGATCTTCAACGAGGGCTATACGTCGAGCGCGGGAGACCGCCACGTACGCGTCGAATTGTGCGATGAGGCGATCCGGCTCGCACGGCTGGTGTGCGCGCTGATGCCGGACGAGCGCGAGGCGAAAGGACTGCTGGCGCTGATGCTGCTCACCCACGCGCGCAGCCTGGCACGCACGACGGCGTCCGGCGACCTCGTGCTGCTCGCAGACCAGGACCGCTCGCTGTGGGACCGCGAGAGGATCAGCGAAGGTCAGTCGCTGGTTCGCGAGTGCCTGCGCGCGAGCCTCCCCGGCCCCTACCAGATCCAGGCGGCAATCAACGCCGTCCACGCCGACGCGGAAACCTACGAGCAAACCGACTGGCCGCAGGTCCTCGCGCTCTATCACCAGCTCTACGCGGTCAGCCCGTCCCCCGTGGTCGCGCTCAACAGGGCGGTCGCCGTCGCCCAGGTCAGCGGCCCTGCTGCCGCACTCGAGCTGCTCGACGATCTGGACCTCGACCGCTACCAGCTCTACCACGCGATCCGGGCCGACCTGCTGCGGCGCCTCGACCGCGCCTTCGAGGCCAAGGACGCCTACCAGGCGGCGATCACGCTGACCGACAACCCCTCCGAGCGCCGCTTCCTCCAACGCAGGCTGCACGCGCTCACCGCCCGACAGCCATGAGCCAAGCGGAGGGCCGCCCGGATCAGGAGCAACGCTCGCCGAGACCTTGACGTGCGGGCAAACAGCGCTGCACAACCGCAACTTCGCCAAGTAAGCGAACATCAACGCCGCGCCGCGGCGATCGCACGCGATGACCCGGCGCGCTCGTCGAGGTCGTAACGAATCCCGGGTTTGTCTGACAACTACGAGAGGACGCTCACGCCCGATGCCCATCCCCGAATCGATCACCGCCTTCATCGAAGCTCAGGCCAAGCGCGCGCCTGAGCGCTATGACGACCTGCGCGTGGTCGTCTTCAATGGAACGACCAAGCGCTCGCCTGAGCGCAGCCACACCGACGGGCTGCTCGCGATCCCTCGCGCGATTTTCGCCACGCTCGGCGTGCGCTACGACGAGGTGCGCACCGTCGATCGCACGATCCCCCCAGGACTGTGGCCCGACATGCGCGAGCACGGCTATGACGAAGACGACTTCCCCGAGATCTACCGCGCGCTGGTCGAGCCTGCAGACATCATCGTGCTCGCCGGCCCGATCTGGCTGGGCGACCAGAGTTCTCAGACACGGATGATCATCGAGCGGCTGTATGCCTACTCGAGCGAGGTCAACGACCAAGGCCAGTGGGCCTACTACGGCAAGGTCGGAGGTGTCCTCACGACCGGCAACGAAGACGGCGGCAAGCACGTCAGCGCCCAGGTCCTCTACGCCCTACAGCACATCGGCCTGACGATCCCGCCACAGTCAGACAGCTACTGGACCGGGGAGGCGGGCCCGGGCCCCTCCTACCTCGACGAAGGAAGCGGCGGACAACAGAACGCGTGGACCACGCGTAACGCGGTCTTTATGACCTGGAACGTGCTGCACCTGGCCCGCATGCTCAAGGACCACGGCGGGATCCCCGCCTACGGCAACTCAACGCACGACTGGAACCTCGAACAGCCCGATCACCCAAACCCCGAATACCGCTGAGCGCAGGAGCCGTGGCCAGGACCGACCAGCGGGGATCGTTCAGCGAACAGAGGGCTCACGCGGCTCCCGCGTAGCCGAGCCGACAAACGGGCGCGCCTGCCGCTATCGTGGCGGAAACATGTTTCCGCCACGGGCGCCGACCGGCGGTCGGCCCTTGTTCGGGACCCGGCAATCAGCGGAGGAATCAATGCCACGCCATGCCAGCGCGCCGCGGTTCGTCGGCGAAGGGAAGATCGAGTTCGCCGACCGGGAGTATCCGGACCCGGGGCCAGGGCAGCTCCTGCTTTCGGTCGAAGCGAACGCCATTTGCGGGACCGACCGGGAGCAGTACTACGCGGGATCCGAATGTGTCCCCGGCCACGAGGCGGCGGGAACGGTGATCGCCACCGGGGAGGGCACGCATACTCCCGCGGGCGCGCGCGGGGCCGTGTTCCTGATGGACTACTGCGGGAGCTGCCGCAGCTGCCGGGCCGGCCACACGAACCAGTGCCTCGCCAAGCGCAACGACATGGGATTCACCGCCGATGGCGGCTACGGGCCCTTCGAGCTTGTCCATGAGAGCAACTTCTTCCCGGTCCCCGATGACCTCTCCGCGCCGGAGGCGACGCTGTTGCTCGACGTCATGGGAACCGGTGGCCACGCGCTCGGGCGCATCGCGCGCATCCGTGAGGACGTCGAGAGCCTGTTCTGCGCCGGCGCCGGGCCGATCGGCCTCGGCATCCTGGCGATGGCGAAGACGCGCTTTGGCTCCGACTTTCCGGTCTACATAAGCGATATCTCGCCCTGGCGTCTACGGTTTGCCGAGTCGCTCGGAGGGATCCCGGTCGACGTCCGCCAGCCGGATGCCCTGGCCGCGCTACCGGACATCGACGCGGCGGTCGACTCGACCGGAAAGGGGGCGGTCCGGGAGAGCATCATCGGACTGCTGGGAAAGCGCGGGGTGCTGGCCTGCGTCGGACACGGCGAGGGCCTGAGCCTCACCGTCTCGCCCGACCTGATCGCGCCCGAGCGCGCCGTCATGGGCAGCGAGTACTTCCGCTACAGCGAGATGGCGGACAACCTCGCCCTGCTGCTGGCCAACCGCGAGTACTTCGGCCGGATCATCACCCACCAGATGCCCCGCAGCCAGATCGCCGAGGCGTTCGCCCTCTTCCTGGCAGGCGAGACGGGCAAGGTCGTAGTCGTCGGGGAGCGTGCATGACGGCCCCTCTGCGCGTTGCGGTGGTCGGCGCCGGCGGCTGGGGCGAGCAGCACGCCCGGATCTTCGCCGGGCGCCCCGACACCGAGCTCGTGGCGATCGTGGGTCGCACGCCTGACCGCGTCGCGCGCCGCGCCGCGGCCTACGGCACAACCGCCTACACCGACATCGAGCAGATGCTGGCCGAGGCCCGGCCGGACCTTGTCACCGTGAGCCTGCCGAACGAGGGTCACTTCGAGCCGACGCTGGAGCTGATCCGCCACGACGTTGCGCTGCTGGTCGAGAAGCCGCTCGTCTTCAACCTCGACGAGGCCGACCAGTTGATCGACGAGGCGGCGCGGCGCGGCCTGTTCTTCGCGATCAACTTCAATCACCGCTACGCCGAGGCGATCCAGCGGGCCCACGCGGCGATCGAGTCCGGCGAGCTGGGCGAGATCGTCCACGTAACCTGGCGCTTTGGCGGCGAGGCCAACCCGGGCGAGAGCCCTCACCGCAATCTCATCGAGACCCAATGCCACGGCTTTGACATGCTCGAGCACCTCGCCGGACCCATCTCCTCGGTCATGGCCGAGATGACCAACAAGACCGACGAGACCGCCTACAACACGGTGGTGATCGCCGTGGCATTCGCGAGCCGCGCGCTCGGGAGCCTGGTCGGCAGCTACGACTCCTCCTACGCCTACCCCGACACTCAGTACATCGAGATCAACGGAACGCGGGGACGCGCCGTGATCCGAGACACCGTGGCGGAGCTCACACTCTCGACGGCGGGCGAGGAGACGCACCGGGTGTGGCGCCCCGGGTACTTCAACGACCTCGGCCGCACGTTCACCAACACGTTCGACCGCCACGTCGAGGACATCCTCACCGCGCTCCGCGCCGGGGAGCAGCCACCGATTCACGCCCGCTGCGGTCGCCGGGCGCTGGAACTGGCCGCCGCTTCGGTGCGATCGTTCGAGAACGGAGTGCGCGTGATGAGCTGACCGGCGGGGCGCCCTCCGAGCGCGGGGCAGCCGTTGCTCACCGCGGCGAGGCCGGAAGGGACCGCTGGCCGGGCAGCGTCGCCGCACTAGGATCGCCCGCGAAGGCCTCCGTGAACACAGCACGATCACCGCAGCAGCGCCAGCGCCCCGCGACGATTCGCGACGTGGCAGAGCTCGCCGGCGTCTCGCCGGGGACCGCCTCGAAGGCGCTCAACCAGCGGGGAACCCTGCGGCCGCAGACCATCCAGCGGGTGCTCGCCGCCAGTGAGCGGCTCGGCTACCGGCCCAACGAGCTGGTCCGAGGCGTCTTCGGGCGCCGAAGCTTCACCGTCGGTCTGATCACATCCGACAGTTTCGGTCGCTTCAGCAGCCCGGTTATGGCCGGCGCCGAGGATGCCCTGGGGTCCGGCGAGCTCTCGGTGATCATGTGCGACAGCCGAGGCGATGCGCGGCGTGAGCGCCAGCACCTGGCAACGCTGCTCGGGCGTCGTATCGACGGCCTGATCGTCACCGGTCGCTGCTCCAATCCCCGCCCGCCGATCGCGACCTCGCTTCCCTTCCCCGTCGTCTACGCCCACACCCCGTCGACAGACCCCGGCGACTGCTCGGTGATGGTCGACGACCACGGCGCCGGCCGGCTCGCCGCCGCGCACCTGCTCGAGGTGGGCCGTCGCCGGATCGCCCATATCACCGGCCCGCCCGACTTCCACGCCGTCAGCAGCCGCGCCGCCGGGCTCGCCGGGTATCTGAGCGAGCACGGCCTGCGGGTTGTGGGCGACGTCCGCACCGGAGATTGGAGCGAATCGTGGGGCCGCCAGGCAGCCGAGCGCCTGCTCGGCGAACACCGGGATGTCGATGCGATCTACTGCGGGAGCGATCTCATCGCCCGCGGCGTCATCGATGCCCTGACCGAGGCGAAGGTGAACGTGCCCGCCGAGGTGGCGGTCGTCGGCACCGACAATTGGGCGCTGATCGCGCGTGCCGCGCGGCCGCCACTGACGACCGTGGACATGTGCCTCAGCGAGATCGGCCGGCGTGCCGCCCATTTCCTCACGGCCGCGATCGACGGGCGCTCGATCGCCGGCCGCCACGTGGCTCCGGCCCAACTCGTCGTGCGAGCCTCAACCGGGCTGCCGTATCTCGATGCCGCCGCCGACGAGCCACACGGCTACCACGACTTCTGCATCCACGAGGACTCACCGCGCGCGAGCGCGGCACCCACACTCGGGGGGCTCGGCGCGCGAGGGCGGTAGGTTGTGGCGCAACCACCCCAAGGAGACCCAGCAATGTGCTTTGAGTTTGATGCTCTGCCGCCCCACGTTCCGCTGGATCGCGTGATCCGGACGCTTGCCGGGGGCGCGGGCGCCGAAATACTGACGCTGGAGAGCGAGGACGGAACCCGCTTCGCCGCCGCACTGGCTCAGTGCCCAGACCCGATCGGGGGGCCGGCGGTGATCATCCTGCCGGATGTCCGCGGCCTGTATCGCTTCTACGTCGACCTCGCCGAGCGCTTCGTCACGGCCGGCTACCACGCGCTGGCGATCGACTACTTCGGACGCACCGCCGGGGTCGATGAGCGCGACGATGAGTTCGACTTCATGCCCCACACCATGCGGACGACGCCGGCGCAGGTGCAGGCCGACATCGCAGCGGCGCGTGATGCGCTGGCCGATCGAACCGGCGCGACGCAATTCGTGACGATGGGGTTCTGCTTCGGCGGCGCGCAGTCCGACCTGGCCGCCGCCAACCCAGGGCTCGGCCTCGACGCCGTCATCAGCTTCTACGGGATGCTCGACCCTTCGCGGGCGGGGCTGGACTCCGCGCAGTTCCCGGCGCCGCTGCGCGCAGCTGACGAGATCCGCACGCCGCTGCTGGCGCTGTTTGGCGGGGCCGACCCGCTGATCCCGCCCGAGGACATCGAGGCATTCGACGCAGCACTGACGCGCAACGACGTCCCGCACGAGATACACAGCTATCCGGGAGCACCGCACTCGTTCTTTGACCGCTCCTTCGCGGCCCACGCCGAGGCCTCCGCCGACGCGTGGCTGCGCGTGCTGGACTTCCTCGGCGAGGTCGGAGCAGGCGTCGCGGCGTAGCGAATGGGCCAGCGAAATCGCTTGTTGGGTTAGATGCCTGAGGATCACCTCTTTCGCGCGAGCAAGCGGATCCCGCTGGTCGCGAAGGGCTGACGCATGAGCAGCGCAATGGACCCTGAAGCGGACATCCGGGCGCGGATCCACCGGCACTGGGACGCCTCCGAACGCGGCGACCTCGAGGCTGAGCACGCGATCTACGCGGCGGACGCGATCCTCGACTACCCGCAGTCGGGCGAGCGCTTCCGAGGTCGGTCAAGGATCCAAGCGCAACGCGGCAGGCACCCGGCCGAGCGCCACTTCAGCGTTCGCCGGATCCTGGGCGCCGGGGACCTCTGGGTGAGCGAGTGCGTGATCACCTATGACGGCGTACCCACGCATTCGCTCAGCGTCATGGAGCTCACAGACGGTCTCGTGACCCACGAAACCCAGTACTTCGCGGACCCGTTCTCACCGGCTCCCGGGCGCTCTGGGCTGGCTGAGCCGATTCCGGCCCGCGAGCGGTGAGCCCACGCGCAGCTGCCGGGCCATCGCGCGCCCAGCGACGAGCGACCCCGTGCCAACGTCGCGAGCCGGACCCCGTCAGGCGCCGGGCAGTAGGAGCAGCGACGCCTTCCGGTGTCGCGCAGCCGCCGCCGGGGCCACACGGGTCAGATCGAGCGCCGTCACATAGGTCGTCGGCCGCGAGTGGCCGACGACGAACACGATCGTCACCGAGGCGATCAGCGGCCTTTTGCCGGCGAGGAGCCTGCGCCCGGCCGGCGTGAGCTTGGCCTCGAGCGTTGCGGCACCTTTGGCCTTCAGCTGGAAGCGGAACCGGGCGAGGATCTGGCGATGGCGGGCCGCCGGGGCGCGCGGGTACAGCAGGACCCCGCCGCCGCGGCATGCGTTGGAGCACTCGATCTCCATGGCCGCCCTGGCTCCGCTGACCAGTGCGTAGGCCGGCGCCTCGATCGGGATCTGGCTGTCGAATCCGCACTGCGCGATCGAGCAGGCGCGGCTCGCGCCACCGCCACCGCGCGGCGCACTCCGGCCTCCCGGCTCACCTGAGGCGCCGCCGGCACCGGGCGTTCCCGCGCTGAGCGCCACGCCCACCGGGTTCCACTTCGACGCGCTGCCGTCGGCCTGGAAAACCGCGTAACTGGGACCGCCCGCGCCGCCGCCACCCGCCCCGCCCGAGCCGCCGGCGCCGCCCGAGCCGCCGCTCGCGCCGGCGCCCTCGATCGGAACGCCGTTCGAGGCGCCCGCGCCGCCACTTCCGGCGCCACCTCCATGCCCGCCTTTTCCGCCCGCGCCGCCGGCGCCGCCGTTGCCTGCGGCGATCGTGCTCCCGCTCTGCGCGGTGACGCTCGAAGCCCCGTTCATGTACAGGCCGAAGGAGCCACCACCGCCGGTGCCGCCGCCGCCACCATCGCCGCCGCCGCCACCGCCGCCGCCGCCACCACCACCGTTGCCGGACCCGTACACGACGGCGTCCCCGGCGATCTCGATGTTGCCGATCCCGCCGCCGCCGCCACCGCCGCCGCCGCCGCCGGCGCCCGGCGCGCCTGCCGCGCCGGCGGCACCGTTCCCGGGCGTCCATGCATCTCCAGGATCGACCGGGTTGACGCCGCTGGCTCCGCCACCGCCCGCCGCGCCGCCTGCGCCGGGAGAGCCGGCCTTACCCGGATAGCCGTCGCCGCCGGCGTTGTAGTAGCCGTTGGCGCCGCCACGACCCGCGCGCGCGACCGCCGCGGCGCCCGACGGCGTGGAACCAAGCGAGCCGTACCACAGCGCGACCACCTCCAGCGCCTTCGTCTTCGCCGAGGCCTGCTCGGGACCGCAGGCCGCCAGGCCGCCCGTGCCGATGCAACCCTTCAGGGCGGACGGCGACGCGGTGGAGCCCCAGCCGCCGAACCCGCCATCACCGGCCGACGGCCCCGGCTTCGGGTCGGGCATGCTGCGGCTGCGCGCGAGCAGCAGCGGATTGCGCCTGTAGGTGCCGTTCGCGCGAAGCGAGTAGTCGTTGCCGTTGGCGCCGCGCCCGGCCGCACCCCCCCTGCCCACCACGGCGGCGCAGCCGGGCCCTGCGGAGGCCAGGCACGCCGCGACGACCTGCGCGGGCGTCTGGCCGGCGGCGCCGGGCCCGCCGGCGGCGCCGGGCGCCCCGTCGGCGCCGAGCGCGCCTGCCTCACCCGCAGCCGCGCCGGCCGCTACGACGGCGACGTCCGAGAGGGTCAGCTGGGATGCGTCGATCGCGCGCACGCCGTAGACGGACGTCGAGGCGCCGGGCGCTGCCTGCCCGGCCAGCTCGAGTTGCTGGATCAGGATGCCCGTCGCGTGATCGGCGAACAGCGCCGCCGGCGCTGCGGAAATCGTCGTCGCCGAAGCCGCGGCGGCGCTCGACGCCCAGCTCGAGGCGACAAACCCGCCATAGATTGCGACACCGTCGTCGGCACTCGTCAGCGACAGGCCGCCGCCGTAGCTGCCCTGCGCGAGGCGCAGCTGATCCTTGCTCCCCTTCGAGGCCTCGACGAGCGCGAGCGCATGCGCCGGCGTCAGCACCGGCGAACTCTGGGTGCCCGGATTTGCGTCGCTGCCGGCCGGTGAGACGAAGATCGCCTGTGCCGCCGTTCCCGCGACCGGCAGGCTGAAGGCCACGTTCACGGTCGCGTTCGCGCTCACATTGGCGAGCACGCAGGTGCCGGCAGTACCCGAGCACGAGCCCCCCGACCAGCTCGTGACGTTCCACCCGGGCGCCGGGGTCGCGGTGAGCGTCAGCGAGTCGCCCACGTCGGCGACGCATGTCGTGACCTTCGTGCAGTTGGCGAGCGCGTCGGAGTCGGTGATCGTCGCCGTCCCGCCGCCGCCCGTCGCGACGGTGACCGTGACGGTCTTGGCGAAGGTGGCCTCGTCCGTCTCGGACTTGGCGGAGACGAAGCTGCACGGGTTGAGCACCCCGGCGCAGGTTCCGCCCGACCAGCCCGTGAAGCGAGCGCCCGAGCCTGCGGCGGCCGTGATCGTGAGCGCATCGGCGCCGTAGGTGAGGCACTTCGCGGCGTGGGCGCAGGCGGCGAGCGGGTTCGCATCGGTCACGCTCGCGGTGCCGGTGCCGGCGCCCGCGGTCGTGGCGGCCGTCACGACCGGGATCGCGTTCAGGGCGGCAATCTGCGCGCTGCTCAGGGCCGCCTGGTACATCTGCACGTCGGCCACGGCGCCGTTGACGAAGTCCGACGGCGCGCCGTTCCAGTAGCCGCGCCCGATCAGCGTGACGCCGGTGGCCTGCCAGTTCGCGGTGTAGGCGGCTGTGGCGTCCTCGGTGCCGTTGACGTAGAGCTCGAGCTGGCCGGTCGAGGTGTTGTCCTCGGCGACCACGTGGTACCAGGTGCCGGTGGTGGGCGTGACGCTGGACACGGCTTGGGAGGCTGGGGAGCTGGTGGCGTCGCTGTTGTAGCGGATGAACGCGAACTTGCCCGGGGTTCCGTTGATCTGCAGGAAGAAGCCGCTCACCGCCGCGCCGTCCATGCTGAGGAAGGTCTGGTTGCCGTTGGTGTTGTTGAACTTCACCCAGGCGGAGACAGTGAAGCTCTGCGAGGTGTTGATGACCGACTTGAAGACCGGGACGATGCCTGCCGAGGTGCCGTTGAGGGCGATCGCCGGCGCGCCGGCTGGCCCCGTCGTCCAGCTCGCCCCGGTGCCGAGGTAGGCCGTGTTGGCGTTGCCTGAGGTGTCGGCGGTCGCGGTGCCGGCGCCCTCGATCATCGGCCAGTGGCCGGCGGGGGCCGGCAGCGCGACGGCGGCCGCCTGCGTGACGGTGACGCCGACGAACGCGCCGCCCCCCAGGGCGCTCAGTGCGAGCGCGAGCGCCGCGGCCCTCGCGGCACGGCTGCGCGTCATTCTGGCTCGCGACATGCGCTACAGAATGCCGACAAACCGCCATCGCGCGCGCCCACGCTGGTCATGACGCGCGACACGAGCGGCTGCGCGACAGCGGTCGCGCGCGCTGCTGTGCTCTCGCGGATGAACATGCCCTGTTCGCGTGCAACGCGCCTCCGTGACGAATCCGTGCAGGGTAGCCCACCGCCGCGTCCCGCGGGCCGGCGCCCGCGCACCTGCGCGCCTCGCAGCCGCGAGAGTCCGCGCCGGTGGCGCCAGGTGCCCCGCCGGCGCGCCGCGGCGCCGGCCAGTCACGTCACGAAAGAACCGCCACCGCACACCCGCCGGACCCCCGGCGCCGCCGGCGCCTCAGCCCGACGCGACGTTCGCCACTGCGCTCAGCGAGGGCGCAGCCGCCTCGTCCGCTCGGGCGAGGATGCGCCGGCGCAGCACAGCGGCCAGGTCGGCGTGGCGCATCGGCTTGCTGATGTAGTCGTCCATGCCGGCGTCCAGGCACCGCTGGCGCTCGGCATCCATCGCGTGAGCGGTCATCGCGATGACGGGTGTGTGCACGCCGGGGCGCTCGCGCCGGCGAAGCTCCGCGGTCGCCTCATAGCCGTCCAGGTTGGGCATCTGGCAGTCCATCATGACCGCGTCGTAGCGGCGCGACATGAGCGCGTCGAGCGCCTCGATCCCGTCTGAGGCGATGTGGACGTGACAGCCGCAGCGTTCGAGCGCGCGGGTGGCAACAATCTGGTTGATCTGGCTGTCCTCGGCGACGAGCACCAGCGGTGGGGTCGGCCAGGCGAGCGAGATGGCGTCGCCCCCCTCGGCGGGCAGCGGCGTCACGACGGGAGCCGTCGACAGCTCGACCTCGAACGCGAAGGTGCTGCCCTGCCCCGGCTGGCTCACGGCCTCGATCGTGCCGCCCATCATCTCGACCAGCTCGCGGGCGATCGCAAGCCCGAGGCCGGTGCCGCCGTAGTTGCGAGTCGTCGAGACATCCGCCTGGGTGAACGGCTCGAACATGCGCGCCAGGCTCGCTTGTTCGATCCCGATGCCGGTGTCGGCGACCTCGACGCGGATGTTCGTCGCGTCCGTGGCGGGGCGCGGCAATGCCTGGCCGGCGACGACACGGACCGCGATCGTGCCGGTCGCGGTGAACTTGACGGCATTTGAAAGCAGGTTCAGGAGAACCTGACCGAAGCGACGGCCGTCGCCGCGCACGCGGCGCGGCATCTCGTCGGCGATGTGGACCTCGACCTCCAGGCCCTTCGCCCGGGCCTGCGCGCGGGCGATGGCGCAGGTTCGCTCGACCGTGTCGTCGAGATCGAAGTCGGTGATGTCGAGGTCCAAATGCCCCGCCTCGATTCTCGACAGGTCGAGAACGTCGTTGATGACGGCGATCATCTGCTCGCCGGAGCGAGCGACCTGTTCGGCATATGCGCGCTGCTCTTCGTTCAGCTCGGTGTCGAGCAGCAACTCGTTCATCCCGATCACGCCGTTCATCGGTGTGCGGATCTCGTGGCTGACGTTTGCAAGGAACGCCGACTTCATGTTCGACGCCTCGACCGCCTGGTCGCGCGCGATGGCCAGCTCGGCGGTCGCCCGCTTGCGCTCGGTGACGTCCTGGCAGAGCACCAGGCGACAGGCACGCCCGTCGAGCGAGAGCTCATCGCTGGTCACCTCGACGTCGATGATCGTGCCGTCCTTGAAGTGATGGCGCCATGGCCGGCTGAGCAATCCCCCCGCATCCCCGGCCGCCAGGTCTTCCAGAAAGCGGTCGGCTTCCGGGAGATCCTCCGCGGGCACCAGATCGCGGATCGTCATCGAGAAGAACTCGTCGCGCGAGTAGCCGTAGTTGGCGACAGCCGCGTTACTGACGGCGACGATCGCGAGCGTCTCGCGGTCATACACCACCATCGGCTGCGGGTTGTGCTCAAACAGGAGCCGGTACTGGCGGCCGACGTCGCGCAGCTCCTCGCGTGCCCGCCGCAGCGCGGGCCGGAAGGCGAGGCGAACGCCGGCGAGCACGACGGTGGTAGTGGCGAGGCCGGCCGCGATCGGCCCGAAGCCGTACACGTTCCCGATGACGAGGATGATCAGGCTCGAGACGGTGACGAGGCCCGGCATGAAGAACCCGGAGAGGTGCTTCAGCGAGGGCAGGCTCGAGCCGTCGTCGCGCACCCACATCGACATCGCAAAGACAAGAATCGAGGTCGGCCAGGCGACGGCGTTGACGATCTCGCCGACGTTCGAAGCAACGCCAACGAAGTTGAACGTGTCACCCGTGGCGCTGATCGCGAGGCCGAGCCCGATCAGAACCAGCGCCGGCCTGGCGCGACTCGAGGCGACGACCACGCTGCCAGCGACCAGCCCGAGCAGGAGCAGATCGCCGACCGGGTAGGCCAGGTTCATCGCCATCCCGGGCGAGGTGTTCTCGAACAGGTGCTCAAGGCCGTGGAACGCAAACGCCGAGCAGAGCGCGGCCATCCCGAGCGCCGCGATCGCCCCGTCCAGCCACCGCAGCGTGTCGCCGCGCTTGATCTCGCCGCGCATGAACAGCACGAGCGCGATCGACGCCAGCGGGAAGAACCCCAGGTAGCAGAGGTCGGCCGGCGACGGCGTCGAGGGCGTCGCGCCGCCGAGGCTTTCGAGCGTGCTCACCACATCCCCGAGCGACCACACAAGGCACGCCGATCCGAGTGCCAGGGCCGCTCGCAGGTGCCGGCGGTACACGAGTCCGCTTGCCATGCACAGGACGCTCGCGACCACCTCGAACACTACGACGAGCCATCCGTCGAGCCACGGCGAGAAATGCCACGAGGTACGCGACGTGAGGAACACGAGGTAGGCGATCAGCACGCCGACGAGCAGCGCAAAGATTGCCCAGACCACCCTCCCGGCTGCTTCCTCCCGCGCGCTCTCAGCCACCCGGTCGCGCGATCGCGGCAAACCAGGCTCCAGCGGTCGGAACATGGATTGAGTTATCGGCCGCTGGCGCCCGCGTCTTAAAGGGCGTACTGGACCGCCTCTCCGCGCGCGATCCTCACATCGCCGGCTGCGGTGCGGTGAGGCTCAGACGCGACCGGTATCGCGGCGATAGGCGAGCGCGGCAAGCGCGGTCAGCACGGCCGTCCAGGCGGCGATGACGAGCCAGCCCTGCGCGCCCCAGCTGTGCCCGGTGATCGTGGCACGACCCGCCTGGACGAGCCAGTAGGACGGCAGCCAAACCCCGAGGTCGTGCAGAAAGCCGCTCGTGACCGGGAACCACGTGCCGCTGACGATCGCCAGCAGCGACACCGTCCCGCCCGTGATCGGCCCGATCGAGTCGACGGTCATCAGGTGCCCGAGTGTGATGCCGAGCGCCGCGAACGGGAGCAGCCCGATGAGGATCAGGCCGCTCATCGTGAGCCAGCTGTGCGCGGGCAGGCTGACGCCCAGCGTCGCACCGGCGACGTAGAGCAGCAGCAGGCTGGTGATCGCCATCGCGTAGGAGGTGAGCACCTTGGCGCGGAAGTAGGCCCGCACCGAAAGGGGCGTGATCCGCAACTGTCGGGTCCAGCCGGCCTGGCGTTCGCCGGCGATCCGGGCGCCACTCGAGATCATCGCCATCATCGTCCCGAACGACGCGAGGCTGACCATGTAGTAGAGCGCGAAGGAAACGCCGAGGCCGTCGAAGTCGTGGACGCCGCGGTTGGGGCTTGCGATCACGAAGTACAGGACGACAGGGAAGCCGAGCGAGAAGATGAAGAAGCGTCTCGCGCGAAACGCCCGCAGCAGCTCGTAGCGCGTGTAGATCCAGCCGCTCATCGCGGCGGCTCCGGTGGGGTGGCGCCGAGTTCGTGATCGTCGCCGGTCAGTTCGAGGAACGCCTCCTCCAGCCCGGCGCCGGTGATCTCGATGTCGCGCGCCGATGGGTGGCGTTCGAGCAGCGCGCGGATCGCGCGATCGGAGTCCGAGCAGCGCAGGATCACGGAGTCGCCGTGGCGGTCGGCCGCGCTAACGCCGGGCAGCGCCGCAAGCTCCGCGACCGCGACATCCACGAGCGTCGTGCGGATCGTCTTGAAGCCGACGCGAGCCTTGATCTCCGTCGTTGGCCCGTCGGCGACGATCCGCCCGCGCGCCATGAGCACCGCCCGGTCGGCGTTCGCGTCGGCCTCCTCCAGGTAATGCGTGGCAAAGACGACGGTCTTGCCGCGGGCCGCGAACGCCCGCATCGCGGTCCAGAAGTCACGGCGCCCCTCGACGTCCATCGCGACGGTCGGCTCGTCCAGCACGAGCAGGTCCGGGTCGCTTACGAGCGCGACCGCGAAGCGGACCCGCTGGGTCTGCCCGCCCGAGAGCTTCTGCGTGCGCCGCGAGGCCGCCTCGCCCAGCCCGGCGAGCGCGATGACGTCCTCGACGCCCATCGGATCGCGGTACAGAGCGGCAACCATCGTGATCAGCTCACGCACCGACAGGTCGCGGATCAGCGCTCCGGTCTGCAGCATCGCACCGACGGCTCCGGCGTCGACCGCCTCGCGGGGAGTGGCGCCAAACAACGAAACCGATCCGCTGTCGGGCGCGGTCAGGCCGAGCATCATGTCGATCGTGGTCGACTTTCCCGCTCCGTTGGGGCCGAGCAGCGCGACGGTTTCGCCAGCGGCGATCGACACATCGATGCCGCGCACCGCAGCGACCGGGCCCTGGGGGCCTCGGAACGACTTGACAAGGCCGGTGAGCCGGATCTCGGCGCTCATCGACGCTGAGCGTACCCGCTGGCGCGCGCCGATCGCCCGGCCCGGTGACGCTCGGCCCCGCGCGCCGAAGCCGGCTAGGACGCCCGCTGCTCCTTTCGCACCCACGCGCAGCCCGCGGAGAGGTCCTCGACCCCCATCGCCGCGGCGACGTTCAGCCACATGCCGTGGCGGAAGAACTCGTCGATCTGCTCGGACGGCGCGCCGGAGAGCTGCTCGACGTGGGCGACGAGCTGGGCGTAGCGCGTGCGGACCCGGTCGCGGATCTCCTCCTGCGCGCAGGCCGCGTAGGCCTGGTGCTGGAGCAGAAGATGGTCGCGGTGGGAGTGCAGCAGCTCGATGTAGGCGGCGCCCATCACCTTGAGCACGTCGACGTCCGCCGGCGCGCTCGCCGCGTCGAAGCCGCCGGCGGCGGCGGTGAAGGTGTCGGTGACGAGCTCGAACGCGCGCTCGACGGCGGCGAGGAACAACTCGAGCTTGTTCGCGAACAGGCTGAACACGTAGGGCTGGGCCACGCCGACGCGGCGCGCGATGCGATCGACCGGCGTGCCGTGCAGCCCGCCGAGGGCGAACTCGTGCACGGCCGCCTCGATCAGCGCGTCGCGTCGCTGTGCGGCGGGCACGCGCTCGCGGTGGGGGTCCCTGGCCTTGATCGCGGTGGTCGTCATCGTGGGCCTCGATGCTACGCGACGCTCAGGCCGTCCCGCCGAGCAGCTCCCCGGCGCGCGTGCCGGCGTCCGATGCCGCGGCCTCGGCCGCGCCGTGCGCCGCCGCCGTGGCCCGCGTGCTGAACGGGAAGGCCGCCGCCACCAGCGCCCCGGCTGCGAGCACCGCCGTCCCGACCCAGAGGGCGGGAACCAGTCCGTTGACGAAGTCCTGGGGGGTCGCGTAGCCGCCGTGGCTCGTGAACACGGTTGCAAGGACCGACACCCCGAGCACGCCGCCGAGCTCGCGGATCGCGTTCGTCGCCCCCGACGCCTGGCCGGCCTGATCGGTGCGAACCGATGAGAGCACCGCGTTGGCGGCGGGCGCGAACACGAGCGCCATGCCGCTCCCGGCGAGGATGAACGGGCCGATCGCGCTGGCGTAGGTCTCGTGGACGCCCGCCAGCGCGGCCAGCCAGCCGAGCGCGATCGCCTGCAGCGCGAGGCCGGCGACCATGAAGGGGCGGCTGCCCCAGCGCTCAGAGAAGAAGCCGGCCAGCGGCGAGACGATCATCGTCGCCCCGGTCCACACCAGCAGCTTCAGGCCGGCCTGGAACGGCGTGTTTCCGAGCACGTTCTGGAGGAACTGGCTGAGGAAGAAGATCGAGCCGAACATTCCGAAGTACATCGCGAGCGAGACGACGTTGGTTACCGCGAAGCCGCGGCTCGCGAAGAAGTTCAGCGGCAGCATCGGGTCGCTGGTGCGCAGCTCGTAGAGCACGAAGGCGGCCACCAGCGCAACGCCGAGGGCGAGCGACGCGATGATCTGCGGGTTGGTCCAGCCCAGCGTCTGGACGCGCACGAGTCCGTAGACGATGCCGAACAGCCCGGCCGAGCTGAGCGCCAGACCGCGCAGGTCGAGGCGGCGCTCCGAGCCGCGGCTTTCGCTCAGGCGCGTCGCTGCGAGCGGCACGACGACGAGCCCGATCGGCACGTTGATCCAGAAGATCCAGTGCCACGAGCTGATCTGGATGACGCCGCCGCCGACGAGCGGCCCGAGCGCGACGGCGATGCCGCTGATCCCCGACCAGACGCCGAGCGCGAGACCGCGCCGCTCCGGCGGGAACGCGTCGGCCAGCAGCGTCAGCGTGAGTGGCGTGACGATCGCGGCGCCGACGCCCTGCGTGGCCCGCGCGGCGATCAGCAGGCCGATCGTCGGCGCGAGCGCGGCCGCCGCGGAGGAGAAGGTGAAGAGCGTCAGACCGGCAATGAACATCCGCTTGCGGCCGAAGCGGTCGCCGAGCGCCGCTCCCGTCAGCAGCAGCACCGCGTAGGAGAGCACGTAGGCGTTGACGGTCCATTCGAGCGTCTGGATCGACGCCCCGAGGTCACGATGGATGCTCGGCAGCGCGATGCTGACAACGAGGTTGTCGAGGACCACCATGAACAGCCCGACGGAAACGAGCCCGAGCGTCCAGCCCCTGCGGTGATTTTCGCGTGCCAAAGCCATCCGGGATCCTTTCTTAGTGAGTGCTAACTATCCACAGCTTAGCGGCCGCTAAGAACATGTCAAGGGGACGCGCTCCGCGCGTCTGGGGGACCGCGCCCGGGCCGCCCCCGCCGTGTTCTTCGCAGCGCCGCCGCGCGGCGGCCGGATAGGCTGCGGCCAACGAAGCGCAACCGACCAACGCACGAGCGAGGAGCGCCAGATGAGCGTCGACGGGACTTGGAAGATCACCGTGCAGTCGCCGATGGGACCACAGGCTTCGACGGTCGAGCTGGTGAGCGACGGCAGCGCCCTCACCGGCACCCAGAGCGGCGGCGAAGGGGCGACCGCGATCTATGACGGTAGCGTCGACGGCGACACCGCGACCTGGAAGGTCGACATCACGAAGCCGATGAAGCTGACGGTGACATTCACCGCGACCGTCGAGGGCGACTCGATCTCCGGCACCGCCAAGGCCGGCATGTTCCCGAAGTCGTCGTTCGCGGGCGCGCGCGCCTGAGGGCTCTCAGACTCCCGCCGGCCGCGGCCCGGCCGGCGGCTCCGGGATTGTGGCGAGCGCCGGCGCGTCGTGCGGCCAGATCAGCAGCACGTCACAGGGGGCGTGGTCCACGACAAAGCGAGCGCCCGGGCCGAGACTGCGAGGGCCGAGGCGGTCGCGCTCACCGTCGCGCGCCAGGATGAGCAGGTCCATCCCCTCGGCCGCCGCGACCACCTCGCGCTCGACGCGCCCGCGCCGCGCCTGCAGTTGCGCCGCCACCCCCAGCCGCTCCACGGCGTCGGCCAAAAGCTCCTGGGCGGCCGCCGCCGAGATCGCGGGCAGCGGCTCGCCATCCGCGGCGCCGCGGTGAGGGCGGCCGAGTAGCGAGCGGCGCGCCGCCGCCACGACGCCCTCGGCCTGCGCGTCGGCGACGTGCAACAGCGTGATCTCGGCGCCCGCGGGCAGGTGCGCGGCGGCCGCCGCGACGGTGGCCTCCCAGCTGTCCTCGACGATCCAGACGAGCGCGCGCATAAGTCCGATCACACCTGCAGGCCCAACCATAGAAGCAACGTGGCGGTGACGAGCGCCGCCGGCACGCTCAGCGCGCCGATGCGGACGAAGACGCCGAGCTCCACCTCGGTGTCCTGCGCACGCAGGGCCCGGCGCCACAGCAGCGTGGCGAGCGAGCCGGCATAGGTGAGGTTCGGCCCGATGTTCACGCCGACCAGCACGGCGAGCACCGCGCCGGGCCCGCCGGCGACCGCGACCGGGATCAGGATCAGCGTGGCGGGGAGGTTGTTGACGAGGTTCGCGAGCACGGCGCTGAGCGCCGCGATCGCCAGCAGGTCGGGAAACGAGGCACCGACCGGCAGCACGTCGCGCACGGCGGAGCCGAGGCCGTTTGAGCTGGCGGCCGCGACGACCACGCCGAGCCCGAGCACGAACACGAGGAAGCCGGGCTCGAGCGCCCGCGCCAGCGCGACCGGATGCGCCCGCCGCGACGCGAGCGCGGGGCCGTTGATCGCGGCGGCGCCCGCGATCGCAACCCAAACCGGCGCGACGGAGAGCACCGAGCTGAGCGCGAAACCGGCGAGCGTGAGCGCGAGCACGACGAGCGCAAAGCGCGGCAGCGCGGGCCGCGGCGGCAACGCCTGGGACCGGCCGGGACGTCCGAGATCGGCGGCGAAGAACCGCCTCAGGACGATCCATTCCACGAGCACGACGCCCAGCGTCGGCAGAACCATCAATGCTGCGAAACGCGCGAACGACAGCCGGCTCGCGTGGAACGCCAGCAGGTTGGTCAGGTTCGAGATCGGCAGCAGCAGCGACGCCGAGTTCGCCAGATGCGCGCACGCGTAGACCTGCGGGCGCGGGCGCACGCGCATCCGCGTCGCGGTCGCGAAGACGATCGGCGTCAAAAGGACGATCGTGGCGTCGAGACTGAGCAGCGCGGTGACGAGCGCCGCGATGGCGACCACGAACGCCAGCAGCCGCTGCGGGCTGCCCCGAGACCGGCGCGCCATCACCGCGCCCAACGCAACGAACAGGCCCTCGCGCCGTGCGCCTTCGGCGAGCGCCAGAAGCGCGGCCAGAAAGCCGACGGTCGGCGCCAGCGTGCGCAGCGCGTCGCCGGCCCGGCCGGCGCCGATCGCGCCGATCGCAACAAGCGCCACAGCTCCGCCGCCCGCCACGAACGCATCCGGCAGGTAGCGCGAACGCGACACCGCGGCGGCGAGCGTCGCCGCCAGGATCACCAGGGCGATGGCGAGCGCCGGCCCGTCAGACACTCGCGCCGCCTGCGGTGAACCTCACGCGGACAGCAAAGCACGCCACCATCCCGCACGCCGCTCGCGCACGGCGCGCTCGCAGGCGCGCGCGCCGAGTAGGAGCGGGCGCCGGCCCGCTCCGGGTGGCCGGCGCCCGCGCCGGCCGCGTGGCAGAGTGCGTGGATGCCCTCCGACGCCGTCCCCGTCCAGATCGAGGAGGTCGCTGCCGGCTCGCCGGAGATCGTCGCGGCGGTCGGGCGACTCGTGCGCCAGCTGTCCGGCTCCGCGCGGGTCCCGGACGCCGCGCAACTCGACGCGCTCCTGGCCGCGGGCGCGACCCGGCTGCTGATCGCGCGCGACGCCGACCGGCGCATCGTGGGCATGCTGACGCTGGCCGTCTTCCCGATCCCGACCGGCGTGCGGGCGTGGATCGAGGACGTCGTGGTCGACCGGGAGGCACGCGGCCGGGGGATCGGCGCGCGGCTAACGCTGGCGGCGCTGGCGCTGGCGGCCGCGGACGGCGCCCGCAGTGTAGATCTCACCTCGCGCCCCGCCCGCGCGGAGGCCAACCGGCTGTACGCGCGACTCGGCTTTCGGCTGCGCGAAACCAACGTGTACCGACACGACGGCGGTCCAGCGGCCTAGCGGCGAGTCGCCGCCGCGACGGACGAGCGGGGCCTGCGCGCACCTGCGACGATGCGTAGAGCAGCGCCGTCGTGCCGGCGCTGCTCTACGGGCCATCGCTCTCGCTCCCGTCCCGGCGGACCATAACCGCTGGCGGCACCGATTGCGAACCGGAACCGTCACCCCGCCCGATGAGAGCTCTCCCCACGGCCACCACACTCGCCGCCGCCGCCGTGCTCGCGGCGACACTCGCCGCGTGCGGATCAAGCACACCGGCTGCGGTCACGGCCACCACGACGACTCCGGCGAGCACCACCGCGAGCACGACGTCCGCCGCGACGAGCACCGCAAGCAGCTCGCGCTCGACGACCAGCTCCGAGACGTCGGCCGCCTCGACCAGCTCCCAGGCGCAGAGCAGCGCCTCGACGGCGAGCACGACCACCACCGCGACCAGCTCGACGGCGACGACGCGCACCGAAACGGCGCCCGCCTTCGTCGGAACCAACCCGACCAGCGACACCGCAGCCGGCCGCGATCTCGCGGCGGCACTTGCGGTCCTAGCCCGGCACGGCTATCAGGCGCTCGGCACCGCGACCTACGACGCCGGCGACACCCTGCGGGTGCTGATCGGCCGCCAGGGCGGCAGCGCGAGGGAGCAGGCGTTCTTCTTCGATCAGACGATCTACCTGGGCACCGACGCGAGCACGCCGAGTGCCCAGATCGCCCTCGTCGGCCACAACGACACCGAGGCGACCCTGGCCTACGGGATCTACCGCCCTGGCGCCTCGGCGCCCAGCTCGCAGGTGCGGGTGCAGTTCGCACTTGACATGGGCCAGCTCAGCGCCATGGAGCCGCTGCCGGCGCTCGCGCAGCGCCGCTAGCTGAACGCTGCGCTACGGCGCCGGCGTGCCGCCGGTCGCGCCGGAGACCTCGCTCGCGCCGGCGATCCCGGTCGACCCGGTGGAGCCGGTCGAGCCCGTGGAACCGGTCGGGCCGGTCGGGCCGGTCGGGCCGGTGGGGCCGGTCGGGCCGGTGGCTCCGGTGCCGCCGTTCGGCGAGGTCGCCCACTGCACCGGAATCGGTGTCAGCGCGAGCAGCGCCGGCCAGGTTGCCGCGTCGGCAACGCCGGTCGCGGGCAGGGCGCGCGAGACCTGGAAGGCCTTCAGCGCAGCCTGCGTCGTGGCGTCGAAGATCCCGCTGGTGGGCGTCTGCGGCTCGGCCGCCGCGAGGTGCTCCTGCAGCCAGACGACCTGGTCGCCGCGGGAGTGCAGCGCCAGCGTGGGCCAGGCCTCGTCGAGTGTGACCGGGGCGGTGTCACTCAGCGGCGCACTCAGCGCGCCCCACATGGCGGTGCTCGCCGACTGCCAGTCCCACCACGACAGGCCCGGAGCGCCATAGGCCGCCGCGACCTGGCGGAAGCGTTCGATCTGCGTCGCCGGCACCCCACCGTAGAGCTGACCGAGCGGCAGGATCGGGCGGCCGTAGATGCGGTTCTCGACGTAGGTGTGGCCGTATGCGACATCGGGGCTGTCGCCGATCTCATGCCAGTAGATCTGCGGCACGTCGTACTGCGCGCCGCCGGGGCCGAGGAACACGGAGTAGGGCACAGACTCGTGGTAGTCGACGTAGGGGAAGGAGGCCAGGCCGATCGGGTAGCTCGCCCCCACACCGGCACGCAGGTCCTGCATGTAGGTTTGGGCGGCGGCGTACCTGCCGTCGTATTCGACCTCGGCGTCAATCACCAGGCAGTCGGCGCCGGCCTTGACCGCCCGGATTCCGAGCGCGGCCTCCGCAGCAGGGTGGCTGCCGTAGACGTATTGCCAGGCGCAGATGCCCAGGCCGAGGGCGTGGACCTGGGCGACGAGGGCCGGGCTGAACTGCGACCAGTAGTTGGAGCCGCCGTCCGAGCTCTTGACGAACAGCGTCTTGATGCCCGAGGCCTGCGCCTGCGCGGCGATCGCCGCCAGGTTGCCGCCATCGGACTGGTTGAGGTACCAGATCCACATGCCGGCGGCGTCGAGCGCGGCGCTGGCCGGAGCCGCGGTATCGACTGTCCCGCCCGGGGTGGGCGGCGGCGCCGGCGCGGCGCGGACAGCGATCGGCCCGTACTGCCTCGATCTGACAGTCGTGGATGCGACGACGAAGATGCGCCCGCTGGATGCTCCCTTGGGGATCGTGACGGCGAGGCCGTGGTTGGTCGGGCGCAGGCGGGCGCCGAGCGCGTGCGTGTGGGCGGAGCTTGCGCGCGCAACGGGGAAGAACACGAGATAGCCCTGCCGGAGGTTGTGTCCACGCAGGACGAGCTCGCCGGTGATCTGGACGATGTGGGGGTTGCGTGCGCAGACGGTTGTGCGCACCTTGTAACAGGCCGCCGCTGTGATGACCGGGGTCGCCGGAGCCCGTCCGGCGTGCCGGATCGCGCCGGCGGCCGGTGCGCCTTCCGCGGGCGGGGACGCCCAGACGCAGAGCGCGATCAGGGCGAGCCCGAGGATTTGAGTTGTGCGCGTGGAAAAAGCCATCACAAGATGCCCGGTTGAGGGCCCCCCAGATGAGCAACACGCCAGAGACGACGTCGGCGCGGTGGCGCGCTCCCCTCCCCAGGGTTAACGACGCCTGCACTGACGACCTGAAGAGGTTAGCGCGGCGCTGAAAGTTTCGTCTCAGGGCACCCGGCGGCGGCGCGGGCGCCGGGCGAGCGCGCGCAGGCGGCGCCAGAGGCTTGGCGGGCGCGGCTGCTTCGCACGCCAATCCTCTTTCAGCGGCAGCCTGCCGGCCGCTCGCGCCGACATCACGCAGGCCGTGTGGGCGTGGCGGCGCCGTCTGTGGTCACCCTCGGGGAACAGCAGCATGTGCTCTGCGAGGGCCGGCAGCCGGCGCTCGCAGATCGGGCAGCGGTAGGTCGCCGGCTTGCGGTTGGCAGCCGGGCGCACCTCCCACCACGCGGCGGGTGGGAGGCTCATGAGCGTGCCGCGAGCGCGGCCGCGGCTTTGGCAACAGGGCACATAAATAGACTCGTCGCGCAAGCATGGCATCGCACAAGCGCATCCTCCCCTCGCCGGCCCGCCCGGCGTCCCTGGCCTCAGCGAGCAGGGCGGGACCCGACTACGGCATAAGCGATCGGCCGGACTGGCGCACGGTGGCTTGGCGCAGCCATCTGCGCGCGGTCACGATCGATGGGCGCCGGGTCCACCTCGTCGACATGGGGTCCGGCGCCGGGGCCCCGGTGCTGTTCGTCCACGGCCTCGGCGGTCGCTGGCAGAACTGGATCGAGAACATCGCGCCCGTCGCCCGCGAGCGCCGCGTCGTGGCGCTCGACCTGCCCGGCTTCGGGCGCTCGCAGCTGCCGACGGCGCCGATCTCGATTGCCGGCTACGCCGCCGCGCTCGACCGCCTCTGCGACCTGCTGGACCTCGACTCGGTCGTGCTGGTCGGCAACTCGATGGGCGGGGCGATCGCCGCCGAGGTGGCTCTGCGCTTCCCCGCCCGCGTGCGACGCCTCGTCCTGGTTTCGGCGGCGGCGATCTCAATCGCCGACTTCAACCCCGTGACGACGGCGGCCCTGATGTCGGCGATCAACCGGACGCCGCTCGGGCGCCGCGCCGGCGTGCGGTCGGTGATCAGCCGCCCGCGCGCGCGTCACCTCGCTTTCGCCGCGCTCGTGCGACACCCGACGCTGATCGCCACCGACACGATGTGCGAGCTTGTCGGCGGTCGCGGGGCGCCCGGGCTCGCCGGAGCGATGACGGCGATGATCACCAACGAGCTGCGCACGGAGCTCTCGCAGATCGCCGCCCCGGCACTGATCGTTCACGGCCGCGACGACATGCTCGTCCCCGTGGCGGACTCGATCTGGCTGGCGCAGGAGCTGCGCGGCGCGCAGCTCGAGATCTTCGAAGACACAGGGCACCTCGCGATGCTGGAGCGCCCGGTCCGCTTCGACGAGCTGCTGCTGCGATTCGCCGCCGCGATCTAGCGGCGCCGTCCGCACCGGCCGCCTACGCACGCAGCCGCTAGCCGGCGGTCCGCAGCGGAACGGAGGGGTCAGCCCGGTCGCGGTTGCTGAAATCGGGGCCGTCGCAGATCGGGGCCGCCGCCTGGGGCAGCACCAGCTCGAAATCGTCGAGCAGGCTGAGGCTGGCCGCCGAGAGGGTGACCGTGACGCCGACCGCCGCGGAGCACGCGTCGAACTCGAACACCGCGTAGTCGGCGTCCTCGAGCCTGTAGAGGATCTCCCACGCCGAGCCCGCCGCCTCGCCCGGGAATGCGACGGAGTACAGCGATCCGAGGGCTACGCCCGGAGTGTCGCGCAGCTTCGCGGCCATCGCCACAGCTCGCTCGTGCGGCGTCCCGCCCCGCGGCGCCTTCGCCTGGATCAGCTCCGAGTCGGCCGCCTGCGACGGATTCACGAAGCCGGCGACGGCGGTTCCGTGAGGCCCGGCGAGCAGCTGGTCGGTGTATCCCGACGGCACCAGGGCGGCGAGGTCGGAGCTGCGGTAGGGGACGTAGCGCAGCCCGCTGTTTGCGGCATCGACAACGAGCCGCGTGACGAGCACCGCGACCGCCACGGCTAACAGGGTGGCCAGCAGGCCACGCCAGCTGAGGATCGGGCGGTGCCTGAACTGGCGGGCGCCACAGTAGGGGCACTCGGCGCTTGCGGCGTTGATCTCGACGGAGCAGCTGGGGCAGACGCGCGTGCGCGGCACCTCAATTGTCTGCTGCTCGGTGCTCATGCCGAGTTGGAACTGTACGGGCGCGCGAGGTAGCTCGCGCGGTCGAACCGGCGCAGCGATCGGCGAAACCGCCAAGCCGAGTCGGGCCACAGGATCGAGTGCCCGCCCGCGTCCAGGTACCAGCTCGCGCAGCCGCCGCTCTCCCAGACGGTGCCGCGGGCGCGCCGGCGCACCGCCGCCACAAACGCTGCCTGCGCCTCCGGGCGCGGCTCGAGCACCGCGATCGCGCCCTCGTCCATCGCGCGCAGCGCCGCGACCAGATAGCCGATCTGCGCTTCGATCATCAGCAGCACCGATGTGTGGCCGAGGCCGGTGTGGGGGCCGAGCATCATGAACAGGTTCGGGAAGCCCGCGATCGTGGTGCCCTTGTGCGCCTGCGGCTCGCCGCGCCAATGCGCGGCGAGCGTGCGCCCGTCGCGCCCGCGAATTTGCGCGAACGCGGCGCCGATGCGGAAACCGGTCGCGGCGACGATCACATCCGCCGGACGCTCGACGCCGTCGGCGGCCACGACCGAGTGAGGCCGGATCTCGGCCACGGCGTGCGGGACGAGTGTCACGTTCGGGCGCTGCAGCGCAGGGTAGTAGCGGTTGGACATCAGGATGCGCTTGCAGCCGAAGCGGTATCCGGGCACGAGCCACTCCCGCAGCAGCGGGTCGGCGACCTGGCGCTCGAGGTGGCGCCGGGCGAGCGCCTCCCCCGGCCGCCCGAGCGCCGGGTGGCGGAAACCGAGCACGAACGTCTCGCGCACCCACGCGATCGCGTGTCGCAGCGCCCGCTGAACAAGCGGCACGGCACGGAAGAGCGCTCGCTCGCCCGCGGCGATCGGGCGATCCGGGTGAGGCAGGATCCACGGCGGCGAGCGCTGGTAAACCACGAGCTCGCCGGCCACGAGCGCGATCTCCGGCGCGATCTGGATCGCCGAGGCCCCGGTCCCGAGCAGCGCCACGCGGGCCCCGCGCAGATCGACGTCGTGGCGCCAGTCCGCTGAATGAAAGAGCGGTCCCTCGAAGCTCTCGCTGCCTGCCACGGCCGGCAGCGACGGCTCCGAGAGCGCGCCCATCGCGGCGACCACGACGGTGGCCGAGAGCGCTCCCGCCGAGGTCTCGAGCAGCCAGTGCCCATCGGCGTCCTGCCAGCTGCAATCAACGACCTCGACGCCGAGCCGCAGATGATTGCCAAGGTCGAAGCGCTCGACGCAGGCACGCAGGTAGTCGCGGATCTCGGCCTGGTGAGAGAAGGTGCGCGACCAGTCCGGGTTCGGCGCGAAGGAGTAGGAGTACAGGTGCGAAGGGACGTCGCACTGGCAGCCCGGGTAGGTGTTCGAGCGCCACGTGCCGCCCACCTCGCCGGCGCGCTCGAGTACGACGAAGTCGTCGATGCCGGCGGCCTTCAGCTGAGCCGCGGCGCCCAGGCCGGAGAACCCGGCGCCGATTATCGCGATGCGGTGACCGGCGCTCACGGCCCACACGGTAATGGGTCCGCCGAGCCCGCCCGCGGCCGCCGCGCCTGGGAAACGCGGCGCGGCGCGCCTCGCGGCCACCCTTGTCCACTATTGCGACCGCCAGTGGATTCACCGCGTACGATGCTCGCAGTGGGGAGAATCAAGCTACGGACGTCGGCGTGCGCAGCGCTCGCCGCGATGCTCGCGGCCGTGGTCCTGTGCGCGGGCGAAGCGGTCGCCGCGACCGCGCCGCCGCTGATGACATACATCACCGACCTCAGCAAGCCGGCGCCGCAGGTCTGGGTCTCGAGCATAACCGGCGCCTCCGCGACGGACCTCGGACCGGCCAGCAGCGCGCTGATCAGCCCAGACGGCGCCAACGTGGCGGCGATCGTCGTGCAGAAGGGCCAGAGCGCCACCAGCTCGGGCCAGAGCGTGCAGACCTCGACGCTGTCGCTGTACCTGACCGCCGGCGGCGCGCCCGTGACGATCGTGTCCAGCCAGCAGGTCATGCAGCTGCTCGCCTGGTCGCCGGACTCCAGGCAGCTGCTCGTCGCCGTCGGCGCGAGCCCCGCGCAGCTGCGGGTGATCGATGCGGCCACCGACGCGAGCCACACGATCGCGACCGGGGTGATCGACGGCGCGGGCTTCGCCCCCGGGAACTCCGAGCACGTGGTCTACGCGAAGGCGGCGGTGAACACCAGCCGCGTCAACATCTACACCACCTCGCCGGCCGGCACCGGCACCCGCCAGCTGACCCGCGACGGGCGCAGCGAATACCCGTTGTGGGGGCCCAACGGCATCGTTTACTCGCACGAGACCGCGCGGACGAAGAACCCCTATCCGGCTCTGCAGCTGTGGTTCATGAGCAGCTCAGGCACCGGCGCGCACCAGTTGACGAGCACGCCGGTCGCCGCCGCGGTGCAGGGCCTCACGCCGATCGCCTTCTCTGCCAACGGCAAGCATCTGCTGGCGAACTTCGTCGGCCCGCAGGGCTCCAACCACGCCGAGGCTTTCGCGGTCGACCTGAGCGGGCGCAAGCCGGCGTGGCGCGACCTCACCGGCCAGGGCAATGGCTACATCGGCGACGCCATCTCCTCCGACGGCAAGACGATCCTGTTGACCAAGGGAACCGCCGAGGCGCCGGTGTCGATCGAGACGATTCCCTGGGCCGGCGGCACGCCGACCACGGTCGCCGCCGCAGGGGCCTACGCCAGCTGGGATCTGTAGAGCGGGCGACGGCTGCGCGACCGCTCCTGCGTCGGCTCGACGCGGACCGTGGCGTGCTTGGCAGACATCCGGGCATGCGACGCTCCCGAGAACGAGCGTTCGGGGAGCGCTCGCCTATGGCGCCGGCCAGCGGCCGTGGCGCTCGAAGTACTCCCTCGCCCGCTCCTCGGCGTCGCGCGCGCGGTCGCCCTCGACGCCGACGCGGTACAGCCACGCGACCAGCCAGGTTGCGATGCCCGCGCCGATCAGCCCCCCACCGCCGACCAGCGAGGTCTCGGTGCCGAAGCACATCGCGATGATCCCGGCGAGCACCGCGAGCGCCGGGATCCCGTAGCGCGTGAAGCGCAGCAGCGGCGGTGTGGGCGCCGCGGGCGGCTTGGAAGCCGCGGGCGCCGCGGGGTGCTGGGCGCGGCGCAGCGGCGGCAGCGGCCGGGCGCGGGCGGGGCCACGAGTGACGTGCGGGCGCACGCGCCTGGGCAGCTTGGAGTCCATCGACCGAGGCTACACCTCGGCGGCGCGCCGATCCACGCCAGACGCGGCGTTGCTCTCGTGATCGCCCGAGGGTACGCGGCCGGCGCGACCCCAAAAGCGGCAGGGCGCTAACCGAGCGCCGAGAACGACGCGTCGCTGCCTGCGAAGGACAGCTCGAGCGCGCCCGCGACCGCGCGCGCCGAGACCAGCGAGACGCCGAACGGCGAAGCATCAAGAACGCGTGAGCAGTGCGTGCGTACGCGCACCCCGGCGAGCGTCGCCGCGGAGACGGGCGCGCCGGCCTGCTCGAGCCCGATCACCGCGAAGTCGACGCTCGAGCCGGCGGCGTGGGGGCGAAAGCGGACCTCGGCCGCGCGGCCGCGGGGCGCCAGCAGGTCGACCCGGCCAGGGAAGATTTCCACGCGCGGAGAGCTTGTCAGGGCTGAGATGACGGCCGGCGGCAGCGACTCGACGCACGCAGCCGTCGCGAGCAGGTCGCGCACGCCGGCCGCCGGCAGCCGCGCCTGGATGCGCAGCGTTCCGATCGCACCCTCCAGGCCCGTCACGCTGCGCAGGTGTACATCGCGCAGCGTCGCGGTCAGGGCGAGCGGCGGCAGGCCGTCGATGCGCGCACGCTCGGCGCTGACCGTCACGTCGCTGAGCCGGCCGTGGATGATCTGCACAAGCAGCGGGGTCGAGCCGAAGCCGATCTTCGGCGCGACGCCGATGCGCGCCTGAACGGCATGGGCGACGGCGTCGCCGATCAGCTTGCGCGCGATCAGCTCGGCCGCCACCAGCGGGACCGCGAGGAAGGCCGCGAGCAGCAGCAGCCGGCGGAGGATCGGGATCAGCAGCAGCGTTCAAAGGAGTTTCTGGCCCGGCCACGCTGTTTCCTGCAAGCCGCCGTGGCGGCGCTTGCGGCCGCGCTCAGCCGGTGCGGCGGATCGGGCCGGTCTCCACGACCTCGAAGGCGCTGCCGGGAACGCTCTTCAGGGTGTCGAGCGCGTTGTCGTTCCAGCGCGGATCTGTCGCTCCCTGGAAATACCACGGGCTGCCGTTGTCGGCGAGGATCAGGCCGTAGGTCTTCATCGCCGCAAGGATGATCCGGGCGACGCGCGGGAAGTGGGTGATGTCGAAGCTCGCCTTCAGGCGCAGGCGCAAGCCCATCGGCGGCAGGTCCGGATTGGTGGAGCTCGAGGCGAAATGGGTCGCCGGGTGGATGAAGCCGGCCTGCGTGGACGGCGCGGTGAAGCGGATCGCGTGATTGATGTAGCCGCGCTGGATCTCGGCGTAGCGAATCAGCCCGGCGAAGATCGGCAGGCCCGCCGCGTCGGCGGAGGTCCAGCCGTCCGGTCGCAGGTGGTTGGAGCGCAGGTTGAACACCGCGCCCGAGGCGGCCTTCCAGGAGCCGTCGGCGTCGGGGTGGGCGGAATAGAGCTCGTAGAGCTTGCAGGCCCCCGACTGCACCACGATCACGTGCCTGTCCCCGGTCGCGTTCGCGCCGCCCTCGACGGGCGCCCCGGCCGGGATCGGGTAGGGGCCCTTGTCGGACTGGCTGCCGTAGGCGGTGAAGTGGATCGGGACCTTCGGCTGATCGGCTCCGACGACGGCGTAGGGGATGCCGTAGGTCAGGTTCGAGCCGAAGTCAGGGTGCAGGTCGAGTCCGGCGCCGATCGAGGCGATGTAGGCGTTCGAGAGCGGGCTGACCGCCAGCTTGGAGATGTTCTCGTGCCAGGCGTTGTCGGGCGGGAACACCTCGCAGCCGCCGGTGGTCGTACCGTAGGGGTAGCTCGCCGCCGCGGCCGCGGCGCCCGCGCCGACGACGAGCAGGAGAACGGCTGCGGCGATTGCGGCGCGGCGGCTCGGCATGCCCTCTGATGTTCGCAGGCGGCGCGACCCGGCTCGGCGGGTGTTCTAGTGGCGCCGGCGGGCGCCGGCGGCGGCCCGCGCGCTGGCGGCGGGCGCTGGCGGCTGGGCGGCGGGGACCGACGGCGCGGGGCACGTCTGCGCGATACTGGCGTCAGATGACCGACGCAGTGTCGATCTTCGCCGAGCACGCATCCGAGTACCACGCCCTGCGCCGGCGGCTGGTCCCGGGACTCGACGCCTTCTATGACACCGCGGCGGACCTGCTGGCGCTGCGCGGCGGGCCGCTCCGCCGGGTGCTCGACCTGGGCGCCGGGACGGGGATGCTCAGCGCCGCCGTCGCCCGCCGCCATCCCGACGCGGCGCTCGTGCTGCTCGACGGCGCCGCGCCGATGCTGGTGCAGGCGCAGCGGCTGCTTGCGCCGCGGGAGCTGACGACGATCGTCGCCGATCTTCGCGACCGGCTGCCCGAAGGGCCCTTCGATGCGGTCGTGTCGGCTTTGGCGATCCATCACCTCGACGACGCCGACAAACGCGGATTGGCAGCCCGCGTGCTCGAGGTGCTGCGCCCCGGGGGTGTGTTCGTGAACGCCGAGCAGGTTCGCGGCCCGACGGCGTGGCTCGAGCGCAGCCAGCGCGAAGGCTGGCTGCAGGCATGCCGGCGCGAAGGAGCGAGCGAGGAGGAACTGGCGGGCGCGCTTGCGCGGATGACCGCCGATCGCCACACCGACACCGAGACGCAGCTGCGCTGGCTGCGCGAGCTCGGCTACGCCGACGTCGACTGCTTCTACAAGCGCTGGCAGTTCGCGGTTATCGCGGGCTGGCGCCCGCCGGCCACCTGAGCGCCGGGGCCCGCCGCGGGCGCCGTCGCCGCGGGACCGATCCGCTCACGCAGGAGCGGGCTGACGCCGGTCGCGCAAACTCAGGCTCGCACGCTGAAACGGACCGTCTTCGCCGCCGCCTCGCCCCTGAGGGAGATGCTCGCCGTGTAGCTGCCGGCGGCGAGCGCCCTGCGTGCCACGAGGCGGATCGAGACCCGGTTCGTGCCGCTCCTGCCGGCCGCGGTGACCGAGCCGAGCGTCGCGTATCTCTGCGGCGTGCCCGTGCGGCGGGCGATCTTGACGACGATCGTGGCCGGTGCCGAGAGCTTGACGACGAGCGTCACGGGCCGTCCGGCGCGGACCGCGGCCGCGGGCGCGGTGGCGCTTTCGATGCGCGGCGTGACGGCGGTGCGCAGCGGTGCAAGCGGGGCGGTCGCCGAGGTCCAGGACGGGTCGGAGTTGTCCGCCGCCGGATTGTTGGTCAGATTTGTCGCGCTGGCGGGAAACGTGCATCCGCCGGCGGTGCTGCAGCTGGCCGCCACCGAATAGATGTCGCCCGTCGTCTTGGAGCCGAGCACCTGATGGGCGTCGAACACGATCCTCGAGCCGGCGAAGCGAGCTTGGCCGAAGGTCCAACCGGCCGGCTGCGCGAGGACCTCGGTGACCGCCTTGAAGCCGGGTGTCCCCGCCACCGGTGTGGTGTAGATGCCGTTGTTGGGTGCGTAGGGATCGACCAGCAGCAGCGTGGCAGCGTCGGCGGAGAGGTCGAGCGAGGTCGGCCCGTGGCCGCCGGCGCTGACGAACTCGTTGTCGTAGATGACGACGGGGGCGGCGACGCCGGCCGCGGAGCCGAAATGGACCGCGTACTGGCACGAGCTCTGCTCGACGTTCTGGGCGTTGGGGTAGGTGTAGTTGCAGCCCTGGGACTCGGCCCACGCGGCCAGCATCGGGTTGGCCGGGTCCGGCGCGGGGTCGAATCCGGACTGAGGCTCGGCCTCGGCGTTGGTGTTCGACCACTGCGTGACGGTGGCGTTCTGCGCAAGCGGGCGCTCCACGACCGCGCTCGCGGGCGTGCCCACCGCGCCCGGGAGAATGCCGGTGTAGAGCGACGAGCCGAACAGCTCCTGCCCGTCGGCGGTGACCCTTGGCTGCGACTCGTAGTACGCGGCGCCGGTTGACGGCGCCGCGGCCGGACCGAGCTCCGTCAGCGTCCCGCCCTTCAGCTCAAAGGTGCCCGAGCAGTCCGCGCCGCACGCCGCCGGCAGGCTGGGAGCGGCGTAGGCGCTGGTCAGCCCCAAAAACAGCACCGCTGTGCCGGCGTTCTGGAGGACGTCGGGCTCCGTAACGGTCCCGGACGGCAGAAGGCGCGCGAGCGCCGGCGACGCGGCCGAGATCAGCTCGTGCGGGTTCGTGCCGTCGTCGTTCATGGCCCAGATGCCATTGCTCGCACTCCAGACGATCTGGCCGGACGGGGCCGTCGCAGCCGCCGCCGTCGCCCCCGGCGCGAGAACCGCGGCGAGGGCGCAAATCAGCGCGAGCGCCGGCGGACGTCGCTGCCCCAGCGCTCTCCCACGCCGTGCCGCCATCATCTTTCGAGCTTAGCGGGCGGCTGCTCGCCGGGGCGCCGCCAGGGCGCCCGCGCGAAAGCGGGCATGCGGGCGCGTTCGCCACCCCCGCCCGAGCAGCGCCGCCGCGCCTCAAGCGGCACCGGCGTGCGGCGCCGCCGCGTGCCCTCACGCTCGAGCCGGGCCCGCAGGCGCCGCTCGTGCTCGTAGCCGAGGACAATCCGGTCAACCAGGTCATCGTCCTTCGCGCGCTCAAGCGCTGCGGCTGTCGCACGCGCGTCGCAACCGACGGCGCGGCGGCGCTCGAAGCGCTCGACGAAGGGCCCGTTCGATGCGGTGGCGATGGATTGCCGGATGCCGGGCATGGACGGTTTCGCCGCCACAGCCGAGCTGCGCCGTCGCGAGCGAGCCTGCGGTGGCGGGCAGCGAACCCGGTGATCACGATGACGGCGAGCCTCGGCGAGCAGGTGCTTAGCGCGCCGCCGGGCGCCCGCGACGCTTAACATGGCGGGCGTGTTGCGACGGACGTGCGGATGATCGAGGCGCTACTCGTCGCGAACCGCGGCGAAATCGCCGTTCGCGCGTTCCGCGCCGCCAACGAACTGGGCGTGCGCAGCATCGCCGTGTATGTCCCTGAGGACCGCGACTCGGTTCACCGCCTGAAGGCCGATGAGAGCTACGAGATCGGCGAGCCGGGGCATCCGGTCAGCAACTACCTCGACGCCCGGCTGATCGTCGATCTGGCGGTCGCAGTCGGCGCGGACGCGATCTATCCGGGCTACGGCTTCATGTCGGAGAATCCGCTGCTGGCGAGCACCGCGCAGGCGGCCTGCGTTCGCTTCGTCGGACCGCCGGCCGAGGTACTCGGACTCGCCGGCGACAAGACGCGCGCGCGGGAGATCGCCCGGCGCGCCGGCGTGCCGGTGCTCGACGCCTCCGACCCGGTGCGCGACGCCGCCGAGGCAGGCTCGGTCGCGGCGGAGCTCGGCTTCCCGCTGTTCGTGAAGGCGGCGCACGGGGGCGGCGGCCGCGGCATGCGGCTCGTATCCTCGGCGCAGGAGCTGCCGCGGGCGCTTGACGGCGCGATGCGCGAGGCGCTGGCCGCGTTCGGCGACGACACCGTCTATCTCGAGCAGGCGATGCTGCGGGCGCGCCACATCGAGGTGCAGATCCTGGCCGACGCGGCGGGCGGGATCGTCCATCTGTTCGAGCGCGACTGCTCCCTGCAGCGCCGCCACCAGAAGGTGATCGAGGTGACTCCGGCGCCGGGCCTTGACGGCGAGTTGCGCGAGCGGATCTGCGCCGCGGGCGTGGCGGTCGCGCGCGAGATCGGCTACGAGAACGCCGGCACCGTCGAGTTCCTGCTCGACGAGAGCGGCCGCTTCGCGTTCATCGAGATGAATCCGCGCATCCAGGTCGAGCACACGGTGACGGAGGAGACCACCGAGGTCGACCTCGTGCGGGCGCAGATCCTGATCGCGGGGGGAGCGACGCTGGAGGACCTCGGCCTCTCCCAGGCCACGATCCACCAGCGCGGCTTCGCACTGCAGTGCCGGGTGACAACCGAGAACCCGGCGAACGGCTTCCGGCCCGACGCGGGCAGGATCACGGCATACCGCTCGCCCGGCGGAGCCGGCATCCGCCTCGACGAGGGCTCGGCCTTCGTCGGCGCCGAGGTTTCACCGTACTTCGACCCGCTGCTGGTCAAGGTCACGGCGCGCGGACCCGACCTGCGTAGCGCCGCGGCCCGGGCTGGCCGCGCCGTCGCGGAGCTCCGCGTGCGCGGCGTCAGCACGAACCAGAGCTTCCTGCGCGCGCTGCTGCGACACCCGGACTTCCTCGCCGGCGGCGTGCACACCACCTTCGTCGACGAGCACCCGGACCTGATCTCGGCCGACCCCGGCGCGGACCGTGCCTCACGGCTGCTCACCAGACTGACCGACGTCACCATCAACCGCGAGCGCGAGCCGCCCGCCGGGCTGATCGACCCGCGCGAGAAGCTCCCGCCCCAGTCGTCACAGGCCCCGCCCGACGGGTCGCGCCAGCGGCTGCTCGAGCTCGGTCCGGCCGCGTTCGCCGCCGCGCTGCGGGCCCAGCCCGCGGTCGCCGTCACCGATACGACGTTGCGCGACGCGCACCAGTCGCTGTTCGCCACGCGGATGAGGACATTCGACATGCTGGGAGCGGCCGGGTATCTCGCGCGCGAGCTGCCGGAGCTCTTCTCGCTCGAATGCTGGGGCGGCGCGACGTTCGACGTGGCGCTGCGCTTCCTGCACGAGGATCCGTGGGAGCGCCTGGCGCGCCTGCGCGAGGCGGTGCCCAACATCTGCCTGCAGATGCTGTTGCGCGGCAGCAACCTGCTCGCCTATTCCCGCTTCCCCGCGTCCGTTGTGCGCGGATTCGTCGATGAGGCGGTGGCGAGCGGCATCGACGTGATCCGCATCTTCGACGCGCTCAACGACTTCGACGGGATGGCGCCGGCGATCGCGGCCGCGCTCGAGACCCCGGCGCTGATCGAGGGTGCGCTCTGTTACACCGGCGATCTCTCCAACCCTGCGGAGCGGGTCTACACGCTCGACCACTACCTGCGCCTGGCTGAGCAACTGGTCGCGGCCGGGGCCCACGTACTCGCGATCAAGGACATGGCGGGCCTGTTGCGGGCACCCGCCGCGCGCACGCTGGTCGGCGCCCTGCGCGAGCGCTTCGACGCCCCCGTGCACCTGCACACCCACGACACGACCGGCGGGTCGCTCGCGACGATCCTCGCGGCTGTGGAGACCGGCGTCGATGCTGTCGACGGCGCCTCCGCGCCGATGGCCGGGATGACCAGCCAGCCGTCGCTTTCGGCGATCCTCGCGGCGCTCGCGGGCACCGATCGTGACGCGGGGATCGCGCTGGACGGCGCGCTCGCGCTCGAGCCCTACTGGGAGGCGGTGCGCAGGCTCTACGCGCCGTACGAGTCCGGGTTGCCCGCACCGACGGGCCGCGTCTACCGCCACGAGATCCCCGGCGGCCAGCTGTCGAACCTGCGCCACCAGGCGAACGCGATCGGCGTCGGCGACCGCTTCGAGGAGGTCGAGGCCGCCTACGAGCGCGCCAACGCGCTGCTCGGCCACATCATCAAGGTCACGCCGACCAGCAAGGTCGTCGGCGACCTCGCGATCTTCGCGGTCTCCGCCGGCATCGACTTCGACGAGCTCGAGCGAGCTCCGGCGAGCTTCGATCTCCCCGACTCCGTGCTCGACTTCCTGCGCGGCTCACTCGGCCGGCCGCCGGCCGGTTTCCCGCAGCCGTTCACCGACCTCGCGCTCAGCGGCCGCCCCGTCCCGCCGCCCCCCCCGCCAATTGCGCCGCACACGCTCGCCGCGCTGAGCGAAGGCGGACGCGAGCGCCAGCTCGCACTCGCCGAGCTGATGTTCCCCGGACCGCTGCACGACTACCTCAGCGCGCGCAGCGAGTACGGCAACGTCTCGCAGCTGCCGACGAGCGCGTTCTTCTACGGCCTGCGCGAGAACGAGGCTCTGCCCGTCGACCTCGCGCCCGGCGTGCGGGTGATCTTCGAGCTCGAAGCGATCGGCGAGCCTGACGAATCCGGGGTGCGCACGGTGATGGCGCGCGTCAATGGCCAGCTGCGCCCGATTGACGTCCGCGACCGCTCGGCGCAGCGCGCGGTGCCCGAGAACGAGCGCGCGGATCCATCGAACCCCGGCCACGTCGCGGCTCCGGTCATCGGCGCGGTGATCATCCAGGTCGGTGAGGGCGCTGAGGTCGAAACCGGAGCGCCCGTGGCGGTGATCGAGGCGATGAAGATGGAGTCGACGATCACCGCGCCGATCGGCGGGCGAGTCGAGCGGGTCGCGGTCGCGAGTGGGACCCGCGTCGAGCGCGGCGACCTCCTGCTGGTGCTGACACCGGGCACTTCCTGACCGGCGATCGGCCGCCCCGGCGCGGGGCGGGAAGCTCGCGCCCGCCGGCGGCGCGAACCCGCCGACCTCACTTGGCCGCGTAACCGCGCGTGGCCTTGCGAATCTGGCCGAGCTTCGCAAGCTGGGTCAGTCGGTTTGACACGCTCGAGCGGTTCAGATCAAGGCCCTTGGCCACCTCGCCTGCCGTACTGCCCGGGTGCTTGGCCACGAATTCCACGATCCGCGCCCCGGTGTCGGCCTTGAGCGTGCGGGCCTCGGCCCGTCGCTTGCTCGCGCGGCGCGAGGTCGCGCGCCGCAGCGAGCGTGTCGGAACGGCCCCGATCTCCTCGACGTGACCGGCCTGCGCCTGCCCGCGCTCCGCCTCGAGCCGGGCCAGATCGATGCGAAGTTCGGCCTCTTTGGCAACGAGTGTGTCGATCGGCTGCTGGGTTCGAGCCATCGCGTCCCTTCCGTCGAGGTGTGGCCCGTCCACGGACTACGATGAAGCGATGCTGGTGTCCGTGGCGAGCGCGCAGAGCGAACCTGAAGCAGAGATGATATGCGCGCGGCTTGCCGGGGCCGGCATCCGCGCGCTCGCCAAGCGCAACATCGGAGCCGACAATCCGGAGTTCGGCGTCGGCGGCACACGCGACGTGTACGTCGACGAGGGGGTTGCCAGCCGGGCCCGGGAGGTCCTCGAGGTTCCGCAGTTCAGCGACGCCGAGCTGGCGCAGCTGAGCGAGCAGGCGGGACGCGAAGCCTCGGAGGCGCCGTAGTGGGCCGGCCCGCCAGCCCGTGGCGCACGCCTCGCTCAATCGCCGTCGGTCAGCCACCGCGGACGGGGACCTGATGTCCTACACGACCGCCGACGGTCGCCGGCAGGTGCTTGACGCGCTGGCGGCGGCGGCCGATCAGATCGGTATCGCGGTGGCATACCTCGGCGAGGCCTATGAACAACTCGACGATTACGCCGCCGAGCGACTCGAGGAGCAGTTGTTCCGCCCCGTGCAGCTCGCCTACGGACGCGCGCGGCGCGTGTACAGCGAATTCGCAGGGCGCCACGACCTGGCGGCGCGGGGCTTCGACGAGCAGCATCCGCACGTGCGGGCCAACGACGCCAGGGGCCTGATCGACAGCGCCGTCGAAGCGGTGGCCCGGGCGGACGGCGGACTTGGCGGCCTGCAGGACTCCATGCTGCCGATCGAGGTGGGCGACCCGCAGCTGCGAGCCGGGATCGAGGATGTTCGCATGCTGCTCGGCGACGTCAGCGATCGCGCCCACCGGTTGGAGCGAACACTCGGGCGCTGAGCGCGAGCCCCCGCTACGGGATGGTCGCGCCCCGGCGCGCTATCGGCGTTTTCCGGCGCGTGCGGCGCGGCGCAACGAGTCGGCCAGCAGCGCCACGACGGCGAGCGGCAGCACCCACCAGGCAGCGACGGTGCTCATCGCGATGAGGGCGGTCGCGGCGAGTGCGAACACGACACCGAGCGCGACACGCCAGTCGTCGCCAACGACGAAGTCCCACACTCCGCGCGCCACCGCCGTGACGGCGCTCACGCGCCGCTCCCCGTGGTCGGCGCGGGCGAGGACGCAAGCGGCGAAGCACGGCGGATCAGCGCGACAAAGGCCAGCGAGATCGCGAGCAGGACGGGGATGATCACGAGCAGGGCGGCGTCGTTCCCCGGCCAGGACGCGCCCGCTCCCTCCGCGCCCCAGAAGGTGCCGAACGAGCTGAGCATGATGCCGACGGCGAACTTCATCGTGTTCTCCGGCGCCCGCGCGAGTGGCGCGCGAATCGCGATCCCGGCGGTCGCGACAATCAGGATCGCCAGCCCCGCGGCGAGCGCTGCGAGTGCGACGCGGTGCTGGTTGGCGCCGAACGTCAGCACGATGAACGCCACCTCGAGGCCTTCGAGCAGGACGCCCTTCAGCGCGACCGTGAACGAATAGGGATCAAAGCCCGCAGCCCGCGCCACGCCGCGCGCCGCCTTGGTCTCCTGCGCAAAGGCCGCGTCCTCGTCGTGGAGGGCCTTCAGGCCCGCGGCTCGCAGGATCGCTTTGCGCAGCCATTGCAGGCCGAACACGAGCAGCAGCCCGCCGACGCCGACCCGCAGGACGTTGATCGGCAGCGAGGTCAGGCCCGGGCCGAGCCCTGCGACGAGCGCCGCCAGAAGCGCCGCCGCCGCGCCGGCTCCCGCGAGCGCCGAGGACCAGCTGCGGGTGGTGCCGACCGCGAGCACGATCGTCAGCGCCTCCACGGCCTCGACCGTGCAGGCCAGAAAGACGGAAACCGCGAGGCCGAGCTCGGCGCCGCTCATCGGCTGCTGCGGGGTGGTCGCGTCATCGAATCACTCGCGCGCCCGATTGTCCCGCATGCCGTGGCGGCGAGCGCGCGTCCCGGCGGCGCCCGGCGGATAACGCCCTGCTAACCGCGCGGTTGCGCGGACGCGAGATATTTACCGTCCCCGCCCACAGCAATTCCGAGGAGACGCTGCGATGACGCACGAGTCCTACAAGGCCTGGCTCGAGGAGATGCCAATCGACGATGTGCGCCGCAAGATCGGGCGCCTCGAGCGCAAGCTCGCAGACCTGCACGTGCTTGAGCGCCTCTACGGCGAGCGGCACGGCGGCGGCGAGGCCGAGCTGGATGGTTCGCCGGACACGGCGCCCGGCGAACCCGCTCTCGCCGAAGCCCACGCGGCCGGCGAGGAGGATCGCTCAGAGTCAGCCGGCGAGGCCCGGGAGGGTGAACACGGCGAGGGTTGAAGCGCGCGAGCGCGGCCAGCTCGCACGAGCGGGCCGGCCGCGTCGCTTGCGGCAGCCGACGCGGTCCTCGCCGCAGCGAGGGCCGCGGGTGCGCTTGTGGTCGTCCTGCTCGAGCGTGCGCGAAGGCGACGCTAGATCCGGGCGAGCGGCGGGCTCGCCGCTCACGGGTCACGACTCGCGGGCCGTTCTAGCGGTGGTCGCGCCCGCGCGGGCGCATCGGTCTCCTCGGTCCCCGGTTTGCGCGATCCTCGCCGGCCCGCCGGTCCTCGACGCGGTCCGCGCCGTCCCCGCCGGGGGCGACGTCGTCCTCGAGCACGACGATCACGACGAACATCACGAACGCGCCGGTGGCGCCGAGTGCGGCGAGCACACCGCAGGCGATCGACCATGGGGACGGGAGCAGCGCCGCCGCGATCGTGCCGACCACCGCGGTGGTGGCGAACACGAACCAGGCGCGTCGCGGGCGCACCGGCGGCGGGATCGTGCGACGCGGAGGCCCAGGGTTCACCCCACCACCATAAACTCGAGTCGATGAGCGACTTCCTGTTCGACGAGGCGACGCGCGGCTACTACGCGCAGCGGGCGCCCGAGTACGACGACTGGTGGCTCGGGAGCGGTCTGTTCGCACAGCGCGAGCGGCCCGGATGGAACGAGGAGGTCGCCGAGCTGATCGAGCTCGTCGCGGGCCTTCCGCCGCTGCGCGTCCTCGACGTCGGCTGCGGCACCGGCTTCCTCACCGCCCACCTGAGCGGCGAGGTGACGGCACTTGACCAGAGCACCGAGATGCTGGCGATCGCCGCCACGCGCATCGGTCCCGACGATCGCGTCATCTGCGGCGAAGCGCTTCCCCTGCCGTTCGTCGACGACGACTTCGACATCGTCTTCACCAGCCACCTCTACGGCCACCTCCCGCCCGGTGAGCGCGAGGCGTTCCTCGCCGAGGCCCGGCGCGTCGCCACCGGGCTGGTCGTCGTGGACGCGGCGATGCGCGACGGCGTCGAGCCGGCCGGCTGGGACGAGCGCGTGCTGAACGACGGCTCGCGCCACCGCGTCTACAAGCGCTTCTTCCGCGCCGGCGAGCTCGCCGAGGAGATCGGCGGGACGGTGCTGCACGACGGCCGCTGGTTCGTCGTGGCCGCCGCCTGACGGCGCTTCGGCGCTCGGCGCGGGCGGCCATGCCGCAGCGGATCCGGGGCGCGCCACGCCGACGCACCCCGTGGGGGGGCGCGCGGTGCGGCCGGGAAGCGTGGTCCGCGGGGAGGGCTACACTGAAGTGGAAGATCCACCCCTGAGTGCCCCAGCTCCCGCATTCTCATGTGGCCCTGCCAAACGCGGAGCAGCAAGGAGGCAACCATATGTCTGACCCCGCCGAGAAGCGCGGCTCAGAACGACCGACGCCGGCATCGACTTCGTTCAACGACCTGATCAAGGAAGTCGCGCGCCGTAACGAGGAAGCGCACCGCGAGGCGCTCAAGCTGCGCGTCGCCAGCGGGCGCGCCGCCCGCGAGCAGAAGCGCGCACGCGACCTCCGCTGATCGCCGCGGAGCGCCCTGAAGCGGTCCGCCCGGTGCCTATGCTGTCCTCATGGTCGTCAGGGTGATCGAGCAGCATCCGGTCGCTCCGCGTGGACGCCGCAGTCGCCGAGGACTGCTCGGCGCCCTCGCCGGCCTGGTCGTTGTGGTGGTTGCCGCCGCGGTCGTGGTCGTCACCGTCTGGTCGGGAGCGACGCTCTCCACCGACCAGACGGCGCTTGCGAAGGTCACCCTGCAGCCGTTCGCGGGCACTCTTGTGCGGGCTGCGGCGTTCGGGCCGGACGGGAGCCCCATCCGGCTCAGCCGCGACGGCGGGCGCCTGACGCCGCTGCAGCTTCTGGCCCCGGGCGAGGTGATCTCTGTGGATGTCGTGATCCGCCGGCCCGGTTGGCTTGGCTGGGCGCTTGGCAGCCTGCGCGATGAGCGCCTGACGGTGCGCGCGCCGGTCGCGCGGACCGCCGGCTCGTTGCTGAGCGTCGCGCCGGGCGCTCCCGTGCGGATCCGCTTCGAGCAACCGGTCAGCTCCCTGTCCTATGCCACCGGCGGCCAGCCCGCCGTGCGCCTCGCTCTCGCTGGGCCAACCTCCACCGTCACGCTCGCCGGCCTCGGCGGCGCGGGCACCGCGGAGATCAGCGCCGCGGTGCGCCCGTGGGAGAAGCTCGGCCCACCGCTCGCCGTGACCTGGCTGCCGCCGTCGAGTGAGCCGGTAGTGCTCGCCAGCCCGGCTCCCGGTTCGAACCTGGCGCCTGCCGGGACGATCACGCTGACCTTCTCCAAGCCCGTGGCGTCGCTGCTGGGCGCCTCGCGGCCGACGCTCACGCCGTCCGTGCCCGGCTCGTGGCGCGAAACCGACAGCCACACGCTGGCGTTCACGCCGTCGGGACTCGGCGCGCCCCTCGGCAGCCAGGTGAGCCTCGCGCTGCCCGCCACGATGGCGGTAGCCGCGCCGTCGGGCGCGCTGGGCACGCCCGTCGAGCGGCTCTCCTGGACCGTGCCGCTCGGCTCGACGCTCCGCCTGGCGCAGCTGCTCGCACAGCTTGGCTACCTGCCGCTGCGCTGGCAGCCGTCGGGCACTGACGTCGCCGATACGGCGCTCGCGCAGAGCGCCGCGGCGGTGTCGGCGCCCAGCGGAAGCTTCCGCTGGCGCTATCCGCACACCCCTCGCGAGCTGATCGCGCTTTGGCGCCCGGGTTCGCCCAACCAGATCCTGCGCGGGGCGGTGATGACCTTCGAGCGCACCCACGGCCTCGCCGTCGACGGACTGGCCGGGCCGATGGTCTGGCGCGCGCTGCTCGCCGACGCGGTCGCCGGCCGCCGCTACCGCACGCCCTACAGCTACGTGTATGTGCACAGCCAGGTCCCGCAGAAGCTGACCCTGTGGAGCGCCGGGCACATCATCCTCACCTCCCCCGGGAACACGGGCATCCCGTCCCGGCCCACGGCGCCAGGAACCTTCGAGGTGTTCGAGCACATTCAGTCCGGCACGATGAGCGGCACGAACCCGGACGGCTCCCGCTACCACGACCCGGGCATCCGCTGGATCAGCTACTTCAACGGCGGCGACGCGCTCCACGCCTTCCCGCGGGCCTCCTACGGCACGCCACAGAGCCTTGGCTGCGTCGAGCTCCCGCTCGCGGCGGCCGCGCAGGTGTGGCCCTACACGCCGGTCGGAACCCTCGTCACGATCGAGAACAGCTGAGGCGCCGCGGCGCCACGGCGCTCACGCTCGCCGCGACCTCGATCACCCGCCACCAGCGGCGCCGCGCCCGGCTGCCAGCGTCGCGTGGCGCAGCCGCGCGGCCAGCGCCGGCGTCAGCGCTCCCGGCTGCAGCCGCCAGCGCCAGTTGCCGCCGGCACGGCCGGGCACGTTCATGCGCGCTTCGCTGCCGAGGCCGAGCACGTCCTGGGCCTGCATGATCGCCAGGCGCCCCGGCGAGGACAGCGCGAGTGAGATCAGGCCCCACTCGGGCTCGCGCTCGTGGATGCCGCGCGCGTCCATCGCCCGCTCTACGCGCCGGCGCGTCGCGGCGTCAAGGCCGTCCCACCAACCGCGGACCGGAGCCTGGTCGTGCGTCGCGGTGTAGACCACGGTGTTCTCGCGATGGTTCTGCGGGCTATGCGGGCTGCGTGCTTCGAGCCGCTCGAAGCCGAATTCGAGCACCGCCATCCCGGGCAGGGCGAGATCGTCGCGCAGGCGCCGCACCGGCCCGGTGATCACCCCCAGGTCCTCCGCGATCAGCGCCAGCTCGCCGAGTTCGCGGCGGGCGGCATCGAACGGCGCCCGGCCGGGCCCGCGGCGCCAGCGGCCGCCGCGGGCGTCGGGAGCCCCCTCGGGCACCGACCAGTAGGCGACGAAGGCGCGGAAGTGGTCGATGCGCGCGAGATCGAACAACTCGGAGCTGCGACGCAGCCGCTCGACCCACCAGCGGTAGCGACGGCGGGCGAGCGCCGGCCAGTCATAGAGCGGATTGCCCCACAGCTGGCCGCGGCTCGCGTACAGGTCGGGCGGCACGCCAGCGACCACGCCGCGCTGGAACAGCTCGGGGTGGGCCCAGTGGTCGGCCCCCCCGGGAGCGACGTAGATCGCCAGGTCCCCGATCAGGCGCACCCCGCGCGCCGCCGCGTAGCTGCGTAGCGCCACCCATTCCCGCTCGAAGCGGATCTGGTCGCGCAGCGCCCGCCGCCCCCCCGCGAAGCGCTCCCAGTCGAGGATCCAGAAGGCGTGTCGGTCGCGAAACTCAGCCTCCTCCGCCCGCGACACCGACGCGCCCGGATCGGCAAGCAGCGCCGGCGAGGCGGCGAACACCGAGCGTGACTTGTACGGCGAGCCGAACCGGTCGGGCGGGCCGAGCGGCAGCATCTGCCACCACGACTGCCCGGCGGCGGCCAGCCAGTCCACGAAGGCGAACGCCTCGGCCCCCAGGCGCCCGCCCGGCAGCGAGGTCGGGTGCAGCTGGACGCCGCTCGAGCGCGGAATGTTCACGCCCGCGACGCTACCTGCCCGGGCGGCCGCGAGGGGCCCGGGGGCGGCACGACAGCGCCCGAGGCCACGGTGCGTGACACTACGAGTGTGCCTGCGCAGGTGAGCGCCAAGCCCCCGCCCCGCGTCCACATCGAGGATCCGCAGCCGCTCCTCGACTGTGGGCGCTACGCCGTCAAGGCCTGCGTCGGCGATCGCGTCGACGTGGGCGCGACGATTTTTCGCGACGGCCACGACCGGCTGCGCGCCGTCGTGCGCTACCGGGGCCCTGGCCAGCGGGAGTGGAGCGAGGCGCCGATGCACCGCAGCGACGCCGATGTCGGCGGCGACCGCTGGGCCGGATCCTTCACGGTCGCCGAGCAGGGGCGCTGGGAATGGGCGGTCGAGGGCTGGGCCGATGCCGAAGCCAGCTGGCGCGATGAGCTCGAGCGCAAGATCGCCGCCGGAGCGGCGGACCTCTCAGCCGAGCTGCTCGAGGGTGCGGCGCTGCTCGCCGGCGTCGGTGCTCGCGCACACGGGGCCGATCGCGACAGGATCGAGACGGCGGCGGCACTGCTCGCCGATCCGCAGATCCCGCAGCGGCAGCGATGCGAGCACGCACTCGACGCGGCACTGCGCTCGCTTTGCGATCGCTACCCCGACCGCTCGCGCTCGACGCTGATGGCCCCCACCGCCGAGATCGACGTCGACCGCCTGCGCGCTCGCTTCGGCTCCTGGTATGAGCTCTTTCCCCGCTCCTTCGGCGGGCTGAGCGGGGTCGCCAAACAGCTTGAGGGCCTCGCCTCGCTCGGCTTCGACGTTGTCTACATGCCGCCGATCCATCCGATCGGCCACACCCATCGCAAGGGACGCAACAACGCCCTGGTCGCCGCCCCCGGCGATCCGGGCAGCCCGTGGGCGATCGGCTCGAAGGAGGGTGGCCACACCGCCGTGCACCCGCAGCTCGGCACGCTCGAGGACTTCGATCGGCTGATCGAAGCCGCGCGCGAGGCGGGGATCGAGCTGGCGCTCGACTTCGCGATCCAGTGCTCTGGTGACCACCCGTGGCTGCACGAGCACCCCGAATGGTTCCACCACCGCCCCGACGGGACGCTGAAGTACGCGGAGAACCCACCCAAGCGCTACGAGGACATCTACAACGTCAACTTCGACTGCGCGGAATGGCGGGAGCTGTGGGAGGCGCTGCTCGAGGTCGTGGAGTTCTGGGTGGCGCGCGGCGTTCGGATCTTCCGTGTCGACAACCCGCACACCAAGCCGCTGGCCTTCTGGCAGTGGCTGATCGAAGAGGTGCGCGGCCGCGAACCCGACGTGCTGTTCCTGGCCGAGGCCTTCACGCGCTCGGCGCCGCTGCGGGCGCTCGCGAAGATCGGCTTCAACCAGTCATACACCTACTTCACCTGGAAGAACTCCCGTCGCGAGCTCGAGGAGTACGTGTCCGAACTGGCGAGCTCGGGGATGCAGCTGTACTGCCGCCCCAACTTCTTCGTCAACACGCCCGACATCCTGACCGAGTACCTGCAGCATGGCGGTCCGCCGGCGTTCCGGGCGCGGCTTGTGCTCGCCGCGACCCTCTCCCCAAGCTACGGCATCTACTCGGGCTTTGAGGACTACGAGAACGTCGCTGCCGCCCCGGGCTCTGAGGAGTACGCGGACTCGGAGAAGTACGAGCTGCGCCGGCGCAGCCTCGACGGACCGCTGCTGCCGCTCGTCGCCGCGCTCAACGAGATTCGCCGCGAGCATCCGGCGCTGCAGCGCCTCGACAACGTCAGCTTCCTCGAGACCGAGAACGAGGCGCTGATCGCCTACGCCAAAACCGCGCCGGAGGAGACCCTGATCGTGGTCGTCAACCTCGACCCCGCGGAGGTCCAGGAGGGCGTCGTGATCGTCCCCTCGGGGCTCGGGCTGGCACCGAGCTACGAGGTCGTCGACCTGCTCGGAGGCGCGCGTTTCAGCTGGCGCCTCGGGCGCAACTTCGTCCGCCTGGACCCGGCCGAGCGCGCCGCGCACCTGCTCGCGACGGCGCCCTCGCAGTGAGCGGCCCATGACGCCACCGCGACATTGGTTCGAGTCGAACCCACTGTGGTTCAAGACCGCCGTCTTCTACGAGATTCACATTCGCGGCTTCTACGACGGCAACGGCGACGGCTCGGGTGATTTCCGCGGGCTGACTGAGAAACTCGACTACCTCGAGTGGCTGGGCATCGACTGCGTCTGGCTTTTGCCGATGTACGCCTCGCCGCTCGGCGACGGCGGCTACGACATCGCCGACTTCAAGGCCGTCCACCCCGACTACGGCACGATCGAGGACGCACGCGTGTTCATCGAGGCCGCCCACCAGCGCGGCATTCGCGTGATCGCCGACCTCGTGATGAACCACACCTCGAGCGCCCACCCGTGGTTCCAGGCCTCGCGCTCTTCGCCCGCCTCGCCCAAGCGCAACTGGTACGTGTGGTCGGAGGATCCGACGCGCTACCCGGACGCGCGGATCATCTTCGTCGACAGCGAGCTCTCGAACTGGAGCTACGACGAGCAGGCCGGCGCCTACTACTGGCACCGCTTCTTCCACCACCAGCCGGATCTCAACTACGACGAGCCGCAGGTGCAGGAGGCGATGCTCGACGTGCTCCGCTTCTGGCTGGACCTCGGGCTGGACGGGTTCCGCCTGGACGCCGTGCCCTACCTCTACGAGCGCGACGGCACCAACTGCGAGAACCTGCCGGAGACGCATGCCTTCCTGCGCAAGGTGCGGGCGACCGTCGACGCCGAGTATGTCGACCGCGTGCTGCTCGCCGAGGCCAACCAGTGGCCCCAGGACGTGGTCGAGTACTTCGGCGCCGGCGACGAGTGCCACATGGCGTTTCACTTCCCGGTCATGCCGCGCATGTTCATGGCGCTGCGGCGCGAGCAGGCGGCACCGATCCTCGAGATCCTCGACCAGACGCCGGCGATTCCCGACAGCGCGCAGTGGGGCCTGTTCCTGCGCAACCACGACGAGCTGACGCTCGAGATGGTCACCGACGAGGAGCGCGACTACATGTATGCCGAATACGCCAAGGATCCGCGGATGAAGATCAATCTCGGGATCCGCAGGCGACTGGCGCCGCTGCTCGACAACAGCCGCGACGAGATCGAGCTGCTGACCGCGGTCATGTTCTCGCTGCCAGGCAGCCCGGTGCTCTACTACGGCGACGAGATCGCGATGGGCGACAACGTCTACCTGGGCGACCGCGACGGCGTGCGCACGCCGATGCAATGGTCCGGCGACCGCAACGGAGGATTCAGCCGAGCCGACTTCGCCCAGCTGTACTCGGCGCCGCTGATGGACCCGGTCTACGGCTTTCAGGCTGTCAACATCGAGGCGCAGCTGCGGACGCCGACGTCGCTGTTGCGCTGGCTGCGCCGCTTCATCGCGCTGCGCAAGGAGCATCCGGTGTTCGGGCTCGGCAGCTACGAGGCGCTGCACCCCGACAACCCGCGGATCTTCGCGCACATCCGCCGCTACGAGGACGACATCGCGCTTTGCGTGCACAACCTTGGGCGCTCGGCGCAGGCTGTCGAGCTCGACCTCGCGCGCTACGAGGGCCGCTATCCGCAGGAGATGTTCGGGCGCTCGCGCTTCCCGCGCATCGGCACCCTGCCCTACCTGCTCACGCTCGCCCCGCGCGGCTTCTTCTGGTTCCTGCTCACCGCTCCCGACGAAGAGGACGATTCCGATGACCGCAGATGACCTAGCCCGCGCGATCGCGGCCGGCGATCCCGGCGCGCTGCCCGAGGGCGCCCTCGCGTCCTGGGTCACCGCGCAGCGCTGGTTCAGCTCGAAGCTGCGCGACGTGCACGAGTTCCGCGTGCTCGATCTGATCGCCCTGGAATCCGAGGATCCCGTCGTCGCAATCGCGATCGCCGAGGCGCGCTTCGGCTCCGGCCGCCACGAGGTCTACCAGGTGCCGATCGCCGTGCGGCCGCGCAGCTCCGGCTGGGAGGAGGGCGTGATCCACACAAGCGCCGGCCACGTCGTCTACGACGCGCTGATCGATCCGGCCGCCGACGCGGTGCTGGCGGCCCAGTTCGCGGCAGGCGCGACGATCGAGCGCCCGGCCGGCTGTGTTCGCTTTCACTGGAACTCCGCCGTCGCGCCTCCTTCGCCCGCACCGGCCACGCGCGCAATGGGGGCCGAGCAGTCCAACACATCGATCGTGCTCGACGAGCGCCTCGCGCTCAAGGTCTTCCGCCGCATCCAACCTGGCATCAACCCGGAGCTCGAGATGCTCCGCTTCCTTGCCGCGCAGGGGTTCACCCAGATCGCCGAGCTCGCCGGCTGGTGCGTGTACACGGGCGAGCTGATGGACGCGACACTCGGGGTCGTGCAGCGCTACGTCGGCGGGACTCGCGACGGCTGGGAGGTCGCGCTCGACGCGCTCGACGCCGAGGATCGCTCCTTCCTCGACCGCCTCGGCGAGCTCGGCTCGGTCACAGGCGCCATGCACGCCGCGCTCTCCTCAGCCGCCGACGACCCGGACTTTGCGCCCGAGGAGCCGACCCTCGAGACCCTCTCGCTGCTGATCGCGACGATCGATGAGCAGATCGAGCGGACCTTCGACGACCTTCCCGATCTGCCGGCGCTCGCGTCTATCGCGGGGCGCGGCGAAGAGGTCCGCGACGTTCTGCAGTCGCTCGCTCACATCGGCGTGCGCGGCCGCCTGATTCGCGTGCACGGCGACTACCACCTCGGCCAGACCGTGTTCGGCCCCGACGGCTGGGTCATCCTCGACTTCGAGGGCGAGCCGGCGCGGCCACTGCTCGAACGCCGCCGCAAGCGCTCGCCGCTGCGCGATGTGGCCGGCATGTTGCGGTCCTTCGCCTACGCCGCGGCTGCGGCGGAGTTCCTGCGCGGCGCGCGAGTACCCGAAGGCTGGGAGGCGGAGGCCCGGGCACGCTTCCTCGACGGCTACATGGCGTCGGCCGATCCGGCGATCCTGCCGATCGGGCAGGCCTCGATCGAGAAGCTGCTGGCGATCCTCGAGCTCGAGCGGGCAATGTACGAGCTGGTCTACGACCTCAACAACCGCCCGGAATGGGTCCCGATCGCCGTCGCCTCGATCACGCGGCTGCTGGCGCGCACGGAGTCCTGATCGCGCCGCGCGTGCCGGGATGCCCACGATGTCGCTGAAGCAGGACGAGATCGAGCGGATCGTCGCGCGCGACCACCCCGACCCACACGTTGTGCTCGGGGCGCACCCGGCGCGCACCGGCGTGCGAATCACCGCCTACCGCCCCGACGCCGACGCCGTCATCGTGCATGCCGGCGCGGCCGAGCCGCTGCGCCTGCGGCGCGTCCACGCGAGCGGGGTGTTCTCGGGCGTTGCCAAGGGCGCCACGTTGCCGCTGAGCTACGAGCTGGAGGTCCGCTACCCCGGCGGCGATCGCTTCCGCCTGCGCGACCCCTACGCGTTCCTCCCGACGCTCGGCGAAATCGACATGCATCTGCTCGCGGAGGGCCGGCATTTTGAGCTCTACCAGCGCCTCGGCGCCCACCCCCGCGAGATCGGCGACGCCGGCGGCACAGCTTTCGCGGTGTGGGCCCCCTCGGCGCGTTCGGTCAGCGTCGTGGGGGACTTCAACTCGTGGGACGGGCGCCTGAACCCGATGCGCTCACTCGGCGCATCGGGAGTGTGGGAGCTGTTCGTGCCGGACGTCGGCGAGGGCTCGCACTACAAGTACGAGATCCGCACGCAGGCCGGGCAGCTCGAGCTGCGCGCGGACCCCGTCGCCTTCGAGGCCGAGGTCCCTCCTGGCACCAACTCGATCGTGCACCGCTCGCACCATACGTGGCGCGACGGCGACTGGCTGCGCGGGCGCGAGGCGCACGACCCGATCGCGGGCCCGACGAGCATCTATGAGGTTCACCTGGGCTCCTGGCGCCTGAACACGCTGGAGGGGAACCGCCCGCTGAGCTACCTCGAACTGGCCGACGAGCTCGCCGCCTACGTTGGCGACCTCGGCTTCAGCCACGTCGAGCTGATGCCCGTGATGGCACATCCGTTCGCCGGCTCGTGGGGCTATCAGGTGACCTCCTACTACGCGCCCACACCGCGGTTCGGGTCTCCCGACGATTTCCGCTGCTTCGTCGACCGCCTGCACGGCCACGGCATCGGCGTGCTGCTCGACTGGGTGCCGGCCCACTTCCCGCGCGACGACTGGGCGCTCGCGCGATTCGACGGCACGGCGCTGTACGAGCACGCCGATCCGCGCCGCGGCGCGCACCCCGACTGGGGGACGCTCGTGTTCAACCTCGGGCGCAACGAGGTGCGCAACTTCCTGATCGCCAACGCCCTGTTCTGGCTGCGCGAGTACCACGCCGACGGGATCCGCGTCGACGCCGTCGCCTCGATGCTCTACCGCGACTATTCGCGCAAACCGGGCGAGTGGGTGCCCAACGAGTACGGCGGGCGCGAGGATCTCGAGGCCGTCGCGTTCCTGAAGGAGCTAAACGTAGTCCTCTACGGGCGCGAGCCGGGCATCGTCACCGTCGCCGAGGAGTCGACCGCCTGGCCCGGCGTCTCGCGTCCCACCTATCTCGGCGGCCTCGGCTTTGGCGCGAAGTGGAACATGGGCTGGATGCACGACACGCTCGCCTATTTCTCGCACGAGCCGATCCACCGCAGCTTCCACCACCACGAGCTGACCTTCAGCCTGTTGTACGCCTTCAGCGAGAACTTCATCCTGCCACTCAGCCACGACGAGGTGGTACACGGCAAGGGGTCGCTGCTCGCACGAATGCCGGGTGACCGCTGGCAACAGTTCGCAAACCTGCGGGCGCTTTACGGGTTCATGTGGGCCCATCCCGGCAAGAAGCTCCTCTTCATGGGCCAGGAGTTCGCGCAGGAGGCGGAGTGGAGTCACGAGCGCTCGCTCGACTGGCATCTGCTGGGGCGCAGCGAGCACGCCGGGATCCAGGCGCTCGTGCGCGAGCTCAACAGCGTCTATCGCGCCGAGCCGGCCCTGTGGCAGGCGGACAACGTGCCGGAGGGATTTCGCTGGCTTGAGGCGGGGGACGCCGCCGCCAACGTGATCGCGTTCATCCGCTCGGGCGGCGGGCGCGCGCTGGTCTGTGTCGCCAACAACTCGCCGGTCGTGCGCGAGGGCTACCGCGTCGGCCTGCCCCGCGGCGGGCGCTGGCGAGAGGTTCTGAACACCGACTCAGACCGCTACGGCGGCGCCGGCGTCGGCAACGCCGGCTGGCTGCTCGCCGACGAGCTTGCCTGGAACGACCAGAGCCATTCCGTGTCACTGACGCTGCCGCCACTCGCGGTGCTGTGGCTCGCGCCCGAGGCTGCGGGGCCCGGCGGCGACGCAGGCGGCGGGCCGGCCACTGTCCCGACGGCCGGCCGATGACGGAATACTGTGCGGCCTCGCCGCCCGGCCACCAGCAATCGACCGAGGAAGCCCGCGAAATGCCGCGCATGAGCACCGCCACCACCAGCGCCACCCCCGACGAGCCGCTCACGGCGCCGCGAGCGGCCGCCGCCGCGGAGCGGACGCCGTGACGGTCGCCTGGCGCGGGCAGCCGTTCCCGCTCGGTGCAACCTGGGATGGCCGGGGCACGAACTTCTCGCTCTTCTCCGAGCACGCGGAGAAAGTCGAGCTGTGCCTGTTCGATGACGAAGACAACGAGACGCGCATCGCGATCGAGCACCAGACCGCGCACAACTGGCACGCATACCTCCCGGGGATCGGCCCGCGCCAGCACTACGGCTACCGCGTGCACGGTCCGTACGCGCCGGCGCAGGGACTGCGGTTCAACGCCGACAAGTTGCTGCTTGACCCCTACGCCAAGGCGATTGTCGGCGAGCTGCGCGCGGACGCGGCCAACGTGCTGCCCTACGTGCCCGACCACGACAATCCCGATGCCGACCTGGAGCCCGACGACGAGGACTCCGCGCCGGCGATGCCGCGTTGCGTCGTCGTCGATGAGCGCTTCGACTGGGAGGACGACCGCCACCCGCGCCGCCGCTGGGCCGAGACCGTGATCTATGAGACCCACGTCAAGGGCTTCACCAAGTGCCTGGAGCAGACCCGCGAGGACCTTCGCGGAACCTACGCGGCGATGGCATCAGAATCGGCGGTCGCCTATCTGCGTGACCTCGGCGTGACGGCGGTGGAGCTGCTGCCTGTGCACCACATCATCGACGAGACCTTTCTCGCCGATCGCGGCCTCTCCAACTACTGGGGCTACAGCTCGATCGGCTACCTGGCGCCCCACGCCGGCTACGCCGCGACCGGCGACCGCGGCGAGCAGCTCAACGAGTTCAAGGGCATGGTCAAGGCCCTCCACCGCGCCGGCATCGAGGTGATCCTGGACGTCGTCTACAACCACACGGCCGAAGGCAACCATCTGGGGCCGATGCTGTCGTTCAGGGGGGTCGACAACGCCGCCTACTACCGGCTGATGCCCGACGACCCCCGCCATTACATGGACTTCACAGGGACGGGCAATTCGCTGAACCCGGTCCAGCCGACGGTTCTGCGGCTGATCATGGACTCGTTGCGCTACTGGGTGATGGAGTGCCACGTCGACGGCTTCCGCTTCGATCTGGCGGCGGCGCTGGCGCGCGAGTTCTACGACGTCGACCGCCTGTCTGCATTCTTCGACATCATCTACCAGGATCCCGTGCTCTCGCAGGTCAAGCTGATCGCGGAGCCCTGGGATGTCGGCCCGGGCGGCTATCAGGTCGGCAACTTCCCCGTGCTCTGGTCGGAGTGGAACGGGATGTACCGCGACACGATGCGCGATTTCTGGCGCGGCGACGCCAGCGTGGCCGACTTCGCGCGGCGCTTCACGGGATCAAGCGACCTCTACCAGTCAGACGGGCGGCGGCCGTTTGCCTCGATCAACTTCATCACCGCGCACGACGGCTTCACGCTGCGCGACCTCGTGTCCTACAACGAGAAGCACAACGAGGCAAACGGCGAGTCCGGGCATGACGGCACCGACGACAACCGCTCGTGGAACTGCGGCGCCGAGGGGCCCAGCGATGACCCGGGGATCGCTGCGCTGCGCGAGCGCCAGCAGCGCAACTTCCTCGCGACGCTGTTTCTGTCGCAGGGCGTGCCGATGCTGCTCGGAGGTGACGAGTTCGGCCGCACGCAGAGCGGCAACAACAACGCCTGGTGCCAGGACAACGCGATCTCCTGGTACGGCTGGGAGCACGAGGAGTGGCAGCAGCGGTTGCTGGCGTTCACGCGCCGGCTGATCTTGCTGCGGGCCGAGCACCCGGTGTTCCGGCGTACCGAGTTCCTAGCCGGGCGAGAGCAGGAGGGATCCGGGCTCCCGGATGCCTGGTGGTTTCGCGCCGACGGCCGGCGGATGACCCAGCGCGACTGGGCCAACAAGGGGGCCGGCACGCTGGGGGTGTTCCTCAACGGGGACGAGATCACCGAAACGACCCGCGAAGGCGAGCCGATCGTCGATGACTGCTTCCTGCTGCTGTTCAACGCCCACCACGACGACGTCGAGATGAGACTGCCCAACCAGAGCTTCGGCCAGGAGTGGGCACTCGAGCTCTCGACGCTCGACCCGGAGCTTGCGCCCGGCGCCGAAACGTTCCTCGCGCGCGACACGCTCCCGCTCGCCGCGCGATCGCTGCTCCTGCTGAAGCGGTCGCGACCGCAGCGGCGGGGAGGCTAGGCGGCGCCCGCTCAGAGCGGCTCGTCTTCGTCCTCGCGCCAGCGCCGGAACAGCTCGGTGAAGTCCTCGCGCATCTGCGGGGTGAAATCCCCGGGCACGATGCGGCCGGTCAGCCGGATCGTCTCGCGCATCTGCGCCAGGTATTCGGTGCAGTGCGGGCAGCCTGCGAGGTGGCGCTCGAGGCGCCGGCGCTCGCCGCGCGGCAGCGCGCCTTCGAGATAGTCGCTGACCAGCTCGACGACCTCCTGGCACACCATCGGGCTTCCCCACAGCAGCATCGTCAGCTTCCCCCCTCAAGGACGGTCTCGAGCGCGCGGCGCAGCTGGCTGCGGCCGCGGTGCAGCAGCACCCGCTGGTTTGCCTGAGAGAGCGAGAGCACCGCGCAGACCTCGTCGCTGTCGAGGCCGTCGATGTCGCGCAACGTGACAACGGCCCGCTGGCGCGGGGGCATCTGTTCGAGCGCCGCGTTGATGTGCGTGGACAGCGCCGCGGCGCCGAGGCGCTCCTCCGCGTCCTCGACCCAGTGCTCGGGCGGCGAGGACCACGCCCCGGACGCGTCGAAGCGCGCGCGGTCGACCGCCGGAGCAGCGTCGCCGACAGCGATGCTGCGGGCCTCACGCACACCCGTGGTGCGGGCGCGGTTCACGAGGATCGCCAGCAGCCAGGTGCGAAACGTGGAGCGTCCCTCGAAGCGATCGATGCCGCGCAGCACGCCGAGCCAGGTGTCCTGCACCACCTCTTCGGCGACGGCGCGAGAGGAGACAAAATTGGAGGCGAGGCGGAGCATGGCATCGTGGTGGGCTGCGACGAGCGCGACGAACGCCGCCTCGTCACCTGCCCGCAGGCGCTCGAGGAGCCGCGCATCGTCGTCCACGGCCTTAACGGTACGGCGATCGCGGCTTGCGCGGCTGGCGGTCGAAGGTGTCTCCCATGGAACCGGGCGCGGCACCGCCGGCGCGCAGCTCCAAAGCGCGCCGGCGGTGCCGCTCATCGTCACGACGCGGCGATCCCCTCGCCGCCCGCCGCGCCCGGCACGGTCACCGAGCCGATTGCGGTGAGCGCGCCCCCAGTGCCAACACTGAACTCATCCACGTTGCCGGGACCCCCGGCCTGGACGTAGAGGTAGCGCCCGTCGGGCGACGGCGTTGCGTCGACGGTCCCCTTGTCGGTGGCCGTGGTCGCGAGCAGCGTCAGCGACCCCCACGGCACCACGGACACGGAGCTGAGCGACGGCCCGCCGGCATTCGAGGCGTAGAGGACCGTCCCGTCCGCGGTCACCCAGCACGTCGCGGGCTGCCCGGTTGCAAGCGACGCCACCGGCGCGAGCGTTCCGCTGGGCGTCAGCGTGAAGGTCGCGACGTAGCTGCCGCCGGCTTCGGCCACCTGCAGAAGCCCGGCCGGGTCGAACACGAAGCCGAACGGGATGGTGCCCGGCTCGCTGTTGACGACTGGCGCGGCCGACAGGCGGCCAAGCCAGTCGACGCCGAAGACGTCGATGTCGTCGCCGTTGTTCTTCGTTGTCACGACCAGCTGGCGTCCGTCCGGCGTGAAGCCGACCTCGCCCGGTGTGCTGGTGAACTGCGGCACCTCTGTCGGGTCCAGCCCCAGCGCGCGCGTGGATCCGGGGATCGGGAAGAGCCTGCCGAAGGCGAGGTAGTAGCCCTGGAGGCTGCCGCCGCCGAGCGCGTTGAGCACATACAGCAGATCGCCGTGAGCGGCGATGCTGACGGGGAAGGTGCCGCCGGAGCTGATCACCTGAGTCAGATAGAGCTGCGTGCCGCGCACGGCGAAGACCGAAACCGTGTTGCTGCCGGCGTTGACGGCAAACAGCAGGTCGCTGCCCTGGTCGTAGACGAGCGAGTCCTGCGAAGCCAGATGGTCAACCACGGAGCCGGCGAGCTGGCCGCCGACGCCGCCGGTGTTGTAGACCCCCTCCTGGGTGAGCGCCCCGCCGGGCGCACGGTCGTAGGCGACGACCGTGTTGGCGGTCAGGTTGTCGCTCTGCACGAACACCGCTCCGCCGCCGAAATGGAAGTCGCCAGAGTGGCGGAGTGTCGCCGCCGCCGCGCTACCGGCGCTGAGCGTCAACGCCACGACGGCGATCGCGCCGGCCGTGGCGAGTTTCCTGTAGCTGTTGTGCATCTGGGCCTCCTGGGTGGGTTTGATGCGTCCACCGCTTGAGTCCGCGCCGGCGCGGCGGCGTTACACGCGCCGCCGGGCGGCGTAGCATGAGCCGCGATGGCGTCGATGGAAGACCCCCCGCTGCGTGAGCTCGCCGAGGACGGCATCGGCGACGAGGCCGCCTACGAGCTGATCAACAGCGAACTGCTACTCGACGGCAGCGCGCGGCTCAACCTCGCGACCTTCGTGACGACGTGGATGCCAAGCCAGGCCGATCGCCTGATGGCGCAAACGGCCGAGAAGAACATGATCGACAAGGACGAGTACCCGCAGACAGCGGAGATCGAATCGCGCTGCGTCGAGATCCTTGCCAACCTCTGGCACGCGCCGGCAAGCGATCAGGCGACCGGCTGCTCGACGACCGGCTCAAGCGAGGCGGTGATGCTCGGCGGCCTCGCGCTCAAGTGGCGCTGGCGCGAGCGGATGCGCGCGGCGGGCGCGCCGACCGACAAGCCGAACCTCGTCGCCGGCATCAACGTCCAGGTCTGCTGGGAGAAGTTCTGCCGCTACTGGGACGTCGAGCCGCGGCTGGTGCCGATGGAGGGTGAGCGCTACACGCTGGGCGCAGCCGAGGCTGCGGCGCGCTGCGATGAGAACACGATCGGCGTCGCGGCGATCCTCGGCTCCACCTTCGACGGGAGCTATGAGCCGGTCGCGGAGATCGCACAGGCGCTCGATTCACTCCAGCGCGAGAAGGGAATAGACGTCCCGATCCATGTCGATGCCGCCTCCGGCGGGTTCGTCGCGCCCTTCATCCAACCGGAGCTCGTCTGGGATTTCCGAATCCCCCGGGTCCAGTCGATCAACGCCTCGGGGCACAAGTACGGGCTCGTCTATCCCGGCGTGGGCTGGGCGGTGTGGCGCGACCGGGACGCACTTCCGGACGATCTGATCTTCGACGTCAACTACCTCGGCGGCCACATGCCCACCTTCGCGCTGAACTTCTCGCGGCCGGGGAGCGAGGTGGTCACGCAGTATCTGATGTTTACGAGCCTCGGCCACAGCGGCTACCGCTCAGTGCAGCAGCGCTCTTCCGACATCGCCCGCTACCTCGCCGCGGAGATCGCGACGATCGGGCCCTATGAGCTGGTCAGCGACGCCGCCGACCTGCCGGTGTTCGCGTTCACGCTCAAACCCGAGGTGACCAACTACACCGTGTTCGACGTCTCCGACCGTCTGCGCGAACGCGGCTGGCTGGTCCCGGCCTACACCTTCCCAGCCAACCGGGAGGACCTCTCCGTGCTGCGAATCGTCGTGCGGGCCGGAATGAGCCGCGAGATGGCCGACCTGCTGCTGCGCGACCTGCGCTCACGCACCGCCCTGCTCGAAGCCCTCGACGGACCACTGCCGGCGTCGCGCCCGCAGGTGTCCGCGTTTGCTCATTGACCGCAGCGGCCGGGGAGCGGTTCGCCGCGCAATTCTGCACCCACAACCCCGCAGCGGCGAGCCGCGGCCTGCGCGGCGCGACCGCCCGGTCTCGTATGCTCGGGACTGTGGGTTTCGCTATCTGGGGGCGCTGATGCCGGGACATCGTCGGATTCGAGTTGCTGCGGGCGCGCTGACGGCTGCGCTGCTGCTCGCCGCTTCGCTGGCCCTGCCCGCCGCCACAGGCGCCCAGGCGAGCGCCGGTCCGGTCGCGAGCAACGGCGAGCCGGTGACGGTTGTGGCCAACTATGTCGAGACTCCCACGTCGTTCGCGTGGGGCCACAACACGATGTTCATCGGCAAAGGACCGTCGCTGCCCGACTACGGCCCGGGCGGACTTGTCAGCATCTCGGCCGGGGTCGCAACGGCGGTGCCGGGCGGGCCGGCCGACGTCTACGGCCTGGCCTGGCAGGGCAGCTTGCTGTACGTCTCGACCGGCCCGACGATCATCGCGCTCGGCGGCTGGAACGGAACGGCGTTCGCAACCGACCGGACGATCTACACCAACTCGTCGCCCGATTTCAACGGCCTCAGCGGAATCGCCTTCGGGCCGGACGGGCGTCTGTACGCCGGGCTGCTGCTGAAGGAGCCGGAGTTCGACCACACCAAGGACCCCTATCCGCTCTCGGAGGGGATCGTTTCGATGACCGCCGCCGGCAAGGACGTGCAGATCGTCGCGCGCGGCCTGCGCCAGCCGTTCCAGCTGCACTTCCCATCCGGCTCGCGCTATCCATACGTGAGCGACCTCGGCCAGGACGAGGGCGCGCCCGCCACGATCCCACGCGATCAGATCGTCGCGGCCGCCCCCGGCCAGAACTACGGATTTCCGACGTGCGTCTGGTATCCCTCGCAGGCAAAGGTCTGCCGGCAGTTCACCAAGCCGCTGATCTTCCTTCCCCCGCATGCGTCGCCGATGGGCCTCAGCTCGATCGGGAAGACGCTGTTCGTCGCGCTCTACACGGGCGTCGGCAACTCCGGGCCCGAGGTTGTCAAGATCTCAACCAGCGGTGGCAAGGCGACGCCGTTTGTGACCGGCTTTGACTCCCCGATCATCGGCCTGGCGGTCGAGGACGGCTACGTCTACATCGGCGAGCAGTCGGGGACGATCTACAGGGTGTACTCCTAACGGCCTGCCCCTTCGCCGGCGCGTCTCTCGCAAGGGCAGCGCCTCAGGCCTCGCGGCCCGGCGTGGGCGTGACCCGAGGCGGCGGCGGGATCTGCTGCGCTGCGCGCCCGTCGTAGGCCCAGAAGGCCGGGAGCGCTTCGGCCAGGACGCCGCTTCCGGCCACGCACAGCGCGCCGCCGAGGACGATCGAGGCGCGAAGGCCGACCAGCGCGCTGGCCACCCCGGCCTCTGTGTTGCCGAGCGCCGGGCCCGAGGACCAGGACAGCATCTCGAGCCCGGCCAGCCGGCCGCGCATCGCGGTCGGAATCGTCTGGTTCCAGATCACGGCGCGAAACAGCCCGGAGATCTCGTCGGCGGCGCCGGCCAGGACCAGGAACACCAGCGCAAGCACAAGGCCCGGGGCGAGCCCGAGGCCGACGATGGCAAGGCCCCAGCCGGCCGCGGCAGCCACGATCGCGCGGCCATGTCGATGAACGCCGGCCGACCAGCCGCTCGAGACGGCGGCGAGCATCGCCCCGGCCGCCGGCGCGGCGTAGAGGATCCCGACAAGGCTGTCGCCGCCGCCGAAATGACGGGCCAGCGCGGGGAACGTCGCCAGGGGCATGCCGAAGAACATCGCGTTGATGTCGACCACATAGGTTCCGATCAACTCGGGGCGCCCGCTCGCGTAGCGCACGGCGTCGAGCGTCGAGCGCAGGCTGGGGGTGCTGCGCTCGGACGTCCCCGCGGGTGTGTGGATCGCTGCGATCGTCGCCACTGCGACGACGAAGGTCAGAGCGTCGGCGGCGTAGGCGCCGGCGAAGCCGAGGCTCGCGATCGCCACCCCGGCGATCGCCGGGCCGATCAACGCCGCGAGGCTCCCCAGGCCGGACGACAGCGCCAGAGCGCTCTTCATGTCGCCGGGCTCCACGAGTTGTGGCAGCAGGGCGTCGAGCGGCGGCCGGCGCAGCGCATCGAACGCCGCCGACAGCGCCGCCGCGACGAACAGAAACCAGGTCGTCGGCGCGGCAAGACTGGCGTTGACGATCAGGCCCAGGCTCACCAGCAGCGTCGCCGCCTCCGCCGCCATCACGAGCAGCCGCCGGTCGAACCCGTCGGCCATGGCGCCGCCGACGAGCGCGAGAAACAGGATCGGCACGAACTCGACCGCCCCCAGCAGGCCCACCGTGAGCGTCGAGTGTGTCTGCGCGTAGCACTGCACCGGCAGCGCCACGAATGTCATCGTCGACCCGATCTGGGACACCACCTGGCCGGCCGTCAGGAGACCGAACTCCCGCCGGCGACGCAACAGCGCAACGTCGATCGACAGGGCGCGAGCGATCCGGGAAACGCGTCTCGGCAACACGGCGCCCGCCACCGTACGCGAAGCCACGCACGACTGACGAAAATGCCCTCCTCTACGACGTTCGCGCGCCGACGACGGCCCAGCGTCTACGCACGAACCGGGGCACCAGCGTCACCAGGCGAGCGAGGATCAGCACGTTGAGCGCCAGCCAGAGGGCGGCGAGGTCGCCCGCGGCGAACGCGAGCGGGACGAACACGGCGATTGCCGCTGCCATCGCCCACGCGAGATAGCGCGTGTCCCCCGCGCCGATCAGGATTCCGTCGAGCGCGAACACCGCTGCTGCCAGCGGCTGCATGAGACCGAGCAGCAGCCAGACCCGGTGGCTGTCGCCGAGGACTCGCGCGTTGTCGCTGAACACATGTGGCCCCGCGCCGCTTGCCGCCGCGAGCACCAGCCCGAAGCCGACCCCCCAGGCGATCGACCACCAGAGCATCCGCACAGCGGCGCGCCATGCGTCCTGCGCGTTGCCGGCCCCGAGCAGGCGTGCCACGAGGATCTGGCCGGCGATGGCGATCGCGTCGAGCACGAGAGCCAGGAACAGGAACAGCTGGAAGGCGACCTGGTGTGCGGCGAGCGCCGCGGTGCCGAACCTCGCCGCGAGCGCCGAGGCAAGGGTGAATGCACCCAGCAGGGCCGCGGTTCGCACTGTCAGATGGCTACCGGTACGAAGCAATGGGCGAATCAGCGCCGCGCTCGGGCGCCGGCTGCGCGCCGGGGCGGCCAGCATTCTCCGCCCGAACGCGACGCCCATTCCGAGCTGCGCGACGAGGGTGCCCACCGCCGAGCCGGTCAGACCGAGATGAGCGCCGTAGACGAGCACGACCTCGAGCACGACGTTTGCAACGTTCGCGATGACGAGGATCCGAAGCGGCGTGCGCAGGTCGCCCACGCCACGCATGCAGCCCTCGCCGGCAAGCGCGACCAGCTGCGCGGGCACTCCCCAGATGGCGATGTCGAGGTAGCTGTGGGCTCTGGCGTGAACATGCGCCCCCGCTCCGATGAGCGACAGGAGCGGCCCTCCGCCGATCGCCAGCACGACGAGCGCCACCGCGCCCGCAGCCAGCGCCAGCCACAGCGCCTGCGCGGAGATCTCGCCCGCCTCGAGGCGCGCCCCGGCGGCATGCAGGCGCGCAACCTGCCCGGTCGTGCCATACGACAGAAAGTCCGCGAGCTCAACCACCGCCGCGAGCACGGTGGCGGCCAGCGCGAGCGCCGCGAGTTGCTTCGCGCCGAGGTGGCCGACGATCGCCGTGTCCACGAGCGAATAGAGCGGCCCGGCAGCGAGCGCACCGAGTGCCGGCAGCGCCAAGCCGAGGATCTCGCGATCGTAGGGAGAGCGCCAGCGCGACACGTGCCGATGATGACGCCAGATCGCCAGTTCATGACGCCTTGAGGCCGTGCCCCCGTGGCGCGGCCTCGAGGCATTCAGGCGCAGCGCGCCTACAGCACGAACGTGATGAGCGCGCGCACACGCAGCTTGTGCTCCGCGCAGGCCTGCGGGGAGTGGTGCGCCACCCCCCAGCCGGACCGCTCAGTGCTTCTTTCGCTGCTTGGGCGCCGCCGTCAGCACCAGCGTCTCAGTTGAGATCCTGGTCGCGCCCGCCACGCAAACCAGCTCGACGGGGAGCTTGTGCACGCTGGCCAGCAGTCGCCGCCCGGCCGCGTTGAGCGTCACGCGAGCAATTTTGCTCTGGCCGGCGGCGAGTGTCACGCTCAGAGCGCCGACCGTCACGGTCCGCCTCGTCGTCTTGCCCTTCTTCGCCGCGCTGACCGCGAGCAATCTGGACCCTTTTGAGGTTTCAACACTTGTCAGTGTCAGGGTGATCGTGCAGGAGCCCGTCGCCGGGCCGGCGCAGGACACATTCGCACTCACGGTGGCGCCGGTCACGCCTGCCGCGCCCACGCTCGCCGCGACGGCGGCCGCCACGTCCGAGTCGCCGCCGGACCCGGCTTCCTGCTGCGGCGCAGGCGGCTGCGGAGGCGGCGAGGACTGCTGTGGCGATTGTGGTTGTTGCTGCTGCTGCCCGGCAGAAGTGGGGGCTTGGAGCTGCGCATCGATGCCGCTCGCGGTCTGCGCGGCCGCAACGTAGATGGATTGCCCATCGGCGGCGGCGTTCGGGTAGAACTGACCGGCATAGCCGCTGAGCGCGAATCCGACGCGGTAGAACCCGGGCGAGAGTCCGTCGATCTCGTAAGTGCCGTCGTCTGCGGTGATGGCGCCTGGACCCACGGCCTGACCATCCAGGCCGTAGACCGTCACCGCCGCGCCGCGCAGCGGCTCAGCCGCGCTGTCGGTGACGGTGCCCGCGAGGCCGCCCGTGACACGCGCGACCTCGGTGTCGATCGCGGCGCTCGTCGCTCCGGCGGTCACCGCAACGGCGCTCGCGCCGGCTTGCGTCGTCGAACCCCCGAAGAACTCGGGCACAATCGGCAGGCTGCCGGCGACGGTCTCGAACTCCACGGTGTAGGTGGAGGTCGCAAGGCCGAGCAGGGCGTAGCCGCCGTCAGGCCCGGTACTTGTGCCCGTCACGCCAGCTCCGCTCGCGTCGATCGCCTCGACCCAGACGCCGGGAAGCGGCTCTCCGGCCGCGTCGGTGACGGTCCCCGCGATGTGCCCGCCTGCCGCCATCGCCGCGTCGATACCGCCTGCGCTGCCGCCGGTGGTGACGGCGACGACGTCGGCGCTCGTCAGCGACGGCTCGTCGTCGCTGTACTGGGGGACGTAGTCACCGCTGCAGCACCCGGCGTCAAACCCGATCCGGTAGCGACCAGCGGGCAGACCACTGATCGTGTACGCGCCGCTGCCAGAGGCGCTGGTAGCGCTGTAGCCCACGACATTGCCGCCGGCGTCAAACGCCTGCGCCGTCACACCGCCGAGCGGCGCGCCGAAGGCGTCGGTGACGTAGCCCGACACGGTGGCGCCCGGCGCGAGTATCGCGCTGGCCACGCTCGCCGCGGCTCCGGCCGTGACCGCAACCGCCGTGGCGTTTGCCAGCGAGTCGCCGCCGTAGAACTGCGGAGCGTAGTTGGGTGCCGGGCCGTTGGGCCCTGCACCGCCGAACTCGATCCGGTACTTCCCGCTCGCAAGCCCGTCGATCGCGTAGCTCCCGTCAGCGGCGGTGGTTGCGCCGGCCACGGGGTCTCCACTGCTGTCGTACGCGGTGACGTCCAGGTTCGCGATCGGGTCGCTGGTCGCGTCCGTGGCGGCCCCTTTGATTTCGCCGCCAGCCGCAAGCTGCGCGTCGACGCCGGCGCTCGTCCCGCCCGTGGTAACGCTCACCGCCTTTGCCGAGGAGAGCGTCGCCGCGCCGCCTGCGAACTGGGGAAGGTAGTTCGGGCCGGGCGTGAGCGGGCCAGACGGGGTGGTGAAGCCGACCCTGTATGAACCGCCGGCAAGGCCGTTGATCGAGTACGTCCCGTCGGCGGCCGACGTCGCGCTGGCGGCGATGTCACCGCCAGCGTCGTAGGCGTCCACCAGAGCATTGGCGATCGGCACAGACGACGCGTCGGTGACCTTGCCGGTGATCCGGCCGCCGGGCTGCAGGTGGATGTCGACGCCCGACGTTGTGGCGCCCGCGCTCACCGACACGCCGTAGGCGCCTGCGATCGTGGAGCCTCCCCCAAGGAACTGCGCCAGGAAGTTCAGATCCGCCCCGGAAGCGGTGAAGCCAAGGCTGTAGACCCCGGCCGGCAGGCGATCGATGGACCAGGTGCCGTCGGCGCCACTCTGCGTCGCGGGCATCGGCAGACCGTTGCTGTCGTAGGCCTCGACCTCGACACCGTTGACGGGCGAGCCGGATCCGTCGAGCACCACACCCGAAATCGCTCCTCCCGGCTGCAGGCTCGCATCGACGGCCGACGTCGTCTCCCCGGCGTTCACGAGCACCGGATCGCCGGCCGAGCTCGGGGATTCCGCGTCGTAATTCTGCGGCAGGTAGTTCTCCGCACCGCCCGCGGACCCGGTTGGCGGCGGTGGTGCGAAGCTGACCGTGTAGGAGCCGGGCGCGAGCGAGTTGACGGTGTAGGTCCCGTCGTCCGCCGTGGTCGCCGAGCCGGCCACGAGCGCATCCTGATACACGGTCACGGATGCGCCGGCGATGGCGGCTGACGACGTGTTCGTCACGAGACCGGCGATCGCCCCGGTTGGCGTCGCCGCGGTGGCAGACACGACGAGAACGCAGCCAACGCACGCGGCGGCTGCCAGCAGCGCCGCCGCTAGGCGCCTGCGCATGGCATCCACGGGTATCTGAGGACCAAAGCCACCCCTCGCGATTTCACTGAACCTCCTCGCCCCAAAGCCGCGCCACGGCGACCGTGCTTGCGCCCGCCTGGACCGCGAGGCGGCGAGTTTACGCTCCCCCGGCTCGGCGATCCGGTGAATTCCGTCCATGCGGGTCACCCCCGCCGCGGGGCACGGCATGACTTGGCGAAACGCACCGCCGGGGGAAGCAGACCGGGCGGGCGGTGGCCGATCGGTTCGAACATCGGTCGACGTTGGGGCGTCCGCGCTAACGAGTCGGCGCGGCGGGCCGAAAAACTGATTGCAAACCCAACTGAAAAGGGCAAACCTGGCGTGAGCCAGGGACGCAAAGCTAGAGGTCTCACGACAAGCGTGAGATAGCTCGGCTGCCAGTACACACCAGGAAGGTGCGTACCGATGACGAAGCGCCTTTTCAGCGGCCGCTCACGCCGGACCCGCTCGTTCGAAGTCCCTGCAGTTCTGTCTAAAATCGCCGCGGAGGCGGCCAAGACATCAACATCGCCTGCACCCAGGCGGCGCGTGTCAAGCCGCCTCCTGGCCCTGACCGGCGCGCTGTCTGCGATCGCCATCACCAGTCTGCCCGGGGCTGGCGCTCAGGCCGCGGTGATCGCCACCAACGCCTGCAACGGCGCTGCGCTCACGCAGCCGTTCCTGCCCTGGGGAGATGCAACGTCTTACGAGTTGGTCCCCGGCGGCGACTTCGAGGGCAGCCTGTCCGGCTGGACGCTCAGCGGTGATGCGCACATCGTCGCGGGTGGCGAGCCCTACGCTGTGGACGGAACCGTTGGAAGCTCGTCGCTCTCGCTGCCTGCGGGCGCGAGCGCACAGACACCGCTGGTTTGTGTCAACGCCGCCTACCCGACCTTCCGTTTCTTCGGGCGCAACGACTCGCTCCTGTCGAGCGTCCTCGTGCAGGTCGTCTATCGCACGCCGCTCGGAGTGACCGTCACGGTGCCCGTTGGGGTCGTGGCCCTCAGCACCGACTGGCAGCCAACACTGCCGATGCTCACAGCATCAGCGGTTGAAGGCGCACTGTCCGGCGGCACGGCAGAAATCGCGCTGCGCTTCACCGCCCTGACCGGCACCGCACAGATCGACGACGTCTACGTCGACCCGCGCTTGAAGTGAAAACGCCGCGGTGCGCCGCATTCGCAGACGGATCCGGCCCCAGTCTCGGTCCGGCGGGCCGCAGGCACCCATTGCCAGCGGCCCGCGCCCCCGTCGCGGGCCGCGGGCACAACGGCAAACCGTCGGGGCGCCTGCGGCTACACTGGCGCGCCGATGGCGCACCGCTCGCCGATGATCGATGTGGACACCCTCGCCGGGGCGCTGGACGACCCGGCGCTTCGCCTCTTTGACGCGACCGTGGTGCTGGAGCGCTCGCCGGAAGGCGGCCCGTACGCGGTCCGCTCCGGGCGTCGCGAGTACGACGAGGGACACATCCCCGGCGCCGCCTTCGCCGACATCGCCGGCGAGTTTTCAGATCCCGGATCGCCCTTCGCCTTCACCCTGCCCAGCGCCGCGCGGTTCGCGCAGGCGGCCGGCGCGGCGGGCATCGGACCGGGCGCCGATGTCGTCGTCTACGCACAGGAGTCACCGATGTGGGCGACCCGCCTGTGGTGGATGCTGCGCCATTTCGGCTTTGACGACGTGAGCGTGCTCGACGGGGGCTTGGCCGCGTGGAGGGCGTCTGGCCGTGAGCTCAGCGAATCCCCGGGCCACTATCCGCCGGCCAACTTCTCGGCGGACCCGCGACCGGAGCAGCTGGCGTCGCGGGGCGACGTCGAGTCGATCGTGCGCGGCGAACGCCAGGCCTGCCTCGTGAACGCGCTCACCGCCCCGGTGTTCCGCGGTGAGGGGCCAAGCTCCTACAGCCGGCCGGGCAGGATCCCCGGCAGCGTCAACGCTCCGTGGAGCGCGCTGATCGATCCGCAGACAAACCGCTTTCGCAGCCCGGCCGAGCTCGAGGCCGTATTCGACGCTTCTGGCGTCAGCGCCGGAGCGGACGTGATCGCCTACTGCGGCGGCGGGATCTCCGCGACCGTCGACCTTTTCGCGCTGGCGCTGATCGGCCGCGAGGCCCGTCTCTACGACGGTTCGCTGACCGAGTGGAGCGCCGATCCGGAGCTTCCGCTGGAGCTCGGCTGAGCGTCGCCGCCGGCCCACGCATGTTCGCGCAAAAGCTCGCGCAGGCGGGCTTCGTAGGCGCCGAACTGGGCTGACTCTTCGATCGCGAGCGTGCGCGGGCGCGGCAGGTGGATCTCAATCACCGCGGCGACGCGCCCGGGGCGCGGCGTCATCACGTACACCCGGTCGGCGAGGAACACCGCCTCGGCGACGTCGTGGGTGATCAGCAACACGGTCGACCCGACCTCGCCCCACACGTCGAGCAGCCATTGCTGCAACTGCGCGCGCGTGATCCCGTCGAGCGCTCCAAACGGCTCGTCCAGCAGCATCGCGGGCTTGCCGAGCAGCACCGTGCGCAGAAACGCGGCCCGCTGGCGCATGCCGCCGGAAAGCTGCCACGGCCAGGCATCCTCAAACCCCGCCAGGCCGAACCGCGCGAGCAGGGGGCGGGCACGTTCGCGCGCTGCGGCCCGGCGCGTCCCCGCGAGCTCCAAGCCGACGGTCACGTTGTCGATCGTTCGCCGCCACGGCAGCAGGCCGTCGCGCTGGGGCATGAAGGCGCAAGCGCCCAAAGGGCTTTCGACGAGGCGCCCGTCGAGTCGGACCTCCCCCGCGCTGGGTTCCGTGAGCCCGGCAAGGATGTGGAACAGCGTGCTCTTACCGCAGCCGCTGGGCCCGATCACGACGACGAACTCCCCGGGCGCCGCGATCAGGTCCGCGCACTCCAGGGCGACGACCGGGACACCGTCGGCCGGGAAGGTCTTCGCCAGGCCGCGGACCTCGAGCCGCGCTCCGCCGCGCTCTACCATCGGGTGTCGATCTGTGCCGGGCGCCGCCACGGCATCGACAGGCGCTCGAGCGCCACGACCAGCCCGAACAAAAGCAGCGTCAACAGCGCGGTCACGATCACGGCGCCGAACACCAGGTCGTTTCGAAAGCCGCGGTAGTTGGTCTGCATGTAGACGCCGAGGCCCTGGGTCGCACCGACGTATTCGGCGAGGATCGCCGAGACAAAGGAGAAGGTGATCGAGACCTTCAGGCCGGTGAAGAACTGCGGCAGGGCGCTCGGCAGGCGCACGCGAAGCAGCAGTTGCAGCCGGCTTGCACCCATCGTGCGCAGCAGGTCCATCGCGTCGGGGTCGCTCGAGGCAAGGCCCTGGACGAGTCCGACGGCGATCGCAAAGAAGGTGAACAGGGCGATCAGGGCGATCTTGGGCTCTGTGCCAAAGCCGAACCAGATGACCACCAGCGGCGCCAGCGCGATGATCGGCATCGTCTGGGAAACCACCATCAACGGGTAGATGCTGCGGCGGAAGCTTCGCGACCAGTCGATCGCGATCGCCAAGACCACCGCGATCACGATCGCGATCACAACGCCGAACACGACCTCCCTGATCGTCGTCCACATCGCAGGCCAGAGGTTCGAGCGATCGTTCCAGGTCGAGCGCACGACCAGCCAGGGGCCCGGAAGCGGGCCTGTGAACGAGGAGCCCGGAAGCGTGTTCGCCCTGGAAACGAGCACCTGGGAGGCGAAGTCCCAGATGCCGATGACGGCTGCAAAGGCGAGCGCAGGCGGCCAGATGTCGTGCGCCAGCCTGCGCCGGCGGGCCACCCGCGGGCGCGAAACGGCACCGGTTTCGGTTCCCTCGACGGCGGGCGCACCGCGAAACAGCGTATTTTTCATCGGCAAAGTAGGGTATGTCTATTCACAGATTGCCACGGAAGGTACCGGGGCCGGACGTCGGGGGATCGCGGCCGGCTTCGCCGTCCGGTTGACCAAGAACCGCAATCGCAGTACGGTCGGCGCTCTGACAACCAATCCGGGGAGTCCCCCATGGGGCTGAGAGGGCGCTTCTGGCGCCGACCCGACGAACCTGATCTGGCTCATACCAGCGGAGGGAGAGAACATGTCTGTATCGCGTAACCACTCGCGCGGGAGCGCCCGCGGAGGATCCGCCCGGCGTCCGCGCCGCCGCCAAGTGCTGGCGTTGCTGGCAGCCGGCGCACTGCTCGGCACTCTGGCGGCTTCGGGATCGAGCTCGTCGGCCGCTCCGCCCGCCCGCTCGGCGCGTGCCACGGCGACCGTGCGAATCGCGCTGGACTACACCCCAAACGTCGACTATCTCGGCATCTACGCCGCGATCGCCAAGGGCTACTTCGCAGCCGAGGGCATCAAGCCGGTGATCCTGCCTTACGCGAACGTCGCCGCCGAGCAGCTCATCCAGGCCAACAAGACCGATCTCGCGATCAGCTACCCGCCTGACATCATCATCAACCGCTCTCAGGGCCTCGCGTATAAGGCCGTGGCTGCGCTCGTCACCGACAACACGACGGCGCTGGCCGTGCTGGCATCCTCCAAGTTCACCAGCGTCGCGCAGCTCAACGGCCAGGTCTATGGCGGCTTCGGCATTTCCAGTGACCCGCCGATCATCTCGGCGATCCTGCGCGCCGCAGGCGTCAAACACGTCGTCTTCAAGCAGGTCGTGGAAAACGCTTCGGTGATCACAGCGCTTCAGGCGCACCGGATCGGCTACACCGCGGTCTTCGGGGGCATCGACGATGTGACCGCCGCGCTGCAGGGAATCAAGCTGCGGACCTTCCCCTACAACCGCTACCTCGGCGCCGCCGGCAACTACCCCAACGCCGTGTATGTCGCGAGCGACAAGGAGATCGCCACCAACGGCCCGGTCCTGCGGCGCGCGCTGAAGGCGCTGGCCGAAGGCTACGAGTACGCGGACCACAATCCGGCGGCGGCGGAGTCGATCCTGATCGCCGCCAACAAATCGGCGCTCGGCAACGCGCGCAACATCGTCGTGGCGACCGGCAACGCGACGGCGCCGCACTTCGACGACTCGGCCGGCGTGTGGGGTCCCCAGACCAACGCCGACTACAACGGACTTGAGCAGATCCTTGCCAAGGCCAAGGTGATCAAGAGCTCGCCGTCACTGACCGACCTGTACACCAACTCGCTGCTGCCGTCCGGCTGAGGCGGCCGTGTCGCTGCCACGCATCCGGCTGCACGCCCTTCGCCAGTCAACGGTCGGACACACCGCAATCGGCTTGTGGCGCCACCCCAGTAGCCGAGCTCACGAGTACCGTGAGCTCGACTACTGGATCGAAACGGCTCGGATCCTCGAGCGCGGCTGCTTCGACGCACTGTTCAGCGCCGACTCGCTCGGGCCGCTCGACGCTTACGAGGGCCGCGTCGACGCCGCGCTGCGCGACGGGATTCAACCGCCGACCGACGCTCGCCGTCTCACCCCGCTTGGCGCGCTCGCGCGGTGAAGAAGCTGCGCGTCACGCTCGGGTATCTGCACCCGTGGACCAATGACGTCGGCTTCTATCTCGCCGCTCACAGACGGCTCCTACGCACGGGCCGGCCTGGATGTCGAGATCACGATCGCCGATCCGCTGCGCGGCGACTCGCTCGCCGCACTCGCGCGAGGCGAGAGCGACTTCGCCGTGGCGCCGACCAACCGGCTGCTCGTGCGCCGCGAACGCGGCGAGCGGCTGATCAGCGTCGCCGCGATCAACCACCGCCCGCTCGAGAGCGTGCAGACGGTCAGGGCAACCGCGATCACCCGCCCGCGCGAGCTCTCCGGCCGTCGCGTCGCGTACAACCCGACGCCCCGTGGCGTCGCGATGGTGCGCCACCTGATCGCGGCCGACGGCGGCGATCCCGACGGCGTGATCACCGTCGACGCCGGCGTGCGTGAGCTGACCGTCGACGACCTCGCGGCCGGCGAGGCGGACGCCACCTTCGGCGGCTACTGGGCGTGGGATGCCCTGTTCGGCAGCCTTGCGCCGTCGCAGCGAATCACCTGGCCGGTCGATGCGATCGGAGCACCCGCCTACCACAGCTACCTGCTGGCAGCACGCGGCGAGATGCTCGAGACCGATCCGGGCGCGCTTGGTGCCTTCCTTGCGGCCACGCGCGCCGGCTTTCTCGCCGCGGCCGCAGACTCCGCGCCGGCGTGCGCAGTGCTGGAGCGTGTGATCCCCTATTTCCCCCGTGCGATCGTCGCGCGCTCAATGGCGCTGATCGCGCCGACCTGGACCCACGCAGGAATCTGGGGCAACCATCGACGCGAGCTGCTCGAGCCCTACGCCCGCTGGCTCGCTGGCAACGGCATGCTGGTGTACCCGGAGCGCTGGGAGAGCGCGTTCAGCGATGAGTTCCTTGCCGCCGGCCCCGGCGATCCGCAATGAGCGCCTCGGACGCTGCCGGGCAGATATCGCTTCGCCTGCAGGGGGCGGCGCCCGCCTGCGGCGCGACGCAGGTCATCGCGATCGACGGGCGCTCCGGCTCGGGCAAGTCGACGCTCGCACAGGCGATCGCAGCACAGCTGGGTGGCGTGATCGTGGGCCTCGAGGATCTCTACGGCGGCTGGGACGGCCTCGAGCAGGGTGTCTCGTTGCTCGCGAGCGCGGTCCTGCGCCCGTTCAGCGAAGGACGCAGCGCGAGCGTGCCCCGCTACGACTGGCTGGCGCAGACGTGGGCGTTGCCACGGACGCTCGAGCCGCCGCCGCTGCTTCTGATCGAGGGCGCCGGGGCCGGAGCGCGCGCGCTCGCCGGGCACACGAACGTCCTCGTCTGGCTCGATCTCGGCACCGAGGACCGCCGAGATCGAGCCCTGGCGCGTGTGTACGGCGAGCTATACGGCCCCCATTGGCAGCGCTGGGCACTCCAGGAGGACGCTTTCTACGAGCGTGAAGCTCCGCGCGAGCGGGCCGATCTCGTGATCGACGCCGCCGAGCTCGACGACGGCGGCTGAACAGCCCGGCCCTGAGCGGTGATTCAGCCCTGTTGATGGACGATCAGCACCGAGGTCGCTGTGTGGGCCACCACGGCCGCGGCGACGCTGCCGAGCAGATGCCCGGCGAGACCACTTCGGCGGTGGGAGCCGAGCACGATCAGGCTTGCTCCGCGCTGCTCGGCGACCTTGACGATCCCCTTCCACGTCGGCGCTTCCTCGATCGCGATTCCTTGCGGCTCGAACCCCGCCTGGCGTGCCAGTGATGCTCCTTGCTCGGCGGTCTCCTCCGCGGCCTCGCGCACCTCGTTGGCCGCCGCGGCGTTGAAGTGCCGCTCGCCGGGGGACACGAATCCGACATCGCCCGTCTGCCAAACGCAGACGACCAGCGCGTCCCGACCGGGCGCGAGTTGGCGGCCGGCCTGCTCGATCGCGAGCCGCGCGAGCTCGGAGCCGTCGTAGGCGAAGAGCACCGCCCCGATCGGGGCTGCGGCAGCTGCGTCGCCGGCGGGAGTCGATGCCATGTCAGTTGGCATTCTCGGTCGCGGGGACCGGGGCGGTCAAGCCCCGGCGAAGCTTGGCCAGCAGCGGCGGCGAGTTCCACGCGGCGCCGGCGCCCGCCAGGAAGCCGTCGATGTCCGGCGTCTGCGGGCGTGCCCCACTGAACGCGTAGATCGCGACCCCGAGGATGGCGCCGCTGATGGCGACGGCGAAGCCGACCCACAGCGCGGTGGCGGTGCCGTTGTCGAGGCTGCCGCCAACGGTGGAGGCGAGGTGGGCGAAGATCGGCGCGATCATGAACGCCGCCACGGCGCGCATCAGCTCGACGATCGCGAACACACGCTGGAGGTTGGCGGCGGGCAGGGAAAAGCCGGCGACGAACAGTGCGGGCGCGACCGTTGCTCCCAGGCCGATGCCGGTCAGCCCCGACCCGACCAGCGTGAGCGCCTGGCTGGAGGGGACCTTGATCAGGAAGACCGCGATCCCGGCCGCGAGGAACACCATGCCCCCCAGGGGTAGATAGTGGATGGCGCGCCTGGTGAGGACCTGGCCGAGAAGGATCGCGGTGATGACCGCTCCGGCGAGCTCCGGTAGGTAGAGCAGGCCAAGGTGAAGCGGGGCGTAGCGCGATGCGAGCGCGCCGGCGGTGAGCGCGGTCGCCGACACCGACGCGGCCGCCGCGAACAGCGCCACAACGATTCCGGCGACCGGTATCGAGCTGGTCAACATCGTCTTGATCGTCAGGAGCGGTCGCCTGGCGCGGAACTGGTAGACGATCAGAACGATGATCGTCGCCAGACCGCCGATGAGCGGCGCGATCGTCTCGGCATCGAGGAACGGGTGGGTCAGCAGTTCGGACGCGCCGAAGAACGCGGCCACGCAGCCGACGGTCGCCAGCCCGATCGCCGGTAGATCGCGTGGGGAGTCAGGATCGGCAGGCGGGGCGTCGTCGAAGCTCAGGACTGCCAGGATCAGTGCGGAAGCCGAGATCGCGGCGATGATCCAAAAGAGCGGCCGCCAGGCGTGAGCCTGAGCCTGCAGCCCGCCGATGGTTGGCCCGAGTGCGACGGCACCGAAGATGCACATGTTCATGATCATTGCCGTGGTACGCAGCTTGCTGCTCGGATAGCCGATCGCCAGCGGCGGCACGGCGGCGATGAGCAGCAGGCTGGTGCAGAGGCCCTGCAGCACGTGCCCTGCGATGTACATGCCCGGATCCTGCGCCGCCGCGGCCAACACCGACCCGGTCACGAGCAGCGTGGCGTAGACGACCAGCATCCTTCGCTGCGGCAGGTGCTGGGCGAACTGGACCGCGAGCACGGTGCCGACGGCGTAGGCGGCATTGCCGAGACCCGAGCTCAAGCTCATCGTCTGCAGGCTCATATGCAACTGCCTGGCGATGATCGGCGTAATCGGACCAAGCGCGGCAGACAGCGCCAGGTAGGGAATCAACGCCAACATCACCATGCCCGCGATCGCGGGGTAGCGGCCGGCGAGGGGGCCCTGGCGCATCAGCAACAACCCCCGGGCATGACCAGCCGCCGCGGCCTACGCCACATGCCGCCGGGCGCACCGGGGCCGCCCGGCGCGGGGCAGCCGGCAGCGAACACCGCGCCACGCTGCGCACGGGACCCGAGCTTCGGCCCATGCGCGGTCACGGTCTGGTTCGGGGGAAGGAGTGGGGTAGCGAACTTCTGGTCATCCGGCGGCGAATCGGGGCCTCGTCAGATACGGACAGTACTATCCGCACCACCGGGGCGGAAGCGACACAGTGCCGTCGGCGGCGCCGGCACGCTGCGAGGGCAACCGAAATGACGTCCCGAGGTGGCCGAGCCGGGCGTGTCGCGACAGGTCAGTGGCCCGAGGACTTCGCGCTCGCCGCTCCTGACCCGGCGGCCGCGACGCGGCGCAGGTGCTCGCCAACCGGCTCGACCTGCCCGTCCTCTCCGACGACCCAGACGGTCTCGTCGGCAACGAACGCCTCTGTCGCCTTCGAACCCAACGCAGCGGCGGCAAGGACCGTGCCGCCGATCCGGTAGACATCCTGGACGGCCCCGATTCGAAACAGCGCGCGTGTCTCGTCGAGCACATCGCCCCCGCCGGCGCGCAACAGGGTCCGAAGCGTTCCGCGGATCGCCAGGCCGGCGACGGCGGCAGCGATGTTCTCGATCTCATCAGAGGTGACCGCGGCGAGGGCACGGGCTCGCTCGAGCGAGAGGCGGCGGAGGACGGCACGGCTGCTGCCACGACCAACGACCACCGGAATGCCGTATTGCCTCGCGCGCCGGATGTTGTCCGCGTCGTGGTCGAGCTCGACGGCCACGACCGGGATCCCCAGCGTCCGCAGCATCATGCACAGACGTAGCCCGACCTGCCCGAGCCCGACCACCACGACGTGGTCCTTGCGCGGCATCGCCCGCGGGCCAAGGATCGCCACGAGGCGATCGTCGATCAACCGATCGATGAGGCCCGCGATGAAGATGGCAGTGAAGGCCAAGGAGGCCAGCATCATGGCGGCGGAGTAGAGCTTCAGCCAGCCTGGCCCATTGTCAACGCGTTGGCTCGGCCCGACGGTGGCGATGGTCTTGGTCGCCCCGTACACGGCGTCGACGACGGACTCGTGCAGGGCGAGCCCGGTCACGAGCGAGTCGAGCACGAGGATGACGACGAATCCCAGAAGCCCGGACAGCAGCGTCTTGGCGCTGAGCTCGAACGGATGCACAAGCGAGCCGAGGTTCGCCAGGAGACGCCCCGGCGCCCGGCGAGGGTGGGCCTCGAGCGGCGCCGTGACCGGACCGTCCGCGCCACGTCGAATCCCGAGCCAGCCACCGTCGGCGCGCCGAGCGGTGAGGAGATCGGCGCTAACGCACGCCGCAGCCAGCGAGGGAGCGACGATGTCGGCCATCGACATGACGCGGACGTTGGGAACCGCCCGGCGAAGCTCGACAGCGAGGTCGCGGTTGTAGATCGTCACGATCAGGCGCACGCCGGGGAGCAGGTGCTCGACCACGAGGCCGTAGCGCAGCGCAACACGGTCGTCGCGCGAGACGACCAGGACCGCGTCGACGCCCGTGCCAACCGCCAGGCGGATGTCGCTGTCAGCAGGCTCCTCCAGGTGCACGGACTCGGCCCCTGCATCGTCGAGAGCGCGGCGCGCGACGTCGACCAGAGACCCGTGGCCGATCAGGAGGATCCGCTGACGCGACTCAGCGTTGGCCGGCGGTGCCTGCGGCATGCAACCGCAATTATCAGCTCGCGCTCGGACTGCGCCGTTGCCAGTGCGGGGCTGGGAGCCTAACGCGCGATCATCCGGCGCCCGGCGGCCACCCCTTGCGGTCGTGGCTGCCGTCGCGCATCACGCGGGACGGAGGCTCAAGCGACGGGCGGTGGCTTGCCCTCGGCGCTGGCAGACAGCGCGGGATCCCAATCGCACACCGCGCAGGCGTGGCGGAAAGCCGAGCGGGCGAACTCGACCCCGGCCTGATGCGGGTCGGGGCTGGCGCACACCTCGTCCCAGTCGAGGATGTACTCGCCCAGCTCCGCGTTCCAGTGTGCGGCCGGCGGGGAAAGCGTTGCGGTCGCGAAAGCTGCCGGCGCCGGGTGGGCGTAGGCGTAGAACGCCGCGTTGCCGTAGCGCCGGTCGCCGGGCCACCATCCGACGGCGACCTCCTGCGCGTTCATCGCGTTGCGCATGATGAAGTCGTCAGACGGCGGATCGGCGGGCGAGCCGGAGAAGAGACTCACGGCGAGGTCGAAAGAGCCCCACCAGGCGTTGACGGGCGTCGAACGCCCGCGATACGGCGCCCGGAACGCCGCGAGGATCAGCGCGGCGCGAGTTGCCGCAGCAAAGTAGGCATCGACCTGGCCAGCGTCATAGCGGGTGTGCTCGTGGTCCTGGTCGAGCGGCACGCTCCACGGCACCTCTTGCGGCGTCGGGTTGATCTCCACGGCGCCGCCCACGCTGCGAACCGCCTCGAGCACCTCACGCGTGACCTCACCGACTGGCCGGTCGGGGGCGAGCGCGACGCGATGCACACGCCCGCCACTGTGCTCGACGATCGCCTCGTGGCTTCGCAGGTCGAGCGCGACGACGAGCGCGCCCGAGCCGTCGGGGGCGGGCAGCAAGCCGGTCTCCCAGCCTCGCGCGCTCAGATGCAGCGCGGCGTGCTGCAACTGCGGCTCGGCTGGCGCAAGCGCCACGGCCAGCTTGCCAAGGACCTGGGTATGCGCGTGCAACGTGTCGCACGTCGCGCTCCACTCCTCGTAGGAGAGGGTCGACCAGTCGCGGGACATGGCCGCACGCTACCGGTCCAGCGCCCGAAGCGCCAGGAACAGCAACACCGATCTTTGGCGCCGGCGCAGATCGGCGATCATTCACCGCGTCATGACCGCCCGAGCGCAGCAGCGCAACTCAGCGCAACCGGTATCCCGGCTGCCCGCCGATGTTTGACGCCCCACTCTGGCGCGACTACTTCGTGACGGTCGGCGGCGGGGCAGCCGCCTTGACGGGCCTCGTGTTCGTCGCGATGTCGCTGCACCTCTCAGACATCGCCTCGGATCCGACGCACCGCCACCGCGCCCGCACGATCCTCACCGCGCTCACGACGGTGTTCATCCGCTGCGGCCTCGTCCTGATGGGTGGCCAGAGCGCGCGCGCCGTCGGCGCCGAGCTGTTCGTTGTGCTTGCCGGCGTCGAGGTCGTCGTGCTCCGAAGTCTCAGCCAAGCACTCCGCCGCAGCGGCGACGCACAGCACGAGGTTCTATCCCGAACGCTCGGTTACGCGGCTTGCCTGATCATCGAGCAGGTTGGCGCCGCGATCCTGTTCTTCGGACACGCCTGGGGCCTGTATGCGGTCGGGATGGGAATGATGGCGTCGTTCCTGTTCATAGTGTCCGGGGCATGGCTGCTGCTCGTCGGCGTCGACTCGCCGGTCCGGCGCCCGACCCCGTAGACAGCTCTGGCGCGCGAGTCGCGCACTCCGCCCGCGAACGAGCCAGAACCGCTCGCAGCGACCCTCGGCTGGAACGAGGGCCGGGCTAGGATGGGATCCGGCGAATGGCGCGGGCATCGATGACGATCTCGAGCTCGGGATCAGTCGCACCCACCGACGAACGGGAAGGCACCATGGAAATTGGAATCATCGGAGCGGGACACATCGGCGGGTCGCTGACGCGTCGTCTCGCGGGCCTTGGTCACGTCGTGCGAGTGTCGAACTCTCGCGCTCCGGAGACCCTGGCGGATCTGGCCTCCGAGGCCGGCGCGACCGCGGTCTGGGCGCGGGAGGCCGCCACGGACGCCGATCTGGTCATCGTCAGCATTCCCCAGAAGAATGTCGTCGATCTCGCGCCCGGCATCGTGGCGGGGGCGAAGCCGGGCGCGCCGGTCATCGAGACCAATAACTACTACCCGCGCGAACGCGACGGCCTTATCGCGGCGATCGAGGCCGGCACGCCGGAGAGCGTCTGGGTCTCCGAACAGCTCGGGGTCCCTGTGTTCAAGGTGTTCAACGGGATCTTCTGGAAGCACCTGCTCGAGCGGGGTCTGCCGAGCGGGAGTGCCGGGCGCATCGCGCTGCCGGTCGCGGGCGACGACCAGAATGGCAAGCAGATCGTCTTTGACCTCGTCGACGAACTCGGCTTTGACCCAGTCGACGGCGGGACGCTGGCCGAATCCTGGCGCCAACAGCCGGGCACCCCGGTCTATGGGGCCGACCTCGACGTCGAGGCAGCGATCCGAGCGCTCGCAGCGGCCTCGCCCGAACGCCCAGACGCATTCCGCGCCGCGGGGTGAAACGAGTGCGCACTTCGGCGTACCCGTTTCGTACCCCGAGGCTCTCGCCTTGAACTCGTCAAGCGATCGGAATGCTCGTGATGCAGGCCCTTCCCCAGGCCGACCCCCGGATTCGATTCGGGGACCCCGTCATTCCTGCGGCACTGCGCTCCCAGCCGCACGTGCTGCAGAGTCTCAGCGGTCGCCTCATCGGCGTAGCACGACGACGTCCTGTGTTGGTCGGGCTGTCCCCCCGAAGACATCCTCGACCTCGAACCAGCGCGACCAATGCGCGTGAACGTAGCGCGGTAGATGCCAAGACGTGTGGTAGTAGTCCGGGAAGTGCTCCTGCCAGCCGTCGTTGCGCCAATGTGCGAAGCCTTCTGCGGCTAAGGCGTGCCCGATCTCGATGACATCCTGGCGAAGCCCTTCCGGTGCGTCGTCAGCGAAAAAGCGCCAGTTGTAGGCGCCATGCACTGTCAACAGCAGCGTCGCCCCCGGCGCAGCCACCCGCGAGAGCTCCTGCAGCCATGCGTCCTGCAGTGCCTCATCCAGATGGGTGAAGACACTCCAGCCGATGATCAGGTCGAACCCACCTGGTTCAAACGGGAGCGGAGGCGCGTGCCCGTTTACGACCGCCCGAACTGTGGGCAGAGCCTGTTGTAGCCACGTGACTGCCGGCTCGTCGATGTCAGAAGCGCAGAGCATCGCGCCTGGGTCCACTTGCTCGGCGAGGAAGCGCGTGAGGCGCCCGCATCCGCAGCCGAAGTCCAGTACGCGGCGAAAGTCCCCAAGGTCTCGGTTCACAAGCCGAAGCACGGTCTCGACGTCCTCGGCATTCACGCGTCCGCTCGTTGCAAATGCGTCCGGGTCGCGTTGGCCGGTGACGCGAAAGATCAGATCGCTGGGAGGTGATGGGTACATCGACCTCGCCTGAACGCTAGCGATCCGGCGATGGTTGTGGGACCGACGTCGTGTGGCTGCGGCCATGTGTTTCGCGGCGGCGGATCAGGTCGCCATGCTGGGCGCAAGCGGCACCTCGCGGCTGCCGGTTGCGGCCTTTAGCGCCTTGACATCGCCCTTGTCGCGGTGTTCAAGGCGTTCAACGGGATCTCTCGGGGGCACCTGCTCGAGCGGTGGCCGCCGAGCGGTAGAGGTGGTAGTGCGCAGGGAAGATGCCGTGTTGCTGAACTCGGCGCGACAGGCGGTATTTCGGCTCAAGCGCAACCTGCTCGTATCCATGCGATCGCAGCAGCGGCTCGAAGTCCAGCCGGCGCCCGTCGGGCTCCCTGCTGTGCAGAAGAGTCGTGTCGGTCACGAAGAAGAGGTATGGGATCGAGTTCGCAGCGAGCAGCTGGAGCCACCAGGCGATCGCTTCCATCGGGCACTCCGGAAAACTGTGAACATTCATGGCCACCGTCACCGATGCCTGCTGGAGGCGCATTTCGATCTCATCGAGCGCGACGACGTCGGTGCGGGCTTCGGCTCCACGGGCGCGCAGGTAGAACTCCGACACGAACGTCGACTCGGGAATGGCGTCGGTACACAGGACACGCGCCACATTGGCGAACGCCTGCGTGATGCGATAGGCAAGCCGGCCGTAGCCGGCCCCGACGTCGAGCATTTCCAGGGCATCGCGTGACGTGAGTCCGAGGTGGCGCTCGAGAAAATTGATCTCGAGCACTGAGTCAAGGAGATCGCGAGTCACGTTCCAGTCGTCGGCGACCTCGACTGTCAGCGCGCCAAACTCGGCGTCGTCCCCAAGCTTGTCGAGCAACCCCAGCCGGTCGACCGAACGCACGTAGTAGGCACTCAGGAGATAGTTGAGCGCTCGGGTGGGCGCGGGTGTCCAGGCGCCATCATCGTCCCAGTAGCCGAACTCGCGCGATTGCCACATGTATGCGTTGTCACGCCGAAACCAGGGCAACGCCAGGTCTCTGGCGATCGTGTCCTCGCTCCAGACCGAGCGGGCCCCCGCCGGATGTCCGGCGTAGCGTCGCTTGAGTTCCAACAGCCGCGGATGATCGGATCGCAGCGCCTCGCGCACCGCGTTCGGCGCCGGCTGATCGTCCGCAGGGGCGAGATCGCTGTCGCCCCCACCGAACCCGGGGGCGGGAGTCTCCTCTGCGGCGTGCTCCGCGGCGGGGGTGTCGGCAGCAGCGCTCGCCTGGCGGTCGCGACCGAGCAACTCCTGGAAGCGACGGCGCCGAACCAGTTGGAGATCGACGCGAGCGAGAGCCCCGTTGACAGCTGCCGCAAGCTGCTGCCGTCGCTTCCCGGTCGGTGTTGAATGCAGTGCCACAGTTCGATGCCCGGTGCTCGGAAGGTCCTCGCGGGCCGGCCGCTCGATCATTCCCCTGCCTCCGCCCGTGTTTCGATGCAGGTGCCCACTTGGCGGCGAACGCCGGCGAGTCCGGTTCCCCCCAAGCCGACGCCCGGACTCGAACCGGGGACCCCTTCATTACGAGTGAAGTGCTCTACCAGCTGAGCTACGTCGGCGAGTCGGCCGCTGATCGTAGCGGGCCTTCGACGCGGTCGCAGCGCACGGAGATCGCGGCCGCCCCCTGCGATGCGGTCGCAGCGCACGGCGATGCCGGCCGGCCCCGCGGGCGCGCGGGGCGCGGACGAGCGATCACTCCGCCGCGTGCCACCATGGGACGGCGATCCGCTCGGCGATGCTGACGGCGGCGAACAGCGCGACGCCGATCACGGCCAGCACCACGACCGCGGCGAAGACGTCCGCGGTCGCGGCCTGGTTGCCGTAGTCGAGGATCAGCACGCCCAGGCCGCTGGTTGACCCGACCCATTCGGCGAATACCGCCGCGATCACGGCGAAGGCGGCCGAGACGCGCAACCCCGAGAAGACGTAGGGAAGGGCGTTGGGGAGGCGGGCGATGCGCAGGATCTCCCAGCGCCCGGCGCCGAGGGTGCGAAGCAGCCCGACCAGCTCGGAGTCGGTGGCTCGCAGGCCGTCGATCGTGTTGACGGCGATCGGGAAGAAGGTGACCAGCGCGATCACGATCAGCTTGGGCCGGATGTCGAAGCCGGTCCACAGCACCACCACAGGGGCGATCGCGGGGATCGGGATCATCTGGGAGACGACGAGCCAGGGGTAGATCGCTCGCTCGGCGAGGCGCGAACTCGACACGGCGACCGCCAGCGCGGTGCCGACGACGATCGCCACGCCGTAGCCGAGCAGGATCTCCGACAGCGTCGTCCAGGCGTTCGACAGGAGCAGGCTGCGGTCGCGCACGAGCGCCCGGGCGACCTCCAGCGGCGAGGGGAAGGTTCCCTCGTGCACTCCCGACAGCGCCACGTAGGCCTGCCAGAGCGCGAGCAGCACGACGCCGGCGAGGACCGGGGGCAGAACTCGCGCGGCGATCGCCCGACGGCGGCCGCGGGCGGCGCGCGGCCTTGGTTCGAGCCGCCCGCCGAGCGCCAGCGCGAGACGTGTCCCGGTCGTGCTCATGGCGCCCCGAGCGCCGCGCGGGCCTCTTCGCGCAGCGGCGCGAGCAGGCGCGCCTTCAGCTGCGCAAACTCGGGCGCCGCCGTCACCTCGAGCGTTCGCGGGCGCGCCAGAGACACCTCCACCTCGGTCCGGATGCGCCCCGGGCGCCCCGACATCACATAGACGCGGTCGGAGAGGAAGACCGCCTCCTCGACATCGTGGGTGACGAGCAGGATGGTTTTGCGATCGGACTCCCAGACACCGAGCAGCCATTCGCGCATCGCCTCGCGGGTCAGCGCGTCGAGGGCGCCGAACGGCTCGTCGAGCAGCAGGACGTCGTGTCCCGCGAGGAAGGTGCGAAGCAGCGCCGCGCGCTGGCGCATACCGCCCGACAGCGCTGACGGGCGGCGGTGCTCGAACCCCGCGAGACCGAACCGGCCAACCTCGGCAAGCGCTCGCTCGCGGGCCACCGCGCGTGCGACGCCCGCCAACTCGAGGCCGAGCGTGGCGTTCGCGAGCGTGGTGCGCCACTCCATCAGCAGATCGCGCTGGGGCATGTAGCCGATCCGCCCGAGCAGGCCGCCGGGCGAGGCGACGCCGTCGAGCGCGATCCGCCCGGCGCTCGGCTCGAGCAGCCCAGCCAGCATCGCGAGCAGCGTCGACTTGCCGCAGCCGCTGGGACCGACGATCGACACGAACTCGCCCTCGGCCAGCTCGATCGAGACGTCCGCGAGCGCCTCGACGCCGCCCGCGAACCGCTTGGCGAGCCGCTCGGCCGCGAGCTTCACGGCAGGAACGCGTTCGTGCCGAACCGCGCGACGGCGACCGGCCGGGCGACCAGGTGGTTGCGCACGAGCCAGCTCGAGAGTGCCGCGATGCGGGCGCCGACGAGCGTTCCGTCGGGGACGCCCCCGGCGTCGAAGATCGGCAGGTAGGCCGCGAGCGATGCGCGCGCCAGCTTGCGCGCAAGCGTCGGGTTGGCCGCCAGCAGATCGGCGAGACTGCGTGCCGGGTCGCGCAGGGTGTCCTCGTAGCCGTGCACGGTGGCGCGCACGAAACCGCGCACGAGCGCGGGGTCCTTCGCGATCAGCGACCGCGTTGTGAAGGCCACGAGGCCCGGGTATGCGGGCCCCCCATTCTGGTCAAGCTTGAAGATCGTGATCGGGTAGCCGCTCACCGCGAGCGTGACACCGTCATCCGGCCAGTAGCCGGTGAACGCGGCGATCTTGCCGGCCTCGAGGTCGGCGACGCCGTCGAAGCCGATCGTCACGACCCGCACCTTCGCGGGGTTCCCGCCGGCGTGGGCGACGACCGTGTCGAGCGCGGCGCGATCGGAGGGCACGCCGGTGATGCCGACCGTCTTGCCGACCAGGCCGGCGGCGGAGCGCAGGTGCTCGCTGGCCAGCGCGATCGGCGCCCCCAGCGGTCGCTGGACGATCGCCATGATCGCCTCCGCGTCGCGGCCGCTCGCGATCTGCTGCGCCACGTCGATCCCGTCGGCGAGGCCGAACTGGGCCTTGCCGGCGTCGATCAGCTCGAGCGTCGTCGAGGTGGAGCTCGGCGGGATGATCGTCAGATCGATCCCGGCGCGCCGGTAATAGCCGGCCGCCAGGGCGCGGTAGATCCCGGCGTGCACCGCGTTGGGCACGAAGTCCAGCACCAGGGTGGCATGGACCGCGCCGGACGCGCCCGAGCCGCCGCAGCCGGCGATCGCGAGCGCGGCCGCAGCCGCGGCGAGGATGCGGATGGCGAGAGCGTGCATGGCGCGGCCTGGGATGATCCCGCAAGCGCGCGCCGCGCGCGCCCGGCCGTCCCGAAACCCGTGCTCAACCGGCTTCCACCCGAGTACCGACCATACCTGCGCCGCGTGGCGATGCTGATCGTGCTGGCCGCGGTGCTGGGCGTCGCGCTCGCGCTGATCGTCCCCGCCGGACACCACTGATCCGGCCCCGGCGCGCCCGCGGGCGCCGCCGCTAGCTCGAAGCGGCGTGGCGGTAGAGGCGAACCGACAGCGGCACGAACACGGCAACGATGCCCAGGCACCAGACGAGCGCCAGCCAGGCGTTCGAGCCGACAGGAACGCCGAGGCTCCATGCGCGCACCGAGTTGATGATGTGGGTGATCGGCTGGTTGTTCGCGAACGCCCGCAGCCCGGCCGGCATCGAGCTGGTCGGAACGAATGCGCTCGAGGCAAAGGTCAGCGGGAACAGCCAGATGAAACCGGCGGACTGGACCGCCTCGACGTTGCGCACGGCGAGGCCGACGGTCGCCCCGATCCACGAGAAGGCGAAGCTCATCAGGAGCAGCAGGCCGATCGCGCCGGCGATCTCCGCCGCGCCGCCCTGCGGGTTGAAGCCGACCGCCAGGCCGACGCAGAACATCACGGCGACGACGAACACGTTGCGGACGAGGTCCGAAAGCGTGCGTCCGAGGAGCACCGCCGCGCGCGACATCGGCAGCGAGCGGAAGCGGTCGATCAGTCCCTGCTGGAGGTCCTGCGCGAGTCCGACGCCGGTCGTGAAGGACCCGAACGCGACGGTCTGGACGAAAACGCCGGCCATCAGGTAGTTGACGTAGGAGATGCCCGGGGGAAGCTTGATCGCGCCGCCGAAGACGTAGCGGAACAGCAGCACGAACATCACCGGCTGGATCGTCGAGAAGATCAAGAGCTCCGGGTTGCGCGGGATGTGGCGAAGCGCGCGCTCGGTCAGCACGATCGCATCGGAGAGTTGCCAGTACAGCCAGCCGTGCTTGCGGGTGTCGGGGTTCATGCGGCCTGCTCCTGATCGTCCTGCGCGCCGTGACCGGTCAGCGTCAGGAAGACGTCGTCGAGCGTCGGGCGGCGCACGGCGAGATCCTCGATCGAGATGCCGGCGGCGTCGAAGTCGCGAATGACGTCGGCGAGGCGGCGCGCGCCTTTGGCCGCGGCGGCGGAGAGATGGCGGCTCTCAGGCTCGATCCGCACGGAGCCGTCGACGTGCGGCCCGAGCGTCGCGGCGGCCGCGTCGAGGTCGGTGCCGCGGGCGAGGGTCAGCTCGATCCGCTCGCCACCGACCTGGCTCTTCAGCTCGTCCGCGGTGCCGACGGCGATCGTGGCGCCGTGGTCGATAACCGCGATCTGGTCGGCGAGGAAGTCCGCCTCCTCCAGGTACTGGGTCGTCAACAGGAGCGTCGTGCCGCCGTCGCGCAGCTTCTCGATCAGGTCCCACATCGACAGGCGGCTGCGCGGATCGAGTCCCGTCGTCGGCTCGTCAAGGAACAGCACCGGTGGCGTCACGATCAGCGACGCGGCGAGGTCGAGGCGCCGCCGCATGCCGCCCGAATAGGTGCGGGCCGGGCGGTTGGCGGCGTCCGAGAGGCCGAACTGCTCGAGCAGCTCGAGCGCGCGCGCCCGGGCGGCGGCGCGCGTGAGGCGGTACAGCCGCCCGACCATCTCGAGGTTCTCGCGGCCGGTCAGCAACTCGTCGACCGCCGCGTACTGCCCCGCCAGGCCGATCTGGGATCGCAGCCGGTTGGCGTCGCGCACGCAATCAAGTCCCGCCACCTCGGCGTGGCCGCTGTCAGGCTCGAGCAGGGTCGTGAAGATCCGCACCGCGGTCGTCTTGCCGGCGCCGTTTGGGCCGAGCAGGCCGAGCACCGTGCCCGCCGCCACCTCGAGGTCGAAGCCGTCGAGGGCGCGGGTCTTGCCGAAGTGCTTGACGATCGCGACCGCGGAGATCGCGGGGCGATTCGAGTCGCCGCTCATCCGGCGCGAAACCCTGGACGGCCCACCAGCACTAGCTTGCCGCGGCGACGCCGATCGGGCAGCTGACGCCGGTTCCGCCAAGGCCGCAGTATCCGTTCGGATTCTTCGCCAGGTACTGCTGGTGGTATTCCTCGGCGTAGTAGAAGGGGCCGCCGGACGCGATCTCGGTCGTGATCTCGCCGTGGCCGCCGGCGCGCAGCACCGTCGCGTAGGCGTCACGCGTGCCGGTCGCCGCCGCCGCCTGCGCGTCGCTGCCGGTGTAGATCGCCGAGCGGTACTGGGTGCCGACGTCGTTGCCCTGGCGCATGCCCTGGGTGGGGTTGTGGTTCTCCCAGAACAGGCGCAGGATCTCCTCGTAGGTCGTGAGCGCGGGATCGAACACGACCAGCACCGCCTCGGTGTGGCCGGTGGAGCCCGAACAGACCTCCTCGTAGGTCGGGTTGGGCGTGAAGCCGCCCGCGTAGCCGACGGCGGTCGTGTGGACGCCGGGAGCCTGCCAGAACACGCGCTCGGCGCCCCAGAAGCAGCCCATCCCGACCACCGCGGTCTCAAAGCCCGCGGGGAACGGCGGGCGAAGCGGGGTGCCGAGCACGAAGTGGCGCTCGGGAACCGCCATCTCGCGCTCACGGCCCGGGAGCGCCGCCTCGGCCCCGATCATGCGCGTCTTGTCCTTGAAGAGACCAGCGAGAAAGCTCATCCACTCAGGATACGCAGCGCGCGACATGGGCGGCGCGGCGCCCCGCCGCTAGGTCCCGGCGGGCCTCGCGACCCTTGGACGCAGCGTGCTGCGCAGCACCCGCGCCGGGCCAAAGCGCAGGCGCTCGAGGATGCGCCGCTCCTGCGCAGGGGTCAGCCGCTCCGCCTGCACCGCCTCATCGAGGATCGGCCGGGCGATCCCCGGCGCCGCACGCCGCAGCGCCGCTAGCGCCTCGCGCAGCGTGCCGCGAGCCTCCCGGCTGAGCGCCGGCGCGGGGTCGTGAGGGGCCGCGGGATCGCTCAGCTCGAGCGCCATCGCGCGGCGCTCGGCGCGGGTGATCGTCCCCTCGGCGACGGCGCGGTCGAGGATCGGGCCGGCGACCAGGGGGGCGCTCGCGGCGACCGCCTCGATCACGCGCTCGAGGACGGCGCGGGCCGCGGGGGAGAACCCCTCGTCGCGGTCGCTGGCGGGCGGTCGCTCGGCGGCGACCGACCCGAAAACGGCGATCCGGCGGGACGGGGCGTAGCTGGCGGTGGCGGACATCTGGCTCCTCTCGATTGCTCGCGACGAGTCTCGCGGGGCCCGGTCAGAAAACACTGAAGGCTGCCGAAGAGTTGTCGAATAACTCAGGTGGCTCGGATCTGGCGATCCTGCGCCCGTCGGGACCGCGTCCGTGGCTTGCCGGCGTCCGCTCGCTCGAGCGGGCGAGATGTGGTGGCGAGCCCGGCGAGCCCCTCTCATGCAGTCAGCGTGATCGCGCCGATCACGAGCGCGATTCCGGTTGCGTCAGCGCCCGACGGGAGCTGGCCGAGCACGACGAGCCCCATCAGCGCGGCGGTTGCCGGCAGCAGCGCGAGCATCATCGCGAAGCGCGGCCGCGACAGGCGGGCCATCGCGAGCTGTTCGAGCGTGTAGGGCACGACGGTCGAGGCGACCGCGACAATCAGCGCGCGCAGGAAGAGGCCGAGGTGGGTGAAGGCGGGTCCGGCGTGCCAGGCGAAGATCGGCGCGAGCATCACCGCGCCGATCGCGAGCCCGGCGGCGAGGCCGTCCTGCGGGCGCAGCTCCGACGCGCGCGCCAGGCGATGGCCGAAAACGATGTAGCCCGCCCAGCCGACGCCGGCCGCGAGCGCCCACGCGACGCCGACGGCGTTGCCGGCGAGATGCACGCCGCTGAGCAGGCCGACACCCGCGACGAGCAGGCCCAGGCCGGCGAAGTCGCGCCGGCGGCGCGAGCCGATCGCGGCCACCGCCACCGGCCCGACGAACTCGATCGCGACCGCCGTGCCGAGCGCGAGATGCGCGATCGCGAGGTAGAAGGCGACGTTGACGAGCGAGATCGTGACGCCGAACGTGGCGGCGCCAACGAGGCGCCCGCGCGTCCAGGCGGTCTGCCAGGGCCGTCGCAGCACGAGCAGCACCACCGCAGCCAGCAGCGCGCGCACCCATGCGAGCGATGCAGGCTCGACGTGGTGAAAGAGCACCACCGCCACGCCGGCGCCCGCGTACTGCGAGAGGGCGCCGGCGACCAGCAGCAGCTGGGGCGGCGGCAGCGGTGCGCGGCTGTGCGGGCCTGGTCGCGCGAGCCGCTCGCTCTGCGGTGTCGCGATGCTCAGCGGGCCCCCGCGAGGCGGTAGGCGAGCGCCTCGAGCGCAAGCTCCTCGGTGACGTTGAGGGCGAGCCGCTCGCGGGTGCCGGCGACCAGCTCGAGCGCTCGGTGCAGGGCGCGAGGGGTGCGGCCGGCCGCGCTCGCCGCAAGCTCAGCGACGCGATCGGTCGCGTACACGAGCTCGGGCACGCCGTCGAGCACCACGGCGGCGTCGCGGTACCACAGCTCGACGAGACCAAGGCCCGTGTCGAGGCTTGCGGCCGAGCTTCGCCGCTGCGCGCGCTTGACTCGCTCGCCGTGCTCGCGGTCGTGGCGAGCACGTTCGGAGCGGGCGACGAACTCGAGCTCGTCGCGGTGGCGGGCCTCGAGCTCGCCGGTGCTGCGTTCACCGGCCTGCTTGGCCAGTTCGAGCAGCGCCATCCAGGGACGCTCGCCGAGTTCGCCGCGCAGCGCCGCCACCGCGAAGCTCTCGGCGGCGGCGCGCAGCGCCGGGCCGTCACCGAGCGCCAGCGCGAGCGCCCGCTCGCCGTCACCGAGGGCGAGGCGCGCGCAGGCCGCGGCGGTGGCCGGATCGACGCCCTCGGCGCTCAGCAGCTGCGCGAGCCGCGCCGTGCTCGGAGCCTCGAAGCGAACCGGCTGGCAGCGCGAGGCGACGGTCGCCAGCACCTCGCCGGGCCGCGAGGTCGTGAGGATCAGGTGCACGAACGACGGCGGCTCCTCGAGCGTCTTGAGCAGCCGGTTGGCGGTCGCGTCCCCCATCGTCTCCGCGCGCTCGATCACGAACACCCGCCGGCGCGACTCAAACGGCGTCCGCGCCGCGGCCGCCACGACCGGCTCGTCGATGTCGGCGACCAGCATCTCCGAGGCGCCGCTCGGCGTCACCCACGTCAGGTCCGGGTGTGACCCGCGCGCGACCCGCGCCGAGGCCGCGAGGGGATCCTCGGCGCCGTCGGCGAGCAGCGCCGCGGCGAACGCTCGCGCGACGTCGCGCTTGCCCGCGCCGGCCGGCCCGTGGAACAGGTAGGCGTGCGAGGCCTCCCCCGGCGGCAGGGCGGGCAGCAGGATCGCGCGCGCGTGCGGGTGCTCGTCGATGCCCGGAAGCGTCGCGGGGGCCATGACCGCCAGCGTAGCCACAACGGGGCGCCGGTCACCCGCCGGGGCCCCGGCGGCGCATCCGCGGGCCGCGACGGCGCCCGAACTGCCGCCGATCGGCTCGCGAGCGCGACCGCCGCGCTTGATCGTCAGGGTAGATTCTCGGCGTGCAGCCACGTTGCGTACCGAGCTGCTCCGGTGTGCGAGCGGCCCCGCCGCCTCCGCGTTCAGTCGGTCCGGCGGCCGGGCTCGCCGCCAGGGGCACTTCATCGCCATCGCCGCCCAGGCCCCGGTCGAACCTGGCGGGGCGATGAGCGTCGCGTGGCGGGCGCTCGCCGAGCGTGGGCTGCTGATCAGCGATCGGGCGGTCCGCTCCGTCCGTAGGGCCCCGCGCCGGCGGCTGGCACTCGTCACACCGTGGCCGCCGGATCAATCCGGCGTCGCCGTGTACAGCCGGCGTCTTGCTCGAGCGCTCGGTCGCCACGTTGATGTCGACGTCGTCGTCGACGGAGCGCTCGCAGATCGCGAGCAGCCGCTTGACCCGGGAGTGAGGCTGATCAGCACGAGCACCTTCACCGCTTCACGGTGGCTTCACCCGCACGACCGCGTCCTCTACTGCATGGGCAACTCCCGCTTTCACCGCCACGTTTACGAATTGCTGCGCGAACGCCGCGGCGCGGTCCTCATGCACGACGTCCAGCTCACCGGCTTCTACGGCTATTACGCGGGCGTTGAGCGGCCGCAGGACCCGCTCGGGGCGCTCGTGGAACGCGTGCGGCGTCAGTACGGCGCGCGGATACCCCCCGACGAGCTGGGCACGGCACCGCTCGACGCGGAGCGTCGTGTCGCGCTCGGCATCTATCTGACCGAGGAGGTTCAGCGGCACGCAGAGCAACTGCTCGTGCACTCGCGCGACGCCCGCGCCCTGCTGCAGGCGGACGGCCGCGGGCTCCAAACGCGTGTGCCCATCTCGATCGTGCCGCACGCGCTGCCGGCTGCGCAGGAAGGAGCGCAGCGGTCGGGTGCCGCAAGCTCGCCGGTAGTGGTGCACCTCGGCGCGCTCAGCGACGAAAAATGCCTCGCGGTCCTGATCCGGGCATTTGCTCGATTCGCAGCGGGCCAGCCGGCAGCGCGGCTCGTCATCGCGGGGCCCGCGGACAGCTCTGAGCGCGCACGTTGGCAGCAGTTCGCAGCCGAGCAGGCACCTGGCGCGAGCGTCGAGATCCCCGGCCGCGTCGACGAGTGCCGCTACCGGGCTCTGCTTGCGCGCGCGGACCTCGCGGTCCAGTTGCGCAGCGTGTCCAACGGAGAGGCATCGGGAGCGACCGCGGATTGCCTGGCGGCCGGCGTGCCGACGATCGTGACCGACCTCGGCTGGAGCGGCGAGCTGCCGGCCGACACCGTCGCACTCACGCCGGCGGGCGTCTCGCCGGAGGCCTTGTCGGAGCTGATGACGGCGCTGACGCTCGACACGCTACGGCGAACCGCACTGAGCGAACGGGCATTGGCGCTGGGGGGTCGCTGGAGCTTCGAGCACGTCGCCAGCGAGGTCATCGGCGCGCTCGCGCTCTGATGCTCCGCCGTGGCGCGCGACCCTCATGAGCTGGGGACCCGGGAGTGCCGGCACCGGGATGCACCGCGCGGAGCGCCGGCGCAGCGGCTAGCGTCCCCGCGATGTTGGCGCTCGCTCCATTCGAACCGCAGGCGCTGCCCGACTGGCTCGCCGCGCATGGCGCCGCCTACCTCGAGGAGCGCGTGGCGGCGGGGGACGAGCGCGCAAGCGCACAGCAGCGCGTCGCCGAGGACCGCCGCGTGCTGTTCCCGGGCGACGCGCCCGCGGCGGGGCAGTTCGTTTACCGGCTGCTCGAGGACTCCGTCGCCGTGGGCGTTCTCTGGATCGGCGAGGAGCTTGGGGCGCCGCCCGGACACTGGTGGGTCTGGACGATCGAGATCGACGAGCCGTTTCGCGGCCGCGGGCTGGGTCGCGCGGCGATGGCGCTCGCCGAGGCGGAGGCCCGCGGCCGCGGCGCCACACGAATTGGCCTGAACGTGTTCGGCGCCAACCATGTCGCACGCTCGCTCTATGCCAGTCTCGGCTATGAGGTCTCGCGCCTGCAGATGCACAAGGCGCTCTGAGCGCGCCCGCCCGACGCCATCGAGTACAACCCCGCGCAGGGTGGCCCAACCGAGATGGAGATGCTATGAGACGAATCGTGGTCAGCGAGTTTCTGTCCCTGGACGGGGTGATGGAGGATCCGGGCGGCGCCGAGGGGTTCGTCCACGGAGGCTGGACCCTCAAGTTCCCGGATCCGGAGGGGATGCGCTTCAAGCTCGACGAGACGCTCAGTCACGACGCGCTGCTGCTCGGTCGCGTGACCTACGAGGGATTCGCTGCGGCGTGGCCGTCGATGACCGACGAGGTGGGATTCGCGGAGAAGATGAACGCGATGCCGAAGTTCGTCGTCTCGACCACGCGCAACGATCTGGCGTGGAACAACTCGACCTTGATCTCGGGCCACGTCGTGGAGGAGGTCGCAAAGCTCAAGGAGCACGACGGCGGCGACATCCTCGTCGCGGGCAGCGCCAGCCTGGTGGCCACGCTGATGGCGAACGATCTGGTCGACGAGCTGCGGCTGATGGTGTTCCCGATCGTGCTGGGTGCCGGCAAGCGGCTGTTCGCCGCGAGCGCCGAAGCGACCACGCTGCGGCTCGCGAACTCCAGGGCACTGGACTCCGGCACCCTGATCCTCACCTATCACCCGGCGCTCTGACCGCAATCTTCCCGGCGCGCGTGCAGGGCCTCGCGGGCGTTCAGGGAGCCTGCCTGGCGCGCGTGAGCACCTCGGGGTTCACGACGTTGACCGCAGCGCCGGCCGCGTAGGCGTTTATCTGGTCGAAGATGTCGGCGAACTGCAACTCGTACTCATCACGCGTCACGTAGCCGATGTGGGGTGTGGCGACGACGTTGGCCAGGCCGAGCAGATCGTCGCCGGGGTCGAGCAGCGGCTCCTGGTCGAACACGTCGACCGCCGCCATGCCCGGCCTGCCCTTGCGCAGGGCGGCGACGAGCGCGCCCGGCTCGATCAGCCCGGCGCGGCTGGTGTTGACGATCAGCGCGTCGGGCTTCATCCGCGCGAGATCCGCCGCCGTGACGATGCCCCGCGTCGCCTCGACCAGGCGCATGTGCAGACAGATCACGTCGCACTGCGCGAAGAAGTCCTCGCTGCTTTCGGCAACGCGGTGGCCGTCGGCGCGCGCCTGGGCTCGGGAGCCCTCTCGCGCCAGGACCTCCACCACCATCCCGAACGTCCTGCCGTATTCGGCGACGACCCGGCCGATCCGCCCATAGCCGTAGATGCCGAGCGTCTTGTGGCGAAGCGTTGACCCGACGCCGATCTGCCAGCCGCCGGCCTTCAGCGACGCCATCTGCGCCGGGATCTGGCGCGCCGCGGCCAGCACCAGCCCCCACGTCAGCTCGGCGGTCGCGTAGGACGGGCTGTCGGCGTGCTGGCTCGATGAGACGATCACGCCCAGACGCGTGCACGCGTCGACGTCGATGTGCGGATACACGCTGCGCTGGCTGATCAGGCGCAGATCGTCGAGCTGCTCGAGCAGCGGCGCGCGTATCTGTGTGCGCTCACGGATCAGCACCAGCGCCTCGCACCCGCGCAGCCGGGCGGCCAGCGCGGCGACGTCCTGCACGTGGTCGTTGTGGACCGTGACCTCGTGGCCCGCCAGCCGCTCGAAGCATTCAAGCGTGCGCAGCGTGTCGAAATAGTCGTCGAGGATCGAGACTCTCACAGCCACCTCCCGAAGGTCTCCGGCTCGGAGCAACGATAGGCGAGCGCGCGGCGCGCCACCGGGATAGTCTCAGCGCCACTGTGGCGGCGCGGCTGATCACGATCGAGGGGATCGACGGCGCCGGCAAGACGACGCTCGCCGCCGCGTTGCGCGAGGCCCTCCTGACGCGCGGCATCGACGCCGTCGCGCTGCGCGAGCCGGGCGGCGTCGCGCTCGCCGAACGGATCCGCTCGCTGGTCAAGGATCCGGGGCTCGAGATCGACGACCGGGCCGAGGCGCTGCTTTACGCGGCGTCGCGCGCGCAACTGGTCGCGGAGCGCGTGCAGCCGGAGCTCGCGGCGGGACGCTGGGTGCTGCTCGACCGCTACATCGACTCCTCGCTCGCCTACCAGGGCGCCGGGCGCGGCCTGGGGGTCGAGGCCGTGCGCACCATCAACGAGTTCGCGACGGGCGGTCTCGCCGCCGACCGCACGCTGCTTTTGGCGCTCGACGCCGCCGCCGGGCGCCGCCGCCGAGGCGACCGCGGCGAGGGCGCCGACCGGCTGGAACGCGAAACAGACGAGTTCTTCACCCGGATCGCAGCGGGCTACGCGGCGCTCGCCGCAGCGCAGCCGCAGCGGATCCGCACGCTGGACGCCACGCTCCCACCCGCCGCGCTGCTGGCGTCCGCGCTGGCCGAGCTCGCCGACCTGCTCGAGTGAGCGGGCCCGTCACGGCGGCGGCCCGACGCGCCCGCGGCCGACGATCGACGGGTCTTCGTTCATTCGGGACCGGCGCCAACGGCAATGGCGCCAGCCAGAGCCATCGCCGCAGCTCCGCGTCGGCGGGGCGAGCTGGGCGCGGTTCACCGGCAGCGACCGCCGGTCGGCTAATCAACCCGCCGCTCGAGCTCGGCACGTAGGACGTCGAGCTGGCGTGCGAGCTCGACGCGATGATCGTGCTCCGCGTCGCCGCGCTTACGAGCCTCGGAGAGCAGCCCCCGCAGGTGCGCATCGTCGGCATGCAGCTGAGCGACGTTGCGCTGCAGCGCGCGCAGCTCGCGAGGCTCGCCTGGATCCAAGCGCTCGAGGTCGGCCGGGGTGAGCGGCCCCGGGCGCGGGCTCATGATCACCGTGTCGTGTGCACCACGGATGAGCGCGCCGTCAGAATCGCGGCCCTCCCGGATTTCGAGCACGTCGAAGGCCCGCCCCCAGTGTTCGCGGATCCACCAATGCGAGTGGAACACCGTGGGGCCGCCGCCCTCCCAGTCCTGTCCGTGGCGCAGGACATTCATGCCGATCGTGTCCTCCTCCCAGGCGCCTCCACGCTCGAGCTCGATTATCGCCTCGCCAAGGACGGTCACCACGAGCAGCCCTCCCGGCGCCAACACGCGGCGCAGCTCGAGCAGCCAGGCGGCCCAGGAGTCGGTGATGTGAGTAAACACCGAGACGGCATAGGCCAAATCGAACTGCGCGTCGAGATACGGCAGGCCGGGTGTCTCCCCGACACGGGAGAACGAGGCGTACCACGAGTGATGCTCCTGCAGCCAGTCGATACTCGGCCCGTCGATGTCACAGCCATACAGCTCGAACCGGTCTCCCTCCGCAGCGAAGTGCCGCAGCGTCTTCGCCACTCCACACCCGAAATCGAGCACGCGGACCGGACTGGGAGCATCCTCCACCAGAGCGACAACCAGTTCCTTCATGGCGATCCCGGCGCCCAGGTATCCGGCGACGACGTCGGTGCCCGGGTTCCAGCCGGAACGGCGAATCAGACTCTCGGGCGGCACGTCTGGTTCCAGCCACCCGGTGTCAGCCTGACCTCGATCGGGATTGCCCACGACGCCCATTATGCCGTCGCCCGCAACGGCAGCGAGCGGCTCGCGGGTTTTCCGTGCCGACCGCTTTGCGGCGGCCGCGGCGCGCCGCTCGGCTCATGCCGGGCGGTCCCTCTGCGAGTGACACGAGGCCACTCGGCGACCCGAACCCTGCAACGGCGATGCCCGGACCTTCTAGGATGCCCGCGTGGTGATCGCCTTTGCAGTCCTGCTCGCACTGCTCGCGCTCGCCGCCATGGCGGTCGTCGTGCTCAACCTGCTGGCCCTCGATCCACCCTGGCTCGCGCAGACCCGCCATGCCCTCGCCGAGGCTCGCTATCGCGCCGCCGGCGTGCTCGCGGAGTTCGGCGACTGGCTGCGCCTCGGGCGCTAGGCGCAAGCGTTCCGAGAGCTGCGCGACGGGCGCGCCGACCCGCAATTTGCAGGCTTTTCATGTGGCGTGTTGCATGCCGAAGTGCAGCGCCAGATCGCCCGGCCCAGCATCTGCGGGCGGTAGAATTAGAGATGCGCGCGTGCGCCACGTTTCCGTCCGAGCCGAGGCGGAAGATCGTCGGCCCCCACCGATCACCCAGCCAGGGCGCCGACGCCGCTACACAGAGAGGGACAGACCATGGAAGCACGCACCGCCGAGACCACCATCGCCAGCGACGCGCTGACACTCCGCCGCGTCTTCACGACGCCCGGAGTTCATCCCTTCGACACCGTCGAGTGGGAGCTCCGCGACGCACGCATCGGCCACGGCGACCGCGTCGCATTCGAGCAGCGCGACGTCGAATTTCCTGCCTCCTGGTCCCAGAACGCGACCAACATCGTTGCGCAGAAGTACTTCCGCGGACAGCTCGCCTCGCCCGAGCGCGAGCGCTCCGTCAAGCAGATGATCGGCCGCGTCGCCGGCACGATCGCCGACTGGGGGCGCTCGCGCGGGTACTTCGCGGCGCAGGAGGATGGCGACACCTTCGAGGCCGAGCTGACCCACATCCTGCTGCACCAACTGGCGGCGTTCAACTCCCCAGTCTGGTTCAACGTCGGCTTCGAGGAGAGCCCGCAATGCTCGGCCTGCTTCATCCTCTCGGTCAAGGACACGATGGAGTCGATCCTTGACTGGAACACCAAGGAGGGAACCATCTTCCTCGGCGGATCAGGCTCGGGCATCAATCTCTCCAACATCCGCGGCTCGATGGAGCCGCTGTCCAAGGGAGGCACCGCCTCCGGACCCGTCTCCTTCATGCGCGGCGCCGACGCCTGGGCGGGCACGATCAAGTCCGGCGGCAAGACGCGGCGCGCCGCGAAGATGGTCGTGCTCGATATCGACCATCCCGACATCCGCGAGTTCATCTGGTGCAAGGCGAAGGAGGAGGACAAGGCCGCGGCGCTGCGCGACGCCGGCTTCGACATGTCGATCGACGGCGACGGCTTCCAGTCGATCCAGTACCAGAACGCCAACAACTCGGTGCGCATCACCGACGAGTTCATGCGGGCGGTCGAGGAGGACGGGGAGTGGCGGCTGATCGCGCGCGCCACCGGCGAGCCGATCGGCGAGCCGATCCCCGCCCGCGAGCTGATGCGCGAGATCGCGCAGGCCGCCTGGCGCTGCGCCGATCCGGGTGTCCAGTACGACACGACGATCAACCGCTGGCACACCAATCCGGTCAGCGGGCGTATCAACGCGTCTAATCCTTGTTCCGAATATATGTCAGTCGACGACTCCGCCTGCAACCTGGCTTCGCTGAACCTGATGAAGTTCCGCCGCGGCGACGGCAGCTTCGACGTGCACGGCTTCAATCACGCCGTCGACATCATGCTGCTCGCTCAGGAGATCCTCGTCGGCCCCTCGAGTTACCCGACCGAGCAAATCGGTATCAACGCGCGCGCCTTCCGCCAGCTCGGCCTCGGCTACGCCAACCTGGGCGCCTTCCTGATGGCCGACGGCATGCCCTACGACTCAGACGAGGGCCGCGCCACGGCTGCGGCGATCACCGCGCTAATGACCGGCCGCGCCTACGCGCAATCAGCGCGCGTCGCCGCCGTTCTCGGTCCCTATGAGCGCTACGCCGAGAACCGCGACGCCCATAACGGGGTGATGCGGATGCATCGCGAGGCGAGCTACGCGATCGCCGATGACGGGCTGTGCGAGCCTCAGCTGCTCGGCGCCGCTCGCACCGCGTGGGACGAGGCGGTCGAGCTGGGCGAGCGCCACGGCTACCGCAACGCCCAGGCCACGGTCCTGGCACCCACCGGCACCATCTCGTTCCTGATGGACTGCGACACGACCGGCGTCGAGCCGGACTTCTCGCTGGTCAAGTTCAAGGAGCTGGTCGGCGGGGGACAGATGACGATCGTCAACCGCACGGTCCCGCTCGCGCTGCAGACGCTCCGCTATTCCGACGAGCAGATCGAGCAGATCGTCGCCTACATCAACGAGCACGGGACGATCGTCGGTGCTCCCGGACTTCTCGACGAGCATCTGCCGGTCTTCGACGTCGCCGTCGGCGAGCGCGCGATCTCCCACATGGGCCACATCAAGATGATGGGCGCGGTGCAGCCGTTCATCTCTGGCGCGATCTCCAAGACCGTCAACCTGCCGGCCGACGCGAGTGTCGAGGACATCGCCGACGCCTACACGCAGGCGTGGCGCCTCGGGATCAAGGCGCTCGCGATCTACCGCGACGGCTCAAAGACCGCCCAGGCTCTGCGCACCGACGCCCAGGATGCGGCTAAGCCGGTGGATCCTGAGACGCTCGATGCGCTGATCGCCGCGGCGGTCGCCAAGGCGGGACCGCAGCGCCACCGCATGCCGCGCGAGCGCCAGTCGATCACGCACAAGTTCTCACTCGGCGGCCACGAGGGCTACATCACCGCCGGCATGTACGAGGACGGCACGGTCGGTGAGATTTTCCTGACCGACATCGGTAAGGAGGGCTCGACGCTGCGGGGCATGATGAACGCCTTCGCGACGGCGATCTCGATCGCGCTGCAGTACGGCGTGCCGCTCGAGAAGCTGGTGGAGAAGTTCAGCTACATGCGTTTCGAGCCGGAGGGCATCACGACCAACCCGGAGATCCCCTTCGCCAAGTCGATGCCCGACTACATCATGCGCTGGCTCGCGTCGCGCTTCCTCGACACCGACGCCCAGGAGGAGCTCGGCATCCTGACGCCGGCGGTGCGCGCGCGCCAGTCGGCCGAGCACGCTGCCGTCGCCGTGCACTCCTCCGACACCTCGGTGCCCGCCAGCGAGCTCGCCGCGCCGCCGGCCAACGGCGGCAGCGTCGTGAAGCCGGCGAGCGCCGCGTTCACGGACTCCCCGCCGGTCGTTCCGGCCAAGCTGCAGGGGCTCGACCTCGGCCCGGCGTGCACCCAGTGCGGCGGCATGATGCAGCGCACCGGCTCCTGCTACACCTGCCCGAGCTGCGGCAACAACACCGGCTGCGGCTAGACGTCAGCTCGCAGACCGGTGTGAGCCGCGGACCGGCTGGCGTCCGGCGGCCGTTGTCCTGAACCGTCGCGGCGCGGATGCCGCCGCGACGGAGGCGCCTGGCAGAATCCCCGCGTGCTCGACCACGACGCCGCCCTCGAAACGACCCTCCCCACCCCGGTCACGCTGAGGCGGCTGACTTCCGCTGACGCGGTTGTGTTCGCGGATCACATCGCGCGCGACCTGGAGCGGCTGAGTGAGCATCTGCCTTGGCCGGCCCACACAGCGACGCCGGGCGGCGCGGAGCGCTGGCTTGGAAAATACGAGCGCGGCGAGGACGGGCGGGTACTCGCCGCCGGCGCCTGGAGCGGACCGCAACTGATCGGCGGAGCGGTCCTCTTTCACCACGACGTAGGACAGGGCAACATCGAGGTCGGATGCTGGGTCGCTTCGGCCGGCGAAGGCCGTGGCGTCGCATTCAGCGCCTGCCGGGAACTACTCGCAATCGCGCGCGGCGAACTTTGCGTCGAGCGCGTCGAGTGGCGCACGTCCACCCTCAACCCACGCTCGCGTCAACTGGCCAGCCGGCTCGGCTTCCGCCACGAGGGAACGCTGCGCTCCAACTACCTGGTCCGGGACACGCGCTGCGACACAGACGTACTGTCCCTCGTCGGCGCGGAAATCGATCAGGCCACCGCACAACGACCGAAATGAGCGCCGCCACCACCTCCGCTGGCGACACACGGCCCCGGCGGGGCCTCACTTTTGACTGATCGACCTGCCCTGAGCGGGAGCGGGCCGGTGACGCGGGCGGGTAACTGCTCCTCGTGCGATCAGGAGGGGGCGAAGCCCCACGCGTTGAAGCGGAAAGGCCCGTTGGCATAGCCGGGGATGTCCTGGTCGGCGGTTTTCACGCCGACCAAGCCGGCGGCCGCAAGCCGACCGGCGATCCAAGTGCGCTCGTAGTAGAGGTGCTCGAGGCCCGCGTATCGTTCCCGGTAGGCGGCCTCGCCGCCAGCCAGTTCGATCCGCGCAGCCAGGGCCCCCTCGCGCGTTGCGGCGTCCGGTATGTCGAGGACCGCGACTGCGCGCGTCGCTCCCGCCGCCATCAGCTCAATCACCTTCGCCGCGTAATCGAGACCTGGGAAGTACAGGAAGACGCCGCAGGAGACGACGATGTCCACCGGCGGGCTGACCGCGAGCCCGGTCGCCTCGGCGACATCGAAGCGCCCGGCTGGTATCGCCTGCCGCGCGAGGCCGACGAGCGTCGCGGACTGGTCGAGTCCCGCCACCTCGCACCCCGACTGCGCGAGCACGTAGAGAAAAGCGCCGGCCCCGCAGCCGACCTCGTACACCGCGGTCCCGGGGCCGGCCCCGAGCTCGCCGGCACGGCGATTGACGAACTCGCGCCAGCGCCGCTCGGTGATCTGGCCGAAGGCGGTATCGAGGCCGTCCGCAGCCATCAGCGCAGACAGCGCGCTGCCACGCGCAGGGTCGAGCGCGCGGCGCTCCCACACCTGCCGCCAGCCGCCCGGCGCGCTCACCTGAGCTGCGCCGCCGCGTCGTGGAGCGCATCGATCAGCTGCGCGTTCTCCTCCGGCGTGCGCACGGCGATCCGCAACCGCTCGCTGCCGTCGTCGAAGCGCCCGCGCAGGTCGCGAACGTTGATCGCCGGCGAGCCGCTCAGCAGCGCGGCGCGTAGGATTTCCGCCGGCGGAGCGTCGTCGGCGAGGGTGACGAGCAGGAAGTTCGCGGCGCTCGGATGCACCCGGGCGATCAGCGGCGAGGACTCGAGCGCGGCCGCTAGGCCGGCGCGGTCCACGAGCGTCTGCTCAATCGAGTGCTCGAGTTCCGGGCGGAACTTGAGCAACAGCTCGAGGAAGAACTCGGCGGGGGCGCCGAGGTTCCAGATCGGAAGCTCGGCAGCGAAGCGGGCGAGCAGCCGCGTGTCAGCGCAGTAGAGATAGCCGAGCCGCAGCCCGGGCACACCAAGCGATTTGCTGAGGCTCGCCAGCACGAGCACGTTCTCGAGCGGGGCGCGCTCGAGCGCGGCCAGCAGCGATTCCTCACGCGTGAAGATCTGGAAGGACTCATCGACGAGGAACGTCGTAGCCGGATGGCGCTCCGCCAGTGCGTGCAGCTCGGCGGTCGCGAGTGCCGTCCCGGTGGGGTTGTTCGGGTTGACCGCCACGACGAGATCGACGTCGGCTGCGATCTCGTCGAGCTCGGCGAGATCGATACCGGGGTGGTCGCGGTAGTTGCGCGCCGCGCTAAACAGTCTCGGGTACTCGCCGAAGGTGGGAGCAGGCAGCGCCGCGCGAAGGCCGGCGAGCTGGCGGGCGAGAATCGGCAGCGCCTGCGCGGCGCCGTTCAGTGCCTGCAGGCGCGAGGGGTCGCAGCGCAGGAACCAGCTGAGCTTCTCGTTGAGGATGACCTGCGCCGAGCCGTAGCTTGCGACAAGATCCGGCAAAGCGTGCGAGAGCGCGGCGAGCATCGCCGGCGTCGGGAAGCGGGCGTTGCGGATATGCGCGAAGTCGAGGAGGTCGTAGTTCCAGTGCCCGCCGTGGGCGCGGTCGAGCAATTCGGCGCGGCGCTGCGGCTCGAACACAAAGCGCGCGGAGGCCAGGTCACCCGGGTCATCGACCTCCGCCCAGCGCGAGCCGTCGACGAGCTCGGCCTCGATCGGGCGGCCGGGTAGATCGACGAGCATGCCGAGCACCATCTCGTAGTAGGCGTTCGCGTCGACCTCGCGGGCATAGCGGTCCACCAGCGGACGCAGCGTGTCGGCGCAGAACGCGCGCTCAAAGCGGTAGATGTTCAGCGTCTTGAACTTGTCGCGGTAGCTGAAGCCGTCCCCCTGCGCGCTCGGCGGGAAGACGCCGGTCACGCGGCTCTGCTCCACCGTCACGACCGTGCCGTCCATCCCCTCGCGGTAGCGATCGACCAGCGCCACGTTGCCGGGCGTGCGCTGCACCAGGGCGCGCAGGACAGAGGGCTCGAAGATCAGGTCACACTCGATCAGCAGCACGTCGCCGGCGCCGTCGAGCTGCTCGAGCGCGAGCCCGAGCGACACGATGTTGTTCGTCGTGGCGAAATGCTCGTTGTGCACGCAGCGGATCGCGAGACCGCGACCGCGCGCATCGAGGAAGCTGCGCACATCCTCGGCGCGGTAGCCGGTGACCACAAGGACCTGCCCGACCCCGGCGCCTTCGAGGCTGTCCAGGATCCGCCCCAGGATCGTCGTGCCGCCCAGCGGCAGCAGCGCCTTGTGGCAGCGCTCGGACAGCGGGCGCATGCGCCGCCCGTAGCCGGCGGCTAGAACGATGGCCTGCACCGGCGGTCTGTCCGCGCCGACGGGTTCGGTGCTGCTGGGTTGGGGAGTAACCGCGGGCCCTACAGGCTCACGTCAGCCCAGGCCTGGCCGTAGTCCGCGATCGCCGCGACGTACTGGCCCTTGGTACCGGCCGTGACGCCCGCCGAAAAAGCGTTGTTGGCGGCGTTCAAGCGCGCCGTGCTGACAGTCGCGCTTCCGATAGCGGTGTTGGCGAGGGTCGAGGCCACCGTCACCAGGTCGCTGATCACACCGGTGACCGCGGCGGGCGGGTTGGCAATCAGCGACAGCGCGAGCGCGGCGTCCGCGATGGCGGCGAACACCAGCGCGCCGGTCTTGGGGACCAACTCATAGTCGGTCTCCCAGTACGGGAGGTGCGTTGCGAGCTTGAGCGCCGCGATCGCCGCGTCCAGTTCGAGTTCGCCGAGCAGACCCCTCGGCGGGGTGAGCGCCTCCAGCGTCGCGAGATCTGCCTCGAGGGTGAGGAGCGGGTCCACCGTGCATCCGTTGGTCGTGGAGGTGGCGGATGACAGGGACGTGGACGACTGGGAACTGACGACCGCGGCAGCCACGCTCTGCTCCCCGCACGTTTCCACTGGCGTCGCGGCGGCCCGCGCCGCGGTCTCGAGGATCGCACCGCCGGCGAGGATCACCGGGGCTCCGTAGATGCCAACCTTGCGCAGGAAGTCGCGGCGGGAGCCGGATCCTGGCCCCTCTGTCTCAGAACTCATCATGATTTCTCCTGCATGCGGTTGGATTGGGCGAAAGCATCGCGGAACCTTAGCGAGGCGGCGCAACGGCGTCAACGGCGGCGTCGGCGGCGAGGAGCTCGCGCAGCACGGCGACCGAGCGGGCGGGATCGCCGGCCACCGAGCGAAAGGACCGCAGCTCCCCCACCAGGGCGATCGCGAGATTCAGCGGGCCGGCGGCGATCTGCGCGTCGCTCACGGTTCTCGCCGCGAGCAGGTCCTTCAGAGCGTCGAGGGGGCCCACCGGCAGCGGCCCGAACGCGGAGCCCGACGCGCCGGGCGAGATCGCGACCGAGACCCGCGGGCGGACGGCAGCCCGTGCGGGCCGCGGCGCGGGCGGACTCCAGTACCGGCTGAACGTTCCGCTCGCCGTCACGCTCACCGCGCCGTCGGCATCCTCGACGCCCGGCAGCGGCCCATACCAGTTCGCGTTGAGACTCTCCTCGATCGATATGCGCCAAGGCGCAAGCGCCGCGCGGCCGTCGGCGTCGAGCGCGAACTGCACGAGATCGTCGGCGAGGCACTGCGCACCGGCGGCGAGACATGCGCGGGCGAGTTGTGCGCGGACGTCCGGCGCACCGGTCAGGAGCACCGATCCATCGCCCTCCCATTCGACCACGGTGCCGCGCACCGCGGCGCCGGCGACCCTCCGGGTCGCGAGTCCGATCAGCATCTCCCGCACGGCCGGGCCGAGCTGGCGCAGCGAAACACACGGCCTGCGCGCGCCGGGCCCGACAATCGTCCACACCCCGTTTTCGTGCAGGATCTCGATCGCCGCCGCGACGGCGGCGGTCGGTTCGCGCACCTCCATGCCGGCCAGCGCCGCCTCGATCCACCGCTCGCTGCGCACGTCCGCCGCCAGGACGCTGACGGTGGTCCCAAGCACGCCGTAGAGATGCGCCCGGTTCCAGGCGACAAACGGCACGAGCGCCCCGGCGTCGGCGGGCGGATCCCCCTGGGCCTCGCCGGCGCTCACGGCGAGGCCGGCCTCCACCCAGTAACCCAGTGCGTTCCAGACGTCGGTGTGCGCGCGGGTCGCCGCGTGCGGGAAGCTCTCGGCCAGCTCGCCGGCCATCTCCACCGGTGCCAACCCCTCGTTCCAGGCAGTCCACAGATACGCGGCGAGGGGATCGAGCAGCTGAACCTCGTTTCGCGCTGGCACATGCAGCACCAGCGATCCGTCGAGAGTCCAGCTGCGAACGCCCGGCGCGGGCACGAGCGCCACCGCTTCGCCGCCGCAGGCGGCAATGTCCGCCGGTCGCGGCAGCGCCATGGCGGCGGGTGGGCGACCCGCGCCGGTCTGCGGCAGCACACGCTCGAAGCCGCAGTCACCGCCGGCGGTGCCCAGACCGAGAACCTCGAGTAGCGAACCCACGAGCCGCGCCTTCAGCTGCGCCTCTTGCCGGTGCGCTTCGGTCGCGCCCTCCGCCTCGACCGACAGGCTCGGTGAGACGTTGCACTCGAGCAGCCAGGGGCGCAGCCCCTGATCGACGAGCACATCGAAGCCGAGTAGCTCGAAGCACCCCCCCGCATGCTCGCCCGCCAGCGAAGAGGCGCGAGCCAGGCTCTCCCGGGCACCTGCGATGGCCTCGACGATCATCGCGTCGATCCGCTCGAACAGCCCCTGCGGATCGTGGCCCTCCCGGCGCAGCACGGAGGCGTAGGCGGGGCGGGTGAGGTTGCGCTCCGAGACGCCGCGCGACTCGTCGCGCGCGAGCACGTCGGGGTTGGTCAGATGGCGAAAACGGTCGGCGCGCGCGCCAGGTTCGAGCTTGAACGGCCGGCTCGCGAACTTCGTGAAGCCATCGTCGAAGATGTACACCGTGAGCGGATCGAGCGCCGTGATCAGGCCGTAGCAGCGAAGCGTGTACTTGTGGCCGTCGATCAGGTGCGGCGCCGCGAGGTACTCCTGCACAAGCCAGTTCGACCCGGTCTCGACCCAGCGCACGTCCTCGACGAGCGACACCCCCTCCCCCCGCGCGGCGGCCTTGGGCTTCTGGATCCACACCGTTTCGGGGTGGTGGTGCGCGAACAGCTGCAGGGCGTCGTAGTCGCGCGGCATCACGTAGGTGCGAGGAACCGCGAGCCGCGCCTCGCCGCCCTGCTCGCGCAGGCGCCGCGACATCCCGGCCGCGACCTCGGCCAGCTGCTCCTTGTTGCCCAGCGCGGCGACGCCCGGGAGATGGTTGACCAGCTGCCCATCCGCGAGCTTGGCGTACACCGCGGTTGGCGGAACCGCGGTCGACCAGTGCAGGGTCCAGTCCTCGCCGTCGGTCTCGGCCCACCCTGCTGCGCCCAGCGCGTCGATCACCAGCTTGACGGCGGACGCGTCGTCAGCGAGCCGGTAGCTTCGCGACTGCACCGCTCGCGCACCAACCATCGTGCGCCAAGATACCCGAACGTGAACGACGATCCGAGACCGCTCACGCCGCCCCGCCGTCCGGTCCTCGAGCCGGCGCTCGCGTCGGTGCACGCGGCGCTCGACAGCGCGGAGATCTGGCATTGCCTGGCCTTCGGCACGCTGCTCGGCGGCGTCCGCGAAGGCCGCCTGATCGCGTGGGACCACGACATCGATCTGTGGGTGCGCCCCGGTGATCGCGACGCCATCCTCGCGCTGGCGGGCGAGCACGGCGTCTCGTTTGTGCAGCGGACCTTCGAGGGGAGCTATCTCGCCGTCAACCCGGGGCGCATCGCGACCTTCGATCCGGGGGTCTTCACGATTCGCTTCAACGGCGCCACGGTCGGCGAGCTCTGGGCTCCCACGCTGTTCGCCGACGGCGTGCTGAGGATGTACGACCTCCTCACGGGCGCCTACTTCTGGCCGCAGTCCTCGATGCCCCATCACCACTTCGAGACCCTCGGCCACGTCGAGCTCGGAGGAGGCTCCTATCCCGTACCGGCCGCTGCCGACGTCGTGCTGGCAAGGCTCTACGGCGACGACTGGCGCACGCCGACCCGCGCGCCCGCCGACGGAGGCCGCCCACGTCCGGGCCACGCCTACAGCGGCGACCGCGCCGATCCCCGCCTGCGCGAGTGGATCGCGGACTGCGAGGCGCAGGGATGGGACCGGCGGCGCTACGGCGGCCAGCCGCCGTGGCCGCGGCCGATTCTCGGCGCGGGGCCGCACGGCTCGGCCTCGCGCGCGGGTGAGCTCAGCGGCTCGGAGTGGTGGTCGACGCTAGAGGAGCTGAGCAGTGACTACTAGCTCCGCCGACCGGACCTTCGCGGCCCTCGCGAAGACGCACGAGCTGCTTGAAGCGAACGGGATCTGGCACGCCATCACTTACGGAACGCTGCTCGGCGCCGTGCGGGAGGGCGACGTGATCGCCTGGGATCACGACTTCGACATGTTCATCCGCCCGGCCGACATCGAGCGCATCGTCGGCCTGAGCGCCGAGGCCGAGCGGCTCGGCCTGGCGCTGCACCGCGTTTACAAGCCGGGAGCCGAACTGGCGATGGGTACGACCCGGGTTGCTTGGTTTGACGCGATGCGGGTGGCGGTCTTCGCCGGCGGGCAACCGGCCGGCGACCTTTTCGCTCCGTCGCTGTTCGACGACGGCGTCCTGCGCATCTACGACTTCCAGACCGAGGTCCTGTGGACTCCGCACTCAAGCTTCCCTCACTTCTTCCTCGGCGAGCCCGCGACGGCGCAGGTGAGAGATCTGAGCCTGCCGGCCGTCGGCCGTGCCGAAGCCTTCCTCGAGGGCGTCTACGGGGGTGACTGGCGTGTCCCGCGACCGGCCTCGGTCGACGGCGGAGCCGCGCCCCGCGAGGGCACGACAACACACGGGGACCGCTACGAGCCCAAGCTCGCCGCGCAGATCGCCTGGTGCATCGGCGAGGGCTGGGACCGCTCGCCCTACAGCGGGCTGCCGAGCTGGCCGAGGCGCGTGCGCGGCGCCGGCCCGGTCGGGCCGACCGCCCGCACGGCCGCCACCAGCCGCGCCCTGTGGTGGATCGATCTCGACGAACTCGTCGCGCACTACTGAGGCGAGCGGTCCCGCTAGGGTCTGGACGTGCCGATCATCCGCGTGGAGATGTGGGAGGGTCGCAGCCTCGAGCAGAAGCGCCGCCTCGCGCGGGAGCTGACCGACACCCTGGTGGCGGTGACGGAATGCGACCCGGCGAGCGTCAGGGTCCTCTTCAACGATTACCCGAAGGAGAACTGGGCGATCGGCGGGACGCTAGCGTCAGACACGGCTGACCGTCCTGCTTCCGGGCGCTGAGATGCCGCCGCCACGCCGCCGTGCCCCGGTGCGGTGAATCGCGCGCCGGACACCCCGCGCGGAGCGCTGCGGGCGGCCGGCGGCGTCGTGGTCCGCGCCGCCCGGCCTGACGACAGCGACGCGCCGAGCCTCGTCTTCGCCGCAGCGCGGCCCGCCTATCGCAGCGCGGCGGGATCGGACGAGCGCGCGCAGGCGATACTGGAACAGCTGTGGCCGGTGCGCGGGCACTCGGCGAGCTTTGAGCACGCGCTGATCGCAGAACTCGACGGGAAGGTCGTCGGCGTCCTGATCGCGTTCCCGGCGCATGAGCGCTACCGGCTGCATTTCGCGCTGGCGCGAAGGAGCCTGCGCTATGGGACGTTGCGGCGGTGGCCGCTTCTTCTCATGGCATTGCCGCCCCTGATCGCCGCAACCCCACACCCACCACGGGCCTCCTACTACGTCGCCACCATCGCGATCGAGCGAGGGGCTCGGCGGCGCGGCATCGGCTCGACGCTCGCCGGCCACGCCGAACTCGCCGCCGCCGCCCGTGGATTCCGGCTGATCTCCGCCCACACGGGCTCGCGCCATCTCCCCGCGAGACGGGCGCTCGAGCGCTACGGCGCGCACGCCGGAAGGGATCGCCATTGGGGGTACGTGCTGTACACCAAGGCCGTTGGAGGACCGCCGCCTCGGGCATCTGACGAGTCCGCAAAGCAGCCGTGAACATCCGGCCACGGCGCTTGCCGCGGGTCCGAGCGCGGACTACCTTCGCCCGACGATGGGACCACTTGGGCTGCTTCTAGCCGCAGGGGCGGTCGTGCTCGGCGACCGCGTGACGAAGGAGATCGCCGTTCGCACGCTGGCAGACGGCGGCCGCGGCAGAGGCGTGCTTCGCCTGGTGACCAGCGGGCGCCCGCGGCTGGCGCGCGAGACCTCCAAGCGCACGCTCGTCGCAGTGTGGCTGGCCGCCGTCGCCTGCGCCCTGGCGGGTCTAACCGTCTCGCCGTCGCTGCGTGCGAACCCGCTCGTGAGCGTGGGCGTCGCCGTCGCCCTCGCGGGCGCCGCATGCAACGGGGCGGACCTGCTCGCCCGCGGCGCGGTCGTCGACTTCATAGCGATCGGCTGGTGGCCGGTGTTCAACCTCGCCGACGCGGCGATCGTGGCGGGAGCTGGCGTTGCTGCGCTGTCGCTGGCGTGACACGGCCTTGGCGCCGCAGACCGCCCCCGCCAGCGGTGGCAAGTAGCGGCACGTGCGCCGAGTCCTGTTCAGCTTCCGCGGCGTCAGGGTCTGGAGCTATCCGGCGCTCCTGTATGTGGGGCTGCTCTGCGGCTTCTACGTCAGCTACGCGATCGCCCCGGCGATCGGGATGAACCGCGAACGGGCGGCTCTGGCGACGGTGATTCTGTTCGCGCCGGCGCTCGCGGGCGCCCGCCTGTGGTTCGTGATCGACCACTGGACGATCTACCGGCGCGAGCCGCGGCGGATCTGGCGCCATGCGGAGGGCGGCCTGACCCTCTACGGCGGCCTCGTGCTCTCGCTCGTGCTTTCGCCTCCGATCCTCGCCGTCATGCGACTTCCCTTCGCCGACTTCTGGGACGGGGCCACCTTCACGATGCTGGTCGGGATGATCTGCGCCCGTGTCGGGTGCCTGCTGAACGGCTGCTGCTCGGGCCGCCGCAGCGACGGCCGGATCGGGCTGGCGCTCCCGGACCACATGGGTCGCCTGGAGCGACGCCATCCGGTGGCGCTGTACGAGATGGCCGCGAGCCTGCTGCTACTCGCGGGATCGGCCGCGCTGCTCGAGCTCAGATCGCCACCGGGGACGATCTTCTGCTTCGGGCTGGCCGGCTATGCCTGCGTGCGGCTCGGTCTCGACCGGCTCAGGGTGCGCTCGCCGCGCGCCAGCGCGAGCCACCGGCTTGCGCTCTCGGCCTTCCTCGGATGCTCGCTGCTGGCCTCCGCCATCGGCTGGCTGGTCACCGGCTCGTGAGGCCACCGCCATCGTCTCGACGCTTGACAGGAGGAGAGTCGAATGAATGACACGCTGATCGTCGCCGCACCGCTGCTGATCGCGGCCGTCGTGCTGTCGCTGCGCTTCGTGGGCTGCAGCCTCGACGAGGGCGGGCTCGAATCCCCGCAGCCCTACAGCACCGCGATCATCGCGACGCCGAATCTGGTCAGCTTCTGGCGCCTGAATGAGACTTCGGGAACGAAGGCCGCGGACAGCAGCGGCCCGAACAACGGCACCTACCAGGGCGTCGGCGGGGTGACACTGGGGGTGGCGGGCCTGGCCAACACCGACACCGACAACACGGCGGCACAATTCAATGGCGGGACGGGAACCACGCATACCGGCGGGGGCTACGTGAGCGTTCCCTTCGCCGCGAGCCTGAATCCGGCGAAGTTCACGATTGAGGCGCTCGTCAACCCGTCGGCGATCGGCAATGACGACGTCGACGACTACCACGCCGTCGTGTCGTCTCGAAACATTGCCGGCGGAGACTCGTTCGGCTACGTCCTTTACCTGCACGGCACCGGCTTCGAAGCGTGGGTCGGCGACGACACGACCAGCTGGCCTGATGCGGTCGTGGCTGCCGGCGCGGTTGTCGACGGCGGCCCCTATTACGTGGCCATGACCTACGACGGCACGACGCTGAAGATGTACGTGAACCCCACCGACACCGAGGCGGAGATCGCCACCAACGCGGAGCAGTTCGCCCAGAGCACGGTGACATATACGCCGACCGCGGTGAACGAGCTGCGGATCGCCGCGGGGGCGAATGAGATGGCGGCGGCCGCGTGCTTCCCGGGCGTCATCGCAGACGTGGCCATCTACAACGACGCACTCGACTTCGCGGCGATCCAAGCGCACTTTGCTATCGCGATGACCGGATTTTCGACCACCTAGCGACGCCCGTGACTCGGGCTCCCACCAAAGGCAACGGCTCAGACGGCTACGCAGAGGAGAGTAAAGATGGCGACACTGAACGATGCATACAACCAACTCGTTGCGGCGAACGCGCAGCTGACGACGATCCACGGCGACCTGCAGAGCGTCAACACGTCCGTGCAGGCGACGACAACGGCCGTCGAGAGCGGATTCACCCAGCTCAGCAGCCTGGTCGGGTACACCAACCAGCTGCTCGCCTACGAGATTCAGCAGAACGACACGATCATCTGCAACCTCACGAAGATCGCCATGCAGACGTGCGAGCTCGTCAACCAGGCCTCCCTCCAAACCGCGGCACAGCAGGCGATGCGCGCAGACCTCGACGATCTCAAGCAGCTTTACGAGCTCGCCAACCCGGCTGCCGCGGTCGAGCAACACCGGCTGGAGGCGCTCAACCTCAAGATCGAGCTGTGCTGTCCGCCCAAGCCGCCGAAGCCGCTGTGTGTCTACGAACCGTGCCCGGCACCGGAGAAGCCGCCGGCGCCGCCCAAGGGACCGAGCCAGCCGGGCACGACGAAGTAAACCGGCATCGAGCGGCAGGACTCGCTGCGAGCAGGCCGTCTAGGGTACGCACCGGTTTGGAGAATCGCTCGCAAGCGGTTGCCGCCTTTCACCGGCTCTACTACGAGTCCTGGGACGCGACCTGGAAGGACACGCGCTGGCTGGGGGTGCGTGTCGCGAAGTGTCCGCTCGACCTGTGGATCTATCAGGAGATTCTTTTCGAGACCCGGCCCGACCTGGTCGTCGAGTGCGGCACCGCCTGGGGCGGGAGCGCTCTTTTCCTCGCCTCGACCCTTGACGCCATCGGCGCGGGACGCGTTCTGACGATCGACGTCGGCGAAGAGCCAGGACGGCCGGATCATGCCCGGATCACCTATCTGCGCGGCCCATCGACTGACGCGGAGGTACTGGCGCAGGTGAGGTCAGCAATCGGCGTCCGCGACAGGGTGATGGTGATTCTCGACAGCGACCATCGAGCCGCCCACGTGCGCGAGGAGCTGGCGCTCTATTCGCCGCTCGTGTCGCCAGGCTGCTACCTCGTCGTTGAAGACACCAACCTCAACGGGCACCCGGTCGTCGATGACTTCGGCCCGGGGCCTGCCGAGGCTGTGCAGGAATTTCTCGCCGCCGCCACCCAGTTCAGCGCCGACGTCTCCCGCGAGAAGCTGCTGATGACGTTCAACCCGGGCGGCTACCTGCGCAGGACGTGACTGCCACGCTCCCCGGCGAGCTCCGGCGCGCCACTTCAGGACGCCAGTTCTCGCCAGCTGGGAGGCATGCCGCGCGTGACTTCGATCGGCTCGCTGAAGCCGGTCGGCTCTCGCGCTCCATGCTCGCGCACCCAGGCAGCCATGCGCCCGATACCGTTCTCGAGGCCCGTCGGGGCCCCAAGATCAAGGACCGAGCGCAGCTTCGAATGCTCGGAGAACGCATGCACGACCTCGTTGCGCGCCGGCAGGTGTGTGACCCGCGGAACAACCGCGAGGGCCTCGGCCACGATGTGCGCCAGCTCGAGTACGGAGCGCGGCTCGTCGCAGCCAACGTTGAAGACAGCATTAGCCGTGCCCGGCACCATCGCGCTGCGAGCGATTGCCCGGGCGACATCGGCGACATAGGTGAACGCCCGTGTCTGGCGCCCGTCACCAAAGATCGGCATCGGCTCGCCGCGCAGAATGCTGTTCATGAAAATCGCCACGACGTTGCGGTAGGGATCGGCGATGTTCTGACGCTCGCCGTACACGTTGTGCGGCCGGAACACCGTGTAGTCGAGACCGAACAGCCTGTGCGCGGCCGCGAGGTCGAGCTCAACGGCGTACTTGGAGATCCCGTAAGGGTCCTCGGGCTGCGGAACCATGTCCTCGCTCATGGGAACCTGGCCGCTGCCGTAGACGGCAATCGACGAGGTGAACACAAAACGGCGGACGTCGTTGCGCAGCGACTCGTTGATCAGGTTGATGCTCGCGCCGAGGTTGGTCCTGTAGTTGTAGGAGCGGATGTAATGCGACAGACCCTCGGCCGCGTAGGCGGCGAGGTGATAGACGGCCGCGAAGGGACCCTCGTCCCACAGCGAGTGGACGAACTCTGCGTCGCGCAGGTCGCCCTGCAGCCAAGTCGCACCGCTCGGGACGTTCTCGCGGAAGCCACCCGAGAGGTCATCCGTCGCGACCACCTCCAGCCCCAGCTCGAGGCAGACATCCGCGACGTGCGAGCCCATGAACCCGGCCGCTCCTGTGACTAGCACTCGCTCACCCACGCCTACGGTCACGGCGACAACGCTACTGGCTGCGAGGTCGCCGGTCGTAGACGATCACGATTGCGCCAGGCGCATCCGACGCTAGGCTGCCGACGATGTCTGCTTTGGGCGCACCAGGACAACGGCCTCGGGCGAGGGCGGCGGCGTGGCTGCGCCGCGCTCGCGCGCAACTGGCGGCCGGTATCGCCGACGCACGCGCGACAGACGGCGGCGATCCCGTGGCGCCCCGGCACGCGATCGTGCCCGAAAGTGATTTCGAGCTGGTTCCGCGGGGGCGCACGGAGCCGTTCCACACCCTCGAATACGACGTTTTCCCGCGCGGGCGCTTCGATGTCGTTCGCCACGACTACTACAGCCCGCTGCCGGATCTCACCTCACTGCCGCCCGACATCTGGACGCGGCGCAGCAGCCTGCCGGGCGGCGGCTTCGATCTCGAATCGGCCGCGTGCTTTCTCGAGCAACAACTCGCCGCCTACGTCGCGGAGATCGACCCGCCGCACCAGCGCGTGGCGGAACCGGGCGTCTTCTACCTCGACAACCTCAACTACGAGCGCGTCGACGCGGAGCTGCTCTACGCAGTGGTGCGCCATTTCAAGCCGAAGCGCATAATCGAGCTCGGCTCCGGCTTCAGCACTTTGCTGATCGGCCTCGCCTGCGAGCGAAACCGCGCGGAGGGTCACGCGTGCTCCTACGCCGCCTACGACCCATATCCGCGGCCCGCGATCCTCGGCGAGCACCCGCCGGGCCTCGATCGACTCGTGCTCACCGCGGCCACCGCCGTGAGCCTGGAGACCTTCGCCGAGCTCGGCACGCACGACCTCCTGTTCGTCGACACAACCCATACCGTGAAACTGGGCAGCGACGTCAATTACCTGGTCCTCGAGGTGCTGCCCCGCCTGAGGCCCGGGGTGGTGGTGCATTTTCACGACATCTTTCTGCCCTACGAATATCCGCGGGTTTGGTTCGAAGAAAGCGGCTACTACTGGGCGGAGCAGTATCTGCTCCAGGCCTTCCTGGCTTTCAACCACGACTTTCGCGTTCTGATCCCGGCCCACGCTCTGGCCCGCGAGCTGCCGGAGCGAGTGCGTGGCGTCATCCCGTCGTTTGTGCCCGGGGTGAGCCCGGCGGCGTTCTGGATGGTGCGCGGCCCTGAGGCGTCTCAGTTGCGCGCCAACCAGCTCTGAGCGGCGTGCAGGGAGGCATCGTGGCGCCCGGCCGGCACGCGCGGGCCGCTCGCCACCGCCGCCGCGAGGATCGCGGCGATCGCTTCCACCCGCGTGGCGACCGTCGTCACCGGCGTCTCCGCGGCGCCGCGAGCCAAGCGCGCCAGCAGGCCGGGCTCGCGCGCAAGCCGCTCGACCACGTGGGCGAGCGCGACAGCATCGCGAGGCGCGAAGCGCAGGCCGTTCTCGCCGTCGCGCACGACCTCCGTCAGGGCCCCGGCGGCGGCGGCGAGCACGGGCTTGCCGCAGGCGAACGCCTCGTAGGCCGCGATCCCAAACGACTCGGGAACGGTCGACGCGATCACCACCGCATCGACGGGCGCCAGCAGCGCCGGCAGGGTGTCGTTGGCGTAGGAGCCGTAGAAGCTGAGCTCGAGTCCACCGATGGCGCGCCCACGCTCCCGCAGCATCGCGGCGTATGCGGCATCGACCGGTCCGAGGAAGCTCAGCGACACGGGTCCCGCGCGGGCGATCCGCAGTGCCGCGAGCACCAGTTCCGGTCCCTTGTGCGCGACGACGGACCCCACGCAGGCCAGCCGCAGCACTCCATCGGCAAGCGGCGCACGGGCGAGGTGAGCGTTGCGCGCAACCGGAATCGAGATCGGGTTTGGCACCACGCGTACCGGTGACGGCGGATCGTAGAGCTCGTTGAAATAGGCGGCGACGTGACGGGACGGCGCGATCAGGTCGCTCGCCGTGCGCGCCGCCGACGCGAAGGCGCGGGCGCGCGTCGTCCAGCGCAGGCTCGCGTGACTCTGTCCCGCAAAGCAGGTCGTGGCGCACGCCTCACCGGCCTCGGGCCCGTCACAGGGCTCTCGCGTCGGGCGTTCGAGATGGACGAGCGGGCAGGCGAAGTAGAAGTCGTGGAACTCGAGCACGGCCGGCACACCCCAGCGACTGGCGATCCCCACATAGGCAGGGGAGTGATGCAGCAGATGCGAGCAGAGAACCGCGTCGGGATTGCGCTCTATCAACGCCCGTTCGAACAGCGCCTCGAGACGGGCCGTGCGACCGGGAAAGACGCCGAACTCCATACCGCCGCCGACCAGAGTCAGCACATCGAGCCCACGGTAGGTGGAGACCTCGAGCGTCGGCAGCGCCGGCGCAGCCACGGCCCGGCGCGTCAGCACCGTGACGTCGTGACCGCCACGCGCGAGTCCCCCAGCCGTCCATTCCACGACGCGCTCGACGCCCGTCACCCCGTATGGCGGGAACCGGTGGCTGACGACGAGCACGCGCACGATCAGGCGCGACGCAGCTGCCCGATGCGAGAGAACTCCGCGATCATCTCCGCCGGCAACTCGTCGCTGTTCACGCCCAGCCACTGCCCGACCATCTGGGCGCACCGGCGCATCACGGCCTCGATCTTCGCCCTCTCGAGCTCTTCTCCGGACAACCCGGCCTCTTGAGCCAGGTAGGCCCAGTCCTGCCGGGCCATCGCTTGAACTGTCGCGAGCACGTCGGCCTCGCTGAACCGGCGGCCGTTGACGTCGGCGTTGGCGATCCCGTCGTCCACGTTGCGCTCGAGGAGTTCGCGCAGCGAATAGTCGTGAGAGTGGTGAACCACCGATGCCGGCTCGTGCGTCAGGGCGTAGCCGCCCTCGAGTACCTCCCGCGCCCAGAGCAGATCCTCCCCGATCGCCCGCACCCGCCGGAACGGGATCCGCGCGTGCACGTCGGCGCGGATCAGCGCGCTGACGGTGTGGAAGTTCAGAAACTCGCGGCGCACCTCTGTCGCCATCGCCGTGTAGCCAGCCCAGTCGGTGATGCGGCGCACGTGGCGCTGGGGTGATCCGCTCGCCTCGCGCTCGCAATCATGGACCGTCAGCAGGTCCGCGTCGGGGTGTGGAAGTACGCGGCTGCAGGCGCCCGCGACCAGCGGGTCGGCCTCGAGCGCGACGATCAGCGGTCGCAGCCACGATTCGCCAACAGGCCGAGCGCGCCCATTGATGAAAAGCAACACGTCACCGCGGGCGTGCCGGGCTCCCAGGTTGCGTGTCAGGCCGTGGTCGAAGCTCGACGGATCGATCGCGATCACGGTCGCGTGGAAGTCGCGCAGCACGTCGACGGTCGCGTCGCTCGAGCCGGAGTCCACGGCGATGATCTCAAGCAGCGCCGGTGCCCGCTGAGCGAGGATGAGCGGCAGCATCGTCACGAGCCGCGCCGCCTCGTTCTTGACCGGCAACACAACGGAGACGAGGTGCCGCGGCGGCTCGGCGCCCAGCCGGTGGGTCGCCCCGCGCGCGATCACATCGCCGGCCTGGCGCCCGGCGGGCGCCGCGGCGGCCTCGCGCGAGCTTGAGCTGCGGGCGTGACCGTTGGCGGCGTGGGGCGCGCGGATCCGCTCAACCATCAGATCCATGACCTGCTCGGAGCGCTTCGCCAGCAGCGCTTCGATCCCCGGGCGTCCGCTGCGCGGATCGATCGCCGCAAGCAGTGGCGAGACAGTCATCGAGACGGGGAAATAGGGGCCGTATTCGATGCTCAGCAGTCCGTCCTCGAGGTAGTGCTCGACGTCATCGGGCCGTACGCGGCCGGCCCAGCGCTCCCGGTAAAGCGCGTCGTTGGCGGCTGTGTCCAGCGCCGCGCCCTGCGGCGAGCGTGTCACGGACTCAAGGTGGTACAGGACGCTCGTCGCGCAGTAGCGGACCTCGTGCCCGAGCAGGCCGAGACGCAGACACAGATCGATGTCCTCGTAACCGTTGTGGAACGCCGTGTCGAAGCCTCCCGCGGCCTCGAAGGCCGACCGGCGCACCAGTGCGCAGGCCGCCGTCACCGCCTGCATGCCCCGGGAGCGGCTGGCCGCGGGGTGATCGCCGGGAAAGCCGGCGTAGACGTGGTGGGGAAAGCGGTCCTGCCCGATCACCACACCGGCGTGCTGGATCGTGCCGTCGGGAAACAGCAGCTTGGAGCCGATCACCGCCGCGCTCGGGTATGCGTCGGCCTCGGCGGCGAGAGCATCGAGCCACCCCGCGAGCGGGATCGTGTCGTTGTTGAGAAACACGACGTAATCGGCCGGCCGGCCTGCCGCCGCCCCCTCGTTGCAGGCGCGCGCGAAGCCGCCGTTGCGCTCCCTGCGGATCAGGGTGATCGAGCTCGCGCAGTCGGCGAGCATGCGTTCGGTGTCGTCGCGGGACCCGTCGTCGACCACCACGATCTCGTGCTCGACCAGCGGCGGACTGGCGAGGATCGCCTCGAGACAGGTGCGGACCAGCGGACCGCCGTCGTAGGTGGGAACGACGACGGTGCAGGAGGACACGCTCCGGCTCCTACGGGTTCCGGCCGGCGCGCCGCAGAGCTTCCTTGAAGGCGGAAGTGCGGCGGGCGTCCATGGCCCGTAGGCCGGGAAGCGATTTGAGCGACGAGTACAGCAGCACCGGGGGGCTGCTGTGGATGCGATCGAGACGGATCTGGAGCTCGAGCGCGCGCCGCCCGATCGCGTCGCGCTCGCGTCGCGCGTGGTCGAGCTCCTCTCTTGCCGCGGCGAACTCGCGGCTCGTCCGCTCAACCGCTTCGCGCAGCTCGGCGCTCTCGCGCGTGGACGCGGCGGTGAGGACGGTGAGCTCGTCGTCACGGCGCAGGATCTGATCATGGGCGGACACGAGCGCCTCGCGCAGCTGTCCTTCGCGGGCGACGATCGCCGCAACCGCCTGCTGTAGCTCCGCCAGCTGGGACGACATCGTCTCGTGTTCGGCGCGCATGCCCGCGGTGGCTGCTTCGTGTTCGGCGCGCATGCCCGCGGTGGCTGCTTCGTGTTCGGCGCGCATGCCCGCGGTGGCGGCTTCGTGTTCGGCGCGCAGACCGGAGACGAGTTCCTCGTGCTCGGCACTACGGCTCGCTGCGGCCTCGCGAGCCACGCCGAGCTCACGCACGACCGCGGCCCGCTGCGCCGCGAGCCGGCGCATCTGCTCGTGAACGGCCCGCATGCCGGGCTGCTCGAGCGGGAAGGCCTTGACGACGAACTGGTAGGTCGTCGCGTCCGTGTCGTTCTCGAGCGCGGCGCGCAGCTCGGCCGTCGCGCCGTTGCCCTCGAACGGCACCTCGGAAGCGGCAAGGATCAGTTCGTGGCGGACCATGTCCGAAATCAGAAATCCGGCGTCCTCGAGCAGCTGGCCAAAACTCTCGCGTGTGAAGAAGCGCAGATGCGTGCGGTCCAGCAACCCTCGCTCCTGGTAGGGGAAACGGCCCTCGAGCAGCGCAAGCCTGACGCTGCCGTGCGCGACGTTCGGTATCGAAGCGACGAGGTAGCCACCCTCGGCCAACAGCGGACGCAGCGACCGCAGCACCTGCAGCGGGTCCCGCAGATGCTCCAGCACGTCGGCGGCGACGATCACGTCAAAGCGCTCGCCGGCGAGTTCCTCGGCGAGGTCGAGCAGGTCGAGGTCACCGACGATCAGGCGGTCGCAGCGCTGCTCGGCCACCTCGGCCATCAGCGGGTCGCGCTCGACGCCGACGACGTAGCAACCACGAGCGCGCAGCACTTCCGACATGTAGCCCGTGGCGCAGCCGAGCTCGAGCACGCGGCGCGACTCGCCCGCGAGGCCCACGACGCTCGCATGCACGCTGTCGGCCTCGAGATCGATCTCGAACTCGTAGCGCAGCTCGCCACCGGTGTTCTCGAGCGTCGGCACCACCGCCACCGACTGAATCGAGCCGGCTTGGACCGGACCGTTGCTCTGCTCAGAACCTGACTGCGAAGCCATCACGGTTGCGCCGCAAGGCTAGCAGCATGCCCGAGCGCCCCGGCTGTGGCGCCTCGTCGCTCCCGGGTGTGACTCGGGGCCGGATCGCTGTTCGAGTCGGCGCATGCGCCGACTCGCGGGACGGCGCATGCGCCGTCCCGGCGGGCTGGTGCATGCACCAGCCCGATCCCTCCCGCCTGTCAGGCTTGCGCCAGGTACTGCGTGAGCGGAAGCTCGGCGCGGCCGACGTGGCAGGAGTCCCAGTCGGGGGCGCCGATCAGCTGGCGGCGCACCGGGTCGCCGATCGCCGATTCGAGCTGCTCGGGGCTCGGGAACTCGCGCTGGACGATCCAGCGGGGCGCGTAGCCGAAGAAAACGACCATCCGCGTGCGGTCGGAGAGGTTGGTGCTGCGACCGTGCCAGATGCGGCGCTCGAAGAGGGTGACGTCACCGGCCTTGGCGAGCACCTGGATCGCACCGTCGGGGGTCTGGCCGGGGGTGCGCGGCAGGAACTCGGTCCAGCGGTTGCTGCCGGGGATCACCTCGAGGTTGCCCATCCCCGGCTCGTCGCAGTCACTCAACCAGTAGCCGAGCTTCGCGGAGAGCCGCGCGCGGTAGTCGAGGTCCGCGGTCTGGCGGCCGCCGTCCTCGTGCCAGCGCCAGGCGTTGGGTTTGTCTTCCTCCGGTGGGTGCACGTCGATGTGGGAGTGGTAGATGTGGAGGTTCGGCGTGAGCGCGCCGGCCAGGACTCCCATCAGGCGCGGATCGACGGCGAGGTCGGTCAGCCGCGGATGCAGGTAGGCGGCGCCGAGGGCGTGGGTGAAGCCCAGCTGCGGGTCGAAGTGCTCCTGCGCGAGCGGCTCCACGACCTCGCGCAGCTCGGCGACCTCCTCGGGCGAAAGCACGCCCGGAATGTGGACGAAGCCGTTTCGATCGAGCTCTTCGAGGATCTCGCGCGTCTGTGCGGCGTCGAACATCTGACTGGTCGTGCTCACCGCGCCGGAGCCTAACAGCCCGCCCAGCGCTCGGGGTGGCGCGCGTGGCGCGCGGGGCTCGATCAGCCGATCAGGACGCGGTCGAGCAGCTCGTCGATCTCGCCCCGCTCGAGCGAGACAGCCAGATCGTTGGCGATCGACTCGCGCGTGTAGCCCGCGAGGGCGAGGTCGATCGCGCGCACGCGCGCCGAGGCGAGCTGCGGGGTCTGCTCGCGCTCGGGAACCGCGGCGGCCTCCGCTGCGGTCGGATCGAACTGGAACCCCGGCGGCGTCGCTTCGGCCGCCGCGGGTGCGCTGGCGGCGGCGTGAACCGCCCGCCCCAACTCCTCCATCTGGGCGGCGGTGGCAAGCTCGAAAGCGTCGAATCTCAGACTGAGGCGCTCGAGTGCGCGGGCCAGGTCGTCGAGCGTGGCGTCCAGGGTGTCCGGCGCTCGCCCGGCATCGTCATCGCCGCGTGCGGCGGCGATGATCTCGCGCGCCTCGCGCTCGGCCGTGCCGAGGATTTCGCCGACACGCGCGCTCACATCCTGCGGGGTGAGCAGCGGGACATCCGTGTGTTCGCCTGTCTGCGTCACTGCACTACCTCTGTCGGCGTCCTGGAGAGGTTTCTTGAGAATGCCGGGGCGCCGGGTTCGGGCTTCGCGATCCCTGAGACATCAGCATACGCCGGGAAAACCTGCCTAACCAATCTCACGCGCCGTGGTGTACGTTCGATTGGGACACCACGATGCCAAAGCCACACCCACACTCCAAGCGCAGCGGCGAGGAACGCCCGCGGGCTGACGCCGAGGTGTCCGCCGACGACCTGCGTGCCCAGGTGGCGATCCTAGCCGAGCAGGTGCGCCGTCTCGGCGGCACACGTGAGAACCGCAGTAGCGCGGAGCGCTACGACGTGGTCAGCGTGGACGCGTGGGTCGCGGGCCCCGACGATCCGCCACCGGCGCAACCGGCAATCGCTTCGGCGCAACCCCCGGTTCCTCAACCTCCCAGCCCTCCGGCGCAACCGCCGATCGCGACAGCCCCGCCTCCGCGCAGCCCCCCCATCGCCGCGGCGCCGCGCCGGACGCCGAGCGTGGGAGCGGGCACGACAGCCGCCCCCGCGGCCCTGACGACGGCCGACGCGAGCGGGGCTGAGACGCTCGCCGACCGCGGCAGGAGCCTGGTGGCGAGCGTGGTCGCGCTGGCCGAACTGGCTGCGATCGAGCTGCGCACGAGCGCCGAGCTCGAGGCGGCGGCGATCCGCGGGCGCTCTCGCCAGCGAATGGACGAGCCGACCGCCGATTACCTGCTTTTGCTGCTTGAGCGCCAGCGCCGGATGATCGCGTCCCTCGCGGCGCAGACGGAGCGCATCGAACAGGCCGCTGGCGTGATCCGCGCGCAGATCCTCGCGCTCGAGGCCGAGCGCGATCACCTGGACAAGCTCCTGGCGTCGCAGCGGCTGGAAACCTAGAGCGTCAGCGCGCGACGCGACGAGCCCGGCGCGTCAGCGCGCGCCGTGCTTGACGCGGTACATCTCGGAATCAGCCCGCTTGACCAGCGCCTCGGCGCTCGTCGCAGGGTTCTGCTCGACGACCACGCCGATGCTGGCGTTCACGGCGATCAGCCGCTCGCCGATGCTGATCTGCTGCGCGACCGCCTCGGCCAGCCGGCGCGCGAGCGGCTCAGCGGCCTCGATGCGGACGAGATCCTCACACAACACGACGAACTCGTCGCCGCCGAAGCGGGCCACGGTGTCGCCGTCGCGGACCTCGCGGCGCAGGCGGTCGGCAACGGTGATCAGGAGTTCGTCGCCAACGTCATGGCCGTAGAGGTCGTTGACCTCCTTGAAGCCGTCGAGGTCGATGAACAGAACTCCGACCGCGGTGCCCTGGCGGCCGAGCCGGGCCAGCGCCACGGTCAGGCGGTCCATCAGCAGCTCGCGATTGGGCAGCTTGGTCAGCACATCGTGCATCGCGCGGTGCTCAAGCGCGCGGCGTGCGCGCAGCTCTCCGGTCGCGTCGCGGAAGCAGATGACGATGCTCTCATCCTCTTCGCCGAAGGGATTGACCGAGACCGCGAGCGCACCGCCGTCCTCGCCGTGCAGGGCCACCTCGAATTCGTTGCTCGGCACCTCGCCGTCGTCGTCGGGTTTGGACGGCTGGAGCGCGAGCTTCAGGCGGGCGTCGAAGTCCTGCGGGTCGGCGACGATCCGGTGCACCTGGCGCACGAGGACCGAGATGTCGTGCGTGCCGCCGCGCGAGGGGGGCGAGGGAAGCATCGAGGCGAGCTCGTCATTCCAGGTCGTGAGCGTGCCGCCGCGGTCCAGCACGGCGACGCCGAAAGGCAGCGCGTCGAGCACGCCGCGCATCAGTGTGGCGTAGCCGCGAAGCGCCTCCCAGGAGGGCGCAGTGGACAGTCGCGGAGCGGGACGTACCCGGTCGGCGTCGGCCACTTGGTCGATCTCAGATTGCGTAGTGCTCACCTCGACGAGTCTATGTGCAGCACCGGCCGGAGGATGGGTGGAAACCTCACCGCCCCCCGATCCGCGCGCAATCGGCGCCCTCGCTAGAGTCAATCTGGACGCTCGCCGCACGGATGTCAAGCCCCTACCGCAGGATTCCCGCACAGAGCGCAGATCCGAGCGGCCGGGAAGATCCAGCGCCTGCGGTCTTTTCCCGCAACGTTGAGCGCAAGCAGGCCTTTGGCTGCGGCCGGGCGAGTCGCCGGCGTCGACCGGAAGCGGCCGCGGCGCCGCGGCGCCGCGGCGGCCGCGGCGGGCGGGCGGGCAGGATCGTGCCCTGCCTCGACACCCGAGAACGGCGACGGTTCGCTGCAACGTTGGCAGCAGGCCCACTAGCCTCTGTCGCGTGCCAGACACAGAACACGAGAAGCGCGAGGCCGCGCAGGCCGCGGCCGGCCTGGTCGCCGACGGCCAGCTCGTCGGGCTCGGAACCGGCACCACGGTCGCCTACCTGCTGCCCGCGCTGGCGGCGCGGGGGCTCGCGATTCGCTGTGTCGCCACATCGCCCGCGACCGAGCGCCGGGCGCTCGATCTCGGTCTCGAAGTCGTGCCCTTCACCGGCATCGAGCGGTTGGACATCGCGATCGACGGCGCGGACCAAATCGATCCGGATGGCTGGCTGATCAAGGGCGGCGGCGGCGCGCACACCCGCGAGAAGGTCGTGGCGGCGGCGGCCGCGCGCTTTGTCGTGATCGGCTCGAGCGACAAGGCGGTGGCGCGGATCGGCCCGCCGGTCCCGCTCGAGCTGTTGCGCTTCGGGATCGACTCCACGCTCGCCGCGCTCGGATCGGCGCGCCTGCGCGACGTGCCCGAAAGCCCGGACGGAGGTGTCATCGCCGACTACCTCGAAGAGTTCCGCGACCGCCACGAGCTGAGCGCCCGCCTTGACGGCACGCCCGGCGTCGTCGGCCACGGCATCTTCCCGCCGTCGCTCACCGCCGACGTCCTGCTGGCCTTTGGCGGGGGCGTCGAACATCGCGTCCTGGGCTGAGCAGCCGGCGCGGTGCGACTCGCGCTCAGCCGCCGCGCGTCTTCAGCAGCGGCTTGTAGGCGCCGTGCAGCATCCTGCGGCTCAGACCGCGCGGCCCGCCCCAGAAGCCGAACAGCGCCCGCATCGGGAGGCGGTCGACGACCACGACGGCCTTCCCTCCGGCGGCCGCTGAGGCGATCGCCGCGGCCAGGCGCTCGGTCGTCAGCGCCTTCTCGAACGGCACCCCGGGAGTCGGCCCCCAGTCGAGGTCCTCGCGCAGCTGATCGGTGCGGACGTCGGCCGGGCAGATCGCGCAGGCATGCACGCCCGACCCGGCCAGCTCGTGGTAGAGCACCTCGGCCAGCCCCACCATCCCCCACTTGCTCGTGCAGTAGGACGCATACGACGGTCCGCCGATCAGCCCGAGCTCTGAGGACACCAGCACGATCGAGCCGCGCCGCCGTTCGCGCATGCCGGGGAGCACGCGCTGGGTCAGCCACAGCCCTGCTCCGACGTGCAGCCGCCAGGTCTGCTCGAAGTCCTCGGGCGTGACGTTCTCGACGAAATCGCGGTGCAGAACGCCGGCACAGCTGACGAGCACATCGACGGGACCGAGGGCCCCGGCCACCTCGTCGACGGCGCGCGCGCACTCCCCGGGGTCAGTCAAATCGGCTGCCACGACGTGCGTCTGACCACCGATCCGCGCAGCCGCGGCGGCGAGCGCCGCGTGGTCGCGCGCAACCATGCCTACACGTGCGCCCAGCGCGACGAAATGCTCGGCGCTCGCAAGGCCGATCCCACGTGAAGCCCCAGTGACCAGCACCGTCTGTCCATCGAAGCGCGACACAGCATCCTCCCCGGTTCGAGATCCAAGCGGGCACGCTACGCCACTGGCTCAGCGCACGCATTGGCGGCCGTCGCGGCGACGAGCGCGGGGGCAGCGGCGGCGGCGCTGACGCGGGTCGCCCGGTTCAGCGGGGCGCGAGCAGGTGGTGGGACACCATCCACTCCTGCCCATCACGCCAGCCCCACATCTGCTCGGTGGAGAGCAGGAACAACCGCCATCCGGCCAGAGCTCGCGCGGCGTGGCGCTCGCCGAGGGCGTCGCCCAGCACGATCCGCGCGCGCCCCGCGTGCGCGTCGAGCCGCTCCAGCCACGCCGACAGCGTTCGCGCGTAATGCGTCCCGGACACCGCCCAGCTGGCGGTCACTTCGAGGTCGCGCTGGAAGCGCAGCAGGAGCTCGTGCGATGGCATTCGCCCGGCGGTGAAGAAGCGCTCGGCGGCCCACGTGCCGGCGAACTCGTAGGCCAAGCTGCGGTGGGAGAAGACGTGTACGAACAGCCGCCCGTCCGGCTCGAGCCAGCCAGCGATCCGCGCGAGCAGCGCCTCCCAGTTGCGCATGTGCTCGAACATCTCGATCGACACGACGCGGTCGAAGCGGCGCCCGGGAGTGAACGTGTTGATGTCGGCCGTGATCACGGTCAAGCGATCGCGAAAACCCCTGCGGTCGCGGACCGACTCGATCCAGGCTCGCTGCGAGGCGGAGTTGGATACGGCAACGACGTTCGCCTGCGGGTAGCGCTCGCAGATCCACAGCGACATCGAGCCCCAACCGCAACCCAGATCCAGCACGCTCATGCCGTTCTCGATTCCGGCGCGCTCGCACGACAGCGCGAGCATCGCCTCCTCGGCCACCGCGAGATCGACGATCCCGTCGCCCCACCATCCACAGGAATACTTCAGCCGCGGCCCGAGGAACAGTTCGAAGAACTCCGGCGCCAGCTCGTAGTGCTGCTCGTTGGCGCGAGCCACCGATTCGGCGATGGGTCCGGAGCGCATCGTCTCGACGAGTTCGCCGAGCCGCCGCTCCTGCTCCTCCACCCCGCCGCGGCGCTCGCGGCGCAGCCGCGCACGGGCTCCCGCGCGCGAACCGGCCGCCAGCACCGGATCTGGCAACAGACCGTGCTCGAGCGCCCGGTCGAGCAGTCCGTACCTCGCGCGCGCCAGCACCTTCATCAACTCCCACCTACGCAGATCGGTGGCATTCGGCTCATAGTGTTCGCACCGGCATCGTCGCAGGCCCGCGCGCGGGCGGCTTGACCGGTTGGTTCGACGATGCCGGCCGGGGGCCGGATCCGCTGATCCGGCGTCGTCCAGCGGACTAGCGTATTGCGCCGATCAGCCCTTCACGAGCTGCCGATTGACATGCAGACCATCTATGTATAGACTGTCTACTTATGGCCAGCACGGAGCTGCAAGGACATCTCGACGGGATGGTGCTCGCGATTCTCGAGGCGAGACCGCTGCACGGGTATGCAATCGTGGAGGAAATGTGCAGACGCAGCGACGGCGAGTTCGACCTGGCCGAGGGAACGATCTACCCGGCGCTGCACCGGCTCGAGGATGCGGGCCTGCTCTCGAGCAGCTGGGAGGTGGTCTCCGGCCGGCGCCGCCGCGTCTACGCCCTCTCGCGCACCGGCGCCGCGGCGGTCGGCGAACGCGTCGCGAGCTGGCATGCGTTCCGCAGCGCCGTCGACGCAGTCTTCGCGCCGCTCGTGTCGCCGGGGCAGCTGTGAACCCCATTTCCGACTACGTCGCCGAGCTCGCCCGTCACCTGCGTCGCGGCAGGCGCAGGCGGATCCTCGCCGAGGTGCGCGCGCACCTGCTCGAGGCGGCCGCGGCCGACGTGAGCCGCGGTGTCGATGCTGACCGCGCCGCGCGGATCGCCGTTGAGCGCTTCGGTCCGCCGGCGCGCATTGCGAGCCAGTTCAACGCCCAGCGCAGCCGGCCGCGCGCCGTCGTGCAGCGCGCCGCCGCCGTGATGCTGGCGGGGGCCGCGATGGCATCACTGGGGACCGCGACCGTATGGGCGATCGGGCCGGGGACGACTCACACCAGGGCCGCCCACGCCCGCCACCACCCGCATGCGCTGCGGATCGGCAACGGCCGATGAGCACTCCGCCCGAGCATCCCGATCCCCTCGCCCACGCGCCGGACGCGATCGAACCCGCGGGAGCGACGGGAACGGCCGATGAGGCAGCCTCGCGGCGCGCCGGTGAGGCCGGCGCCGCCGCCTTCGCGGCACGCATGGCGAGGCTTGCCGCCGCGGCCGCCGCGACGTCCGACACGGCCGGGGACGACGGTGCACCCGACGCGGCTACCGCAACCAGCGGGGTTGCCGCAACCACATTCGCCGACCTGCCGCCGATTGGCGACGCGCGCACCGCCGAGGCGGTCGACATCGCGCCCACCGCGTCCGGGTTGCCCGAGTCGCGCCCGGCGAGCCCCGGGCTTGGCGAGGCCGATCTCCTCGCGCCCGCACCCACCACCGAGACGCCGGGCGGTGCCGACGGCGCAACAATCGTCCCCGCAACTGCCGCCGGGGAGTTCGCCGCGCCGGCGGTGAAGGCCACGATGCCCCCAGCGGCCGAGGCCGCCACGGCATTGCGGTTCGGGGTTGGCGAGCGGGCCGCTGACGCGCTGCCAGCCCCTGCGCTCTCTTCGCCCATAGCCGGGACGACCGAGATCCCGCCAACCGCGCTGGCCGTTCCCGCCTTGGGTGAGGTCGCCGCGCACACGTTTCCCCCTGCACCCCCACAGCCGAGCGGGGATCCCCGCGTCGGCATCGTGCCGGGCGGCGCGGGCGAGGGCTCCGGTGGACCGGTCGTCGCAGACCCCGCCGAACGCGAAGTGCGCATCCCACTCGTGACAGCAGACCCCGCGGGCGGCGATCCTGGCGGCGCCGCCGTGACGGCCGGCGCGGGCCGCGATGAGCCCGGCCCAGTCGTGACAGCCGGCGCGGGCCGCGATGAGCCCGGCCCAGTCGTGACGGCCGGCGCGGGCCGCGATGAGCCCGGCCCAGTCGTGACGGCCGGCGCAGGCTTCGATCCGGCGGGCCCGGTCGTGATAGCCGGCGCGGGCTTCGATCCGGCGGCCGCGCGCCTGACAAACCGCGCGGACGGCGATTGGGGTGGTGCTGTCGTGGCGGACGCCGCCCGGGACGCTCGCAGTGGCGCCGGCGTGGTGGACAGCCCGGGCGGTCCTCCCGGTGGCCCGAGCCGTTATCCCGGGGGCGCACCCGCGACGCCCGATGGCGGCGGCGTGGAGCCTGAACCTGCGGGCCCCCAGTCACTGCGCGCGCGCTTTCGCTCCTGGCGCTTCGCGCCGGTGGTGGAAATCGTGGCGACCGTGGCGCTTGCGCTGCTGCTCGCAGAGAGCGTGCAGGCGGCGGTCGTCAAGCCGTTCGTGATCCCGTCGCAATCGATGGAGCCAACCCTGCTCCCCGGCCAGCGCGTGCTCGTCAATCGACTCGCCTACGACTTCGGCGGCACGCCCTCGCGCGGCGACATCGTCGTCTTTCACCCGCCCAGCTCGCTGACCTGCAAGGTCAACGTCCCGCTCACCGAGCCGTGTCCCAAGGGAGTCGCCACCCACGCAAGCGACTACTTCGTCAAGCGCGTGATCGGCCTGCCTGGAGACACGCTGTCAATCAGGAACGGGCATCCGGTGATCAACGGGAAGGAACTGGTGGACGAGCCCTACATCACGCCCTGTAGCGACTCGACCAGCTGCAACATGCCCCATGCGATCGTCATCCCACGCGGCGATTACTACATGCTGGGCGACAATCGAGGCGACTCCGACGACAGCCGCTACTGGGGTCCGGTGCCGCTGTCGTGGATCATCGGCGAGGTGTTTGCCACCTATTGGCCGATCGACCGCATCGGCGTGTTCTGATGGAGTCCCTGCAAACGCCGCTAATGCAAGTTCGATTGCAGCGGCGAGATTTTCCCGCAGCTTTGCTCGCACTCGCAGGAGTAGACGTGCTAGCCTCGACGCGCACATAGAAGAAGCCGAATCGCCGTCCCCCCGTGGCCGGCGAGCGGGGGACCCATTACGACCCCTGAGGCCGATGGGGCGAATCGCCGCCAATTGGTGGTGTAGCGCGTTGCGCGAGCCCGTCAGCTAACCCCGCAGGCTTGAATTCCGGAGGATTTGGGAGGCCTGTACATGGAGCTCGCTCGTGATCTCGGAAGCGCCGACGTATGGGCAGCCTCGCTTGAGCGCTCGCTCGCCCGTCGCGGACGTCCCCGCCGCGCGTCGCTGGAGCTCGGCCGCCTGAGCCCCGCCCGCGACCTTGCCGACAACGACACGGTCAACGAGTCGGTCGTCTACTGGCGCACGCGCCGCTCGGCGAGCACCCCGTCCACGTTCGCCGCTCCGGCGATCGGCGGTGCATCCGTTCTCGCGCTGCTGGCCGCGACGACGCTTCCCTCGCTGGCATCCGGCTCCAAGCCGCCGGCCAAGGCCGGCCATCACCGCGCCGGCGCCGCGGGAGCGGGCGCCGGGCCGAATGTGCCGCTGGCGCAAACCATCGCGCACCGGACGGTGACCGGCAGCAAGGGCATCTTCACCGCAGCGCCGTCCGCCACGCAGCCCGCGATCGCGCTCGACGCCGCGTCGGCTCCTGTCGCCAAGCCGCGAGCCGTCGTCTACGGCAAGGTCAGCCACGGAGACGTGCGAGACGTCCAGCGGATGCTCGGCCTGACGGTGGACGACACGCTCGGCCCCAAGACCGGAGCCGCGATCCGGGCTTTCCAAGCCGCTCACGGGCTGACCGTCGACGGCGACGTCGGCCCGGCCACCTGGAACGCGTTGAAGGCTGCCGAACATGCCAGCGAGCAAACGACCACCACATCCGCACCGACGCCGGCAGCCGGCACCGTGCGCGAAGCCTCGGTGCTGCAGCCGGCCGCACCGTCGGACACCGCCGACGTGATCGCCCTGCAGCAGGCGCTCGGGATCCCCGCGGACGGAAACTTCGGTGCCGCCACGACGGCAGCCGTTGAGGCCTACCAGACCGCCCACGGCCTGACTGCCGACGGCGTCGTCGGACCCGGCACGCGCGAAGCGCTCGGCCTTGGCGACGGCCCGACGCTCCAGCAGACCGACGCGAGCGGCGGCACCACGGGGCCGGGCACCGCCGCCACCACAGCGACGACGGACCCGACGACGGACCCGACGACGGACCCGACGGCCACCGCCGACGCGACCGCGACCGGGGCGACGACCTCCACCCCCGCCGTCTCGACGGCGACGACCACGAGCACGGCATCATCGAGCGTGTCGATTGCCCTGTCGGAGATGGTTGCCGCGGCAAACCAGATCGCCACACTGCCCTATATCTGGGGCGGCGGGCATGGCTCCTTCATCTCCCCGGGCTATGACTGCTCCGGCTCGGTTTCCTACGTGCTCCACGCCGCGGGACTGCTGAGCGTGCCGGAGGACTCCGGCGACGCTCGAGGGCTACGGCGCGCCAGGACCCGGCCAGTACATCACGATCTACGCGAACGCCGGGCATGCCTGGATGACGATCGAGGGCAGGCGCTTCGACACGGTGGCCCTGGCCGAGGACGGCTCGCGCTGGGGCGACGGCGGCGGCGAGTTCGCCGGCTACGTCGTGCGTCACCCCATCGGCTTCTAAGCCGGCGCGGAAACGCTCAATCGCAGGCGCGGCGCTCCGCGCCCAGGGCTCTGCGCCGTCGCGCCGCAGGGCTCTGCGCCCCGCACTCGCGCCCCAGGGCTTTGCGCCCCCACGCCCCGGGGCTCCGCCCCCTGGCTCTGCGCCCCCACGCCCCGGGGCTCCGCCCCGACGCCCCCGCGCCCCCGAGAATCCGTCCCCTCTTCGCCTCGGTGTTCCTGCGGCGGATTGACGCTGAGGCCCGCCGGCCCGCCGGCCGCCGGCCGGGCGATCCCGCCGGCCCGGGGACGGGCGCACGAGGGGCCGCCTGGCAGGGCGGCCCCTCGCAACTAACTCGATGCGTGCGGCGGGTGGATGATCACCCGGCGGCGGGCACCAGCGCTGCCGGCGAGATCGCGCTGACCGTGATCGTGAACGGAGCGCTCACCGCCCCCTGATTGTCGGGGCCGCCGGGGATCTTCACGCGGACGATCTCTGTGCCGGTCTCGTAAAACGACTGCGTGATCGTGTACGTCGAGTTCGCGCCGATCGTCGCCGAGGCGATCACGTGCCACGCGTTGCCCGCAGCGTTCTCGCGCTGGAGGTAGATCACGTGTCCCGTCTTGTCCGGCGCAACCGACCCGGTGAACGTCACCGACTGCCCCTGGTTGACGCTCGTCGCCGAGGCCTTGGCCGTGAGCGCATCCGCCACGCCGATGAACAGCACCGCCGAGCGGTACCTGGCGGTCGTTCCGGTCGTTCCGGTCGTTCCGGTCGTCCCGGTTGTTCCAGTCGATCCGGTCGTCCCGGTCGATCCGGTCGAACCGGTCGAACCGGTGCTGCCGGTTGACCCTGTGCCACCGGTCGAGCCGGTCGATCCGGTGCTGCCGGTCGTTCCCGTCGATCCCTTCGGGGGAGCCGACGCGACGACCTGGTAAGCGGTGTTGTAGACCGGGGTCACTGGGAACGAGTAGCTCCCTCCGGGCCCGCTCGTCGTCGTGGCGACCACGGCGAACGAATGGCGGTAGTAACGGGAGTAGAGCGTCAGCAGCTGGCCTGCACCTGCCGCGTCGACGCCGGAGACCGTGTCCGTGCCGCCCTCGACGATCGGGTTGCTGGCCGCGTTGATCGTCAGGTTCGGGTTCTGGGTCTGCTCGATCTCATAGGAAAGCGAGTCGGACGGGCTGTCGATGTTGCGCCCGTCGTTGCGCAGCAGCACGCGGATCGTCGCGTCACCGTTCTGCGAGCTGGGGATCACGAAGATGTGCGGGATCGAGTAGCTGCCGTCGGCAGCGACCGTTCCGCGCCCAATCGTGGCCCAGCCGTTGCCGCTGTTCGCGCCCTGGCGCTGGAGGAACACGCCGGCGCCGGCCCTTGCGGGCGACACGGTCCCGGCGAAGGTGTAGACGTACTTCGGGCCGGTCTGAAGCACCGACCCGTTGGGCTCCGAGACGCCGCCCGGACCGGTTACGCTCAACGTCACGGCGGCCTGGACCCGCTCGAGCACGGTCCGGCTGACCACGCCGGCCGCGGCGACGTACCAGGCACGGTTGGTCAGGACGACACCGCCGGCGCGCGTGAACTCATACGCACCGGTCGAATCGGTGCGCGTGGTCTGGACGGGAGCGAAACCTCCGCGCTGGAGCGCGGCGCGTTCGAACAGCACAACGAGCCGGCCGCTGCGGACGCGGCCGAACAGGCGGCCGAAGACCACGACGGGGTCGCCGGCCGTGATCGGGTTGGGCTGCGCGTGGATCGTGATCGCGTGCGAGCGGAATTGATGACGTGGCGAAGCTCCGGCGCCGACCGCAGTCAGCGCGATCGCAACGCAGGCGACCACGGTCGCCGCGCCAGTGACGTACTTCAGTCGCATCTCGGACCTCCTCAGGAACAAGGGCTTGATGAACATCTCGCCTTACGAACCCGATTGGCAAGCCGTGCGATGCGCTGCGTTAGGCGCTCATAACAGGCCGCACCTTTCGGGCGGCGGCCGTGTTCTCAACCTCTCCGCGCAAAGGGTGCCGGCGCGGCCACCAGCATCCGCGGGCAGCGGGCTAGCCGGTTAGCCGCTCTTCCAGGCCGTCTGTTCGCGCGTCAGTGCGACAACCGGCTTGGGCAGCGATCCGCTCGCCACGTCGGCCAGCGTGACGCGTTCGAGCACCGAGCGGATGTTGGCCCGCAAGGCGATCCAGACGACCTGCAGCGACTCCGCCGATCCGGCGTACTCGAGGTTTTCGGGTCGCTCCCCCCGAACGCTGGCGAGCGGACCCTCGACGCCGCGGATCACATCGGCGAGCGTCAGCGACTCAGGCGTCTTCAGCAGCCACCAGCCGCCGTCTGGCCCGCGCTGCGAGCGCACGACGCCGGCGCTCTTGAGCTGGTTGAGGATGTTCTCGAGAAACGACAGCGGGATTCCCTGCGCAACGGCGATCGAATCGGCCTTGCGCGGCGCCGCGGCGCTCGATCCGACCAGCTCGATCGCGGCACGTACGGCGTAATCAGCCCTGGCGGTGACGCGCATCCTGCGATTCTGCCGCACTCGCCAAGGCCGTGCACTGCGCCCCGCAGGACATCAGAGGAATGCGGCCCTGCTCTCGCCGGCAGCCAACGTGGCGCCGGCGAGATCCGGATCTGCCCGCTACGGCGGCGCGTCGGTGGAGCGCCGCCCGCGCGAGCGAATAAGAACGCCTTCGGAATGAGGGCGCGTCCGGGGCGGCCCGGGGGCAGGTTGGGCGACGCACGGCGCACAAGCGGGTACCGGCGGTACCCGCAAGGCGGCGGGTGTCGATCCAGCGCCGCCATCCGGGCCAAATCCCGGGGCGCCAGTCATTCTGAGAGCCGTTCTAAGGGTTGAGGTGCTTCTTCAGCGCGCTTGCGGCCGAGAACTTGGCGGCCTTGCTCGCCGCGATCTGAATGGTTGCGCCGGTTGCCGGGTTGCGCCCGCTGCGGGCAGCACGGTGACTGACGCCGAACTTGCCGAATCCGGCAACCGCCACCTCACCGCCGGCGGCCAGCTGGGCTGCGATGGCGTCGAAAACCGCGTCGACTGCGGTCTTGGCCTGGCCTACTCCGAGTCCGGCACTCTCCGCGACCTTGCCAGCGAGCTCGTTCTTCGTCATGACACTCCTCTCAGATGGTCAAATGCTCGGCCAAAGCTAGCGCGTGCCCCGGATGTTCAGGAGTTTGGCTGCACCACGGACGCCCGAATTTGGGCACGTTTGCGCGCTCGCCGCGGTTCAGGGCGCCCAATTGCGGCGATCGCCCACATCACGCACAGCCAACTCAGCGCGGCAAGGGAGACGTGAACCCAGACAAGCTCGGTTGGCAGATGGGTCTCGTACTGGACCGCGCCGACCACGCCCTGGAGCGCGATCAGCACGCACAGCCAGCTCAGCGCGCGCCTGGCCTGCGCGTCGGCCTGGCGGCGTTCGAGCAGCACCCACACCGCGACGGCGAAGATGCCGAGCGCGAAAGCGACCGCACCGTGCACGTGGACCGCCCAGTTGAGCGTGTCCGCGCCCTTGAAGGTCAGACGCTTGATGTGCTGCCCGGTCGCGCCGCCGGAGTGCGGGCCGGCGGCCGTCGCGACGGTGCCGGCGAACAGGACAAGTGTGGCCAGGGGCGCAAGCGCCCGCACCGCCCAGACGGTCCGGCGGTCGTGCGCCGCCGCGGCGGGCTCACGTTCGAGCGAGCGCCAGGCGAGCGCGGCCGCCGCAACCAGGATCAGCATCGAGAGGCCGAAGTGCGCCATCACGAAGCCGGGTGCCAGCTTGTTTTCGACCGTGTAGCCGCCGAGCACCGCCTGCGCCACGACACCGAGCGGCAGCGCCAGCGCGAGCCACATCAGGTCGCGGCGGAACGGGCGCCGCCTCCAGGCGGCCGCGGCGGCCACGACTACGACCACGCCGACGGCTCCCGACACGATCCGGTTGGAAAACTCGATCAGGGCATGGGTCTTCAGCGGCGGGTAGACGTGCCCGTAGCAGCGGGGCCAGTCCGGGCAGCCGAGTCCGGAGCCGCTGAGGCGAACCGCCGCGCCCGTGATGACGATCGCCGTCAGCGCAGCCAGCGCGAACAGCGCGACCAGCAAGAACTGGCGCGGCGTGATCTCGATACGTGCGAGCCGGGCGCGCAACGGACGTAAGAATGCCACGGCGGGACGTTCGTCGCGCCCCTACCGGCGCCGGCTGTGCGCGCGGCGGCCGCGGCGCCGTTCAGCCGGAGGCGGTGTGCTGCGGCGGATCGCCGGCGTCGCCCGCTCGCGCGCGGCGCCCGATCAGGGCAAACGGGCCGAGCAGCAGCCGGCGCATCCGAGGTCTCGTTATGACCCGCAGCAGGCCGCGGCGCTGCGCCGGGGTGAGCGGGCCGCCGTCGGCGGGCTCTGCGAACGGCCGCACGCTCAGGCGTAGCGCCAGCAGCGCCTCCTGCGCGGCGCCGTTGGCGCGCTGCGCATCGTCGTTGGCCTGGCGCAGCTCGTCGGCACGAGCACGATCGTGCTCCGCGGAGGCCGCGAGCGCCACGATGTGGGATTCGCGCTCGAGGTCCGCGGCCACGTGCGGCGCACTCGCGCGATACGGGCTCCCGATCGCCTGCTCATAGACGCCACGCAGCAGCGGGACGACATTCGCCCAGCACAGCTCGCCCGCTGCTTCGCGCAGCACACCCACGTGCTGATCGCGCGCGGCGCCGGGCGCAAGCAGCGGCGCCGCGGCATCGGCGCTCGCGTCGGCATCCCACGGCACGAGCGTCGCGGCGGCGGGCCCGGCAAGCTCGGCCAGTGCGGACGTCGCGGCGTAGAGGCACGGAACGCCGGCCTGCGCCGCCTCGAAGGGCACGAGCCCGAAGCCCTCGTAGACGCTCGGATAGACGACGGCCTGGGCGTGCGCGTAGAGCCAGGCGCGCCCGGCGTCGTCGACGGCGCCGATGTCGAGGACGAGCTCCGCGAGCGCCGGGTCGCGCTCCAGCATGGCCTGTTCGCGATCGCGCGAGGAGCCGCGGTCCACGTGCGGCCCGGCGAGCACGAGCCGGCCGGACCAGCCGTGGCGCTCGTGCAGCGCGCGAACAAGGGCGAGCGCGAACGGCCGGTTCTTGTGCGCGTAGTCGGCGCCGATGCAGACGAGCAGGCCGGCCTGCTCCGGCACGCCGGCCGGTCGCACCGCCGCGGCCGGCGGCTGCGGCCAGACGCGCTCGGCGCCGTCGGGCACAGCGTGGGCGCGTGGCGGCGCGATCAGGTCCTCGCGCAGCGCGTCCTCGCGCGCGTGCCGTGACGGGAACACGACCATGTCGGCCTGGGCCAGCGCGAGGCGCGTGACGCGGCGGTAGTCGCCCCATTGCTCGACGCTCTCGTGGTAGGCGCCGCAGCGGTAAGCGATCAGGTCGTGGTGGGTGATCACGATGCGCTCGCCGAGCCCGCGCAGCAGCGTGAGGTCATCCGCGGTGAAGACCTGCTGCGGGCGGTGCACGAGATCGGTGAGCGCCACGCCGGCCGCGGCCTGCTCGTAGGTGATCAGCTCGATCGCCTCGTCGGCCTCGAGCAGCGCGAGGACCTCGGGGGCGGTGTCGGGCGGCAGCACGACGCGCAAGCTCAGCCAGTCCTCGCGCGCCAGGGCGACGATCAGGTCGAGGATGTAGGTCCGCGTGCCGGTCGCGGCCGAGCCGAGTGCGCGCGCGTCGATGGTGACCCCGAGCGGGCGGGTCGCCGCCTGCGCGACCGAGACGGCTCGCCGCAGCGAGCCGGACTCGCCGTCCGGGAGTTGCACGTCCGGGCCAGCGCCGACGTAGGTGTCGTCGGCCAGCACGTGCACGAGCCCGAGCGCAGAGATGTCGCGGGAGAGCTCGGCCAGCACCTGCGTGTCGGGGCCGGCGCTGGCCGGCGGCTCGACGAGCTCGAGCGCCTGCACGCGCAGGTAGCAGCAGTCGGGACTCGCGCACCCGAGCGTGGGGCGAAGGCGCGCCGATCCCGCGCGCACCGCGGCCGCCCGCGCCGCGACAGCGGCGGCGTCACCGTCGGGCCCGGCGAGCGCGCTGGCGCTCATCACGATCGAGTCCGAGCGCGCGGCCTCGCGCAGACCGTCGAGCCATCCGGGGCCGACGAGGACGCCCTCGCGCACGAGCGCCACATCGGCGTGGGGCGCGCTCGCGCGGAGCGCTGCAAGCGCGGCCGCGAGCCCGCCGGCGCCGCCCAGTGCGAGCAGCGCGACGTCGCCGTCCAGATCGAGGCCGGCGAGCTCGCCGGCGGCGGCCTCGGCGGCGCCCACGACCAGCGGTACGCCCGCGTCGGTGTGCTCAACGAGCGTGCGCAGCGTGCGCTCCAGCGCGGCGAGCGAGCCGGCGGCGGCGACAAGCACCACCGGAGAGTCGCGACCATCGCCGATCTGCTCGCTCGATCGCAGCGTCCGGACGCTCACCCCGCGGAAGGATAGGCGACGGCTCGCCCGCCGTCGGGCCGGCGGCCGGCGCGCTGCCCGCGCTCAGGCTCCTGGATCGCCAAAGCGCAGCTCGTCGGCCTGCTCACGCAGCGTGCGTGCGCTGCGGTCGCGCTCGGAGACGATGAAGTCGATCCCCGCAGGCCAGGCGATCGCCAGCTCGGGATCGTCGTAGGCGATAGTGCGCTCCAGCTCCGGCGCGTAATAGCCGCTCTGACGATAGACCACGTCGGCCACCTCGCTGAGCGTGCAGAAGCCGTGCGCGAAGCCGACCGGCACGAACAGCTGGTGATGCGCGCGGTCGTCGAGCGTGAAGGCCTGCCAGCGGCGGTAGGTCGGTGAGCCGGCGCGAACGTCGACGATCACGTCGAGGATCTCGCCGCGGGCGCAGCGAACCAGCTTGGCGACCCCCTCGCCGATCTGCAGATGCATGCCGCGCAGCACGCCGCGCGAGGATCGCGAGTGGTTGTCCTGCACGAACTCGACGCCGATCCCCAGCGCGTCGAAGCGATCGCGCCGGAAGACCTCGGCGAAGAAGCCGCGCGCGTCGGCGTGCACCGTGGGCACGATCAGCCGCGCGTCGGCCAGGTCGGTCTCGAGCACCTCCATCGGCGCTCACGATAGCGACCGCCACCAAAGCGGCCGCGCGCGGCGCGACTGTCGCGGCAGGACGGCGTTGTAGAGTGCATGCCGGTTCAGAGCACCGGCGCCGCGGCACCCTCGCCCCGGGCCCCAGAACCTCCCGCCGCGACCTTCAGAGCGTGAAGATCACCACCGCCCCTTCCACGCCCGCAGGCTCAGGCGGCCGATCCCTGTTGCCGGCCGTTTCGATCCAGGGGGCCAGCAAGGCGTTCAAGCTCCACCACCGCCAGTACCACACGCTCAAGGAGCGTGCCCTGCACCCGTTCCAGGCGCGCACCTACGACCTGTTGCAGGCCGTCGACAACGTCAGCGTGGACATCGCGCAGGGGGAGTTCTTCGGGATCATCGGACGCAACGGCAGCGGCAAGAGCACGCTGCTGAAGTGCCTCGCCGGTATCTACGACATCGACGCCGGCAAGATGGACGTGCGAGGTCGCCTGTCGCCGTTCATCGAGCTGGGCGTCGGCTTCAACGTCGACCTCACCGCGCGCGACAACGTGATCCTCAACGCGATCGTGCTCGGCCTCACGCGCAAGGAGGCCAAGGCGCGCTTCGACTCGATCATCGCCTTTGCGGAGCTCGAAGACTTCCTCGACATGCGCCTGAAGAACTACTCCTCGGGCATGTCGGTGCGACTGGCGTTCGCCGTCGCGATCCAGGTCGATGCCGACGTGCTGCTGATCGACGAGGTGCTCGCCGTCGGCGACGCCAGCTTCCAGCAGAAGTGCTTCGACGAGTTCCAGCGCCTCAAGAAGCAGGGGCGCACGATTCTCTTCGTGACCCATGACATGGGCGCGATCCAGCGCTTCTGCGACCGCGCGATGCTGCTCGACAAAGGGCGCATGGTCTCGATCGGCGACCCGGCGGACGTCGCGCACCGCTACAACGCGCTGAACTTCGGGCGCACCGTCCACGAGCTCTCGGACGAGCGAAGCGAGGACGACCGGCGCAGCGACCAGCGCGACGCGGACATCACCGATGCCTGGTTCGAGGACGCGGCCGGAGGCAGGATCGCCTCGATCGATCATCGCCAGCCGATCGCCGTCGGGGTCGAGGTTCGCTTCAACGCGGCGCTCGAGGATCCGAGCTTCGGCGTCACGATTCGCAACAACGCCGGTGCCACGGTCTTCGCGACCACCACCGAATGGGCGATCGGGCCGACGGGCCGCTTCGCCGCGGGCGAGCTGGTCACCGTGCGGCTGCGGCTGGAGAACTGGTTCACGCCGGCCAGCTACACCGTCACGCCGTCGATCGCGCGCGCCGGCATGGGCTCGGACACGATCGACCTGCGCGCCGACCTGGCCACGATCATCGTCCACGGCGGGCGCTTCACCACCGGCGTCGTGGACCTGCCGCACGAGTTCGAGATCACTCGGCGATGAGCATTCCGGAGCAGGCCGAGGGCAAGCGCTACAGCCCGAGCGCCTTCGGCGACGACCTGCGTCGGTTTGTGAGCCTGACCTACACGCTCGCATCGACCGACTTCAAGCTGACCTACTTCAACTCGATCCTCGGCTACTTCTGGTCGCTGATGCGCCCGCTGCTCTTCTTCGGCGTCCTCTACTTCGTCTTCACCGACATCTTCCACGTCGGCACCGACGTGCCGAACTACAGCGTCGAATTGCTGCTGGGGATCATCCTGTGGACGTTCTTCCTGCAGGCCACCACCGGCTCGGTACAGGCGATGCTCAGCCGCGAGGGGCTGCTGCGGAAGATGCGCTTCCCGCGACTGGTCGTGCCGTTGGCGATCACGTTGACGGCGCTCTTCCAGCTGACCACCAACCTCATCCCGATCTTCGTGCTGGCGCTGATTCGCGGGATCGCGCCGACCTGGTCGTGGCTCGAGCTGATTCCCGTGGTCGTGCTCCTGGCGATCCTCGCCGCCGGCATCGGGATGCTGCTTTCGGTGCTCTACATCCGCGCCCGCGACATCCAGCCGATCTGGGACGTCCTCTCGCAGCTGCTGTTCTACGCCTCACCGATCATCTACCCGGTCTACTACTACAACCACCACACACTCAACTACTACGGCCCCCACTGCGTCTTCAACAGCCTCAGCGACACCGTCCTGAACACCGTCACCGGCAAGGTCTGCGCGACGAGCAGCGTCCCGGTCGGCAACAACCTCCACCTGCACTTCATCGGCCACTTCCTGATGACCAACCCGATCGCCGCGCTGATCGCGCAGGCCCGCCACGCGCTGGTCGGCGGCGGCGAGGGTGTGAACCCCTCGGCCGCGTTCGCGCTCGGCGGCTGGGAGTTCGCGCTGATCCCGCTCGGCATCATCCTGGCGGTGTTCGCGCTCGGCGTCGTCGTCTTCCACCACGAGGCGCCGCGGATCTCGGAGAACCTCTGAGGACCGCCGCCCGGGCTCGTTCTCAGCCCAACGCGGCCGCTGCCGCCGCTGCTGCCGCCGCCGCCTCGATCGCGTTCATGTCGATGCGCCTCGGCTTCGCGACGTCCGTGAGGAACCCCTCGAGCGCGTCGATCCGCCGTTCCCAGGCGTAGTCGGCCGCCGTCGCGATTCCGGCGCGGCCGAGCCGCTCGCACAGGGCCGGGTCGGCCAGCAGCCGCTCGATTGCGCCACGAACGTCTTCGGTCCGGCTTGCCGGCATAAGGCAGTTCTCGCCGTCCACGCAGAAGTCGCGGTTGCCGTGGGCGTCGGTGCAGACGACCGCCGCTCCGGTTGCCATCGCTTCCAGCGCCGGCAGGCAGAAGCCCTCGTGCGTGGAGGTTTGGACGAAGATCGCCGCCTCGCACATCAGCTCGTTGACGCGGGCATCCGAGGGCGCCTGTTCGTAGACGATGCCGGCGTCGCGGCCGGCGAGCTCGGGCTCGATGCCGAACAGGCGCAGCTGCGGTCGCGGCTGCGCGAGACCGCGCCAGGCATCGAGGGTGAGCGGGAGGTTCTTCAGCGGGTTGCTGCGTCCCAGCGCGAGCAGCATGTCGGGGCGGCGGGCGACCGCCGGCAGCGGGTGGAAGTTCTCGAGGTCGATGCCGGGCGGGATCAGCTCCGCTTCGAGCCCCAGTTCGCGCAGGCGGTCTCGGTTCCAGCTGGAGATCGTCATGTAACGGAACTCGTGCCGGTAGGAGGCGAGCACGCAGTTGCGCACGTACTCGTCGTCGGGGTAGTAGCTCGTCTCGATGTCCTGCACGAAATAGACCGGAATGCCGTGCAGGGTGCTCGCAAGCCAGACCGGGGCGGCCGTGTTCCACCAGGTCGCGACCTTGATCGCGTCGAGCGGGGCGAGCGCCTCGACCAGCTCGGTGTAGTCCTCGAACGAGTGGACCGGGACGCGCAGGTCGAACCAGCCGGGCTCGCCGGCGAGACTGTAGAGAGCGACCTCGTGGCCGCGGTCGGCGAGCCCGTTGAGGTGCTCGAAGATGTCGCGGTGCCCCCCGCCGACGCCGGTGTCCTCGGTCACATAGACCACGCGCAGGCGATCTTCGCGCGTGCGCACGGGGCGAGCGTCGAGGAACTCGCCCCAGCGCGTCCAGAACTGGTGCTGCGATTCCCGCTCGCGCTGACCGACGTCGGTCCCGCGCGTGATCGACTCGTGGTGGGTGAGCACCGCCGCCGGCGCGAACGTGACGCGGCGACCCGACTGCCAGCAGCGCAGGCAGTAGTCGACGTCCTCGTAGGCCATCGGGTAGCGCTCATCGAATTCGCCGATCTCGTCGATCAGCGACCGGCGCAGGTACATGCAGGCCCCGGTCACCGCGAGCACGGGCTGGGGGATCGTGGCCGGGCCGAAGCCGGCTGGCTTGAAACGGAAGCGGTGGTCGAACCACTGCGGCGCACCCAGGTTTCGTACCGTGCCCGCGAACTGGATCTTGCCGTCGGGGTAGAGCAGCTTGGCGCCGACGATGCCGACGTAGTCCGCCTCGCGCGAGTGGTACTGCAGGGTCGCGAGCCAGTTGCGCCGGGCGATCACGTCGGAGTTCAGCAGAACGACGTCGAGTGAGTCGCCGGCTGCGCGCAGGCCCCGGTTGACGTTCGCGGCGAAGCCGGCGTTGTGCTCGCCCTCGACGATCTCGATGCCCTCGATGGCGTGCAGCTCCGCGAGGTGCTCGGGGCCGCTCGCGTCGTCGGCGACGATGATCCGCACGCGATCGGCGGACGTCGTGTCCCTGATTGAGCGCACCAGCGCCCGGACAGCGTCGGCGTCGCGGTAGCTCGGGATGACGATGGCGACCGGCTCCCCGTGCACGCGGTACCAGCGCTGCGCCTGGTAGGAGGTCGGGTCGATCAGTCGCGGCACGCCGAGACGGTCGCGCATCGGCGTGTAGCGCAACGGGAAGGTGACGATGCGGAAGGCGACGTTCAGAGGGCCGTGGTAGCGCCAGGTCAGCACGATTCGCCGCCACAGCGTCGCGAGGCGGCCTCGGGGCTTCTGAGTCGGCTCCGGCTCGTGCTCCGGCTCCTGCGTCTGCTCGGGCACGTCAGTCACGGCGTCCCCCGTCCCATGCCCCCGGCCCGGCCCTCGAGCGAGCAGCGCCGTTGCACGGCCGCCGGCAGCGCGCCGGCGCGCGAGCCGAGCACCGCGCCGCTGTAGCGGATCAGACGGTTGCCGGCGGCGGCCGCGAGTGCGCGCCGGCCGGCGCCTTCGCGGCGCAGCGGCCCAAGCTCGCCGCGCAGCTGCGCGAGCAGCGCTCGCGGCGTGGCCGGCTCACGCCAGCCGTAGACCTCGCGCAGGCCGCGCCACTCGTCGAAGGAGCGCTGGAAGCGCTCGCGGGGGGCGTACTCATGCGAGTGCAGCACGCCGGCGCGAGGCTCATAGACCTTCGCGTAGCCCGCCCGCAGCATGTCGAGAGCCAGCGCGCGGTCCTCGGCGTAGGGGATGTCGCGGAACGGCACGCGCTCCCAGGCGGCTCGTTCGATGCACGCATTGGCGTCGCTGAGGAAACCGCGGCGCCCCATCAGCGCCACCGCCGGCAGCTCCCGCTCGCCGGGCGCCAGCCGCTCGACCCCCGCGTTCAGCGAGCCGAACCAGCGCTCCAGCTCGCGACGCACCGAGGCCGAGGCGCCGGGACGAGGCAGATAGGGGCCATAGACGATCGCGACGTCCGCGGCCGCCTCGAAGCCGCCGAGCATCAGCTCGAGCCAGTGCTCGTTCGCCGGCTCGGCGTCCTGGGTGAGCAGCGCGACGTGGGTTCCCCGTGCCTCTCGCAGCAGCAGGTTGCGCGTCGCGCCGTGGCTGAAGTTCGTGCGCTCCACCTCGACCACGCGGGCTCCGTGCGCCCGCGCCCGCTCAGGCGAGCCGTCGGTCGAGCCGGAGTCCGACACGAGGATCTCGACCTCGGCGTCGACTCGCTGCGCGCGAATCGCCGAGAGCGTGCTCGCAAACAGCGGGCCGCCGTCGAGCACCGGGATCGCCACGGTGACGAGCGAGCCGGTCACGGTTTCACGAGCTCGATCCAGTCGGACGCGGAGGAGCACAGCGAGTGCCAGTGCGACAGGGGCACCGCGCGCATGACCTCGGAGCCGACCTCTGCCAGCATCGCGTAGCCGACCTCGGCCTCGAAAGACCCGTCGCCGGGAAGGATCGTGCCGCCGCCGCGATAGATCTCGAGCACGTGCTTGCCCGCCGAGAGCGCCACAGTTCCCGCCGCCGACCACTGGTCCACCGAGTCCAGCCCGTTGACCTCGCCGACCAGCTTCCCGTCAACAAGGACGCGGAGCGCCCGCGGGAAACTTCCCTGGACCCAGGCCCGGTAGAGGCCGCTGACAGGCACGCTGACTGTCTCCAGGACCTTGCCGGGCCCCTTGGCGGTCACCGAGTTGTACGGGTCTTCGTCAAGCCCCCACGGGAACGGGCGGTCCGGCGCGTAGAGGACCTGGAAGCCGGTGACGGGCGGCGTCACGGCGTCGATCAGCTCGGCGCCGTGCGGCGCTTTGCGCACGAGCGCCGCCACGGCATGGCAGGCCGGGATCGCGGCCCCCCTCCATTCGCTCTGCAGCCCCAATGCGGCCAGCACAACCGGGCGCTTCTGGCGCTCCCAGCCGAGATAGAAGCGGTTGCGAGTACACCAGCTTGTAGTTGGCCGGCGGCCGACTGGCGATCGGCGAGCGGCGGGTGACGATCACCGGGAAGCTCTCGACGTAGGACAGTTTCTCCTGGTCGAGATCGAAGAAGCGGTCGAAGATGTCGGACGAACTGATCAGCTGCACCTGGTCCGGCGTGATCGAGTCAAACGGCGCGATCGTGTCGGTGGAGCCGGCGAAATACTTGATGAACTCGTCGGACTCGTTGAAGAGGACCGGACCGTCGGACGCGAAATGCTCCGCCGTCGCCCTGATCGCAAGCATGCGCGGAATCGGCGAGGCCTGATCGATGTGGTAGGCCAGAATGTCGGAGGAGATGATCGCGACGGTGACAGCGACCCCGAGCCAGGGCCGTGAGCACCCGCAGCCGGCGCCAGCCGAGCGAGCACAGCCCGACGCCGGCGACCCAGACCACGACCGGGCTCGCGATCGCGTACACCTTGCCGCCGGCGTAGGGGGTGACCCGCGGGATCACGATCAGCAGAACGAGGCCGGTCGTGATCGTGGCGACGAGCGGGCCGGCGTCGCGGCGCCACACACTCACCAGCACGCCGGGAATCAGCGCCACCAGGATCAGGACCGTGGACCACGTCGTCAGCCCGCTGGCCGGATGGGCAACGATCATCCTGGCGGTAGTCACCGGCGAGCCACACACCGCTGATCTGGCTCAGCGGAAGCGGGCGCAGGAGCTGGCCGAGGACGCTCGTGGAGACGCCCTTGTTGGCGCTGCCAACCACGCCCTGAGCCACGTGGTAGAGCGTCGAGAAGCCGACCAGGGCGGGGATCGAAAGCACGGCGATCAGCGCCGCGCCAAGCAGCGCCGGGCCGATCCACGACGGGCGAGGCAGCCGGCGGGCGTTCACGACAAGCGTCAGCGCCACGCCGCCGATCGCCGCGAGGACGTAGGGCGCACCCGCCGCGCCGTAGGTGCACAGGGTCGCCGCCAGCGGAACTGCGCTGACCGCGACGCCGGGGTAGGAGCGTTTCGCGCGAACGGCCTCGGCGATCAGCGCGAACGCCGCCACGGTCATCGCCGCCGTCGCGATCTCCTTGATGTTGCCCTGCATCGTGTACTGGAAGAAGAGGTTCGCGCTGGCCGCCGCGATGCCCAGCACCGCCGCGCGACGCGAGCCGATCGCCGGCGTCGCCGTCGCGGCGACGGTCAGCGCAATCAGCGCGGCGAGCACGCTCAGATAGGCCTGGTAGACGACCTCGGGCCCCGTGTGCAGGAGGCCGCTGAGCGTGGCCAGCTCGGCGTGGGCGCCCAGCGGGTAGGCCGTCGCCAGATATGTGTCGATAACGGCCGACCCCGTGTTCACCTGCGGGACCATCTGTGTGCCGAGCGTCTTCAGATGGGCCGTCAGGAGAAACTGGACCGAGGTGTCGTTGTCGAAGTTGTAGCCGACCCACAACCAGTGCCCGGTGACGAGAACCGGCAGCATGAAAAACAGGAACACGAAGATCCCGGCGACCGCGGGAAGCCCCGGATTGAGGCGGCTGCGAAGGCCCCCACGAGCGAAGGCGAGCCCAGCAAGGCTGACGAGCACGAGCAGCACGACCGGCACCACGTCCGAGGCCCCGAGCGCGTAGAGCGCGTAGCTGAGGACGATGCCGCCCGCCAGCCCAAGCGGTAGCAGCAGCGCGTTGGGCAGCGTCGCTCGCGCCACGCGCTCGATCGCCAGACCGGTCCCGAGCGCCGTGAGCCAGGCCGCCACAGGCAGGCCGACGATGGCCGTCAGGTTCTGACCAAAGCTGGGCTCGAACATCATGATCGCCTCTCGTTCGCCACCCGGCTCGCTGGCGCGGACCCCGCGCGGATGCTAGTCGGCGACCATGAAATCTTCAACGCGACGGGGGACGCCGGTGCGCGTCGGCCCCGCGCGGCGACGGTTCCGCTGCGCGCCGGCGCTCCGGCGGCGCCCGGCTGGCGATCAGTGGTCAGTGACGCGACCTGAACGCGGCGGGCCTCACGAGCGTTCGGTCCACCGCAACCCGAGGATGCTGAGCAGGAACGACGAGAAGAAGATCTGCAGACCGACGATCAGGAGCTCGAAGGCCACGATCGCGAGATTGTTCTGGCCGAGCTTTCCGAAGCCGTGCTCGATCCACTGGATCACGATCACCAGCGCGGTCACAAAGCCGGCGAGCATCACCGTGCCCCCGAGCGCAAGGCCGTGCTCGAGCCGGAAGCGTGCGCGCATCGTGTCGAACCAGGCGTCCTTCTCGCCCATGAAGTAGGTGCCGTAGGCGTGTGCGCACAGGCCGAGGGCGAGCACCTGCGTGCCGATGATCGTGAACAGCGCGCCGCCGATCAGGGCGTGGATGTTCCAGTTGCGTCCGAGGATGTCGATGTTGGCGAGCACCGTGATCGAAATCAGCGTGCCGAGGGCCGCGAGCACCGCGCCAGGCAGGATGAACAGGTAGGTGGGACTGTGCACCAGCAGGAAGCGCAGGTGCCGCCAGCCGTCGCGGAAGCTCGAGAGTTTCGACTCGCCGCCGCGCGGGTGGTACTCGATGTCGACCTCGGCGATGGCGAGGTGCTGCTTGGAGGCGCGGATCACCATCTCGGATGCGAACTCCATGCCGGTCGTGCGCAGGTCCAGCGTGTCCAGCACGTCGCGGCGCAGGGCGCGCATCCCGCAGTGGGCGTCACGCACGCCGGTGCGGAAGAAGAGGTTGAGCAGACCGGTCAGCAGGGGGTTGCCAACGTAGCGGTGAAGCCATGGCATCGCGCCCGGCTGGATATTGTCCATGCGGTTGCCCATCACCAGTTGCGCGCCGTCGTTGAGCTTGGCGACGAAGTTGGGGATCTCGCCGAAGTCGTAGGTCAGGTCGGCGTCGGCCATCACGATGTAGTCCCCGCGGGCGACGGCGAAACCGGCGAGATACGCGCTGCCGTAGCCGCGGCGGCGCTCGAGGACGACCTTCGCGCCGGCGGCGGCGGCGAACTCGGCGCTGCGGTCCTCAGAGTTGTTGTCGACGACGATCACCTCGCCGGCCAGTCCGCTGCGCGCGAGCGCCGCAAGCGCGTCGCTGACGCAGCGCTCGATGTTTCCGGCCTCGTTGAGGCACGGGATCACCACCGAGACGAGCGGCGTCACCTCCTGATCTGACGCCGCCGGTATCTGCTCGAGTGTGCTCACTTGATGGGTCGTGACGGGCGGCGCGCGAGACTCGCGACGCGGCGCACAGCCAATCGAGTCTAGATCAAGTCTGGGATGCTGGGGCGCACGTGCGGATCTGCGTGCTTTACGACTGCCTGTACCCGAACACCGTCGGCGGCGGCGAGCGCTGGTATCGCAACCTGGCGGAACGCCTGGCTGCCGAGGGGCACGAGGTGACCTACGCCACGATGCGCCAGTGGCCGCGCGGCCGCCCGCCGGAGGTCCCGGGCGTGCGCGTCATCGCGATCGGGCCGCGCATGGCGCTCTACACCGACAGCGGTCGCCGGCGCATCGCGCAGGCGCTCTGCTTCGGCGCCGGCGCCCTGTGGCACCTCGTGCGTCACGGCCGTCGATACGACGTCGTGCACACCTCGGCGTTCCCCTACTTCTCACTGCTCGCCGCGGCGCTGGCTCGCCCACTGGGCGGCTACGCGCTGGTCGTCGACTGGCTCGAGGTCTGGTCGCACGAGTACTGGCGCAGCTACCTCGGGCGAGCGGGCTGGATCGGGATCGCCGTGCAGCATCGCTGCGCTCGCGTGCACCAGACGGCCTTCTGCCTGTCGCAGCTGCACGCGGCCAGGCTTCGCGAGGAGGGCGCACGGGGCGAGGTGACGGTGCTCCGCGGGCTACTGAGCGGCGAAGTCAAAGCGCAGGAGCCGCTGGTGGGCGAACCGCTCGTGGTTTTCGCCGGGCGCCTGATCGCGGAGAAGAACGCGCCAAGTGTCGTCGCCGCGGTGGCGCTCGCCGCCGATCGCGTCCCCGGCCTTGAGGGGGTGATCTTCGGCGACGGACCGCAGCGGGAAGCCGTCCTCGAGGCGATCGCGTCGCTCGAGCAGAGTGACCGCGTCAGCGCCCCGGGCTTCGTTGACTCCTCGGTGGTTCTCGAAACGATCCGGCGGGCATGCTGCCTGCTTTTGCCCTCACGCCGCGAGGGCTATGGCCTCGTCGTCGTCGAAGCGGCGGCCGTCGGTACACCGTCGATCCTCGTGCGCGGTCCCGACAATGCGGCCGTCGAGCTGATCGAGGAGGGGGTCAACGGCCTGGTCGCGGGCAGCGCGGATCCGGCGGAACTGGCTGAGGCGATCGTGGCCGTCGTCGCCGCGGGGCAGGCGCTTCGCAGGAGCACGAGTGAGTGGTTTGCGCGCAACGCCGAGCGGCTGTCGATCGAACGCTCACTCGAGCAGGTTCTCGCGAGCTACGAATCGGCCATCGCGCGGGCGTAGGAGTCGAGCGTGAGCGACGCGGTGCGCTGCCACGTGAACGTTGCGGCCCGCTGCAGGCCGGCTGCGCGCAACCGCTCGATCGCCGCTCCGCCCGCCAGCAGCTGCGCGATCGCGCCGGCGATGGCTCGCGGGTCGCTCGGATCGAAGAGCAGCGCGGCGTCGCCGGCAACCTCAGGCAGCGAGGAGGCGTTCGAGCACGCGACCGCGACGCCGCGCGCCATCGCTTCGAGCACCGGCAGGCCGAAGCCCTCGTAGAGCGAGGGGAACACGAACCCCGCCGATATCCGCCACAGACCCTCGAGCTCGGCCGCGTCGATCCATCCCGGCCAGCGCACATCGTCGGCGATGCCGAGCGCCTGCGCGCGTTCTCGCAGCTCGCCCTCGTAGGCCGTCTTGTAGCCGCCGAGCACAAGGATCGGCCGCGGCTCAAGCAGCGCGCAGGCCTCGAGCAGCGCAGCGAGGTTCTTGTGCGGGCGCTTGGCTGAGAGCGCGAGCAGCACCCGGCGGTCACCGAGCGCGAAGCGCTCACGCAACTCGGGCTCAGGCAGCGGCGCGACGCGCTCCAGCGCGCCGATTCCCAGCGGCACAACGTCGATGCGCTCAGCCGGCGTACCGAGCAGTTCGACGACGTCGCGCTTGGTCGAGGCCGAGTCGGTGATGATCCGGCCGGAGCGGCGCACCGCGAGCGGGACGAGCACGCGCATGCCGAGCGAGCGCAGGCCGGCGTGAGCCTCCGGAAAGCGGCGGTAGATCAGGTCGTGGACGGTTACGACGCGCCGGAAGCGGCCCCATGCGGGAGCGGTGGAGGCGAGCGAATGCATGAGCTTGACGCCTTCGCGCGCGGCGAGCCGCGGGAGCAGCTCCTGCTCGCCCCGGACCCACTCCGCGCGTCGCGACGCTCTGACCGGAACGACCACGCTGTGTGCCATCTGAAGCCAGGGTCCGGGCTCATGCTCGGTCTCGCGATTGATGAACGCGACGAAGCGCGTCGACGGCGGCGCCAGCGCGGCCATCGCGGCGAGCAGCTCGCGCGCGTAGACCTCCATCCCGCCCGTCTCGCCGGGCACGAGGAAGATCAGATTGAGCCCAACGGTGAGGGGCGGCGCGGCCAACGCGGACAGGCTAGCCGCAGCGTGCGCCCGTGCGCGGGGTGACTACGATGCGCCGCGATGCCGCCATCGATCGACGTGGTGATCGTCGCGTACAACCGCTACGAGCTCACCGACAGCTGTCTGCGTCATCTTGCCCGCCAGAGCATCGCCCACCGGGTCATCCTCGTCGACAACGGCTCGACCGACGTGACCGGCGAGCAGGTCGCGCAGCAGTGGCCGGACATCCGTCTTCTGCGCCTCACCGGCAATCGTGGCTTCGCCGAGGCTTGCAACCTAGGCGTCGGCTCGGGCGACGGCGAGGTCGTCGTTCTGATCAACAACGACGTCGACTGCCGGCCCGACTTTCTGGAGCGACTGGTCGAGCCGCTCGCCGGCGATCCGTCGCTTGGTTCGGTCGCGTCGCTGATGCTGCAGCCGGGCGGCGAGACGATCGACAGCTTTGGCCTGCGCGCCGACTCGACGCTCGCCTGCTTTCCGGCGCTGCAGGGCTGCCGCGCGAGCGAAGCGCAGACTCCGGTGGCGATCGCGGGGCCCGCGGGGACAGCGGCGGCCTACCGGCGGGCGGCCTGGGAGCAGGTGGGCGGGCTGGACGAGGCGATCTTCGCCTACATGGAGGACTTCGACATCGCCCTGCGGCTGCGCAGCGCAGGCTGGAGCACCACCGCGGCCGCGGACGCGCGGGGAGTCCACCTCGGATCCGCGACACACACCCACCGCTCAGCCTGGCAGCGGCGACACGGTGGCTTCGGGCGCGGCTATCTGCTGCGCCGCTACGGAGTGCTGCGCGGCCGCTCCGCGCCACGCGCGCTGGTGACCGAGGCGATCGTCGTGCTCGGGGATCTGGCGATCTCGCGCGACCTTGCCGCGCTGCGTGGACGCGTGTCCGGCTGGCGAGCGGCGGGCGGGCGCCCGCGGCTGCCGACCCCACCGCCCGAGGCGATCGACGCGACGATCGGCTTGTGCGATTCGCTCACGCTTCGCCGCGGCGCCTACGGGCGCCGCGCGGCGTGAGCGGGAGCGGGCCCGGCTCACCGTGGCGGCTGCTGCTGCGACCACCAGCCGCGGATCGCAGACGCGTTACTCGGAGAATCCCGCTGCCGGTCCAGCTGGCAGGACACCTGGTTCGATCGATGCGTCGATCACCACCGCAAAGCCATTGCCAACCTTGTCATCGGGGTCCTGGTGGTCGAGGACCCGCAGACCCGCCGCCTCGCACATGCTGAGAAAGCTCTCGCATGTCCACACGCTCCAGTGCAGATCCTCGTCTGAGGTGAAACCGTCGCGGTGGCGGGTCAGCAGCTCGTCGACGGTGGTCAGCGGCCGGTCGGCATCGAATGTGCGGTCGCGGTGCGGGGCTACGAGCACGACATAGCGACGTGCCACCCGCACCCACTCGTAGAGCGCGCGAATTGGATCGGGAAAGTGCTCGATGACATGCGAACTGAAGACAAAGTCAACCGAGTCATCCTCGAATGGAAGATCGTCGCCCTCCGCGACGACATCGACCTTCGCTGCGCGCAGCACGTGGCTGCGCTCGTAGCGCTTATATGGCGTGTCCGAGCCACCCCAGCGGTCGACGTTGATCGCGTCCAGATGGAAGCGGTTGTGCGCAGCGGCGCCGATCTCGACCCCGTGCAGACCCTTCAGGTAGCCGCTGACGAACTCGGACCCGCGGCGAGCGTAGCGGTGGCTCGGCCGAAGCACGATGAAGACGCGAGTTCTCAGCGACACGACACAGAGGCGGAGTGCGACCTGGGCCCTGACGCGGGCTCTGCTCGCCCACACCGCGACGTGGCCATGATCGCCAAGCTCGACCAGGTCGGGCCTCCGGGACTCCTCAGTCATTGCGCAATCAGTATCCCCGAGGGCGATAGCGGACGGCTCGGCGACGAGTTGCGCGGCTTTGCTCCGGCCGGCTCGCAGGGCAGGTTGGTGACGATCGTCAGATCGCCGGCTCGATACTCACGCGCGTTCCCCACGCGAAACGTGAGAGCACCGTTTGCTGCTCCAGGTCACTGCGCAGGTAGTTCATCGTCTGGTTGTCCGCGATCAGCAGGCGCTCTTGCTCGGCCTGCCAGAACGTTTGGCTCTCCGGCCAGTCCGAGCATCCGTAGGCCCGCCCATCGCGATCGACGACGAGCAGCCGGCGGCCGGATCGCTCGACCCGCGCGCTGAGACTGTCGACGCCGCTCTCAGCCCGATAGGTGTCGAGCTTGGTTTGCAACGGCATATCCAGCAGGGTTGCGACCGCGTCCGCATCGACCATGAACCCGGTCGTGCGAACGTGGCGCGCCGGGAAAGGTCCGAATCCACGGAAGTTCTCGAGAATGCCAACCGCTGCGGCGCGGTAGTGCGCGACTCTACCCGCCCGCTCGCCGAGCCCGCCGTCGCGTGCTGCCGCGGCGCGCAGTGCACGCCTCGTTCCCCGGCGATCGTCGAAGGCGCTCGCGTACGGTCCCCCGAACCCGAGCGCATAGCGTGTGTAGGAGCGATAGCTCCCCCACGACCCGGTCGCGCCGACGAGGCCCACGTCCGGCAGCTCGAGCGCGCCGGCAAGGCTGGCCAGCCAGTTATCGGCGAGGATCGTGCTGTAGGAGTTCAGGAAGCAGCAGCGTGCTGGCGTGAGCTGCCCGGCCGCGACGCGGTAGGCCGCAAGATCGAGCAGCGGCTCCTCGAGCCGGATCGTCTCGTGCGCGCAGCCCTCAAGCGCCAGGCGAACACCGTCCAGGGCGCCGGAGCCGGGCTCGAAGCCGTTGAGCAAAACCACCAGGGTGTGATCGAGGCCCGCGGAGTGTGCACGGTAGGAGTCCGCGAAGCGTCGCACGACCGCGTCACCGAGCGGTCCCCACGCCAGATAGACGACCGCTACCGGCGGCGACGTGCTCATCGCGGCCCGCTCGCGAACAGCGCTCGCCACAGACCAGCGGCCGCGCAGAACCGGGCGGGCCCTAGCCGGCGGCGGGATGAATCCTCAGGCCGGCGGCGACGGGCGCGCCTTCTCGCCCCACGCCGTCTTGGACAGCAGGATCCGTAGGTCAAGGTCGCCCAGACGATAGCGTTCGGTCTGGTTGTCGGCGACCAGCAGATCACCCTGCTCGGCCTGCCAGAGAATGTCGCTGTCGGCCCATTCGGACGGGCGGTAACAGCGCCCGTCGCGTCCCACCACTACGGCCTCCAGACCGCCCGAGACGATCTGCTCGGTGATCGAGCCGCGACCGCTCTCGAGCTGCCACGTGCGCATCTTGTTGCGCAACGGCCGGAACCGCAGCCGCCTCATCGTCTCGGTAGCGATCACGAACGCGTTCGTCCTGACGTGACCTGTCGGGAACGGCCGAAACAACGCAAGCGAACGACCCAGCGAATAGCTCGTGCGCAGGTAGCGCAGCGGCGGACGCGACATGGCCCCGCCGGAGGCGGACGCGTCAGAAATATTGTCGGACAGTCGACGCGACTGGCTTCGGTGCCAGGCCCGGTCGGGGAACACATCCCGGTAGGCACCCGGCAGCCCAAGCAGATAGAGGGCATTGGATCGGGCGCTGCTCCACGAGCCGGTCGCGCCGGCGATCCCGACGCCGGGTGTGAGCGCGCCGGCAAGGCTGGCCAGCCAGTTATCGGCGAGGATCGTGCTGTAGGAGTTCAGGAAGCAGCAGCGTGCTGGCGTGAGCTGCCCGGCCGCGACGCGGTAGGCCGCAAGATCGAGCAGCGGCTCCTCGAGCCGGATCGTCTCGTGCGCGCAGCCCTCAAGCGCCAGGCGAACACCGTCCAGGGCGCCGGAGCCGGGCTCGAAGCCGTTGAGCAAAACCACCAGGGTGTGATCGAGGCCCGCGGAGTGTGCACGGTAGGAGTCCGCGAAGCGTCGCACGACCGCGTCACCGAGCGGTCCCCACGCCAGATAGACGACCGCTACCGGCGGCGACGTGCTCATCGCGGCCCGCTCGCGAACAGCGCTCGCCACAGACCAGCGGCCGCGCAGAACCGGGCGGGCCCGCCCGACGAGCGCCAACCGCTCTGCCGGGCGTCGCCGCGCCGGCGGCGGAACAAATCCTCAGGAAGGCGGCGGCGACGGGCGCGCCTTCGAGCCCCACGACGCCTTGGACAGCAGGATCCGTAGGTCAAGGTCGCCCAGACGATAGCGTTCGGTCTGGTTGTCGGCGACCAGCAGATCACCCTGCTCGGCCTGCCAGAGAATGTCGCTGTCGGCCCATTCGGACGGGCGGTAACAGCGCCCGTCGCGTCCCACCACTACGGCCTCCAGACCGCCCGAGACGATCTGCTCGGTGATCGAGCCGCGACCGCTCTCGAGCTGCCACGTGCGCATCTTGTTGCGCAACGGCCGGAACCGCAGCCGCCTCATCGTCTCGGTAGCGATCACGAACGCGTTCGTCCTGACGTGACCTGTCGGGAACGGCCGAAACAACGCAAGCGAACGACCCAGGTCGTAGCTCGTGCGCAGGTAGCGCAGCGGCGGACGCGACATGGCCCCGGCGGAGGCGGACGCGTCAGAAATATCGGCAAACAGTCGGAGCGACTGCGTTCGGTGCCATGCCCGGTCGGGGAACACATCCCGGTAGGCACCCGGCAGCCCAAGCAGATAGAGGGCACTGGAATGCACGCTGTTCCACGAGCCGGTCGCGCCGGCGATCCCGACGCCGGGGGTGAGCGCGCCGGCAAGGCTGGCCAGCCAGTTATCGGCGAGGATCGTGCTGTAGGAGTTCAGGAAGCAGACGACCGGCGCGTCGAGGCGCTCAGCGGCGCGCTTGTACGCGGTCAGGTCATAGCCGTCGTCGGCCACATCGAGGCGCTCTGCGCGCAGGCCGTCGAGCCGTTCAAGAACCGGCCCCAGCGCGTCATCGCCCGGGAAGCCCTTGCAGAGCAGAACGAGCCGGTGTTCCAGGCCCGCGTCGTGAAGTCGATAGGAGGCGAGGAACCGCTCGAACGATCCCAGCGGCGTGCCGTGACGAACCAGGTGAACGACACACGGCAGGTCTCTATTCGCGCGGCTAGCGAGATTCAAGCGAACTGATCTCCATCCGCGACAAGCTATCGAGCGTTTCGGGCGACGGGGGCGAGCACAGCGCAGCGGCCGCCCTGCCGCCCGGAGGTGCCTGCGACGCACGCTAGTATCGCCGCCGTGACGATCTCCTTCCTGCTGCCGACGCGTGACCGTCTCGACTACCTCAAGCTGGCGATCGAGACCGTTCGACGGCAGAGCTCGCCGGACTGGGAGATAGCGATCTCCGACAACCAATCGAGCGAGGACGTGAGCGGCTACGTGCGCTCGCTCGAGGATGAGCGCATCCGCTACGCGCGCACGTCGCGACCGCTGGCCGTGACAGAGAACTGGAATGCGGCGCTCGCGATGAGCACCGGCGACTACGTTCTCATGCTCGGCGATGACGACGGTGTGCTCCCTGACTACGCGGCGTACATGGAGGCACTGATCGACCGCTTCGAGCAGCCGGACGTGATCTACACCGGCTCACTCGTTTTCACCTACCCTGGCGTCGATCCCGGCGCCCCGAACGGCCTGCTCGTCGCCAACACCTACGCCGACTTCCTCGGCGGCGCCGATGAGCCGGTCGTCGTGACACGCGAGCAGGCGCTGGCGGCGGTTCGCCGCTCGCTCGACCTCAAGCTCGCCTTCAACTTCAACATGCAGGTGTTCCTGTTCAGCAGGCGCCTGATCGAGCGGATGCGTTCGCACGGTGAGTTCTTTCAATCGCCGTTCCCGGACTACTACGCCTCATGCGCGGCGCTGCTGAAGGCGTCGCGCGTCGTCGCCGACCCACGCGCCCTGGTCGTGATCGGCGTCACACCAAAGTCCTACGGCTTTTTCCACGTCAACAAACGTGAAGCGGAGGGACGGGCGTTCCTGAGCGGCCAGCCAGAGGCGCCCACACAGCTCCCCGGCACCAACATCAACGAGGGTTGGCTGCGCGCGATGGAGTCGCTTGAAGCCAACTACGGCAAGGAGTTCGGGCTCCGCGCGAACCGGCGCCGCTACGAGCGCCTCCAGGCGGCCTACGTGTACACGCGCCAGTTTCGCGGCACCGGATCACAGGCGGAGTTGGACGCACTCGACGCCAGCCTGCCACTCGCTCAGCGACTGCTGTTCCGCGTCTGCTACCGCGCCGCACTGGCACTCGTGCGCCTGCTGCCGAAAAGGCTGTGGCGCAGCACGACCGAGCGGACCTTTCGCCAGTATCCGGTCGACGCCGTCAGCGCACCCCACGAGGGTTCTTACGAGAACCTGCTCGACGTGACGGCGCACGCTGCTGACGCCGCCCGCGTGCCGCTGTCACCGTCGTCGTGACCGCAAGCGCAACTCGCGGCGCAGCCGTTCGGACGGAGCCTCGAGCGGCACGACCGCGCGACGCAGGCCGCGGCCTCATTGCCGCCGCGTCGCCGCATCTACTGCGAATCAAGCGTCGCCGCGCAGCGACCCGCGAGCGTCTGCCTGACCAGCCCACCAGCTGACCGTCTGCTCGATCGCGGCGCGCGGACCATAGGTCGGCGTGAAGCCCACCTCCTCCCGCAAGCGCGCGACGGCGCCAACCAGACGCTCCGGTTCGCCGGGACGGCCGGGCAGAGCGCCGAGCTCCACGAGCTCGGGACGGCCGGTGGCGTCGCCGATCCAGCCGACGAGCTGGGCAACCGACACGCCGACTCCCGAGGCGATGTTGACCGGGCCTTCGACAGGGCTGTCGAGCAGCGCGACGAAAGCCCGTGCGGCATCAGCGGAATACATGAAGTCCCGCACCTGGTGGCCGTCGGTGCAGCGCGCCGGCTCGCCGGCGAGCAGCGCGCACGCGACCGATGGAACGAGACGCTCGCGGTGCTCACCCGGTCCGTGCAGGAAAAAGATCCGCCCCCACGCGAAGGACACTCCCCGGGCGCAAAGGCGCTGCTGCGCCTCTGCGCGCAGCGCGTCCTTGGCGACGCCGTAGAGCGTGTGCGGCGCGATCGTCGAGCTGCGCTCGTCGAGCGTCACGTCGGCGACGGTCCAGTCATATTCGGCGCAGGTGCCTGCGCAGACAACCCGTTCACCGTCGAAGGCGTCGAGCAGAGCGAGGCTCGCACCGAGCCAGCGCTCGTTCTCCGTCGACGTCCAGAAGGCCCCGTGCTCGACGAACCAGGCCAGATGCAGCAGATGCGTCGGGCGCACGCGCGAGACAAGCGCACGGACCGCGTCCGCGTCGGTCAGGTCGGCGCGGTGCCAGAGCGCCCCGCCCTCGACGCCGGCGATAGCGTGGGAGCTGACAGCGTGCACCTCGAAGTCGCGTGCGAGCAGAGCCGCCGTCGCGTGCCGTCCGATGAAGCCACGCGCGCCTGTGAGCAGCACCCGCCGCGCCATCAGCCCGTGAAGTCGGCAAACGCGCGGTCGCGCGCGGAGATGACGAGGCCGCCTGGGGGCGGCGGCGGCCAGGCGATCGCGAACGCCGGGTCGTTGAAGCGCACACCGCGCGCCGCCTCGGGCACGTAGTGGTAGCTCATCTGGTAGAGCACCTCCGTGTCATCCACGAGGGTCTGGAAGCCGTGCGCGAAGCCGACCGGGACGTAGAGCGAGCGCCCCGACGCCGCGTCCAGCTCGATGCCGAACCAGCCACGGAAGGTGGCCGAGTCCGCGCGCAGGTCGATGATGACGTCGAACACTGCACCGCGCGTCACGCGGACGAGCTTGGCCTCACCGTGTGGCTCAGCCTGGTAGTGCATCCCGCGCAGCGTGCCGGCGCGGGAGTTGAACGACGTGTTCGCCTGCACCACCGCGCCGTCAATGCCCGCGGCGGCAAACTGCTCGGCGTCGAAGGTGCGGGCGAAGAAGCCGCGCTCGTCGCGGAGCTGCTCGAGCTCGACAACGTAGGAGCCGCTCAGCGGCGTCTCGCGCAGGATCACGCGAGCAGCCGCAGCTCAGGTGCCCGTGCGACGAAGCGCCCGCCCCACTCGCGGATGAAGGCGAGCTGCTCGACGATCTCCTCGCGCAGATTCCATGGCAGGATCAGCACGATGTCGGGGCGCTCCCGTTTGAGGACCTCGGGCGAATGGATTGGGATGTGGGATCCGGGCAGCAGATGCCCCTGCTTGTGCGGATTGAGATCGCAGGTGAACTCCACCAGCTCCGGCCCGATGCCGCAATAGTTGAGCATCGTGTTGCCTTTCGCGGGAGCGCCGTATCCGGCGATCCTCAGACCCTCGCGCTTACGGGCAATCAGGAACGAGAGGATGTCGAGCTTGTCCTCGACCACGCCCTGGGCGAAGGAGCGGTAGGCGTCAAGACGGTCCAGCCCGGCGGCGCGCTCGCGCTCCGCAAGTTCGAGGGCCCGACCGGTCTCGCCACGCGGATCATCGTCGTGGCAGCCGTAGATCCGCAACGAGCCGCCGTGGGTCGGCAGCTCCTCGACGTCGATGAGCCGCAGTCCATGCGCGGCGAAGACCTCGCGTACGGTCAGCCACGAGAAATAGGAGAAGTGCTCGTGGTAGATGGTGTCCCACTGGCGCTCGTCGATCAGGCGCAGCAGGTGCGGGAACTCCATCGTGATCGTGCCGCGGGGGTTGAGCAGCACCTTCATGCCGGCAACGAAGTCGTTGAGATCCGGAACGTGGGCGAGCACGTTGTTGCCGAGCAGGAGATCGGCGCCCCGCTCGGCGCGTACAGCCTCCGCCGTCGCGACGCCGAAGAAATCCACACGCGTTGGTACCCCGGCAGCCTGCGCCACGGCGGCGACGTTGGCGGCGGGTTCGATGCCGAGCACGGGAATCCCGCGGTCGCGAAAGTACTGCAGCAGGTAGCCGTCGTTGGAGGCGATCTCGACGACGCTATGCTCGGCGCCGAGGCCAAGCTCACCAATCATCTGATCCACGTAGCGCTTGCAATGGTCGAGCCAGCTCGTCGAGAACGAGGAGAAGTAGGCGTAGTCGGAGAAGATGCCCTCCGCGCTCTCGAACTGCTCGAGCTGCACCAGCCGGCAGTTTCCGCAGACGTAGGCACGCAGCGGGAAGAACTGCTCCATCGCGTTGGCCTGCTCGGCGGCGACATAGCTGTTGGCGAGCGGCGTCATGCCGAGGTCGGCGAATACGTCCGCGAGGACACTTCCGCAGAAGCGGCAGGAAGGACTCATCGAGCGGTAGCCTAACGCCGCGCCCGACGGGCGGACCGCGCTCGATCTGGCGCCCCCGAGAAGCATCGGCGAAGTTGGGGCGCGAAGCGCCGGTCCCTGTGCGACGAGCGTGTCGATCCTCGCGACGTGTCCCTGTGGCCGGCGACGGAAAGGTGGCGGTCCGGCGCTGAGTGCCGCTCAGTGCCCGAAGAGCGATTGGCGGACCCGGCGCAACTCGTTGAACACCTCCGTGGGGACGGCGCCGAGGACGACGACGACCGCGGTGTAGACCGCGGCAGCGACTACGACACTGATAAGCACCGGCAGCGAGAGCAGCGTTGTCAGCACGGCCAGTCCGAGCGCCGCGGCGACTTTTGGAACGATCCCCAGCGGCGGTGTCAGCTGGCGATCGGCTTGCACGATGGCGATACCGCTCAACACGACGACGACGCCTTCCCAGGAGGCCGTCGCGATCGCCGCGCCACGAACGCCGTCGAGCAGGACGAGGAGCACGATCAGTGTGCTGCCGATAATGAGCCCGCCCACGTTGATCGCGAGGATCGCTCGGTAGCGGCCGAGGCCAAGCAGGCCGTTTGCCCAGACAGCGCCGACGAAACTTGCGCCGAGACCCGTGCCCTGGATCGCGAGCAGGGGAACCGAATGCGCGAACTTCGGCCCAAAGATCGTGACGGCCATCGGGGCACCCACCGCCACCGCCAGCGCGATCAGGGCGCCCAGAAGCAGGCTCACCTCGAAGGTTCGCCCGAGCGCGTAGGCAAGTCGGGCGCGGTCGTCGCGCGCCGCGCGCGCGAAGATCGGCAGCGCGACGCTGATCGCGAGACCGGGCAGGACGAGCAGCAGCTGCACCGCTCGCACGGACAGGCTGAAGTAGCCGAGCGCATCGGCGCCGGCGAGCAGTGAAACGATGATCACCGCGCCCTGCACGTACAGTGTCGCCGCGGCCGTCGCGAAGGTGTACGGCAGAGCGGCGCGCAAAATGGACCACCACTCGCCGCCGTGAAATGCGGGCAACAGCGGGATCCGCCCTCGCACAGCGCGCGCGTTCGCGGCGAGCACGATCACGCCAACCGGAATGGTGACCGCCAGGAACGGCAGCAGGGTCGACCCGATCACCACCAACGCGATGATCGCCACAGACGTCAACGCCGTCCGCAACATGTCGAAGAACGCCACCCACGCAGGACGCAGATCCGCGATCAGGGAGATCGTCAGCGTCGACTGGCATGTCTGCAGGAGGAGCCCGACCCCGGCGAGGCCGACGCCGATGACGAGCGTGGTGCCGTAGCCAACGCCAATCGAGAACACCGCAACGGCGATCACACCGACGACGGTGGTGACGATCCGCATGCCCAGCAGACTGCGGGCCAGCCGGTCACGCGACTCGCCCTTGCGCACGGAGAGCTCGCGTACTCCGATCGCCGTCAGCCCGAGGTCCGAGAAGCCGGCGACGATCGCGACGAGGTTGATGACGACGTTGTATCTACCGGTGTCCTTCGGACCGAGATGGCGGTAGAGCAGCGCCGAGGAGACGACGCCGAGTAGCAGACCGGCGAGGTAGCCTGCGACGCGCCAGGTGCTGCCGCGGATCGCCGTCGGCCCGGCCGCGGAGGTGTCGAGCAGATCGGGGGCGGCGGCGTCGGCGGCCTGTGAATCCATCGCCTAGGACCGCTTGACGAAGACGGCGCTGTAGGTGGCGCCGGCCAGATCGCGCCGCTCGACCGCTGACAACGTCAGCGCGACCGCGCCGGCGAGCGTCCTGGTGATCCGCGAGCTAGGTCGCCGCGCCGGAAAGCGCCGCAGCGCGTACTCCCAGCCGAAGCGGTTCCAGTGGCGCCCGGCCGCGTCGGCGGTCGTCGCGAAAGCCAGCTCCAGCCCATGTCTGGCCACCGCGTCGCTCACCGCGTGCAGTGGCATCAGAAACAGATGCCGCGGCGCGTCGACGTGTGCCCAGCGGCCGCGCAGCAGGCGAAACTGAAAAGACTCGGGGTTTGGAACGGCGAGTGCGAGTACACCCCCGGGGCGCAGGTTATGCGCCGCCCGCTCGAGCGCCAGTGAGGGTCGCGGGAGGTGCTCGAGCACCTGCCACATCACGATGACGTCGCTGGCCGGAAGACCGTCGAGCACGACTTCCGGCTCGGCGCTTTGGATCGCCGGAACGCCCACCAGGCGCTCCACGCGCTCGCAGGCACCCTGGTCCATCTCGATCGTGGTCACGGCAAAGCCCGCATTGCGCGCCGCCAGCGCGAACTGGCCACCACCGGGCCCGATCTCGACGAGTCGTCCGCTGCGAGCGTACGGATCGATCAGCTCGAGCTTGCACCGCTCGATGGGCGCCTGCGCAGCCCGCTCGAGTACGGCGCGGTCCTCGGGCCCGTAGTACTCCGGCGGGTAGTAGACATCGAGATCGAGCGGGACATCGCGCAGCGCGTAGGTCCCGCAGCGCACGCAACGGTCATAGGTGAAGCGGCGGCTGCTCAGCGCCCGGTTGCGATCGGTCGTCGTGAATGCGTAGCGGGTCTCGGCTCCGCACAGATCGCAGGGTATGCCCGCTGGCGGAGTCTCAGCCACCCCGTGCCGCCACGAACCGCTCGATCTGCGCGAGCGTGATCTCCCGCGCGTCTGAGGCGTCGGCGTAGGCGCTGTACCACTCGACGACGGCATCGATACCGCTCGCGAGGTCCCAGCGCGGCCGCCAGCCCAGCCGCGAGCGGGCTCGCGAGGAGTCGAGCTTGAGCTGCTGGGCCTCGTGCGGGGCGGGGCCAGGGTCGGCCTGCGATCGCACGCCGCCGGGCCAGCGCTCGGCGACGCGGTCGACGATCCAGCCCACCTGCTGCGCGTCGTCGTCGCTCGGGCCGAAGTTCCATCCGCCAGCCAGCGATGGAGCCTCCCAGAGCAACTGCGCGAGCAGCAGGTAGCCGCTCAGCGGATTGAGCACGTGCTGCCAGGGACGCACGGCGCCCGGATTGCGCACGCGCAGCGTCTCGCCGGCCAGCGCCGCACGCATCAGGTCGGGGATCAGGCGATCCTCGCCCCAGTCGCCACCCCCGATCACGTTGCCTGCCCGGGCCGAGGCGAGACGCGTCTCGCCGGCCTCGAAGAAGGACCGCCGGTAGGCGGAGGTCACGAGCTCGGAGCAACCCTTCGAGTTGGAGTAGGGGTCGTGACCCCCCATCGGCTCATCCTCGCGGTACCCCCATTCCCACTCGCGATTCTCGTAGCACTTGTCGGACGTCACGTTGACGACCACGCGCACATCACCCCGCAGGCGGACAGCTTCGAGGACGTTGACGGTGCCCATGACGTTGGTCTCGTAGGTCTCGCGCGGATCGACGAAGGAACGCCGCACGAGCGACTGGGCCGCCATGTGAACGACGATCTCGGGCCGCGTGCGCTCGACCGCGGCCCGCACCGCTTCGAAGTCGCGCACGTCCGCCGTGATCCATTCCATCGACTCCTCGAGCCGCGCCAGCCGGTACAGCGACGGCTCGGTTGGAACATCGATCGAGAGGCCCACGCAGTCGGCGCCGAGGGCCTGCAGCCACAGCGAGAGCCAGCTGCCCTTGAACCCGGTGTGACCGGTGAGCAGCACGCGACGGCCGCGCCAGAACGCGGGATCTACTTCCACACCCGCCACGGCGCACCCCCCGACGCCCACAGCTCCTCCAGTTGGTTGCGGTCACGGAGCGTGTCCATGGCGTGCCAGAACCCCTGGTGGCGGTAGGAGGCGAGCTGACCGTCACTCGCGAGCCGTCGCAGCGGCTCCTGCTCCCAGACCGTGCTATCGCCGTCGAGGTAGCTGCCGACACCGGGCGAGCACACAAAAAAGCCGCCGTTCATCCAGCGCCCATCACCCTGGGGCTTCTCCTCGAAGCTCGTGACGCGATCCCCCTCCACGTCAAGTGCCCCGAAACGCCCGGGCGGCTGGACCGCCGTCACGGTGCACAGCACTCGCTGGCGATGGTGGAAGTCGATCAGGCCCGCGATGTCGATATCGGCCACCCCGTCGCCGTAGGTGAGGCAGAAGTCGTCGTCGAGGTGATGCATCACGCGCGCGAGACGGCCACCGGTCATCGTCGCGTCGCCCGTGTCCACGAGCGTCACCCGCCACGGCTCGGTGTCGGAGCGGTGAACCTCAAGTGTTCCGCTGGCGAGGTCGAAGGTCACATCAGAGGTGTGCAGCTGGTAGTTCGCGAAGTACTCCTTGATGAGATACCCCTTGTAGCCGAGGCAGATCACGAACTCGTCGATGCCGTGGGCGGAGTAGATCTTCATGATGTGCCAGAGCATCGGCTTGCCGCCGATCTCGACCATCGGCTTTGGGCGCACGACCGTCTCCTCCGACAGTCTCGATCCGAGTCCCCCGGCCAGAATCACAGCCTTCATGGCTGCAGATGCTAGAGCCCCTCTGGGACACTCACGCTGTGGCGGCAACACCGGACGTCCTTGACTCGGCCGACGCCGGAGCCCGCTTCCTGCGCGGAGGCGCGCTGCGGGTCGTTGCCTTCGGCAGCGCGGTGGTGTGCAGTATCGCGGCGATCCCGCTCGTCACGCGCCACCTCGGCGCCCCGGCTTACGGGCGCCTCGCGACGGTCGCCGGCCTGATGCTGATCGCGGCCGTGATCACCGAAGGTGGAGTCGGTACGGTCGGGATCCGCGAGTACTCGAACCTCGCGGGCGAGCCGCGCCGGAGGTTCATGAGCAGCCTGCTTGGCCTTCGCGTTGCGCTCAGCCTGACCGGCGCGCTTGCCGCGATCGGCTTCGCGCTGATCGCCGGCTATCCCCGCGTCGAGGTCGAGGGCACGGCGATCGCCGCCGTCGGCCTGGTGCTGATGAACATCCAGGCCACCGTCTCGATCCCCCTGGTCACCGAGCTGCGCCTCGGCTGGGTCGCCGCGCTGGACCTGATCGGCCCCGCGACCACGGCGATCACGCTCGTCGTGCTGGTGGTGCTCGGCGCGCCGCTGCTGCCGTTCTTCGCCGCGCCGCTGGTGGCCTACGCCGTGTCGCTTGCGTTGACCGCGGCACTCGTGCGCGGCGACATCCCGCTGCGCCCGAGTTTTGCGCCGGAACGCTGGCGAGTGCTGCTGCGCAGCACGATCCTGTTCGCTGCCGCGACGGCGCTTGGCACCGTTTACTTTCGCGTGGTGCTGGTGGCGATGTCGCTGCTGACACCCGACACCGCCGCCGGTCACACGACGGTCGGCGTGTTCGGTCTCGCGTTTCGAAGCCTCGACGTGCTCAGCAATCTGCCGTGGTTGCTCGTCACATCGGCCTGGCCGATCCTCGTGCGCGCGGCCCGCGACGACACGCCCCGCCTGCGCTACGCGCTGAACCGCCTGATCGAGGGCAACCTGCTGCTCGGCGGCTGGATCTCGCTGCTGCTTGTGAGCGGCGGGCCGTTTGCGGCACAGGTGCTCGGCGGGCCGAAATACCCCGGGGCGGGCGAGGTGATGCGCATCTTGGGCGCGGGAATCGGCGCGACGTTCCTGGTCGCGCTTTTCACCTTCGCGATGCTCTCGCAGCAGATGTACCGCCGCCTGATCGCCATCAACGCGACGATCCTGGCCCTCTCGATCCTGCTGTGCGTGCTCGTGATCCCCGGCCACGGGGCGCGCGGCGGCGCGATCGTCACGGTGTCGCTGGAGGTCACGCTGGCCTGCACCTATGCGATCACGCTGTTCGTCTCGCACCCCGAGATGCGCCCGGAGCTCGGACGCACCGTGCGCATCGTGTTCGCGCTCGTGATCGCCTTCGCCGTGGCGCTGGCGGTGCCGGTCTCCTCGCTGCTTTCGGCGGTGATCGGCACGGCGGTGCTGGCGGCGGGCGTGGCCGTACTTCGCGCCACCCCGCCGGAGCTGCTCGAGGCCCTGCACCCACGGCGCTGAGATACTGGCCGGCGATGACGGTGCGAGCGGCCTCGATCCAGCTGCCCGGCGAAGCGCCCCGGGCGGGCGCCCCGCGCCGCGCGAGCACCGGCGCGGCGCCGGCCCGCGAGAAGCGCATCGGCGCTACCTCGCCGCTCCAGCCACCCAAACGCCGGCGCGGCTGAGGGAACGCGCGATGGCGATCCCCCTTTTCGCCGCCTCCGGCTCGCTCGCGCCGCTGCACGACGACCTGCGCGCAGCCGTCGACCGCGTCCTCGAAAGCGGCCGCTTCATCCTCGGCCCCGAGCTCGACGCGTTCGAGTCGGAGTTCGCCGCGCAGGTCGGTGCCGCGCACGCGATCGGGGTCGCAAACGGCACCGATGCGATCACGATCGCGCTGCGCGCGATGGGCGTCGGCCCAGGCGACGAGGTCGTGGTGCCGTCCTTCACGTTCTACGCGACCGCGGAGGCGATCCCCCACACCGGCGCCGCGCCGGTTTTCTGCGACATCGATCCCGAGACCTTCTGCGTCACGGCCGAGACGGTTCGCGCCGCGCTCACGCCGCGCACGAAGGCGGTGATCGCGGTGCACCTGTTCGGCAACGTCGCGCCGGTCCGCGAGATCGAGGCGCTCGGCGTCCCCGTGCTCGAGGATGCCGCGCAGGCCGCCGGGTCGCTCGGGCCTGACGGCACCCCGGGCTCACTCGCGACCGCGGCGACCTTCAGCTTCTACCCCTCCAAGAACCTTGGCGCGTTCGGCGACGGCGGCGCGATCACCACCAACGACGCGGCGCTCGCCGAGCGCGTGCGCTCACTGCACTTCCACGGCTCCCGCGACAAGCGCCACTTTGAGATGGTCGGCTACAACTCGCGCCTTGACGCGCTGCAGGCTGCCGTCCTGCGCGTGCAGCTACCCCACCTCGGGCGCTGGGCGCAGGCTCGGCACGCCGCCGGCGAGCGCTACGCGCAGTCCGGGCTGGGCGAACTCGTCGCGCTGCCGCGCGCGAGCGCCGGCTCGACGCCGGCCTGGCACCTGTTTGTCGTGCGCAGCCCCCACGCGGACGCCCTGGCGCTCGCACTGCACGAGCAGGGCATCGAAGCGCGCGCCTACTACCGCGTGCCGATCCATCGCCAGCCCGCGCTGGCGGCGGAGGTCGAGCTGCCGGCCACCGACGAGGCCGCGCGCACGAACCTCGCGATCCCGATCGGCCCGTCGCTGACCGGCGAGCAGACCGACGAGGTCGTCGCGGCGATCCGCGCCGCGCTGGCGTGAACCGCGGTCGACGGGGCCGCCACCCGCACCCGCCCGCCCGGCCCGCTCCCTAGCGCCAGCGCTCCAGCAGATCCTCATCGCCGACGTTCCCAACGACCCGCGCCGGCACGCCAAGCACCACAGTCCGCGGCGCAACGTCGCGTGTGACTACCGCGCCGGCACCCACGAACGCCTCCTCGCCCACCTCCACGCCGGGCACGAGCACCGCGCCGCCCCCGATCCGGCACGCACGGCGCAGAACCGCGCCGCGGAGCTCAAGACCCGAACCGTGGCGGCCCATCGTGTCGTCGTTGGTCGTGCACACCCCGGGCCCGACGAACACGTCGTCCTCGACGGCGCTTCCCGCCGCCAGGTACACGTCGGTCTGGATCCGCACGCGCCGGCCGATCCGGACATCCGGGTCGACGGCGCTGCCACGCCCGATCACGCTGCCCTCGCCGACGCTCGCGCGCTCGCGCACGAACGACTGGTCGCCGAGGATCACATCGGCGCCGATCCGCGCGCCGGCAAAAACGATCGCGCCGGCGCAGACCGTCACGCGTTCCGCCAGCACAAGCGCGGCGGGAATGTCGTGCTGCGCGCTTGAATGGCGCGCCAGCCGCGGGCGCTTGCCGAGCACGACGCCGTCCTCGAGCACGCAGCCGGCGCCGACGACCGTGCCGTTGTGGATCGTCACATTGGCTCCGAGCTCGACATCTTCGGCGATCGTCACCTCCGCGCCCACATGCAGGCCGGGAGCGCGCGGATCGGCGTGCAGGCTCATCGGCGGGTGAGGTCCAGCTGTGCCTGCAGCGACTCGAGCACCCGCACGACACGCAACCCGCTGTGGCCGTCCGAACGAGGCGTCAAACCGTCCTGGATGGCGCGCACGAAGTGCTCCACCTCGAGCGCGAGCGGCTCGGTGTCGGGGATCTGCGGGCTCGTCGCGGGGCCTGAACGGGCGATGTACTCGCCCCAGTGCTCCGCGCTCTCGTCGAACCCCTTGTCGTAGATCGTCAGCTTGCGCTCCGCCGCCATGTCGTCGAAGGTTGCCATCCGCCGCGAGCCGACAACGGTCAGGCGTCGCTCCTTGTGGGGATCCAGCCAGGACAGGTGCAGATGCGCGGACACACCTGAGGGGAAGCGCAGGAACGCGAACACGACGTCCTCGACCCCGGGCCGCATGTAGCACTCCCCACGCGCGTCAGCCTCGATCGGCTCCTCGCCGCCGAGCAGCCGCAGGATCACCGAGACATCGTGAGCGCCGAGGCTCCACAGCGCGTTCTCGTCGGAGCGCAGCAGGCCGAGGTTCAGGCGGTTGGTGTAGATGTAATGGATCCGGCCGAGCTCCCCCGCCTCGATCAGCGCCTCAAGCGCAGCGACGCCCGGGTGATATTCGAGCAGGTGCCCCACCATCAGCACGCGTCCGCTCGCCTGCGCGGCATCGAGAACGCGCTGCGCATCTGCCACCGACTGCGCGAGCGGCTTCTCGACGAAACAGTGCTTGCCCGCCTCGAGCACCCGGATCGCCAGCTCTGCATGAGTGCGCACCGGCGTCGCGAGCAGCACCCCGTCGAGCTCGCAGTCGGCCAGCACCTCGTCGAGTGAGTCGCTGAAGCGGCAGCCGCGCGGCAGCGGCTCGACGCGCTCACGCGCGGCCGGATCGCTCTCGCAGCACCACGACAGCCGCGCGCCGGGCACCGCGGCCACGTTGCGCGCGAGGTTTGGGCCCCAGTAGCCGAGACCCACGACCGCCAGCGAGGACTCGCTCAAAGCCGGACCACGTTGGGCGCCGGCGCCGTGACGCCACGCAGATCCAGCACGCACGGCACGCGCTGCGCCAGGGCGTCGTAGTCAAGCGCCCGATGTGCGGTGACGATCAGCGCGACGTCGGCTCCCGCGAGCGCGTCGTCCAGCTCCAGGGAGCGCCGCGCACCCACCTCGATCTCGGCGACCAGCGGATCGTGGTAGACGACCTCGGCGCCAAGCTCGTCCAGCAGCGCGATGATCTTCAGCGCCGGGGACTCCCGCACGTCGCCGACCCCGGGCTTGTAGCTGACGCCGAGCACCGCGATCCGCGCTCCGCGGACCGCGAGGCCACGCTCGTTGAGGATTCGCTGCAGCTTCGCGACACAGTGGTAGGGCATCTGCTGGTTGAGCTTCCCGGCGAGCTCGATGAACTCGACCGGCATGTCGAACTCGCGTGCCCGCCAGGCGAGATAGAACGGGTCGACCGGCAGGCAGTGACCACCCATCCCAGGCCCGGGCTCGAAGCGCATGAAGCCGTACGGCTTGGTCGATGCCGCATCGATGACCTCCCAGATGTCGATCCCCATCCGGTCGGTCAGCAGCGCCAGCTCGTTGACCAGCGCGATGTTCACCGCGCGGAAGATGTTCTCGAGCAGCTTCGCCAGCTCGGCGACCTCGGGCGTCGCGACGCGAACCACCTCGCCGCAGACCAGGCGGTAGAGCGCCTCGGCGCGGTCACCACCCTCCACCGTCAGGCCGCCGACCACCTTCGGCGTGTTGGCGAGTGTGAAGTCGGTGCGGCCCGGGTCGACGCGCTCGGGCGAGTAGGCGAGATGGAAGTCGACGCCGGCGCGCAGGCCGCCGCGCTCGAGCAGCGGCGCGACACGCTCGCGCGTGGTGCCGGGATAGCTCGTGGACTCGAGCACGACCAGCTGACCGCCCACCAGCACGCCGCCGAGCGCGTGCGCGCAACTCAGCAGCGGCCCCAGGTCGGGCTCGCGGTTGGCGCTGAGCGGGGTCGGAACGCAGATCAGCACCGCGTCAGCGGCCGCCAGCGGCTCGTAGTCGCAGCTCAGCCGCAGCCGCGGGAGCGCCGCCTCAAGCGCGGCGTCGGGCACGTCCTCGACGTAGGAGCGCCCGGCGGCGAGCGCATCGATCCGCCGCGAATCGGTGTCCACGCCGATCACCTCAGCGTCGGCTGCCGCGAATGCGACCGCGAGCGGCAGGCCTACGTATCCGAGACCGACGATGCCGACGCGCATGCGCGTAACAGTCTATTCGGGAGCCGGTGGCTCCCGGTCGCGACACCCCGGCGCATCGGCGCCGCCGTCCGCTAGCCCAGTTTCGGCTGGCGCAGCAATCCGGCGACGGCGACGGCCTCGACCCGCGAGTGCACGCCGAGCTTGCGCAGGATGCTCTTTGTGTGGCTGTAGACGGTGTCCTCGGAGAGGAACAGCTTGCCCGAGATCTCGCGCGTGGAGTTGCCGGCGCAGATCAGGTCGAGCACCTCCCACTCCCGCGTCGTCAGCGGGCTCTTGACGGGGCGCATGCCGCTGCCGTTCTCGGCCGTGGTCCGCAGCAGCTCGACCAGGTGGTTGGTCAGCGCGCGACTCACCGCCGCTTCGCCGGTCGCAACCGAGCGCAACGCCCGCGCCACGGCCTCGATCTCGGCGTTCTTTGACAGAAAGCCGCCGGCTCCGGCGCGCAGCGCGCGGATCTCGACGTCACGGTCCTGGGGGACCGAGAACATCACGACGCGGACCTGCGGCGCCTTCGCCGTGATCTCGCGGCACGCGGCGATCCCGTCGAGCCCGGGCATGCCGACTTCCATCAGCACGAGCTCGGGGCGGTAATGCAACGCCAGCTCGACCGCCTCGATGCCGTCCTTGGCCTCGGCCGCGACGACGAAGCCACCGTCGAGGTGCAGCGAGTCGCGGATCACGCGGCGTGCCAGTGGATCCGGGTCGGCGATGATGATCCGCAGCCGTTCGCCCGAATGGCGCTTGCCGTTGACCGGCGCGCCGGTTTCGTGCACCGAAACGCGACCCGGGCCTGACCCGTTGCGGTCACGCTCCACGCGCTCTGCGCCACCCCCACCGTGAGGGGCGGGCCGCGAGTCGGCGGGCCTGCCGTTCGCTCCTTCGCGCTTGCTCATGTCTTCACCGGCGTTATTCATGACGCTCCCTGCGACTTTTTCCGATGCCCACTCACCAGCCGGCGAGGATGGACATACCCTGTCGAGTCCATTCGTAGTGGGAAGAGTAGGGGCGCCTCCGAAGCGCCCGTGGGTGAATTTCCACCCCGCTTTTTGGGCGCAGCGGTTCAGGTCCGGGGCAGCTTCCTCCCAGGCCGCGACCCGGGTGACTCCCCTGCGACTGACGCCGCCCCAGCGTAGCACCGCGCCCACAGCGCCCTCGGCGTACCGAGCCGCCCAGGAGGGGCCGTGCGCGCCGTCGAGCGCTCAGGAGCAGCTCGGCAACGCCAGCGCCGCCTTCGGCGTTCCGGCGCCGCCCAGGAGGCGCCGTAGGCGCCTTCCAGGGGCACACCGCGGCGCGGGCCGTCCGCGCCGCCCCCGCTGCCAGCGACTCAGAGCGCTCAGAAAGCCGTGCGCGCGAGCGCTCAGGCGGCCGCGCGCGCGAGGCCGCGGGGGCGAGCGCTCAGGCGGCCATCGTCATCGGCGCGACGCCGAGACGGGTGAGCTCGGCGCGCAGCGCGCGCCGGCCGCGGTGGTGCAGGCCGTTGACCGCGGACTCGCTGCGCCCGAGGCGCTGCGCGATCTCGGCCGGAGCCAGTCCGCTGACGTGGCGCAGCACGATGATCTCGCGTTGGTCCTGCGGCAGTGTCTCGAGCGCGCTGCGAAGGGTGTCGCGGCGCTCGCGGGCGCCCTCCTCGGCCGCCGCCTTGGGCGCGATCGGCTCGGCCACCGGAACCGCCCGGCGGGAACGCAGCTGATCGATTGCGGAGTTGCGCGCGAGCCGCACCAGCCAGCTCAGGAACGGGGCGCCGCGATCCTCGTAGCGGCGCAGGCTGTCGGGAAGCTTCGCGAAAACCTGCTGGGTGACATCCTCAGCCTCATGATGGTTGCGCACGATCGACATGACGTAGCTGTAGACGTTGTCGGCGTAGCGCACGTAGAGGTGGCGCAGCGCGTCGCGGTCGCCCTGCTTGGCACGCGCGACGGCGAGCCGGGTGGCGCGGGCCGCCTGCGGGCTCTCGGCGGCGGCGGCGCGCATGCGAAAGCTCGTCAGCGGGTCGGTCCCCTCGCCCCGTTCGCGGCTCGTTACGGCGCCGGCGCCATGGGCCTGCGGGCGGGCGGTGGTCAGGGCGGCGCTCATGGGTACAAGAGTCCACTGCCACAGCTCCCCTGTGAGGGGATCTTCCCCTCCCCGGCGGGGGGAGAAAACCACCCCGGGCCTCGCCGGCCGCCGTCGCGCGATCTTCACCACTGCCGACCCGCACTTCCCCCCAGTCCTCGCGCTCGCGGCTGACCTAGCATCCTGGGGTCATCGTGTCGCCAACACCGTCAACCATCGACTCCCCACACGCCGGGGCCCAAGCAGTCATCCGCCTCGTGCTGGTGGACCGCGACGCGCTGGCCCGTCGCGCGATGCGTGAAGCGATCACCGCGACCGGCGAGTTCGTGGTGAGCGCCGAAGCAGCCGGCGAGGATGACGCGATCGCCGCGGTCGCAAGCGCGCGCCCCGATCTCGTGCTGATCGACATCGGCTACCCGCGCCTCGAAGGTATCGCCGTGGGCAAGGAGCTGCGCCGCCAGCTGCCGGCCATCCGCATGGTCTTCTGCTCGATCACCGACGACGAGGACACGGCCATACGCGCGCTGCGCGCCGGCGCTGTCGGCTACGTCCGCAAGGACCTCGACTACGGGCCTCTCGCCCGCGCACTGCGCGGCGCGCTGGCGGGCGAGGCGGCGATTTCGCGCCAGCTCGGAACGCGCCTGATCGACGAGCTGTACCGCCAGGCCGAGCCGCACGCGCGCCTTCGCCCGGCGGGGGGTGCGCTGACCGGGCGGGAGTGGGAGGTCCTGGATCTGCTGATCGACGGTGCCGGTACCGCCGAAATCGCCCAGCGGCTCGGTCTGGCGCTCGAAACCGTGCGAAGCCACGTCAAGCACGTGCTCCGCAAGCTCGGAGTCGGGACGCGCGGCGAGGCCATAGACATCGCCCGGCGGCTGCGCTCCCGCACCCTCTGAGACGGCTTGAGAAACGAGAGAAATCTTGCGGGCCTGGACGAATGTTCGACCCGTCCGCTACCAATACTTGGGGACGAAGTTCACTGGCTGGCTCGCCGATACCTCACCAGCGAGCCGGGGTCCGGCGTCCCGAAATAGACGTTATAGCTGAGAACGCACTTGCCGCCGCGACGAAGGGCAGACCGTGAAGCACATCACAGCAGGAGCCGCCGAAACCGAGCGTATCGGCGAAATCGCAGCGCAGGCGCTCGCGGATATCCACACCGCGATATACGGCACGGCGCCGCAGGCGACACGGGCCTGGACTGACGGCGACGCGATCCTGGTTGTGATGCGCCTCGCCCCGGACGCGGCCGGCCAGCGGGCCGAACCGCCACTGGCCTCGATGCAGCGCATGGTCTCGGCCGCCGTCGAGCGCCGCACGGGCGAGACGCTGCGAGCGGCCTCCACGAGCGTCGACCCCGATCGCGGTCTCGTGGTGCTCGCGTTCGAGCGCGTCAGGGCTCCGCGCGAGGAGCACGACCCCGGGCGGCTCCCCGCCGGCCCCGTTCGCGGCGCTGGCTGAGCCCGCGCCCGTCGCGCCGGCGAGCGTCGAGATCCTCGGCGTCCCGCTCGCGCTCACCGACTACACAGCGGTCATCGAGTGGATCGACGCGATGGTCGCGTCGGGCACGTGCGGTTCGCTCAGCGCCGCGGCGGTCCATCTCGTAATGCTCGCGCAGGAGTACCCGGAGGTTCGCGCCGCGGTGCTCGCGGCGTCGCTCGTGGTCCCCGACGGACAGCCGCTGGTGTGGGCGCTGCACGCGCTCGGACACCCCTCCGCGACGCGCGTCTACGGTCCCGACCTGATGGCCCGCTACTGCGAGCACGCCGCGCAAACCGGCACGAAGGTCTACCTCTACGGCGGCCGCAACGACGCCGCCCTGGTCGAGCTGGCGGTCAGGCTGCGCAAGCGCTTCCCCGGCCTTGCGATCGTCGGCGCCCACGCGTCGCCGTTTCGCGAGCTGAGCGCGCAGGAGGACGAGCAGGACGCCGTGCGCATCGATGCCTCCGGCGCGCAGGTCGTCTTCGTCGGCACCGGCCAGCCACGCCAGGAGCAGTGGATGGCCCGCATGCGCCCGCGCCTGGCCGCGCCGATGCTGATCGCCGTCGGCGCCGCCTTCGACTTCCACGCCGGCCTGGTCGCCCAGGCGCCGCCGTGGATGGGCAACCACGGGCTCGAGTGGATCTATCGCCTCGCCCGCGAGCCTCGCCGCCTGTGGCGGCGCTACGCCCGCTACAACCCACGCTTCGTCGCCGGCTTCGCGCGCCAGTACGCCAAGGCGCGCAGCGGGTTGGGCTGATCAACCGAGTCTTGGCAGGCGTCGCGCCGGCGGTGCGCGTGGGGCGCGGGCGTCCTGGTGTTCGGTGTGGCGCAAACGGCTTGCCCTACGATGGCGCTCGTGCCATACACGCGAGCCGGAAGCGCCGCCGGGCGCGCTCGATGACCCGCGTCCTGGTCACCGGCGGCGCCGGGATGATCGGCTCAGCGATCGTCCGCGCGCTGCTGCGCGACCCCGACTTCGAGGTGCGCGTCTGCGACCAGCGCGAGGTGCCGGGCTGGATCCGCGAGGGGGCCGAGGTCCAGACCGGCGATCTGCGCGAGCCCGAGCAGGCGCGCGCCGCGGTCAGCGGCGCCACGCACGTGATCCACTGCGCGGCAATCGCCGGCGGGATCGCGAACCTCCACCGTCTCCCCTACACGCTGACGGAGGTCAACAACGCGCTCTGCAACGGCATCATCGGCGCCGCTCTCGCCGAGCACGTCGAGCGCTTCGTCTACATCTCCCACGCGATGGTCTTCGAGCGCGCGACGCTGTTCCCGACGCCCGAGGAGCACCTCGCCGACTGCCCGGCGCCCCGTTGCGCCTACGGCTTCTCGAAGCTCACCGGCGAGGCCTACTGCCGCGCCGCGCACACGCAGTTCGGCCTGCCCTACACGATCTGCCGTCCATCCAACGCCTACGGCCCCGGCGGGCTGGCCGACGACGAGCCGGGGATCGCGCACGCCGTCCCCGACCTGATCGCCAAGGTCCTCGCCGGTCAGCGGCCGCTCGAGATCTTCGGCAGCGGCGAGCAGACCCACACGCTGACCCATGTCGACGACATCGCCGACGGCGTGCTCGCGGCGATGCGCTCGCCGGCCGGATGCAACGAGGACTTCAACATCTCTGCCGCGGACGAGCGCAGCGTCGCGGAGATCGCGCGGATCGTCTGGGAGGCCTGCGGCGAGGACCCGGACGCCTTCGCGCTCGAGCACCTGCCATCCTTCCCCCTCGACGTCCAGCGCCGCTGGCCGTCGGTCGCGAAGGCCAAGCGGCTGCTCGGCTGGGAAGCCCGGATCGGGCTGCCGGAGGGGATCGCGGCTACCGTGCGGCGGCTGCGCGAACGAGAGGTGGCGAAGGCATGAGCCCAGCAGCACTGATCACCGGAGTCACCGGCCAGGACGGTTCCTACCTCGCCGAGCTGCTGCTCGAGAAGGGCTACGACGTCCACGGCATGGTCCGGCGCTCCTCGACCGAGCGCTTCGATCGCATCGAGCATCTGCGCGATCGCATCACGCTGCACCAGGGCGACCTGCTCGACCAGCGCTCGCTCGTCGACACCCTGCGCGCGAGCGCGCCCGACGAGATCTACAACCTCGCGGCGATGTCGTTCGTCGCGGTCTCCTGGGTTCAGCCGACGCTGACCGCCGAGTTCAGCGGCGTCGGCGTCACCCGTATCCTCGAGGCGGTCCGCGAGGTCTGTCCGCAGGCGCGCTTCTACCAGGCGTCGTCGAGTGAGATGTTCGGCAAGGTGCGCGAGATCCCGCAGACGGAGCTGACGCCGTTCTACCCGCGCTCGCCCTACGGCGTGGCGAAGGCCTACGGTCACTTCATCACGGTCAACTACCGCGAGAGCTACGACCTGCACGCGACCAGCGGCATCCTCTTCAACCACGAGTCGCCGCGGCGCGGGCTCGAGTTCGTGACGCGCAAGATCACCTGGCACGCCGCCGCGATCAAGCTCGGGCTCGCCACGAAGCTGCACCTCGGCAACCTCGACGCCGAGCGCGACTGGGGATACGCGAAGGACTACGTCGAGGCGATGTGGCTGATGCTCCAGCGCGACGAGCCGGAGGACTTCGTGATCTCCACCGGCGTCACGCACTCGGTCCGCGACTGCGTCTCGGTCGCCTTCGACCAGGCCGGCCTCGATGTCGACGCGCACGTCGTGATCGACCCGCAGTTCGTCCGCCCGGCCGAGGTCGACCACCTGATCGGCGACCACTCCAAGGCCACGCGCCTGCTCGGCTGGGAGCCGCAAACCGACTTCGAGACGATGATCCGGCTGATGGTCGACTCCGACCTGGCGTTGCTGTCGCGCTGAACTTTATGGCGGCGCAGGGGCGCCGCACCGGTTCGCCCCTTTCGCGCCCGCCGTCGCGGCGTCAGATCCGTTACATCGCCAACCGGCGCCAGGCGCTACGCTCGTGGACATGACTACTTCAACGACGATTGACCACATCGTCGAGCTGCTGGGCGACGGGGCTGACGAGCTGCTCGACCACACCTCGACCACCATCGAGCGCTCGCTGCTGCATCTCCCCGGTCCTGATTTCGTGGACCGCATCTACTCCCAGACCGACCGAAGCAACGCCACGCTGCGCAACCTCGCTGCCCTGTTCGGGCACGGCCGCCTGGCCGGCACCGGCTATGTCAGCATCCTGCCCGTCGATCAGGGCATCGAGCACTCCGCCGGCGCGAGCTTTGCGCCCAACCCGATCTACTTCGACCCGGCCGCGATCGTCGAGCTCGCGATCGAGGGCGGCTGCAACGCCGTGGCCTCGACGCTCGGCGTGCTCGGCGCGGTCAGCCGCCGCTACGCCCACCACATCCCCTTCATCGTCAAGCTCAACCACAACGAGCTGCTGACCTACCCGAACCGCTACGACCAGGTGATGTTCGCGAGCGCCCAGCGCGCCTGGGAGCTGGGCGCGGCCGGCGTCGGCGCGACGATCTACTTCGGCAGCGAGGAGTCGACGCGCCAGCTGGTCGAGGTCTCCCAGGCGTTCGAGGAGGCCCACAGCCTCGGCATGTTCACCGTCCTGTGGTGCTACCTGCGCAACTCGGCCTTCAAGCAGGACGGCGTCGACTACAGCCTCGCCGCCGACCTGACCGGGCAGGCGAACCATCTCGGCGTGACGATCGAGGCCGACATCATCAAGCAGAAGATGGCCGAGAACAACGGCGGCTACACCGCGCTTGGCAAGGACTACGGCAAGACGAGCCCGCTGGTCTACGCCGAGTTGACCTCCGAGAATCCGATCGACCTCTGCCGCTACCAGGTGGCCAACTGCTACATGGGCCGCGCCGGGCTGATCAACAGCGGCGGGGCTTCCTCCGGCGCGACCGATCTCGCCGAGGCGGTTCGTACCGCGGTGATCAACAAGCGCGCGGGCGGCACCGGCCTGATCAGCGGCCGCAAGGCCTTCCAGCGGCCAATGGCGGACGGCGTCGAGCTGCTGAACGCGATCCAGGACGTCTATCTCGCCCCGGAGATCACAATCGCCTGAGGCGCGGCCGCTTCAGGCGGCCGCTAGCGCGGCGAGATCCGCGGCGACCATCTCCGCGATCAGCTCCTCGAAGGAGATCTGCGGGGTCCAGCCCAGGACCTCCCGCGCTCGGCCCCAGTCGCCGATCGGGCGCGAGGTCTCGGGCGGGCGCACGAGCGCAGGATCGACGCGCAGGTAAAGCGCGGCGTCGAGCCCGACGCAGGCGAACGCCACCTGGGCCAGCTCACGGACCGTACGCCCGGCGCCGCTCGCGAGCACGTAGTCGCCGGGCGTCGGCGCCGACGCCATCAGCGCAAGCCCCGCGACGACGTCGCGGGCGGCCGACCAGTCGCGCACCGCGTCCAGGTCACCCAGCCACAGCTCATCCTGGCGGCCGAGGCTGATCGCCGCCGCCGCCGCGGTCACCTTGCGCGAGAGGAACTGCGGATGGCGGCGCGGCGACTCGTGGTTGAAGAGGATCGCCGACGACAGCGCCAGCCCGTCACGCGCGCGCAGCAGGCCGACGAGCTGGTGGGCCGCGAGCTTGGCGACGCCGTAGGGGGAGCTTGGCGCGCACGGGGTGTCCTCGTGCTGGGGGCTCGGCGCGGCGTCGCCGAAGATCTCGCGCGAGGTCGCGATCACGACCCGGGCGCCGGGGGCGTGGTCGCGCACGGCGTCGATCAGCTCGCCGGTGACGGTCGCGATCGCCGCCACCGTGTCGGCCACCGCGGTCCACGAGTCGGGCACGAAGGCCGGCGCCGCCAGGTGGTAGATCTGATCGGGCGAGGTCTCGGCGATGAGCTTGCGCAGCGTCCCCCGCTCGAGCAGATCGCCTTCGTGCAGGGTGAGCGAGCTGCGCACCGCGTCGAGGTTCGCCGTGGCGCCGTCGGCACGCGCGCGGACGAGGCCGTGCAGCTCGATACCCTCGGCGCACAGCAGCTCCGCGAGGTATGAGCCGTCCTGTCCGCTGATGCCCGTGATCAGCGCGCGCGCCGGCGCGGCGGCGCTCACCTGGTGGGCGCCGCCCGGCTGGCCTCGAAGGTGAGGCGCAGGCCTTCGCGGACCGTGACGCTCGGCGTCCAGCCGAGCGTCTCACGGGCGAGCGTCACGTCGAGGCAGCTGCGTGCCAGCTCGCCCAGGCGGGCCGGCTCGAAGCGCGGTTCGAAGCTCTCGGCGCCGGCCAGCTCGCGCAGGACGGCGATCAGCTCGAGCACGCTCGTCTCGACGCCCGTGCCGATGTTGATCGCCCCGTGCACGTCCGCCTGCGCCGCGGCGAGGTTGGCGGCGACGACGTCGCCGACGTAGACGTAGTCGCGCGTCTGGGTACCGTCGCCGAAGACCGTCGGCTGCCCGCCCGACTCGAGCAGGCCGGTGAAGATCGCGACCACCCCGGCCTCGCCGAGCGGGTCCTGGCGCGGCCCGTACACGTTGCCGTAGCGCAGCGTCACCGAGCTCTGGCCGTAGAGGCGTTCGTAAAGACCGAGGTAGCCCTCGGCCGAGAGCTTGCTCTGGCCGTAGGCCGCCTCGGGCAGCGGCGTCGTCGCCTCGCTGGAGGGAATCGTCTCGGCGTCGCCGTAGATCGCGCCGCCGGTCGAGCTGTTGACGATCCGTGCAACGCCGTGGCGCCGCGCCGCCTCGAGCACGTTGATCGTCCCGGCGACGTTGATGGTGGCGTCCCAGGCGGGCTCGGCGAGCGAGCGGCGCACGTCGATCTGCGCCGCGAGGTGAAAGATCGTCTGCGGGGCGACCTCGTCGATCACGCCGCTCAGCTGCTCGGCGTCGCGAATGTCGAGCACGCACAGCCGCGCCCCGCGCGAGAGCGCGAGATCGAGGTTCTCGCGCTTGCCGGTCGAGAGGTCGTCGATCACGGTCACCTCGTCGCCGCGCTCGGTCAGCGCGTCCACGATGTTCGAGCCGATGAAGCCGGCGCCCCCGGTGACGATCGCGCGCATCTGGCCCTGATCCTACCGGCGGGGCACTGAGGCGTAGATCGCCCCGAGCTCGGCCGCCAGCCGCGACGGGTCAAGCAACCCGCGGGCGCTGCGAAGCGCCTGCTCGCCGGCGCCCGGGTCGGCGCCGAGCGCCGCGATCGTGGCGGCCAGGGCCTTTGCGTCGCCCGGAGGCGACAGCCACCGCTCCGCGATCAGCTCGGGCAGGGCGCCGATCTGCGAGCCCGCCACGGGCACACCGGCCGCCATCGCCTCGGCGGCGGCGAGACCGAAGGTCTCGGCGGTGAGCGATGGCACGAGAGCGACTTTCGCGCCGCCGCGCAACGGCGCCAGTTCGCTCCGGCTCACCAGCCCGGCGAAGGTGACGCCCGGCGCTCCCTCGAAGCGCCGGCGCTGCGATCCGGCGCCGGCGACCACCAGCGGCAGCCCGGCGATGGCGCAGGCCTCGACCGCCACCGCGAGGCCCTTCTCCGGCTCCAGACGCCCGCTGAACAGGGCGTAGCGCCCCTGCGCCGCCTGCGAGTGAGCTGCGAAGTCGCGCACCGGATGGGGCAGCACGTGGGTCGCCGGCAGCGGGGCTCCGAGGTCGAGCAGGCGCCGGCGGGCGAACTGGCTGGGGACGATCGCGGCATCGATCAGCCCGGCCACGCGCCGCTGCCACAGCGCGAGTCCCGCGGCGTAGACGAGCGACTCGGCGGCGCCGCCACGACAGTTGTGGAGCACGCCGGGAAGGGTGTTGCGCCCGTGGCAGCGGGTGCACTCGCGCCCGTCGGTGAAGCAGATGCCGACCGCGCAGATGAGCCTGTACTGGTGTAGGTGGGCGACGACCGCCGCGCCGGCCTCGCGCGCGGCGGCGAGCGAGCGCCAGCCGAACGACGGCGTGAGGTTGTGCGCGTGCACGATCCGCGCGCCGGTGCGCCGCACCGCGGCGGCCACCTCGTCCGGGCGCAGCCCGCCTGCCAGCATCCCGGCGGCGGCGCGCCCGCGGCCGAGCAGCGCCGAGTCGCGCTGCAGCAGCTCGGCGTCCTCGCCGAGGTGCTCGCGCACCAGCCACAGCAGATCCTCGACGGCGCGCTCCTCGCCGCCGCTGCGGCGGTAGCGGTTGTGCAGAAAGAGGATCACGCTCGCCGCAAACTTAGACTCTTCGGACAGATGACCCCGTTTGCGTCAATCATCATCCCCACCAGGGGGCGCCCGGACTACCTCGCCGTGGCGCTCGAGTCGATCGCGGCGCAGGCGGCGTCGGCCGCTGCCGAGGTGATCGTCGTCGACGACTCGGCCGGTCTCGATCGCAACGCCGCGATCGCCGCGCGCTTCGGCGCGCGCTACGTCGCTCTCGGCGAGCCACGCGGGCTGAACTCCGCACGCAACGCGGGCATTGCCGCCTGCGGCGGCGAGCTCGTGGTGTTCGTCGACGATGACGTCGAGGTGCACCCCGGCTGGCTGGACGCGCTGATCGGCGCCGCGCGGGCGCAGCCCGATGTCGGCGTGTTCACCGGCCCGATCCTCGCCCGGCTCGAGGGCTCGGGCGCGCGCCGGCACGTCTGTGGGCGTGAGGGCCCGCCGATCACCCACACCGCCTTGGGCCCGGCGGACCGCGACGTCACCCGCGCGTGGGGCGCGAACATGGCCATCCGGGCCGGGGCCTTCGAGGCCGTCGGCCGCTTCGACCCCCACCGCGCCTGCTGGAGCGGCGACGAGGAGGAATGGGAGGAGCGCCACCTGCGGGCGGGCGGGCGGATCCGCTACGTCGCCGCCGCCGCGCTCGACCATCGCCGCGCGCCCGCGGATTCGACGCTCACGGCGCTGATGCGCGTCGCCGTGGCACGCGGCCGCCAGGCGCGCGAGTTCGACGAGGAGCAGGGGCGGGCACCCGCCATGGCGGCGGAGCTGCGGGTGTTCGCCGGCTGCCTGTGGCACAGCGTGCGCCGGCGTTGCGCCAACGGGCCCGTGATGGCGGCACACAGCTGGGGGCGGATCTCGCGGGCGCGCCAGGCGCGCCACGACCACGTGCGCGGCGACAGCGCCGCCGACTTCCTCTCCGGCGAGAGCGGAACCGTCGGCGGCCGCCGCGACGTGCTTCGCGCGCTCGCCGACGCCGCGATGGCCGCGCGCGGGTACCGCCAGAGCGTGCTCGCCCGCCGAGCCGCGCGGCGGCTGCCCCCGTCCCGCGTGCTCGTTTTGTCGGTTGTGCGGGCGGCGAACGAGCCGGTGTACCGGCGCGCGGTCGAGATCCTGCGGGAGTCGCGCAGCGAGGTGGTTGTGCTCGAGCGCGCGCCGGACGCCGCGGCGAAGTTCGAGAATCTGAACCTGCTGCTGCACGGCGTCGAGCTCTCGGCCTTCGACTGGGTCCTGGTGATGGATGACGACGTCGTCCTGCCGGCCGGATTCCTCGACGCCTTTCTCTACCTCGCCGGGCGCCGGGGGCTGCGAATCGCGGCCCCCGCGCACCGCCTGCGCTCGCACGCGGCCTGGCGCCTGACGCGGCGGCAATGGGCGAGCGTCGTGCGCGAGACCGCGTTCGTCGAGATCGGTCCTGTCACGGCGCTCCATCGCGACACCTTCGAGTGGTTGCTGCCGTTCCCGCCGGCCGGCATGGGCTGGGGCCTTGATGCGCATTGGTCGTGGCTGGCGCGTGAGCGCGAATGGCCGATCGGCATCGTCGACCTCTTCCCCGTCGCCCATCTCGTCGCACCCGCCGCATCCGCCTACGCGCGCGAGGCGGCGCTCGAGCAGGCGCGCGTGTTCCTTGCCGCGCACCCCTACCTCCCGGTCCGCGAGTCACAGCGAACGCTCGCCGTGTATCGCCGATGCGCGTAGCGGTCGTCGCCGAGTTCTACCCGCGAGCGCGCGACCCGGTGCTCGGCGTGTGGGCGCACCGCCAGGCCGTAGCGGCGCGCGACAGCGGCGCCGAGGTGTCGGTGTTCGTGCTCCACCGCCTCGTGGCGCCCAAGCGCGACCTCTCGGCGCTCTGGGGGCTGGCGCGCCAGCCGCGCCAAGCGTCGCTGGACGGGCTGGACGTGCGCTACGTGCGCTACGTCTCGCCGCCGCGAGGCCGCAGCTACGCGCACTGGGGCGCCTGGGCGGCGCCGGCGCTGCGGCGCGCGCTTGCGCGCTCGGGGCACTTCGATCTGGTTCACGCCCACAACGCGGTGCCGGCAGGCGACGGCGTTCTGCGGGCCGGCGTCGACGTGCCGCTCGTGGTCTCGGTTCACGGCGGCGACGTCCTGTGGACAAGCTCGCGCGTGCCGGCCGGCCGGGAGACCGTCGCCCGCGTGTTCGGCGCCAGCGCGCTCGTGCTGGCCAACAGCGCCGGCATCGAAGCGCTCGCCCGCGAGCACGGTGCCCGCGACACCGCTGTCGTGCACCTCGGCGCCGACGTTCCGGCCGTGGGGGCGGCACTGGACGCCGAGCCGCCGCTGATCGTCACAGTCGGGCATCTCGTAGCGCGCAAGCGCCACGCCGACGTGCTGGCTGCGCTGGTCGCGCTGCCGGGCGTGCGCTACCTGGTGATCGGGGACGGTCCGCAGCGCCAACCGCTCGAGGCACTCGCGGGCACGCTCGGCGTCCGCGACCGCGTCGAGTTCGCCGGGCAGCTCGCGCCGGCGGAGGCCCTGGCGCGCGCCCGCGCCGCGTCGTGCTTCGTGATGGTGTCGACCGAGGAGGCGTTCGGCGTCGCCTACATCGAGGCGATGGCCGCGGGGATCCCGGCGATCGGCTGCGCCGGCGAACCCGGCCCGGCGGAGATCGCGGCCGCCGGCGGCGGGATCGAGCTCGTTGCGCCCCGTTCGCCGGACGCCCTCGCACAGTGCCTGCACCGCCTGCTCGCCGACCGCGGCGCCCTGCGGGCGCTGGGCGCGCAGGGGCGCGCGACGGTGGAGCGCGAGTTCACCTGGCAGCGCTGCGGCGAGCGCACGGTCGACGCCTACGCGCAGGCACTGCGATGAAGCCGGTGCTGTTCGTGACCGGGCACGTCGCCGCGGACCGCGCGGGAGCGTTCGAGCGCCTGCACGATCGTGTCGGGATCGAGCTCGCGCTGTTCGGTGGACGCCACAGCCATGCAGCGCCGCCGGCAGCGCCGCCGGCGGCGGTCCCCCACCGCCTCGTGGACCAGCGTGAGATCGGCGCGCTCGTGCGCTCGGGCGCCTACCGCGCCGTCGTCGCCGGCACCGGCGGCCGCGTGGCGCTGCCGCTGGCCTGGCGGGCCTCGCGACAGGCGGGCGTGCCGTTCGTGTTCTGGGCCGCGCTGTGGCGCACGCCGCGGACGGCGGCACACCTCGCGGCGCTACCGCTGATGCGCAGCATCTACCGTGACTGCGCGGCCGTCGTCACCTACGGCGAGCATGTCAGCGCCCACGTGCGTGCGCACGGCGCCACGCGCGTCTTCGTCGCGCCACAGGCCGTCGACAACGAGTTCTGGTCGGCTCCCGCCGCGCCTCGCAGCGATCAGCGCTTCGCGGCGCTGTTCGTCGGGCGCCCGGGGCGCGAGAAGGGCCTCGCCGTCGCGCTGGAGGCCTGGCGGCGCCTGGCACTCGACGCAACACTCACGCTGGTCGGCGATCTGGGCGGCCAGGCAGGGCCCGGCGTGCACGCCGTCGGGCACAGGAGCCCGCCGCAACTGCGCAACTTATATGCCGTTTGCGACGTTCTGGTTGTACCTTCCATCCGCACACGCCGGTTCATCGAGCCGTGGGGGCTGGTGGTCAACGAAGCCATGAACCAGGGAGCAGCGATCATCGCCAGCGACGCCGTCGGTGCCGCAGCAGGAGGACTCGTGCGCGACGGGCGCAACGGTCTCGTCGTTGCGCAGCGCGACCCGGCCGCGCTGGCACAGGCGCTGGGTGCCCTCGCCGCGGACCGCAGCCGGGCCGCCGCGCTCGGCGCCGCGGGCCGCGACGACGTCCGCGCCTACACCTTTGACGCGTGGGCTGACGCCTTCGCGCAGGCGCTCCAAACAGTCGCCCCGCAGCCCCCGCATGCTGGTAGCGTTGGCCGATGACGCGGGTCTGCGCGCGCCTGGCCGCACTGGCGATCGTCGCGATCGCGCTGGCCGCGCCCGCCGCCGCGAGCGCCGCCTACACCAACACGCCGAAGTCGGTGATCAAGGACTGTAGCGCCGGCCATTACCCGCTCAAGGGCCACTACACGATCAAGGTGCTGCAGGAGGCCCTGAACCGCCTGGACGCCAGCGGCGACCAGTACACAAACTGCGCCGACGTGATCAAGGCCACGATCGGCAAGCAGGAACTCGCGGCCCACAAGCGCCCCGCCGTCTCGAGCCATCCGAGCTCGAAGGACACCCACGGCGGCGGCACCGGCGCGCACGCATCCGACCTCGCCAAGAGGCGCGTGCATGTCCTGATCTCCGGCGGCGGCGCGCCGGTGATCCTGCCCGCGATCGGCAAGACGATCACGCCGGGAACGGCTACCGACACGAGCGCGTCGTTCCTCTCGAGCCTGCCGACGCCGCTCCTGATCGTTCTGGCCGCGCTGCTCGCTACCGTGCTCGCGGTCAGCGCACGCTCGATCAACAACCTTGTCCGCTCACGCCGCTCGCATTAGCCGCGGCGAGCACGCGCCGCTTGCCGCGACGCTCGCTCGCCTAGCGGCGGACTCGTCGCTCGCGATCGCGATCGCGGCGGCGCTCGCGGCGGTCTGCTTCGTTGCGACCGGCGGCGCCGTCAGCGTTGACGGCGGCGGCCCGTCGGGCTCCGGGCTCGGCCCGAATACGGTGGTGGAGATCGCGCTGACACTCACCGGCGGCCTGCTCGTCGCGCTCGCGTTCGCACGCGAGCAGTCTGGGCGCGCGCGGATCTTCGGCGCCGGCGCCGCGATTTCCCTGTTCGCGCTGGCGGCCTACAGCGCGCTCTCGGTCAACTGGTCGGTCGCTCCCGCCGACTCATGGCTCGAGGCGAATCGCACGCTCGCCTACGCCGCAGCCTTCGCCGGGGCGATCGCGCTCGTGCGGCTCAGCGCGAGCCGCTGGCGCAGCGTCCTCGCCGGTGTGCTGCTGGCGACGCTGGTGCTCTCGGGCTATGCCGTGGCGAGCAAGATCGCTCCCGCGACACTCGACGCCTCGGACACCTACGCGCGCCTGTCGGTCCCGTTCGGCTACTGGAACGCGGTGGGCCTGACGGCCGCGCTGGGCATCCCCCCCGCGCTGTGGCTCGGCGCGAGGCGAGACGGCCACGCCGTCCTCGGCGCTCTCGCCGCACCGGCGCTCTGCGTCCTGCTCGTCGCCCTGGTGCTGTCCTATTCGCGCGGCGCGGTGCTCGCCGCGCTGCTCGGCGTGGCGTTCTGGTTCGCCTTCGTGCCGCTGCGACTGCGCGCCCTCTCGGTGCTCGCGATCGGCGCGCTCGCCGCCGCAGCGGTGCTCGCCTGGACCTTCGCGCAGCCGGCGCTGTCGGACGACAACGTCTCACTCGGCGCCCGCAGTGCGGCCGGGCACCGCCTGGGCCTCGTGCTCGCGGCAGCGGTCGTGGTCGCCTTCCTCGCGGCTCTGCTGTTGCGTTTCGCGCGCGATCGCAACCCGCTCTCGGCGATCCTGCGGCGGCGGCTCGCGATCGCGGTGGCGATCGCGATCGCGCTCGTCCCGGTCGCGGGCGTCGGCGCGGCCGCGCACAGTTCGCGCGGCCTGTTCGGCTCGATCTCGCACGGCTGGCACGAGCTGACTACGCCGAACGCCCAGCAGCCGTCCAACAGCGCGAACCGGCTCACCGCGACCGGCAGCATGCAGGCGCTGTACTGGTCCTACGCGCTCGACGTGTTCGACGCCCACCCGCTCACCGGCGCGGGGGACGGCGCCTACGCCGTCGCGCATGAGCGCTACATGACCGGCCCCGCGCAGGCGCTAAACGCGCACAGCTACATCTTCCAGACGCTCGCCGACCTCGGCCTGCTCGGGATCGCGCTGAGCCTCGCGGTCGCTATCGGCTGGGGCATCGCTGCGGTCCGCGCCGCAGCTCCCTTCCGGCGGCGCGCCGGCGGTGGCGAGGGCGCCGAGCGGATCGGGCTGCTGACACTGATCGCCGTCGTGATCGTGTTCGCCGTGCACTCCAGCATCGACTGGACCTATTTCGTTCCCGGCGACGCGCTGATCGCGCTGCTCTGCGCCGGCTGGGTTGCCGGGCGCGGGCCGTCGCGTGAACGTCTTGGGAGCGGGCGGCCGACGCTGGCGCGGCTGTTGCACTCCCCGCCGGCGGCCGCCGGCGCCGCGGCGGCGATCGGCCTGGCGCTCGTCCTCGCCTGGTCGCAGTTGCAGCCGCTGCGCTCCGAGCAGGCCGCGAACGCCGGCAGCCTCGCGCTCGGCAACGCCGACGCCGCGTTCTATCTCAACGACACCTCGGCGGCCAGCCGCGACCTTTCTCTCGCGCGCGCCGACTACCTCGCCGCGCGCTCGCGCGACCCGCTCGACATCACGCCGCTGATCGGGCTCGCTGGTGTCTACAACAACGAGCTCAAGCCCCAGCTGGCACAGCAGACGCTCGAGCGTGCCGTCGCGTTGCAGCCCGCGAATGCGGCGAGCTGGTTCGCGCTTTGGCAACTCGACGGACCGAGTACGAAGGTAGGCCGGGCGGCGCTTGCGGCCGCCGACCACCTCTATCCCTACGATCCTGACCTGCCGCGCTCGGCGCTCGAGAAATCCGGCGTTAGCTGACCTGCCGGCGCTCCGGGGCCGCCGGCGTGCCTGGCGCCCGCGCGAGCTCCCGTGCCCTGCGCCTCCACTCGCGGGCCGTCATCACATAGACCACGTGGTCGATCACGCGCGTCCCGATTCGCTCAGCCGAGCGCAGCACTCCCTCTTCTCGAAAACCGAGCCGCTGCGGGATCGCGCGACTGCGCGCGTTGAGGACGCCGGCGCGGATCTCGACGCGGCCGAGTCCCCAGCGCTCGAAGGCGTGATCTAGCAGAGCGCACACCGCGGCCGTCATCGTCCCCGCGCCCTGTCGCTCGGCGGCGAGCCAGTAGCCGATGCTCGTCGACTTTCGCGTCCAGTCGATCGCGTGGAATCCGGCCACGCCGATGATCCGCTCGTCCACCAGCAGCGCGAGTTGCATGCCCCGGTTGTCGTCGTACTGGCGTCGCGCAGCGCGAATGAACGCCAGCGAGTCGGCCACGCCCCGCGTCTGGCCCACGAACGGCATCCAGGCCGCCAGGTGGGCCCGGTTGGTCTCGATCAGCGTGAACAGTTCCTCGGCGTCGCCGTCCTCGAGCGCGCGCAAGCCGCGGCCGTCTCCGAGGTCGATCGCGAACGCCACGACGCATAGTCTTGCAATGCGCGGCTGCGTTAGGCTCACGGGCGTTGTTCGGAGCATTTGACCACACCGGATTTCTCGTCCGCGATCTCGACGCGGCGGTCGAGCGGGCCCAGCGAGCTTTCGGTCTCCCGGTCGCGCGCACCCTCGAGCTGGAGCAGTACGGGATATCCGCCGTGTTCCTGGGCGAGGGCCGCGGGACGCTCGAGATCTTCACGCTCGCCGATGCGCAGTTGCGCGAAACACGCCTGGGCAGCGACGAGCAGCGCATCGACCACCTCGGATTTCGCGTCACGGATATCGACGCGATCGCAGCGGCGCTACGCGCCGGCGGTGCGCGCTTCAGCGGGCCCGACCGCCGTGGCGAGGAGCCAGGCCCGATCGAGCTCGGCGGCTCACGTCACATTTGGACGCTGCCCGAGAGCACCGCCGGATTCGGCCTTCAGATCATCGAGGCGCCCGCGCCGTAGCGAGCAGGACCCCGCTCTGTGCGCGGATCGCGATCTGCTCGAAGCCGCAAGCCTCCAGCAGGCCCGCGAGCGTGCGGCCGGTGAAGAAACGCAGATGGTCCGCACGCGGCTCGAAGTGACGCTCGAAAGCCCGCCGGCTCAGGCCCAGCGCTAGCCTCAGTCTCCAGCCGTGGGCCGGAGTCGAGAGCGCGAGGCGCCCGCCGGGAGCGAGTACCCTCGCCACCTCGTCGAGGAGCCCGACGACGTCCGCCACGTGCTCGAGCACCTCGCCAAGCCAGGCGCCGTCGAACGTGGCCGCCGCGAACGGCAGCGATCCCTCGCTGACGAGAAGGAACTCGAGGCCCGGAAAGCGCTCGCGGGCGCGTCGCACCGGCTCGTGCGCGACCTCGACGCCAACGACCGAGTGGCCGGCGCCGGCGAGCGCGGCGGCGAACCAGCCGGCGCCGGCGCCCACGTCGATGACCTTCGAGGCCGCCTCGAGCGCGCCGAGCATGAAGTCGCGCCTGAGTTCGAAGCGCTCCGGCACGGCGTCGGGGACTCCCATCCAGAGGCGTTCGAAGTAGGTCACCGGTGAAGAAATCTATCCCTACGCCGCCAACATCCAAGGTAGAGTGAGCCTGCGTGCCCGTTCGGGTAGGCACGCCCGGGGCGTTGTTCGGACAGGAGGCTTGACGGTCGCATGAGGGTCGCGTTCGACAGCCGTGCGAAGGGGGATCCCCGCGGGATCGGCCGCTACGTGCGCGACATCCTCGACGCGCTGCGAGCGACCGCCGACCCCGAAAGCGTGATCACCGAGACCCACCGTCCGCGGCGCAGCGACGTCTTCCATTCGCCCTGGCTCGACGGCGCCCACATGCGCTGCCCCTGCCCGACCGTCGTCACGCTGCACGACCTCGTCAACCTCAAGGGCCGCGCGGAGTACCTGCGGACCGGCGTGCGCTTCAAGCTGCGATACCTCGCGGTGCAGCGCGCCGACCGCGTGATCGTGCCGACGCAGGTTGTCGCCAACGACGCCTGTGAGCGTCTCGACATCGACCCCGAGCGCATCAGCGTGATCCCGGAGGCCGCGGATGCATCGATGTATCCCCGCGAGCGCGGGGAGATCGCGGCTGTTCGCGCGCGCTACGGGCTGCCCGAGCAGTATCTGCTGTGGGTCGGCGGCATGCTGCACCCGGAGCGCCGCAAGCGCGTCGCCGACCTGGCCCAGGCGCCGCGAAGGATGCCGCTGGTGCTCGCCGGGCCGGCGCGCCCGTGGGCGCACGAGCTGCCCGACGTCACGCTGACCGGCCAGGTCTCAGACGACGAGCTGGCAGCGCTCTACAGCGGTGCCCACGCGCTCGTGTTTCCTTCCGACGACGAGGGGTTCGGCCTGCCGGCCGTCGAAGCGCTGGCCTGCGGCACGCCCGTCGTGGCATGCGAGGCTCCGGCGCTGCGCGAGGTCCTCGGCGAGCGCGCGACGTTCGTCGCTCTCGGCGACATGGAGGGGCTGCTCGAAGCCGGCGCGAACGCTGTGCGCCCGGCGCCGGCAGCGCCCGACTGGAGCTGGGCCGATGCGGCGCGCGCGACCTGGCGCGTGTACGCCGCGGCCGTCGCGCACTCGCAGCCGCTCAGTACGCGCCGCGTCCCCAGATTACCGCGGGGAGCGTTTTGAACAGGATCGTCAGGTCGAGGAACACCGACCAGCGCTCCAGGTAGAGGAAGTCGAGCCGGACGAGGTCGTCGAAGCCAAGCTCGGCGCGGCCCGACACCTGCCACAGACCGGTCATGCCCGGCATCACGAGATAGCGCTTGAGGTGCCAGTCCGCGAGCCGGTCGAAGTCGCGCTGGGGCAGCGGCCGCGGCCCGACCAGTGACATCTGGCCGCGCAGCACGTTGAACAGCTGCGGCAGCTCGTCGAGCGAGAAGCGCCGCAGCGCCGCCCCCACGCCGGTCATGCGCGGATCGCTGCGCATCTTGAAGAGGGCGCCGGAGGCCTCGTTGCGCTCCTCGAGATCGCGCTGGCGGCGCTCGGCGTCGATCACCATCGTGCGGAACTTCAAACAGGGGAAGGGGACGCCGCCGATTCCGGGCCGCATCGAGCGATACAGCACCGGGCCGTGCGAGGTGAGCTTGATCGCGACCGCGATCGCCACGAGCAGCGGGCTCAGCACGATCACCAGAAGCGTCGAGACCACCAGATCGAAGCTGCGCTTGATCACGAAGTCGATGCCCTCGAAGACCGGCGGGCGCAGCTCAAACAGCGGCACCGACTGGCCCGGCACGAACTCCGCGCGGTGAACGAGGATCTCGGTGGTCGACGGCGCGATCCGCACCCGCACACCGCGCTCGTGCGCGCGGTCGACGAGTTCGAGCAGGTCGCGCTCGGGGAAGTCGGGATCGACGACGATCACCTCATCGACGCGGTTGGCCGCGATCGTCTCGCCGATCTGCGCGAGCGTGCCGAGCGAGCGCAGGCCGCCGCCCGCGACCTGCAGGCGGGAAACGAAGCCGACCAGTTCGACGGCCGGGTACGGTCCCGACGAGAGCGCCTTGGCGACCGCGTCGATGTGCGGGCCCGTGCCCACGAGCACGGCGCGACGGCGGTACCCGGCGGCGCGCAGCAGCAGACCCGAAACGCGCTCGTAGACCGCGCGGAACGACGTCACGTAGACCAGCGCGAAGAGGAACGACCCGTAGAAGGTGTAGTAGGAGCTGTAGTAGTGCGACTGCTCACCGGTCGCGATCGCGAAGATCAGCGAGACGACCATCACCTGGAATAGCGCGGCGAGGATCCGCGACAACCCGGGACGCTCGCCACGGTCGGCGTACATGTCCGAGCGGGCGAACAGCAGGAGCGTCACCAGGTAGGCGAAGGCGACGAAACCCCGCGTCTGGTGGAAGGCCTGCGAGATCAGGCTCGATTTGCCGTGCACGATGTCCTTCAGCAGCAGCGCGGTGAAGATCGCCAGGAACACCCCGGCGAAGTCGAGTGACATCAGCACGAGGACGCGCGCGACCCGGCGCGCGGTCTCCAAGCGCAGCAGGAACGACAAAAGCGGCGGGCGCTTGGCGCGGACGTCCCGGTCGCCGAGGTTGAGTTGCTCCGAACGCTCCGGCTGAGCGGCTGCCTGGGGTTCGTCCGCCTCAGGGTCGGGGACAGCGCGAATGCTCTGGCGGGGGGTCGACATCTCGCTCTTTCAACGCGCCACTCTGTCAGATGTTGCGGCGCACCGCCAGTGAATTTCCGCAGTTTCCACGCGTGCGGCGCGGGCGCCGGGCGGCGCCGGCGCGCTCGCGCGGCCTCGCTAGGCTGTTTCGATCGTCCGCCGCAGCCCGTCGGCCAACGGCACCTCGGGCGACCAGCCGAGCAGCCGGCGGGCGAGGCTGATGTCGGGCCGGCGCTGCTTGGGGTCGTCTTCCGGCAGCTCCTCGTGCACGATCGCCGACGAGCTGGCGGTCGCCTCGAGCACCGCGTGCGCGAGCTCGAGCAGTGTGAACTCGTCGGGATTGCCGATGTTGACCGGCTCGTGGTAGCCAGATTCGGCGAGGGCGATCAGGCCGCGGATCAGGTCGGTCACGAAACAGAACGAGCGCGTCTGGGTCCCGTCGCCGAAGATCGTCAGCGGCTGGCCGGCGAGCGCCTGGCGCACCAGCGTCGGGATCGCACGCCCGTCGTAGGGACGCATGCGCGGCCCGTAGGTGTTGAAGATCCGCACGATCGCGGTGTCGACACCCTGCTGGCGGTGATAGGCCATCGTCAGCGCCTCCGCGTAGCGCTTGGCTTCGTCGTAGACGCCGCGCGGCCCGATCGGGTTGACGTGGCCCCAGTAGCTCTCCGTCTGCGGATGCTCCTTCGGGTCGCCGTAGACCTCGCTGGTCGACGCGAGCAGGAACCGCGCGCGGTGCGCCTTCGCGAGCCCGAGCGTGTGGTGGGTGCCGTGCGATCCGACCTTCAGCGTCAAAAGCGGCAGCCGCAGGTAATCGATCGGCGATGCCGGCGAGGCCAGGTGAAAGACCAGCTCGACCGGCTCATCGATGAAGTAGGGCTCGGTGATGTCGACGTTGCAGAAGCGGAACCGCGGGTCGCGGATGTGGGCGATGTTCTGGAGCGACCCGGTCTGGAGGTTGTCCGCACAGATCACGCGGTGCTCACGCGCGAGCAGCTCCTCGCACAGATGGGAGCCGAGAAAGCCGGCACCGCCGGTGACAAGGCAGGTCGCCATTGCATCCAGCCTACCGGCTGCGCACCCGCGGGTGGCGTCCGCGGCGGCCGCCACGTAGTCTGCGGGCCATGGACGTGATCGACGAATTGCTGGCAAACAACGCGGCCTTCGCCGCCTCGCTGCCGCGGCGCCATTTTGACGTTCGCCCGAGCCGCCGGCTGGCGATCGTGACCTGCATGGACTCCCGGCTCGACGTTTTCGCCGCGCTGGGCCTGCACGACGGCGAGGCGCACGTGCTTCGCAACGCCGGCGGCGTGATAACCGACGACGTGATCCGCTCGCTCGCCGTCTCCCAGCGACGGCTCGGGACGCGCACCGTGATGCTGATCCACCACACCGATTGCGGCATGGCGAAGCTCACCGACGACGGCTTCCGGGCCGAACTGGCGGAGGCGACCGGGGTCGCACCGGCGTTTGCGATCGAGTCGTTCACCGACGTCGACGCCGACGTGCGCCAGTCGGTGCTGCGGGTGCGCCGCTCGCCGTTCGTTCCCCATCGCGACGCGGTCCGGGGCTTCGTCTACGACGTGGACAGCCACGCCCTGCGCGAGATCGCCGTCCCCGGCGAGGACTGAGCGCCGGCCAGGCGCCGGATATCCTGCAACCGATGGCGCAGCCCGCAAGCGACGAGGAGCGCCCGACGATCGCTCCGCTCGTCGGGGCGGAGGACCCGCGCCGCTTCACAGACTCGGGGATCGAGGTTGACGCGGTTTACGGCGCGCCGGAGCGCCAGGCCGCGCTCGAGGCGCCAGGCGAGTTCCCCTACACGCGCGGCATCCATCCGCAGGGCTATCGCGGGCGGCTGTGGACGATGCGCCAGTACGCCGGCTACGCCTCCGCGAAGGAATCCAACGCCCGCTACCGCTACCTGCTCGAGCACGGCTCGACCGGCCTGTCGATGGCCTTCGACCTGCCGACACAGCTGGGCCTAGACTCCGACGACCCGCGGGCGCTCGGCGAAGTAGGGCGCACCGGCGTCGCGATCGACACGATCGACGACATGCGCACGGCGTTCGAAGGGATCCCCCTCGACGGCGTCTCGACGTCGATGACGATCAACGCGCCGGCGGCGGTGCTGCTGTGCCTCTACGAGCTGGTCGCGGCCGAGCAGGGCGTCGGTCCCGAGATGCTGCGTGGCACGAGCCAGAACGACATCCTCAAGGAATACATCGCGCGCGGGAACTACATCTACCCGCCCGGGCCGTCGCTGCGACTGACGACCGACCTGTTCGCCTACTGCCACGAGCGGATCCCGCAGTGGAACACGATCTCGATCTCCGGCTACCACTTCCGCGAAAAGGGAGCATCGGCGGTCCAGGAGGTCGCGTTCACGCTCGCCAACGCGATCACCTACGTGCAGGCGGCGCTCGACGCGGGCCTCGCGGTCGACGACTTCGCGCCGCGTCTCGCGTTCTTCTTCAACGCCCACAACAACGTCTTCCAGGAGATCGCGAAGTTCCGCGCGGCAAGGCGGATGTGGGCGAAGATCATGCGCGAGCGCTTCGCGGCCGCCAACCCGGCCTCGACGATGCTTCGCTTCCATACCCAGACCGGCGGCGTCACGCTGACCGCGCAGCAGCCGCAGAACAACATCGTCCGCGTCGCGCTGCAGGCGTTCGCCGCGGTCTGCGGCGGCACCCAGTCGCTGCACACCAACGGCTACGACGAGGCGCTCGCGCTGCCGAGCGAGCAGGCGGCGACGATCGCCCTGCGCACCCAGCAGGTGATCGCCCAGGAGTCAGGCGCGGCGGACTCCGCCGACCCGTTCGCCGGCTCCTACCTGATCGAGTCGCTGACAGATGAGATTGAGCGCCGGGCGAACGTCCTGATCGCGCGGGTGGATGCGCTCGGTGGATCGCTGCAGGCGATCCCCTTCATAACCAATGAGATCGACGAGTCGGCGTGGAGCTACCAGGAGCGCTACCGGACCGGCCAGGACGTGGTCGTCGGTGTCAACGCCTACGTCGACGACGACGAGCCGCGGATCGCGGGGATCCTGTCGGTCGATCCAGCGTCCGAACGCGACCAGGTGGCGCGGCTGGCGGCGTTCAAGCGCGACCGCGACGGCGATCTCGTCGCGGCGCGCCTTGCGGAGCTGGGGACGTGCGCGCGGGGCAGCGCGAACCTGCTCGTGCCGATCGGCGCGGCACTGCGCGACCGTTGCACGCTCGGCGAGGTCTGCGGGGCGTTGCGCGAGGTGTTCGGCAGCTACCAGCCGCACTGAGGAGGCGCTCGCGACGGGGCAGGATTCGCGGCGCCGAGCGCAAATACATTCATTCATGGGTGTCGTCGAGAGCCAGCGAACGCTGGTGAAATCGGTCCCTGAGCTGTGGGCGCAGCTCAGCGAGGTCGCGCTGCTGCGACCGATGCTCGGCCCCTTCGGCGAGATCGCGATCACGCGCCTGGTGCCCGAGGCGAGCATCGAGTGGCGCAGCGAACTGGCCGAAGGCAGCGTCGAGCTGCAACCGAGCGGCTTTGGCACACGGGTCCGCCTCACCGCCCAGATCGCCGCCGCCGAACCGGAGCCGCAAGCACGTTTGCAGCCGCGCCGGCTCGGTTTTTGGGCGCGGATCAGCCGGCGCGGGCCGCCGGGGGCGCCGCCGGCCCCGCCACCGGCGCCGGCCGCCGACGCGCTTGACCCCCGGCTTGCGCAGGGAGCACTGACGGCGGTGCTCGACGAGATCGGGACCGCGCGGCACCGGCCGTTCTCCCGCGACGCGGGGGCCCCTCCGGCGATCACGTAGCGCCCGAGGCGGCCGGCCGCGTAGGATCGTGCCCGCGTTGACCGAGCGAGCGCCCCATTCCTACGCCGAGAAGCTCTCGCAGCTGCACGAGCTGCGCCGGGAGGCCGCCCACGCCGAGGGCCCTGCGGTTGCCAAGCAGCACGCCAAGGGCAAGTTCACCGCGCGGGAGCGGATCGAGAAGCTGCTCGACAGCGGCTCCTTCGAAGAGCTCGACCGCTTCGTGCGCCACCGAACGACTGACTTCGACATGGGTCGCACGCGGCCGCTGGCCGACGCGGTGATAACCGGCCACGGCACGATCGACGGTCGCCAGGTTTGCGTCTTCAGCCAGGACTTCACCGTCTTCGGCGGCTCGCTGGGCGAGGTGATGGGGGAGAAGATCTGCAAGCTGATGGATCTCGCCGCGCGGGTTGGCTGCCCGGTGATCGGGATCAACGACTCCGGCGGCGCGCGGATCCAGGAGGGCGTCGTGTCGCTCGGCGCCTACGCCGAGCTCTTCTACCGCAACGTGCGCTGCTCGGGGGTGATCCCGCAGATCTCGCTGATCATGGGTCCCTGCGCGGGCGGCGCCGTCTACTCCCCGGCGATCACCGACTTCATCCTGATGGTCAAGGAGACCTCCCACATGTTCATCACCGGCCCCGACGTGATCAAGACGGTCACCGGCGAGAGCGTCGGCTTCGAGGAACTGGGTGGGGCGATGACCCACAACACCAAGTCCGGGGTCGCCCACTTCGCGACCGAGGACGAGGAGCACTGCCTCGAGGAGGCGCGCTACCTGCTGTCGTTTCTGCCGCAGAACAACCTCGAATCCGCGCCTGTGGCGGATGTGACCGACGACCCCAGGCGGATGGACCCGGAGCTCGACTCGGCCGTCCCCGACAACCCCAACAAGCCCTACGACATGCGCACGGTGGTCGCTCGCATCGTCGACAACGGCGAGTTCCTCGAGGTGCACGAGCATTACGCGCCCAACATCGTCTGCGGCTTCGCGCGCCTGGACGGCGTCTCGGTCGGTGTCGTCGGCAACCAGCCTGCCGCACTCGCCGGCGTGCTGGACATCGACGCCTCGTCGAAGGCGGCGCGCTTCGTGCGCACCTGCGACGCGTTCAACATCCCGATCATCACCTTCGTCGATGTGCCCGGCTTCCTTCCGGGCACGGCGCAGGAGTGGGGCGGGATCATCCGCCACGGCGCAAAGCTGCTCTACGCCTACGCCGAGGCGACCGTGCCGAAGATCACGCTGATCACCCGCAAGGCCTACGGCGGCGCCTATGACGTGATGTCCTCAAAGCACCTGCGGGCCGACTTCAACTTCGCCTGGCCGACCGCCGAGATCGCCGTGATGGGGCCGGAGGGGGCGGTCAACATCATCTACAAGCGCGAGCTGGCAGGCAGCGACTCGCCCGCCGAGTTGCGCGCGCAGCTGATGGAGGACTACACGGCGCGCTTCGAGAATCCCTATGCGGCCGCCGAGCGCGGCTACATCGACGACGTGATCGAGCCGCACGAGACACGCCCGCGGCTGATCACCGCGCTGCACCTGCTCGCGAGCAAGCACGAGGCGGGGCCCAAGCGCAAGCACGGCAACATCCCGCTCTAGACTGAGCGGCGTGAACGAGTCGCCACCGCCGCCGCTGATCGCGCCGGCCGCCACGCCGGAGCAGACCGCCGCGATCGTGGCGGCTATCGATCGCTTCGTCCGCGACACCGCCACGAGCCCGCGCAAGGCGCCGCGCCCCGGCGGCGGATGGCTGCGCGCGGCACGCCTCGAGGCGGTCAGCAGAGCCCCCGGGTCCTCTGCCGATGCGGTCGACCGCCACCCCTGGCACGAGCGTACGCGGACGCATCCGACTAAATACTAGAAAAGCACCTGGCTTTCGCTAGTATTTCTCTCCCACTAGCGGAAGAGGTTGTTGGATGGCGCATGGCCGAAACGGCGGGCGTGGCTCGCTCGCCGACCCCGAGGTGTACGAGAACGTGCCGGGACACGTGATTCCGATCATCGAAGCGGAGTTCGACGACTTCGACACGGAGGCCGGCGCGTTCCTCGCCGGCGCGCTCCCCGAGGATCAGTTCATCGGCTTTCGCCTCAAGCAGGGCGTGTACGGGCAACGCCAGGTCGAGCGGCAGATGATCCGGGTGAAGCTGCCCTTCGGCGGCATCAATCCCGACCAGCTCGACTCCTTCGCCGACGTCGTCGAGCGCTACGTCCCACTGCGCAAGGGCCACATCACGACGCGCCAGAACGTGCAGCTGCACCATGTGCCGCTGCCCGACGCCGCCAAGCTGATTCGCGAGATATCGCTCACCGGGCTCTCCTCGCGCGAGGGCTGCGGGAACACGATCCGCAACGTCACCGGCGACCCTTGGGCCGGGGTCTGCGAGAACGAGCTGTTCGATCCGACGCCTTACGTCGGCGCCTACGTGCGCTACTTCGTGCGCAACGAGGTCTGCCAGCTGATGCCGCGGAAATACAAGACGGCCTTCACCGCGACCGACGAGGACATCGCGATCACCGGCATCCACGACGGCGGCTTCATCCCGCGGATCAAGGACGGCCGGCGCGGCTTCGAGATGCGCGTGGGCGGCGGCACCTCGATCATGCCGCGCGTCGCACCGACGCTCTATGAGTTCGTCGGCGCCGACGACGGCGAGTACCTGAAGGTGACGGAGGCGGTGCTGCGGATCTTCAACCGCCAGGAGGAGTTGCGCGCCAACCGCGCGCGGGCGCGGATCAAGGTGCTGGTCGACCGGATCGGAATGGACGCCTTTCGCGCGCTGGTCGAGGAGGAGCTGCGTGGCGACTGGGTCGCCGAGCGCAACTTCGATCCGGCGCCGCTGCTGTTCGTCGACGACGAGCAGGCCGGCGCGCCGGCGGCGCGGGAGGCCGGCGTCCCGGCGGAGGAGGACCGGGCGCAGTTCGAGCGCTTCGTCGCCGCCAACACGCGCCCCCAGCGCCAGGAGGGCTTCGTCACCGTGGAGGTCAAGGTCGTGCGCGGTGACCTGACGCCCGAGCAGTTCCGCGGGCTCGCGGCGATCATGCGCGAGCATTCGGGCGGCTACGCACGCACAACGGTCCAGCAGAACCTGGTCCTTCGCTGGGTGCGTCCGGAGTCGTTGTACGCGGTGTGGCTTGGGCTGCGCGATATCGGCCTCGCGGGCGTCGGGCCGCGGACGATCGCCGACCTCGTGAGCTGCCCGGGGACCGACAGCTGCAAGCTTGGCATCACGAGTTCGATGGGGCTGAGCGCGGCGATCCAGGAGCGCATCGATGCGCTGGCGATCGAGGATCCGCTGACGCGCTCGATCAACATCAAGATGAGCGGCTGCCCGAACGGCTGCGGCCAGCACCACATCGCGAACATCGGTTTCACCGGCGCGTCGATCAAGCTGGGGACGCGCACGATCCCGGCCTATATCCCCCACCTCGCCGGCAACTTCGCGGGAGGGACGGTCGCGATGGGGCAGCGGCTGAAGTCGCGCCTGCCGGCCAAGCGGGTTCCCGAGGCGGTCGAGCGCTGGCTCGCGCACTACCAGCGCGAGCGCGTCGAGGGCGAGGAGTTCAACGCGTTCGTGGATCGCATCGGCACCGCCAGCTTCGAACAGCTGGTCGCTGACCTGGCTCTGCCGCCGGACTTTGCGCTCGAGACGATGAGCCAGTTCATCGACTGGAACCGCAACGAGCCGTTCGCCGTCGTCCGGGGGGAGGGCGAATGCGCGGTATAGCAACGGCGCCTGTGGTGGCCGACCTCGAGCGCGCGAGCGCGGAGGAGGTGCTCGGCCACATGCTCGAGCACCATCATCCGCGGCTCGCACTGGCCTGCTCCTTCCAGAAGGAGGAGGCGGTTCTGATCGACATGCTGATGCGCCTGGAGCCCACGGCGCGCGTGTTCACGATCGACACGGGCGTGCTCTTCCCGGAGACCTACCTCGCGTGGCGCGAACTCGAGCGCCGCTACGGCGTGGCGGTCGAGATCTTCGACGCCCAGCGCACCACGGACGCCGGCTGGGACGCGGGCGCCTGCTGCTCGGAGCGCAAGGTGGCGGCCCTCGACGCGGCGCTGGAGGACCTCGACGGCTGGATCACCGGGCTTCGCCGCGAGCAGTCGCCGACCCGCGCGGACGCGCCGAAGCTTGGCTTCGACAGCCGCCGCGGGATCTGGAAGGCCAACCCGCTCGCCGACTGGGACGACAAGGCCGTCTGGGACTACATCAACACCCACGACGTCCCCTACAACCCGCTGCACGACCGCGGTTACGAGTCGATCGGCTGCGTCCCCTGTACCCTTCCCGGGTCCGGGCGCGAAGGGCGCTGGGCCGGTAGTGACAAGACCGAGTGCGGCATCCACGTCTGAGGCAGCTATGAGCCCCACATCCACGGCGGCCTCGTCCCGCCTTACGCATCTTCGTGCGCTTGAGTCTGAGGCGGTGCATGTGTTGCGTGAGGTGGCGGCTGAGTTTGAGCGGCCGGTGTTGTTGTTTTCGGGTGGTAAGGACTCGATTGTGTTGTTGCGGCTGGCGGAGAAGGCGTTTCGCCCCGCCCGGTTTCCGTTTCCGTTGATGCACATCGATACGGGCGAGAACTTTCGCGAAGCAATCGATTTTCGCGACCGCCGCGTCAGCGAGCTCGGCGAGCGGCTGATCGTCGCGAGCGTGCAGGACACGATCGACGCGGGCCGCGTGATCGAGGAAACCGGTCCGCGCGCGTCGCGCAACCGCCTGCAAACCACGACCCTGCTCGACGCGATCGCGACACAACGCTTCGATGCCGCGATCGGCGGCGCCAGACGCGACGAGGAACGCGCCCGCGCCAAAGAACGCATGTTCAGCTTCCGCGACGACTTCGGCCACTGGGACCCCAAACACCAGCGCCCCGAACTGTGGAACCTCTACAACACCCGCATCCGCCCCGGCGAACACGTCCGCGTATTCCCCCTCTCCAACTGGACCGAACTCGACGTCTGGGAATACATCCAAGACGAAACACTCGAAGTCCCCACCATCTACTTCTCCCACACCCGCCAAACCTTCAACCGCGACGGCATGCTCTACGCCTACCGCGAAGGCCAAGAACTCCTCCCCGGCGAAACACCCCAAACCGAAACCGTGCGCTACCGCACCGTCGGCGACATGACCTGCACCGGCGCGATCCGCTCCACCGCCACCACCATCCCCGAAATCGTCCAAGAAATCGCCACCACCCGCATCACCGAACGCGGCGAAACCCGCGCCGACGACAAAACCTCAGAAGCCGCCATGGAAGACCGCAAAAAAGCCGGATACTTCTAGAGATGAGCGCGCGCTCCTCAACGCCGTCGTCGCTCGCCGGCGCCTTCGCATGACGCTCGACCTGCTGCGCTTCACAACCGCCGGATCGGTCGATGACGGCAAGAGCACGCTGATCGGCCGCCTGCTCTACGACTCCAAGCAGGTCTTGGAAGACCAGCTCGAGCACGTCACCGAGGTTTCGCTCCGGCGCGGCTCGGACGAGATCGATCTGGCGCTGCTGGTTGACGGGCTGCGCGCCGAGCGCGAGCAGGGCATCACGATCGACGTCGCCTACCGCTACTTCACCACGCCGCGGCGGCGCTTCATCATCGCCGACTGCCCTGGGCACCAGCAGTACACGCGCAACATGGTCACCGGTGCATCGACGGCCGACCTGGCGGTGATCCTGCTCGACGCTCGCAAGGGAGTGCTCGAACAGTCCAAGCGCCACGCTTTCATCAGTGCGCTGCTCGGAATCCCGCACATCGTCGTGGCGGTCAACAAGATGGATCTCGTCGAGTACTCGCAGGAGCGCTTCGCCGAAATCATCGCTGATTTTGCGCCGTTCCTCGAGAAGATCGGCGTCACCGACTGGCTGAACATCCCGATCTCGGCACTGCGCGGAGACAATGTGGTGGACCGCTCGGAGCTGACGCCGTGGTACGGCGGGCCGACCCTGCTGAAACATCTCGAGGAGGTCGAGGTCTCCTACGACCATCCGTATGACGTGCCGGCGCGCTTCCCGGTGCAGTGGATCGTGCGAACCGGGGGCAGCGACGGCGAGTACCGCGGCTACGCCGGGCAGCTTGCGAGCGGGGCGCTACGCGCCGGCGAGGAGGTCGTCGTCCTCCCGTCCGGGCAGCGCACGCGGATCGCCGCGATCGACACCTACGAGGGCGAGCTCGACGAGGCCGTCGCGCCGCTCTCGCTCACACTGCGCCTCGAGGACGATCTGGACGTCGCGCGCGGCGAGCTGATCGCCGCCGTCAGCGACCAGCCGCGGGTCACGCGCGAGTTCCACGCCGATGTCTGCTGGCTGGCCAGCGAGCCGCTGAGGCCCGGCGGGCGCTACGCGATCAAACACACCTCACACACCGCGACGGCGATCATCGATGCCCTGATCGACCGCGTGGACGTCGACACGCTGGAGCGCGAGCCGGGTCCAACGGAGCTCGTGCTCAACGACATCGCGCGCGTCAGCGTTCGCACCAGCGCGCCGATGGCGATCGACCCATACGCGCGCAACCGCCGCACCGGAAGCTTCGTGCTGATCGACGAATCGACCGACGCCACGGTCGGCGCGGGCATGATCGTCGCCGAGCCGGCGTAGCGGGTGCCAGGAAGGTTGGGCGCAGGAACCCCGCCTGTGGCGGGGTTCCTGGGGTCGGCTGACCGGACGCGCCCTCCGAGGCAAACGCGGGAAGCGGGCAGGGCTGGTTGGCTTGCGGCGACGGCGTATTCCCGGTCACGGGGGAGGCACGCGACGAGACGGCGTCCGGAGAAGCCGTCATTTCGCCTCGAACGGTGCTTGACCGACCCGCCAGCGGCGGACCGTTGCGCCGCTGGTGCTGCGTTCGGGCTGCCGCGGGGCTTGGCGCCGCCGACGGCCGACCCGACCAGCTGTGCTTAGAAGTCCACCTCGTCGAACGGCCCATCCGGACGGGCCAGCGGGGCATATGGATCGGCCGGCGCGGAATCGGATTGCGCGCCGCTTTCGCGTGATCCTCTCGAAACCCCCAGGAACCTCCGCTTTGCCGCCGTCTCTGGCGAGGGCGCGGTGTCCGGAGTCTCGGCGGGCCGTGCCGTGTCGGGCTGGGGCGCGACTTCGGTGGCTGCCCCCGGGGTCTCGGGGGTCGCGGGCGGTGGCTCGACGGGCCGCGAGGGCGCCTCGACGGCGCGCGGCGGCTCAGCCGGCCGCGGGGGCGGCTCGACGGCGCGCGGGGTCGGGGTCGGGGCGGCATCGGGCCTCGCCGGCGCGGGCGCGGCGGGCACCGTGGTCGTGACGCTCGATTCCGGCGTGATGGAGGGGTCGCGAGGGCGGGCCGGCGGGGGCTCGGGGGCCCTCGGCGCCGCCGGGGCCCGTGTGCCGGGCGGCGGCGTCTCGATGACCAGCACGCGTCCGAGGCTCGAGCGCAGGCGGTCGCGCGGCACCTTGTGCTCGCCGATTGCTTCGTTGATCGCGTCGAGGAAAGCTGCCGAGGGGTTGGCCGCCAGCGCCGCGAGCACCTCGCGCACGCGCGGGTCGGTGAAGACCTTTTGCTCGCCCCACAGCGCCAGGCTGCCGTCGCCGAGCGACTCGCGCGAGAGCAGCGGAACGTTCGCGGTGTCGGCGGGAGAGCCAACGGCAGCTCTGCTGAGGTCGACTTCGAAGGCAAGCTTCTGATCGGTCGGGACCAGTTCGTCGGTCCTGTAGACCCGGTAGATCAACCCGTTGGTGACCGCGCACCAGAGGACACCCTCGCCGTTGGCGCCGTCGACCGCGCGAGCAGTGAACGAGTGGTCGTCGAGGTTTTCGTTGACGCCGCGCGCCTCGATGAACATGACGTTCGCGTCGCCGATCCTCAGCGCGTAGTCGATCGAGCTGTTCTCATGCATCGGCCAGTCGCGCAGCACGTGGTCGAGGTTGGTCGTGTCCCAGCCGAGAGCCGAAAGCGTCGGCTCGATCAGCAGTGCCTTCGTGTTGGCCTCGTTGCCGACCGGGCCCTTGAGCCGCTCAGCGACCCCAGCGATTTTTCTTACGTCATCGAGTAGTGCCATTGTTCGGTGATCTTAGCTGGCGGCCGGGACGGCGCGGATTCTCGTCCCTCGCAAGCACCCCCTAACTTCGCTCCCACCGGACTTTTGGTGGCCTCGCGAAGCTCTCGAGGGCTCGCCCGTCAGCCTTTCGCTTGCGGCCCGGACGGTTCGCTGTAAGCGAGGTCGATCAGCCGGCACGCGTCGTCGAGTTGCGCGGCGTCGCGGACGGCGTACTCCACGTGGCGCTTGTCCCGTTCGCGGATGTCAATGGGGTGGCGCTCCACGCCCGGCGACGACCACGACGCCTTGACGGCCGCCGCGTCAAGCGTCAGGCACAGCAGGACGCTTTCACGCTGGACCTCGATGGTGACGCAGCGCCTTCCGTCTCGCAGGTACTCGACGTGCCGCTTGCGAATTCGCCGCGTCACTTCCAGTCGGCGTGCGTGCCCGTCGAGTTGCCCAAACAGTTCGACAATCGCCTCGGGTTTGCCGCGAACGTGATCAGCGAGCGTGTGCTGGCCCTTCCCCGAAGCAGCGGGCGCCGTCTCGTCCTTGGGAGGCGCCTCCTTGGGCGTCGCGGAGAGCGCGGTCGTCCAAGCGCTCTCGGGCGTGGCGGGTGCCTCCGGCGTCGCCCGCCCGGCTGGGGCGTCGGGCCCGTCGGACGCCTCCGGCAACCCGGTAGTCCAAGCACTGGCGGGCGTCGCCGCTGCGGCTGGCGTGCTGGGCACCCCGGGCGCCCCCGGCAGTCCGAGCGTCCAGGCGTCGTCGGATGACGCGGCCGGGGCCGCGTCGCGGACCTCCTCGGAGTCCGGCAAGCCAACGGCCCAGGCGTCCACGGACGATGCCTGCGCCGAACTGGTCGCGGGCGGCTCGGCCGGCTTGGGCAGTGCAGCCGTCCAGTCATCCTTGGGCGTGGCCGGGGGTTCGGAAGGACTGGTCGGATCAGTCGCGTGCGGCAACGCAGCCGCCCAAGCCCCAGCAGGCGCGGCTTGCGTCGGGGGCGACTCTGCCGCCGCAGGCAACTCGACCGTCCATGCGTCAGACGGCGCGCCGGGCGAAGCGGCCAGGTCGGGCGGCCGGTCTGAAGTCGCCGGCAACTCGGCCGTCCATGCGCTGGCAGCCGCGTCCGTGGCACCCGGCGCCTCGGACGTCCCCGTCGCGGGAGGCAGCGCGGCTGCCCAAGGGTCTTCCAAACCGGCGGACGGCTCGGGTAGCGCGGGTTCAGCGGCGACCTCAGGGGCTACGGGCTCGAGGGGCTCGGGAACCTCCAGTCCCTCGGGAGCCTCGGGCGGTACGGTCTCCGGCTCGATTACCTCGGGCGCGACCGCCGCCTCCGGCGCCACGGCAACCTCGGGAGCCTCAGGCGTGACGGTCTCGACAGCCTCGGGCGCCTCGGACTCCGGAACCTCGGGGACCTCTGGCGCCTCTGGCGCGACGGTCTCGAGGACGGGAACCTCCGGCGCGACCGCCTCGGGCACCTCGGGCTCGGGCACCTCGGGCGCGGGAGCCTCGGGCGCGACGGGCTCTGGCGCCTCGGGCATCTCGGGCTCGGGCGCCTCGGGCGCCTCGGGCGCCTCGGGCGCGACGGTCTCAAAGACAGGAACCTCCGGCGCGACCGCCTCGCGCACCTCGGGCTCGGGCTCGGGCACCTCGGGTACCTCGGGCTCGGGCTCGGGCTCGGGCACCTCGGGTACCTCGGGCTCGGGCTCGGGCTCGGGCACCTCGCGTACCTCGGGCTCGGGCTCGGGCTCGGGCTCGGGCACCTCGGGTACCTCGGGCTCGGGCGCCTCGGGCGCCTCGGGCGCCTCGGGCGCGACAGTCTCGAAGACAGGAACCTCCGGCGCGACCGTCTCGGGCACCTCCGGCGCCGCGGGCTCCGGAACCTCGGGCGCCTCGGGTGCGACGGTCTCGAAGACGGGAACCTCCGGCGCGACCGCGGCCTCCGGCGCGACGTGCGCCTCGGGAACCTCGGGCTCGGGAATCTCGTACGTCTCGGGCACCGCAGGCGCCTCGGGAACCTCGGGCTCGGCAACCTCGTACGCCTCCGCAGGCGCCTCGGGAGCCTCTGGAACCGCGAGCGCCTCGGGGATCGCCAACGCGGCCGGCCCGGCGCCAACCTGAGTCCCGCGGCCCTCATCGACGCTGAATACGCGAGCGAGGCTCTCTTTCAAGCGATCCGTCGCGACGGCCGGCTCGCCCATCGCCTCGACCACGGCCGCGAGGAAAGCAGCCGAGGGATTCGCGGCCAGTCGCATGAGCGTTTCGTGAAGGTGCGGGTCGGTGAAGAGCTGGTCGCCTTGGCGCAGCAGGCTGCCGTCGATCAGTGACTCGCGCGAGAGCAGGGCGAGCCGGCGCTCCGCCTCGGCCGACGCGACGGCGTCCGCGAGATCGACCTCGAACACCAGCCGCGCCTCGATCGGCGTCGCTTCGTCGGCCTTGTAGACGTGGTAGCTCAACCCGTTGGTCAGCACGCACCAGGGAACCCCCGCCGCGCTCACGAGGTCGACCGTCTGAGCCGCCAATCCTTCGTCGTCGATCCTCTCGTTGGCTCCTCGCACGGCGATGAACACGGCGTTCGCCTCGCCGACCCTGAGCGCGTAATCGATCGAGGCGGTCTCGCTCAAGGGCCAGTCGCGGACCATTTCCTCGAGGCTCGTCGTGTCCCAGCCCAGCGCGGCGAGCATCGGCTCGATCAGCAGCGCCCTCGTGTTGGCCGCGTTGCCAATCGGCCCCTTGAGCCGTTCGGCCAGGCCATCAAGCCTTGTTATCTCGTCGCGAAACGCCACGTCGCGACTGATCTTATGCGCAGGAGGAGCGGCTCCCCTGATCCTGCGGGCTGATGTCGAGGAGCCGCGGCCGCGCGACGCCGACCGCGCGGAACGCTTGTGGCGCAATTGCTCGACGGACGTGTTCGCGGCTTGCATTCACGGCGCGCGAGAACTGACCCTAACCCCGCTCGTCGACGCCGGGCGCCGCGGCCCGGCCACGAGGCGGCTCATCCCCCGCGGCGAAGCACGTCGGCATCGCTTAAGCTGCGCGCGTGTTCTCGAGGGTCCTGGTCGCCAACCGCGGCGAGATAGCGGTTCGGATCATCCGCGCGCTCGAAGAGCTCGGGATCGCGAGCGTCGCTGTCTACTCCGAGCTCGATCGCGAGGCGATCCATGTTGCTCGCGCGGACGAGGCCTACCTCCTGGGCGGCGCCGCGCCCGCGGAGAGCTACCTCAACATCGATCGCATCATCGCGGTGGCCAGGGAGTCCGGCGCGGAGGCGATCCACCCGGGCTACGGCTTCCTCGCCGAGAACGCCGTCTTCGCGGCCCGCTGCGAGGATGAAGGCATCGTCTTCATCGGACCGCCGGCGAGCGCGATCACGGCGATGGGGTCAAAGACCAGGGCGCGCGAGCTGATGGCCGCAGCCGGAGTACAGATCGTCCCGGGCACCACGATGCCGGTGAAGTCGGTCACCGCGGCACGCAAGATCATCGCGGCCGAGATCGGCTACCCGGTGGCCGTCAAGGCTGCCGGTGGCGGCGGCGGCAAGGGCTTCCGCGTCGCCGAGTCGGCCGGGGAGCTCACCGAGGCCTTCGAGGGCGCGGCCCGCGAGGGCGAGAAGTTCTTCGGCGACCCGACCGTCTATCTCGAGCGCTATCTGCCGGACCCGCGCCACGTCGAGGTGCAGGTGCTAGCCGACTCCCACGGCCACACCGTTCACCTCGGGGAGCGTGACTGCTCGATCCAGCGTCGCCACCAGAAGCTGATCGAGGAGTCGCCGGCACCGCCCTGGGTGGTCAGCGAAGCGTTGCGCGAGAGGATCGGCAAGGCGGCGATCGACGCCGCCCGCGCCGTCGATTACTGCGGCGCCGGGACCGTCGAGGGGCTGCTCGCCGATGGCGAGTACTACTTCCTCGAGATGAACACGCGCGTGCAGGTCGAGCACTGCGTGACGGAGATGACCAGCGGCATCGACATCGTCAAGACGGGCATCCTCGTTGCCGCCGGCGAGCCTCTGCCCTTTACCCAAGAGGACGTCGTGTTGCGGGGGCACGCGATCGAATGCCGTATCAACGCCGAGGACGCGTCGAAGCGCTTTCTCCCCGACCCGGGCCGGATCGCGACCTACCGCGAGCCCTCCGGCCCCGGCGTCAGGGTCGACTCCGGCGTCGCCGCCGGCTCGGAGATCTCTCAGAACTACGATCCGATGATCGCCAAGCTGATCGTCTGGGACAGCGATCGCGCCGCAGCAACCAAGCGCATGCTGCGCGCCCTGGGCGAGTTCGAGATCACTGGCCTGAGCACGCTGATCCCGTTCCATCGCCGCTTGCTGGCAACCGAGCAGTGGGAGCGCGGCGAGACCTGCCGCGACCTGCTGGAGGACGATGCCTGGCTGGCAACGCTCGGCGCCGAGCAGGCCGCGACAGCCGATGGCGCTCCCGAGCAGCGGGTCACGCTCGACTACACCGTCGAGGTCAGCGGTCGTCGCTTCGACGTCCGCGTCAGCGGCTCGGCGGCCGGACCCGCCGGCAACAGCAGTGGGGGCGGGGCAGCGGCGAGGCCGCGCGCGGCGCGTACCCCCCGGGGGAGCGGCAGCGGCGCCGCTGGCGATGATGTGCTGAGGAGCCCGATGCAGGGAACGGTGCTGAAGATTGCTGTCGAGACCGGGGCGAAGGTCGAGCCCGGCGCGCTCGTCGCGGTCGTCGAGGCGATGAAGATGGAGAACGAGATCACCGCTCACAAGGCGGGCACGATCGCGGCGTTGCCGATCTCGGTTGGCTCCTCGGTGGCTTCGGGGGACGCACTCGCGGTGATCGAGTCAGCGTGAGTGAGGCGTGGCGCGCAAGCGCCGACGAGGCGGCCGATGTCACACGCCTGCTGATCGCCTTTCGAAACTGGCTCGGCGAGGTTGTTCCGGACGACATCTCCTTCGCCGCGTCCGTCGCACGGCTGTCGGCCGATCCCGCGACCGAGTTCCTGCTCGCAAGCGAACAGGCCGGAGCACCCCCGTGTGGCGTCTGCCAGCTGCGTTTCCGCCACTCGATCTGGACAGCTGCGCCCGACTGCTGGCTGGAGGATCTCTACGTCGAGGACGCCGCGCGCGGACGCGGGGTCGGGCGCGCGCTCGTCGCGCTGGCTTTCGAGCGAGCGACCGCACGCGGGGCGCAGCGGATCGAACTCGACACCAACGAGCACAACCGCGGCGCGATCGGGTTGTACGAGTCTCTGGGCTTCTCGACCTCGAGCAAGGCCCACGGCGAGCTACGCGGCCGTGACGTTTTCATGGGCCGTCGCCTGCCCTGATCCGCGCGAGGTTGCTGTCGTGCAGGCGACGCTGTTCCGCGTCGCGGCGGCCGGGCGGGAGGGCGGAGCCGGAGGATCGTCCGTCGCGTAGGCGGTCGAGGTAGTCGCGGTCTTCGTGCAGGACCGCGCGCGCCGCGGTCGCCTCGAGCGGCCCGCCGTGCCCGGGCACCACCCAGTCGGCCCGATCGACAAGCGGCTCGAGGCGCGCCAGCGTCGCGAGGTAGCCGTCGATCGAAGTCTCCGGCGTGGGGATCTCGACCGGCGAGAGGTAGTCCCCGCAGACCAGAACCGCAGCCCACGGGATCCAGATCGCCATGCCGTCGACGGTATGGCCGTCGGCGGGATGCAGTTCCAGTTCACGCTCGCCCAGGCCGCAGTAGCCCGGGACCGGAAGGGCCTCGACGGAACCGAGCGCCAGCGGCGCGGGACGCGTGAGGTAGTTGCGCTCGTCGAAGTCACGCAGCGACCGCTGGGCAGCGCCCGGATGCGCGCGCAGCCTCGCGGCAGTCGTCTCGGCCACCCCGAGCGCGGCGCCGGGGAACGCCAGGCGGCCCAGCAGATGATCCCAGTCGCCGTGGGTCGCGATCAGCCCGCTGAAGGGGAAGTTCGCCTGCTCGAGCAGGGCGGGCAACAGCTCAAGCTCGTCGGGGAAGACCGGCGAGTCGATTACGAAGGCCTCCGGCCCGCTCCGCACGACCGTGGCCGTAGTGCGCCAGACGCGGCTCTCGACGACGATCACGTCCTCGTGGACGCTGGTCGCGCGCACGGCTTCTCCCAGCCCGCCTGGTTAGACGATGCCGAGGAGCTTGGCCGCTTCGCGCAGGTTGGGCACCTCGGCCGTCGGCTTGCGCTGGCCCGCGTCGAGCGTCTCGCGGTGGCGGTTCACCCAGATCACCGGGATCTTCGCCTTTACGCAGGGCTCGACGTCGTGGTAGTAACTGGACGCCACATGCACCCAGCCCTTCTTGCCGCCGATGCGACGGGCGCACTCGTTGAAATGGGCGAGGTCCGGCTTGTAGGAGCGGACCTGCTGCGCCGTCACGACGAGGTCGAAATCGATCGGGATGTGCCGGCGCGTCTGTCCCAGCAGCTTGTCGTCGATGTTGGAGACCAACCCCAGCCGGTACTTCTTGGCGAGCTTCTCGAGTTGCGGGCGAGCCTCCCGGAACAGCATCCACTGCTGCACCGAGTCGGGCAGGAATCCGGACCGTGATGGCTCGAGCGGCCAGCCGAGCCGCTTGGATATCTCGACTGCGGTCCGCCGCAGAACCTCGGCATAGAGCTCGTATGACCCGCCTTCGATCTGGCGTGAGATCTCGTGAAAGAGCGGGATCACCTCTTCGCGCTCGATCGTGAACCCGTCGCGCGCCGCCTCGGCGGCGAAAGCGTCCCAGATACCGCTCTCCCAGTCGATCAGGGTTCCGTACACGTCGAAGGTGACGAACGTCGTCTTCGCTGGCAATGGCATCTAGAGCTTGTGCTCCTCGCTGACCGTGGGTGAGCCGCCAATTATGAACGTCGAATAGAGTCCGTGGCGGCCGATGGATTTGCTCGAGTATCAGGGGAAGCAGTTGTTCGCGCGTCACGGCATCCCCGTACCGACCGGAGAGCCGGCCCGTAGCGTCGAGGAGGCGGTCGCCGCCGCCGGCCGCGTCGGCTACCCGTGTGTGGTCAAAGCACAGGTGCAGGTCGGTGGGCGGGGCAAGCTTGGTGGGATCAAGGTCGCGAGCGACGAGTCGCAGGTGCGCGAGCATGCCCAGGCGATCCTCGGCATGGACATCAAGGGCCTGACGGTCCGAGAGGTGTGGATCGAGGGGGCCTCGCAGATCGAGGCCGAGTATTACGCGTCGTTCGTCTTCGACCGCAGCGCGAAGGCCCCGCTCGCGATGCTCTCGACGCGCGGCGGCATGGACATCGAGGAGGTCTCCGAGCAGACCCCGGAGGCGATCGCGTCGCTGCACATCGACCCGCTGATCGGCTTCCAGCCCTTCCACGGCCGCCGGCTCGCATTCGAGGCGGGCGTGGACGCCGACCTCGTGCGCCCGATCGGCGATTTCCTCGCCCGGCTCTACAACGCGTTCGTCGGCGAGGAGGCGACCCTCGTGGAGGTCAACCCGCTGATCGTCACGCCCGAGCGCACGCTTGTCGCGCTCGACGCGAAGGTCACCCTCGACGGAAACTCGCTGTACAGACATCCCGACAACGCGCAGCTGCGCGACATCTCCAACGAGGATCCGCAGGAGCGGATGGCGAAGGAGCGCGACCTGACCTACGTGAAGCTCGACGGCGACATCGGCATCCTCGGCAACGGCGCCGGCTTGGTGATGTCGACGCTCGACGTCGTGGCCCAGCACGGCGGCGCGCCGGCGAACTTCCTCGACGCCGGCGGCGGCTCGAAGGCCGAGGCGATCACCGCTGCGGTCGAGGTGATCACCTCAGACCCGGGTGTCAAGGCCGTGCTGTTCAACATCTTCGGCGGCATCACGCGCTGCGACGAGGTCGCACGCGGGCTGATCCAGGCGTTCGAGCAGATCAAGCCGACGATCCCGTTCGTGGTGCGGCTGGACGGCACCAACGGCGAGGAGGGACGCGCGCTGCTCGCGGAAGCCGCACTGCCGAACGTGTATGCGGCGAGCACGATGGACGAAGCGGCCGCGCGCGTCGTGGAGCTCGCGCGATGAGCGTCATCGTCGACCGCGAAACGCGGCTGTGCACGTCTGGGATCACCGGCCGCGAGGGCACCTTCCACTCGCTCAACAATCGCGCGTACGGCACCAACGTCGTCTCCGGGGTGACGCCCGGCAAGGGCGGGCAGGACGTCGAGGGCATCCCGGTCTTCAACACGTTCCACGAAGCGCGGGCACAGACGCAGGCGAACACGGCGATGATCTTCGTGCCGCCGCCGTTCGCCGCCGACTCCATCCTCGAAGCCGCCGACGCCGGGATCACGACGATCATCGCGATCACCGAGGGGATCCCGGCGCACGACGAACTGAAGGTCTACACGCACCTGCGGCGCACGCCGGAGATCCGCCTGATCGGCCCCAACTGTCCTGGCGTTCTCTCGCCGGGCAAGGCCAACGTCGGCATCATTCCGGCGGCGTTCTTCCGCGAGGGAAACGTCGGCGTCGTCTCGCGCTCCGGGACTCTCACCTACCAGGTCGGCCACGAGCTCGCGCAGCGCGGCTTCGGCAACTCGTCGATCGTCGGGATCGGTGGCGATCCGGTTCCCGGATCGAGCTTCGTCGACATCATCGACCTGTTCGAAGCCGACCCCGAGACCGAACTCATCGTGATGAGCGGAGAGATCGGCGGCGACGCCGAGGAGGTTGCGGCAGCCCACATAACCGCCCACATCTCCAAGCCGGTTGTGGCCTACATCGCCGGCTTCACGGCGCCGCCCGGCAAGACGATGGGCCACGCCGGCGCGATCGTATCCGGCTCCAAGGGCACCGCAGCCGCGAAGGCGGAGGCGCTCGAGGCGGCGGGGGTGCGGGTTGCCAAGACTCCGACCCAGGTGGCCGAGATCGCCGTCGAGCTGCTGGGAGGCTGACGTGACCGAGGCTGCACTGTCATTCGCGCGCGGCGCGCCCTCGCTGGACATCATCGACGTCGATGGGCTGCGCGACGCAGCGCAGCGAGCCTTCGCCAACGACCCCGGCGGCATGACGGCCTACGGCACCGCGGTCGGCTACGTGCCGCTGCGCCGCTGGATCGCCGAGCGCCACGGCGTCGAAGAGGCGAACGTGCTCGTCACGAACGGCTCGATGCAGGCCGACGCGTTCCTGTTCGACGAGCTCGTCGCCGCCGGCGATGAGGTGGTGGTGGAGCGGCCCAGCTATGACCGCACGCTGCTATCGCTGCGCCAGCACGGGGCGGCGCTGCGCGCGATCGCTCTCGAGCCCGACGGGATCGACACGGACGCGCTTGCCGCGGAGCTCGCAGGCGGCGCGAGGCCCAAGCTGGCCCACATCATCCCCAACTTCCACAACCCCGCCGGCTGCACGCTCTCGGGCCCGAAGCGCGAGCGGCTGCTGGAGCTGGCGCGCGAGCACGAGTTCACGATCTTCGAGGACGACCCCTACATCGCTCTGCGCTTCCGTGGCGAGACGCTGCCCACGATGCTGTCGCTCGACGCCGGCGCGGGCACCGTCGTGTATGCCTCGTCGTTCTCCAAGACCGTGTGCCCCGGCATCCGCGTCGGATTCCTGATCGGCCCGCGCGAGCTGATCGCGCGAATCGTCCTGCGAGCGACGAACACCTATATCTCGCCGAGCATGGTCGACGCCGCGATCGTCTACGAGTTCTGTGTGTCAGGAGCGATCGATCGCTCGATCGAGCGGGTGCGCACCGCGCTGGCGGAACGGGCCGCGACGCTCGCGCAGGCGCTGGGCGAGCAGATCCCGGGCGCCTCATTCGTCCTGCCCGACGGCGGCTACTTCCTCTGGGTCAAGCTGCCCGAAGGGGCTGAGCCGGCGGCCGTTCTCAAAGCGGCCTCGGAACGCAAGCTGGCGCTCGTCAGCGGTGATGACTTCGTACTGGACGGCGGCTCCGGAGCGGTTCGCCTGGCGTTCGCGGGCGTCACGCCGGAGGAGATCCGCGAGGGCGTGGTGCGACTCGCGGCGGCGGTCGAAGCCGCCTGACCGATTCAGCGGCCGTAGCGCTGCGCGCCGAGCACGAGATGCTCGGGCAGCGCGACCCGCGGCGGCGGCGAGGGATCAGCGGTAACCGACACGGTCTCGGCGACGCTGCGTGTGATCGTGGAGCGCAGCTCGCCGGCCGCCACGACGATCTCCTCAGGGCCCGAGTGCTCGACCGTGCCCTCGAGTCCCGGCTCGAGCCCGGCCTTGCGCAGGTAGTGCAGCAGATCCTCCGCCTCGTTCTCGAATCGCAGCACACGGATGCTCGCGCCCTGCGAGACGTCGGCGAGCGGGACTCCGGGGATGCGCGTGCCAACGCGGATCGGGTGCCCGTGCGGGCAGGTGGTGGCGTCGCCTATCGCGGCGAGCATTCGCTCCTCGAGCACCGGAGACATTGCGTGCTCGAGACGCTCTGCCTCCTCGTGGACCTCATCCCACGCGATGCCGAGAACGTCGGTCAGGAAACGCTCGATCAGGCGATGGCGGCCGACAATCTCGCCGGCCTGGCGCTCGCCCGCATCGGTGAAGCTGATGACCTTGTCCGAACCCCGCGTGATGTAGTTGTCGCGTTCGAGCCGGCCGATCATTTCGTGCACAGCTGGTGCCGACAGCTGCATTGCGCGCGCGATGTTGGCGGCCGTCATCGGCAGTTCGGCCTCATGCAGCCAGTACAGCGCCTCGAGGTAGCCGCGCTCCGCGTCGGTCAGCTCAGCCGTGCTCATCCGGCGTGACTCTAGCTACGCTGGCGCTCGATGCGTTTCGGAATCGAGCCCCAGCTCGCGCGCGCCGCGCCCGCCCTGCCGGTCGGGCCACAATGGTGCTACGAGCAGAAATACGACGGCTTTCGCGCGATCGCGTTCGTCGACGGCGAAGAGCTGATCCTGCAGTCGCGCGGAGCGAAGGATCTCACGCGCTATTTCCCGGAGCTCCGCCTGCCGCCCGGCCGCTACGTGCTCGACGGCGAGATCGTGATCGACGCCGACGGCCTCGGCCAGGCCTTCGGGGCACTTCAGCAGCGCATCCACCCCGCCGCGTCGCGCATCGAACGCCTGGCGGCGGAGTGGCCGGCAGCCTACGTCGCCTTCGACCTGTTGGAGCTTGACGGCGAGGAGCTCCTCGCGGAGCCGTTCGAGCAACGGCGCGCCGCGCTCGAGCGACTGCCGGGCGTGCGTCGCTCCCAGCTCGTGCGCGACCCCGCCGCTGCCGCGCACTGGCTCGAGCAAACCGAGGGTGTGATGGCCAAGCGGCTCGATGCCGCCTACGCGCCCGGCAAGCGCACCTCGATGGTCAAGGTCAAGCGTCTGCGGACAATCGACTGCGTCGTGCTCGGCTTCCGGCCCGGGGTCGAGCCCGAGAGCGTCGGCTCCCTGATTCTCGGGCTCTACGAAGCCGACGGCCGGCTTCGCCCGGTCGGGCACAGCTCAGCTTTCACGGCCGCCCGCAAACGCGAGCTACGCACGCAGCTGGCGCCCTACGAGACCGGCGCCCGCGGCAGTGGCGAGCCGAGCCGCTGGAGCTCCGAGCGCGAGCTCGAGTGGGTGGCGCTACGGCCGGAGCTTGTGGTCGAGGTCAGCTACGACCACAGCAGCGACGGGAGGATCCGCCACGGCACGAAGATCGTTCGCTGGCGCGAGGACAAGCAGCCGCGCGAGTGCACGGTCGACCAGCTCGGCTGAGGCTCAGCCGCGCTTGGCGCGCGAAGGGCCGACGCGCGGCCCCTCCCCCTCGGCCTTCGGGAAGTTCGGCGGCCATGGCGCATCGCCGAGGCCGGCTGCCTCGTCGCGCGCGGCCAGCTCGAGCAGGCTGTCCAGCGACCCGGCGCGCTCATCGATCGCGGCCGAGGGGTCGCCGCGCTCGCGCAGCCGTGCCGGCACGGTGTCGAGCCGCAGCTCGGCCGGCTCAACGTCGGGCACCTCCTCCCACTCGATCGGGCAGGACACGCGTGCGTCGGCGACCGCGCGCACCGAGTAGGCGGAGGCAACCGTGCGATCACGCGCGTTCTGGTTGTAATCGACAAAGACGCCGACGCGCTCCTCCTTCCACCACTTGCTGGTGGCGCGCCCCGGCATCCGCCGCTCGACCTCGCGGGCCAGGGCGAGCGCGGCTCGGCGAACCTCCTGGAAACCTCGCTGCGGATGGATGCGGACGTTGACGTGGATGCCTCTCGAGCCTGAGGTCTTGGGAAAACCGATCAGGCCGTGCTCCTCGAGGACCTCCCGGGCGCACAGCGCCACCGCACGCACCTCGTCGAAGGAGACCTCGGGCGTCGGGTCAAGGTCGACGCGCAACTCGTCGGGGCGGTCAAGGTCGCGGCGCCGCACCGGCCACGGGTTCCAGTCGATCACCCCGAGGTTCACGCCCCATGCGAGGTGCGCGGCGTCGGACACCACCAGCTCGCGCGCCGAGCGGCCGCTCGGAAAGTGGACGGTGGCGGTCGTCAGCCACTCCGGCGCACTGTCGGGCACCCGCTTCTGGAAGAAGAACTCGCCGGCCACGCCGTCCACCCAGCGCTTCATCGTCGTGGGGCGCTCACGCAGGTGGCGAACCACCGCCTCCTCGCACTCCAGGTAGTAGCGCACGAGGTCGAGCTTCGTGAAACCCGGCTGCGGGAAGAACAGCTTCGCCGGGTTTGAGATGCGCACCTCCCGCCCGGCCGCCTCGATCGTGATCGCCTCTGCCTTCATCGGCTTGAGAGAATGCCGCACGATGGCCCTTGACGACCGGCCGGTCCTGGTCGCTCCCGATTCCTTCAAGGGAACGCTTTCGGCTCAGCAGGTGGCGGCGGCCGTCGGCCGGGGGCTGAGGAGCGGCGGAATGGCGGTCGATCTCGCTCCCGTCGCGGACGGCGGCGAAGGAACGATGCAGGTCCTGCTCGACCGCCTGGGCGGCGAGATCGTCTCCGCGCGCGCGAGCGATCCACTGGGGCGCGAGGTGACGGCGAGCTTTGCGCTGCTCGGCGACGGGCTCACGGCGCTCGTGGAGGTCGCTGCGGCGAGCGGGCTTGCCCTCCTGGCCCCAGCCGAGCGCGACGCCGAGGCAGCCTCGAGCGCGGGCACCGGCGAGTTGATCGTGGCGGCGGTTGCGTGCGGCGCTGTGAGTGTGCTGGTTGCCGCCGGCGGCAGCGCGAGCACCGACGGTGGCCGCGGGGCGCTCGAAGCGATCGCCGCGGCTGGGGGGCTCGGCGGCGCGCGGCTTAGCGTGCTGTGTGATGTGCGCACGCCATTCGAGCAGGCCGCGGCGATGTTCGGCCCGCAGAAGGGCGCCGACGCCGGCGCCGTCTCACGGCTGCAGCGCCGGCTTGAGGCTTTTGGGCTCCCGCGCGGGGTGGCGATGACGGGCGCCGCCGGCGGGCTCGCCGGCGGGTTGTGGGCGAACCTCGACGCGCGGCTGCTGCCCGGGGCGTCGTTCGTGCTCGATGCGCTGGACTTCGACGAGCGCATGCTCGCGAGCAGGGCGGTGATCGTCGGCGAAGGGCGACTGGACGCGACCAGCCTAGAAGGCAAGATCGTCGCCGAGGTCGCGACCCGCGCACGCCAGCACGGCGTCCCAGCGCACGCGATCGTCGGCAGCTCCGCGCTGTCGCGCTTCGACGCGAGAATCCTCGACTTGCAGGAGATTCTGGAGGCCACCGACAAGCAGGCGCTCGAGGATGCCGGTGCGGCACTCGCCGGCGTGATCGCCGCCCGACCGCTACGCTCGCACCAGTGAGCACCGAGATCGCCGCCGAAGCAGGCACATCGGCCCGGCCCGCCGTGCTCAGCCGGGCACAGGCGTCGCTGCCCGGCGCCCGGCGCGCGACGGTGATCGGAGCTGGCTCTTTCGGCACCGCGATCGCGGTCCTGCTGGCGCGTGCCGGAGTCCGCACGACCCTGCAGACGCGCACGGAGCAGCAGGCCGCGGAGCTGAACGAGAGCCGTGTGAACGAGAAGTACCTTCCCGGCGTGGAGCTGCCCTCGCAGCTGCGCATCGAGCCGGCCTCGAGCGGCGTGTCGCGAGCCGACTACGTGTTCCTGGCCGTGCCGTCGACGAGTCTCGTCGAGGCGATCGCGGCGCTCGAGAGCGCCGGCCTGGGCCGGCGCAGTGCCGTCGTCTCGCTGTCAAAGGGCCTCGTGCCGCCAGACGGCGCCGCGCCAACGGCCGCGCTGCGGGCACGCTTCGGGGCGCACCGTGTCGCCTGCATCGGTGGGCCCGCGCACGCACAGGAGATGGTGCATGCGGGTGCCGGCCTGGTTGCCGCGGCGTTCGACGAGGGGCTCGCCGAGGGACTCGCCGGGATCTTCAACCGCGCCGGCGTGGTCTGTGAGCTGGCCAACGACCCGGTCGGCGTCGAGCTCGCCGGCGTCGCCAAGAACGCTGCGGCGTTGGCGGCCGGAGCCACCGAAGCTCAGGGCCTGAACGCGGCGGGGGCCGCAGCCGGGCACATCTTCGCCGAGGCCTGGCGCCTCGCTGAAGCGGCGGGCGCGCGCCCGGAATCCTTCATCGGACTGGCAGGAGCCGGGGACCTCGTCGCCACGGCGCTCGCGCCGATGAGCCGTAACCGTCGTGCCGGGGAGCTGCTCGCGCAGGGCGTGCCGGCGGCCGAGATCCAGGAGAGCGTGTCGCAGGCGGTGGAGGCGCTCCAATCGGTGCCGCTGCTCGCGCATTCGATCCAGCGGGCCGGACTTCCGGCGCCTGTCACCGGTGGCCTGGCGCGGCTGATCGACGGCGAGCTGCCGCTCGCGGACTGGGTGGCGCTGGTCCGCGCGACGGTGCCGCCGCGCGCACGCTGGCGACGCTCGCGCGGCTTTTGGCAGCGACTGCGCGAGCGGCTCACGCGCCGGCGCCACGACGCTCCGCCAGTGTCGTGATCACCGCCTCGTAGACACCCTCGCCGTGGCCGGCGGCGGTTACGCGCACGTTGGCGCCCGCGCCAGCCGCTCCTCGCATCGCGGGATCGCGTTCGAGCGCGTTGGCGACCAGCCAGAAGGTGTGCACGACCTCGGCGACGGCGAGATCCTCGCGCGAGTCGCCGACCGCAAAGGTGTCCGCAGCGCGCAGGCCGCGGGCACGCTGGTGGCGAGCCACGGCCGCCGCCTTCGATCCGCCGGCCGGAATCAGGTGGTAGGCGCGCAGGAGCTCCTGCGGGCCGACCCTGCTCACGTCGGTGCTGACGCCGCCGTTGTCGAGCAGCCGCAGCCCCCCGTGACCGTGCTCGCGCAGCAGGGCGTTGGCCTCGGCGGCGTCCACCGTGCCCCGGAAGAGGTGCGAGATCTCGCGCCCGCGATGCCAGGGGTCGTGATACTCGAGGCGCCCGGCGTAGTGCGCGAGCAACAGCGCCGGCGCCCCGGAGTCGTCGATCTGCTCGTAGACGGAGCGCTCGCCGGCAACAAGCTCGGTCATCCACAGCTGCTCACCGTCGAGCTCGAGGACGCAGCCGGCCTCGTAGATGAACGCGGTCTGTCCGAGCAGCCGGGCGTCCTCGGCGACCTGTGCGCGCCGGCGCCCGCTCATCAGCACCACCTCGACCGACGCTCGCAGGCAGGCCTCGATCGCCCGCACGCCCAGCAGCGAGACGGCGCCCTCACCGTCGTGCAGCAACGATGCTCCGGCGCCGAGCAGCGTGCCGTCGAGGTCGAGGTAGAGGGCCCCGCTCACCGCGTGCCGGCCATTGGCGGGCGCTCGGCCGCCGCGGGCGCCACCGACACCCCCGCCGCCTGCCCGATCAGCGGCGCGGGGTCAAGGTCGAGCAGGCGTCCGTCGCGCTCAAGTCGCAGCGCGATCTGTGCGAGCACCGAATAGGCCATGCCGCTGAGCTCGAGCAGCGGTTTGTGGCTGTTGAGGTGGGTGTCGAGGTCGACCTGGGCCATCCCGTCGAGGCCGACCGCCTCCAGCACGTCGAGCAGCATCGCGATCTCGACGCCGTAGCCGGTCGCGAATGGCAGCCGCTGCAGCAGCGAGCGCCGCGCCGCAACCTCGCCCGCCAGCGGCTGACTGACACCGGCCAGGGCCGGGTAGAAGATCGCCAGCGCCGGACGCGCCAGCAGATGATTCACGCGCCCACCACCGTCGGCGAGCAGCAATTCGCCCTGGCGAAAAGGGCGCCTGTAATAGGCCTTGACGAACTCGATCTCGTCGAACTCGATCAGCGGGCCGAGCAGGCCGATGGCGTAGTGCGCCGGAAACTCGAGCACGTCAGCGTCAAGGAAGCAGACGAGGTCGCCCTCGAGGACGCTCAGTGCGCGCCACATCGCGTCGCCCTTGCCGGCCGCCGGGCCGTAGGCGGGCATCAACGCGGACTCCGCAAAGACGCTCGCGCCGGCATCGGTGGCGATCGCGGCCGTGTCGTCGCTCGATCCGCCGTCGATCACGACGAGCTGGTCGATCGCCCCGCGCTCGCGCAGGCCGGCGAGCAGTTCGACGATCGGGCCGATCGTCGCCGCGCAGTCGCGCGCCGGCAGGCACACCGACGCGGTGCACTCACGGGCCGCGAGGGCGGCCTCGTCGTAGCGGGAATGGTGGAAGCTGCGGGCTTGACGCCAGTGCTCGGCGGAGTCGAACGCCATCCGCCCCTACTATGGCAAGGCGTGAGCAAGGCGGCCGCGATGACGCGCGAGATCGAGCCATGGAGCGCCCTGCTTGAAGTCGCGCGGGGAGATCGGCGACTCGTCGGCGAGAGCTTCGAAGGCGCCCGAGCCGCGCGGTTTGCGCAGCTCCCGCCACAGCTACACCCTGAGCTCGCGGCGGCCCTGCGGGCGGCCGGCATCGAGCGCCTCTACAGCCACCAGGCGCAGGCGCTCGAGGCCGCGTGGAATGGACCGACGATCGTCACGACCGGCACGGCCTCAGGCAAATCGCTGTGCTTCAACCTGCCCACCCTCGACACGCTGCTGCGCGACCCCAAGGCGCGCGCGCTCTACATCTACCCGACCAAGGCGCTCGCCCAGGACCAGGCGAGGGCGATCAGCGCGCTCGGGCTGCACCAGCGGATCCGCCCCGCGATCTACGACGGCGACACGCCCCGCGAGGCACGCAGCGAGGTACGGCGCAAGGCGAACCTCATCCTGACCAACCCCGACATGCTGCATCTCGGCATCCTTCCCCACCACGACTCCTGGTCGGCCCTCTTCGCCAACCTTGCCGTGGTCGTCGTCGACGAGGCGCACATCTACCGTGGCGTGTTCGGCTCCCACGTCGCCAACGTGCTGCGGCGGCTGCGGCGGATCGCCGCGGCCTACGGGACGGCGCCGCGGGTCCTGCTCGCCTCGGCAACGATCGCCAACCCGGTCGAGCTCGCTGAGCGCCTGACCGGCCTGGAGGAGGTGACGCTGATCGACGACGACGGCTCCCCGTCGGCCGGCCGGCGGATCGCGATCTGGAACCCGCCCGTGACCGACGAGGTGGCTGGCGCGCGACGCTCCGCGCTCGCCGAGGGCGCCGAGCTCCTGGCCGGGCTGGTCGCCGCCGGGGCGCGAACGATCTGCTTCGTGCGCTCGCGAAAGGGCGTGGAGCTGCTGAGCCGGATCACGCGCGACGAGCTCGAGCGCCTCGGCGCCGGCGAACTCGGCGAACTGGTGACGCCGTACCGGGCCGGCTACACCCCGGCGCAGCGGCGCGAGATCGAGGCGCGCCTTGTCGCCGGCGAGGTGCGTGCGGTCGTCACAACGGACGCGCTCGAGCTCGGTATCGACGTCGGTTCGCTCGACGCCTCCCTCGTCGTCACCTTTCCCGGCACGATCGCGAGCCTGCGCCAGATGTGGGGACGCGCCGGCCGTCGCCGCCGCGGGCTAGCGTGCTACGTCGCCGGGGAGGATGCGCTGGACCAGTTCTTCGCGCGTCACACCGAGGATTTCCTCGATCGGCCCGTGGAGTCGGCGATCCTCGATCACGAATCCGAGGAGATCCATCTCGCGCATCTGCTCTGCGCGGCGCACGAGGGCCCGCTGAGCGAGCGCGACGCCGAGTTCTTCGGGCCGCGCACGCTCGCGTTCCTCGAGCGTCTCGAGGGACTCGGCGAGCTGCGCGCCAAGGACGGCCAGTTCGTCCTGCGCCGCCGGGAACGCTACCCGGCCGGCGAGGTCTCGCTGCGATCTGCGTCCCGCGACTCCTTCGAAATAGTCGATCTGGGTACAGGCGAGGCGCTCGGCACGGCCGAGTTCGCGCGGGCCTTCTCGACGCTTCACCCTGGCGCGATCTATCTGCATCTCGGACGCTCGTTCTACGTGCGCGAACTCGACCTCGACGCGCGCCGCGCGCTGGTCGAGCCGTTCGACGGCGACTGGTACACGCAGCCCAAACGCGAAACCGACACGCTGATCGAAGCACTGCTCGACCGGCGTGAGACGCTGGGCGTGACCCTGTCCTTCGGGCGCGTGCTCGTGACCGAGACGGTGCTGGCCTACCAGCGCCGGCGGCTCTCCGACCACGCGGAGATCGACCTGACGGCGCTCGAGCTGCCGCCGACGCGCTTCGCGACGCAGGCGATGTGGTTCGAGCTGGACGGCGGCGCGCTCGACGGCTTCCCGCTCGAGCTGTTGCTCGGCTCGCTGCACGCCGTCGAGCACGCCCAGATCGCGGTGCTGCCGCTGCTCGCGATGTGTGACCGCTGGGACATCGGCGGCCTCTCGACGAACGCCCACCCGCAGACCGGCGGGCCGACGATCTTCATCCACGACGGCCACCCCGGCGGCGTGGGCATCACGCGCATCGCCTTCGCGCACTTCGAGGAGCTTGTCGCCGACGCTCACCGGTTGATCGTGGAATGCGCGTGCCGCGACGGGTGCCCGTCGTGCGTGCAGTCGCCCAAGTGCGGCAACCTCAACGAGCCGCTCTCGAAGGGCGGGGCCGCGGAGCTGCTCGAGCGGATGCTCGACCCGAAGTGATCCAGCACCCCGCGTTCGCCTCCGATCCGTGGTCGATCCGCGAGACCGGGCTTGACCTGGAGGTGCTCGAGCAGACCGGCTCGGTGTTCACGCTCGCGAACGGGCACATCGGGTGGCGTGGCAACCTGGACGAGGGCGAGCCACGCGGGCTCCCCGGCAGCTACCTCGGCGGCTTCTACGAGCAGCGGAAGATGCCCTACGCGGAAGCCGGCTACGGCTTTCCCGAGTCGGGCCAGACCGTCGTCAACGTCACCAACGGCAAGATCATCCGGCTGCTCATCGACGATGAGCCCTTCGACGTTCGCTTCGGCTCGCTGCGCAGCCACGAGCGGGTCCTTGATTTCCGCTCCGGCGTGCTGCGACGCCAGGTCGACTGGTGCTCACCGGCCGGTAAGCGCGTGCGCGTCACCTCGGTGCGGATGGTCTCACTCGTGCAACGGGCCGTGGCCGCCGTGTGCTACGAGGTCGAGGCGGTCGATTCAGCGCTGCGGGTGGTCGTGCAGTCGGAACTCGTGGCCAACGAATTGACCGGCCCCGCCGAGGGCGACCCCCGCGCGGGGGCAGATCTGGGTACGCCGCTGACCTCGGAGCAGTTTTCACACGGCGACCTGCACGCCGTGCTCGTCCACGCCACGAAACAGAGCGGGCTGCGGATGGCGGCAGCGATGGATCACCTCGTCGAAGGCCCGTTCGCGGGCACGACCGCGAGCGAGAGCAGCGCCGACCTTGCTCGCGTGACGGTCACCGCCGACCTGCTGGCGGGAGAGCGGTTGCGAGTGGTGAAACTGGTGGCCTACGGCTGGTCGAGCGAACGCTCGATCGCAGCGCTTCGCGACCAGGCTGCCGGGGCGCTCGCGCAGGCGCGCGACACGGGCTGGGACGGGCTCCTCGGCGAGCAGCGCGAATACCTCGACGACTTCTGGACGCGCGCCGACGTGGAGCTCGAAGGCGACGAAGAGCTTCAGCAGGCAGTGCGCTTCGGGCTCTTTCACACGCTCCAGGCCGGCGCTCGCGGCGAACAGCGCGCGATCCCGGCAAAGGGCCTGACCGGGCCGGGCTATGACGGGCACACCTTCTGGGACGCCGAGACGTTCGTGCTCGCGGTCCTCACCTACACGGCGCCTGACGGCGCCCGCGACGCGCTGCGCTGGCGACATACGACGCTGGAGCTTGCACGCGAGCGAGCCAGGGTCCTCGGATTCGACGGCGCGGCGTTCCCCTGGCGGACCATCGACGGGCGGGAATGCTCGGGGTACTGGCCGGCCGGAACGGCCGCGTTCCATATCGGCGCAGACATCGCCGACGCCGTCGGCCGCTACCACGCCGCGAGCGACGACCAGGCCTTCGAGCGCGAAACAGGGCTCGAACTCCTCGTCGAGACGGCGCGGCTGTGGTGCTCGCTCGGCCACCGCGACAGCAGCGGGCGGTTTCGAATCGACGGCGTGACCGGCCCCGACGAGTACAGCGCCGTCGCCGACAACAACGTCTACACCAACCTCATGGCAGCCCACAACCTGCGCCTGGCGGCCGACGCCGTCGATCGTCACCCCGACCGTGCCGCCGAGCTGGGCGTCCGATCCGCCGAACCGGCGGCCTGGCGCGATGCGGCCGAGGCTGTGGTGATCCCGTTCGACGAGCGACTGGGCATACACCCGCAGGCCGAGGGTTTCACCGAGCACGAGCTCTGGGACTTCAGGGCGACCGCGCCCGAGCAATACCCGCTGCTGCTCCATGCCCCCTACGTCGACCTGTACCGCAAGCAGGTCGTCAAGCAGGCCGACCTCGTGCTGGCCCTGCACCTGCGCGGAGACGCGTTCAGCGCCCAGCAGAAGGCCCGCAACTTCGCTTATTACGAGGCGCTGACGGTGCGTGACTCCTCGCTGTCGGCCTGCACGCAGGCGGTCATTGCGGCTGAGGTGGGGCACCTCGAGCTGGCCTGCGACTACTTCGCCGAGGCGGCGCTGATGGACCTCGACGACCTCAACCACAACACCCGCGACGGGCTGCACATCGCCTCGCTCGCCGGCGCCTGGATCGTCGCGGTCGCCGGATTCGGCGGCATGCGCGACCACGACGGCGCGCTCAGCTTCGCGCCCCGCCTGCCCAAGCGACTGACCCGCGTGGCGTTCGGCATGTGCTTCCGAGGGAGACGGCTGCGTGTCGAGGTCACCCCGCAGGAGGCCCGCTACTCGCTGCTCGAGGGCCCGCCGCTGCAGATAACCCACCACGGACAAGCAATCACCGTCACCACCGACGAGCTGCGCGGCTGGCGGATTCCCGAGATCACCGCGGCGGAGCCCCCGAGTCAACCGTATGGGCGCGCTCCAGCCCGCCGATCCCAGGCGCACTAGCGCCCCGTTGCGCACGCCCGCCAGCAGCTGACGGGGACGCGCCCGCCTGCGTGTCGTCAGGCGGACGGTGGATGCATGTGGAAAACCCGCGGGGTTGCACCGCATCCCGGTGCTACAGTCGCTGGGCGAAGGGCACCAGCTGCGGGGTCCGCTCACTGAGCGTGGGCGGGCAACACGGTCGACTTTCCGAGGCGGTTCGTTGCACGAGCCCGGAGGTAGATGTGCCCTGTCCGCCGTATGCCAGGACCGCCGCAAACGCAGGCGCTGCGGCTGTCGCAGGCACCAGCCAAAGCCCATGCCGCCGCGCGCCCGACCGCGCGCGAGCATCGACTGTCGCGCTCGCACACGGCGGCGCGGGCCGGCGATCACAGCTGACCCTGGTTGCCGTGGTGAGTCGCTGCGCGGGGTCCCAGGGTCCCATGCGATGCGCCGCCTGCCGCCCCCGACCAAATGATCCGCCCACGAGCGATTGGAGATCCAGATGAAGGCCCTCGTTTACCACGGTCCCGGCCAGCGCGGCTGGGACACCGTCGATGACCCGAAGATCATCGATCCGACAGATGCGATCGTCCGCATCGACACCTCCACCATCTGCGGCAGCGACCTGCACATCCTCAAGGGCGACGTGCCCGAGACGCTGCCCGGGACGATCCTGGGCCACGAGGCGGTGGGGACCGTGCTCGAGACGGGCACGGCCGTGCTCAGCGTGGTCCCGGGAGACCGCGTGCTGTTGTCGTGCGTGAGCGCGTGCGGCCGCTGCCGCTACTGCAAGGAGGGGCACTACGGCCAGTGCCTCGGCGGCGGCGGTTGGATCTTTGGGCACACGATCAACGGCGTTCAGGCCGAATTCGCCCGGGTCCCGTTCGCCGACAACTCCGTCTACAAGTTTCCCGCAGCCCTCAGCGACGAGCAGGTGCTGTTCCTCGCCGACATCCTGCCGACAGCGTTCGAGGTCGGCGTGCTCAACGGCGCGGTCTCGCCCGGAGACGTCGTCGCGATCGTCGGCGCGGGGCCCGTCGGCCTTTCGGCGATCCTCACCGCGACGCTCTACACGCCCGGCCGCATCGTCGCCATCGATCTCGCCGACACGCGGCTGGAGAGCGCGCTGAGGTTCGGGGCGGACATCACGATCAACAACGGGCGCGAGGACGCCGTCGCCCTCGTGATGGAGCTCACCGACGGTCTGGGCGCCGACGTGGCGCTCGAGGCGGTCGGTGTACCGCAGACGTTTGAGCTTGCGACCGAACTGATCCGCCCCGGCGGGCGCGTGGCGAACATCGGTGTGCACGGCAAGCCCGCGATGCTGCATCTCGAGACGCTCTGGACCCGCGACGTCACGATCACCACGGGCCTCGTCGACACCTTCAGCATCCCGCAACTCCTGCGGCTGATCGCCGACGGGCGTCTTGACCCGTCGCTGTTCGCCACCCACCACTACGCGCTCGAGGACACGATGACCGCCTACGACACCTTCGCCGACGCAGCGAACACCGGCGCGCTGAAGGTGGTCCTGGAAGGATCGCAGAGGCCAAACGCCGACAAGCAGCAAGCCGGCGCTCTCGCTGCTCACTGAGCAGCCCGCCCGCAGACCAATGCCAGGCCCGGCGCAACCGAGGATCGCGGGTAGTTCCGCCGACGATCCTCGGGGCGTCGGGCCCCGCCGGTGGTGGGCGCTGGGCGCGTTGGTGCTGGGCGGCCTGGCGGTGGGCCTGGACGCCACGGTCCTCAGTGTCGCGTTGCCTACGCTCGCACGCAGCCTGCATGCCTCGGAGTCTGATCTGCAGTGGTTCTCCTCCGGCTACCTGCTGATATTGGCCGCGGCGATGCTGCCGCTCGGCCTGCTCGGCGACCGCTTCGGCCGCAAGAAGGTGCTGCTGGCTTCCCTGGTCCTGTTCGCCGCCGGGTCGGCGGCGTGTGCGGCGTCTGCGTCCGCCGGCGCGTTCATCGCCGCGCGGCTGCTGCTCGGACTCGCCGGGGCGGGGCTGATCGTGATGGGCTTCGCGACCCTGCCGGTGCTGTTTCGCGAGGACGAGCGCCCGCGTGCCGTCGGGATCATGGCGGCGGCGACGTTCGTCTCGTTGCCGCTCGGCCCGATCCTCGGTGGCTGGCTGCTGACTCACGCCTGGTGGGGCTGGGTGTTCCTGATCAACGTGCCGGTTGCGCTCGTCGGGCTGATCGCCACCGCTGCGTTCGTGCCCGCGTCACGCTCGCAAGCCCGCCCCGGGCTTGACCCGGTCGGCGTGAGCATGTCGATCCTCGGGCTGGTGGCGCTCGTCTACGGTCTGATCCGGGCCGGCCAACATGGCTTTGGTAACGCGGGCGCCGTGGCGGAGATGGCCTGTGGCGTCGCCGTGCTGGCCGGGTTCTTCGCCTGGGAGCGACGGCTCAGCCACCGGCCCGGCGGCAGGCCGCTGCTCGATCTGGCCCTGTTTGCATCGCCGTCCTACACCTGGGGCGTGATCCTCTCGTCGATCGCGATCTTCGCGATGTTCGGGGTGCTGTTCACGATGCCGCAGTACTTCCAGGGCGTGCTCGGCACAAGCCCAATGGGTTCCGGTCTGCGGCTGCTGTCGATGATCGGCGGGCTCCTGCTGGGGGCTGTGGCGGCCGATCGCATCGCGAGCCGTGTGGGTGCAAAGATCACGGTCGCTTTCGGCTTTGCGGCACTCGCCGCGGGCCTGATGGCCGGGACCGCCACCAGCATCGGCTCAGGCGCTCTCTTCGTCGCCGCCTGGATGGCGGCGGTGGGGGTTGGGATGGGCCTAGCGCTTGCGACCTCGATGTCGGCCGCGCTTTCGAAGATGTCCGCAGAGCGAGCCGGCGTGGGGGCTGCGGCGCTGCAGGCGATCAACAAGCTGGGCGGTCCGCTCGGCACAGCGATCCTCGGCAGCGTGCTGAGCACCACCTACCTCGCGCACCTCGCGATCTCCGCAGTCCCCGCCGCGGCCGCGACCGCCGCCCGCCAGAGCATCTTTGGCGCGGTCGCCGTCGGGCGCCAGATCCACTCGCCGGCGCTGCTCGGCTCCGCCCGGCACGCGTTCATCCGCGGCATGGATCTCGCGCTGGGGGTGTCGGGCGCCGTCGCGGTGCTCGGCTTCATGCTGACGCTGGCCTTTCTTCCCCGGAGCGCTCCGATGACCAAGGTCGCGCGGCCGGGAGGACGAAAGCAAGCCCAGGCTCCCGTCCTGAGTGATGGCGCCCTGCGTGCCGTCGCCCAATCGCGCGAACCTCAATGACCCCTCGAAAGGTGCGGCGCCGCGGCGGCGCTCGCGCGGATTCTCGCCGGCGGCGGCGTCAGCCCCCGGGGGCCATCGTGCGTAGACCGGCGAGGCGGGCGGCGGCGCCATGGCGTTCGTCGTAGGTCACGAACGCATCGAGAGCACCGGCGCTGATCGCCGCCGCGACGTGGATGGCGTGCAGCGTGCGCAGAGCAGGTTCGGCGAGAGCGCCGGCGGCGAGCAGCAGCGCGCGGTCGAGCGCGAGCAGGGCGATCGCGTCGAGCAACTCGCCCGCCCGGGTCAGCAGCCGCTCGCGCGGCAGCTTCGGGTCTGTCGCCGCGGCACGGCGGATGGCGCGAGGGATCTCGCTGAGCACGAGTTCGCAGCTGATCAGGTCGGCGCCATCGAGGTAGGTGCGCAGCGCATCGCTCTCGGGCTCGTCGAGCACGATCTTCGCCAGCGCCGCTTTCCAGCGGCCGGATGGCCGACCTGCGACTGACAGGCGCCCAGCGAGCGCCGAGCCAACGCCCGCCGCGCCGTGCGCCGGACTCGTGGGTGACCATGTCCCGCGCCTAGCCGCGGTCGAGCGTGGGGATCGCCAGCTCTTCGATCAGCAGCTTGATCGCGGCCGCGACGGGGATCGCGATCAGCGCACCGATGATGCCGAGCAGGGTGCCGCCGATAACCGTCGCGATGACCGTGAGCACGCCCGGGACGTCGACCGTTCTGGCCATGATCCGGGGGGTCAGGAGGTAATCCTCGAGGAAGCGGTAGACCAGGTAGAACGCGAACGTGGCGACCGCGATCGTGGGAGACACGGTGAGCGCGATCAGGGCGACGATCACGCCGCCTATCGTCGAGCCGACCACGGGGATGAGGTCGAGCAGGGCAACCAGCAGGCCGAGCAGCAGGGCGTAGGGGATGCCGAAAATCTCCGCCCACGCCCAGGTGCCTAGCCCGGCGATGAACGACGTCAGCAGGTTGCCGAGGACGTATCCGCCGACGCGGGCCAGGATCTCGTCCGTGAGCAGCACCATGCGTGGCCGGCGGCTGCCCGGCGCGAGCCGGTAGAGGCCGCGCTTGACTCGCGGCAGATCGGCGAGCAGGTAGACGGAGATGATGATCACGATGATCGCGGCGGCCACGACATCGAAGACTGCCTTGCCGACGCCGAGGACGCCGTGCGCGAGAGTCGAGGTGCCGCCCTTGTCGATCAGCTGTTGCAGCCGCGCCACCAGGTGGTAGCGCTTGTTGAGCTTGCCCAGCGTCGTGTTGTGGTTCTTCAGGCTGTGCAGGTAGTGCGGGATCTCGCGGGCGAGATGGTCGGCCTGGGTGACCAGGACCGGAACGGCGAGGGCGATGAACCCGACGAACAGTCCCGCCGCCGCCGCCAGCACGGCGCAAACAGCGACCCAGCGCGGCAGGCGGCGGCGGTGCAGCCAGTGGACCGCGGGATCGAGCCCGACGGCGATGAACAGGGCGAGCCCCAGCAGAACGAGGACCTGCCCCATCTCGACGACGAGCCACGCGAGCGCGACCGCGACGACGACGCCAAGCGCCCCGACGAGCCCGACGAAGAACGGCGAGTTGCGGTCAAACGGCGCCCCGGCCTGGCCGAACCCATGCTCCGGCGAAGCGCCGGCCTCCAATTTGGCCGCGGCGTGGATGTCATCGACGCCATCCTGTGCGCTTCGGCCCGATCCCCGGCCCGCAAGCAGGTGGCTCACATCGGGCGCGGAGCCTTCGGGCTGCGAGGCCGCGCCCTCCTCGTCCTCGTGCTCTCCGCCGGTCATCGCGATCCTCCAAACCCCCGGCCGGCAGGCCGGCCTAAGTCAACACCGCGGCCGGAACGTCCGCCCCGGCCCCAAGGCAGATTCACCATTACGACGACTCCACGCCAACTCCTTGTCGGCGAAGCCCCGACGCCGCCAGTGGGCGCCGGTGGCCCACTACGCGTCCGGCCGGATCACCGCCCGGCCGACGCCGATGATCTCCATCTCGGTCTGTGGTGCGCAGACCTCGATCGCGCCGGCCTCACGGCGCAGGCTGCGACGCAGGATCACGAACGCGCCACCGCCGACGAGCCCGGGGACCCAGAGTGCGGTCGCTCGGTACAGGAGGACCGCCCCGGCAGCCGCGGTGATCGGCACGTGGTAGAGCACCAGCGTGCCGACGAGTCCGGCGTCGATGCCGCCGAGCCCGCCGGGAATGGGTATCAGCCCGCCGAGTTCGCCGATCAGGTAGCCCATCGCCAGGATCCCCGCGGGCGGCGCGGAGCCGATCGCGCGGAAGGTGGCCCACAGGATCATGACGTCGAAGACGAGGTAGGCGAGCAGGCCCGCGATCAGCACCAGGTTGGCTTCTCGCAGCAGTACGAGCGCCTCGGCAACACCGTCGCCGACCGCGGTGAGCGCGGCGCGGAGCGCTCTCACGCGGCGCGAGGGCTCCGGTTGCGCCGCCTGCTGCGGGCGCTCTTCGCGGCGCCCGGCGAAGCGTCCAGCCGCCAGCGCGGCGACGATCGCTCCGGCCGCGACCGCGGCCGGAGCGGCCGTCAGCAGGAGGTTTCGCTCGCCGGCGAGAACGCCGGCGGCGAGAAGGACGCCGGCCAAGATCACGCCGACGACGTTCGGGACGCTGGTCAGCAGGAAGAACGCGACCGAGCGGCGGGCGATCTCGCGGGCCGCCATCCCGCCGCGTCGCAGCGCCCAGGCGCCGAGCGCCAAGCCGCCTGCCCCACCGGTCGGAAAGAGCGCGTCGGCCCCGAGCTCAGACATGCCGATCTGCCAGCTGATGCGCCAGCTCATCCGCCTGCAGAAGATCATCCGAAACGCCGCGACGTAGCCGAGGCCGGAGAGCAGCTTCAGGCCCACGCCGAGCGCCAGCCAGCCGAGCTTGGCGTGCGACAGACGCGCCCGTAGCCCCCCGAGCCCGGGTAGCAGCGTCACGACCACGACGACCACGGCAACCACACCGACCGCGATCGCCAATCGCGAGCGCAGCCGGCGCCGGCTCAGCTCCGGGGGTATCGCCAGATCGCTCGCGGCGAGCTGGGGCACAGCTGGGGCATGGCCTTCCACGACCCAATCGTCGCAGCCGCGACACGATTCGTGCTCGGCGCGCGACCCGGATGGCCCGGGGTCGCAGCCCCGTTCGCGCCCGGGGCCGCGACCGCGCTCGGCCCGATACTGTTAGTCCCGTGGATCCCGACCACGCCCGCCAACTACTGCTGCGCGAGCGCGAGCGAATCGAAGCCGCGATCGCCGACCTTCTTCCGCAAGCCGCCGACGAGCAGGAGGAGCCGGGCGACGAGGGCGACGAGGACCTCTACCAGAAGGAGCTCGACGAGGGGCGTGCAGCGGACCTGCGCGACCAGCTCGCGGCACTTCAGCGCGCGGAGGCCCGCCTGGCCGAGGGAACCTACGGGCTCTCGATCGAGAGCGGTGAGCCGATCCCGGACGCGCGCCTCGAGGCTCTGCCGACCGCCGAGCGCAACATCGGGGAGTAGGGCCCGTGGCTGTCGGCGTCGAGCCCCTCGTCGTCGCGGTGCAATCCGCCGGGGAGCTGCGTAATGGAACGCTGGGGATGCTTCTCGAGGCTGGCGGTCACAGCTCTCAAGCGGTGAGCCGGAGCGTCACCGCAGAGCGCTGATCGCGCGGCTCAGGCCGGATCCTGCGAGCTGTAGGGGTCGTCCTCGCCGCGCACGTCGCGATAGCGGCTGTCGAACAACTCGAGCACCTCGGTCACGTCCGAGGGGCCCCGCAGGCCGTGGCTGATCACGTCTGAAAAGGGCAGCTCGGGGGCCTGATCGGCGGCGCCGCTTTCGATCAGCTCGTCGTGCTCGGGCAGCGAGACGCGCAACTCCGCCACGCCCTGATCGCGGTCGAGCACGCCTAGCTCGACGTGCTCGTAGAGCACAACCGCGGCGCCGTCGGCACGCCGCTCGATCCGCACACCCGGCCAGGTGTCGAGCTCGTTGGCAACCTCGTCGACAAACGCGTCAGCACGGGACATCGTGCGATGGTAGCGCTCGCCGGCCGCGCACCCGATCTGGCGCCCCGGTGTGCCAGTCGGTGCCCTGTGAACCCGCGCCCGGCCGCACTGCCGCCACCGGCGCGGTCAAGGCAGGCTCGGCGGGCGCCGATGGGGAGTGTTATGACGCCTCGGCGAATCGGCCTGGCCGGCCCCTACGGGGCAGCGCTCATCGCGACCTGGGTGACGCTGCTGCTCGACTCACAGATCAGGGTTGTGGAGGTGCTCATCGCCTTCGTGCTGCAGGCCATCGTCGGCGTGGCGCTCGTCGGCCTGCGACGCCGCGAGCCCTCGCACTGGGCAGCGGTCGCCGCAATCGTCCTGTTTCTCGTCTCTGTCTCGCTGCTGCGCGACGGGGTCGGGCAGACCGCCGGCTACGGCGCGCTCGTGATGCTGCCGGTGATCTGGGCTGCGCTGCGAAGTCACCGCGCGGAGATGTGGCTGGGGATCGCCGGCGCTACGGCCGTGATGTTTGCGCCGATCGTCCTGACGGGCGGCATCCGTTACCCAGCGAGCGGATGGCGCTCCGGCGCGGTGCTGCTGGTGATTGCGGCCGGGATCGGGATAACCGTGCTGGGGCTGATCGAGCGGCTGCGCTCCAGCGAGGAACGTCATCGACTGCTGGCCGAGCATTCGTGTGATCTTGTCGCGCGCTTCGCGCTCGATGGGACGATCAACTACGCGTCACACGCGTCCGGTGCGCTGCTCGGCTATCAGCCGGACCAGCTCGTCGGGCGAAGCGTCTCCGAATTCCTACATCCGGACGATCTTCTCGCCCAGACGCAGCGCAGGGAATCCGTCGATGCGGCCGACCCCGACGGCTCGTTCACAGTCGAATTCCGTCTGCGACATCGTGACGGGCAGTTGCGGTGGTTCGAGGCGACGATGCAGGCGATCCGCGACACGAGCGGCGACGTGCGCGAGCGGCAGGGCACGATCCGCCCGATCGACGAGCGCAGGCGCCTTCAGTCGCTTGTCGACCGCGAGCGCGAGGCGGTGTCGGATCTGCTCGCCGATCAGACGGCACTGCGAACGATCGCCACCCTCGTCGCGGGCGGCGCGGAACCGCAAGCCGTGTTCGATAGCGTTGCCGAACAGGTCGTGCAGCTCTTTGACGCCCTACTCGGCAGCGTGGTTCGGTTCGACTTCTCGGCCGGCGTGGGACAGATCATGGGCAGCTGGAGCGCGGACGACACGCAGCTGACCGGGCGGATGGTCGACCTGTCCGCAACGACGGCCGCGGCAAGGGTGTCTCAAACCGGCAACCCGGCGCTGATCAGCAGATACGGCAGCGGACGCTCCGACCCACTCGCCGACGCCTCGAAATTGAGCGGCGGTATCGCCGCGCCGATCACCGTTCACGGCAAACTCTGGGGTTGCGTCAGCGTCGCCTTTCCCAGTGACACCGCCACCCCGGACGGCGCCCCCGAGCGCCTCGTGGCCTACGCGGAGCTCGTCGCGATGGCGATCGCAACCGCCGAGGCACTGGCGACGCTGTCTCGCCAGGCGACCACCGATCCTGTCACGGGACTGCCGAACTACCGCATGTTCCACGAGCATCTGCAATCTGAGATCGCGCGCTCCACACGCCACGAACGGCCACTCAGCGTCGCGGTTCTGGACATCGACCACTTCAAGCGAGTCAACGACACCCATGGCCACCAGGCGGGCGACGACGTGCTGGCCGAGGTCGGGCGACGACTCGCGGCCGAAGCACGCACCGGCGAGCTCATCGCGCGCATCGGCGGCGAGGAGTTCGCCTGGCTGCTGCCCGAGGCCGACGCCGGCGCGGCTTACGCGGCGGCCGAGCGCATGCGATGGGCGATCGCTACAACGAGCTTCGAGGTGGCCGGCAACCTGACCGTCTCGATTGGCGTGTGCTCGAACGAGCGAGGGCGGTCAGTACAGCAACTGCTCGGTTGCGCGGACCAGGCGCTCTACGAGTCCAAAAGGCGCGGGCGCAACGTGACCTCGGTTCACTCAGACGAGTTGCGGCCAACGCTCGCCGTGAACTCGCGCGTGCGCGCTGCAACCGCGACGGCGGCGGTGTGAGCGCAGAAACGGGGCCACACCCGCTGGCGATCAGCCGCCGAGCGCCATCTTGCGCAGGTCGAGCGCCTCGTCGAGCACCGCTTCGCTGACGCCCTGCTCGCGCGCCACCTCGCGCAGCGAGCGGCCCGAGCGGGTCGCCTCCTGGACGATCAGGGTGGCCTTGTCGTAGCCGATGTAGGGGTTCAGCGCGGTCGCGACGGCCAGCGTCGACTCGGCGCTGCGCGCGCAGCCGGCGCGGTTGGCCTCGATGCCGCTGACGCACTTCTCGTTCAGGACGGTCGCGGCACTGGTCAGCAGCGTGATCGACGAGAGCAGGTTGCGCGCGATCAGCGGGATGCGGACGTTGAGCTCGAAGTTGCCCTGCATGCCGCCGATCGTGATCGCGGTGTCGTTGCCGATCACCTGCGCGGCGACCTGCATCACGACCTCCGGAATCACGGGGTTGACCTTGCCCGGCATGATCGAGGAGCCCTTCTGCAGCTCCGGCAGGAACAGCTCACCGATGCCCGCGCGCGGGCCCGAGCCCATCAGCGCGAGGTCCTGTGCGATTTTCGTCAGCGACACCGCCAGCACCTTCAGCGCGCCGGAAAGCTCGACCAGCGCGTCGCGGTTGGCCTGCGCCTCGAACGGATCCTCGGGCGGGTGGATCTTCAGCTTCGTCTCCGCGCTCAGGCGGCGGCGAACCAGCGCCGCGAACTTCGGGTGCGTGTTCAGGCCGGTGCCGGTGGCGGTGCCCCCGAGCGGTATCTGGGCGACGCGGGGAAGGGCGTCGGTGATGCGCGCCCGGCCGAGGCGAATCTGCGCGGCGTAGCCGCCGAACTCCTGCCCGAGGGTCACCGGAACGGCGTCCATCAGGTGCGTGCGGCCGGCCTTCACGATGCCGTTGAAGCGCCGGCTCTTGACCGTCAGCGCGCGCTCGAGCGCCGTGAGCGCGGGCAGCAGGCGGCGCGTCGTCTGCTCGAGCGCCGCGAGGTGCACCGCCGAGGGGAAAACGTCGTTGGAGGACTGGCCGAGGTTGACGTGGTCGTTGGGATGCACGCCCTCGCCGGCCAGCTTCGCGATCACCTCGTTGGCGTTCATGTTCGACGAGGTGCCAGAGCCGGTCTGAAACACGTCGATCGGAAACTGCCCGTCGTGCTCGCCGGCGGCGACGCTCGCGGCCGCCTTGGCGATCCGCTTGGACAGCGCCGGCTTCAGCAGTCCGAGCTCCCCGTTGACGATCGCCGCGGCGCCCTTGATCGCGCCGAGCCAGTGGATGACCGCCGCCGGGACCGGCTCCCCGGAGATCGGGAAGTTCTCGACCGCCTTGCGGGTCTCGCCACCGTAAAGAGTTTCTGGGCTCATCTGTTCGTCCTTTGTCGCCGGCCGGGTCTGCGCAACCCTACCCGCAGAAGGCCGCAAGCTCGCGCGCCACGCCGACCGGATCGTCGTAGGCGATCAGGTAACCGGTGCCCGCCAGCACGCGCAGTTCCGCGCCGGCGATCAGTTCGCGTGCCTCCTCCGCCACCGCCAGCGGGTGCATCCGGTCCCCGTCAGCCCACAGCAGCAGCACCGGCATCGTGAGCTGCGGGTAGAGATCGAGCAGGTCGTGCTGGGCCCCGGACGGCCAGCGTGCCGCGAACCGCGCCCAGGAGCGGGCCCGCTGCGCGTTGCCGCCGACGTCGGCGAAGGCGTGGCGCACGAGGTCGCGCGCGCCGGGGGCTCCGCGCGAGGACAGCCGCAGCCCGAGGTCCGGCCGGAAGACGAGCCGGGCTCCGTGCGAGAGCACGTGATCAAGACCCGGCACGCCGCCGGCCCGGGCAGCGATGCGAAACCCGCGGCGCAGCTGGCGATGCTCGGCGCGGCGGTGCAGCCGGTTGGGCAGGAGGATCAGCCGCGCCGGTGCGATCTCGCCCCGCGCAACCGCGTGCAGCAGGATCTCGGCGCCCAGCCCGTGTCCGCCCACCAGCGGGCGGGGGCCAAGCACCTCATGGCAGAAGCCGCCGATCACCTCGGCGAACCAGTCCGGCGTGTAGGGGTGGCGCGGGCGATCCTCGGAGTCGCCGTGCAGCGGCAGGTCCGCCAGGACGACGCGGAAGCGGTCCGCGAGACCTTCGACGACCGGCTCGAACTCCTTGTGGGACAGCGTCGCCGAGTGCAGCAGGGCCAGTGGCGGACCGGTACCCGACTCGCGGTACGCGATGCGAGCGCCGTCGCGGTGATGGTAGAGCCGTAGCTTCACCGGCGGCCATCGTACGCCGACGCGACCGCGGCGCGCCGGTTGCGCCGCCTCGAGCGCGAGGAGTGAGCGGCTCGCCCAGGCCCCGGGCGCCGGCCCTTCAGTCGCACCTGCGCGCCGTCCGCGCCGTCCGCACGCGGCGGACAGCGACGGTCCCGCGGCGCTCAGTCACCGCAGAACGGGCAGCCGCCTTTGCCCTTCTCGATCGAGCGGGCCACCTGCAGGCCGTGTTCGAGCTCGAAGCTCGGGTAGCGCTCGATTGCCTGGTCATGCTCGCGGCGTGCACGGCTGTGCTGGGCGTGGCCCTGGTACGCGCGGACCACGCCGCGGCGTATGGCGCCGGGCCGTAGACGGGTTGGAATCTGTGTGTTGGGCATCTGGTCTCCTTGGGGTGGCGTTGATTTTCCGCCTCCTCTCCCCTCATGTGACCAACCCTGCCCTCCCAGCTCACTGCTCGATCAATGATAGACAGGGGCGCCGGCGGGCCCGTGAACATCCTGTTCACCGCGGCCCCCGGCCCACTCGTCGCAGGGCGAAGATTCCACCATTCGACTGCGTCCATTTTCGCAAGGCCGCGGCGCGCCGCATTGGCCGCAGGGACAGCTTTCGACGCCGCCTTGCCGCCGCCGGGGCGGGACGGCGGCGGCCCGCACCTAGAATGCCCCAGGTGTATCGGCCCGTAGATCCCAAGCGGTCCTTCCCGGAGCTCGAGCTCGAGGTGCTCGAGCGCTGGCGCGAGCGCGACGTCTTCGCGGAGTCGCTGCGCCGCCGTGACGGGGCGCCGGCCTGGGTGTTCTACGAGGGACCACCCACCGCGAACGGGCCCCCCGGCTCCCATCACGTGCTGGCGCGCGTGTTCAAGGACATCTATCCGCGCTACAAGACGATGTGCGGCTACAGGGTCGAGCGCAAGGGCGGCTGGGACTGCCACGGCCTGGCGGTCGAGATCGCCGTCGAGCAGCAGCTCGGCCTGACCAACAAGATGCAGATCGAGGAGTACGGGATCGAGAAGTTCAACGCCCGCTGCCGCGACTCGGTGTTCGAGTTCCTCGAGGAATGGAACGCGCTGACTGAGCGGATCGGCTTCTGGCTCGACCTTGGCGACGCCTACCGCACGCTCGACCCGAGCTACATCGAGTCGGTCTGGTGGGCGCTGTCGCAGATCTACGAGAAGGGCCTTCTCTACGAGAGCCATCGCGTCGTGCCCTACTGCCCGCGCTGCGGCACGGCGCTCTCCTCGCACGAGGTCTCGCAGGGCTACCAGGACGTCGTCGACGTCAGCGCCTACGTCAAGCTGTGGCTGATCGGCCACGACGAGGCGCTGGTGGTCTGGACGACGACGCCATGGACGCTGCCCGGCAACCTGGCGGCGGCCGTCGGCCCCGATATCACCTACGCGCGGGTCCGGGCCGGGGATGAGACGCTGATCGTCGCGGCCGCGCTCGTGCGGCGTGTGTTCGGCGAGGACGCCGAGGTGCTCGGCACGATCGAGGGCTGGGAGCTCGTCGGCCGCCACTACCAGGGCCCGCTCTTCGCGCTGGGCGACGTCGAGCCGCACGGCTTCCCGGTGATCGCTGCCGACTTCGTCACGACCGAGGACGGCACCGGCATCGTGCACGTCGCGCCGGCCTTCGGCGAGGACGACTTCCGCGCCGGCGTCGAGCACGAGCTGTTTGACCCCGCCAACCCGCACGCGCTGTACAACCCGGTCCGCGCGGACGGGACCTACGACTCGCGCGTGCTCGGCTACGAGGGTCGCTCGGTCGTCGATCCCCAGCTCGCCGCCGATCTCATCGGCGATCTGCGCGCGCGCGGGCTGCTGCTGCGCGAGGAGGACCACGAGCACTCCTACCCTCACTGCTGGCGCTGCGGCACGCGGCTGCTCTACTACGCGAAGCTGTCGTGGTACATCGCGACCTCGCGGCTGCGCGACCGGCTGCTCGCGGCCAACGAGACGGTCAACTGGTACCCGCCGCACATCAAGCACGGGCGCTTCGGCGACTGGCTCGCCGGCAACATCGACTGGGCCCTTTCACGCGAGCGCTACTGGGGCACGCCGCTGCCGGTCTGGCGCTGCGCGAAGGCGCCCGAGCACCGCGTCTGCATCGGCTCCTTTGCCGAGCTGGAGCGCCGCTCCGGCCGGGAGGTCGGCGATCCCCACCGCCCGTTCGTGGACGAGCTGACCTTCCCCTGCGAGGAATGCGACGGGCAGATGCACCGTGTGGCGGAGGTGATCGACGTGTGGTTCGACTCCGGCTCGATGCCGTTCGCGCAGCACCACGCCCCGTTTGAGAACCTCGAGCGCTACGAGCGCACGTTCCCCGCGGACTTCGTCTGCGAGGCGCTCGACCAGACGCGCGGCTGGTTCTACTCGCTGATCGCCATCTCGACGCTGCTGAACGACCGCGCGCCCTACCGAAACGCGGTCTGCCTGGGGCTGCTGGTCGACGGCGAGGGCCAGAAGATGTCGAAGTCCAAGGGGAACGTCGTCGTGCCGTGGGAGGTCATCGACCGCTTCGGCGCCGACGCCTTCCGCTGGTACTTCTTCACCTCCAAGCAGCCGTGGGACGGCTACCGCTTCTCGGTCGAGGCGGTCGGCGAGTCGGTGCGCCAGTTCCTGCTGCAGCTGTGGAACGTCTACGCCTTCTTCGTGCTCTACGCGAACGCCTCCGAGCCGGCGGCGGGCGACAATTTTCAGGCCGGGCCCCCGGGCCCGGAGGGTGACCTTGATCGCTGGCTGCGCTCGCGGCTGGCGGCGACGGTCGCCACGGTCCGCGAGCGACTCGACGCCTACGACGCGACGATCGCCGGGCGCGCGATCGCGGAGTTCGTCGAGGATCTCTCCAACTGGTACGTGCGCCGCTCGCGCCGGCGCTTCTGGGACGGCGAGCAGGCGGCGCTCGACACGCTGCGCACCGCGCTGCTGACGACCGCGAAGCTGCTCGCGCCGTTCACCCCGTTCGTCGCCGACGAGCTCTACACCAACCTTGACGGCGAGCTCGCGAGCGTCCATCTGTGCGACTTCCCGGCGCCCGGCGAGCGCGACCTCGAGCTCGAGTTCGCGATGAGCACGGCGCGCGAGACGGTGAGGCTCGGCCTCGCGGCCCGCAGCCAGGGCAACGTCAAGGTCCGCCAGCCGCTGCACGAGGCGATCATCGTCGCCGACGGCCGCGAGCGCGAAGCGATCGAGCGCCTCGCGGAGATCGTCCGCGAGGAGCTGAACGTGACGGCGTTGCGCTTCGTCGCCGCGGCCGACGAGCTCGGCACCTACACCGTGAAGGCGAACTTTCGCTCGCTCGGGCCCCGCTTCGGCAAGCAGATGCCCCAGCTCGCCGCCGCCGTCGCCGCGCTGGACGCGGGCGTGGTGGCCGCAGCGCTGCGCTCCGGCGGGACGGTCGTCGTCTCGATCGCCGGCACCGACCACGAGCTCGGCGACGGCGATCTCCTGCTCGCGCTGGCGCCGCTCGAGGGCTACGGGCTCGAGCGCGAGGGCTCACACGCGGTGGCGCTCGAGCTCTCGCTCGACGCGGAGCTGGTCCGTGCGGGCCGCGCCCGCGAGATCGTCCACGCGGTCCAGCAATGCCGCAAGGACTCAGGCCTGGACATCACCGACCGCATCACGCTGGTCCTCGGCGGCGACGAGGAGCTGCTCTCCACCGCGCGCGAGCACGAGCGCTACATCGTCACCGAGACGCTCGCCACCGACTTCGCAGCCGCGGAGCGCGACGACTGGCTCTCGGAGGTGGCGATCGATTCGCTGGCGCTGCGGATCTGGCTCGCGCGCAGCTGACTACGCCTCGGTGAAGAGCTGCGCCTCGAGCTTCTTCTTCGGGTAGGCGCCGATGACCTTCTTCACCGGCTGACCGCCGCGGAACAGGATCATCGTCGGGATCGAGAGGACGTCGAAGGCGGCGGCGGTCTGCTGGTTGTCGTCGATGTTGAGCTTGACGATCCGCAGATCCTGGTGCTCGGCGGCGATCTCCTCGAGAATCGGCGCGACGACCCGGCACGGCCCGCACCATGGCGCCCAGAAGTCGACCAGCACCGGGCCCTCGGATTCGATCACCTCAGCCTGGAAGTTGTTGTCCGTAACGTCGGTCAGCGTGCCCGCCATGATGCGCTCCTAAGTTCGTGTTATTGCGTTCCCGCCCAATACTATACAGAATGAAGTGGCGGTCAACGGGGCTCCCCGGCGTGCCTGGCAACCCCTGCGGGCGACCCGCGCGGCAGGCGGCCGCGGGTGCGCCGGCAGCGCCTGCGAGCCCCGCCTGAGCGGCCGCCAACCCCCCGAAGACTTCTGCTACCGCGTCCCGGCGGGGCGCCCGGGATCAGATCAGGGCGGCCAGCACGTGCGGCGAGATGTAGACCTCGATCAGCGCCGCGAGGACCAGCATCGGTACCGCGATCGCCACGGTCACGAGCGTCGCCGCGAGCAGCTGGTGCCACTCGCCGCGGCGGCTGGCGATGATCCAGGCCGCGAGCGGCAAGAACAGCGCCGTCAGCTCGATCAGGGCGTGGGGCAGCAGGACGACCAGCAGGACCCCTGGCGAGGTGTGCAGCGCGGCGGCGACCGATGCGGTCTCGCCACCCAGCACGACCGCCTGGGCGGAGAGGGAGAACGTCGTCGCGGCGACCACGAAGACGATCGCGAAGCGCCCGCCGTGCTCGTGCAGCGCCCGCTTGAGGCCTGTGTGCGACTGCGCCTGCAGCGGCAGTGAGGAGCCGGCGATGAAGCCGGCGACGCAGGCCATCGCGTGCAGCGCCAGCACCAGCAGGTTCTTGGTCAGGATCTGCCCGACCGAGCTCCAGTTGCCGACCCGGAACGGCGGCGCGATCGTCTGCACGACGAAGCCGCCGGAGCCCGAGACGCCGGCGATCGCCCAGGTAGCCGCCAGCAGCAGGACCGCGGCCGCGAATCCGCCGGCGAACCAGCGTCGCAGCGCGGGCCACGGGTCGTCCTGCCAGCTGCCGAGCGTGACCCGGGTTCGGCGGACGCCGTAGACGAGGGCTGAGCGCCCGGCGCTCGGCCCGTGAGCGATCGGCTCACCCATGCATCACGCATCGGCGCGGCGGGCCGCGCACGTGAATGGCGCCGGACGCCCTCGCTCAGCGGCGGGTGCGCCCCCAGCGCAGCTGCGGCAGCACGAGGAACGCTTCGATCGCGATCCGCGGGGACATCTTGCTGTGCCCGTGCCGGCGATCGCGGAACACGATCGGCACCTCGCGGACGGCGAATCCCGCCTGCAGCGCGCGCTGGGTCAGCTCGATCTGGAAGCAGTAGCCGTGCGAGCGCACCGTCTCGAGCTCGATCGCCTCGAGCACCTCGCGGCGGAAGCACTTGAAGCCCCCGGTCAGGTCGCGCACGCGAAGGCCGAGCACGGCGCGGGCGTAGATGCAGCCGGCGCGGCTGACGATCTGGCGCAGCAGGCCCCAATCCTCGACCCCGCCGCCGGGGACGTAGCGCGAGCCGAGCGCGACGTCCGCGCCGCCCGCCACGGCCGCGAGCAACCGCGGCAGGTCTCCCGGATCGTGCGAGAAGTCGGCGTCCATCTCGAGGATGTGGCTGGCGCCGCCGTCGAGCGCCCGGCGAAAGCCGGCGAGGTAGGCGGGGCCGAGGCCCTCCCGCACCCGCCGGTGGAGCACCTCGACGGCGGGGTTCGCCGCCGCCAGGCGGTCCGCCAGCTCGCCGGTCCCGTCGGGCGATGAGTCATCGACGATCAGCAGCCGGTGCTCGCCCGGCGAGCAGCCCTCCAGCGCGCCGAGGACGGCGGCGGCCACCGGCTCGATGTTCTCGGCCTCGTTGAACGTCGGCATCACGACCCATGCGGCGAGCGACATGGCGGCCTACCCTAATGGAATGGCGAACCCCTCCAACGGCGTGATCGCGGACGCTCTGGACGAGCTCGGAGACCTCTACGAGCTCGACGGGGCCGTGATCCACCGCGTGCTCGCCTACCGCAACGCCGCGAAGGTGGTCCGCGACGCGCCGACCTCGGTGGCCGCACTCGCGCTCGCGGGGCGCGTGACGGAGCTGGCCGGCATCGGCGCGACGCTCGAGGAGAAGATCCGCGCGCTGATCGAGACCGGCGAGATTCCCGCGGCCGTCAAGCTGCGCGAGCGCTTCCCCCCCGGCCTGCTGGCGATCACGGGCCTGCCCGGCCTTGGCCCCAAGCGGGCGCGCCGGCTCTTTGACGAGCTGGCGATCGATTCGCCGCAGGCGCTGCGCGAGGCCGCGGAGTCACACCGCCTGCGCGCGCTGCGTGGCTTCGGCGCGAAGTTCGAGGAGTCCGTGCTCGCGGCGCTCGACGCCGGCGCGGCCGAGCGCCCGACCCACCGGGTGGTGCTCGACCGGGCGCTGGCGGTGGGCGAGGCACTCTGCGAGGCGCTGCGGGCGCTCGAACCGTCGGCCCGCGTGGTCCTCGCGGGCTCCGCCCGGCGGCGCACCGAGAGCGTCAAGGATCTCGACCTCGTGCTCGACAGCCCGGCGCTGCTCGATCGCCTCGCGGGCCTCGAGCTGATCGAGAGCGCAGCGCGCACGAGCGAGAGCGCCGCCCGCGCGCGCACCCACACCGGCATGCTCGTTGAGCTGCGCGCGGTCGAGCCCGAGCGCTTCGGCAACCTGCTCCAGCATCTCACCGGCTCCGCCGCCCACAACGCGGCGCTGCGCGAGCGCGCCGTTCGCGCCGGCCTGCACATCTCCGAATACGGCCTGCTCGACGACGCGACCGGGGTGAGCACCGGCTGCTCGCAGGAGACGGAGCTCTACGAGCTGCTCGGTCTCCCCTACATCGAGCCGGAGCTGCGCGAAAACCGCGGCGAGCTCGAGGCCGCTCTCGCCGGGACGCTGCCGGAGCTCGTGGAGCTCGGCGACATCCGCGGCGACCTGCACTGCCACACCACGGCCTCCGACGGCCGCGCGAGCATCGAGGAGATGGCGCTCGCGGCGCGCGAGCGCGGCTACGAATACCTCGCGATCACCGACCATTCGGCGACGCACGGCTTCGGCGACGACGTCTCGCCGCAGCAGCTGCTGGCGCAGATCGAGCTGGTCCGCGCCGCAGAGCAGCGGGTCCCCGGGATCCGCCTGCTCGCCGGCAGCGAGGTCAACATCCTGCCCGACGGCTCACTCGACTACGACGACGAGCTGCTCGCGCAGCTCGACTGGGTGATCGCCAGCGTCCACACCTCCTTCGGCCTGGACGCCGCGGCGATGACCGAGCGCGTGATCGCCGCCGCACGCCATCCCCACGTCGATGCGCTCGGGCATCTGAGCGGCCGCCTGATCGAGCGCCGCGAGCCCTACGCGATCGACACCGACGCCGTGTTCGCCGCGTGTGCGCAGGCGGGCACGCTGATCGAGATCAACGCGAGCCCGGACCGGCGCGACCTCAGCGAGGTGCACGCGCGCGCCGCCGCGGCCGCCGGGGTCGCGATCGTGATCAACTCCGACGCCCACTCGCCCGGCGGCTTCGACGTCCTGCGCTACGGCGTCTGGACGGCGCGGCGCGCGTGGCTGCGCGCCGCCGATGTCGCCAACACGCTGCCCTGGCCGGCGCTCGAGGCGAAGCTCAAGCGAGGGCGCTGAGCGCGGGGCGGCAAACGCTCCCACCCACCGCCCCGGCCCGGCGCCCGAGGCGAAGCTCAAGCAAGCCCGCTGAGCGCCGGCAGCACGCGCTCGGCGACGATCCGATCGACGCTCGCGGTGGCGAAGGGCTCGAGCGCCGGCGCCGCGGCCGCCGCGTAGCCGGGCCGTGGGTCGTCGAGCGCGACGCGAATCGCGGCGGCGAGGTCCGCCCCGACGAGCCGCGGATCCAGCTCGCGCGCGATGTCGAGCGCGGGGTAGGACAGCGGCGTCTCGGTGCTGACCAGCATCGCGCCGTCCGCGAGCGCCTCGAGCTGGGCGATCCCGTACTCCTCGCGCCGCGAGGCCGCGATGTAGACGCGCGCGCGCCGCAGCAGCGCCCGGTATTCGCCGCGCTCGAGCGCGCCGAGCGCGCGCACCCCCTCGGCGCCGTCCGGCACGCCGCCGACCCCCGCGATCAGCAACTCCTCGCCGTCACGCCGTGCGGCCGACCACGCCGCGAGCACGACGTCGAGCCCCTTCTTCGCCGGGTTGGTGGCGTAGGTGATCGCCGCGATGTCGCGCTGCTCGCCCTCCAGCGCCACACCCGAGCGCTCCACCGCGATCGGCACGACGATGACACGGCCGATGCCGGCGGGCGCTCCGGCCAGCGCCCCTTCGCTGACCGGCAAAAGCAGCGGCGCGCGCACGAGCACCCGGCGCTCGCGCGGGCGCTGCCAGATTCCGTGGCGCCCCGGGCGGTTCGCGACGCTCAGCGCATCCAGGCGGATCGCTCCCGGCTCAGGCGCCAGCAGCGCGGCGGTGATCGTCGAGTAGATGATCGCGTCGGGCCGCGCGCGCGCGATCGCGCGCGGTCGCCGCGACGCGGGCGGCCCGCGCCCAGACCAGGTCGGTCAGCGCGAGCGTGCGGACCGCGCGCGGCGCCAGCGCCGCCGCGACCGTCACATCCGCCCCGGCGCGCCCCAGGCTCGCCGCCAGCTCGGCGTCGGAGGAGCGCAGGCCGGCGGTCGCGCCGAGCGAGACGAGCAGCACACTGGTCATGCCGGGCTGCGGCGCTCGGTCGGCAGGTAGGCCTTGAAGCCGGGCGTTCTACTCAGCGTGATCGGGCGCAGCGGCGAGGTTTCATCGACGTGAAAGCGGACGCCGTCGCGCCGCTCGATCGCGACGATCGCGCTGTGCTGCTGGCGCCATGCGAGCGCCCAGATCAGCGCGAACCCGGTCGCGATGGCGGGGATCTGCGGCCACAGCAACGCCAGCCCGCCGGCGACGAGCGTCGAGACCAGCAGCGGCCACAGGCGGGCGAGCAGGATCCGGCCGGGACGCTGCGGCGGCAGCGTGCGGATGACCTTCGCCGCCCCGAGCAGCCGCGCGATCGGCGGCGACGCCGCGGCGCGGCGCCCCATCGCGAGGCCGATCAGGCACGCGGCGGCCCACCACCCGACGGCGATCGTAGCCGTGCCCGGCTCGCCGGCAGAGCGCGCGCTGAGCAGCGTGACAGCCGCGAGCGCCGTGGCCGCCGCGGCGCTGAGCACGACGGTCGTCTTGACGAAATCGGCGAACGGCATCAGCGCACGAGCAGCTCGAGCAACTCGCGAACACCGGCAGGGCCGTCGACCATGAAGTCGGCAGCCGCCTCGAGTTGCGCCGGCGTCTCCTCCGAGCGCACGCCGACGCACACCGCGCCGGCGCCGACGACGTCGCGCAGGCCCGCGAAGGCGTCCACGTCGGTGTGATCGTCCCCGGCGTAGAGCGCCGCCGCCGGTGGATGCTCGGCCAGCAGCCAGCGCACGCCGCGCCCCTTGTCGAGCGGCACCGGCGGGCGGATCTCGAGCACCTTGCGGCCGTGATGGGTCTCGAGGCCCGCGTCGAGGGCGGCCAGCTCCAGCGCCGCGACGGCCACCAGCGCCGCGCCCTCGTCCGGAGCACCCCGCCAGTGGAAGGCCACGATCGCGCCCTTGTCCTCGCTGCGGATCCGCAGCTGCTGCAGCGCCGGCGTGTCCGCGCGCAGCGCGAAGTCACGCACGCGCTGCGCCCAGCGGGCAACCCCCGGGTCGACGGTCGCCTCGCGCGCGCCGGGCACCAGCAGCTCACTGCCGTGGTTCCCGACGTAGGCGATCGAGCCGATCGCGACCATCTGGCGGGCGACGGCCGCGGAGCGGCCGCTGACACAGGCGACGGTGCCGTAGCGTCGCGCCATCTCGATCAGCAGCATCCGGGTCTGCTCGGGCACGGTCGCGTCAGATGCGTGGCGCACGATCGGCGCGAGTGTCCCGTCGATGTCGAACAGCACCGCGGCCGCGGCCGGGTCGGCGCGCAGCGGCGCCAGGAGCTCCGAGATCGCCGGCTGCTCAAGCATCGTGCAAGTATCGCGCGCCCGACTCGCGAGTTCGCGGGCAGCCGGGAAGGTGGCGGCGTGAAGTCCTCCCGCCTGCGCTATCCTCCGCCTATGGGCCTTGAGAATCCTCTCCACATCCTTCTGTTGCTGGTCGTCATCCTGCTGGTCTTTGGCGCCAAGCGCCTGCCGGAAATCGGGCGTTCGCTCGGCGAGGGCATGCGCGGTTTCAAGGACTCGATCAGCGGTGACTCCAACCAGTCGCTCACCTCAGCTCCGCCCGCTGCAGCGCCCGTCGCAAACGCGATGAGCGTCGCACCGGCCGCCCCGGCGCCGCCTTCGGCGCCTGTCGCCCCGCCCACCGCACCTCCGGTGCCGGCTGGAGTCGCGACGCACGAGGACGCTTCGGCGTCCTAGCGGCAACAGGCGACTGAGTCGAGCAGCTAAGCGGCGCGGACCCGGTCCGCGCCGTTGTCCGAGCCGGCCAGGCCGGGCAGCTGTGCGGGTGCCCGCCCGGGCTCGTCAAGCGTCGCCGTGAGCGTTCGCGGGGTTTCCTCGATCCCCGCCAGATCGGCCGAGCGGCCCGACGCCGCGCCGGCCTCCTCGATCCGCCGCAGCTGCGGCACGACCCGCGACTCGAACGAGCCGACGGCCTCGTTGTAGGCGGTGACCGCCGAGCCGAGCTGGCGCCCGACCCTCGCGAGCGGCTCGACGAAGCGCGCGATGCGCTTGTGCAGCTCGCGGCCGGTTTCGGCGATCTCGCGCGCGGAGGCGGCGATCAGCTCCTGCTTCCAGCCGTAGTGCACCGCTCGCAGCAGGCCGATCAGCGTGGTCGGCGTCGCGAGCAGAACCTGCTGGTCGACGCCGTACTCGATCAGCGCCGGATCTTCGCTGAGCGCGGCGTGGTAGATGCCGTCGGACGGCACGAACATCACGACCAGCTCGGGGCTCGACTCGAGCTGCGACTGGTAGGCCTTCGAGGCGAGCTTGGTGATGTGGTCGCGCGTCTGGCGAGCGTGGCGGGCGAGGTGGACGCCGCGCTCCTCGTCGGTGGTCGCCTCCATCGCGGACAGGTAGGCGTCGAGCGGCACCTTCGAGTCGACGACGATCAGCTTGCCGCCGGGCAGGCGGACCAGCACGTCGGGGCGCAGCCTGCCCGAGTCGGTCTCGATCGTCGTCTGCTCGGTGAAATCGCAGTGCGCGACCATGCCTGCCATCTCGATCACGTTGCGCAGCTGGATCTCGCCCCAGGAGCCCCGCGTCGCCGGGCGCCGCAGCGCGCCGACCAGGCTGCCGGTCTCCGAACGCAGCCCCGAGATGCCCTCGTTGAGCTGCTTGAACATCTCGCCGAGCTTCCCCTGCGCCTCGCGGCGCTCGCGCTCGAGCAGCTCGATCTGGCTCTCGACCTTCCCCAGCTTGTCCTTCATCGGCTCGACCAGGCCGCGCAGCTCGGCTGCGCGCTTGCCCATCTCGCCGGCGGCCCGCTCGTTCTCGAGCCGGTGCTGGGCGCTCAGCTCGCGCGTCAGCGACTCGGCCGTCTTCTCGAGCACCGCCGCCGAGATGCCGGCCATCTCGTCGCGCAGCGCCACCCGGTTGGCCTCGAGCAGCTCACGCTGGCTGGCGCCGGAGGCCTGGGCGGCCTCGCGCAGCTCGCGCTCCGTCCGCACGCGGCCGAGCAGCAGCGCGCTGGCGAGCGCGCCGCCGAGGATCGCTCCGGTGATGAGCATGACGATCGACATGGGACCGATTAGCTTCCATCACGCGTCGGACGCTACGGTGTCGGCCGGCGCAGCGCCGGCCGACAAGATGAACGAGACCACCGCCTCCACCCCCTCCAGACGCGGGCCGCAGGGTCCTCCGCGACGCCGCCGCGGGCGCCCGGCGAAGCTTTCGCGGGAGGCGATCATCACCGCCGCGCTGCAACTGCTTGACCGCGAGGGCCCGCAGGCGCTGACGATGCGGCGCCTCGGCGGCGAGCTCGGGGTCGAGGCGATGTCGCTGTACCGCCACGTCGCGGACCGCTCCGCGCTGCTCGAGGGCCTAGCCGACCGGCTCGCCACGGAGATCGAGCCGCGCGGGCGCGAGGAGGACTGGGCTGACGCGCTGCGCGGGCTGGCCGGCGACGTGCGGGCGATCGCGCGCCGCCACCCCGCGGCCTTCACGCTGCTCGCCTCGCGCGTGCTGAGCACCCCGAACGTGCTCGCGCCGATCGAGGACGTGCTCTCGGGCCTGCGCCGCGGCGGCTTCACGCCGGCGCGAGCGATCTTCGCCTACCGCCTTGTCCTGACCTACGCGCGCGGCTACGCGCAGGCCGAGCTGGCGGGCTTCGCGATCGAGGCCGGTCCGGAGCAGCCGCTGCCGACGATCCGCTCGCTGAGCCGCCGGCTGGCCGCCGAGCCGACCGAGGCCAACTTCCGCAACGGGCTCGAAACGATCCTCGCCGGCCTGCGCGCCGAACGCGAGGCCCTGGCCGAAAAGGAGGCATCGCAGTGACTTCCCGATCCCACCCGTACGTGATCGCCGACGTTTTCACCGATACCCCGCTCGAGGGCAACGGCCTGGCCGTCTTCACCGACGCCGGCGCGTTCGACGACGCCACGATGGCGCGCCTGGCGCGCGAGCTGAACCTCTCCGAGACGGTCTTCGCGCTGCCGCCGCGGGAGGGTGGCGATGCCCGGATCCGCATCTTCACGCCCGCTGCCGAGCTGCCGTTCGCCGGCCACCCGGTGCTCGGGTCGGCGTTCGTGCTCGCCGGGGAGCGCGAGACGGTGGCGCTCGAGACGGGCCTCGGCATCGTCGCGGTCGAGCTGCGGCGCGACGCGGGCGGAACGGTTTGCTTCGGCCGGATGCGCCAGCCGATCCCGGTGCTCGAGCCGTTCGAGCATCAGGAGGCGCTGCTGCGCGCGCTCGGCGCCAGCCGCTCGGAGCTGGCGATCGAGGCCTACCTCAACGGCCCCCACAACGTCTACGTGATGCTGGCGGACGAGGCTGCGGTCGCGGCGCTTGAGCCCAACCACCAGGCGCTCGCGGCACTCGGCCCGTTCAACGTCAGCTGCTTCGCCGGCGCCGGGCGCCACTTCAAGACGCGGATGTTCGCGCCCGCGATCGGCGTGAGCGAGGATCCCGCCACCGGCTCGGCCGCCGGCCCGCTCGCGCTGCACCTCGCCCGCCACGGGCGGATCGCCTTCGGCGAGGAGATCGAGATCACCCAGGGCGTCGAGATCGGCCGCCCGTCCAAGCTCTACGCGCGCGCCACCGGCTCGGCGGAGGCGGTCGAGAGCATCGAGGTCGGCGGCGCCGCGGTGATCGTCGCGCGCGGCGAGTTCAGCTTCTAGCGGGAGCCGCTACCCCCGCGCGAGTCCAGGCCGTGCTCGAGCGCGCCTTTGACGGCGGCGTCGAGCGAGTTCAGCCGGCACAGCGCGAGCGCCTCGACGCTCGCAAAGCGCCCGCCCGGCGCCGCGTCGGCGCCGTGATGGCAGAGCACGCAGTGCTCGAGCGCCAGCAGGCGACCCTCATCCAGGCGCCCGCCCGCCCGCTCGCGCACGAGCCGCAGCCCGATCTGGACGTGGCCGAGCAGCCGTCCCTCCTCGCTGACCTCGATCGAGGCGCCGTAGGTGAACTCGCGCGTCTTGCCGATGTCGTGCACGATCGCCGCGCACATCAGCAGGTCGCTGTTCAGGCGCGGATGGCCGAGCGCCAGCTCCTGCGCGAGCGTCGCCACGGCCACGGTGTGCTCGAGCAGGCCGCCGAGGTAGGCGTGGTGGCCGGCGCGCGTGGCGGCGGCGAGGCGAAACTCCGCGCGGAACGCGGCGTCGGCGAGCAGGTCGTCAAGGAGCGCCCGGTAGCCCTGGTCTGCGACCTCGCGCGCGAGATGCTCGAGAAAGCCGTCGAGCTCGTCGAGATCGCGGTAGGCGACCGGCAGGAACGCGGTCGGGTCGATCTCCCCCGTGGCCCGCTCGATCCGCGCGAGCTCGATCTGCGTCTGCTCGCGGAAGCGCACGACGCGGCCGCTGACCGCCACGAGCTCGCCGGCGTCGAAACGCCCGCCCTGCAGGTCCGCGTCGCGGAAGAGCCGCGCGGGCATCGTGGCGGTGGCGTCGCGCAACTCGAGCGCCAGGTAGGGAGCGCCGGTGCGGGCGGCCAAACGGTCCTTGCGCGTGCAGGCAAACACGCCCTCGACCGCGTCGCCCGGGCGAAGCGTGGCGAGCGCCGTGGCGGCGGGCACTGCGGCTAACGTGGCGGGCGCCATCCCCTCATGATGTACGGTGAAGCGGATGCAGCCGTTGATTTGGGAGCATCGTCCCGACAACCTGAGGGCTCCGGCCCTGGTCTGCGCGTTCACCGGCTGGAACGACGCGGGCGACGCCGCCTCCGCGGCACTGTCCTTCATCGGCAGCTCGCTCGGCGCCACGCGTTTCGCCCAGATCGATCCGGAGGAGTTCTACGACTTCCAGTCGGTGCGCCCGAAGGTGACGCTGATCGACGGCGAGACGCGCGAGATCGTGTGGCCGTCGGTCGAGGTCTTTGCCGCTCGCGTGCCGCGCGCGCCGCGCGATCTGGTGCTGCTCGGCGGGCCCGAGCCGTCGATGCGCTGGCGCACCTTCACGACGCTGATCGCCGATCTCGTCGAGGCGCTCGGCGTGCAGCTCGTGGTCTCGCTCGGCGCCCTGCTGGCCGACGTCCCCCACAGCATGGCGGTCCAGATCAGCGGCTCGGCGTCGGATCAGGCGCTGAGCGAGCGGCTCGGCCTGCACGGCACCGGCTACGAGGGCCCGACCGGGATCGTCGGCGTGCTGCACGCGAGTTGCGCGGCCCGCGGCATCCCGTCGGCGAGCCTGTGGGCGAGCGTGCCCCATTACGTGGCCGCGGCGCCGAACCCGAAGGCCGCGCTGGCGCTGGTCCGCAAGCTCGAGGGGCTGGTCGGCGTGGCGGTGGACGGCAGCGAGCTCGAGGTCGCGGCCGCCGACTACGAGCGCCAGGTCGGCCTCGCGGTCCAGTCCGACCCCGACGTCCAGGCGTTCGTCGAGCGGCTCGAGCAGCTCGCCAAGGACGAACGAGCCGAGGAGGCCGAGGAGATCCCCTCCGGCGACCGCCTCGCGCGCGAGTTCCAGCGCTTCCTGCGCCAGCGCGGCAGCGACGACGCCTGAGCGCCCAAGGGCGTGGTTCCGATCGGTGCATGCACCGATCGGCGGGACGGTGCATGCACCGTCCCGCGGGAGGGTGCATGCACCCTCCCGTAAAGCCTGACCTCACTTCTCGGCAGCCGGGCAGGCGATCCGGTACTCGCACATCGAGCAGACCGCATACGAAGGGGTTGGCTCGAACGCCTGCGCCAGGATCCCGCCGGCGACCTCCTCGACGGTCTCCTCGATCCAGCGCGGCGTGCCGTCCTCGACGCCGAGGCGGACGCGCTCGTCGTCGAGCACGTAGTAGTAGGTGCGCTCGGTCGCCTCGATCTGCCAGGCCTCGCGGGCAGCGAGCGCATAGAGCGCGAGCTGCACGTCGTCGCGCAGCTGCTCGGCGCGGCGCGGCACGCCGGTCTTGTAGTCGATCAGCTCGTAGCCGCCGCCGGCGAGCTCGTCGATGCGGTCGACGCGGCCGCGGATGTGGTTGCGCCCGAGCGGGAAGTTGAACGAGCGCTCGAACCAGCGCGGCTCGCCGCCCGGCTCGCCGAGGCGCTCGTGGTAGCGGCTCAGCGCGACGCGTGCCTTCTCGCGCAGCTGGCGCTCCTCGTCGGAGTCGGCGAAGCCGCCGCGGCGCCAGGCGGCCGCCAGCAGGTCCATCATCTCCGGGGCGCTGCCGCCGGCGGTGGCGTGAAAGCGCTCGAGGACCTGGTGCACGAGGATGCCGAAGCGCTGATTGAGTGTCGGCTCGCGCGGGATCCGCAGCACGCGCGCGAACTTGTAGCGAAGCGGGCAGCTCAGATAGGACTCGACGTCGGAGGCCGAAAGCACGAGACCGTCGCCGCGCCGCGGCAGGAACGCTTCGAGCGTCGGCTCCTCGCGGGCGGCCTTCGCCGCCGCGCGCGCCCGGGTGTCGTTCGCGGCGCCGAGCAGCAGCTCATCCAGCGGCGAGCTGACGAGGACCTCCCGCTGCAGTGGCGTGAGCGCCGCCCCCAGGCGCGCGTTGATGTCGGCCAGCGAGTCGGCGGCGGGCTCCTCGTCGCGGCGCTGCAGCAGCGACGCCAGCTTGACCAGCTCGGCGAAGCGCACGACGCCGTGGGCGACGTCGAGCTCGGTGTCGAGGCGCAGCTCCCCCAGGCGCGTGCCGAGTCGCGCGACCGTCGCGAGCAGCTCGTCGCGGCGCTCCGCGAAGATCGAGTGAAGCGCCTCGGCGGGCCCGAACAGCTCCTCGTCGCGCGACTCCCACTCGCCTTGCAGCGCCGCGCGCGCCTGCTCGACCAGCGGCGAGGGCGAACGCTCGGCGCGGCGCTGCGAGCTTGCCGCGTAGGCGAGCACGAGCGTGGAGCGGGTGCGCGTCATCGCCACATAGAGCAGGCGGCGCGCGCGCTCGTCGGCGCTCGGCGGCTCGACGTCCTCCCGGGCAAGGGCGGCGGCGATCGCCTCGCCGGGCGCGGTGCGGCCGCCCAGCGCGCCGCCACCGGCCCGCGTCGCGTGCAGGCCGAGCACGAACACGTGGTCGAAGCCGAGGCCGGCCGCCGACTCGATCGACATCACCGAGACGGCCCGCGCACGGCCGCCGCTCTGCGCCTCCTGCTCGCCGAGCCCGGCGTCGGCGAGCACGCCGAGGTAGCGGGCGAACTCGCGAGCGCTCGCGCCGGGGACCCGGCGCTCGTAGGCGGCGGCGAGGTCGCCAAGGCGGGCGAGGTTCAGCAGCCGCTCGACGACGTCGGCGTGGGCTGTGAACAGCTGCTGGCGGCGCAGTCCCAGGCGCTCGATCAGGCGGTGTACGAAGAGGTCGGCGCGCGTGTTCTCGAGCGCCCCGGCGGCGGCGCGCTGGACCGCCAGGAAGTGCGCGATCCGCTCGCGCGCCTCGGGTGCGAACTGCGGGGACTCGGTCGCCGCGACTGCGGCGGCGACCATGTCGATGCGCCGCCGGCGCGCGATCTGCACGCAGCGAGCGATGTCGGCGGCCGGCAGCTCGACCGGCGGGCGCGCCAGCGCCCGGACCGCCGCGGGGGCGTCGCGGGGGTCGATCAGGATGCGCATCCAGGCCAGCACGTCGCGCACCTCGGCGCGGTCGAAGAAAGCTTCGGCGCCGAGGATCCGGCATGCGACGTCGCGCTCCGCGAGCGCCACCGCGACGGCCTGCCCCTCCTGCGAGAGCGAGCGCACGAGCACCGCACAGCGCTCCGGCGCGACACCTTCGCGGCCGGTCAGCCGCTCCAGCTCGGCGGCGACCCGCTGCGCCTGCGCCCGCTCGTTGGCCGCGCGCCAGAAGCGCACCTCGCCGCCGCCACCGCCAAGCAGGTCCTTGCCGATGCGCGGCCCGACCCCGGCGACGACGGCGTGCGCGGCGTCCAGCACGCGCTGGGGGCAGCGGAAGCTCTGCGACAGCGACACGACCGACGAGCCGTGGCGGCGCTCTGCGAAGCGCAGCAGGTTGGCGGCGCCGGCGCCGCGGGCGCGCCCGACCGCCTGGTCGTCGTCACCGGCCGCGCTGAGCGCGCTGCCGCCCAGCTCGAGCGCGGCGATCAGCTCGCGCTGGCCGTAGGAGAGGTCCTGCCAATCGTCGACCGCCAGCTGCGGGTAGCGACCGGCGATCCGCTCGCGCAGCTCGCGGTCGCCCGCAAGCAGCGCGACGCAGGCGGCCAGCACACCCCCGTCGTCGAACACGCCGAGCTGCTCGAGCATCCGGTCGTGCGCCGCCATCACCGCGGCGAACTCGCGCTCTCGCGCGCCCGCCTCACCCTCGATCCCAGCCGCCCAGGCGGCGTAGCGATCGGCGTCGATCAGCTCCGCCTTGCACTGGTCGATGCGGCGCACGAAGCCGGCGAACAGCGCCAGCGGGCGGCCGCGAAAATCGTGGTGGTGCAGCTCGAGCTCCTCGGCGCGGTCGAGCAGCATCGCGAGGCGGTCGCCGGGCCCGAGCAGCTCGACGAACGGATCGATGCCGGCGTCGCGCGCCTGCGAGGAGAGGAGCGTCACGCAGAACTCCCCGACGCTGTAGACGGCGAGCTCCTCGTGCGCCCTTGCGAGCGCCAGCTCGATCCGCTCGCGCATGCCCGGCCGGGCGCTCAGCACGAGCACGGTGTGGGGCTCGGTGCCGCCGTCGGCGAGCCAGACCACGCGGCGCACGAGGACCTCCGTCTTGCCGGTGCCGGGTCCGCCGATCACGAGCAGCGGCGAGCCTGCGTGCGTGACCGCGTCGCGCTGGGCGTCGGTCAGGCCGTCGAGCGCGGAGCCCCGGTAGGGCGCCGCTTCGCGCTGGGCGTCCGCCGGTCGCTCGAGCGCACTCGCCATGCACCTAGGATATGTCCGCATGGTGGCCACCGCGCAGGAGCCCGACTGGCTCGCCGTGTGCGGGCGTATCGCGGTCGCCCTGCGCGCGATGCTGGCGGAGCACCCGAGCACCGCCGAGCGCGCTGTCGTCGTCGGGCGCGGCGAGGGGGGCGACCGCACGCTGGTCATCGACCAGGCCGCCGAGGATCTGATCTTCGCCGAGCTCGAGGCGCTCCACGCCGCCGGCGCCGACTTCGTGGCGATCTCCGAGGAGCGCGGCGTGGTGGACTTCGGCGGCGGCCCGCTGCGGGTGGTGATCGACCCGATCGACGGCTCGATGAACGCCAAGCGCCGGCTTTCGCCCCACGCCGTGTCGATCGCCGTCGCCGACGGTGAGACGATGGCCGACGTCCTGTTCGGCTACGTCTGCGAGTTGAGCGGCGGCGAGGTCTGGAGCGCGTCGCGGGGCGGCGGCGCGTTCCTCGACGGCGTGGCGATCGCGGTGGCGGACGGCGAGCGGCGCAGCCGCTCCGGCGCGCTCGAGCTGGTCGCGATCGAGGCCGCCCATCCGGACCGCATCGCCGGCAGCGTCTCCGCGCTCGAGGGGGTCGCCCACCGGGTGCGGGTGTTCGGCTCGATGGCCTTCTCGCTGTGCCAGCTCGCGGCGGGGCGCGTTGACGGGATGGCGACGCTCGGGCGCTGCCGCTCCGTCGATGTCGCGGCGGCTCAGCTGATCGTGCGCGAGAGCGGCGGGCTGGTGGCGTTCACGGCCTGCGCGGAGCCGCTCGGAGCGCCGCTCGACCTCGTCTCGCGCTCGCCGGTCGTCGCGGCGCGCACGGCGGCCGCGCTCGCCGAGCTGGCGACGCTGCCATTATCAGTGCAGTGATCGACTGGAATCTCACCCGCCGGATCGCCGAGACGATCGGCGGGCAGGGCGGCAGCGCGGCTTCGCCCGACGGGGACCTGGCGGCGATCGCGGCGGACTCCCAGCTTCGCGTGCTCGCCTACACGCGGCTTGAGCCGACCTCGCAGCTGCCGGCACCCGAGATGGTCTCGCGCCAGCAGTGGATCGAGGCGAACCTGAACTCGATGCGGCCGGTGCTCGACCGCGTCGGCGCCCGCGTCGGCGGCGGCATGGGCGTGCTGGGACGCCCGACGCGCGCCTTGACGCGCGCCCTGTTCTCAGCCCAGGTCGGCGGGCTGACCGGCTTCTTGGCCCAGCGCGTGCTCGGCCAGTACGACATGCCGCTGCTGGACTCGACCGGCGCGCCGCGCCTGCTGCTCGTCGGCCCGAACCTCGGCTCGGCCGCCACGCGCCTCGAGGTCGACAGCGAGCAGCTGCTGCACTGGGTGACGCTGCACGAGATGACGCACGCGGTCCAGTTCGGCTCGGTGCCGTGGCTTCGGCTGCACCTCGCCGCGCTCGTGCGCGAGGTCGTCGACACGCTCGAGGTGCGGATCGATCCGGCATCGGGGCTGCGGCTGCCGAGCACCGACGATCTGCGCGGCCTGATCGAGTCGCTGCGCCGGGGCGAGCTCGTGACCCTCGTGATCGGGCGCGAGCGGCGCGTGCTCGTGGACCGCATCCAGGCGACGATGGCGGTGATCGAGGGCCACGCCGAGCACGTGATGGATGCCGTCGGGGCCGAGGTGATCCCGTCGCAGGCGGAGTTGCGCTCGGCGCTCGAGCGCCGCCGCGTCGACCGCTCCGGGCCGATGCGCCTGCTCGAGCGGGTGCTCGGATTCGAGCTGAAACTGCGCCAGTACCGCGACGGCAAGCGCTTTTGCGACGCGGTCGTGGAGCGCGCCGGCATCGAGGGGCTGAATCGCGTGTGGACCGCCCCCCACGCGCTGCCGACGCTTGACGAATTGGTCGATCCTGACGCCTGGATCGCCCGCACGGCTGTCCCGTTTGTCACAAAGTAGAGCCTGCACAAGGCCCTGAAACGCGGCGTTTCCGCGTCCCCGCGGGCGGGGATGTTACAATGTCGCGAGCGGTCTGGACAAGCAGAAAATCGCCGCTATACTTTGTTGAGTTCGTATTGAGTTGATGTTGAGTTGCGCGAAACACGCTGCAACTCCTGGAGCAAAGAGGCTTGAGATGAGGTCCGAAGGCACGGTCAGAGGCAGTGTCGAGCGCACCCGGCGGATCGCCGAATTGGCGGTTGCGGCGGCGCGTGAGCAGCGCGTCGGTGGAGTTCGCCAAGCGACGCAGCGTCTGACGTCCAGCCGTTCGAGCGTCGCCTCGAGGCTCCGGCCCCAGGTTTCGATGTTTCGGGCCTCAAGTCTTCGGCCAAAGGTGCCGAAACCGCATTAAAGCTTCCTCCAAGCCTCCCCCGCCCGGTTGGAGAGACCGGATCCGGGTAAGTCTGCCGACCTCATAACCCGTCGGCAGGTAGGACCCTCTCCTCCCTCGACTTCCGGGGCGTCTCGCAAGGGGCGTCCCGGAGGTCTTTAAAGGGTCGGAAGGGGCCCTTCGGGCCGCCCCGGCGCGGCGCGAGCGTCAATTGTCGGGCGCGTGCGCCGCGAGGAAGTCCAGCAGGAGGCCCGTGAAGGCCTGCGGCGCCTCGAGTGGCGCGAGGTGGCCGGCCTCCTCGATCAGCTCCTGGCGCGCACCCGCGAGCGCCGCCGCCAGCTGCGCGGCGGCGTCCTTGAAGTCGGGCATGTCATGCCCGCCGGCGATGAGCAGCGCCGGCGCCGCGATCCTGTCCAGGCCCCCCGGATCGTCCTCCAGGGGGTCCGGCGCCTCGGTTTGCTCGGGTGCCGCCAGCGCCACGGAGAAGGCGAGCCGAGTCATTGCGGCGACGCGGTCGCGCAGCGCCGCCGGCGCGCCCGGCAGCAGCCACGCCTCGAGGACCGCCTCGACCGCGGCCTCCACGTCGCCGCGCTCGAGCGCCGCGCTCTCCGCGTCCCAGGCAGCCTGCAGTTGCGGCGAGGGTTCGATCTGCGGCGGCGGCGGCGCGGAGACCAGCGCGAGCGCCCACACCCGCGCGGGGGCGAGCAGCGCGACGCGCAGCGCGACCGCCCCGCCGTAGGAGTTGCCGACGAGCGCGGCCCGCTCGATGCGCAGCGCGTCCATCGTCTCGAGGACGTCGGTCCACGGGGCCTGCGGGCCCTCCTCGAGCGGCGCCTCTCCGAAGCCGGGCAGGTCGAGCGCGAGCGCGCGGTAGCCGGCTCCCGCGAGCGCCTCGATCTGCTCGCGCCACATCCTGCGATCGGCGATGCCTGCGTGCAGCAGCAGCACCGCCGGCCCGCTACCGGCCTCGTCGTGGGGAAGGACCACGGCGCCACCGTAGCCGAGACGGGCGCTCTCGTGGCCGAACCGGAGCGGCGGCGCGCTATGCTCGAAAGGTGGCGAATCTGCAAAAGCGCGGCGACTACACCCCGCGTCGGGTCCGCGAGCAACGCGCGTACCGGCTCGCCGTCGGCGGCGGCGTCGCCGGCGTGGTTGGCATCGCGGGCCTCATCCTCGCCGTCGCCGGCGTGATCGGCGCGACGCTGCCGATCCTGGTGCTCGTCGTGGCGGCGATCTGCGTGTTCCTGTTCCGCCGCGTCGTCGCGGGCTGAGCCACCGCCGCGCCGGCCGGGCGCCAGGCCGCCGCCCCCGCCGGGCGGCCCGGCGCTAGGATCGTGGCGTCCAACCGCAAGAGGAGCGGCCGATGCACGCCCGGCAAACATGAGCACCGCCACCGGCACACGCGAGGATCCGTGGGTGCTTCGCACCCCGCCCGGCACCTCCGAGTACCAGATGTACCGCGACGAGAGCGCCGACCCGCCCGCGCTGGTCTGCGTCGTGGGGAAGACGACGCTCGCCTACCAGCTGCGCGCGATCGAGGATCTGCACGCGATGCTCCTCGCAAACGGGGACTGGGTCGCGCTCGGCAGCGCCGACGAGCAGAAGCCGGCGGCGGCGGACACGGTCGAAGCGTGGGGGCGCTCGGAGAGCAACCCGGTCGGCGGCTTCTACGGGCTCAAGAAGGGTCTGCGCGGGCGCTTCGGGATGTACATGCCGCCGCTGCTCGAGGCGCTCGGCCTCGCGGAGCTCGAGCACAATCCGCGCAACAACCGCATGCGCGCCATCCCGTAGGGACGACCGCGCACGCGCGAGCACCCGCGTTTGCGAGAATAGCTGCGTGCCAACGGTCGAGGAGATCCGCAAAGCGCTCGAGGTCGTGATCGACCCCGAGCTGCATCGCTCGATCGTCGAGCTCGACATGATCCGGCGGATCGTGCCGGGCCCCGACGGCGACGTGGCGGTGACCGTGTCGCTGACCACCGCCGGCTGCCCGATCCGCGGCCACTTCCAGAGCAGCGTCCGCGACGCCGTGATGGGCCTTGACGGAGTGCGCTCGGTGAGCGTCGACTTCGACGTGCTCAGCGACGAGCAGAAGTCGGCGCTGCAGCGGACGCTCGGCCGCAACGACCTGCCGGCGGGCGCGCTCGCGCTCGTCGAGAACGTCGTCTGCGTGGGATCCGGCAAGGGCGGCGTCGGCAAGTCGACGCTGACCGCCAACCTCGCCGCGGCGCTGGCGGCCGAGGGACGCCGCGTGGGCGTGCTCGACGCCGACGTCTGGGGCTACTCGATCCCCCGCATGCTCGGGCTCGCCGCCGAGCGCCCGGCAGTCTCGGCCGAGCGCAAGATCATCCCGCTCGACGCGAACGGCATAGCCGTGATGTCGATCGGCTTCTTCGTACCGGAGGACTCCGCCGTCGTCTGGCGCGGCCCGATGCTGCACAAGGCGCTCAAGCAGTTCCTCGAGGACGTCGAGTGGGGCGCGCTGGACTTCCTGCTGATCGACCTTCCGCCGGGCACCGGCGACGTATCGATGACGCTCGCACAGCTGCTGCCGCAGGCCACGTTCGTGATCGTCACGACCCCCCAGCCGGCTGCGCAGCGCGTCGCGCGTCGCGCCGCCGAGATGGCCCACAAGGTGACGCTGGAGATCTCGGGCGTGATCGAGAACATGGCCGGCTTCGTGACGCCGGACGGGGAGCGCTACGCGATCTTCGGCGAGGGCGGCGGGCAGGCGCTCGCCGACGAGCTCGACGTGCCGCTGCTCGGGCGTGTGCCGCTCACGATGCCGCTGCGCGCAGCCTCCGACGCCGGCGTGCCGCTGGTCGTCGAGAACCCGGACGACCCCGCCTCGCAGGCGATCCGTCACGCCGCCCGCGGACTGATCGCGCTCGCACCGCCACCCAGGCCGCCGAGCGCTCCCGCGCCGGTCGGGATGGCGCTGCCGATGGCTGGCTAGCGACCATGCTCGCAGCGCGCGGCCGGGAACACCGAGCGTGACGCGCCGCCCGCGGGGGCGTCGGAGCGCGACGGCCCGCGTCGCATTCGGCACACTCGGCGGCCTGCTGGCCGGCCTTGCCGTCCCGGCCGCCGCGGCCGCGCACGGCATCCAGCTCGTCACCGACCTGCCGATCCCCGAATGGCTCTTCGCCTGGGCCACCGCGATCGTGCTCGTCGTGTCGTTCGTCGCGCTGGCGACGCTGTGGCCGGTGCCGCGCTTGGCGCAGCGCCACGATCGCCCATGGCTGAGCTACCCGCGCTGGCTTGACCCGCTGTGCGGAGCGATCGGCGTCGCCCTGTTCGTGCTGATCGTCTACGCCGGCATCGCCGGCGCGCAGCTCGTCACGGCGAACATCACCCCGACCTGGATCTACGTCGTCTTCTGGGTCGGCCTGGCGCTGGCCTCGGTGCTGTTCGGCGACGCCTTCCGCCCGTTCAACCCGTGGCGCGCGATCGCCCGCGCGGCCGCCTGGCTCGCCGCGCGGCTGCGCCGCGGCGCGCCGGGACCCGAGCCGCTGCCCTACCCGTCCTGGCTGGGCCGCTGGCCGGCCGCATTCGGCATCCTCTGCTTCGCCTGGCTCGAGCTGGTCGACAACCCGGCGCAGCGCGACGGGCCGCGGCTGCTCGCGTTCCTGGCGCTCGCCTACGCGGCGATCCAGCTGGTCGCGATGAGCCTCTACGGGATCGAGAAGTGGACCGAACGCGGCGACGCCTTCGGCGTCTATTTCGGGCTCTTCGGCCTGATGGCGCCGCTGCACTGGAAGGACGGGCGGATCTGGCGGCGCCCACCATTCGTCGGCGCCGTCGGCCTCGAGCTGATGCCGGGCACGATCGCCCTGATCGCGGTGATGATCGGCTCGACGAGCTTTGACGGGTTCTCGAACGGAACCGTGTGGATCAGCCTCTTCCCCCATCTCTACACCCTGTTCACGAGCCTCGGCGTGTCGAGCGCGATTGCGGCGACCGAGTGCGCCTACACGCTCGGCCTGGTCGCGATGGTCGCGATCGTCGGCGGCCTCTACCGCCTCGGCACGCTCGGCATGCGCTCGATCGGCGCCGGCTATGAGGCCGGAGACCTCGCGCGGCGCTTCGCCCACACGCTGCTGCCGATCTCGATCGCCTACGTCATCGCGCATTACTTCTCGCTGCTGGCCTTCTCCGGCCAGTCGATGATCTACCTGGTGTCCGACCCGCTCGGCACCGGCGCGAACATCTTCGGCACCGCCAACTTCCAGCCGAACCTGGCCGTCGTCACGGGCAACGTGGTCTGGTACGTGCAGGTCGCGGCGCTGATCATCGGCCACGTGGGCGGCCTCGCGCTCGCCCACGACCGCGCGCTGACGCTCTATCACCGCGCCCGCGACGCGACGCGCTCGCAGTACTGGATGCTGACCGTGATGGTCACATTCACGAGCCTTGGCCTGTGGATTCTCTCCTCGACGCAGTGAAGGCGGGAAATCCCGCCGGCGGCGCGCGAGCTAGTAGGCTGCGCACCGATGCGAAGCCAGCTGAACGAGTTCAAGAACTTCCTCTCGCGCGGGAACGTCGTCGATCTTGCGATCGCGGTCGTGCTCGGGACGGCGTTTGGCCTCGTGATCAAGGCGCTCGTGGCCGACCTGCTGACGCCGATCATCGCGCTGATCTTCGGCCAGCCGGACTTCGCCTCGCTCAGCTTCACGCTCAACGGCAGCCACTTCCTCTACGGCGACTTCATCAACAACCTGATCACCTTCGTCTCCGTCGCGGCCGCGATCTTCTTCTTCGTCGTCAAGCCGCTGAACGTGCTGGCCGCGCGCCGCGCCGCCGGCCGGCCGGACCCGGAGTCGGACACGCGGGCCTGCACCGAGTGCCTCTCGGAGATCCCGAAGGCCGCCAAGCGCTGCGCCTTCTGCACGGCGGAGCAGACGCCGCTCGTCGAGCAGCCGGCACCGGCCTCGGCCTGAGCGGCACGTCGCCGCGGTCGACCAGCCGCCCGCGGCGGCCGGCTCGGTTCCGTCTCGTTCTCCCAGGCCGGCGCAGCGATCGCGCCGGCCGCCCCGCCTCAGCCGTTCTTGTAGTACGCGGCGTTGATCTCGATGTACTTCGACCACTCGTCCGGCAACTGGTCCTCGGCGAAGCAGGCGTCCACCGGGCAGGCTTCGACGCAGGCGTCACAGTCGATGCACTCGTCCGGATCTATGTAGAGCATCTCGACCTCGGCGTAGCCGGTCTCCTCCGGCGTCGGGTGGATGCAGTCGACCGGGCAGACCTCGACACACGAGTTGTCCTTGGTCCCGATGCACGGCTCGGCGATCACATAGGCCATCTGTTTCTGATTCCTGTCTTCGGGGGGCCGGAGCCCGAATATTACGGGCATGATCGCCATCGGGCGGGGTAGGCTGAATCGATGCGGCTGCTCGCCGGCTCAAGCGGCTCGGCCGGGTGCGCGCTGCGCAGGCGCCTGATCGCCGACGGCGTCCCGCTGCGGCGCCTCGTGCGCGACCCGCGGCGGCTCGGTGTGCGTCCCCGTGCGATGGCGTCGGCGCTCGGCGTCAGCTGACCAGCGGCCGGCGCGGGATCGGCGACGCCGCCTGCTCCAGGGCGGCCGCGAGCGCGAGCAGCGGGCCCTCGCCGGCGGGGCGCCCGACCAGCTGCACGCCCAGCGGCAGCCCGTCGTCACCCTCGAACAGCGGCAGCGACAGCGCCGGCTGCCCACTCGCGTTGAAGATCGGCGTGAACGGCGTGAAGTACCCGGAGCGCCTGAAGGTCTCAAGCGGCCGCGCCGCCGCCGTGTCGAGGGACCCGAGCTCAAGCGGGCGCTGGGCCAGCGCGGGCGTCAGCAGCGCGTCGTAAGGGTCGAGGTAGGCGATCAGCGCCCGCATGCGGGCCTGCAGCTGGGTGGCGAGCAGCTGGAAGCGGACCGCGTCGATCCCCCGGCAGCGCTCCCACAGCGCCCAGCTCATCGGCTCCATGTCCTCGGCGGCCGGCTCCGCGCGGCCGGCGTTGATCGCCGAGAAGCGGATGCCCAGCGAGACCTGGGCCGCGAAGTAGTCACCGAACAGGTCGGCGAGGTCTTCGCTCTGCCATGGCGGCTCGACCTCCTCGACGCTGTGGCCGAGTTGCTCGGCCAGCGCCGCGGCGCGATCGACGGCGGCGGCGCAGACGGGATCGACCGCGGCGCCGGGAATCGGCGGCAGCTTGGTGAACGCGATCCGCAACCCCCGCGGTGCCCGCTCGGCGCTGCGCGCGAACGGCTCATCCGGCGCGGGGATCCACGCGGCGTCGCCGGTCTCATAGCCGGCGATCAGGTCAAGCAGCACGGCGGTGTCGGCGACGGTTCGCGTCAGCACGCCGTCGAGCACGAGCGTTGAGGCGCCGAGGTCGGGGGCGGCCGAGACGCGGTGGCGCTGCGCCTTCAGGCCGACCAGGCCGCAGCAGGCCGCCGGAATCCGCAGCGAGCCACCGCCGTCGTTGCCGTGAGCGATCGGGACCATCCCGGCCGCGACCGCTGCCGCGGAGCCGCCCGAGGAGCCGCCGGGCGTGCGCGACGGGTCCCAGGGGTTGCGCGCGGCGCCGTGGACGCGCGGCTCGGTGACCGGCAGGATCCCGTACTCGGGCAGCTTCGTCGTGCCGACGATCACGAAGCCCGCAGCGCGCAGCCGGGTTACGACGCTGTGGTCGTGGGTCGCGACGAAGTCGCGCATCAGCGTGCATCCCTGGGTGAGCCGCAGACCCGATACCGCCCGGTTGTTCTTGATCGCGATCGGCACACCGGCAAACGGACGCGGGTCACCGGGACCGATCGCGCCGGCCGCCGCGATCGCCCCCTCGTGGTCCACCTCGACGAAGGCGCCGAGCCGCGGCTCGAGGGCGTCGATCCGCGCAAGCGATTCGCCGACCAGCTCGGCGGCCGACAGCTCCCCGTCGCGCACCAGCGCGGCAAGCTCGCCCGGGCTGCGAAACATCAACTCGTTGCTCATCGCCGCCAGCAGCCTACCGGCGGGCGATTTGCGCAAGGCTTACGAGCGGTTACCGTCGATCACGTCCGCGCGGCCGCCGCCGCCAGAAGGTGGGTCAGATGAGCGAAGTCAAGTCGGGTCTGGAGGGGGTGCTCGCGTTCGCCACCCAGATCGCCGAGCCCGACCGGGACGGGGGCGCGCTGCGCTACCGCGGTGTCGACATCGAGGAACTCGTCGGCGCCGTCCCCTACGAGGGGGTCTGGGGCCTGTTGGTGGACGGCAGCTTCGAGCCGGGGCTCGGCCGCGCGCTGTCGGCGGCCCCGGACGTGCACAGCGGCGACGTGCGCGTGGACGTGCAGGCTGGACTGGCGATCCTTGCCGCCGACTGGGGGCTCGGCCAGCTGATCGACATCGACGAGGCGCAGGCCCGCGAGGATCTCGCGCGCCTCTCGCTCGCCACGTTCTCGCTCGTCGCCCGCTCGGCCCGCGTCGCCGGCGCGCCGGTGGCGACGCAGTCGCAGATCGACGGCGCGCAGTCGCTGGCCGAGAGCTTCCTGCTGAGCTGGCGCGGCGTTGCCGACCCGGCCGCCGCGCGGGCGATCGACGCCTACTGGGTCTCGGCGGCCGAGCACGGGATGAACGCCTCGACATTCACCGCGCGCGTCGTCGCCTCGACCGGCGCGGACTGCGGCGCGGCGCTGTCGGCGGCGGTCGGCGCGCTGTCGGGCCCGCTGCACGGCGGCGCGCCCTCACGCGTGCTGAAGATGCTCGCCGAGGTCGAGGCGCTCGGCGACGCCCAGCGCTGGGTGAAGGATGCGCTGGACCGCGGCGAGCGACTGATGGGCTTCGGGCACCGCGTGTACCGCGCGGAGGATCCGCGGGCGCGGGTGCTGCGCGCAGCGGCCCGGGAGCTGCGAGCGCCGCGGCTCGAGGCGGCCGAGGCGCTCGAGCAGGCGGCGCTGGCCGAGCTGCACGCCCGCAGGCCCGACCGCGTCCTCGCCACCAATGTCGAGTTCTGGTCCGCGGTCGTGCTCGACTTCGCGCAGGTCCCGACCGAGCTGTTCACGCCGATGTTCGCCTGCGCGCGCACGGCCGGCTGGTCGGCGCACATCCTCGAGCAGAAGCGCGAGAACCGCCTGATCCGCCCGAGCGCGAGCTACGTGGGCGAGCCGCCACGCGGGCGCGAGGCGGTGGCCTGAGGGCTCGAGCTGGGCGAGAGCCGCTCGTTCGTTCGATTATCAGCGCGCCGGCGCGCTCACGACGGCGCAGGAAGTTGCCGATAGGCGTGCCTGTGCCGACGAGCAGGCGCACCTCCGCCATTGCCTACCGGGCACTGGGACTGGCCTTTGCGGTCGCGACGGTGCTCGCGCTGTCGCCGCCCAGCGCGCTCGCCGGAAGCCCGTGTCCGACCGGAGAGTGGTCGCTCAGCGGCAGCGATCCCGGCTGCGCCCCGGCCGACGCGGGCTACTACGCGGTCGGCCCGGGCGCGACGAGCGAGACTCCCTGCCCGGCCGGAACCTACGATCCGATCGGCGACTCGATATCGGCTTCGGACTGCCTGGCGGATTTCCCCGGCGACTATTCGGGGCAGGGCGCGGCGCTCGCCACGGCCTGCGCCCCGGGCACCTACGCACCGGCGTCCGGCCTCGCGGCGTGCGATCCCGCCGACCCTGGGTACTTCGTCGCGATCTCCGAGTCAAGCGCCGAGGTCCCATGCCCCGGGGGGAGCTACTCGGCTGGCGGCTCGACCTCCACCTCGTGTGCCTCCTCGCCGGCCGGCGACTACGCACCGGCGGCCTCCGCGGCGCCGATTCAGTGCGTCGCAGGGACCTTCGCCCCGCCCGCGTCGGCGATCTGCCAGGACGACACTGCGGGAACCTATTCGGCGGCCGCAGCCGGGGCGGCGAGCCCATGCGCGCCGGGCAGCTACGCGCCGGACACCAGGAGCCCGGCCTGCACGCTTGCGCAACCCGGTTTCTTCGTCAGCGCGTCGGAATCGATCGCGCAGCTGCCGTGCCCGGCCGGAAGCTACTCCGCAAGCCCCGGTGCCACCGCGTGCGCGCCCGCCGACGCCGGCTCCTACGTGGCCGGCGCGCAGGCGAGCGCCGAGCTGGCCTGCGCGGCCGGAAGCTACTCCGCAGCCCCTGGCGCGACCGGCTGCACGCAGGCGCTCGCCGGCTCCTACGTGGCGCACTCAGGCGCAAGCGCCGAGGCTCCCTGCGCCGCGGGCAGCTATTCCTCCGCCGGCGGCGCCACGGCATGCACCCCCGCGCCCCCAGGCTCCTACGCCGCCCAGGGCGCCACGGCGGCGACCGCGTGCCCGGAGGGCACCCAGACGACGAGCGCCGGCGAGTCGGCCTGCACGCCGGTGCCCACGAAGCCCGCCGGCGGGGGATCCGGCGCGCCTCAGCTGACGGTCCAGAAGGTCGTCAAGCTCGCCCACGGCGCCGTGCGCCTGGTGCTCAGCGCCTCGGGCTCCGGCGCTTTCGCCGCGAGCGCGACGACGGCTTCGGCCAAGCAGAACAGCTCGGCCTCGAGCGGCCGCTATGGCACCGTGACGGTTTCCGCCTCGGGCTCCGGCGCGACCATCACGATCAGGCCGAACAGGGCCGCGACCCGGCTGCTCGCAAGCTCCGCCAGCCTGCGGATCTCCGTCGTGGTGACGTTCACCGCGCACACCGGCGGCTCCCCCGTGACGCGGACCGTGGTGGTCAAGCTGCGCGGCTCCAAGCACTGATCCGCGGCGCGCCCTCGCGCCCGGGCGCCCGCCCCACAACAGCGAGGGCCCGGCAGTTGCCGGGCCCCCAAGGTACGCCAAGCGAGCGGGACCCGGCGCAGGCCGGGCCGCCGCGATCGCTTCTTACATCATCCCGCTCATGTCGGGCATGCCACCGCCGCCACCGCCGTTTTCCTTCTCAGGAATCTCGGCGACGATCGCCTCGGTGGTGAGGATGTTCTTGGCGATCGATGCGGCGTTCTGCAGCGCAGAGCGCGTGACCATCGCCGGATCGATCACGCCGGCCGCGACGAGATCGACGATCTCGTTCGTGGCGGCGTTGAGGCCGTGGCCCTTCTTCGCCTTGCGGACCTCGTTGACGACGACCGAGCCCTCGAGCCCGGCGTTCTCGGCGATCTGACGCAGCGGCTCCTCGAGCGCGCGCAGCACGATCTTCGCGCCGGTCTTCTCGTCCTCGTCCTCGATCGCGTCGAGCTTGACGGCCGCGGTGGCCTCAAGCAGCGCGACACCGCCGCCCGGCACGATGCCCTCCTCGAGGGCGGCGCGGGTGGCCTGCAGCGCGTCCTCGACGCGGTGCTTCTTTTCCTTCATCTCGGTCTCGGTCGCCGCGCCGACCTTCACGACGGCGACGCCGCCCGACAGCTTGGCGAGGCGCTCCTGGAGCTTCTCGCGGTCGAAGTCGGAATCGGTGTTCTCGATCTCGGTCTTGATCTGGTTGATCCGGCCCTTGATCGCAGCCGCATCACCGGCACCGTCGACGATCGTGGTGTTGTCCTTCGCCACGACGACGCGACGTGCGCGCCCGAGCTGCGAGACCTGCGTGTTCTCGAGCTTCAGGCCCATCTCCTCGGTGATCACCTCGGCGTTGGTGAGGATCGCGATGTCCTCGAGCATCCGCTTACGGCGGTCGCCGAAGCCGGGAGCCTTGACCGCAACGCCCGTGAAGGTGCCGCGGAGCTTGTTGACAACCAGCGTCGCGAGCGACTCGCCCTCGACGTCCTCAGCGATGATCAGCAGGGGCTTGCCCGACTGAATCACAGCCTCGAGCACCGGCAGAACGTCGCGAACGGCGCCGATCTTCTGGTTGGCGATGAGGATGTAGGGATCCTCGAGCACGGCCTCCATGCGGTCCTGGTCGGTGACCATGTAGGGCGAGATGTAGCCCTTGTCGAACTGCATGCCCTCGGTGAACTCGAGGTCCATACCGAACGTCTGGCCCTCCTCGACGTTGACCACGCCGTCCTTACCGACCCGCTCGATGGCATCGGCGATGACATCGCCGATCTCCTCGTCGCCGGCCGAGATCGTCGCGACACGCGCGATCTGATCCTTGCCCGAGACCTCCTTGGACTGCGAGCCGATGTGCTCGACGACCTGGTTGACGGCGCGCTCGATGCCGCGCTTCAGCGCCAGCGGGTTCGCGCCGGCCGTGACGTTCTTCAGGCCCTGGCGAACAATCGCCTGGGCGAGCACGGTCGCGGTCGTCGTGCCGTCGCCGGCGACGTCGTTGGTCGCGGTCGCGACCTCGCGCACCAGTTGCGCACCCTGATTCTCGAACGGATCCTGCACTTCGATCTCACGCGCGATCGTCACACCGTCGTTGGTGATCGTCGGCGCGCCGAACTTCTTGTCAAGAACTACGTAGCGGCCCTTCGGGCCGAGCGTGACCTTCACCGCGTTGGCGACAGCGTCCACACCGGCCTCGAGGGCCTTGCGGGCGTCGCCTGCGTACTTCAATTCCTTGTGAGCCATCTGTGTTCAGTCTCCTTAGGACTCGACGCGTGCGAGGACGTCGGACTCGCGCAGGACCAGCAGGTCCTCGCCGTCGACCTTGATCTCGGTCCCGCCGTATTTGCTGTAGAGGACCTCGTCGCCCTCGGAGACGTCGAGCGGAATGCGCTTGCCGTCGTCGTCGAGCTTGCCGTCACCGACGGCCAGGACCTTGCCCTTCTGCGGCTTCTCTTTGGCGGTGTCGGGAAGGACGATGCCACTCGCAGTGGTCTCTTCCTCCTCGATCGCCCGCACGATCAGCCGATCGCCCAGGGGCTTGAGCTTCATCTTGAAACCTCCGTTGAGTGTGTGCTTCGCGGTGCGCGCTCCACGATGGAGGCCACCGAGCTCCTCTTGGCACTATCACTTCACGAGTGCCAGTCACCCCGGAGAATATAGGCATGTCGCGGCCGAGTCAAGCGAAATTGGCACTCTCCTTGCCAGAGTGCCAGCCTGTTTATCTTAGTTCTGGGCCGTTTTGCTGGGGTTTTTACGCGCCCCTGAGGGCCCCGCGGCGCAAGACTTTATGCGCGCCGGCCTGGACGCTCAGTTCTGCGCGCCGCCGAACCCCTTGATCGCCTCGGTCATCCCAGCCGGCTTGTCGATGATCTGCGAGAAGCGAACGACGGTGACGGTGTCGTCCATCGTGACCGTGCGTCCGTAGATCTGCTCGAGGAAGTTGACGAGGTCCTCGTGGCGGCGGAACTCGGGATTGTCGTGCTCGATGTCGCGCGGGGAGAGGTCGCGCAGGCGGGTGACCTCCACCTGGTCGATCACGGCGTCGAAGATCTTCTCGCGCGGCGAGTACTGGTAGCCGATCGTCACCAGCACAGCCTGGTTCTTGCGGTACTTGTGCGACTTGTCGCCGAGGCGGATCGTGGCCGTCTTGCGCCCGCGCTTGAGCTGGTCGGCGAAGATCGTCGAGTAGAAGTTGAGAACCTGCACCGGGGGGAGGCTATCGGTCCAGGCGCGTTTTCGAAAGCACGCCCGCCACTATCTCGCGCTCGCCGGGATAGGTGAGCTGCTTCACAGCGTCCGCCAGCGGCAGCCAGCGGGCTTCCTCGATCTCGTGATCGTGGTCGGTCGGAGACCCCGATCTGAACTCGAACAGGAAGAAGCGCACCCGCTTGCTGATCAGCCGTCCGCGTCGGCGGTAGTGGTAGCGGACGTCGCCGAGCGACTCGACCAGATCGGCCTCCACGCCGCCCTCCTCACGAACCTCGCGGACGGCCGCCTGCTCGTCGGTTTCGTCGCCGTCGAGGTGGCCCTTGGGCAGCGCGAGCACGCGCGCACCGTTCGCGGCGCGTCGCACCGGCACCACGACGAGGACCTCCTCGCCGTTGAGCACGACGCCGCCGGCGGAGTGCTCTTCAGGTAGCGCCCCCCGGTGCGCCGGCGCGGAGCGGCCCGCCGGGTTGCGCACATCGCTCATGACCGCGCCTCGTGGCGCTGCGCTGTGCAGACGTCGGGCCGCGCCCGACGCGGCGCCGTGGCCGCCCGGCGCGTCAGCGCGGCGGCTCCCCGCCGCCCGGATGAAAGGCCCCCGCCCATGGACACATATTCCACTGCATCGCGGTTGTGCGCGTCGGCCGATACCGGCTGCGCCGCTATCGTGGGCCGCGTGAGCTGGCGAAACCGCGCCGCAGTCGTCGCGCTTGGTGGTGCTCTGGTCGCCGTCCCGGCGGCGATCGCGGCCACGCCGCTGCCGAAGCCGTCCTCGCCCCTGCTGTGGGCGACGATCAACGCGTGTGGCCCGAGCGCAAGCCCGAACGAGATCGGAATCCGCGGCTCGATGCCGGGCACCGGCGACAGGCGCCAGCGGATGTACATGCAGTTCGTCGTCGAATACCGCAGCCCGGCCGGGCGCTGGCAGTACTTCGGCCACGGCGGCGAGTCAGGACTGATCGCGGTCGGCAAGGGCTCCGCGTTGGCGCGCCAGGCGGGCTGGGACTTCGTGCTTGCGCCCAGCTCGACGCGCGCCTACACGCTGCGCGGCGTGGTTGTTTTCGAGTGGCGGCTGAACGGTCAGACGATCGCCGAGCAAGCGCGGGCCACGCGCTCGGGACACGCCGCGACGGTCGGCGCCGATCCGTCCGGCCACAGCGCGGCGACGTGCGTGATCAGGTGAACAGCCGCGGGTCGTTCGTGATCACGCCGCTGACGCCGAGCGCGGCAAGGCGCGCGATCTCGCCGGCGTCGTCCACCGTCCACGCGTAGATCTCGCCACCGGCGGCGCCCACGGCCTCGACCAGTTCGCGCGTGACCAGCCGCCAGTGCGGCACGAGCGCGTCAATCGCTCCCGCGCGGATGTGCGCGGCGGCGCGGCCCGGCAGCAGACGGCGGTAGAGCCGGCCGACCGTCGGCGTCAGCAGCGGCGTGCCGCTCACCCCCGGGATGCCCGGCACGGTCCAGCCGAGCCGGAGCGCCGGCGCCAGCTCGCGGATCCGCTCGAGCACACGCCGGCGCCCGGTGCTGATGAACGCGCGGCCCAGCGCGTCGGCGTGGGCGAGCGCGTCGATCACGCGCTCCTCGCTGCCCGCGCTCTTCAGATCGAGCTGCAGGCGGATCCCGGCGAACTCCGGCGTGCTCAGATGTGCAAGCGCCGCTGCCAGCGTCAGCGGGTCGCTCAGATCGAGCGCGCCGGCATCGTGGGCCACGTAGATCTCGCTGCCAAGACGCGCGACGGCCAGCACGTCGAACTCGATCATGTCCACGCCGGCGGCGAGCGCCGCGTCGAAGCTCGCGAGCGTGTTCCCGGGCGCGAGCGCCGCCGCCCCCTTGTGGCCGACGCGGATCAGCGCTGACATCCCGCGCACCAGTAGGTCGTGCGATTGCCATCGCCCTGGCGGGCGCAGCGGACCGGCTCGCCGCAGCGCCGGCACGCCTCGCCCTCGCGCGCGTACACAGCGCGAGGGCGCGCCTCGTAGCCGTCGCGCGCCGACTTCGCCATCTGCTCGCGGGCGAAACGCACGGCGGCGAGCACCGTCTCATCAGTTGTGCTCGCGAGCGGCTTCCACGGGTCGGCCGCGGCGGCGAAGCAGGACTCCGACTTCCAGATGTTGCCGATTCCGGCGATCGTGCGCTGGTCAAGCAGCGCGTCGCCGAACGGCCGCGTCGGGTCATCCTCGCGGATGCGGCGGATCAGCAGGTCCTCGTCGAAGCGCTCGCCGATCACATCCTGGCCGAGCTCGCGCAGCCTCGGGTCAAGCCGCGCCCGCGCCGCCGTGATCAGCTCGAGCAGCGGTCCGTCGAATTGCACGACATAGCGACCACCGGCGCTCAGCACGAGCCACGCCCGCGCCGGCGCGCGCCGCCAGCGCTCGCCCGGGCCGTGCACGGCCCAGGCGCCGCTCATCCGCAGATGGGAGTGCAGCACGAGGTCGCCTTCGAAATGCAGCAGCAGGTGCTTGCCGCGGGCCGCCACCGCCGTCACCGCGCGACCGGCCAGCCGCTCAGGCCAGCGGTCGCCGTCGTGGCGGCGCTGGGGCGTGGCGATCCGGTCGGGAATGCGGCCCTCGAGCACGGGCCGGATCGTGTTGGCGGCGTGGTGGATCGTGTCGCCCTCGGGCATCGCTTCGGCGATCCTACGAGTTGACGCGACCCGTCGCCGGCGCCTACCCGCTAAGACCGCCTGCGCGCGCGGGGGGTCGTCCTCTCCACGCCTCGTCCTCGTCCGGGGCGGAGGGCGTCGAGCGACGCGGAGCTGACGCCCGCAAATCGCCAGGTGAGCGCTGGGCGTCGGTGGTTGGCCGCATCGGGCGGTTTGCTCAACTTTGATGCGGTTTGTGCCGATGGGCTGTTGGGCGGTCGTTGATCGAGCCGACGTTGTCGCTTCGCGCTGACCCTTTTGTCTCCCGTCCGTTAGCTCGCGTCGCCGCTCGTGGCGGAGGTGTCGAGGGATGCAGTCCCCGGCGCTGTGCGACCGGGACTTCGGAACCGGGAGCGTCTGATGAATCATCGTGCTGGCGGGCTGGTGGCGGATCGGCCGCTACGGGAGTTGCGTTTCTTTGGCGGGCTCGTGCGGCGAGGCGTCGTTGCCGGTGGGATGCTCGCCGCAGTGGCGCTGGGAGTCGCGGTTCTGAGTCCCGTCGGCTCGTCGGCCGCCGCAGCGTCGGCGTCGACAGGGCAGGGCTGGTCTTCGCTGCCGCTTGCTGCGCGCGCTGCGGTTTCGCGTGGTCTTGGTGGCGATCAGGAGAGTTTCTTTGCGCGGCGCTCGTCGTCGGGCGTGGTTTCGCTGGCCGCGCCACCGCAGGGTCTGCACGCCACGTTTGGTGGCGGCGGTGTCTTGCTGTCAGGCGCTCACGGACTGCGGCTGGGGGTTTCGGGCTTGGCGCTCGCGCGAGGCGGCACGGCTGTTTCGCTCTCGGTGTTTGCGCCGGCTTTGCTGAGGCGGAACGAGGTCAGCTTCCTTTCACCGATGCTCAGTGAATGGTTTGCCAGCGGTCCGCTGGGGATCGAACAGGGCTTCACCCTCAGCCACCGCACGTCCGGCAGCGGCCCGCTGACGATCTCCCAAACGATTTCAGGCAACGTAACTGCTCGCCTCGGCTCGACGGGTCAGGGCGTGACGCTCTCTACGCGTACCGGGTCGCTGAGCTACTCCCAGCTCGTCGTGACTGACGCGACCGGCGCGCGCATTCCGGCGCGGATGAGCGTCGGCGCTCGCCGCTTGACGATCACGATCAACGATGCGCACTCCGCCTATCCGCTGCGCGTCGATCCGGAGTTCCAGCAGACGGCGGAGCTGACGGCTTCCGACGGCGCTCCGGGCGATGGGCTCGGGGCGGTCGCGGTATCGGGGTCGACGATCGTCGCGGGCGCGGGCGAACACACCGTGGGATCCAACGCCGCTCAGGGTGCGGTCTATGTGTATACGGAGCCAGCGACGGGTGGTTGGGCCGACGCTACACAGACCGCTGAGCTGACGGCGTCCGACGGCAACATGAGCGATGCCTTCGGGAAAGCGGTCGCGATATCGGGCTCGACGATAGTCGCCGGAGCGCCAAACCGGACCGTGGGAGCGAACGGCAGCCAGGGTGCTGTTTACGTTTACACGGAGCCCGCCGGCGGCTGGGCGAGCACCGGCAACTTCACCGCGGAGCTGACCGCTTCCAACGGCGCCTTCTACGACAACCTGGGCAGCGCGGTTGGGGTGTCGGGCTCGACGATCGCCGCCAGCGCTCCAAACCACACAGTCGGATCAAACACCGACCAGGGTGCGCTCTACGTTTACACGCAGCCCGCCGGTGGCTGGGCGAGCACCGCCAACTACACCGCGGAGCTCACCGCGTCTAACGGTGCCGGCAACGACGGACTCGGGAATGCGGTCGCGGTGTCCGGGTCGACGATCGTCGTCGGCGCCGTCGCCCGCGCGAACGACCGAGGTGCGGTGTATGTCTACGGCGAGCCGGCGGGCGGCTGGGCCAGCACCGCGAACTTCACCGCGGAACTGACGGCTTCCGATGGCGTCTCCCACGACGAGTTCGGGCTCGCGGTTGGGGTGTCGGGCTCGACGATCGTCACTGGCGCTCCAGACCACACAGTCGGATCGAACGGCAGCCAGGGTGTGGTTTACGTGTACACCGAGCCCGCTGGTGGCTGGGCCAGCACAGCCAACTCCGCCGCGGAGCTCACCGCGTCTGACGGTGTGGCAGGCGACGAGTTGGGGTACGCGGTCGCGGTGTCAGGTACGACGGTCGTCGCCGGCGCCCTATACGCGACCGTTGGATCGACTGCGTCGGCGGGCGCCGCGTACGTGTACTCGGAGCCCTCGAGCGGCTGGACGAGCACCGCCAACTTCACGACGGAACTGAGCGCGTCCGACGGCGGCCCCTACGACGGGTTCGGCACCGCGGTCGCCGACGGCGGGACAATCGCCGTGGACAGCCCCGATCACATGGTCGGCGCCAACGCATATGCCGGTGCGGTGTACGCGTTCCGCTCCACCGTCACGTCCTCAACGACCAGCCTCTCTTTGAGCCCGGCTTCGATCACGGCGAACGGAACGTCAACCTCGACCGCGACATTCACGGCTGACGACACGAGCGGCAAACCCGTGAGCGGCGACACGGTCACGATTACTAGCGCCGGCGGCCAACAGCTCGGCCCGGTCACAGCCGGCACAACCCCGGGGACCTACCAGGCAACAATCACCTCGACCACAACCCCGGGAACAGCGACGATCACCGCGACCGACACCAGCGTCACCCCGAACGCCGCGGCAAGCGCGGTGCTGACGCAGACCGCGGCTCCGGGCGTGTCACCCACACCCACCGGATCGACCGGCGCCACCGGAGCGCCGTCGAATGCCTTCACGATCACCGACCCGAAGGGCGACTCCAACGGCACGATCACCTTGGAGGTCCGCGTACCCGGTTCTGGCACGATCGAGCTGCTCGGCACGCACGAGAACGTGAGCGTCGCCCGCATGGCGGGCTTGCTGCTCGAGCCGGGACACGATCGTTTCGACTGGGGCCGCGCGGGCCGCGGAACCGCGACACCCGCAACCATGAGAATGGTTCTGCGGCCCGACGGTGCCGCCAGGCGCCTGCTGGCCCGCCACCGGGGATTCGGCTGGGCACTGCACGTTTGCGTCTGGACGACCTACACGCCGGCCGGCGGACACCCGCGCAGCGTCAAGACCATCGTCCGCGTGCTCGCAGCCAGAAGCGCCGCCGGCTGAACCGCTAGCGCGCCGGAGCTAACCCGACAGCGCCGCTCCAAGCCGCGCGCTCCGCGGGGATCCGGGCTGGCGTCGCCTCTACGCGCTGAGCGTCAACCGCCGCGGCCCGCTGCGGAAGCCGAGCTCGATCAGCAGCGCCTCGGCCGGCCCGCCGAGCACCGGCTCGCCGTCGATCCGCTCGAGCTCGAGCTTGCGGATGCGCCCGCCGCGCACGGCGTCGGCGAGCGCGCCCAGCGCCACGCGCAGCGGCTCGCCGGAGACGAACGTCAGCAGGCCCCGACCTCCCGCCTCGACGTAGCAGGCGACCTCGGCGCCGACCAGGACCACGTGCGCGCCCGCCACGCGAGCCGGCCGGCGGCCCTCGGACCGCGCGCCGTCGGCGCCCCCGGCGCCTGGCCATGCCAGCGCGGCGCCGAACGGCTGGGCCGGGTCGGCCGCCGCCAGCACAAGCGCGGGGGCATCGCCGAGATCGCGCTGCGCGCGCAGGCGCTCAACCGCCCCGGGTAGCGCGAACTGGGCGCCGCCGAGCCCTTCGATGAAGTAACCCCGGCGGCAGACGCCGAGCGTCTCGAGCTGGGCGAGTGAGTCATACAGCGCCGCGAATCCGCCCTGGACCCCCTCGGCCAGAACGAGCTCGCGGGTGAGGATGCCGTAGCGCTCGAGCAGCAGCTCGGCCAGCGTCCGCCGGCGCGCGAGCGGATCAGCGAGCGGTTCAAACAGCGGCGCGACGAGCGACCAGCGGCCCTGAACGCCGGCGCGGGTCTGTGCCCGCGAGGCTCGAATCGCCGGCGCGAAACGCCGGCCGGAGCGCGGGTTCGCCGTCCACGCCCGCGCGCTCGCCGGACCGCGGGTGAGCGCGAGCCTCGGCGCGCGCAGCGGCGCCCAGGCGTCGTTGGTGATCTCACCAGCCCAGACGAGATCCCACAGCGCCTCCTGCAGCGCTTCGACGGGAACATCGATCTCGCCGGCCAGGTCGCCGAAGAAGCAGGGCGCGGCGCGCAGGCGCTCGCGGATCAGCTCGTGCTCGGGCTCGGCGGGCGCTTCGAGCTTCGCCGCCGCGGCCGGCGGGCCGATCGCCGGCGCGTCATCGCGGAAGTAGAGCGCGACCCGGCCGGAGCGCCGCGCGATCGCTCCCGCTCCGACCCACACGATCTCCCCGGCCGCGCAGAGCTGGTCGAGCCAGCTCGTCGAGTAGGCACCGACGCGGCGCGGCAGCACCGCCCGCTCCCACAGCTCCGCCGGCAGCGCGAGTCCCTGCAGCGTGACGAGCACCTCGCGCAGGCGCTCGACGCCGGCGCCCGCCGCCGCATGGCGGTCGACGCCCTGCCAGGACGGCAGGAAGACCGCGAGCGAGCGGCGCTCGGCCGGCTCGATCTCCCGCCGCAGCACGGCGAGCGAAGCGCGGCGCAGCCGGCGCAGCACCTCCGGGTCGCACCATTCGCGCTCGCCCGGGCGCGCCCGCGGATCGGAGTTCGGGCGCAGCTCGCCGCGGACCAGGAGCCCGGCAGCCTCGAGCTCGCGCAGCGGGCTGCTCGTGTCGACGCCGTAACGGGCGGAGAGCTCCGCCGTCGTGAACGGCCCGCTGGCGCGGGCGTGCCGCGCCGCCAGCTCGCGCAGCGCGTCGGGCACGTCGAGCAGGAAAGCGTCCGGGAGCCCTGACGGCGGCATCACGCCGAGCGCGTCGCGGTAGAGGCCCGCGTCCTGCGCGGCGATGTAGCGCTCCTCGCGCGCGACGCGGACCACCACTGCGCGGCGCTCGCGCACGAGCTCCGCGAGCATCGAGTCGGAGTCGAGCGCGCCGAGCACGCGCTCGCGCACCGCCGAGGCGCTCAGGTCGCCGAGCGTGCGCAGCACGTCATGGAGCTCGTCACGCGAGGTGGCCTGGCGTGCCGGGGAGCGGCGCGAGAGGTCGGCTTCCAGAGCGTCGAGGGCGCCCTGGTCGATCAGCTCGCGCAGCTCCTCCTGGCCGAGCAGCTCGCGCAGCAGTTCGCGGTCGAGCGAGAGCGCGGCGGCGCGGCGCTCCGCGTTCGGCGCGTCCCCTTCGTACATGTAGGTGGCGACGTAGTCGAACAGCAGCGACGACGCAAACGGCGAGGCGGTCGGCGTCTCCACCTCGACGAGCGAGATCTCGCGCCGGGCGAGCGAGCGCAGCAGCCACTCGAGCCCGGACAGGTCCAGCACGTCGCGCAGGCACTCGCGGTAGGTCTCGAGGATGACCGGGAAGTCGGGGTAGCGGCGCGCCACCTCGAGCAGCGTCTGCGCCTTCAGCCGCTGCTGCCACAGCGGTGTGCGCCGGCCAGGATAGGCGCGCGGGATCAGCAGCGCCCGGGCGGCGTTCTCGCGAAAGCGCGCCCCGAACAGGGCTGAGGATCCCAGTTCGCCGACGACCAGCTCCTCGAGCTCCTCGGGCTCCGGCAACACCAGCTCAGCGCTCGGCGGCTCGTCGGTGTCGGGGAGGTGGACGATGATCCCGTCGTCAGACCAGATCGCGTCGGACTCGAGGCCGTAGCGCTCGCGGATCCGCGCCGAGAGCGCGAGACCCCAGGCGGCATGGATGCGTCCGCCGAACGGCGAGAGCACGCAGAGGCGCCAGTCGCCGATCTCGTCGCGAAAGCGCTCGATCACGATCGTGCGGTCCGACGGGATCACGCCCGTCGCCGCCTGCTGCTCGCCGAGGAAGTCGAGCAGGTTACGGGCCGCGAGCGGGTCGAGGTCGTAGTCGCGCTCGAGCACCGCCGGGCTCTGTCCGACCGCCCAGCGCGAGAACGCCCCGATCGCCTCCCCGAGCTCCTTCGGGCGCCCGACCGAGTCCCCGCGCCAGAAGGGCACGGCGCCCGGCGCTCCCGGCGCCGGCGTAACGATCACGCGGTCGCGGCCGATCTCCTCGATACGCCAGGCCGTCGCACCGAGCAGGAAGGTCTGCCCGGGCCGCGCCTCATAGACCATCTCCTCGTCCAGCTCGCCGACGCGGCGCCCGTCCGGCAGCGTCACCGCGAAGAGTCCCCGGTCGGGGATCGTCCCGGCGTTGACGACAGCGAGCTTCTGCGCGCCCTTGCGGGCACGGATCGTGCCCGCGATGCGATCCCAGCTGATCCTCGGACGCAGCTCGCCGAACTCGCTCGAGGGGTAGCGGCCGTCGAGCATGTCGAGCACGTTCTCGAGCAGCTCGCGGCTCAGCTCGCTGTAGGAGTAGCAGCGGGTGACGAGCGCGAACAGCTCATCGACCGCCACGCTCTCGGCGCTCGAGGCGATCGCCACGATCTGCTGCGCGAGCACGTCCAGCGCGTTGCGCGGCACGACCGTCGGCTCGATCCGCCCCTCGCGCATCGAGCGCACCACGACCGCGCATTCGAGCAGGTCGGCTCGGAACTTGGGGAAGATCCGTCCCTTGCTGGTGGCCCCGACGCCGTGCCCGGAGCGCCCGATCCGCTGCAGGCCGCGCGATACCGACTTCGGCGACTCGACCTGGATCACGAGGTCGACGGCGCCCATGTCGATGCCCAGCTCGAGCGAGGAGGTCGCCACCAGGCACGGCAGCTCGCCCGCCTTCAGCAGCTCCTCGATCGTCGTGCGCTCCTCCCGCGCGAGCGAGCCATGGTGCGCGCGCGCGATCTCCGCCGGCGCGGCTTCGCCCGCCGGCGGCGCATCGCCGTCCGCGGCGGCGAGCTCGTTCAGGCGCAGCGCAAGGCGCTCGGCCGCGCGGCGGCTGTTGACGAAGATGATCGTCGAGCGGTGCGTGCGAACCAGCTCGAGCAGCTGCGGGTAGATCGCCGGCCAGATCGAGCGTCGCGTGGCCTCACCACCGACCACCGGCTCGAGCGGGTCGCGCTGCGCGCCCTGGTCGGGTTCGACCATCGACTCCACCGGGACGCGTATTTCGAGATCCAGCGCGCGCGTGGCTCCGACGTCGACAATCGTCGCGCGCCGCGCCGGGCCGACCATGAACCGCGCGACCTCCTCGAGCGGGCGTTGGGTCGCGGAGAGCCCGATTCGCTGCAGGGCTCCTCCATGCAGCGCCGCCTCGAGGCGCTCGATGCTCAGCGCGAGGTGGGCGCCGCGCTTGGTGGCGGCCACGGCGTGGATCTCGTCGAGGATCACCGCCTCAACGCCGGTGAGGATCTCGCGCGCTTGCGAGGTCAGCATCAGATACAGGGACTCGGGCGTGGTGATCAGGATGTCGGGGGCGTTTCGCAGCATCGCTGCGCGTTCGCGCGCCGGCGTGTCGCCCGTCCTGATCGCCACCCGCACCTGGTCGCCGAGCCCAAGGCCGCGCAACGGCGCTCGCAGGTTGCGCTCGACGTCGTAGGAGAGGGCCTTGAGCGGCGAGACGTAGAGCAGCCGCGTGCGGTGCTCCTGCGCGGGGCCGGCGGCGACGAAACGGTCGAGGCCCCAGAGAAAGGCGGCCAACGTCTTGCCCGAGCCCGTCGGTGCGCTGATCAGGACGTTCTCGCCGGTCGCGATCGCGGGCCAGGCCTGCACCTGTGCGGGCGTCGGCTCGGCGAAGGCGTTCGCGAACCAGTCGCGCACGAGCGGGGTGAAGGCGGTCAGGGGCACGGGTCCCGACGTTAGCGCGCTTCGCGGCCGGCGTGCACGACCGCGTGCCGCAAGCCGGGGCGGGAGCCGCGCGAAGGCGCAGCCGGCCGGCTAGCAGCCGAGCGGGGAAAGCGCCGCGCCAGCCGATGCCACGAGCGGGCCCGTCATGTTCGTCACGTCCGCCGAGGGCGGCGCCGCGACCGGCGGCTGGGGGCCGTAGTCGTAGTAGTCGATGGTGGTGGCTGTCTGCACAGGGCCCGCGGCGCTGCATACCGGCGGCGGCGAAAGCCCGAGCTGGCGCACCCGGTCCTGCCTGTCGACCCACACGTCGAGTGGGAACCGCGTCGAGCCGGTGAGGCGCCGGAGCTCGTTCGCGTCCTGTTGCGCGGCGGCGCGCAGGGGCGGCGCGACGCCGAGCGCGTAGCGTTCGAGGTCTGCCACGGCGCTGTAATGCGTCGTGAGCACGCCGTCGATCGTGGCGTTGCCGAGGTCCGTCACGGCGTCCGCCTCACGCAGGAAGTCGAGGGCCTGCGACGGGTCCGCACTCCCGCCGATCGAGGCGACGCCGAGGGCGTGCTCGTAGGCCGCAAGGTCGACCCTGACCCACGGCGTCGGCGCGTTCGGCAGCTGCATGTACATGGAGGTGCCGACGAACAGGACTTGGGAAGCCTGGCTGCCCGCCTCCACGGCCATCGAGCCGCTCATCGCAGGGCGCTCGTCGATGGCGCCGCTCGCGGTCGTCTCGACGTTGCGCCCGCCGCCGGTCTCGTCGATCTCCAGCGTGAAGCGGAAGCCGGCTTCGCTCGTCGTCACATCCGCGGCGAGTGAGATCGGCGTGGAGACCAGCGCGCGACCGGCCAGAGCGACGCCGCCGTCGCCCGAGGTGGCGACGACGATCGCCGCGGCCGCGGCCGCTGCGATACAGCCGGCGGCGGCCAGCCAACGGCGCGTTCGCCGGCGTGCCGCGAGCGCGCTCGCCGCGGCCAGGCCCGCCGGATCGCCAGCGGTACCGCCGGCCAAGTGGAACGGATCGTTCTCGCTCTGAAAAGCCATCGCAGCGTCATCGGCGCAAAGCCGGGCGCGCTTGACGAGCGTCCAGGCAAATCGACCAAGGGCCAATACCGGTGGGGATTGCGGGTCCCGTGCTCGTGGACGAGCAGGACGCACTGCAAAGTCCGCACCGAGCCCTGGCGCACGCGAGGACGACCGATCCGCGACGTCGCCACGACGCCATCCCGGCGCCCGAGGCCGCAGCGGACAGGCCCAGAGGCACACGCCGCTCAGCCGGCCAGCTCGCGCGAGCGCGCCAGGACGGCGTCGAACATCGACTCGGTGAGCCGCCCTGTGAAGGTGTTCTGCTGACTGACGTGAAAGCTCGCGAGCAGCACGAGGCCCCCCTCACCCGGCTCGGTACCCGCCACGCGCAGCTCGGCGCCGTGCGCGAAACGCGGCCGCCTGCCGCCTTCGCGAGTGCGCAGTGCAAGCGCCGCCTCCCAGGCGAAGGCGCCGAGGCAGAGGATCACTCGCAGGTTCGCCAGTTGAGCGAGCTCTCGGCGAGCGAACGGCAGGCAGGCGTCACGCTCGAGCGCCGTTGGGCGGTTGCCCGGCGGCGCGCAGCGCACGGCGGCGGTGACCCAGACGTCCCGCAGGCGCAGACCGTCGTCGCGTGATCGCGAGGTTGGCTGGTTGGCGAGGCCTGCGCGCCAGAGCGCGGCGAAGAGGAAGTCGCCGGAGCGGTCGCCCGTGAACAGGCGGCCGGTGCGGTTGGCGCCGTGCGCGCCGGGCGCGAGACCGAGGATCGCGATGCGCCCAGCGGCATCGCCGAAGCCGGCGACGCCTCGCCCCCAGTAGGTCTGCGCCGAATGCGCGGCCCGCTTTTCGCGCGCGACCTGCTCACGCCAGGAGACGAGCCGCGGGCAGAGGCGGCAGGACTCGATCTCGCGGGCGAGCGCCGCGAGCCCTCCGTCGCATAGGCTCTGTGTCATCTTCCCGCGCGTCGTCATCCTGGGTAGCGCCTGTCTAGCAGTCACGCTCGGTGGCTGCTCGCTGACGCCGAGCAGCAGCACCAACTCGAGCGGCTTCACGGGTCAAAAGGCGCAGGTCGCAACCGTCCTGAACCTGCTCGCCAGCGATTCCAATTCGGCCAACGGGCTCGACATCTGCGAGCACGTCCTCTCCAGCTCGCTGCGCAGCGAGCTGAACCGCTCCGGCAGCTGCCAGACGAAGATCAAGAACCAGCTGAAGACGATCGATGACTTCACGCTGACGGTCGAGTCGATCACGGTGTCGGGCGCAGCCGCGACGGCGAAGGTGCAGACCGTCAATGACGGCAAGAAGGTGATCCAGACGGTGGCGCTCGCGCACGAGAAGGCGGGCTGGCGGATCACCTCGGCCTCCTCGGCCTGATCGCGGCGCGGCCTGGCGGCGCGCGCGCCTCAGCTGGCGGGTGAGTCCAGCGAGAGCCCGTACTGGCGCTCGTAGTAGTCGCGGTAGGCGCCGCTTCGGATCGGCTCCCACCACCAGCTGCTGTCGCGGTACCACTGCACGGTGCGCTCGATCCCGAGGTCGAAGCGCATCGCCGCCGACCAGCCGAGCGCGCGGACCTTTTCGGAGGCGAGCGAGTAGCGGCGGTCGTGGCCTGGCCGGTCGCTGACGTACTCGATCAGCGACTCGTCGCGGCCGCACAACTCGAGGACGCGCCGCACGACCTCGATGTTGGGACACTCGTCCGGCCCGCCGACGTTGTAGGCCTCACCCGGCGTGCCCTGTTCAAGCACGCGAGCGATCGCGTTTGCGAAATCCTCCACGAACAGCCAGTTGCGCACGTTCAGGCCGTCGCCATAGACCGGCAGGCGGTCGCCCGCGAGCGCGTTGAGGATCATCAGCGGGATCAGCTTCTCGGGGTACTGGTAGGGCCCGTAGTTGTTCGAGCCGCGGCAGATCAGCGTCTCGGTGCCGTAGGTGTGGTGGTAGGAGGAGACCAGCAGATCGGCCCCGGCCTTGGTCGCGCTGTAGGGCGACGAGGGGTCAAGCGGCGAGGATTCGGTGAAGGAGCCCTCCTCGATCGAGCCGTAGACCTCGTCGGTCGAGACCTGGACGAAGCGCAGCCCGCGCTCCCGCGCCGCCTCGAGCAGCACGAAGGTGCCGAGCGCGTGGGTGCGCACGAACGCGTCGGGCTCGATGATCGAGCGGTCCACATGCGTCTCCGCGGCGAAGTTGACCACCGCCGAGCAGCCGTCCAGCGCCTGCGCGACCGCCGCTGGATCCTCGATCGCCCCGTGCACGAACGAGAAGCGCCGATCGTCCTCCAGGTCCTTCAGGTTCTCGCGGCGACCGGCGTAGGTCAGCTTGTCGAGCACCACGATCTCATCGTCGGCGGCGGCCAGGCGGACGCGCACGAAGTTGCTGCCGATGAAACCCGCGCCGCCGCAGACAAGCAGCTTCATTTTCCAAACACCTCCGGCGCGCGATCGCGGTAGGCGGCCAGGCCGTCACGCCAGCCGGGCAACGGCTCGATGCCGCGCTCGGATCCGAGCACGCTCCACGGCGGACGCGGCGCCAGCATCGCAAGCTGGGCCTGGGTCGTCTCGGTCACCCGGAGCTGAAGTCCTGCCGTTTCGAAGATCGCCTCCGCGAAGACGTTGCGCGAGCAGTGGCCGGCGCCGGCGAGATGAAAGAGGCCGGCGGACCGGTGCTCGGCGAAATCGACCAGGCGCGGCGCGAGGTGGCCGGTGTAGGTCGGGCATCCGACCTCGTCGGTGACGACCGCCAGCTCGTCGCCGGCGCCCGCGGCGAGGCGGAGCATCGTCGTGACGAAGTTCTTGCCGCCGGGACCGAACAGCCAGGCCGTGCGAACAATTGAATGCCCGCCGGATGCCGCGCTAACCGCGTGCTCGCCGGCGAGCTTGGTTCGCCCGTAGGCCGAGAGCGCGTTGGTCGGATCGGACTCGACGTAGGGTCGCGAGGCGGTGCCGTCGAAGACATAGTCGGTCGACACCTGAACGAGGTGCGCCCCGGCCGCCGCCGCCGCGCGGGCAAGGTTGCCCGCGCCTGTGCCGTTGACCGCGAGCGCCTCCTGCTCGAGGCCCTCGGCTCCTTCGACGTCCGTCCAGGCCGCGCAGTTGACGATCGCCTCCGGTGCGAGCGCCGCGATTGCCGCCTCGACGGCGTGCTCGTCGGTGACGTCCAGCTCCGCGCGCGAGAGGCCGAAGCATTCGTGCCCGCGCGAGCCCGCGACGGCGACCACGTCGGCGCCGAGCATGCCGGCGGCACCGGTGACGAGCAGGCGCATCAGGGCACCCGCACCTCGGAGTTGTCCCCGAGCATGAAGCGGTAGGCCCGCGGCTGGCGCCCGTCGCGCACGATCCTCGCGTTGCGGCCGAGCAGCGAGGATTCGACGCGACCGTCCAGCCGGCGGACCTCGCAGCCGGCCAGCAGGATCGAGTTCTCAACCTCGGCCGACTCGATCATGCAGCCATCTCCGACCGCCGTGTAGGGGCCGACGTAGGCGTCGATCAGGCGGGCGCCGGCGCCGATGATCGCCGGGCCGCGGACGGTCGAGCGTTCGAGTCGTGCGCCGGCGGCGACGACCACACGCCCGTCCAGCTGGCAATCCTCGAGCTGGCCTTCACAGCTGGCCTCCATCACGTCGAGGATCAGCCGGTTGGCCTCGAGCATGTCAGCGAGCTGGCCGGTGTCCTTCCACCAGCCCGAGACGATGTGGGGCTCGACGCGCAGACCGCTGTCGACGAGATGCTGGATGGCGTCGGTGATCTCCAGCTCGCCGCGCGGGCTCGGCTCGATTGCGCGCGCGGCGGGGTGGATGCTCGCCGTGAACATGTAGACGCCGACCAGTGCGAGATCGCTGACCGGCGAGCGCGGCTTCTCGACCAGCCGCACGACACGCTCGCCGTCGAGCTCCGCGACGCCATAGTTCTCGGGATCGGGCACCGGCGTGAGCAGGATCAGCGCGTCGCACTTCCCGGTCTCGAAGCGTTCGACGAGGTCGACGATCCCGCCCTGCAGGAGGTTGTCGCCGAGGTACATCACGAAAGGCTCCTCGCCGAGGAACGGCTCGGCCGTCAGCACGGCGTGGGCGAGACCGGCGGGGACGTCCTGGACGATGTAGGTGATGTTCACGCCGAACTGCGAGCCGTCTCCGGCCGCCTCGCGGATCTCATCCCCCGTCTCCGGGGCGATGATGATCCCGACGTCCTTGATCCCGGCGCTCGCCAGTGCCTCGATGCCGTAGAAAAGGACCGGCTTGTTGGCGACCGGGATCAGCTGCTTGGCGCTCGTGTGGGTGATCGGCCGAAGCCGGGTTCCCTTGCCGCCGGAGAGAATGAGCCCCTTCACGGCCCGGCCGCCAGCTTGCGGTGATCCCAGCTCGCCCGGTTTTGCTCGACGAAGCGGATGGCGACGCGCTTGGGCGCCTGCTTGGCGATGCTCGCGCGCACCGGCGCCGAGAGGTCGCCGTCGATGTAGCGCTCATAGACCGCCAGCCCCAGCGCGGCGACGAAGTCCGGGTCGCGCTCGATCTCCGCCTCGGTCGCGAACATCACGCCGCGCAGCTCCTCGTAGGTCTCGCCGTCCTCGATCGTGAGTGTGGCGCGCGGGTCGCGCTCGAGGTTGCGGACCTTTTGCGAGGACGCGTAGGTCCAGGCCCAGATGTCGCCGTCACGCACGACGAACCACAGCGGCATGACGTGGGGCGCGCCGTCGCGCCCGATCGTCGCGCAGATCACCGTGCGCTGCTCGTCGAGGAAGTCGGCGACCTCGCCGTCGCTCATCCGGATCTCCTCGCGCCGGCTCACGCGATTCGGGCCGCCGCCGCGAGCACCGCGGCGCGGGCGTCGGGCGGATCGAGCACGGCCGCGTCGCCTGCCTCCTTGAGCACCTCGCGCACGAGCCAGTCCACGCCGGCGAAGCTCAGCTCGACAGCGATCGAGCCGTCGTCCCATACACCCACAACCTTGCGCTGCTCGCGCGCCCAGCGGGCGCGCTGCGGTGAGATCCAGACCCGGGCGGTGCGCGACGCGCTGACCTCGCCTGTGCGCGGCCAGCCGTCGACGTCCGCGGACGGGTTGACCTCGGGGCGCGGCTCGAAGTGCTCGTCGGTCAGCTCGGCGCGGCGAACGCGGTCCAGGCGGAAATGGCGAACGTCGCCCTTCCCGGGGTCGAACGTCGCGACGTACCAGCCCTCGCGGCCGTTGATCAGCGCGTAGGGCTCGACGCGCCGTGCGGAGTACTCGTCCTCGTTCTCCTTGTAGTAGTCCAGCTCGAGCAGCACGTGGCTCTTGATCGCTTTCGAGATTACGCGGGTCACGGCGGAGTCGTCGGCCCCGAGGTGGGCGACCTGGAGGCCCTGTTCCATCGGATCCTCACCCAGGGCGCGAACGATCTTCGTGCGCGCGGAGGTCAGAGAGCCCTGGGGCAGGTGCTCGCCGATCAGGTCGATCGCCGCGACCAGCGCCTTGGCTTCGACCGGCAGCAGGCGAGCGGGGCGAGCGAAGTTGTCGCTGTAGGGCTCAGGATCGACCTCGATCGTGCCGTCCTGCTCGTCGATCTCGGCGTAGAGCACGTAGGAGCCGCCGCCAAAGTTGACGACGTTCAGCACGCCGATGTCCTCGCGCAGTTCGCCGTCGCTGATCTGCAGCCGTTCACACACGTCCGTGATCGCCAGGCGGCTGCCCGCGCGTCCCGCCTGGATCAGGATCGAAGCGAGCGTGACCAGGCGCGCGAAGCGCTCCGGCCGGATCGCGGTGTCGGCGCGGTTGGAGGCGTGGCCGTTGCCGTTGCCGTTCAGCGCGGGCATGGGCTCGGGCTCGTGCTCGGTACCGGACGGAGGCTCGGTGTGGCGCTCGATCAGCAGCGCGACGCGCCGCTCCAACTCGGCCGCGAGCTCGGGCGGCGCAACCACGTGCGCGTTCTCGCCGAGCCCGAGCACCCACGAGATGAGCGCCCGCTCGTTCGCGTACTCGGTCACGAACAGCCGGTCGGCGCTGCCGTCGATCTCGCGGATCTCGCCGTAGCGGCCGAAGTGGCGTTCCAGCAGCCAGGCGACGCGCTCGGCGATGCGAATCTCCGCGGTGCCGGCGAGCTCGCCGAACTGCCACGCGGCGAGGTTGGCGTAGGCGCGCGGGTCGAAGTCGGTTGGGCGGCGAAAGTCATGCTCGGCCTTGGTCGCGTAGGCGACCTTGCCGCGGATCCGCGAGAGGCGGAAGACGCGCAGCGCCTCGCGCTCATGCGCGTGTCCCAGCAGGTAGAACTGCCCGCCACGGAACAGCAGGTGGTAGGGATCGACGGTGCGCAGCCCGACCTCGCCACGCTCCATCGTGAAGTACTCGAAGGTGATCGTCTTGTGGCGGAAGATCGCCGTTTCGATCTTTGCCAGGGACTGCGAAAGCTCATGACCGCCGGCGGAGGCCGTGATGCCGAGCGCGACGCCGTGCTGGTCGGGCGCCGCCAGCGGGCTGGGCCGCCCCCAGGTGATCTGCTGCAGCGCCAGGCGCAGCGGCTCGGCGTATGCGAACTCGCCGTCGAGCAGAGACAGCGCGGTGGCGAGCGCGGCCAGCTCGGAATCGGAGAACTCGATCGCCGGGAGGTGGAAGTTCTCCGGGCGCAGCGAGTAGTTCTCCTGCTCGGCGACGCCGTCGACCGGCTTCTCGACGGTCAGCGGGATGCGCAGCGACTCGAGCTCTGCGCGGTCCGCGTAGAAGCGTCGCGCGAAGGCGTCCTCGTTCATGCCGCTGTAGCCCTCGACGTCCCGCTTGATGTCGAGCGCGGTGACCGGGCGGCGCTCGGCCATCAGATAGGAGATCAGGGAGAGCTGGCGGATCAGCTTCTCGGTGTCCTTGGCCATCCAGCGAAGAACCATAGACGCCGCGTGCGTTGCGGCGGCGGCAGGGCCCCGTATTTGCGCGCTTTTGCAGGGATCACTTGCGCTAGCAAGCGTCGGGGCGGCGGTGGCTCAGCCCCGGACGGTGACGGTTGCCGCAAACGGTGCCGGGGCATGGCTCACCGATTTCCATGCCGGCTGCAGCGAAGCGGACAGGACGGCGGTGCCGGCCCGCCCCGCGCGGAAGGCGAACACCTTCTCGGGGCCGCCGAACCCCGAGACGTAGGTCTTGCAGAGCAGGACCGAGCGCAGGACGCTCGGGTCCGACGAGCGCGGCGGGGACCACGGGAAGACCGGCGGGTTGCGCCCCGTCATGTACTCCTCGGGCTCGCCCTCGACGGCGTAGACGAGCGCGCCGGCGTGAACTGTGAGCCTGGATCCGGAGAGCAAGTAGGGCGAGAACGAGTGTGGCTGTCGCATGCAGCTCGCCGTCTTCGGACTCGCCGTGTGGGCGGCGCCGCAGCCCGCGACCGCCAGTGCTGCGCCGGCCAGGGCGAGTGCGATCGCGGCTCGGGCCGGCGCGACACTCATGTCCGCAGCGTCGCAGACCGGGCGCGTCCTCGCGCGGGCGTCCGGCGGCAATGCGGCGTCGCCCGGCGGGCTAGGCGGCGTCGCGCTGCGACGCTGGTTCGACCGCTTCGTGCTCGCCGAAGTAGGCGCCGCCGCCGAGGGCGCGGTCGAAACCCGACCAGCGCTCTCCGTCGCGCAGCTCCTTCTCGAGGCGGTCGAAGCTGCCGAGGCGCCCGCCGAGGTTGTCGATCATGTGCACGAGCGTCGCTTCGCGGGTCGCGGGCAGCACCGGGCTGCCGTGCTCGTGTGTGCCGTGGTGGGACAGGATGATGTGCAGCAGCTCCTTGGCAAGCGACGGGGGAAAGCCGGGGATCTCCTCGATCTCGCGGCGCACGCGGTAGTAACCGAGCGCGATCTCGCCCTGCAGACGGCCGTCGTCGGTCAGCTCGATGTTGGCCGGATCGTTGGTGTAGGCCTCGAGCTTGCCGATGTCGTGCAGCAGCGCGCCGGTGATCGCGAGGTCGCGGTCGATGCCCGGGAAGGTGGCCGATATCGCGCTCACCGCCTGGCCGACGGTGAGGCAGTGCTCAAGCAGCCCGTGGCGGTATGCCTGGTGATAGAACTTCGCCGCCGGCGCGTCGCGGTAGGGCGGCCAGCCATCCGCACGGGCGCCGATCAGGCGCTCGAGCAGGGCGTGCAGGTCCGGCTGGCGGACGGTCGCGATCAGTTCGCGCAGGTCGCCCTCCATCTGCGCGGCGCTGCGGACCGGGCCGTCAAGCAGGTCTTCGAGCACGTAGCTGCCCGGCTCGGCCGGCGCCAGCGCGCGCAGGTTGACCTGCGGTCCGTAGCGGGGATGCACGACGTAGCGGCCGACCACCCGCACCGGCTGCCCGGCGGCAACCAGCGGAGCAACCTCCGGCACGTCGTCCCAGACCATCGCCACGACCGCTCCGGAGCGGTCGCCGAGAGTCAGGCGAAGGAACTCGCCGCCGTCGCGCTTGACGCGCTTGTCGATGTCGCGGACCAGCAGCACCTGGTCGAGATCGGTCCCGTCGCTGACCTCGCGAATGAGCATGCACGGAAGGTAGCCCGAACCGCGGACGGGTCGGCGCGGGCCGCCGGCGCGGTTGGCCTGCGGATTCCGGCGCGCTACGCGGTCAGGGCCGCCGGCTGGCCGTGCGCGAAGTTGGTGGAGTGTTCCTGCGCTGCGGGGAGCTTCGCGCGGAGGCGGCCACGTCAAGGGGGACCTACAGAGTGGGCTCCTCGGCCGGCGCGCCCAGCTTGCGCGCGGTCGTGGTGCGAGCCTTCGCGCCCTTTTGCCCGAGGTGGGTGTGCTGAGGATCGTCGCTGTACTTGAGGCCGTAGCCGAGCAGCCGGTCAATGCCGATGTGCGCGAGCCAGATAAGGCCCAGCGCGCAGAGGAGCGGGGCGTGCTGCCACCAGCCGATGGCGATCGCCGCGGCCGGCAGTGGGGTGACATGGGCCGCGTTGTAGAGGCGGGCTCCGAGACGGTTGCCGTGGAGGTAGCCGAGCGCTGAAAGGTCCGGGCCCAGGAGCGTGAGCGGGATCAGCCACCAGGCCTGATGGGTCGTCGTGTAGGCGAGGAGCGCGCCGGCGAGCGCCGTGGCGCCCTCCAGGCGGAGCCAGCGGCGGGGGGCTCCCGAAACGGTTCCCCCGACGGGCGTTGCGGCTGTGCCTGGGCTTGGCGAGGTCATCATCGGCTCCCCGTGATGGCTTCGTCTCGCGTCCACTGGGAGAACGCTGCGATGAGTCCCTGCACGAGCCGCTCGAAGCTTCGGTCGATATCGACGGGCAGGCCGAAGCCGCCGGCGATCTCGAGCATGATGAAGCCGTGCAGCGTCGCGCGCAGCGCGCGGGTGGCGTCGATCGCGTCGTCGTCGTGCAGCTCGTAGGCGGCCAGCACGTCGGTTGCGACCGCCACGACGGCCAGGCTCGCAGCGATGTCGTCGGCGTCGCCCGCTGCGGGCGCGCGTTGCGCGGCCGCGTAGCGGCCGGGGTGCTCGATCGCCCACGCCCGGTAGGCATGGGCGATCGATGTGATCGCGTCGCCCCGGTCGCGGCCGACCGCGGCCATGGCGAGGACGTACGCCAGCTCGCTCTTGGCCCGTACGGAGATGCCGCGGTGCAGGGCGTCGAGGCCGTCGATGTGCTTGTAGAGAGACGGCTGACGCACGCCGAGCCGCACCGCGAGCGCGGCGAGGGTCAGGCGATCGAGCCCGACCTCGTCGGCCATCCGCTCGCCCTCATCGATGACGCGCGACTGCGTGAGGCCGGCCCTAGGCACGAACGTGCACCGTCGCCAGGAAGCGGACGACCGCCTCGGTCGTGACGTCGGGGCGCTGCGACTGCGGGTAGTGCCCGGCCTCGGGCACCATCACGACATCGCCGTGCAGGGTCTGCGCGATCCAGTCGGCTTCCGCCCGCGGGCTCGGGAAGTCGGGATCCAGCTCGCCCATCACGACCAAGGTGGGCGCCGAGACGTCCCCGAGCCGGGCCTCGGCCGGCGTGTGGTCGGTGCGGGTCGTGAGTGAGAATGCCTTTGCGTATCCGGGCCGGCGCAGGCTGGCTGCGACCTCGTCGCGGTACTGCGCGAAGTCGTCCGGGCGGCGGCCGGCGTAGAGCTTGGGCATGTAGGCCTTCCAGGCGCTCGCAGCCCACGGCCGCGCCATGCTCAGCCGCAGGAGCAGCCGCTGAACGGCGCTGATCTCGCCGTTGCGCACGAACGGGCCGACCAGCACGAGCCCGGTGATGCGCTCCGGTGCCAGCGCAGCGGCGAGCGCCGCGGCGCCGGCCCCCATCGAGTTGCCGACCACCACCGCCTGCCCGCCGAGTTCCTCGATCAGCGCGAGGATGTCGCCGGCCGTTTCGACGTCGCCGTAGGTGGTGAATGTGTTGTCGCTGTCGCCGTGCCCGCGTAGATCGGTGCTGGCGACGCGGTAGCCGGCTTCGCGCAGGGCCGGGGCGAGAAGGCGATATGCGCCACGCAGATCGCCCATGCCGGGAACGAGGACGACCAGCGGGCCGGTGCCGTCGACGTCGTAGCCGATGCGCCCCTCGGGACGCGTGAGGTAGGAGGTGTTCTTGATTGGAGTGTTCAGTTGTGAGTTCATGAAAGCTAATGTACATAGCCTAACGGCTAAAGTCAATAGCTTACGGGAAGAATTCGAGCGGGCGGTGTTGCGCGGGTCCGCGACGCGTTTAGGGCGTCGGCGGACAGGCTCCGTCGAGGCGTCAGCGAGCCGCGCGGCTCAGTCCCGCCGGGCCGGCGCTGCGATCAGTTCTCGCCGGGTTGTTCGGCCGTCGTGGTGCCGAGGCGCTCGCGTGCGCTCGAGGACTCGCGCAGCGGGACGAGGCGGCCGGCCTTGCCGAGCCCGAACGGGGGCATGTTGCCGTAGAGCGCCTCGTACTCGCCGGCCCTCACCCTGTAGGTCTCGTGCCAGATGCCCGTGCGGTCGCTGCGGCCGACGCGGCGCCAGTAGTCGCGCCACGGCGCCAGGTGCGGATCGGCCGCGTCCTTGGCAAACGCCTCGAGATGCTCGAACGACCGCCAGTACTGCACGATCACGGGGAACCCCAGCTGGTAGGCGAGCAGGCCCTTCTCGGGGTGCGCGACCAGGTAATCGAGCATGTGCGTCATGCCGCGACGGCCGCCGAGGTCGAGGAAGCTGCGGAGCAGGTGGCGCTTGCTCACGCGGGCTCCGATCAGGAAGACGACGAAGTCTCCGTCCAGCTCGGCCGTCATACGCCGTCCCGCCACCTGCGCCATCGCCACCACCTCCGCGTCGCCGTACGGACTCCGCGCCGGTCGCGAACGCCGCCGCCGCGAGGACAGCAAGCGTATCGGCGCCGCAGTGCGCGAGAGCGAGACTGCGATACTCGCCTGGCGTGCCCCGCCTCTACTACATGCCGCGAACGCGGTCGAGTCGCGTCCTGTGGCTGCTGTCGGAGCTCGGCGCGCCGTGCGAGCTGGTGAAGCTGGCGGCGGCGGACCGCTCCTCGGCCGAGCACCTCGCGCGCAATCCGCTCGGCCGTGTGCCCGTCCTCGAGCTCGACGACGGGACGTTCATGTTCGAGTCGGCGGCGATCTGCCTGCAGCTGGCCGACCTTCACCCCGACGCCGGCCTGATCGCGGCGGTCGGGACGGCCGAGCGGGCCCTCAGCTACCAGTGGGTGCTGTTCGCGATGACCGAGCTCGAGGCGCCGCTCTACCGCTGGATCCGCGACACCGCCGAGAACTCTGCCGACGCCGGCGCGCGCGAGCGCTTTGCGGGAGCCGCCGCGGCGATCGAGACGGCGCTGCACGGCCGCGAGTGGCTGCTCGGCGACCGCTTCACTGTCGCCGATGTTTTGTGCGCCAGCGTGCTCGGCTCCGCCAACACGCGGGGGTTGCTCGCAGCGTGGCCGGGACTCGAGGCCTACGTCGCGCGCGGCGAGGCGCGCCCCGCGTTCATCGAGGCTGCAGCGATCTCCAACCAGCCCCGCTGAGAGCGCCCGGCCGCCGCGGCGCGCCGGCGGCCCGCTAACCGCGCGCGCAAGCAGCCGGCGACGGCGGCGCCCAGCCGGCCGCAGCGCGCGTGGACCCGGCCGTATCGAAGAGGGGGCGAAGACTCGCCTGAAGCGGCGCCGCTGCGGGTAGGGTTGGGGCGTGAGCTCGAGCGTGATCGTGAGCGGAGGGACCGGCGGGCTGGGCGCCGCCGTCACCGCCACGCTGCTCGAAGCCGGCTGGCACGTGGTCGTGCCGTATGTCGAGGAGCGCGAGCTCGAGCGCGTGGAGCGCCACCCGCGGCTGCAGCTGATCGCCGCCGACCTGTTCGAGGCGGCCGCGGCGGTGGACGTCGTGGCGGCGGCCGGCGAGCGCCTTGGTGCGCTCGTCAACCTCGTCGGCGGCTTCGCCTCCGGCGGCCGCGTTCACGAGACGCCGGTCGAGGAGTTCGAGGAGCAGTTCCGGCTGAACCTGCGCCCCGCCTACCTGCTCTGCCAGGCGGCGTTGCCGCGAATGCTCGAAGGCGGCGGCGGCTCGATCGTCTGCGTCTCGACGCGCGCGGCGCTGCGGCCCTTCTCCGGGGCGGCCGGCTACATCTCCTCGAAGGCCGCGGTGCTGGCGTTCGTCGACGCCCTCGCCGCCGAGTACACCCAAGATGGCGTACGCGCGAACGCTATTCTGCCGAGCGTGATCGACACGCCGGGCAACCGCGCCTCCCAGCCCGAGGCCGACCATTCGCGCTGGGTGGCGCCGGCGCAGATCGCGCAGGTCATCGAGTTCCTTTGCTCAGAGCGCTCCTCGGTGACGAGCGGCGCCCACATCCCCGTCTACGGGCGCGCGTGAAGAGCCCGGCGCTCACCGTCGACGTCGTCGCGCTCACCGGCGTGCCGCCGGCGCGGCGCGTACTCCTGGTCCAGCGCGGCGGCGATCCGTTCGCCGGCACCTGGGCGCTGCCCGGCGGCTTCGTCGAAGGCGACGAGCGCGTGGCCGGCGCCGCTGCGCGCGAACTGGCGGAGGAGACGGGGGTCGCGGCGGGGCCGCTCGAGCTACTCGGGATCTACGACACGCCCGGCCGGGACCCGCGCGGGCCGACCGTCTCGGTCGTCTACCTGCTGCGCGTGGACGACGAACTGGATGCCCGCGGCGGCGACGATGCCGCCGACGCCCGGTGGTTCGGTGTCGAGTCGCTGCCGCCGCTTGCGTTCGATCACTCGCTCGTGATCGCCGACGCGCTCAGCCGCTCAGCGCGCGACCCGCGAAGCTGAGCATCTGCGCGAGGTGGTGCTCGATCGGGGCGAACGCGTGCGCGCCGGGATAGACGGCGCTCTGCGCCTGCGCCCCGGCGGCGCGCAGCGCGGCCGCCCACGGCGCGTCAAGTGCGGTATTGACGACCGTGTCCTGGGCGCCGCCCCAGACGAACGCGTGCAGCGGCAGCCGGCGTAGGAGCGCCCGGTCGGCACTCAGCTCGCCTGAGAGGTTGGCGAACTGGCCCTCCCAGCTCTCGACGACCGAATAGTTGCGAAGCTGCTCGAGCGCCACGTTCATAGCGCCGAAGCCGCCCATCGAGTAGCCCGCGATAGCGCGCGCGGCGCGGGTCGGGATCGTGCGCAGCACGCGGTCGGTCAGGCGCTGCACCTCCGCGACGTAGCTGTAGAAGCGCGGGCCGGCGGTGTTGAGCCAGTTCTGCGGCGACGCAGCGCCCTGCAGCATCACCGCGATCAGCGGCCTGACGCTGTGCGTGGCGATCAGGCGGTCGAGGGTCGGCGCGATGCCGAGCCGCAGGAAGGAGCTGGCGGGCTGGGCCTCGCCGTGGAGCAGGTAGAGGACGGGGTAGCGGCGCGTCGCGCTCGCTTGGTAGCCCGGCGGCAGGTAGACCAGATAGCGGTCGTGCCACCCGAGCGCCGCCGAGGGGTAGGTGATCGAGGCGATCGTGGCGCCGGCGGCGTCGGTCGAGATCGTGACCGGCCGCGGCAGCGCCGCTGGAAGGGCGCCGAGCGGCGGCGTGACGCGGGCGACCGTGTCAGCCAGGAGCGCGGCCGGCGAGGTGGCGGCGAACGGGCTGCTCAGCGCGATGTCCAGGCCTACCGGCTCAAGCACCGCCGTCGAGGCGGCGGGCGCGGGGGCGGCGACGGCGCTGCTGAGCACGAACGTCCCGGCGGCGAGCGCCACGAGCAGCGCGAGGCGGGCGAGGCGAAGCGGCCTGGGCAGCGAGCGCGGCCGTGACCGCGGGCGAACGACCACGCGCGCCGAGGGCAGCTCGATCAGCGGCAGTGACGGCACCCACGCCGCGGGGCCCGCCTCGACGGCGGGCGCCAGAGCCGGCCACGCCCAGTCGGGCGAGCTCTCGAGCCAGCTCGGTGCACTCCTGGAAGCCACTGCGCCCATTCAACTGGGGTCGGTCGGATCCGCCAACCACTGCACCCCTGCTCGCAGGCGGCAACTTTCGTTGCGCCGTGTTTGGCGGTGCGCAGCGCCGCCAAACACCCCATGCGCAGGCGGCTGGCCGCCGGAGCACCTGAAAACCGGCGGGGGCTACTCGGTTGCGATCGCGGCGAGGATGTCGACCCTCGCGGCGCGGCGGGCCGGCCAGGCGGCCGCGGCGAGGCCCGCGACGCCTGAGAGGACGAACAGGACGATCACCGTCACGACCGGGATCACGAGCACGAAGCCCGAACCCTGGAGGGCTGTGGCGGCGAGGATCAGCGCGAGCACGATGCCCAGCGCGATGCCGAGGATGCCGCCGATCAGGGCGGTGATCAGCGACTCGTAGCGGATCATCTGGCGCACCTGCCGACGGGTCGTGCCGATCGCGCGCAGCATCCCCAGCTCCCGCGTGCGTTCGAAGATCGAGAGGACGAGCGTGTTGACGATCCCGAACAGCGAGACGATCACCGACAGCGCCAGCAGCACGTAGATCAGCGCGAGCAGGCTGTCGACCTGCTTGGCGAGCGAGTTCTTGAACTGCGCGGCGGTCTGGGACTCCGCCTGGGGGAAGCGGGCGGCGAGGACCGCGTTGACGCGGGGCTGCACCTGCGAGTTGGTCGCGCCCGGGCGGTAGCTGACGAAGTCCAGCGCGTCGACGCGCTGGGAGAAAGCGCTGCGGGCAAGCGTCAGCGTGATCGTGAGGTCGGCGAGCAGGCGCGCGTTGTCGGTCGCGATGCCGCGCACCGCGAGGTGGATGCGCTTACCGGAGGGCGTCAGCACCGAGAGCGTCTCACCGACCCTCAGGTGGTTGGCCGAGGCGAAGCTCTTGGTCAGCACGGTGCCCGTCGTTGCGAGGCCGTCGAGCGTCGCGTCGCTGCCGCGGTCCCAGTCGATCCGGTAGACCGCGGAGAAGCTCGCCGGGTCAAGCGCGGTGATCGTCTGGTTGCCCTTGAGGTGGTTGACCCTGCCCTGGGTGAAGGCGATCGGTGTCACCTGGGCGACGCCCGGGACGGCGCGCAGCGCGGCTGGGATCCCGGTCGGGATGCCGGTGTTGCCGGTGGTGGCGGAGTTCTGGACGATCAGGTTGCCGGCGAAGGAGGCGTCGATCGCCTGGTTGATCGAGGCCTTCGTCCCGGCCGCGAGGATCGAGATCAGGCTGACGAGCGCGAGGCCGATCATCAGCGCCGCCGCCGTCACCGCGGTGCGGCCGGGGTGGCGGATCGTGTTGTCGCGCGCGAGGCGCGCGGTGATGCCGCGCCAGGCGAGCGGCTTGGCCAGCAGGTGCGCGAGGCCGACGACGGCGGCCGAGAGAGCCCTGCCGATGCGCCGCCGCGAGGCCGGCAGGCGCAGCGCGAGGACGATCGCGACCACGATCACGATCGTCGCGATCCCGGCGCCGCTGCTCGCCAGCAACGCCAGGCGCACGAGCAGGTAGACGACGACCAGGCCGAACACGATCCGCCGGCGCCGGGGGCTTCGATGCGGGCGCTCCAGGGCGACCCCCTCGCGCATCGCCGCGATCGGCGTGACGCGCGCGGCCCGCAGCGCCGGCAGAAGGCCCGCGAGCACCGTCACGGCGGTACCGGCCAGCAGCGAGACCCAGATCGTGCGGAACTCGACGACGGTGCCGCTGTCGGGCAGGTCGGCGCCGAAGGCCTTGAACAGCTGGTCGAGCCCGGGCGCCAGGGCGAAGCCCGCGAGCAGGCCGACCACCGCCCCGCCGAAGCCGAGCATCGCGCCCTCCGCGACGACGGAGCGCACGACCTGGCCGCGGGTCGCGCCGAGCGTGCGCAGCAGGCCGAACTCGCGCGTGCGCTGGGCGACGGTGATCGAGAAGGTGTTGAAGATGATGAAGGCGCCTACGAACAGCGCGACGTAGGCGAAGATCAGCAGGAACGTGCGCAGGAAGCCGAGCTGGCTTTCGAGGTCGGAGGTCTGCTGGGCGGCCTCCTGCACGCCGGTGCGCACGTCGAGTGTGGATGGCAGCACCGCGCGGATCCGGTTGCGCAGGGTCGCCGGGCTGACGCCCGGCTTGGCGGCGATCACGAGATCGTCGTAGGCGTTTGGCTCGCCGGCGATCAGCTGCGCCTGGGGTAGCGTGACGAGCGCGACGCCCGCGCCCCCGAACGAGGTCGAGCCGGCGAAGCGCAGGATGCCGACGATGCGGTAGCTCGCGGCGGCGGTCGCGCCCGCGACGCGCAGGCGCTCGCCGACCTTCAGGTTCTCGCGCTGCGCGGTCGCCTCGTCGATCGCGACGGAGCCGCCGCTGCGCGGCAGGCTGCCGCTGACGGCGGAGAAGTCCTCAAAGCGCGGCGGCAAAAGCGAGGCGGCGAAGCTCGGCGCCGAGGTGTTCAGCCGCTTGCCGTGCGAATCGAACAGCGTCGCGACGGCGAACACCTCGCCGGCGGCGACCGCGACGCCCGGCACCCGCCGCACGCGCTCGAGGGTCGCGCGGCCGATCGTCGCGGTCTGCACGGCCGCGTTCGCGCCGAGCCCCTGGTGGGGGACGACGACGACCGAGCGGTTCTGCTCGCCGGTCGCGAAGATCGCGCCGAAGGAGTGGTCGATCGTGTCGGTGAGGATGTAGGTGCCCGACATCAGCGCCACGCCGAGCGCGACCGCGATGCCGGTCAGGACCGCTCGCAGCTTGCGCGAGAAGAACCCGCGCACGACGACCGCGGTCATCGGCCCAGCGACTTCATCAGGTCGAGCACACCGCCCGCGTCGAGTGCCGCGCCGTCGCGCACGACGCGCCCGTCGCCGAGCACGACGAGGCGGTCGGCGTGCGAGGCGGCCTGCGCGTCGTGGGTGACCATCACGACGGTCTGGCCGAAGCGGTCGACCGCGAGGCGCAGCAGTTCGAGCACCTCGCCGGAGGCGGCGGAGTCGAGGTTCCCGGTCGGCTCGTCGGCGAAAACGACGGCGGGGCGCGAGACGAGTGCGCGCGCGACCGCGACGCGCTGCTGCTGGCCGCCGGAGAGCTGCGCCGGGCGATGGTGCAGGCGATCGCCGATGCCGACAGCGGCGACCAGCTCGTCGAACCAGGCCGCGTCGACGCTGCGGCCGGCGATCGACAGCGGCAGCAGGATGTTCTCGCGCGCGTCGAGGATCGGCAGCAGGTTGAACGTCTGGAAGATGAAGCCGACCTTTTCGCGGCGCAGCAGCGTGAGCGCGCGATCGTCGAGCGTCGCGAGCTCGGTGCCGTCGATCGTCACGCTGCCGGAGGTGGGCCGGTCGAGCCCCGCGAGGATGTGCATCAGCGTGGACTTGCCCGACCCCGAAGGTCCCATGATCGCGGCGAAGCGCGCCTTGGTGAAGTCGACGCTGACATCGCGCAGCGCGTCCACGGCAACCTCGCCCTCGCCGTAGCGCCTGCTCAGCTCGCTGGCGCTGACGATCGCGTCCGCGCTCATGCCTGCGGGTTCAGCGGGTCCGCGCGGGCCGAGAGCTGCTGCGCGCGGTCGACCGCCGCGACGACCACCTTGGGCGTGGCGATCCCGACGAACGCGAAGTCGGAGTCATCGGTCGCGGCCGTGTCGAAGTTGATCGTGCCGATCCGCAGGAACCGCTCGAACAGCGTCTGGTGGGTCTCGACGTTCTGGATGCGGTCGATCGTCGTCTGCTGCTCGGTGCGGCTGAGGATGCCGCGGCGGATGTGCAGCCGCCGGTCGGTGACCGTGTAGGTCGTGGACACCCTGCGGATCAGGCCGATCAGCAGCGAGATCGCCAGGATCGCGGCGAACGCGGCGACCGCGATGCCCCAGTTGCTCGAGACCAGGCGGGCGATCGCGCCGCCGGCCAGGGCGCCGAAGAGGCCCGCGAGATGGAAGTCGAGCATCGATCGCCAGGACGGGTGTCCCGAGTAGATCGTCGCTTCCGGGGCGGTGGCGCTCATCGGCTGCAAAACCCTACTACCGGCGGCGCGCGGCGCCTTGCTCGCGGTGGGCGCGGGACCGCGCGGGCGCGGGACCGCTCGATTGCCCGCGTTCGCCTTCTGCATTAGGGTCACGCGATGACCTTCCGGGCGATCGTGGTACCGGAGCCCGGCCCGGCCCAGCTGCGCGAGCTCTCCGACGCCGATCTGCCTGTGGGCGACGTCACCGTCGCCGTGTCGCACTCCTCGCTCAACTACAAGGACGGGATGGTCGTGGCCGGCTCGGGCCGGATCGCGCGCAGCTACCCGATGGTCTGCGGAATCGACCTTGCCGGCGTCGTCGAGGAGTCGGAGTCACCGGACTGGCGGGCGGGCGACGAGGTGCTGATCACGGGCTGGGGCCTCTCGGAGTCCCACCCGGGCGGCTACACCCAGCGCCAGCGCGTGCGCTCGGAGTGGCTGACTCCCAAGCCGGCGGGATTCACCCTGTCGCAGTGCATGGCGATCGGCACCGCGGGGCTTACCGCGATGCTCTGCGTGCTGGCGCTCGAGCACGCCGGCGTGGCGCCCGGCGAGGACCACGAGGTGCTCGTGACCGGCGCGGGCGGCGGTGTCGGCAGCGTCGCGGTCGCGTTGCTCGCGGTGCTCGGCCACCGCGTCGCGGCCTCCACGGGCCGCGAGGAGCTGCACGGCTACCTGCGCGAGCTGGGGGCCACGTCGATCGTCGAGCGGGCGGAGCTCGAGGCGCCGTCGAAGCCCCTCGAGAGCGCGCGCTGGGCCGGCGCGGTCGACACAGTCGGCTCCCAGACACTGGGCAGCGTGCTCGCGCGGACCCGCTACGGCGGCGCCGTGGCGGCGTGCGGGCGGGCCGGCGGCACCGATCTGCCGACGACGGTCGCGCCCTTCATCCTGCGCGGCGTGAGCCTGCTCGGCATCGACTCGGTGATGTGCCCGACGCCGGCGCGCGCCATCGCATGGGGCCGGCTGGAGCGTGATGTGTCGCTCGAGCGGCTCGACGCGATGACCACGGTCGAGCCGATGTCACGCGTGCCGGAACTGGCGGCGGAGATCCTCGCCGGGCGGATCCGCGGGCGCGTCGTGATCGACACGGCGGGCTGAGCTTCGCGGCGCGGCGCGCCCTGTGGGGTGCGCGGCCTGCCCGGCAGGCGCGGATCAGGGCGGGTGCGAACGCGTGCCGGCGCGGGCGCTAGGCCCAGGAGGGAGGGCGACCCTCCCGCTCCGCGCGCATTCCCTCGACCGCGTCGGATTGGGGGTCGCTCACGTGCCTGATGATCTCGCTGCGCTCGTGCTCGATCGCGCTCGGCGTGTCGAGCCCGAGACTGCCGTTGATCTGGCGCTTGATCGTCGCCTGCGCGTCGCGTGACTTGTCGGTCAGCACGGCCGTCAGCTCCGCGACCGCGTCGTCGAGCGCCGCCAGCGGCACGCTGCGCAGCGCGAGCCCGAGCGCCGCAGCCTCGGTGCCGCTCAGCATGCGCCCGGAGAAGAGAATCTCGCGCGCCCGAAGCACGCCCACGGCGCGCGGCAGCCGCACGGTCGCGCCGCCCCCCGGCACGCGGCCGGTCGTGGCTCGCCCGTCGCCGATCGTCGCTTCGTCGGCGATCAGGATCAGATCGCAGGCCAGCGCGAGGTCGAAGCCGACCTCGCGGGCGGTTCCGTTGATGGCCGCGATCACCGGCACGTCGAGCGCCTCGAGCGAGAGGCCGAGCGCGGCGACGCGGGTGAGGATGTGCTCGTAGAACTCGATGTCGGAGTAAAGGGTCGCCAGCACGTCCGGATCGATCCCGATCGAGAAGACGTCGCGCTGGCCGCGCAGAACCAGTACGCGCACGCTTGGGTCCTGCTGCACGCGGGCGACGACGTCGTTGATCTCATCGAGCGTCCGCTCGGTCAGGGCGTTGCCGGTGTCCGGCAGGCACAGCGTCGCGTAGGCGACGCGGTCGGCGACCGAGTAGTCGAGCGTCGCGTGGCTTGCCTGGTCCGCCATTTCGCCCTGCACGCCTCCTTGGGGGTTGACTCGGCCACCGCCACGCCGAGCGCTGCCATGTTACGACGCCGATACGATCGAAGCATGCCTCGGGAGCCGGCCGGCGCGACAACGATCCACGAGATCATCGACGCGGCCGCGGCAAACCTTGACGCGGACGTCTGGGACTACATCGCCGGCGGCTCCGAAACCGAGACGACCGCGTGGCGCAACCGGATCGCGATCGATTCGCTGGCGCTGCGCCCGCGCGTGGCGCGCGACGTGTCGAACCTGGATGCGAGCGGCGCGCTGCTCGGCGGGCGGCTGCGAATCCCGGTCGTGCTCGCTCCGCTCGGCGGCAGCGAGACGTTCACGCCGGCGGGAGCGCTCGCCAGCGCGCGCGCCGGCGAGCGATTCGGTGTTGCGGCGATGATCAGCTCGATCAGCGCGCCGGGCCTCGAGGCGGTCGGCGCCGCCACGGCCGCGGCGAAGATCGCCCAGATCTACGTGCGCGGCGATCCGGCGTGGGCTGACGAGACGATCGCGCGCGCGGTCGACGCCGGCTACACGGCGATCGCGCTGACCGTCGACTCCGCCCGCTACGGGCGCCGCGAGCGCCAGCTGCGCAGTGGCTGGCTCCCGCCGACGCACGAGTTCGGCGGCGACCCGGGGATCGTCTGGCAGTCACGCCTGACCTGGGACTGGCTCGAGCGGATGCGCGAGCGCGCCCGCGTGCCGGTGATCCTCAAGGGGATCCAGGGCGCGCGCGACGCCGAACTGGCGCTCGAGCGGGGGTTCGAGGTGATCTACGTCTCAAACCACGGCGGCCGCCAGCTCGACCATGCGCAGGCCGCGATCGAGACGCTGCGCGAGGTGGTGGACGCCGTCGCGGGCCAGGCCGAGATCGTCGTCGACGGCGGCTTCCTGCGCGGCACCGACGTGCTGAAGGCGATCGCTCTCGGCGCCGACGCGGTCGGCCTGGGGCGGCTGCAGGCCTACGCGCTGGCGGCCGGCGGCGAGGACGCCCTGGTGGCGGTGCTCGAGCTGCTCGAGGAGGAGATCGTCGTGGCGATGGGGCTGCTCGGGGTGACGCGCCTGGACCAGCTCGACCCGAGCTTTGTGACGGCGGCGCCGGCGCCTGCCGCGGCGCCCAGCCCGCTGCGCTCGGCGTTTCCCCGGCTCCCCCACGACTGGACCGGCGCCCAGGCCTGACCTGCGCGTCACGGCCGGGGCCGGCGCCTGCGTTCAGCCGGCTGCCACTCCCGCCAGCACCTCGACCACCAGCTCCCGCTCCGCCGCCCTGACCCGCGCGCCGAGCGACTCGACGTCATCGCGCGCGAGCACCGCAACCTCGACCGCGGCGACGATCGGGCCGCTGTCGTACTCGTCGGTGACGAGATGCACGGTTGCGCCGCTGCGCGTCTGGCCGTCGGCGAGGACCGCGGCGTGCACGCGATCGCCGTACATCCCCTGTCCGCCGTAGGCGGGCAGCAGCGCCGGGTGGGTGTTGTAGATCCGGCCCGCGTAGGCGGCCACGACGCCCGGCGGGAGCTTCTTCATGTAACCGGCTGCCAGCACGTGCGTCGCGCCGGCCGCCGCGAGTGCGTCGAGCATCGCCCGCTCGAGCGCTCCGGGCTGGGGATGCGTCCGGCCGGAGAGCTGGCGGGAGGCGATCCCGGCAGCCGCGGCACGCTCGAGCACCGGCGCGCCGGGATTGTTCGAGACGATCAGAACCACCTCACCGTCGATTCGCCCGGCGGCACAGGCGTCGATCACGGCCTGCGCCGTGGTGCCTTCCCCGGACGCGAAGATCGCAAGCGAGATCGCCACGGCGCCAGCATCGCAGAGCACGGAGCCGGCGACCCGCGACGTCTTGGCGGCGAGCGCCTGCGCGGCCGCGGCCGCGACCGCGGCCGCGGCCGCAACCGCAACCGCAGCCGCAGCCGCAGCCGCCAGTTAGCTTGCGCGCGCAAGCATTCAGGGTGTATAGTTGCGCTAGCAAGTTTATTCGCACACCATCGAACGCCAGGAGCAAGCTATGAGCACAACCACAACGATCGTCCCGACCGGCACCTGGACGGCTGACACCGCCCACTCCACGATCGGCTTTTCCGTCAAGCACCTGGGCATCGCGACCGTCCGCGGCTCGTTCGGTGAGTTCGAAGGCACACTCGAGATCGGCGACGACCTGTCGAGCGCGAAGGTCAAGGGCTCCGCGAAGGTCGACTCGATCGACACCTCCGAGCCCCAGCGCGACGCCCACCTGAAGTCCGCTGATTTCTTCGACGCCGAGAACCATCCCGAGCTGACATTCGAGTCGACCAGCGTGCGCGAGATCGACGGCGAGACATTTGAGATCACCGGCGATCTGACGATGCACGGGGTGACCAAGCCGGTCACGCTGAAGGCTGAGGTCCAGGGAACCGAGACCGACCCGTGGGGCAACGAGCGCGTCGGCCTCGAGATCACCGGCAAGCTCGACCGCTCGGACTGGGACATGAAGTTCAACCAGGCGCTGGGCAGCGGCAACCTGCTGGTCTCCGACACCGTCAAGCTCGCGCTCGACATCTCGGCGATCAAGAAGGCGTAATCACCCGATCGCAGCTGCGCTGGTGGGGTGGAGCACCTTCTCCGCCGGCGCAGCACGAGCACCAAAGAGAGCTGAACGACAGATGAGCACCACAACCGCAACCGATACCTCCGCCCCGCGCACCGGAGCCCTGCTCGCGGACGCGACGCGGCTCGCCGGCGTCGAGCTGACGATCACCGATCTCGACCGCGCGCTTGACTTCTACACGCGTGTCATCGGCCTGTCTGTGCACGAGCGCGGCGAGCACCACGCAGCGCTCGGCGCCGGAGGCGAGGACCTCGTGACCCTGCGGGCGCAGCCGCAGGCCAGACCCGCCGGGCGCCACGCCGGCCTCTACCACTACGCGCTCCTGTTCCCGACCCGCGAGGAGCTGGCTCGCGCCGGCCGCCGGATTGCCGAGAGCCGCACGCGAATCGACGGCGCCTCCGACCACGGCACGCACGAGGCGATCTATCTGCCTGACCCCGACGGCAACGGCATCGAGCTCGCGGCCGACCGCCCACGCGATCAGTGGCCCGACACGCGCGGCCTCGACCCCTTCGCCGCGGGCCCCGCGCCGCTTGACATCGGCTCGCTGTTCGCGACGATCGAGGGCACGCCGCCGAGCCCGCTGGCGGCTCCCGGGCTGACGATGGGGCACATGCACCTGCACGTCGGCGACCTCGACGCAGCGACCCGTTTCTACCGCGACGGGCTGGGGTTCGAGGTGATGATGTCGCTGCCGAGCGCGGTGTTCGTGTCCGCCGGCGGCTATCACCACCACGTCGCCTTCAACGTGTGGCGCGGAGCGGGCGCCGGACCGGCGCCCGCCGACGCCGTCGGCCTGCGCCACTGGACGCTTGTCACCGAGAGCGCGACGGAGCGCGACGCCGTGGTTGCGCGGCTGAGCGCACTCGGCGTGGCGCTCGAGCAGCGCCCCGACGGCACGCTCGCGCGCGACCCGTCCGGCAACGCCGTGCTGATCCGCTAACACGGGCGCGACGCTGCACGCCGACGGCGCGCGGTCCTGCCCGGCATCGATCGAGTGTCCGCGGTGGCGGTGGCAGCCCGCCGCGCTGTCATGATCGTCGCGCGCAGCGCGACCGCTGTCGCGAAGCGCCACCCGGCCCACGCCAGCCAAAGGACGATCGATGCAGCCACGCCCGACCACACCCTCGGCCCTCCTGACGCGCCGGCGCATCGCAGCGGGCCTCTGCGCCGCGGCGGCGCTCGCACTCACGCTTGCGCTGCTGAGCGCGGCCGCGACGGCGGCGGCGGCGACGGCGAACCGGCAAGCAACGACGAAGCTGAAACTGCCGGCTGAGCGCACGAGCCCGACCGGCAACTTCTTCACGCTCGAGGCCTACATCGCGCCGAGCGCCTCCAAGCCGGTCGCGAACTTCGAGGTCAAGGTCTGCACGAGCGCCCACACGCCGGCCGGGACCGCGATCGAGCCGTCCTTCTTCACGCTCGGCCTCACCCAGGGAGGCAGCGTCGCGGAGTCGGTGCGCGCGGCGAAGAGCCCGGCGCTGGTGCCGACGCCGCTGCGGCCGAAGCAGTGCGCGCAGGGCTGGCTCGGCTTCAGCGTGCCGAAGGGCAAGACCCCGTCGAAGCTCGAGTACGAGTACAACGGCTTGATCTCCTGGACTGTCGGCTGAGCCCGCGGCGCCCGGCGCCGGAGCGCTCCCGGCGGGGCCTTAGGATGAGCTCATGGACGTGACCGGAACGCCGACCGTGGCGGGGGCGCGGCGCGCGCTTGGCGCCGGCGCGCTCGCGGGCCTCCTCGCAGCCGCCGTACTCGCGCTCGCAAGCCAGCCGGCGAGCGGATCGCCGGCGCGTGACGCTGCCGCGGCGGCGCGATTCGATCCGGCGTCTGTCACCTTCACCTCCACCGAACACGCGTGGGTGCTGGGCACGGCGCCCTGCAAGTCCGCCGGCGCCTGCCTGCAGTTGCGCAAGAGCACCGACGCCGGACGCTCGTGGTCGCGCCAGGCGCTGCCGGCAGCGCTGCTCGCCGCGGCCGACGCAAGGGTCGGGGGCGCCCCCGCGGACCTCTACGAAGGCGCCGGCACCGCCCTGAATGTTCGCTTCGCCGACGCGCGCGACGGCTGGATCTACGGCGGGCTCGCGGTGGCGGCCAAGCCGGGAGGTCCCGTCAGCGGGATCGGGGCGACCCTCTGGTCCACGCACGACGGCGGCGTCAGCTGGAAGCAGCAGGCGCTCCGCGGCCTGGGCGAGGAGGACGCGATCTACGACCTCGAGGCGGCGCGGGGCAGCGCCTACCTGATGGAGTCAAACCCCGCAAACGAGGTCAGCGTCGAGAGCTCACCCGTTTCGGAGGACCGCTGGCAGCCCTCGAGCTTCGTGACCCTCGGAAGCCCCGCGGGCGGCGGCGAGCAGGCGGGCTCGTTCGTGCTCGCGGGCGCCAGCGGGTGGCTGGTCGAGGGCAACGACCGCGGAACGACCGGCAGCGCGCAGCTCGCCGGCGGCCGCTGGGTGGCGTGGACGCCCCCGTGCGCCTCCGTCGGTCACAGCTTTGCGGTCCCCGCGGCCTCCTCCCCGCGCGATCTCGTCGCCGTGTGCGTGATGGGCGGCTTCGCCTACGGCCTTTCCAGGTCGGCTCCGCCGGGGGCGTCCCTCGGGTCGCGCTGGCTCTATTTCTCAAGCGACGGCGGGGAGAGCTTCGCGGCCGGGCGCCAGCTTCCCGCGAGCGTCGGCTCAGGCGTGCTCGCCTCCCCGGCCCCGGGCGTGATCCTCGCCGGCGGCAACGACCTCTCGGCCAGCTTCGACGCGGGCCTCCACTGGAGCGTGGTCTACCGGGGCGAGGTCTCCTACCTCGGCTTCACCAGCCCGAGGCAGGGTGTGGGAATCGTGGGATCCGGGAGCGGCGCTGCCTCGACGATGATCATGACCTTCAACGGCGGCCGCAGCTGGGCGCCGGTCAGTTTCTGAGCGGGCGCCCGCCGGGACGAGCAGGGGCGCCGGCACGCCGGACGCGGCCGCGCCGTCGCGCTGGCAGCTCTCGGGCGCCGGCGTTGTGGCATCGTTGCGCGCCATGAGGTCGCAGCGGGGATGCCGTCTCGCGGTCGCGGCGGCCGCCGCCGCGGCGGCGCTCGGTGCCCCGGCCGCCCTCGCCGCAAGCTACCTAGCCAAACACGACTCCGGATCGATCGCGATCCCGGCGGGACAGACCCGCACGCTCACCGTGCCCTACCCCGACGCGCTCAAATACGCGGGCGCGCTCTACTCCGCCCGCGTCGTGGTGCTCGCGCCCGCGCCCGGCGCGAAGGGCGCCAAGCCGACGCTTGGGAAGGTCAGGATCCTCGAGGCCCACTCCGTGCTCGGCGGGTCGGAATATCAGGCCCGCGCTCGCAACGGCAACCGGGCCGAGACGGCGGCGGTGCGCCTGCGTGTGATCACCACGACGATGGAACCACAGCCCGACCGCGCACGTCTCGCTCGCGCCAGGACCGACGAAGCTTCCGGCACCCGAGCGCCCACGGCGCGCCGCTGACCCGCCCCAGCCGCGCGACCCCCGCCCGCTGACAAAGCTGCCGGCGCCGGAGCGCCACGACGCGGCGCCCACCCGGCCGGTGGTGCGATCTTCGCCCGGCTCAGCCGCGCAGCTGCCCGGCGCTCAGCCGGCCGAGCAGGTGCTCGGCGCGCCCGGTGCGAAGCGCCCGAAAACCTCGGCCAGCGTCGTGATCTCGCGCTCGTCGAGGCGGTCGAAGAAACGCTCGCGGACGGCCGCGAGATGGGTGGACTGGGCGGCCTGCGCGAGCGCGAGCCCGGCGGGCGTCAGCTGTGCGTTGATCGCGCGCGCGTCGGCCGGGCAGTTCTGGCGCTCGATCAGCCCGCGCGCCTCGAGTGCGTCGACGATGCGCGAGACGCGGCTGAGGCTGAGCCCGGCCTCGCCTGCCAGCAGGGACAGTCGCAGGCGGTGCTCGGGCACGCTCGCCAGTCGGGCGAGCAGCTCAAGACCGCTCAGCGTGAGCCCGTGGGCGGCCTCCAGCTCGGCGTCGAGCTCGCGGGTCAAGCGCCGGTGCGTCGCGAGCAGCCCGATCCACGCCGCCGCATACTCGTGGCTCCACTCGGGGAAGCCGTCGTTGCGAAGGACGATCGGGGAGACGGCGGATTTAGAGGAGGTGGCCATTCGTTTGCTCTAGCAAGCATACCGCACCCGCGGCCGGCCGGGGGAGGTTCGAAGCGGTGAGGATACGCCCGCGTGCGGCGCCCCCGCGCCGGTCCGGGTGGCCCGTCGAGCGCCCGGCGCGGCGCCGCGCGGCGGCTTGTGACGAGACGCCGCCACGCGCGTAGTTCTGCTGTGAGGATGATCTACCGATGACGGTCATCGCCGCGGTGCCGACCAGCGGTCCGGGCGCCAGCGAGCAGTTCGAGCAGCTCTACCGCTCGAGTGCGGCTGACGTCTACGCCTACGTGGCGTCGCTGCTGCGCGATCGCACCGCCGCCGAGGACGTCACGGCGCTCGCCTTCGAGCGCGCGTTTCGGCGCCGGGCGCTGTTCGACGTCCGCCGCGGCACGCCGCGCTCGTGGCTGTTCGCGATCGCGCGCAACGCCGCGCTGGACGAGCTGCGCCGGCGCCGGCGCTCCGGCGCGCTGCTGCACGACGTCGCCGACACGTCGAGCGAGTTCGAGGATCTGGACCCCGATCTCGCCGATCGTCGCCTGCTCGTGCGCGAAGGGCTGGCGGAGCTCGCCGCGGGCGACCGCGAGGTCATCCTGCTCAAGTTCGTCGGGCGGCTCTCGAACGCCGAGCTCGCCCGCGTCCTGCGCTGCAGCGAGTCAAACGCCGGGACGCGGCTGCACCGCGCGATCGTACGACTACGGGAGGTGTGTGGTGTCACGCAATGAACTGAGCGCGGCCGAGCGCGAGGAGCTCGACGCGCTGGAGCGCATCATCGCCCGCGAACCGGTGGGCGAGCGCCACCTCGAGCTCGCCGCGCTGGTCGACTCGGTTCGCGCCGGGGCGCCGCGCATGGATCCCGCGTTCGCCGCGCGCCTGGATGCAGAGGTCGCGGAGCGCACCGCGCGCCGCCGGCAGCGCTCCGTCACGCCACGCCTCGCGCGCCGACCCGGCCTGCGCCGCATCGCACTCGCAAGCGGCGGCCTCGTGGCCGCGGCGGTGGCCTTCACGATCGTGATCTCAAGCGGCGTGCTGAACGGCAGCCGCCACACGCCCTCGGTGGAGAGCGGGCTTTCCGGCACACCGCTGATCGTCCCCCGCACGCCGTCGGCAACGACAACCCCCGCCACGAGCAGGCGCTCTGGCAGCCCGACGATCGCCGCCCCCACGGCGGGCGCCGGCGCGGGCGCCTCGAACTTCGCCGCCTCGCCGGCTCTCCACGGTGCCGCGCGCCTCGTCCACAAGGACTCGACGCTGACGCTCGCGACCTCGCCCGCGACGATGCAGGGTGTCGCCAACCGGATCGTCGCCGCGACCGAGCGAACCGGCGGCGTCGTGGCGAGCTCGAACGTCGCGATCGCCGGAGCGGCGAGCCACGCGAGCTTCACGCTGGCGGTACCCAGCGGGCACCTCGACCACCTGATCGCCACGCTCTCCGCGCTCGCGAGCGTGCGCGCGCTGAACCAGAGCACCAACGACATCACCGACAGCTACAACCAGGAGCAGGCGCGACTGGCCGACAACGCCGCGACGCGCTCCGCGCTGCTTGCCCAGCTCGCCACGGCCGCGACGGCGGCGCAGCAGGCCACGATCCAAAAGCAGCTGAACCGTCTCGAGGCGCGAATCGCGGCCGAGCATCGCGAGATCGCCCGCCTGGAGAACCAGGGGCACACGGCGACGCTGGCGGTCGCGGTCGTGGCCGGCGCGAGCGCCGCCAAGCACGCAGCCTCCGCCGGCCCGTTCACGACCGCCTTCAACCGCGGGCTGCACGCGCTCGAGGCGATCCTCGCGATCGCGCTGGTCGCGCTCGCGATCGTGTTGCCGTTCGCGCTGAGCGCCCTCGCGCTGTGGTGGGGAGTGACGAGCGTTCGCCAGCGCGCCCGCGAGCGCGCGATGCGGACCGCCTGACCGGGGTAGGCCCGCACCGCGCCGCGCCCGACGCCGCTCGCGCGGGGCCGCGACCCGGCGTTAGGCTGCGGGCATGCCGATGCCCGTCGAGCTGCGACCCGGCCTGTGGCGCTGGAGCGCGCCACACCCGCAGTGGCATGCGAGCGAGGATGACGGCACCCCCACCGCATGGCCGCGCGAGGTCGGCTGCGTGCTCTACACGACGCCGTCAAGCGCCGTCTTCGTCGACCCGCTGGTCCCGGCGCAGGACGCCGCAGCGTTCTGGCGCTGGGCCGACGAGCGCTGCGCCGGCCGCGAGGTCAGCGTCCTCGAGACGATCGCCTACCACCGGCGCAGCCGCGACGAGGTGATCGCCCGCTACACCGCGCGCACCGACGTCCCCGCTGCGGTGAGCGCACACCCGCTCCCAGCCGTTCGCGAGACGGTCTATTGGATCCCCGAGCACCGCGCGCTCGTGCCCGGCGACAGCCTGATCGCCGCCCCCGGCGGCGATCTGGCGCTCTGCCCGCAGTCGTGGCTCGACGAGCTGGGCCCTCCGGGCACAGCGCCGCCGACGCAAGCCGATCTGCGCGCGGCGCTGCTGCCGCTGTGTGAGCTCCACGCGCAACTGGTCCTCGTCTCGCACGGCGAGCCGGCCTTGGACGGCGCCGGCGCTGCTCTCGCCCGCGCCCTGGCGCTCCCCGCTACGTGATCGACTGGGCGCTCGAGAGCGACCTCGCCCGCACGCTGCGCGCGGCGCAGCAGACGCGAGCGCGGATCGCGCGCTTCGTGCGCGCCACGCCGCTGCTCGAGCTCGAACCGGCGACGGCGGGCGAGCGCGCGGACGCCGGACCCCGCCGCCTGGTCAAGCTCGAGAGCCTCCAGCACACCGGCTCGTTCAAGATCCGCGGCGCCGCGGCGGCGCTGACCGCCGGGGCGCTGCCGCGGGAGGTCGTCGCGGCCTCGACCGGCAACCACGGGCTCGCCGTGGCCGCGCTGGCGCAGACGCTTCGGCTGCGCTGCCGCGTCTTTGTCCCGGCCAGCGCCGCCTCGGCGAAGCTCACGCGGCTGCGCGCCGCAGGCGTCGAGCTTGTGGAGGTTGACGGTGACCCGCTGCAGGCTGAGCTGGCGGCCCGCGAGGCGGCCGAGCAGACCCCCGGCGCGCTGCTGATCGCCCCCTACAACGACCCGCACGTGATCCTCGGGCAGGCCACGCTCGGCCTCGAACTGCTCGACGAGGTCCCCGGAGCGGCGCCCGATGCGCTGTTTGTGGCCGTCGGCGGCGGCGGCCTGATCGGCGGCATCGCGCTCGCCGTCCGCGAGCGCTGGCCGCACTGCCGGATCGTCGGCTGCCTGCCGGCGGCGTCGCCGGCGCTGGCGGACGCGGTCGCGGCCGGGCGCGTCGTGCGCTCCCAGGTTCGCCCGACCCTCGCCGACGCGACGGCGGGCAACATCGAGGAGGGCTCGGTCACGGTCGCGATCGCCGCCGCCCTCGTGACGAGCTTTGAGCTGATCAGCGAGACGGAGATCGCGGCGGCGATGCGCGTCGCGTTGCTCGAGCACCATCTCGCGATCGAGGGCGCGGCCGCGCTGGCGCTCGCGGGCTCGCTTCGCGACCACGGCGGCGAGCGCCACCTGATCGTGGCGAGCGGCGGCAACGCCGGTCGCGAAGTGCTGCGCGAAATCCTCTAGCGCGAGCCGAAACGCGCCCAGAATGCGGATCGCGCGTGCGTCGGTGGGCGCGATGCTCGATGATCTGTGGGATGGACGGGGTCAAGGTGGCGGTGGGCGTGCGGCGAAGCTGGGCCGGACGCGTCTGGGGGCGCGTCGGGCGGCGCGCCGATGGCCGCGCGCCGCTGTGGATCGAGCTCGCGATCGTCGCCTGGCTGTTCTGGCTCTACGACGTGATCAACGACTTCGCGCCGATCCGCCACGCGCTCGCGTTCGCCAACGCGCGCGGCGTTCTGCACTTCGAGCGCTCGCTCGGAGTGAGCCCCGAGCTCACGATCAACCACTGGCTGGCGGCGCACGCGACGATCGCGCTGATCGCCTCCTACGACTACTTCTTCGCGCACGCGGTCGTCACCTTCGCCGTGCTCGTGCTGCTGTGGTGGCGCCTGCCGGGACGCTACATCCGCCTGCGTACGCTGCTGGTGATCATCAACCTGATCGCTTTCATCGTCTTCTGGCGCTACCCGCTGGCGCCGCCGCGCCTGTTCCCCGGCCTCGGCTACATCGACGTGATCGCCCGCGCGCACGCGCTGGTGTCCTGGCACAGCGGCGCGCTCGTGCACGACGCCGACCAGTTCGCCGCGATGCCGTCGCTGCACGTCGCCTGGGCGCTGTGGTCGGCGATTGGCATCTGGAACCTGACGCGGCGCGCCGTGATCAGGATGCTCGCGCTCGCCTACCCGCTGCTGACCTGCTTCGTGGTGCTCGGGACCGGCAACCACTACCTCGTTGACGTGCTCGCCGGCGCGGGGACGGTCGCCCTCGCGTTCGCCGTCCAGCTGGCGTTCGTCCGGGTGCTCGCGCGCCGGCGCCGGACCGTGCCGGCGCCGCACGAGCAACCCGTGCGCGGCGTTCCCGCACAGTCCTGATCGAACGCGCCTCGCGCCGCGCGGCGCGCGCGCCGGCACAGCGCGAGCCGCGAGCGCGACCCCCAGGGCCGCGCAAGCCTCAGACGATGTCGGGCCCGACGAAGCGCGACGCCACGTCGGTGAGGATCTGGCGCATCGCCGCGGCGGCCGCGGTCAGGCGCGTGCCGTCGGGCGTCGCCGCAACCACGTCGCGCACCGGGCTCGCCGGTGAGAGCGCGCGGATCGCGATGTCCTCGCGCGCGCCCGCGAGCGCGAGCTTGGGGATCAGCGCGACGCCGACGCCGGCCGCGACGAGGCCCTGCACGGTCTGGTAGTCGTCGCTCTCGAACGACACGATCGGCTCAAAGCCCGCGGCGTGGCAGGAGCGCACGACGTGGCGTGCGCAGGGGCTCGACGCGGAGGTCTGGATCCAGGCCTCGGCGCGCAGGTTCTCGAGCCGCAGCGTGCGCCGGTGCGCGAGGGCGTGGTCGGCCGGCAGCGCCAGGAACATCGGATCCTCGAACAGGGCGAGGCGGCTGAGATCGGGGCCTAGCGACTGGCTGGTGCCCTCGAACTCGAACAGCAGCGCGATGTCGAACTCGCCGGCCGACAGCCGTGGCGCGATCTCCTCCGGCTCGCCCTCGGCGAGCGACAGCTCGACCTCGGGGTGCTGGGCGCGGAAGATCGCGATCGCCAGCGGCATCAGCGTCGCACCGGCGGTCGGGAAGGAAGCCATCCGCAACTGGCCGCCGCGCAGGCCGGCGATCGCGGCCATCTCGGCCTCCGCGGCGTGCAGGCGCGCGATGATCCCCTCGGCGTAGCTGAGCAGCACCTGGCCCGCCGGCGTCAGCCGCACACCGCGGGGCAGGCGCTCGAGCAGCGTCACGCCCGTCTCGGCCTCGAGCGCCGCGATCTGCTGGGAAACCGCGGACTGCGTGTAGGAGAGCGCGTCGGCCGCCGCGGAGAAGGAGCCGCGGCCGGCGACCTCGATGAGGATGCGTAGACGGTTGACGTTGAGCATTAGCCCTACTAATGGGTCATATCACAAACGTTACTTGAACTGATGGCAGGACAGTGGGATGCTGCGTCGTAGAAAAACAGTACAAGAGCCCGGTCCTGACGCAGTGCCCCGCCCGGGCAACACCCCCTTCAGTAAGGAATCACCAAATGCAAACCCATGTGATCGTCTCCTACGATGGCACCGACAACGACCATGACGCCCTGGCGCTCGGGAAGCTCTTCGGCGACGCCGGCTCGCGCGTCTCGCTCGCTTATGTCCGCCACAGCGAGGAGGCCGACGCGGCCGCCGAGCAGGCCGCGCAGAACGACGCCGAGCAGCTGCTCGAGCGCGGCGCGCAGTGGCTCGGTCATCCCGAGGTCGGCCGCCACGTCGTCCTCAGCGGCTCGACCGGCGACGGCCTGCGCGAGCTCGCGCAGCGCGAGAACGCCGACCTCCTCGTGTTCGGCTCCGACTGGCACACCGCTCCGGGGCACGTCCAGCCCGGCCGCTCGGCCGTGCGCCTGATGGAGGGCGGACCCGTTTCGATCGCGATCGCGGCCGCCGGCCTGCGCAACCGCACCGACGCCGCCCTGCGCACGATCGCGCTCGCCGGCGGCGAGGTCGATGACGCCGCCCGCACGACCGCCGAGCAGCTCGCCGCCCACGCGGGCACGAGCCTCGCGCTGCCCTCACAGGACGGCGTCGACCTGCTCGTCGTCGGCTCGCGCCCCGGCACGCCGACCGGACAGGTCAGCGTCACCGCCGCCAACGAGTACGTCGTCGAGACGACGACCTCGAACGTCCTGATCGTCGCGCGCGGCGTCGCCTTCGACGCCGAGCAGTCCGCGGCCGCCCGCGAGCAGCAGGTCCAGCACGCGCAGCAGTAGGCGCCGCGGCCCAGGGCCGCACATTCGCTTCAGGCAGCAGCACAACGAGCCGGCGCTCCATCCACGGGGCGCCGGCTCGTTGGCATAATCGGGCGGTGCACTCGCAGCGTCGCCACCAGCCAGGCGTCCCGGCCGCGCCGCGCAGCCTCGGGCGGGGTGGCAGGTGAGCGCCCGCACGCCGCTTGACCCCCAGGCGCGGGAGTTCTACGAACGCGCGCAGGCGCTGGGCGCGCCCCCCGTCCACGAGCAGACCCCAGAGCAGGCGCGGGCCGGGGCGAGCGCCGGCGCAGCCGCCAACGGCCCGGGCCCGGACGTCGCGCAGGTGCGCGAGCTGACGATCCCCGCCGCCGGCGCGCGGCTTGGCGCACGCGAGTACCAGCCGCACGGCGCCCGCGGCACGATCGTCTGGTGCCACGGCGGCGGCTGGGTGCTCGACGGGCTCGACCAGGGCGACGCGATGTGCCGCCTGCTCGCCAACGAGTCCGGCGCGAGCGTTCTCGCCGTCGACTACCGCCCGGCGCCCGAGCATCGCTTCCCGGTCGCCCTCAACGACTGCTTCGACGCGCTGCAATGGGCAGCCGCACTCGAGGACGCGGGGCCGCTCGTGATCGGCGGCGACAGCGCCGGCGGCAACCTCGCGGCGGTCTGCGCGATCCGCGCGCGCGACGCCGGCGGCCCGGAGCTGGCCGCACAGCTGCTGGTCTACCCGATCACCGACAGCGACCTGACCACCCCCTCCTACCGCGAGCACGGCAACCCCGAGCTGCCGCTGCTCGGCACGCGCGCGATGGCTTACTTCTTCGACTGCTACGCCCGCGACGCCGCCGACCTCGTGAACCCCGAGCTCGCACCGCTGCGCACACCCGACCTGACGAACCTCGCGCCGGCGATCGTGATCGTCGCCGAGTACGACCCGCTGCGCGACGACTCGCTGTTCTACGCGCAGCGACTGCGCGAGGCCGGCAACCGGCTCTCGGTTCACCATTACGATGACCAGCCGCACGGCTTCTTCACGCGCGGCAACACGATCGCGCAAGGAAACGTCGCGGTCACCCGCGCCGCCGCCGAGCTCCGCGAGCTGATCGCCGCACGTCTGTAGCGTTCGCAGCTCCCCCGCCGGCGAACACAGAGGAGCAACGCATGCAGACCTGGGACGCGATCCGCGCGCGACGCAACGTGCGCACCTACACCGATGAGCCGATCGAGCCCGCCCAGCTCGATCAGATCCTGGAGGCCGGGCGCCGGACGCCGTCGGCGCGCAACTGGCAGCCCTGGGATTTCGTCGTGGTCACCGAGCGCGAGGCGCTGCAGGAGCTCTCGAAGGTGTGGATGGGCGCCGGCCACATCGCCGGCTCGGCGGCGACGATCGCGCTGATCGCACCCGTGGCCGAGAGTGAGCGCGACAAGTCGATCGCGCAGTACGACCTGGGCCAGGCGACGATGTCGATCATGATCGAGGCCGCCGACCTCGGTATCGGCTCGGGCCACTCCGCGGTCGGCGACCAGGACCTCGCGCGGCAGCTGCTCGGATTTCCCCCCGACCGCTTCTGCGCCTATCTGATCGCCCTCGGCCACCCCGCCGAGCGCCCGCTCGCACCGCTGACGAAGATCAACCGCAAGCCGTTCGACGAGGTCGTCCACCGCGGGCATTGGTAAGACGCGCGTAGGGATTGCACGCCAGCTCGCGCCTTATAAAGGCGCATCCGCCACAAAACTGATACGCTCGGCGTACCAAATGTCGACGCCGCCCCCGATCGCCCCCGACGAGCAGCTGCACCGCTACGCCGTCACCCTGCGCCGCGGCGCAACCAGTCTCGTGCGGCGGCTGCGCGCCGAGCGCCCGGCGAGCGCGCTGCCGATCTCGCAGCTGAATGTGCTCGGTCACCTCTACGAGCGCGGCGGGCCGCTGACACCGGGCGAGCTGGCGGCCGCCGAGCAGATCGCGCCGCAGTCGCTGACCAGGGTGCTGGCCGAAATGGAGCGAGCCGGCCTCGTCAGCCGGCAGCGCGACGACGACGATGCCCGCCGCTCTCGCATCGCGCTGACCGAGCTCGGCAGCGAGACGCTCGTCGCCGACGCGCGCGGGCGCGACGCCTGGCTGGCCGGGGCGCTCGCGCTCGAGTGCAGCAGAGCCGAGCGCGGCGTGGTGGCGATCGCCGGCGGCCTGATGGAGCGCCTCGCCTGGGCCGGCGCCGCCGGGCACGACGGCGAGCGCGGCAGCGCGACACCGATCCTGCCAAGCCACGACATCGCCCTGACAACCGCCTTCTTCGCCGCGCTCGGCTTCACGCTCTCCCCCGGCAGCGACGAGGGCTACGCGATGCTCGAGCGCGGCGCGATCTCGCTGCATTTCAGCGGCCAGCCGGGCGTCGACCCGTTCTCGGGCGCCGGCTCGGCCTACCTGCACGTCGGCGATTCGGGCGCCCTGTACCGCGAGTTCGCGGCCGCCGGCGCGGTCGCGCCATGGCAGGAGGGGGTCACCGAGGCGCTGCTTCGCGAGCGCTGGGGCGCCGAGCGAAACGTCGCCCGGCTCGGCCCCCCGCCCGAGAACAAGCCGTGGCGGATGCGCGAGTTCGCGCTGTTTGATCCGAGCAACAACCTGCTGCGGATCGGCTCGCCGGTCGCGCCCGGGGCCCGCGGCGGCGCGCGGTAGTCTGCGCTGACCGTGCAGGAGCTCTCCCCCGGCCTGTGGCACTGGCGGGCCCACCACCCGAGCATCGACAAGGACGTCTCGTCCTACTACCTCGAGGCCGAGCGCGTCGCGATCGACGTCCTCGTCCCGCCCGAGGGGCTCGCGTGGTTCGAGACCCACGGGCCCCCGGAGCACGCGCTGCTCAGCAACCGCCACCACAGCCGCGACGCCTGGCTGCTGCACGAGACCTTCGCCACGAGGGTGCACTGCATCCGCAACGGGCTGGCGGCGCTCGCGGGCCGCGGCCCGGTCGATCCGTTCGACTTCGGTGACGAGCTGCCCGGCGGCGTCTTCGCGCACGAGGTCGGCGCGATCTGCCCCGACGAGACGGCGCTGCACATCCCCGCCCACACCGCGCTCGCCTGCGCCGACGGCGTCGTCAACTGGGACGGGCCGGAGCTCGCCTTCGTGCCCGACTTTCTGATGGACGACCCCGAGCAGACCAAGGCGGGCCTGCGCGCCGCATACCGCCGCCTGCTCGAGCTGGACTTCGACACGCTGCTGCTCGCCCACGGGATGCCGATCGTCGGCGGGGGCAAGGCGGCGCTGGCGGACTTCGCGCAGGCGTGATCGCTGTTCGAGTCGGCGCATGCGCCGACTCGCGGGAGGGTGCATGCACCCTCCCGCCAGCTGGTGCATGCACCAGCTGGAAAGGCCCCTAGAACGCCGCGCCGTAGCGTTCGGCGTAGGTGAAGTCCGAGACCGGGCGCCGGCGCAGCGCCGCCGGCCAGGGGTCGGCGCGGTGGCCGGCCGCGATGTAGGCGGCGATCGCCACATCGGCGGGGATCGCCAGCAGCCGCTTGACCGCGGGCTCCGCCGGGATCAGCAGCGTCGTCATCGTCGCGCCGAGCCCCTCCGCCCGCAGGCCGAGCAGGAGGTTCTGCACGAACGGGTAGATCGAGGCGCCGCCGACGATGCTCGGGCGGTCGAGCTCCCCGTCGGTGATCAGCAGATCGGCGATCCGCACGCAGACGAGAAGGTGCAGCGGCACCTCGTGCAGGCGGTCGGCGAAGTCGTCGGAGCGGCGCAGCGCCCGCACCTGGGTCGCGTCGTGCTCACCCGGGTTCGCCAGCACCGCTGCCGCGCCGCTGTGTTCGAAGTAGGCGCGCCAGTGCGGCTGGTAGAGGTCGCGCAGCGCCCGGCGCGTCTGCGGCTCCTGGACCGCGATCACGCGCCAGCCCTGGCGGTTGCCGCCGCTCGGGGCAAAGCGCGCGGCGTCGAGCACCCGCTCGAGCACCTCGTGATCGACGGGGTCCGGGCGGAAGTGACGCGTCGCGGGCGCCCCGCGCATCGCTTCGTAGAGGTCCACGGGCTCGACGATAGCGCGCCGGCACTACGTAGTTTCCCGCCGACGGTCGGCGGGATTATCCGAAGGACACGCTGGCGCGATCCGGTTACGGTCTGCAGTTCCGCAAACCGAGGACCCCAGCCGTGATGAGCAAGCGCCACCCAGTCGAATGTCCCGGCCCCGCGCACGTGAGGGACGCGCGCGAGGCCGCCACGACGAGCGGGCGGGCAGCAGCGTAGCCCGCTCCTTTGAGGTGATGCGCTGTGCGCATTGCGGCGACGTGATCGGCGTGTACGAGCCGGTCGTCGTGCGCAGCGGCGATTTGGTGCGCGAATCCTCGCGCGCCGCCGAACCAAGCCTGCCGCTGCCGCGGGCCGAGCACTTCCACCGCGATTGCTTCGCTGCCATGGAGCGCGCGGGGAGGGGCTGAGCGGCCGGGGTCCCTCAGCGGGCGGGGCGGAGCTTGCGCGACGGGTGTGGCGTTGACCCGCCCGTCGCGCAGCTCGGGCTCCCGGGGTGTGGGGGAATGGCTGCGGCGCACGCAGCCTCGGTGAGAAATGCACCTCGCAGGCCAGCGGCTGCGCGGCTACGCTGAACGTCCAGCGGGCCGATCGAATGCGAGGAGCGCAGTGGCGGCGTCGGGTGTGGCGGGCGAAAGCGTGGGGCGAGCGGGCCGTGGCCGCCTCGTCGCGGTCGTGGTCGCCCTGCTGGCGCTCGTCGCCTTCGCGGCGCCGGCGGGCGCGCAGGCGGCGCTGTCGTGGACCGGTGCGGTCCGCATCAACGACAACCCGAGCGTCAACAGCAACATGATCGCCGTGTCGTGTCCGACCTCGACTCAGTGCACGGCCCTCGACGTCTACGGCCAGGAGATCACCTTCGACCCGGCCTCACCCGGAACACCGGCACCGGTCACGGTCGACGCCGGTGCGATCTCCACGGGCATCGCGTGCCCGGCGATCGGTCAGTGCACGGCGGTCGATGGCTCCGGGCGCGAGGTCACGTTCGACCCGTCCTCGCCCGGCACACCGGCTCCCGTCGAGATCGACGGCGGCGGCGCCGAGGTTCCAGGGCTGACCGCCGTCGCCTGCCCGTCGGCGACCCAGTGCACCGCCGTTGACGTGTCCGGCCGCCGGCTGACGTTCAACCCGGCCTCGCCCGCCGGCGCAAGCGCCGTGACGATCGACTCCGGCCTGGCGTTCCCGCAATCGCTGACGGCGCTCTCATGCCCGTCGGTGAGCCAGTGCACGGCGGCTGACAGCACCGGCCACGAGGTGACGTTCAACCCCGCCTCCCAGAGCACCCCGGGCGCCACCGCGATCAACGCCGGCGGCCGCGTCACCGCCATCACATGCTCGGCGAGTGAGTGTGTCGCCGTTGACTCTTTGGGGGAGGAGGTCAGCTTCGATCCCACCTCGCCCGGCACGCCGGCCCCGGTGACCCTGAACAGCCGCGCCGGCCTGCTCGGGGTGGCGTGCGGCTCGGCCGCCCAGTGCACGGCGGTCGACGTGCTGGGCGAGGAGTACACGTTCGACCCGGCCTCGCCCGGCAAGCCGGCGCCGGTCACGATCGACCCTCCGGTCGCGCAGTCGGCCGCCATCGCGTGCCCGACCGCCGGCCAGTGCACCGCGGTGGGAAACTTCGGCTTCGAGATCACCTTCGACCCCGCCGCCCCGGGCACACCAGCCGCCGTCAGGGTCGACCATTCCGGCTCGCTCACGAGCGTCGCCTGTCCGTCGGCGAGTCAGTGCACCGCCGTGGACGCACTCGGCAACGAGTGGACGTTCAACCCCGCCTCCCCCGGCTCCCCGGCCCCGGTCCAGATCGACGCCGACCGGAGCTTCTTCGCCGTCGCCTGTCCGTCGGCCACTCAATGCACAGCCGTCGACCCGGACGGAATGGCGTTCACGTTCGACCCCACCTCGCCCGGCACACCCGCGGGCGTCGAGGTCGACAGCGGCGCGCAGGGCATCATCGGCACCGCGTGCCCATCACTGACTCAGTGCACCGCCATCGACACGCACGGGCGGGAGGTCACGTTCAACCCGCAATCGCCCGGCACGCCGACGCCGACCGCGATCGCCGGCCTCAGCGGTGGCTTCGAGGAGCTGGCGTGTGCGTCGTCGGCGCAATGCACGGTGGTCAATTCCGTCGGCCAGGAGATCACCTTCGACCCTGATTCGCCTGCCGCGCCGACCACGGCGACGATCGAGGGCGCCGGCGGTCTCCTTGCCATCGCCTGTCCTTCGGCGAGCCAGTGCACCGCGGTCGACAACGCCGGCAACGAGGTCACCTTCGACCCGGCTTCACCGGGATCCCCGGCCGCCGTGCCGATCGACGCCGGCGCCCAGCTCGAGGCGATCAGCTGCCCGTCCAGCACCGATTGCGTCGCCGTCGATCAGCTCGGCAACGCGGTCGAGGGCGATCCGCAGGCGCCGGCCGCCTGGACGATCGAGCCGCTCCCCGGCATGAACTCGCTGACGAGCGTGGCGTGCTTCTCGACGACGCAGTGCGTCGCCGTTGACCTGGTCGGCAACGAGAGCTCCGGCACGGCGAGCCCCGTTCCCCCGCCGGCGCCTGCGCCGGCGCCCGTCGACACCTCGCCGCCCACGATCTCGGGCGCCGCCATCGAAGGCCAGACGCTGACCGACGTGAACGGCTCCTGGTCCAACAGCCCGACCAGCTTTGCCTACCAGTGGGAGGACTGCAACGCCGCGGGCGCCGCGTGCGTCGCGATCGCGGGTGCGAGCGCCCAGACCTACACGCTCACCGCCGCCGACGCCGGCTCGACGATCCGCGTCGTGGAGACGGCGAGCAACGCGACGGGCGCCGGAACCGCGGCGACGTCGGCCGAGACGGCGGTTGTCGCCACGGTGAACGGCGGCTCACCACCCGGCGGCGGCACATCGGGCGGTGGCGGCACGACCACGGGTGGTGGCGGCGCGGCGCCCGGCGGCGGCTCCGCGCACACCGCACAGTCTGCACCCAACACCAAGCTCGTCGACGCCCAGATCAACTCCTCGGCCCGCCGCGCGAGCTTCCACTTCAAGGCGACCGGCGCCGCGACCGGTTACGAGTGCGCGCTGGTGCGCGAGCCGGCGCGCAAGGGCGCCAAGCCGCCGGCGCCGAGCTACGCGGCCTGCGGCTCATCGATCACGTTCAAGCATCTGAAGGCTGGGAGCTACGAGCTGTTCGTGCGGGCGGTCGGGCCGGGCGGCGTCGACCGCTCGCCCGCGACCGACCGCTTCAGGATCGCGTAGCGCTCGCGGGGCGGGCGGCGGGTGGGGGCCGCCGCGTTTGCGGTCTGCGCGGCGGCGGATCAGCGTGTGGCGGGCACGACGTCGCGCAATTCGAGGCGATCGAGGCGCCCGTCGCGCAGTTCGAGCACCTGATCGAAGAACTCCAGGCCGACCTGCGAGTGCGTGATCACCAGCACGCCGCGGTCGCCGGCGCCGGCCGCGAGGTCCGCCATCACCGCGCGCGCGCCGTCCTCGTCGAGGTGCGCGGTCGGCTCATCGAGGACCAGGAAGCGCGCTTCGGCGGCGAGCGCGCGGGCCAGCGCGATCCGCTGGCGCTGGCCGCCCGAGACGACGCCCCCGTCCTCGCCGGCCAGCGTGTCGAGCCCGTCGGGCAGGCCGCGCACCCAGCCGGCGGCGCCGGCGCTCTGGAGCGCCCCCCAGACGCGCTCATCCGGCGCGCCGGGACAGGCGATGCGGATGTTCTCGCGCAGCGTCGTGTTGAACAGGTGGGCGTCCTGGGCGGCGAACACGACCGCGCGGCGCACGTCGTCCTGCGTCAGCTCGCGCACGTCGGTGCCACCGATCGTGACGGCTCCCTGGTCGGCGTCACGGAAGCGCACGAGCAGATGGGCGAGCGTCGTCTTGCCGGCGCCGCTTGGGCCGAGCAGCGCAACGCGGCCTCCCGGCGCAAGGCGCAGGCTCACGCCGTCGAGCACCCACGGCTCCTCGCTCCCGTAGCGGGCGCGAACGCCGTCTAGCACGAGGTCACCGTGCGCCGGCAGCGGCCGCGGTCGCGGCGGATCCTGGACCGCGGGCTCACGATCGCACAGCTCGTCCAGGCGCCGCGCCGCCTCGGCGCAGGCGCGCAGCCGCCGCGCGGCGAGCGGCAACGGCGCGAGCCCCTCGAAGGCGGCGAGGGCGAGGAACGCGAGCGACGCGAGCAGCACACCGGCCAAGAGGCCGCTGTGCACGGCGGGGATCGCCACCGCCATCAGCGCGAGCACGGTCAGACCGCCGGCGAGTGAGCCGAGCGCGGTGGCACTGCCGGCGGCCAGCGCGTCGCGGCGCGCCAGGGTCGCGAGGCGAGCGTCGGCGTGGCGCAGCGTCGCGACCCGCTCGCTGGCGCGGCCCGCGACCGCCAGCTCGGCGGCGCCCTCGATCGTCTCGACCAGTTCCGCCGAGAGCGCGGCGCGGGCCGGGGCCTGGCGGCGGCCGGAGGAGGACGCGAGCGCGGCGGCAAGGCCGGGGACCGCGAGTGACGCGACGAGCAGGCAGGCGAACACGACGGGCGCCGCGGCCGGCAGAATCAGCCAGGCGGTCGCCGCCGCGGCGCAGATCGTCAGCGCCGCCACCACGGGCGGCGCGAGCGCCCGCAGGTAGAGGTCCTGCAGCGTGTCGACGTCGCCTACGAAGCGCGAGAGCAGATCGCCGCTGCGCGGCCCGGCGAGCTGCCCAGGCACGAGCGGCGCGAGGCGGCGGTAGAAGCCGGCGCGAACGCGGCCGAGCAGCCGTAGCGCCGCGTCGTGGGAGGCGAGCCGCTCGCCGTAGCGCATCACCGCGCGGGCGATCGCGAAGGCGCGCACGGCGACGATCGCGACGCTCAGCGTGAGGATGTCGGGCCGCTGCGCGGCGCGGGAGATCAGGTAGCCCGACGTCAGCAGCAGGCCGCCGGCGCAGGCGATCGCGCCGAACCCGAGGACGATCGCCAGCGTCAGGCGCCGGCGCTCGCTGGTGCCGGCGCGAGCCGCGGCGAGCAGGCTTGAAGCGGCGGAGCTCATGCCGCCGCCGCGACGAGTCCGGGGGTGAGCTGCGCGCCGGCGTCTTTTGCGCCGGCGAGTGTGATGATCCGCTGGGCGCGGGCGGCGATCCGGGGGTCGTGGGCGATCAGCAGCGTCGTGCGCCCTGCGGCGAGGCGCTCGATGGCGACGCCGACCGCCGACGCGGTATCCGCGTCGAGGTGCGCGGTCGGCTCATCGAGCACGACCAGCGAGGCGTCGCGCAGGAACGCGCGGGCGAGCGCGATCCGCTGGGCCTGGCCGGCGGAGAGGCCGCGCCCGCCCTCGCCGACCGGCGTGCCAAGGCCCTGCGGCAGCGTGGCCAGCAGCTCGTCCAGGCCGGCCGCGGTCGCGGCGGCGGCGATCCGCACGCCGCCGGCGACGGGGTCGGCGAGTGCGATGTTGGCGGCGATCGTCGCGGCGAAGAGGCGGGTGCGCTGCGGCACCCAGGCGATCCGTGCACGCCAGGCGTCGGGGTCGAGCTCGCGCAGGTCAACGCCGCCACAGCGAACGGCGCCGGCGGTCGGGTCGGCGAGGCGCATCGCGAGCGCCGCGACGGTGCTCTTGCCGGCGCCGCTCGGCCCGACCAGCGCGGTCAGCAGGCCGGGCTCGAGCTCGAGGTCGAAGTTGTCCAGGGCGAGGGTGTCGCGGGCGGTGTAGCGCAGGGAGACGGACTCGAAGCGCAGCGCCTCGCGCGCCGGATCGGGGATCTGCGCGCTGCGCTGCCGCGCGCCCGCGGTGCGCGCGAGCGCCGGCGGCTCATCGATCACCGCGAAGATCCGCTCCGCCGCCGCCATCCCGTCGGTCGCTGCGTGAAACTGCTGGCCGACGGCCCGCAGCGGCGCATAGAGCTCGGGTGCGAGCAGCAGCACCGTCAGGCCGGCCTGCAGCGTCAGGTGGCCGCCGTCGAGCTGGATGCCGATCGTCGCGGCGACGATCGCCGTGCCGATCATCGCGCACAGCTCGAGCACGAGGGCCGAGAGAAAGGCGATCCGCAGCGTCCCCATCGTCTCGGCGCGGTAGTTCTCACCGACCCGCTCGATCGTCTGCACCTGCGCCGCCTCGCGACGGTAGGCGCGCAGGGTCTCGAGGCCGCGGACGACGTCGAGGAAGTGGCCGCTGAGCAGCGCGAGCGCCTGCCAGCGCGAGCGCGAGCTTGCCTGCGCGCCCTTGCCGACGAGGATCATGAAGCCGATCAGCAGCGGAATCGTCGCGGCGAGCACAGCGGCGGCGACGAGGTCGAGCGGCACGACCCAGATCAGCACGGCGACCGGCACCGCGGCGGCCAGCACGAGCGCCGGCAGGTAGCCCGCGAAGTAGGTCTCGAGCGAGTCGACGCCCTGCACCGCGGCGGCGGTCAGCTCCCCGGTGCGCTCGCCCTCGCGCGCGATGGGGGAGCGCACGAGCAGCTGCTCGGCGAGACGGCCGCGCAGCTCGCTCATCACGCGCGTCGCGGCGATCCGCCCGGAGGTCTCGAAGCCACCCGCGAGGAGCGCGCGCATCACGATCACCGCCCCGAGCGCGAGGAGCGTCGCGCTCAGCGTGGCGAGTGTCGCGTGCGCGAACGCTGCGGCGGCGATCACGTGCGCGAGCAGGGCGGCCTGGGCGACGATCGCGGCGGCCATCGCGACAGCGAGCGCGCCCGCGAGGAGGAGCGCGGCGCGGCCGGCGCGGCTTTCTCGAAAGAGGCGGCGGTCGGCGCGGGCGGCGGGCGGGGGGTCGTGCGGACGGCCGGTGGGCGGGTGATCCGGGTGCTCGCGCCCGCGCCCGGGCGCGTGGCGGCTGGCGCGCTCGGCGCGGCTTGGGCGCCGAGCGTGCCTTGCCGCCGCCACGACTCAGATCGGGGTGGTCGTGGGCGGTTTCTGCTCGCCGCCGGCATCCGGCCCGCCGCCGAGCTTGCTCGCCAGGACGGCGATCGGCGTCGGTGTGCCCTCGAAGTCCTCGACTCCGAGCCGGTGGCGAAAGACCCAGTAGGTCCAGGAGGTGTAGAGCAGGACGACCGGCACGAAGACCACCGCGACGACCGTCATCACGAGCTGCGAGTAGTGCGACGCGGACGCCGCCGCAAGCGTCAGCGTGAAGGCGTGGCTGGTGGTCGAGGGTAGCGCCGCCGGGAAGAGCTCGGCGAACAGGCTCGCGAACAGCAGCGCGATGGTCGCGGCGCTGAGAGCAAACGCGCGGCCCTCCTGCTTGCGGGCGAGCGTGAAGATCGCCCCCAGCGAGCACAGCAGGGCGACCGCGGCGATCACCTGGGGTATCGCCTTGACGCCGCCGGCCGGCTGGTCAAACGCGGTCCAGACGAGGAAGCCTGCGAGGAGCAGGGTCGCCGCCGGCGCGACGCGGCGCGCGATCGCTCGTGAGCGCTCGAGCAACTCGCCCTTCGTCCGCAGCGTCAAAAAGATCGAGCCGTGGGCGATGAAGAGCGTCAGCGTGACCAGGCCGCCGAGCAGCGCGTAGGGGTGCAGCAGGTCCCACAGCTTGGCGGTGACGTTGTGCTGCGAGTTCATCGCCACGCCACCGACGATGTCGGCCCAGCCGACCCCCCACAGCAGCGCCGCCATGAAGCTGCCGACGGTGGCCGTCCACTCCCACGTGGCGCGCCAGCGCGGCGAGTCGTCCTTGCCCCAGAACTCGAACGAGACGCCGCGGATGATCAGCGCGAAGAGGATCAGGAAGAGCGCGAGGTAGAAGCCGGAGAAGAGACTCGCGTACCAGCCGGGGAAGGCGGCGAAGGTCGCGCCGCCGGCGGTCAGTAGCCACACCTCGTTGCCGTCCCAGACCGGCCCGATCGTGTGGATGATCGTTCGCTTCTCGGCCTGGCTTCGGCCGATCACGCGCAGCAGGATGCCGACGCCGAAGTCGAAGCCCTCGAGCACGAAGTAGCCGACCCAGAGCACACCGATCAGCACGAACCACAGCGTTTGGAGGAAGTTCGGATCGCGCATCTCAGTAGGCCATCACGAGGTCGGGACGGCCCGGACTGCCGGGCGCCGGCGGCGGCTGGGGTGGGCCCGGCTCATCCGGGCCGTGCTTCATCTCGCGCATGAACAGGCGCGCGCCGACCGCGATCAGCACCCCGTAGACGACGACGTAGCCGGTCAGCGTGATGACGATCGAGGCCGTCGATACGTCCGGCGAGTTCGCGACGCTGGTTTTCAGCAGGCCGTAGACGACCCACGGCTGGCGCCCCACCTCGGTGAAGATCCAGCCGGTCCAGTTGGCGAGGATCGGCAGGAAGATCCCGGCGATCGCGGCGCGGTTGAACCAGCGCGTGCGCTCGAGCCTGCCGGGCCGTCGCATCAGCCACATGCCGAGCAGCGGGAACAGGATCAGCAGCACGCCGGCGCCGGCCATCAGCCGGAAGCTCCAGTACGTCACACCGACGATCGGCGTGTAGTCGCCGGGGCCGTACTTCTTCTGCTCTGCGGCGTTGACCTGGTTGATCCCCTGCACCGTGCCGTTCCAGCTGAAGGTCGCGATCAGCGACAGGAGGTGCGGGATGCGGATGTCGGTCGTCAGCGTCTTCGGATGGTGCTCGAACGGCGCCACCGCGAACAGCGACATGCTCGCGCCCTTGGTCGTGTTGTAGAGCGCCTCGGCGGCCGCCATCTTCATCGGCTGCTGGGTGTCCATCAGCCGCGCCTGGCTGTCGCCGAACACGCCGGTCGCGACCGCCGCGGCGAGCGTGATCGGCAGCATCAGCTTGAGCGAACGGACGTAGACCGCGTTCGTGCGCCCCCGCAGCAGGCTCCAGCCGCAGACCCCGACGACCAGCATCCCGGCGGTCACGTAGGCGCCAAAGATCGTGTGCGGGAAGGCGAGCAGCACCGTCGAGTTGAAGAGCACGCTGAAGATGTTCTTCAGCTGCGCATGCCCGGTCGCCTTGTTCAGGGTGTAGCCGACCGGGTGCTGCATCCAGGAGTTGGCGGCGAGGATGAAATAGGCCGAGAGCGCCGTCGCGAACGCGACCAGCCAGGCGCACGCCAGATGCACGCGCGGCGACAGCCGCCCCCAGCCGAAGATCCACAGGCCGACGAAGGTCGACTCGAGGAAGAACGCCATCAGCCCCTCCATCGCGAGCGGCGCGCCGAAGATGTCGCCGACGTAGCGCGAGTAAAGCGACCAGTTCATGCCGAACTGGAACTCCTGGACGATGCCGGTCACGACTCCGATCGCCATCGAGATCAGGAAGAACTTGCCCCAGAACTTCGTCATCCGCAGATAGACGTCCTTGCCGGTGCGGTAGAACAGCGTCTGGCAGAGCGCCACCCAGCCGGCCAGCCCGATCGACATCGGGACGAAGATGAAGTGAAACAGCGTCGTGATGCCGAATTGCGTCCGCGCCCAGTCGAGGGTGTTCACAGCCGCCACGCTACGTTCGCCCCGGGGTGGCGGCCATCGGTGGACGGGCACACGACTGCTGCGGAGAACTACGTAGAGGCGGCGAGCCGGCGCGCTGGGGCGATCGCGGTCCGCGGTTTGCGCGCGGGCGGCGCTTCGCGCGGGCGCCGGTCAGCGGGCCGGCGGTGCGGCGGCGTCCCTGGCGTCGAGCTCGGCGAGCGTGAGCGGGCGCCGTGGCGGGTGATCGATCACGATCGCCGAGGTGACGCCGAGCTCACGGTCGACATGCAGCAGCTCGCCCGAGTGAAACGCGCGCCACCCGGGATCGTCGTCCATCGGCTCACTCGCAATGACGACGGCGCCGCGGCCGGCGAGATCGTCTGAGCGGACGTGGATCGTGCGAGCGGCGCTCGAGTGCTCCAGGCGGGCGGAGACCGGACCGCGCTCGAGCACGTAGAGCCCCTGGGTGTCGGGGTAGCGCAGCGCCCACAGCTCGTCGCGCGTTATCAGGATCACGTTCAGCGCGAAGACGACCAGCTCCCGCGCGGCCCAGCTGGCGGCGGCGGCGATGCCGGCGGCGACGTCGCCGTCGTGGCGCTCGATCTCGAGCGTGATGAGCGCGAAGAAACGCTCCGAGTCGGTGTCGCCGGCGACGAGGCTCATGTGGCTGCCGAGGCGTGCCTCGAGCTTTCCCAGATCCTCAATCACGCCGTTGTGTGCGAGCAGGCGGCCGCGCTGCTCGAACGGGTGCGTGTTCGCCGCGCGCAGCGCGCCGGTCGTGGCCTCGCGGATGTGCGCGACAAAAGTCTCCGAGTGCACCTCCCGCGCCTCGCGCGCGAACGCCCGGTCCGCGAACGCTGCGATCGGACGCTTGTCGATTCGCGGCGTGCCGTCGGCGTCGTAGTAGCCGATCCCCGTCCCATCGGGGTCGCGGCGGCTCTGTGCGAGCAGGCTGTCGGGCGCCTCGAGCAGCCAGAACGTCGCGCGCACGCGGTGCGGTGCAGCGGACATGCCGTAGAGCCGGCACATCCCTTGACCATAGCGCGGCGGGGGTGCGGGTCTGCGGGAGCGCGCGCGGGCGCTCAGCCGGCGGCGGGCGCCAGATCCGGCTGCGGCTGGCCGCCCGCCTCGCTGCCGCCCTCGCCGGTCTCCTCCTCCTGGCGCCCGCGTTTGAGGCCGGCGAACCCGGCGAGCGCCGCGGCCGCCATGACCGCGGCCATCACGAGGAAGACCGACCGCGTCGCGTAGGCGAAGTCGAGCCGCACGAAGTGCGGGATCGCCGAGGTGGCGCCGCTGGCGCCCTGCGACTGGGCGATCTTCGCCGCCTGACGCGCGGCCGCCTTGGCCGGCTCGCCCTGGGCGATCAGCGATGAGGTGATCCGCGACTTCGTCTCCGAGACGAGGATCGTGCCGAGGATCGCGAGCCCAAGGCTTGCCGCGTAGTTGCGCACGGTCTGCGTGATCCCGGTCGCCTCGCCGTAGGAGAGGCGCGAGGCTCGGTTCACGGCGTCTGTGCTGGCGGGGCCGAGCATGAAACCCATGCCCGCCCCGGACAGGATGATGTAGACCTCCTGGGAGCCGAGACTCAGCGCGGTCACCTTTCCGGCCCAGAGGTAGAACCCGACGGCGGCGAGCACGCAGCCGAGGACGACCGGGCGTTTGGCGCCGCCGCGGTCGAGCATCCGCCCGCCGATCTGCGCCGCGACGACGAACCCGGCGAAGAAGTACAGGAGCACCAGACCGGCCTGCGAAGGCGTCTTGCCCAGCGACAGCTGGGCGTATTCGCTGGCGAAGAAGAACACCGGGATGAACACCAGCATCGAGATTCCGAGCACGACGTTCTCGGCCAGGAACGCGCGGATTCGGAAGATGCCGACCGCGATCAACGGCGATTGCGTGCGCATCTCGACGCGGTAGAAGACGACCAGTAGCGCCGCCCCGGCGGCGATGGCGATCTCCGTGCCGGGGTTCCCCCAGCCCCAGATCGAGGACTCCTGGAAGCCGAACACGCTGAGCGCGACGCCGGCGGCGATCAGGACGAGGCCGCGGTAGTCCATGCGCGCGGGCTTGTGCACGGTGACTGGCTTGGCGAGCGCGATCAGCACCAGGGCGATCAGCGCGACCGGGATGTTGACCCAGAAGATCGCGCGCCAGGTCCACTGCGTGAGGACACCGCCGAGGATCGGGCCGACCGCCGTCAGCCCGCCGGCGATGCCGAAGAAGATCGCCAGCGCCTTGCCGCGCTCGCGCAGCTCGAACGTCTGCACCACGATCGCGAGGGCAGCGGGGAACATGATCGCCCCGCCGGCGCCCTGGATCACCCGGAACGCCACGATCCATCCCTCCGCGAGGCTCCCCTTTGGCGTCAGGCCGCACAGCGCCGAGGAGCCGGCGAAGACGACGACGCCGAGCGTCACCATCGTGCGGTGGCCGACGGTGTCGGCGAGGCGCCCGCCGAACGCGAACAGCGCCGCCAGCGAGAGCAGGTAGGCGTTGATCGCCCACTGCACGCCGGTCGCGCTGAGGCCGAGCTCGCGCTGGATCTTCGGCGCGGCGATCGAGACGATCGTCTGGTCGATGAAGGTCATCGAAACCGCGAAGATCATCGCCGCGAGAACCAGGTTCCTCGCGCGCACGCCACCGGTGTTGCCGACTGCCATCGCGCTTCCTCCTGCCCCCGGCGGCTCGACAGTGTCAGACGGTGGCCGGGCCCGCCGGAGCCCGATCACACGTTGTGCGAAACGCGGGCCTCGGCCGCTTCGTCGCGGCCGCGACCGATACCTCGCCGGCAAGATATCGCGCGCCGGGTGGCCGTTGCAGCCGGCTGTGGGTTGCTGTTGCGGCCGTGGCGCCCGGGGGCTGGTGCGCTCGCGCGCGGCTTCGCGGCGTCAGCTGCCCGCGGCCTGCGTGGCGAGCGCGTCGAGGAGCATCGCCATCTGCTCGAGCGTCGCCGCGTGCTCGGCGACGTCGTAGGTCGTGCTCAGCTCACGCGGGTCGCCGTAGCCGACGTTGACCACCTCCCCGGCTCGCCAGACCAGCATCCTCAGCGGCAGCTCGATCCCGATCCGCGGGTCCTCAGCCATCAGCGGCGTTCCCGCAAGCGGGCTGCCGAACACCACCACCAGCTCGTCCTCGAGCTCCAAACCCACGGCGCGGGCGCCGGCCGCGTGGTCGATCTGCGCGAACACGCGGAGCCCGCGACTCTCGATCGCGTCAAGCAGCGCTGTCACGGTCTCGGTGTAGCCGGCGGCGCTGCGCTTGACGATCACCACCCGGATTTTGCCCGACGAGGCCCGCGAAGGCGACGCTTTAGGATTCACCGCTGGACTCCAGCCCCAATGGATGTGCCGTGTCGCGCGCGGCTCCTGTGCCGCGGGCGAGCTGGTTGGCGCAGGCGGAGCCGAGGTACCAACGAGAGATTCGAGGCACGCCGTGAACCGCAAGTGGTGGACGCTGATAGCCGTTTCGACCGGCACCTTCATGCTGCTGCTCGACATCACGATCGTGAACGTCGCGCTGCCGCGCATCCAGGCCGGCCTGCACTCGAGCTTCACCGACCTTCAGTGGGTGGTCGACGCCTACGCGCTGACGCTCGCCGCGCTGCTGCTCACAGCTGGATCGCTGGCCGACCGGCTCGGGCGCCGGCGGGTCTTCGCGGCTGGGCTGGTCCTCTTCTCGGCGTCCTCGCTGCTCTGCGGCGTGGCCCAGTCGCCGCTGATGCTCAACCTCTCCCGCGGGCTGCAGGGGATCGGCGGGGCGATGATGTTCGCCACCTCGCTGGCCCTGCTCGGCAACGCCTACCGCGGCCGCGATCGAGGCGTGGCGTTCGGTGTCTGGGGAGCCGTCACCGGCGCCGCGGTGTCGATCGGCCCGATCGCCGGCGGCGCCCTGACTCAGGGCCTCAGCTGGCGCTGGATCTTCCTCGTCAACGTTCCGATCGGCGTCGTGGCGCTCAGCTTCACGCTGTCGAAAGTCGAGGAGTCCCGCGCGCCGCAGGGAGCAAAGCTCGACCTACCGGGCTTCGTGACGTTCACGGCCGCACTGGCGACGCTCGTCTTCGGCCTGATCGAGTCAGGCCTGAAGGGCTGGGGAAGCGGCGTCGTGTACGGCTGCCTGATCGCCAGCGGCGTGCTGATCGTGGCGTTCGTGGTGATCGAGCGTCGCAGCCGCGCGCCGATGCTGGACCTGACCCTGTTTCGGGTGCCGGCGTTCGCCGGTGCCGCGATCGTCGCCTTCGCGGTGTCCGCGTCGATCTTCGCGATGTTCCTCTACCTGACCCTCTATCTGCAGGACGTCCTCGGCCTGTCCCCGCTCGCCACCGGCCTGCGCTTCCTGACGCTCTCGGGCGTCGTGCTCGTCGCCTCAGGGGTTTCGGGGCGCCTGACGACCGTCGTGCCGGTGAGGCTGCTGATGGGAGCTGGACTCCTGCTGGCCGGGCTCAGCCTGATGCTGATGCGCGGCGTGAGCGTCACCTCGCACTGGACGCACCTGCTCCCGGCCTTCCTCATCGGCGGCCTCGGCGTCGGTTTGATCAACCCGCCGCTCGCCTCCACGGCGATCGCTGTCGTCCCGCAGCGCCAGGCCGGCATGGCGTCGGGCATCAACAGCACCTTCCGCCAGGTCGGCTTCGCGACCGGCATCGCCGCCCTCGGCTCGATCTTCACGAGCAAGATCCGCGCGCACGTGACCGCCGGCCTGCACGCCGCCCATCTCGGCGGCGCGAACGCCCTCACGACCGCGATCTCCAACGGGCAGACGTCGACGGCGATCAGTCACGTGCCGGTGTCCTCGCGCGCGGCGGTGGCAGCGGTCGCCCGGGCGAGCTTCATCGCGAGCCTGAACGACATCTTCCTGATCGCTGCGATCGTGGCGTTCGCAGGTGGGATCAGCGCGCTGATCCTGGTTCGCTCGCGGGACTTCGTCGCCCAGGGCACGCACGCCAGCGGCGAGCCCGCACCGGTCGAGCCGGCCGGCGCAGCAGCGGGTGCGTAGGCGACTTCGTAGCGCCCGGCACGCCGGCCGCTACGATCCGCCGCCGTGCGCGTCGCTTTCGCAACCTGCGCGGCCCTGTCCGAGGGCTCGCCCGACGACCATCAGGCGGCCACGCGGCTTGGCGCCGACGTGCTTGTCTGGGATGACGAGTCGGCTGAGTGGGACGCCTACGACCGCGTGATCCTGCGATCGGTGTGGGACTACACCTTCCGCGTGGATGAGTTCCTCGGATGGTGCCGGCGCGTTGGCGGCGAGCGGCTTCGCAACCCGCCGGAGATCGTCGCGTTCAACGCCGACAAGCGCTACCTGCAGGAGCTGTCGTGCCCGGCCGTGCCGACGGTATTCCTCGCGCCGGGAGAGCCGTTGGCGGCGTGGGACGGGGAGCTCGTCGTGAAGCCGAACGTCTCAGGCGGGGCCAGAAGCACCGGGCGCTTCGGCGCCGACAGTGTCGCGCAGGCGCGGGAGCTGGTCGCCGCGATCCACGCGAGCGGGCGCGTGGCACTGGTCCAGCCCTACCTGCGCTCGGTCGATGACGTTGGCGAGACCGCGCTTGTCTTCATCGGCGGGGAGCTCTCGCACGAGCTGCACAAGCGCGCGGTGCTGGCGCCGGATGAGGTCGCGCCGACGACCGACGGGCCGCTGGCGGTCGCGAGCGCGATGCTGGATGAGAGTCTGGTGGTGGCGAGAGCGGCGCAGGAGGACGAGCGCATCCTCGCGCGCGAGATCGTGGCCGAGGTGTCGGAGCGGTTCGGCACGCCGCTCTATGCGCGCGTGGATCTGGTGCGCGACGCAGGCGGGCGCCCGGTACTGCTCGAGCTCGAGCTGATCGAGCCGAGGCTCTACTTCGCGCAGGCCGCCGGAGCGTCCGAGCGCTTTGCGGCGGCGGTGCTGGCGAGCTGACCGCCTGTCGCGTGCGCAGGAGCGGGACATCGCGCTGCATGCGCGGCGATGGTCGAAAGCCGACCCACTGTCCTTGACAGCTATTTTCTGCTAGCATGGAATATAATCTATATGGCCCTGTTCTGCGCGCCTGTCTTTCGCCCTAATGACATCGACCAAGGCTGCGGATCCCGGTGACTGACGGCGCGGTCGCCAACCTCGACGCCCGGATCGCCACATCTGAGTTCGACGTCGATCCCTACGAGATCCTCCAGCGCCTGCGCGAGCTGGACCCTGTGCACTGGAGCGAGTCGATCGACGGCTGGCTGGTGACGCGCTTTGACGACGTGTTGACGACGTTTCGAAACTTCGGCGAGTTCTCCAACGAGGGTCGTTTCGCGCGCTCGGCCGACTACCTCGCGCCGGCGCAGCGCGCCCGCTTCCCCCGCTTTGTCGAGCACTACACCTCGGTCGGCCTGCTGCACTCCGACCCGCCCGATCACACCCGCCTGCGGGCGCTGCTTTTGGACGCGTTCAAACCCCGCGTGATCGAAGCGATGCGCGAGCGCATCCAGGCACTGGTCGACTCGTTCCTCGATCGCGCCGCGGCCAACGGCGGCATGGAGGTGATCAGCGAACTGGCGTGGGAGCTGCCCTCGACGGTGCTGTGCGACCTGCTGGGCGCACCGCCGCACGCGCGCCCGCTGTTCAAGCGGTGGGCCGACGGCATTTTGTCCTTTCAGGGCGTGAACCGTCCAACGCTCGAGGCGCTGGCCGTCGTGGAGGACGCGCTCGAGCAGTCGCGCTCCTACCTGCAGGGACTGATAGATCAGCGCCGGAGCGAGCCCACCGACGATCTGCTGAGCCACCTCGTGGCCGCCGAGGCTGACGGCGAGCGCCTCTCCCAGGCGGAGCTGCTCAGCACCTGTGTGACGCTGATGGTCGCCGGCCAGGAAACGACGACGGCACTGATCGGCAACGGCGTCTACCTGCTGCTCGCGCACCCGGCGGCGTGGGATGCGCTTTTGGCCGACCGCTCGCTGGTGCGGGGCGCGGTCGAGGAGGTGCTGCGTTTCGAGAGCCCGATTCCGCGCCAGCCGCGGCTGATGGTGAAAGAGACCGAACTCGGCGGCAAACTGCTGCGCCCCGGCGAGGTCGTCTACCAGATGATCAACGCGGGGAACCGGGATCCGGAGCGCTTCGACGAACCCGACAACTTCGACATCCTCCGAAGCCCCAACCGCCATATCGCCTTCGGCCAGGGCCGCCACGCCTGCATCGGCGCGCCGCTGTCGCGGCTCGAGGGCCAGATCGTGTTCGAGACGATCGCGGAGCGCTTCCCGCGCCTCGCGCTGATTGACCCAAAGCCGCGCTGGGACCCCCACAAGCGGACCTCCAGGGTCCTGGAATCGTTGCGCGTGAGCGTCTAGGGCAGGGTCCGTCTAGGACGCGCGGGTCGACGGCTTCTCGGTGCCCTCGATCGCCTCCAGGATGAACGGCTTCGCGCCGAGGATGTGCACGCGCATCAGCCGCTCAGCCTCGTTCGCGTCGCCGGCGGCGAGCGCGGAGATGATCTCGTCGTGTTCGCCGACCGCTCGCTCGGCGCGCATCTCGAGCGTCCAGTTGGCGTTCCAGGGAAAGGCGTTCCACAGCCGGACGATGAACTCCATCAGGTAGGGAAGGTCGTTGGCGGCCTTGTAGATCAGCGTGTGGAACTCGTAGTTGCACTCAGCGGCGGTGGCGAGATCGCCGTTCAGGCGGGCGTCGCGGTGGGCGTCCGCGGCGGCGCGGATCTGCTCGAGCTGGCCTTTGTTCAGATGCGCGGTCGCCAGGCGGGTGGCGTAGCCCTCGAGATTCGCGCGCAACTCGTAGAGCTCGTCGAGGTTACCGTCGGTCGGGCGCGCGACCGACATCCCGCGGTGGGGCTCATCGATGATCAGGCCCTCGACCTCCAGCATCCGCATGGCCTCGCGCACCGGCGTCGGGCTCATCGACAGCCGCGTGCTCAACTCGCGCACATCGAGGCGGTCGCCGGGCCGCAGGTCGCCACGGCGAATCGCGGCGCGCAGGAAATCCCCGGCGAGGTGCACCTTGGTGCGGTGCTCGGGAAAGACCGGCGCGAGCGGATCGCCCCTGCGTTCCACCATCAGCTTGCGGCTTCTTTCGGCGCGCCGAACCACGCGGGGCGGTGATCGCGGTGGTCGATCAGGACCGTCTTGGCCTCTGTGTACATGCGCATGACTTCACTGCCGTTCTCGCGGCCGTAACCGCTCAGCTTCACGCCACCATAGGGCACCGCCCAGTGCACGACGCGGAAGGTGTTGATCCAGACGGTGCCGGCGCGCAGGCGCCGGCTCAGGCGGTGGGCGCGGCGGATATCGTTGGTCCAGGCGCCGGCGGTCAGACCGAACGGCGTGTCGTTGGCCAGCGCCACGGCCTCGTCCTCATCGTTGAACGCCATGATCGTAGCCACCGGACCGAAGATCTCCTCGCTACAAACACGCATCTCGGGGCGGACTCTAGCGATGACCGTCGGCGCATAGAAAAAGCCGCCCTCGCAGCCCTCGACCGTCACACGCGCGCCCCCGCAGAGCACCTCGGCGCCGTCCGAGATCGCCGAGGCCACGTAGGTCTCGGTGCGGTTCAGCTGGGCCTCGCTGGCGAGTGCCCCGATCTCCGTTTCACCCAGCAGTGGGTCGCCGACCACGATCCGCTGCGCGCCTGCCACGAAGTCGCTGACGAAGCGGTCATAGATGCCCCGCTGGACGAGGATCCGCGAACCGGCGGTGCAACTCTGGCCGGTGGCGATGAACGCCGCCTCGAGCGCGACCGAAAGAGCCTGGTCGTAATCGGCGTCATCAAAAATGATGTTCGCGGCCTTGCCGCCGAGCTCAAAGCTCAAGCGCTTGAGGTTGGCGACGGAAGCCTCGGTGATCCGCCGCGCCGTGGATTGCTCTCCGGTGAAGGCGACCTTGTCGACGTCGAGGTGGGCGGCGAGCGCATTGCCCGCCGGGAGGCCATAGCCGGGGATAACGTTGACTACGCCGTCGGGGAAGCCGGCCTCCTGCACGAGCCGGGCCAGCGCGAGCGCTGTGATCGAGGTGAGCTCGGCCGGCTTCACGACCACCGTGTTGCCGGCAGCGAGGGCCGGTGCGACCTTCCAGGCAAACATCAGCGCCGGCGCGTTCCACGGCAGGATCGCGCCGACCACGCCGACCGGCTGGCGGAGGGTGTAGATCTGCAAATCGGCGCTCAGCGGGATCGTCTCGCCGTGCAACTTGTCGGCCAGGCCGCCGAAGTAGTAGAACCACTCGGCGATCACGGCAAGCTCGCGCCCGAGCGTTTCGCGCAGCGCCTTGCCGTTGTCGCGTGTCTCCAGACGCGCGAGCGAGCCGGCGTGCTCGCCGGTCAGGTCGCCGAGGCGCCGCAGCAGCTTCCCGCGCTCGCCGGGCGCGCAGTCGCCCCACGGCGGGGACTCGAATGCGCGCCGGGCCGCGGCGACGGCGTTGCTGACGTCGACCTCGTCGGCTTCGCCGACGCGGGCCCACACGGCGCCGGTCGCCGGGTCGATGGAGTCGATCAGCCGGCCGGAGTGTGCGGCGCTCCAGGTGCCGCCGATGAAGAGCTCGCTGTCCTCGAGCACCTTCGCCGGGCGGGTCGGTGCGGGTGCGACACTCATCCTCTGCTCCCTCCCTCGGGGGTCGGAATGGCTGCGACGTTCGGCACGGCGGGGAATACCGCGCCGGAGGGCCTGAGGTTCTCGCGGGCCAGCACGCGCCTGGGGTCGAACGCATCGCGAACCCGGGCGGCCAGCGCAGCCGCGACCGGTGGGGTCGAAGCGAGCGCCGGGCGGCGCACGGCGCCGATGCCGTGGTGGTGCGCAACGCCCAGTCCAAGAGCCTCGGCGCGCGCCATCACCGCCGCCCAGATCTCGCCGTAGCGCTGTGCCGCCTGTTCGTCGTCGCGCGCCTCGACCTCGAAGATGAAATAGATAGAGCTGCCCTGGTGGTAGAAGTGCGAGAAGTGGCCGTAACAGGCGCTTGCGCCATGCTCGCGAATCGCGGCCGTGATCGTGCCGTGGGCCTCCAGCGCGAGGCTCCACGGGACGACAACATCGATGGCGTCGCCGATGAAGCCCTGCTCGCGGATCCGCGTGAGAAAGGCGGGTGCGTTGTAGCGGCGCTCGAACCATGCAACGGCGAGCGGTGTGCAGCTGCTCGCGCCGGCCGCGGACATCGCGCGCCGAGCCGCGTCGTGCTGCGCAGCGACCACCTCAGGCTCGCCCTCGAAGGCGAGGATCAAGGCCGAGCCTCCCTCGATGCGGGTTTGCCCGGCCATCAGCGCGCCGGATTCGGCGTCGTCGTAGATGCGCAGCATGGCCGGCGCGAGGCCGTGCTGCACGAGGCGCCGGGCAACGTCGAGCGCTGCAGGCAGGCTGGGGAGTACCCACGCGTCGTGAACGTGGGCCTCAGCGATCGGGTAGATCCGCAGCGTCGCGCGCGTAACGACGCCGAACGTCCCCTCGGCGCCGACGAACATCGCCGCCAGCGAGGGCCCGCCGACAGCGCGCGGCGCGAGCGGGGTCTCGAGCAGCGAGCCGTCGGCGAGCACGGCCGCCAGCGCCAGCAGCGATTGCTCGATGCCGCCATAGCGGCCGGAGAAGGTGCCCATCGCGCGGGTCGCGATCCAGCCCCCGACGGTCGAGATCTCGAGCGACTGCGGGTAATGCCCCAGCGTCATTTGCTGCGCGTTCAGCGCCCGCTCGAGCTCGCCGCCGTAGGCGCCGGCCTCAACCGTGACCGTGCAGTTCTCGACGTCGATCTCGAGCACCCGGTTCAGCTTGCGCGTGCTCACATAGGTGCAGGGCTCGCTGCTGTAGAGACAGCCGACGACGTTGGAGGCGCCGCCGACGGCGAGGACGCTGCGGCCCTCGCGCGCGCAGGCGCTGACGATCTCGCGTAGCTCGTCCACGCTCGCGGGCTCCTCCATGTTCGGAGCTGCAGGCGCGACGCCGAGCGTTGCCTTGACCCAAAGGGGCCAGGCGTCGTGCTCGAGCGGCGTCGGCGCCAATGCGGCGCTCACAGCGAGAAGCCGCCGTCGACCAGCATGTTGTGCCCGGTCGTGAAGTCCGATGCCGGCGACGCAAGATAGATCAGTGCGCCCGTCAGGTCCGAGGTTTGGCCAAGGCGCTCGAAGGGGCTTGAGGCGACCATCTGCGCCATGCGGCGCTCGTCGCGCTGGATCAGGTCGGTGTCGGTGTAGGTCGGGCTGATCGCGTTGACGGTGATCCCATGGCGGGCCCACTGCAGCGCCAGGCTGCGCGTGAGCATCACGACGGCGGCCTTGGAGGTCGAATAGGCCGTGATGTAGCGCTCGTGCAGCCGCGGGATGATCACGGCCGCCGCGGAGGCGACATTGATGATCTTGCCGCGCCCCTGCGGAATCATCTGGCGCGCGGCCTGCTGGGAGCACAGGAACGGCCCGGTGGCGTTGACGTCGAGCACGCGTCGCCAAACCTCGGGGTCGAGATCCTCGGCTGGCGTGTCGTTGCCGATGTTGATGCCGGCGTTGTTGACGAGGATGTCCAGCCGGCCGGTCGCGCTCACGAGGTGCTCGATCCCCGCCGCGATCGACGCAGGGTCGGTGACATCCAGCGGCTGCCCCACAAGCTCAACGGGACCACCGAGGAGTCGCTGTGTCTCGGCCGCCGCCGAGGGGTCGAGGTCGGTGGCGAGCACGCTCGCCCCGGCCTGCGCCAAAGCGACGCTCATCGCTCGTCCGATCCCGCGCCCGGCGCCGGTCACCAGCGCGCTTGCGCCCGCGAGGTCGAACAGCGACGCGGGCCCGCTACTCACGGCACGCCGGCTCCGGCGATCACGAGGCCCATCAGCGGCATGTGCATGGCGGCGCCGTAGACGTCGTCATCGCCGGGGGCGCCGGAGCTCACGGCACGGCGGAGCGTGATCTTCACCGCGCGCGCCGGATCCCAGAAATAGATGCCCACGACGTGATCCTCGTCGATCCCGTACGCCGACGCGATGGCCGCCTTTGTGATGACCTCGGAGTGCTTGACGTGCTCGTAGTCCTCCTCGTTGCGGATGAAGACGTCGAGCGTCACGAGAAACGGGCCTGCATTCTTGCTCCGCACGATGTCGGCGAGCTCGTAGAGATAAGCGTCGCTCACAACTCGACGTACTCAATCGGGAACGGCGCGAGCGGGTCGTCGATCTCCCACAGGTGATAGATCGCAAATTCATAGACCGGCCCCCAGGCGACGTCGTGGGGGGAGAACAGCAGCGCGAGGTTGCCGCCGACGCTGATCCGGCCCGGGTAGTCGTGGTGAAGGAGCGTCGAGCGCGCGAGCGAGCAGATCTCCGAGGCCTCTTCCTGGGTGTCGGCGATCACGTCGAGCACCAGGCAAACATCTGCGTCGACGAGCTTGCGGCTTCCGTTCTGCTTGTGCCCGTAGACATGGGGGCGAATCTCGTAGTTCGTCCCCTCACCAGGGCGCCCAAAGGCGTCCTCGACGCGCGCGCGTGCGCCCTCCAGGCAGCCGTCGAGGTTGTCGGCGGCAAACGGGTCGCGGATCCCGGCGGCGCTGACCGCGCGAAAGCCCACGCGCCGCGCACCCTCGAGCTTGACGGTGTAGTGCTCGGCCGGGGTGAAGCGACTGCCCGAGACCTCCAGCGACCCGTCCGCCTGCTCGCGAAACCGGGCGCCGCTGACGTCGACGACGCCGACCGGCTCGACCAGGCGCGATGGATGCTGCTGCTCATAGAGACTGTGCGCGGCAGCAGACGGCGCCATGACGGTGCGCGCAGGGTTGGTGGCCTTCAGTACGAAGTGCTCGTCGCAGATCTTCGCGATGATCGAGTCGGTGGCCGAGCCCGGCGTCGCGCAGTACGCGCCGCACTCGATGATCTTCGCCGCGTGGATCGACAGCGCGATGTCGGCGCCGCGCGCGATCGGCAGCGCCGCGTAGACGCTCACGTCGCACGCGCGACCGGCGAGGACCACCTGCGCACCGCCGGCAAGCGCGGCGTTGATCGGCTCATAGCCCATCTGCGCGACGATCCGCGCGCACTGCCCGACGGTCTGATCGTCGAGCTCGGGCGCGCCGCTCAACGACGAGAGCTTGCCGGCGCGCTGCGCCGCGGCCACTATCGAGGCGTCCTGCTCGGCGTGGATCAGCGCCACGCGCGTCGAAACCCCCGCCTCGGCAACGAGCTCGCGGACGATCTCGTGGACCCAGGCGAGATGTGGCTCGCCACCGGCGCCACCACAGGAGCCAACGATCAGCGGCGCATCGACCTCGCGCGCTCCCGCCAGAAGGTGTCGCAGATCGCGCTTCACCGCCTCGCGCCCGGTGAACGAGGTGCCGGCGCCAAGGTAGTAGGCGCCCGGGTCGGTCGAGCCGCCATCGGCGCCGATCACATGCGGGCGCTCTCGTAGCCCGGCACGGAGCGACTCCAGTGGAAATCCGTACCCGAGCAGTGCATTCGGAGCCAGGACACGAATCTCGTCAGGCATCCGCGGAGAATAGAAAATTACATATTGATTGTCAACTAGACTTCAGCGGCGAGGGCGGGGGCTCGAGCTGCCACTGGCGATATTCGTAGCGCTCCGGCAAGTACCAGCCGTCGGTGCGCTCGAACGGCCGCGCATCGGCGTCAAAGCCGACCCGCATCGTCTTCAGCAGCGGCGAGCCCGGCTCACAGCCGAGCGCGGCTGCGCTTTCGGCGTCTGCGGCGACGCTCGTGATTGCGAGCTCGGCCTCGACCGCCCGCAGTTGGTAGCGCTCGCCGAGCACCGCCGCGAGGCTGACGTCGTCGCGGATGTGGTGCTCGATCCCCGGTACAAAGCGCGCCGGGATGCACGTCACCTGGCGGCCGATGACGACGCCGTCGGCGAGACGCACCCGCGAGACCGACACGATCTCGCTGCGCGGACCGACCCGCAGCGACGCGCAGACCTCGGCGCTCGGGCGCCCGCGCACTACGGCGCTGACCCGCGCGCCCGGGCGAAGGCCCCGAGCCAGGAGCTCGTCGGTGAGGCTTGCCAGATTCTGCGGGCTACGCTCGATCCGCCGCGGGCACACGATCGAGCCGACCCCGTGGCGGCGCTCCACCAGGCCCTGCGTGGCGAGCAGGGCGAGGGCGCGCCGGACGGTTTCCCGCGCCACGGCCTGCTCGCGCACGATCGCCCACTCCCCCGGCAGCCGCTCACCCGGGCCATACTGCCCGCGCTCGATACGAGCCGCCAGCTCGGCGGCGATCTCGCGATGGCGCGGCAGGCGCGACGCGGGGGGGACGCTCAAGCGTCCGCTCCCAGCGACGCGAGGCGGTCGTCCAGGCCGCTGTGCTCGAAGGTGTCGCGCGCAAGTTCGTAGGCCGCCGCGAGTTCGCCGTAGCGGCCGGCCAGCGCGGAATCGGGCTCGAAGAGCTGCGCCGGTGCCCGTAGCGCGCGAGTGGCCGTGAGCGGGTCGCTGTAGACGCCAATCGCGGCGAGCGCGTAGGAGGCGTTGCCGAGGAGGCCGGGTTCGGGGTGATCGATGCGTTCGATCGCCAGCTCGAGCACATTCGCGAGCAGTGCGACCCACTGGTCCGAGCGGGCTCCGCCGCCGGTCAGCCGCAGCTCCGAAGGCACGACGCCGAACGCGGACAGCGCGCCGAGCATCAGCCGCAGCTCGATGGCGATGCCCTCACAGACCGCGCGCGAGAGCTCATCCGCCGAGTGGCTGAGCGAGAGTCCGAGGAAGGCCCCCCGCGCGCGCGCGGACCAGTGCGGCGTGCCGGCACCGCTCAGCGTCGGCATGAACAGCACGCCGCGCGCGCCCGGCGTCGTGGCGGCGAGTGCGCGGTCGAGCTTGCCTGGCTGATCGATCGCCGCGACCGTGCGCCACCAGTCCGTGGCGCTTGCGCCGGCGAAGCTCAGGGCGAGCACGCGCCAGCGGCCGCTGACGGAGCCCTGCGATACGAGCAGCCGCGCTTGCGGATCCACTCGCGGCTCAAGCAGCGGGCTGGCCAGTGCGCCGGCGGTGCCGAGGTAGCCGTAAAGCTGGCCGGGATCAAGCACGCCCGCGCCGAGCTCGGCGCAGACGCCATCGGAACCGGCGAGCACGACCGGAATCCCCGCTGGCAGGCCGAGCGCAGCGGCAACGTCGGCTGCGACGGTGCCGGCGCTCGCACCGGGCGCTGCCAGCGGCGGCAGAAGCTCTGCCGGCAGCTCAAAGCGCTCGACCAGCTCGGCGCTCCAGCCGTCAGCATCGATGTCCATCAGCCCGAAAAAGTTCGCGGTGGAGAAATCCGTGCTCGGCGGCTCCGCGGTCAGGCGTCGTGCGGCGAACCCCTGCGTCGTCGCGGCCCAGCGCGCCCGTTCGAAGCGATCGCGCGCATGCTGGCGCAGCCAAACGAGCTTGGGCCCCATGATGCTCGGATCAAGCCGAACGCCGGTGCGCTTGTAGTACGCGAGCTCGCCGCCGAGACGCTCGCGAAGCCCTGGCAGCACCTCAATGCTGCGGCGGTCCTGCCAGGTCAGAAACGGCGTCAGCGCTCGCCCGTCCGCGTCGATCAGGCAGACGGTCCCGCGGGCGCCGGTGACCGCCAGCGCGCGCGGTTGTACACCGGCTGCGGCAGCGGCCGCCGCCACTCGCCCAAGCACCGAGGAACTGGCAGCCCAAAGCAGCTCGGGGTCGTGCTCGAGCCAACCGACCTGCGGCGAGCTCGACGGCGTCGGCGCGCGCTCGATGGCGAGGATCGCGCCGTCCGCCGCGACCAGCGCCGCTTTGATCGCCGTCGTTCCGATGTCAAGTGCCAAGACCGCCTCGACCACGCGCCTACCCCCCGCCGGACATCTGAGCGGCTGCCGCGTGTCGCGCGGCCCGGCGCTAGCTTGACGCAGCCGAGCAGCCACCCCTCACGCGCCCTCCTCGCCACTGCGGAAGTCATAGGAGGCGGTCAGGCCCCCGTCCACCACCACCGCCGAGCCGGTCATACCCGAGGCGTCATCGCCGAGCAGGAACGAAACGACGCCGGCCACCTCGGCGGGGGCCAGGAAACGCGCGATCGGCGTGCGCTGCGTCCGGTAGTCCTCGAAGCGCTGCGGATCGGAGGCTGTGCTCAGGTGCGCGCGAAAGCCGGGGGTGTCGACGATGCCTGGGCAGACGACGTTGACGCGCACGCCACGGCGAGCGTAGTCAACCGCCACGCAGCGTCCCAGTTGCAACAGCGTTGCCTTTGAGCAGGCGTAGGCGACGGCACCCTGCTCGGCCAGGAAGGCGTCGACGCTGGCCATCAGCACGATCGAACCCGAGCCTGCCGCCACCATCGCCGGCAGGCAGGCTCTCAACCCGAGCACGCTGCCTGTGACGTTGACGTCGAAGACCTCCCGCCAGCGTTCGAGCGAGACCGTCTCGATGTCGCCGACCACCCCGGCGCCGCCCATGGCCGCATTGAGGACGAGCGCCGAGGGCGCGGCGCCGAAGCGCTCGAGAGAGGCGGCGAGCGCGGCCTGCCACGCCGACTCCTCGCGCTGATCGCCCTGCACGAACGCGACGGCGTCCGGCAGCTGCGCCGGCTGGGTATCGATTACGACGAGGTGATAGCCATCCTCGATCAGGCGCTGCGTGACCGCGCGCCCGATCCCCGCGGCGCCTCCGGTCACCAGCGCAATGCCTGGTTGCACCTCTCCTCCTCTCCGTGGATCGCTAACGCTAGCTCGGAACGCGCCGGGTCACGCGTCCCTCGACCCCCCCGAGGATGCTCGCCGCGTCGGTCGGGACGGGCGTGGGCGGGCCGAAGAACGGCTCCATCTGGCGCAGGCGGATGATCTGGCCGGCAGCGTGCTCGACCGCACGCGTGCGGTGGTAGGCATCAGCGAGGTCCTCGCCCTTGGCGAAGCTGCCGTGCCACTTGTGCAGGACCACGCGGCCGCTGACGAGCCCGTCGGCGAGCTCGCCGGCGATGACGTTCCAGGCGAACAGGGCGGGCGCCGTCACGACGCGGACAGAGCGGCCGAGATAAAGGATCCCGTTCTCGTCAACCGGCTCGATGTTGTCCGTGAAGAAGGACAGCGAGATCGCCTCCGGCGGGTGCGCATGGATGACAGCGCGGGCGTCGGTGCGCTTGTAGATCTCGCGGTGGATCTCGAGCGCGCTCGAGGCGACGGGCGAGTTCTCGTCGTCCTCATAGATGCCGGTGCGCACGATGTCGTCGTGGGAGAGATCGAGCTTCTTGGTGTGCGTGCGAGAGATCAGCAGGTCGTTCTCGCCGATCCGCGCGCTGAGGTTGCCGCCGTAGTACTGCAGCAGGTCGGCGTCCACCAGAGCCTTGGCGAACAGCAGGAACTGGTCCTTCAGCGCGCCCTCTTCAGAGCTGTCGGTCACGGTGTCTTCCCTTCATCGTGTCGTTGGTGCAAGATGTACAGACAAGTATAGTCACGCACGTTTGCAGCCCGTGCCGGCGCCCGGTGCTCTCAGAAGCGATAGACGCGCTCGGCTGTCCCGCGCCACAGAGACCGCAGCTCGGGCTCCGAAAGCCCGGCGGTGATCTGCTCGAAGGCGACGATAAGCGCGCCGAACTCGCCGAACAGGCTGTCGACGGGCCAGTTGGATCCGAGCATCGCGCGAGACGGCCCGAACGCCTCGAGTGAATCGCGGACGAGCGGACCCATCTGCTCGGCGCTCAGCGGATGGCGACCCATCCCGAGGCCCGAGATCTTCACGACAACGTTCTCGCAGCTCGCAACCTCGCGCATGCCCCGCCTCCAGGCCCCCAGGCTGTCGGGGTCGCGCGCGATTGGCATCGCGGCGTGGTCGAGGACGAACTGCACACCTGGGCGCCGGCGCGCCAGCGCAAGCGCGTCGTTCAGGCGATCCCACATCACGCCGATTTCGAACAGCAGCCCCAGTTCCTCGAGCAGGTCGAGGCCGTGCAGGAACGCGTCATCCTCGAACAGGTTCTCGTAGTAGGAGAGCATCCGCACGCCGCGGACCGGCCCGGCATCGAGGTGGCGCTCGAGTTCGTCGCGTGCATCGGACGCGCGCAGATCGGCGCCGGCGACGATCGCGATCGGAAAGCCGGCGGCCAGCGCCAGGCCGTTGACCCAGCGCGTCTCATCGACCTGGTCCCCACCACCCCAGTCCGCCTGCACGTGGACCACCTTCGTCACGCGCGCAGCGGCGTACAGGGGCAGCAGGTCGTCGAGCAGAAAGGTTCGCTTGAGCGGTGTGTAGTCGCCGAGGTAGGCCTCCTGCGACGGTTCCCAGTCGCCCGTGATCCAACCCCGCTGCTGTGTCGCGACGTCCCACAAATGAACATGGCAATCCACCATCTCCGGCCGCTCCGCGCTCACACCAGCTCCTCGTAAGATTCGAAATCGTTCGAGCTTCGACGCCGTGCCGACCCGTGCAGGGGTCCGAGCTTGGCCCTCGGGCCGGCACTGGCGTCGTCGCTTCTGGCTCGCTGTTCTAGATACTGCCGGCCGTCGGCGGGTGCCGGATCGCCAGCCAATTACGATCCGGCACCGCCTCGGACATGGGGTTTAGAACGGCGCGGGGTACTTCGCCAGGTTGGCCTTGGTGACCAGCGGGGTCGTGATGTATTGGACCTTCGGGACGGTCTTTCCGGCGAGGATCTTTGCCATCGTTTGCGCCGCCAGCGTGCCGTCGGTGTAGGGCGACTGCAGGACCGAGAACAGGAACACGCCCGACTTGATCAGCGCCGCTCCCTGCTTGTTCAGCGTCAGGCTGACGATGTGGATCGGCAGGCCCGAGGACTTGATCGCCGCAGCTGCGCCGACGCACATCGTGTCGTCATGGCAGTAGAAGTAGTTGATCTTCTTGCCGTACTTGGCGATCAACGCCGCGGCGTCGGTCTGAGCGGTCTGCTGAACCCAGTTGCCGTCCTCCTGGGCGATGATCGTTGCCTTGGGGTCGGTGGCCTTCAGGCCGGCCGCAAAGCCGGCAGCACGGGCGATCGTCGGGCCATAGCCCGCGGATCCCTGGATCTCAGCGATGTTCGCCGCCTTGCCCTTGAGGTCGGTGCCGAGCGTCTTGCCTGCGAGCAAAGCCATCTCGTAGTCACCGGGGCCGGTGAAGCCCTTGATGTACTTCAGGCCCGACGCATCCACCTCGGCGTTTGAGTTCTCGATCGGGATCCCGGCCGCCGCGGCGCGCGCGAGCGCCGGGACGATGCCCTTGGCATCGACAGGCACGACGATCACCCCGGCCACCTTCTCCGCGATGCAGTCATCCATCTGCTGGGCCTGCGTGGCGATGTCGCTGTTGCCATCGAGCGTCTGAACGCTTAGCCCGAGCTTTGCGCCCTCCTGGACGATCGCCGGGTTGAGCAGTGCGGCGTAGGGCGACGTCGTCGAGTTGGCAAGCAGACAGACCTTCTTTGTGCTCGCGGCACTCGCGCCGCTGATGCTGCTGGCCGCGACCACACCAACCGCCGCGATAGCAACCAGCGCCGCGAGATTGCGACGATTGACCAGCTTCATGTGAGATCTCCTCCGCTGTTTTGTGTGACCTGTCATGGGGTCTCCCCTCCTTGTGTTGTGTGAGTTAGTGGCGCCGAGGCGGCGCAAGCTTGCTGGACGGCTAGGCGGTCCCCGCGGTGTCCCCGGTCGGCGTGCCGCGTGCGGTTGCGGGTCGCGGCAGGCGCAGGCCCGGGCGCCTGACGCCCTGGCCGAGGCTGCCGCCAAGCACGACGACCAGCAGGACCGCACCGATCACGATGTCCTGGTCCCACGAGGCGACGTTGGCGATGTTCATCGCCGTGCTGAGGCTGCCGATGATCAGCACGCCGACCATCGTCTTGACGACGCTGCCGGATCCGCCAAGAAGGCTCGCGCCGCCGAGCACAACCGAGGCGACCACCGGCAACACCGACTGCGCGCCGATGATCGGCGAGCCCGTCGCAAGCCCCAGCGCGAGCATCACGCCGGCGATCCCCGAGCACGTGCCGGAGGCCACGAAGGCCCCGAACACGTAGGCGTTTGGACGCAGCCCGGCGCGGCGACTGGCCTCGCGACTGCCTCCCACGCTCATGAGGTTTCTTCCGACGCGCATGCGCGTGATCACGACGTGCAGCAAGATGCACGCAACGACGAAGGCCACCGCCGGCGGCGTCAGCCACCAGATCAGGCCGTTGTTGATCGGCAGCCCGAAGCCGATGTTCGGCGGACTGAGCGGCTGCCCGCCGGAGACCGTGAAGGCAACGCCGGAGATCCCGATCATCGTGCCGAGCGTGGCGATGAACGCGTTGACGCCCAGTCGCGTGACTATCAGGCCGTTCAGTGCGCCAACGCCCGTGCCGCTGAGGATGCCGACCGCTATGGCCGGCCAAGGACCCAACGGACCCTGCAGGATGACCGCGACGATTCCCGAGAGCGCCAGCGTCGAGCCCACGGAGAGGTCGATGCAGCCGGTGAAGATCACAAGCGTCTCGCCCAGCGCCATCAGGCCGTTGGGCGAAGCCTGGACGAAGGTGTTCTCGAGGTTCAGCGCCTGCGTGAACGACGGCACCAGAATCCCCGCGATCACGACCGTCAGAACGAGGACAAAGTAGATCCGGGCGGCGAAAAGTCGCGCGGCGATGCTCGCCAGGCGGTGCTCGCTCATCGCGCCCGCACCCGTCTGAGCACGACGTCGAGCGCCACGGCGCCCACGATGATCGCGCCCTTGACGATCCCCTGGCTGTCGATCGAGACGCCCGCCAGGATCATCACGTTGTTCAAGACGCCGACGAGCAGCACGCCGGCGAGCACGCGGCCGATCGATCCTTCGCCGCCGAACAGGCTCGTGCCGCCGATCGCGACGGCGGTGATGGCGTTGAACTCGTAGCCGATGCCGATCTCCTGCTGAGCGCTGCCCAACGCAGCCGACATCAGGACGCCGGCGAGTGCAGCCAGCGTGCCGGAGATAACGAAGGTCATCATCACGATGCGCCGGACCGGAAGTCCAGCCACACGACTGGCCTGGTAGCCGCCACCGGTCGCGAAAACCCGACGGCCGAAGGTCGAGCGCGACAGGGCCACGTAGGCGCCAAGCAGGCAGATCGCCAGGATCGGCAATACCAGCGGCACCCCCCAGATCGTCGCGTTGCCAAGCCAGTTGAAGGCCGGGCCGCGGGAGTAGATGAAACCCGCACCGGCTGCCGCCTGCGCGATGCCGAGGATGATGATCTGCGCCGCGTAGGTCACGAGGACCGGATTGGCTTTGAGATAGCCGATCGCCGCCCCGTTGAGGAGCCCGACGAGGGCGCCAACGAGCAACGCGAGCAGGATCGCCGGCACGGCGCCGATCGTTGGCTCGGTCGCTAGGGCGATGATGCCCGCGCCGGCGATCACGCCTGGGATCGAGAGGTCGATCAGGCTTCCGCCGATCACGACGAAGGCCATCCCGATCGCCACGAAGCCGACGTACCCGACCGACAGGCCAATGTTGAGGAAGTTGGTTGATGTGAGGAAGGCGCCCGAGAGCGCCGTGCCGACGATGCACAGCAGCACAAGCCCGACGTAGATGCCGTAGCGACCGAGCAGTAGCACGAACGCTCCTGCGCGCGCGCGAATCGGCGCGCGCGAGGCAAGTGACACGTTCATCTTGTTGCCGCCTCGACGGCGCCCGTGGCCGCGCGGATGATGCGCTGCTCGGTGGCGTCGGCCCGCGGCACCTCGTCGACGATCCGCCCGCCGGCGACAACGAGAATGCGGTCGCTGGCGGCGATGATCTCCGTCAACTCTGAGGAGATCAGCAGCACCGCGACGCCGGTTTCGGCGAGCGAGCCGATCAGACGGTGAATCTCCGCCTTCGACGCGACGTCGATGCCGGCCGTGGGCTCATCGAGGATCAGGACCTTGGGCGAACTTGCCAGGCACTTGCCGAGCACGACCTTCTGCTGGTTGCCGCCGCTCAGCGTCATCACCTGCCGGTTGAGCTCGGGTGGGCGGACGTCGAGACGCTGAACCAGGCCCTGGGCGAAGCTGCGCTCGCGCCCGCGGTCGATGATCCCCAGCCGGGCGAGCGCCTTGAGACTGCTTAGCACGAGATTCTGGGAGACCGTCTCGTCCAGCACGAGGCCGTCGGACTTGCGCTCCTCGGGCACGAAGCCGAGCCCCGCGCGGATCGCCGCATCGACGTGGCCGGAAGGCACACTCGCGCCGTTGACGGTGACGACCCCGCCGGCGCGCTTGTCCAGTCCAAAGATCGCACGGGCGATCTCGGTTCGGCCCGCCCCGACCAGGCCAGCCATACCGACGATCTCACCCGCCCGGACCGAAAACGAGATGTCGTCGAACACCGGCGGGCGCGAGAGCCCCGCGACCTCGAGCACAGGCTGACCAAACGCCACGTCGCTCTTGGGGAACAGCTCGGTGATCGTACGCCCGACGATCAGGTGGACCATGTCGTCCTGGCTCACGTCAGCGATGTCGCGCGTGGCGACCAGGTTGCCGTCGCGAAGCGCGGTCACACGGTCGGCGATCGCCATCACCTCGGCGAGCCGATGGGAGATGTAGACGACCGCGACGCCGCGGTCCTTCAGCCGGCGGATGATCTTGAACAGGTTCTCGGCCTCATGTTCGGTGAGCGCCGAGGTGGGCTCGTCGAAGACGACGATCCGCGGTTGGCGCCCGCACGCCTGCGCGATCTGGATCAGCTGGCGTTGGCCGGCCGAAAGATCCTTGACCACGAGCGTCGGATCCAGTTCCGCCTCCAGCTCGTCCAGCAGCGCCGCGGCCTGCTTGCGCAGCTCGGAGCGGCGGACGAATCCCAGCCGGCTGATCGGCTGGCAGCCGAGAAAGATGTTCTCGGCGACGCTCAGCTCCGGCACCAGGTCGAAGTCCTGGTAAACCATCGCCACGCCAAGCTCCTGCGCCTGGTTGGGCCCGGAGAATGAGACAACCTGCGCGTCGATTTCGATCGTTCCCTCATCCGGCTGGTGGACGCCGGAGAGGATCTTCATCAGTGTTGACTTGCCGGCGCCGTTCTCGCCGACGATCGCGTGTATTTCGCCGGCCCGTGCCTCAAAGGTCACGTCCGTCAGCGCCTTGACGCCAACGAAGCGCTTCGAGATCCCGCGCATGCTCAGCACAGGCGGGCCGGACTCGAGGTCCCCCGTCATCCGCAGCGCTCTTCCGTGCGCAAGCGCGGGGCGTTCTCGGGCACCGCCGGGAGGGCGATCCGCCGAGCGAACCCGATCGCGCGCAGGCGCTGCCCGTGCGTTGTCATCGCGTCGATTTCCATCCCTTCCCTCAACAGAATGCGAAGTAGATACTATTTTCTACGACAAGTCAAGTTTGCGCGACCGTGTTGGCGCGCCGAGACGCACCCTCGGCAACGGACCGTTCCGTGTACCCAGTGCGCCTGCGGCGAGCTCGACGGAACCTAACGAGCGGCAGGCCACGAAGCGCCGACTCTGCGGGTTTTCACGCGGCCGTGCGACGGGCCGAGCCGCTGATGGCTGCAGTGGCCGGGCTCGCGCGCCGGCGTCCCGCCAGCGCGCGCTCCCGGCTAGCGGTGCGCTACGCGCCCCACGGGGCCGCTCCGCGGAAGTCGCTCAAGAACGTCTGTGCAAGCTGACTGACGATCCCGGGAACGGAGGTCACGATGCCGAGCTCGCGGTTGTACTGAAGCGAGGTCCGTGAGAAGTTCTGCGAGCCGACGAACGCCTCGCGGCCGTCGACGACGATCGCCTTCGCGTGTATGTACAGCGGCGCGTCCTCCGCGTAGGTGCGGACCTGGACGCCGCACGCCGTGAGCTCGTCGAACGCCTCGCGCCAGCTGCTGTCGTAGGTCATCACGACAGCGACCTTGACGCGCCGGCGCGCGGCGTCGCAAAGCGCGGCGGTGACGTAGGTGTCAGCCATCTCCTCGTTCTCGACGTCGACCGTCGAGCGCGCGCTGTCGATGAGCGCGACCTGCTCGCTCTCGGCACCCGGAGACCAGACAAGGTCGCCGCTGCCGGCGGACGGCGTGACCGGGTTGTGGCTCCAGTCGGCGTTGAAGACCCGCTCGATCGCAGCGACGTCGGCGGGCTGGGTGTCGAGCACCGCGAAGTCGCGGGTCGTGGCGTAGTAGCGCGATGTGAGGTTCAGCGTCATCACGATCGACGTGCGGTCGTCGATCGTGATCGTCTTCTGGTGGGTCAGCGCGAACGACGGGGAGCTGGTTCGAACCGCGACGCCGTTCGCGCGCAGGTAGCTGGTTGCGTCGTCGTTCTCAGAGAACCCACCGCCGTAGTAGCCACCGTTGAGGAGCACGCGAACCGCCACGCCCCGGCGCTTGTCGGCGACAAGCTCCTGCTCGATCGTGGTGTCGTCGAGCTCGTACATCGTCATGTCGACGCTGTGCTTGGCGGCCGCGACGTCAGCGTCGATCTGGCCGAGGCCCTGGGCCGGCTCGACGATCAGGGAGAGGCCGCCAGCGCCGGCGGACGCTGCGCGGGCGGATGCGGAGAGGCCGCGCGATCGGCCGTCCTGGCGCGCAGCGAGCGTCGAGGTGGTGGGACCTGCGTCAGAGGCCGCGCCGTGGGCGCTCGCGGATCCGCCCGTGGCCGCCGCACAGAGCGCAAGCCCGATCCCGGCGCACACGCCGGCGAGTGCCATCCGCGGGCTCACGCGCGGGTTGCGAGGTCGTGGCGGTCGTGTCACAGCCACCGACGGTAGCGCGACCGCCAGACCATCCGGGCGCTGCTCGCCAGAGCGGACGGCTCGCGAGCCCGGCGGCCGCCAGAACCAGTCGATGAGCGGCCACGACAGACGCGTGCCCAATCGAGTGCTAACAACCAGCGGACCGCGGTGCCATACGCTGTGGCCGTGCCGCTACCCGACGTTCTTGAAAAGCTCCTCACCGCCGCCGGACCGTCAGGCTACGAGACCGCCCCGGCAGCGGTGTTCGCCGAAGCCGGCCGGGCATTCACGCCCGACGTCTCCGTCGACATCATGGGCTCCGCGGTCGCCCGCGTCGCCGGCACGGCCACCGGCGCTCCGTTCCTCGCGATCGTCGGCCACATCGACGAGATCGGGCTGATCGTCACCCACATCGACGACGACGGCTTCCTGCGCTTCACCGGCGTCGGTGGCTGGGACGCCCAGGTGCTTGTCGGCCAGCGCGCCGAGCTGATCACGCAGAGCGGGCCGCTGCCCGGAGTCGTTGGGCGCAAGGCGATCCATCTGCTGCGCGATGAGGACCGCAAGAAGGTGCCGGAGCTGCGCGAGCTGCACATCGACATCGGTGCGAAGGACGGCGACGAAGCGCGGGCGCTCGTGCGGATCGGCGATGTCGCCGTGCTCGCCGGCGAGCCCCTCGAGCTCCGCAACGACCGCTACATCTCCCGCGCCATGGACAACCGGCTCGGCGCCTTCATCGCCCTCGAGGCCGCACGCATCGTCGCCGAAGCCGGCGGCGCGCCCGGCGACGTTGCGGCCTGCGGCGTGGCGCAGGAGGAGATCGGGCTCAACGGCGCCCGGACCCTCGCTTATGGACTGGCCCCCGACGTCGCGATCGTCGTCGACGTCACCCACGAGACCGGCTCGCCCGGCGTGGAGATCAACGAGATCGGCCGCCACAAATTTGGGGAGGGACCGGTGATCGGCCGCGGGTCGATCCTCAACCCCGTCGTGTTCGAACTGCTGCACGAGACCGCGAAACGCGAGGAGATCCCGTGCACGATCGCCGCCTACGCGGCGCGCACGAGCACGGACGCCGATTCCATTCACCTGACCCGCGCGGGCATTCCCACCGGCAGCATCTCGATCGCCCTTCGTTACATGCACTCCCCGGTGGAGATGGTGCAGCTGGACGACATCGACTCGTGTGCGCGGTTGATCGCGGCGTTTGCGCAGGGGCTGAGCGCCGGAACGTCTTTCGCGCGCTGAGCAGCGAGCTGCTCAGCGTGGAGTCCATGCGCTTTTCGCCGGGCAGGCTCCGCACGCGTGCGTTCAGCGTCTCTGCTGCCGCCGCACTGGTGATGGTCGGCCTCGCTGCCCTGGTCCACGACGGCCTGGAGCCTCGCGTCGCCCACGGTGCAACAACGACCCGGGGGACGCCGGCGTCGGCTTGCGCCGCGCTCGGTCTCGAGGGCGCTCCGCAACGGCCGATTCCGTTAGGAGCGGCGCCTGACCTGGGGGGACTGAAAGGCGGGGAGCTGAGCAAAAACGCGCGCATCGTCGCGATCGCAGCAGATCCGAAGGGCCGCGGCTATTGGCTCGTGACCGGCGGCGGCCGGGTGCTCAGCTTCGGGTCGGCCGGCTTTCATGGATCAGCCCGCAACCTTGGCGACGACCGCATTGTCGGGATGATTGCCACCCGTGACGGTAGGGGGTACCTGCTCGCCTCACGCGCGGGACGAGTGTTCGCGTTCGGTGACGCACACATTCACCGCGCGCGTACCCGTCGCCGCACCGCCAGCCCCATCGTCGGGCTCGCGGCGAGCCCGGACGACCAGGGCTTCTGGCTCGCCGCTGCGAACGGCAGCGTGTCGCGCTCCGGCGACGCCGCCTATCTGGGCTCAGCTTCCGGCGAGCAGACGCGGCGCGACATCGTCGCGATCGTGCCCACGCCGAGTGGCGGCGGCTACTGGCTTGCCGCATCAAGCGGCGGCATCCTGCGCTACGGCGACGCGCGCTACTACGGATCGGCGATCAGCAGGGGCGCACATATCGTCGGCATGGCGGCAACGCGCGACGGGCGGGGCTACTGGCTCGTCGCGGCGGACGGAACGGTGTTCAGATTCGGCGACGCCCGCTACTACGGATCGGCCGGCGCAAGCGCGAAACGCAGCCCAATCGTTTCGATCGCAGCCCTCCCCGACGGACGCGGCTACTGGCTGCTACCCACGATCGCAGGTGCCGGGACGGGCCTGCCGGCGCCCGGCCCGGGCCTCGTGCCCTGCCGGGTCACGGCGATCGGCGACTCGGTGATGCTCGATGCGCAGGCCGCGCTGCAAGCTGCGATTCCCGGCATCGATGTCGAGGCGGCGGTCAGCCGGCAATGGGATGCCGGCGTCGCCCTTGCGCAGCAGCTGAGGTCCGAAGGCGACCTTGGCGCGATCGTGGTGATCGACCTGGGAACCAACGGACCGGTCACCTGGCAGCAGTTCACGAACATGATGGCCGTGCTCGCCGGCGCGTCCCGAGTGGTGTTTGTCACCATCCACGTGCCGTCGGTCCTGAGTTGGTCGCAGTCCGTCAACTCGACGCTTGAGCAGGGCGTCGCCCGCTACGCGAGAGCCGTGCTCGCCGACTTCAACACGCTCGCCGACCGCAACCCACAGTGGTTCGGTGCCGACGGCGTCCACATGCCAGTCGGCGGGCCGGGCGATCAGGCGATGGCGACGCTCATCAAGTCCGCAATCGCGGAGCCTCCGCCAAACTGACCGGGTGAGGCACAAGATGCGACGCGGCCGGAACGCAGCGGTGGCACCGCGTTCTCGAACGATGCGGTCGCACTCCACCCGCGCGGCCGCTCGATGCACGTCCTCCGGGTGATCAGCCGGCGGCTTCGACCACGACGTTTTGGCGGAAGCGAGCCAGGATGCCGACCTCGTCGGGGGCGAGAATGAGGTGGCGCAAACCGAGCCGCTCCGCGCGTTCGCTGAGCTGGTCGCGCATCCGCTCGGGCGGGCCGACGAACACGTAGGGGCAGTCCGCGAGCGACTGGTGTTCGATCCCGGCCTGTTCGCACAGCTCGCTCTCGACACTGTCAACCTCGCTGATGGCGCAGAAGCGGATCGCGTTGACGAGCACCGAGAACTCGATCTGATCCCCGTCGCGTCTCGCAGCGGCGGCGCTCGCCCGCACACGCGCGACGGAGTCCTCCAGGTCGCCCACTGTCGTCGTGAATCGGCGCATGGCGTCCCGCAGCACCGGGTGGGGGCCACCAAGTTTGAGGCGGCGCGAGGAACCGTTGAGATCGACGACGTCGGCGTAGCGGCCGGCGATCTCGAGCAAGCGGTCGGAGCCACCGCCGAGCAGCAGGCGGGGCGCGGGAGAGGGCGGCGGGCCGAGCGTCAGCTCGTTCGCCGTGACGTGCTCACCTGCGAAATCGGCGAAGCCCTCGTCGAACAGCGCCCGAGCCAGCCGCGCACTCTCCTCGAGGCGGTCCATGCGCCGCCCGAGGGGCGGGAACTCCATTCCGAGCGCCTCGAACTCCTCGCGGTTCCAGCCGGCGCCGATTCCGGCGAGAACCCGATCGCCGCCGAATTGCGTCGCGAGTTCGAGGAACGACCGCAGCGCCAGCGCCGGGTGGGCGAAACCGATGTTGACGACGCTGGTTCCGAGCGTCAGCCGCTGCGACAACGTCCCCGCGATCGCCAGCCTGACGAAGGGATCTCCTCCGGCGAGCGCCTCGCGGCGGGGCTTGCCGTGGCTGATGAACAGATGGTCGGTCGCGAACACGCCGTCCATCCCGGCCTGATCGATCGCGGCGATCTCCGCCTGGAAGCCGGCCTGCGGGGTCACGCCCAGCGCGTGGACCTTGATCACGCGGCTCCTGCGCTCAAGCGCTCGGCGTCGGATCGTCTGACCGGAGGCTGCATGGTCCCCGAGTGTAGTTCGGTGGGGAGCCGGCATCCACGCGCGGCCGCGGGCGGGCTGGAAGCCGGCGGTAGGCGCCGATAGGGCCGGGGGAAATCTAGGCGAGTTGCGCCGGTCGAAAAGTGGGCCACCTGTGGGCTGCTCCGAGCACGCCGCATAGCTGGAGCATGAGGCCGCTACGACTCAGGGCCGACTTGATCAGCGGCACGCCCGATGCTTCCAGGCTGCAATACCGCGAGAGCCTGCCTGATGACGTCGCCTAGATCGTCCAAAGCTTCTGCAGCCGCTCGACCGCGTGGCACGACGATTCCTGCGTGCGGCCTTCGACGCTCGCACCCCCTTTACGATGCGGCCGATGCAAGCCGACCTGCTGCTCACCGCGTGCAGCTCAACCCGTTGGGCGCAGCTCGTCGCCGCCTCCGGGCCGTTCGCGACAACAGATCTTTTACTCGAGGCCGCCGAGCGGGCGTTTGACCAGCTCGGGCCGGATGATTGGCACCAGGGCGTCCGCGGTCACGCGCGCATCGCGGAGGTCCCGTCCGACGATGCGCGCGAAGCGCAGGAGCAGGCCGGGATCGAGGGGGCCGATCCCGAAACGCTGGCGGCGCTGCACGCCGGCAACGCCGCTTACGAAGCGCGGTTCGGTTACATGTTCCTGATCCGAGCCAGCGGCCGAAGCGCGGCGGAGATGCTCGCGGCGCTGAACGATCGGCTCGGCAATCCTCCCGAGACGGAGTTCCGGATCGCCACCGAGCAACTGCGCGAGATCACGCGACTGCGCCTGCGCGAACTCGTCTCGTAGGGTGCGGCGCGCGGCGGTCCGCGTCCGCATCCCGCCCGTCGGCGCGCCGCGAGGGCGCCGTCAGAATCCGTCTCGAAAGACGTCCTTGTAGAGCAGGTACTCCGCGTCGTCGCTGCCTTGGGGCCTGAAGAACTGCGGACAGTACGGAGCCATGTAGATGAAGTCGCCGGCGGCGACCTCGTGATTGCTGCCGTCGAGGTGGTAGGTCCCCGCGCCCCTGGTCATGTACAGGCCGTGCTCCTCGTCGTGGACCTCCACCTGCCCGAGCTCCGACCCCATGGGGAAGGTCATCAGGCTCATGTTGAAGTCAAACGCCGGGTCATCTGAGGGGAGCAGTTCGCGCCGGCGCACGCCACTTGCCGTCGTGAGCGTCGCCAGCGCGTCGATCTGGCCGGTGACGGCCGCCGGCGCGTCGAGGTTGGGGGCCGGCTCGTAGCGGCGCTTGATCCACATCACCCGGTCGGGCTCGGCGGCGGCCCCGGTCCCCGCGAGCTCGAGTCCCTGGCCCTGCGGGCGGTAGGCGTAGCAGCCCGCGCCCAGCGGTTGCCCATCCAACGTCGGCTCGCCTGACAGTGTCAGGACGAAGTGCTCGAAATCGGTGTCGACCACTCCAGCGCTGCCGCCGCCCGCCTGCAGCTCGAGCAGGTACTGCCCGAACCGCGCGGTGCCTGTTCGCGGCGTGGCGAGCTTGAAAACCGTGGTCAGCTGCCAGCCCGCGAGCCTGCTTGGATAGCGGTTTGGCGGGGTGAGCAGATGGTAGGCGCGACCGCGCCGGCCCCGGGATCCTGCAACGGTCAGCACCAGCCGACCCTCCTTTGTGTCTGTAATTGCTGTTGGAGCAGAAACGGGCCGCGGCCCGGGCGAACCGCCCGGGCCGCGTACCCGACTGAGTCAGGCTGCTACTGGAACAGCTTGCTGTCGATCGCGTCGCTCGTTCCGGTCGGATGCAGCGTCCAGTAACGACTGGACCCGCCCGGCGAGAACGACACGCCCGTGATTCCCTTGTCAACGACCGTCACGGCGCCTGTGTAGGCGATCGGGATGTAGGGAGCGTCGGCGGCGATGATCGTCTGCGCCTTGCGGTAGGCCGCCGTGCGCGCCGCAGACGCGGGTTCCGACGCCCACTTGGCGTTGATCGCGTTGACGATGGGCGAGGAGTACAGGGCGTAGTTGTTGATGCCGCCCTTGGTCGCCCAGTAGCCGATCACGATCGACGGGTCATCGGTGAATCCCGACCAGTTGAACAACTCGAGACCGGGCGGGCCCACCTGCGCGCCCGCCGCCGGTGTCGAGCGCGCATCGACGACGTCGAACAGCCCAGCCTGGGTCTCCGGCGTCAGCGTGGTCGTGATCCCGATCTGCGCGAGGCTTGCCTTGATCAGGATCGCTGTGTTGGTCTGGTCCTGGTCGCCTTCCAGGTAATACAGCGGCTCGGAGACCGCCGGGTTACCGGCCGCCTTCATGAGTGCCTTGGCCTTGGCGATGTTGGTCGAGTACTGCAGCCACGCTCCCGTGTACTCGGGCGCGAAGTTCATCACGATGCTGCCGGCGCGCTCGCCGCGGCCGTAGAGGATGTTCTTGAGCACCTCGTTGTAGGGCAGCGCGTAGGCGATCGCCTGGCGCACCAGCTTGTTGCCGAGCGGTCCCACCTGGGCCGCCGGCGCGGAGGTGATCGCGAACATGTCGAAGTTGCCAGTGTCCTGCCAGACAACTGTCTTGCCGGCACTCGCGAGGCTGTTGATCTGCTGGTTCGTCATGCCGGTATCGGCGAGGTTGATCGCGCCGCTCTGCATCAGTGACGCGATGCTGCCGGTGGTGATCTGGATGTCGACCTCGCCGTAGGCGGGAGCCGGCAGCCAGCTGTTGGTGACGGGCTTCAGAACGATGCTCACGCCAGGGTTGCGGGAGGCGATGTAGTAGGGCCCGCTGCCCGCGGCGTTCTGGCGCAGCCAGTCGGCGGCGTAGGGATCGCTCGCCGTTGCGTGCGCGAGCGCCACCTTCGAGTCGACGATGCCGGTGAAATGCTGGCTGAACAAGAACAGCTGGGTCTGTGTGACGGGCATCGGTGCGCCCGTCGCGTTTGTGAACGTGAGCTTTATGGTGCTCGGGTTGAGAATCGTGATGTCGCTCGGGCCCTGCAGATTGTTGGACTGCAGGTCGCCCGCACCGGGGGTCTTGAAGATGCGATCGAGACTGAACTTCACGTCAGTTGCGCTCAGCAGATCGCCACTCGGATAGAAGTGGACACCCGAGCGAAGGTGAAACGTGATCGTGTTCGCCTTCACCGTCCACGAGGTTGCGAGATACGGCTTCACATTGGCGCCGTTGACCTTCAGCGTGCCGTCGGGTGCGGCGCTGAGCTCCGGCAGCTCCAGCGTCTGGTAGATGTTGCGCGAGAGGGCGTGATCCTGGTCGGTCGAGAGGTTTGCGGGGTCGAGACTGGTGACGTCCGCCGGCCATGCCGTGATGATCTTCAATGAGCTGGCCGCCGTGGCCGGCGTCGACGCAAGAGCGAAGTACGCCGTGACGCCGACACCTCCGACCGCGCACAGGGCGGTCGCGGCGCAGCGCCTCACGGCACGCCAGCTGGCGCGCTTTGGAATCAACATACTGAGCTGCCTTTCTGTGTGGGAGTTGAAGAGGGAGGGGCCGAGCTCAGACCATCTAGATGCTCGAGACCCGTGCCTGCGCCACCACCGGGCACGCGGCCTGATGGGTGGCGGAGATCGCGACGCGCGCCGGCGGCGCGTTCGAGCACTCCGATCTCGCGAGTGGACACCGCGATGCCAGGCGGCAGCCAGGCGGCAGGTCGACTGCGCTCGGGATCTCACCGATCAGCTTCAGGCGCCGCGGTCGATGCCCGTAGCGGGGAACCGGGGCGGCCGTGAGCAGTGCCTGTGTGTAGGGATGCGAGGGGTGCTCGAAGACCTCGGCCGCGCTGCCCTCCTCGACGATCGTGCCGAGGTACATCACGAGCACCCGGTCGGCGATGTGGCGGACGACGCCGAGGTCGTGGCTGATGAAGAGATAGGCGAGTTGCCGCTCCGACTGCAGGCGCTCGAGAAGGTCGAGGATCTGCCCGCGAACGGAGACGTCCAGCGACGCGGTCGGCTCGTCGAGCAACAGGACCTTGGGCTCGACCGCAAGCGCCCGGGCGATCGCCACGCGCTGGCACTCGCCGCCACTGAGCTGGCGCGGGTAGCGCGAGCCCAGCTCGGCGCGCAAGCCCACCTGGCCAAGGAGGTCGCCGACGGCGCTCGCGCGCTCGCGACCGGTGAGCGTCGTGTGCAGCCGGATCGGCTCCTCGATGCTCTGGCGCGCGGTCATCCGCGGATTGAGCGACGAGGACGGATCCTGGAAGACCATCTGCAGGTCGCTGTAGAACCGCCACAGCGACGCTTTCGGCGCGGCTGTCAGGTTGCGCCCGCCGAGCGTCACCTCGCCCGCGGTGGGCTCGACCAGACGGGCGATGCACCGAGCCACCGTCGACTTCCCGGAGCCGCTTTCGCCGATCAGAGCGACGGTCTCACGGGCGTGCACCTCGAGGTCCACGCCGTCCACGGCGGTCAACAGGCGCCTGTGGCCGCGTGAGCGGATCGCGAACCGCTTTGCCAGCCCCGATACCTTCAGCACCGGCTCGCTCATGTCTCGTGCCGTCCGATCTGGCTGGACTCGAGCAGCTGGGCCGTATACGCGTGAGCTGGCGTCGTCATGAGCTTTCGCGTCAGGCCCGACTCGAGGACGCGCCCCGAGCGCATCACCACCATGTGCTCGCATGTTTGTGCGACGACCCCGAGATCATGCGTGATCAGGCACGTGCTCATGTCCATCGTCTCGCCCAGCTCGACGATCATGTCGAGGATGTCGGCCTGGATCGTCACGTCCAGGCCGGTGGTCGGCTCATCCAGGATCAGCAACGTCGGCTCGCACGCGAGGGCGAGCGCGATCTGGACCCGCTGGGCGGTGCCGCCCGACAGCTCGTGCGGATACTGCCGCAGCCGCCTGCCGGGTTCCGACACGTAGACGCGCGCGAGCAGGTCCTCAGCGACCGCGAGGGCGTCCTGCTTGGAAAGGTGGCGGTGCAGCCGCAGAACATCGCCGAGCTGGCGCCCGATCGTGAACACCGGGTTCAGCGCGCCGCGTGAGTTCTGGAACACCATCGCGATGCGCGCGCCGCGCACAGCGCTCATCGCCTTCTCGTCGGCCCACGGCAGCTCGCTGCCCTCGAAGCAGGCAGATCCGCTCGTTCGCCGGAACATGCGGGGGGTCAGCGCGAGCACGGCGAGCATCGTCAGCGACTTGCCGCTCCCGGTCTCACCGACGATCGCCGTCGTCGTCCCGCGGGCCACCGAGAAGCCGACGTTCTCAAGCACCGGTGTGTAGTCACCCGCCCGCGTTACGAAGCCGCCGCTCAGGCCGGCGATCTCGAGCACGGGGACGGACACCGGCGGCTCCGAGCGCTCGGCGCGAGGGATGGTCGCCATCTCAGTGGCCATGGCGGACGAGGTCGTCGTCGGAGAGGCCGTCGCCGATCAGGTGCAGCGCGGCCGCGAGCAGGAAGATCGCGAGGCCTGGAAAGAAGGAGATCCACCACTGCCCGGTCACGATGCCCTGCTGGCCTCCGGCGATCATCGAGCCCCACTCGTCCGAGCCCGGCTGGATCCCGAGCCCGAGGAATCCGAGCGCTCCGACGGTGCTGATCACCCATGAGGCGTTCACCGCGGCGTAGGCGAACAGCGGCCGCGTGCTGTTGGGCAGCAGGTGACGGAAGAGGACCGCCCGCGGCCGCCGGCCGATCATCCTCGCCGCCTCCGCGAACTGCCAGTGCTTCTTGGTCAGGATCTCGGCGCGCGCGAGCCGGACATAGTCAGGCAGTGGGATGAGGGCGACCACCAGGATCACGGCCGAAAGGCCGCGCCCGACCGTCGAGAGGACGAGCATCGCCAGCAGCAACGCGGGGAAGGAGTTCATGACCTGGAGCACGCGCATGCTCAGCCCGTCGATCCAGCCGCCGTAGAAGCCGATCAGCGACCCCCAGATCGTCCCGACGATCAGCGCGAGCGCGATGACGGCGACGGTGATCCCGACGTCGGTCGTCGTCGCGGCCATCGCGCGGGAGAAGATGTCGGCGCCGGTGGCGTCAGTTCCGAAGAGATGTGTCCCCGTCGGCGCCGCCGAGAAGGCCCCGGTCGCCTGGGCGTCGGGTGGGAAGGGCGTCCAGAACAGGGAAACGATCGCGACGATCGCGAAGAAGGCGACGATCGCAAGCCCGAAGCGCAGCGAGACCGACCGGCTACGGACTGCCGGCAGCCAGCGTCGCGTCCGAATCGCTCCAGCGGTTTGCTCGAGCACGCTCACAGCCGCACCCGCGGATCGGCAAGGGCGTAGGCGGCGTTCATCGCCTCGTAGACGACGACGTAGAGGACCGCGGAGTAGACGACGAACCCCTGGATCGCCGGGAAGTCGGATGTCTGGATGGCGTGGAAGGCGTAGTTGCCCACCCCCGGCCAGCCGAAGACGCCTTCGACGAGCACGGACCCGGCGAGCGTGTAGCCGATGATGCCGGCGAGGATCGTGATCAACGGCAGCAGGCCGTTCTTCAGCGCGTATACGAACCAGATCCGCCGGCGCCCGAAGCCGAGAGCCCGCGCGGTCCGCACGTAATCCGAGCTGAGGGCCTCGAGCATCGAGGTGCGAACGACCTTGTAGACCGGAGCGCCAAGACCGAGCCCGAGCGTCAGCACCGGGAGCACGAGCTGCCCGAAGGCCTGCCAGGCGAGCGACCACTCACCTCTCAGCAGAGCATCGACAACGTAGAAGCCGGTGATGCGCCCCGGCGCCGCGGTCCCGAGCGGCAGTCTCCCGACCGGCCCCGGAGCGATGTGGAGCACTGTGAAGCAGACCCACAGAAGCATCAGGCCGATCCAGAACTGTGGCATCGACATGAAGCCGATCGCGAAGAACCGGGTGACGCGATCGAACCACCCCTCATGCCGTACTGCGGCTAGAACGCCACAGAGGACGCCGGCGCCGAGTCCGACGATGAGCGCGTACACGGCGAGCTCCGCCGTTGCGGGAAGCCTGTCGAGGAGGTCGGAGGCAACCGGGCGCCCCGTCTGGAAGGAGGTCCCGAGCTTGCCCTGCACCGTTTGGCCGAGGAAGCGCAGGTACTGGTGCAGAATCGATCCGTTGAGCCCGAGCGCGACGCGGATCTTGGCGCGCGCCGCCGCCTCGGCCGCCGGGCTCGCGAAGCCGTTCCCGGCCGCCCCGAGATAGAGGCTCGTCGGGTCCGGCGCGAACACGCGCGTGACGAAGAAGCTCACCGTCAGGACACTCAGGATCACCGCGAGCGCCGCCACGACGCGGCGCCCCACCCCCGGCAGGTACCGCCGCGCGCCGGAGAAGCCGGCGCGGGCCGGTCGCCGCAGCTCCCCCGTGGCGACGCTCACGAGCCGTCCTCGCCGACACCGCCGGCCACGCCCGCCGCTCCGAGTGCCTGCCGCACCGCGTCGTCGGCGATCGACGCGTCGACCAGATCCTCATAGGAGGTCCGGGCGACCATCAGCCCACGGTCGTGGAGAATCGACACCCACCGCTCGAGGGCGCCCGGGTCGATGCGCACGCCCGACCATGTCCCGTCGCCGGCCAGCGCGGTCGCGGCCGCCATCAGCGCCGGCTTTTCGCCGCGGGGCCACTGCGCATCGATCACGCAAGCCGGGTCGGCGCCGCCGGAGAGCGCGAGCATCCCCTCCGAGACGCCGCCGACGAGGGCGACCAGCCGCTCGCGCAGCTCATCAAGGCGAGCCCGCTCCACGTAGTAGACGCTGTTGGGCATCGGACCGCCGGCCTCGGCCAGATGGCAGCTTGGGTACCCCGTCCCGTTCAGGCGCAGCGACGCGGCCGTCAGCGGGTCGGCGATCATGGCGTCGCCGAGCCCGTGCTCATAGAGCTCGCGCAACAGCTCACCGGAGAGGTCGCGCACGAACCTCACATCGCCCGGGTCGACCCCGTGCTCGCGCATCACACCGGCCGTGAACTCGTACGGCGCCGTCCCGCCGGCGCCCGGCGCGAGCACGGTTCGGCCGATCAGCCAGCTCCAGGTGAAGTCCGGGACCGGCTCCCGGGTCATGATCACCATCGGGAAGCGCGCGTTCAGCTGCCCCACCGCGACGAGGTCGCGTCCGGCGCCGGCGAACATCGCCGGCACCCAGATGCCGCCGAGAACGACGTCGGCGGTGCCTGCCGCGAGGTCGTCGAGCGTCCCCGTCCAAGGGTCGCGCGCCTCGGGCGCGACGCGAACCCCCCGGCGGGCGAACGCGCCGGTGGCGGCCGCGTAATACTCGGGGAGGTAGTTGATCCCGTGCGAGGTGGCTGAGACGCGAAGCAGATCCATGTGGCGACCGGTGATGGGTAGGGAACGCAAACCCTGGACGCTGGTCCGACCAGGGCGCACAGCATCCGCCACAATGGTTGGTCCACATATGGACATCGGTCCAAACGATCGGGGCCCGATTCTGCCCAACTGTCGAAAACCGACGGCTCGGCACGCTTACCACCCGGGCCATCAAATCCAGGCTCGCGTGCTCCGGCGCGGTTGCCGTCGCAGAACGGCGTGATCACTCCCTAGCCCAGCGTCGCCGCGTAGAAAGCGCGTCGAAATTATTGACAAAGTGGTCGGACCACGTGCTAGGCTACGCCGCGTGGAAATCGCCGACCATGCTCCCTCCGTCTACACGAGCCTGCGCGAGGACATCAGGGAACTGATCCGCAGTCTCCGGCTGCAGCCGGGGGAGCGCCTCCCGTCCGAGCGCAGCCTGGCTGAGCAACTCGGCGCCAGTCGCACGTCGCTGCGCCAGGCGCTCACGGCACTGCGCGTGGAGGGCCTGATCGACGTGCGCCACGGACAGGGCATGACACTGATCCGATCGATCGACGATGTGGTGCCGCCGATCGCCGCCGACATCCTGCGGGCACATCCGCAGGTCGCGGCGGCCGGCGAGGTGCGCAACGCGCTAGAGGGGCTCGCCGCCAAGCTGGCGGCGCAGAGGCGCGACGCCGACGACCTCGAAGCGATGGTCGCCGGGATTCGCGAGATGGATGCGGAGATCCGCTCGGGCGCGCCCGGCCTGGGCGGCGATCGCACGTTCCACGCCGCGATCCTCGCGGCAGCCCGCAACGACGTGCTCACCGAGCTGCTTGGTGCCGTCGCCGAGCACTCGGCGCGGATCGCAGAAGCGTCGCTTGGGCGACCAGAGCAGCCGGCACGATCGCTCGCAGCACATCGATTGATCTTCGAGGCGATCAGCGCGCGTGACACCGAGGAGGCACGCGAGCTGATGGAAGAGCACCTCGAGGTCTCCGGCCAGATCTCTGACAACGACGACGGCTGACGCATCACCGCCGTCCAAGGCCACCACGTGCCGGCACCAACGCCGCAATGACCGTGTCGGAAATCCCCGTGCGCTCGATTGCCGAGCAGCTCGAGCAGCTGTCGGCGATCAACGACGACCCCTCCGCCGGCGGGATCACCCGCGAGGTGTTCACCGCCACCTACATGCGCGCCAACGACGTCGTCGCCGAACTGATGGCGGAGGCCGGGCTCAGCGTGCGAAGCGACGCCTTCGGCAACCTGCTCGGGAGGATTGACGGACGGGACTCCGCCGCCGCCGCCGTAATGAGCGGCTCTCACATCGACACGACGCTCAACGCGGGTGCCTACGACGGCGTGCTCGGTGTGCTCGGCGCGATCGAGGCGGTCCGCGCGCTGCGCGCGATCGGCTGGGAGCCGGCCCGCAGTCTCGAGGTTGTCTGCTTCGCCGGCGAGGAGCCGCGCTTCGGCTCGGGCTGCCTCGGCAGCCGCGCGCTGACCGGAAGCCTGACGCGGGCCGAGCTCGACTCGATGTGCGACCGCGAGGGCGTCAGCATCGCCGAGGCGATGCGCGGCATCGGCCTCGACCCCGACCGTCTCGAGGACGCGCGTCTGAACACCGACGCGGTCCACGCTTTCGTCGAGCTGCACATCGAGCAGGCCGGGGTGCTGGAAGCGGCGGGCATCTCAATCGGAGCGGTGACGCACATAGCTGCCCCACACGATCTACTGGTTCGGATCACCGGCGCCGCCGCGCACGCCGGCGCGACGCCGATGAGCCTGCGGCGCGACGCATTCGCCGGCGCCGTCGAGGCGGCGGCGGAGCTAGAGCGTCTCGCGCTTGCCTCCCCCAGCGGGAGCACCGTCGCGACGGTCGGAGTCGTCCGCGTGGGTCCGGGCGCGATCAACGTCATCCCCGGCGACGTCGAGCTTCAGATCGACATCCGTGACCATGATCTGGCCGCCAGGGTCGCGGTCGTCGAGGCGTTTCTGGACGAGCTCGATCGGATCGTCGAACGGCGCGGGCTCGAGGTCTCGGTCGAGACGATCACCCACGACAACCCGGCGGTCTGCAGCTCGGTCGTGGTCGACGCGGTCCGTGGCGCCTGCGCCGACGTCGGCGAGCCCTTCCTCGACGTGATCAGCGGCGCCTACCACGACGCGATGATCCTCGGCGCTCACGTGCAGATCGGGATGATCTTCGTACCGAGCGTCGGGGGCATCAGCCACTCACCGCTCGAATACACCGCACCAGACGACATCGATCGCGGCGTGCGGGTGCTGGCGGCAACGCTCCGGCGCCTTTGCGAAGCGGCCTGAGCAGGTGGACTACGACCTGATCATCCGCTCCGCGACGGTTCTGACACCCGAGGGCGAGCGCGAGCTGGACGTGGGTGTCGGCGACGGCGAGATCGCGGCGCTCGCTCCCCAGCTTGGCGGCAGCGCGCGAGAGGAACTCGACGCCCGCGGATTGCACCTGCTCCCGGGCGGGATCGACGCACACGTCCACTGCGACGAGCCGGGACGCACGGAGTGGGAGGGGTTCGCCACAGCCACCGCGGGGCTTGCTACCGGCGGGATGACAGCGTTCGCGGACATGCCGCTGAACTCGACGCCCGCGACCGTCGACGTTGAGGCATTCGAGCGCAAGGTCCTCGCGGCAGCGGCGTCGTCGCGACTTGACTTCGCGCTGTGGGGCGGGCTTGTCCCCGGCAACCTCGGCGAGCTCGAGGGGATGCACGAGCGCGGAGCGATCGGGTTCAAGGCCTTCATGAGCGAGACCGGCATGGCGGACTTCCGCCCCGCCGATGACGCCACCCTGCTCGAGGGCATGCATCGCGCTGCCGCGCTCGACGCCCTCGTGGCGGTGCACGCCGAGAACGATGCACTCGTGTCAGCCGGCCGTGCGCGCGCGGAGGCCGCCGGCCGTCGCGATGCCCGCAGCTACCTCGCCTCGCGTCCGCCGGTCGTCGAGCTCGAGGCGATCGGCCGCGCGATCGCTTTCGCCGCCGACACCGGTTGCCGCCTGCACATCGTCCACGTCAGCACGGCTGAGGGCGTCGCGCTCGTCCAGCGCGCGAGAGCGGATGGCGCCGACGTCTCGTGGGAGACGGCGACACACTTCCTAGCCCTGACCGAGGATGACGTCGTCCGTCTCGGGACCGTCGCGAAGTGCGCGCCGGTCATGCGCGACGAGGCCAACCGGCAGCGGCTGTGGGAGCTGGTCGGTAGCGACGACCGGGCGATCGTCGCCTCCGATCATTCCCCCTGCCCGCCTGAGCTCAAGCAGACCGAGGACTTCTTCGCCGCGTGGGGAGGGATCAACGGCTGCCAATCGACCCTCAACGTCGTGCTTGAAGGCGTCGGCAGCGGACGCCTCGGGCTCGCGGCTGCGTCGGCCGCGGTGTCGGCCAACGTCGCCGCTCGGCTGCGCCTTGGGCGCAAGGGCCGGATCGCCGTGGGCCAGGACGCCGACCTGGCCGTCGTCGACCTTGGGGAAACGTGGACGCTCAGCGCGGATGAGCTCCGCTACCGACACCGCATGAGCGCGCTCGTCGGCCGGCCGATGCGGGGTGGCGTGCGACGCGTGCTCTCACGCGGTCGCACCGTCATCGCGGACGGCCAGCTCGTCGAGGACGTCCGCGGCACGCTCCTGCGCCCGCGCGCGGACGGGTGAGCATCGGTGCTCATCCTCACCCGCGACGACGTCCGGCGCCTGATCGACATAGATGCCGTAATCGACGCGGTTGAGGCGGCCCACGCCGCACTGGCGGCCGGCGAGGCAAGCCAGGCAATAGACCAGGCCACGAGCCTCCCGCAAGGCGCCGGCGTGATGCTCCCGATGGCCGCAGCGGTGCGCTCACCGCCCGTGGCGGGCGTGAAGGTGCTGACCGACGTTCCCGGCAACGCTGCTCACGGCCTCAGGTCGCAGCATTCCACGATCACCCTTGTCGATCCCGCAACCGGGCAGTGCATCGCCTTCCTCGACGGTGTCGAGATAACGCTGCACCGTACGGCCGCCGCGTCCGCGGTTGCGACGCGCCACCTCGCCCGCACCGATGCTCACACCCTTGGACTTGTGGGCGCCGGGGCACAGGCGCGCTCGCACCTGGCCGCGCTGCGAACGGTGTGCGAGTTCTCGCGAGTAACCGTGTGGAGCCGGACGAGAGAGACCGCGGAGCGGTTCGTCGCCGATCAAGCCGACAGCGACATCCCGGTGGAGATCCTCGAGAGCCCAGAGGATGTGGTGCGCTCAGCGGACGTCCTCTGCACGCTCACCCCATCACGCGAGCCCCTTATTCGCGGCGACTGGTTCCGGCCGGGCCTGCACGTGAACGCGGTCGGCGCGCCGCCGAGACCGGACCACCGCGAACTCGACTCCGAAGCCGTCCGCCGGAGCCTCGTGGTGGTCGATGATCTCGCCTCGTCCCTCGACCGTTCCGGCGAGGTCTGCGTTCCCATTGCAGAGGGCGTGATCGCCGCGGCGGACATTCATGCCGATCTCGGCCAGGTGATCCTCGGCACCCGCCCGAGCCGAACGCGAGAGGACCAGATCACGCTGTTCAACTCCGTCGGCCTCGCGCTGCAGGACATGGCCACTGCCCGGCTCGTCCTTGATCGCGCCACCGAGGCAGAGATTGGGCTAAAGCTGAATCTGACAGGCACCGAGCCGTACGCAGCGTGAGGAGACCCCGCCGCGCTTCCACACGCCGTGATGCGAGTTCATCTCGTTGGGAAGTTATCCCGAGGCCTACGGGTTCCGCCACATACCTCCTTGTGGGCGCCCAGTACCGAGAGGGTCGGATCTCGCATGAGCGGTGGGACCCGTCCGCGGGCAGTCACGGCGCCGCGAAGATCCGCACCCTGACCGGGAGCTCGAACTCGCGACCGTCTTCAACCGGGCGGCCGAGCCGCTCGAAGGCGTCGCGCAGCTGCACGTTATGCGCAGCGATCGCCCCCTCGCGCTCAGGCTCGACGCTGACCATTAGCGCGTGCCACGACTCGAAGTCGGCAAAGGCCATGCCGACGACTGCGTCGCGACGGGACCTCTCGGTGACAAGCCGACGCGCGGCCGCGCGGTCAAGCACCGCCTGCGCCGCCTCGCGGCTTGCGGTTTCGTCCTCGATCGCCAGCATCAGCTCGTGAAACTCGCCCTTCGCCACCGGCTCCTGCACGTAGATCAGCCCGCGCGGGCGCAGCACGCGGAGCGCCTCGTCCAACGCGACTTCGAGCTCATCCTCAGGCACGTGATGAAGGCTGTTGAAGAACACGACGACGTCGAAGTTGCAGTCATCGAACGGCAACGCCGTCGCCGATCCCTCAAGGTAGCTCTCGGCGAAACAGCCATCCTGCGCCCGCGCGCGCTCGATCGCGACGGCGAGCGGGTCGATACCGACAACACGGCCGGCGCCGGCATCGCGCAGACGCCGCACCAGCCAGCCCTCGCCGCAGCCCACGTCGAGGACATCGCGGCCGCGAACGTCGAGCATCTCGTCAATCAGATCGCTGCGCTCAAGCGTCGCCACAGCCGGCAGTAAATCTCTTTGGTGCCGGGCCGGCCGCCTGGGCGACCCAACGCCGCACGACTCGGACGCTTACGCCGACAACTGCGGGCAGTAAAGCGCGTCCCCGGGACCCAAACCAACGCCGACCCCTCCCACGTTCGCCGAGGAGCGGTCGCGCAGCGATGCGCCGGCAAGGTGCTCGCGGCTTGTCCGGAGCGCGACTCTAGCCTCCGGCCGCGCAGACAGCTGCTACCCCGGCGGCAGCGGTCTCTGCTTTATCCGCTCCGCCGTCGGACGGGGCATCGCCGGCGGGTGCTCGTACCGTTAGCAAGGTCCGGCGTCACGTTGCGAGCGCCAGTGGACCGTGCCGGGTGGCATTCTCTGCTTTCAGCGCGCTGAGCACGGGCGGCGGCTCGGCGTGGTACCCGAGACCGCAATCTTGTTTCGCCAGCTGTCGCACGACCTCCTCCCATATCGCGTCGCGATCCTCGACGCTGAGGCCAGAGGTCGTCTTGATGCCTTGCATGTTTTCAGGGCTGATGACGCCGTGCAGCGGTCCCATCGCTGAGATCTGCGGCCGTGCGAACAGCGGCATCGTGGCGCTCGCCGGGCGGGCCGGAAAGAAGCTGAACGGGCCCGAGCGCTCGGGGGATCGCCGTTGACCGAAGTACACGGTGAGGTCGTCAACTGCCCCCTCAGTGTGGAGTGGGCTCAGCACAACGTCTGTCAGCAGGTCGCTCGTATAGCTGGCGACGTCGATCGGGACGGGTGCCAGTGTTTCGACTCGGTCGATGACCAGGCATGTGTCAAGGCTGAAGGAACGCTGTCCGTTGACGCGTGCGTGGCGTCCGAACAGGACGATCGACCCGCGGCCCAGGGTTCGCAGGCTCCGGTAGGCGTTTTGGAGGCAGTTGCTGTAGACGAAGGCGTCGCCGAACACCATCGGGTCGGTGTTCTGAATCGGCACAATGGGGCAGTGTGCCGGCCGAAACGGGGCGTGGATGATGCTCGGCATCGGCTTGCCTGGGGGTCCGTTGAGCTTCCAGAACACGGACGGTCCTTCCCACTCGCCCCAGAAGACGATGGGAACCGACGCGTGGTCTCGCCCAGTGTCACAGTCGAGGACGGACCCTCGCGTAAGCATGAACTTCCGGTCATGCCGCGAAAGTCCGGGCTTCCAGCCCATCACGCCCGAGCGAGTGCTCCGGCCTCCGACGTACTCCGAGCCGTGATATTCGAACCCCGGATGGACGAACTGCACGACTTGCAGACCGTGGCCGGTCATCGCAGCGCCCGTGGCTCCGGCGCGGCCGGGCTGACGTAGGCGTACCAGCCCGGTATGCGCCGGTCGTCGGAGTGGTAGCTCACGCGGTTGTTGGTCCCGTTCCTGTTGGCGGTGATGCGCCAGGGCAGATTGTCGGCACCGCGTGCTTGGTCGGCAGCGGCGAGAAACGCCTGAACGGCACCGCGTTTGGTGTCGCGATTGAGCACGAACTGGTCCGCTCCGACCTTGACCGTGATCACCGGCGAGCCTCCGAACGCGCCGACAGCGCCGACCGTCGGCCGGTCAGAAGCCTTCAGCCAGTGCTCCAACACACGCTCCAGTTCGAGCCCGCCGTGGACGACGGTGCCGTCCGGCACGAATCCGTCGACAAGGCAGGTGGACGGCGGCGGGACGGCGGCCGGCTCGCCGAGTCGACCTTCGCCGGGGTCGTTCTCGCGGCCGGCTTCCTTTAACGCCTGGCTCAGCCAACGATTCAACTGCCGACGACCGTCCGCGGCCAGCGCTCCGGCTACGACCTTGTTCCAGCCCAAGAACAGCACTCCCTCGGCCTGCGCTCGCGACACGGTCAGCTTGTCACGACCGTTCGCCGCCGCGTATACGAGGCCTTCCTCGCCGAAGCCGGTGACCAGACCGGCTTGCTGGACCCAGCGAACGACCGACGCTCCGTTGAGCAGCACCGTGCGGACAGGGCTACTCGAGAGCTGCCAACGCAGGAAGTCGCGGTCCTGCTCGACCAGGCGACCCCACACCGACGACGGGAGCTGGCCTTGGGCGGGCTTGGTGGCCCACTGCACGAGATCGAGGTGACATGCGCTCCCGTCAAAGTAGCTGCCCGAGCCGGTCTCCCGCAGCAGCGACTCAAGCCAGTGAAACCACGCCCGATACCAGTTCGGTCCGTCGAAGTAGGCGTTGCACTCAGCAACGGCCTGCGCAACCTGGTCGTCGGTGAGATTGCCAGGATCGTCAGCGCCCAGCGAGACCAACGACGCGAGACGGCGGTCAGGCCCGCGCAACCACACCCCGGATGGCGACTGGAACTCGATCCAACTCGGATTCAACGAGAGCGTCGCGACCACAGCGCGGCTTGGATCGCCAAACGACACGACTGGAAGGCTCCCCGGAAGCACCGAGAGACCGGTCGGCATTTGCCGGCGAACGCGCTCAGTAACCACTGCCGCCAGGCTCATGACGCCCAACCTACTGCTCTGCAGGATTCCGCGATGCGCGTGCGTTGTCGGTCGCTACAACGGACCGCGTCGCATCTCGCGACGGACGTCGATGAGGGGGCGGTCAGGCCGACACGCGGCACAGGGCCGTGCTGAAAGCCCATTCGGTCGCGCCGAGGTGTGACGCGATTGCGGTCGGAGGCGCCCTTACTGCAAGGCCCGCCCGACGTCGCGCACAAACGGTAGATACGCTGCGTGACGTGCGGTGGCTAGTCGGTGTCGGCGCAACATGGCCACGCGGCGGCGCATTGAGGCTCCGGTGATTGTCAAGCCGGGCGCCGGTGACCGTGAGCGCGGGCGCTGTTGCCCAGCGCGTCCAGCGATTGGCCTACCATAGTGACCGCCGATTCGAAATCGAAAGTCCGAATGGCCGTACGGGCGCGAGTCCTGTGCTCCGGAGCGGCAGCGCTCGTCATCATGAGCGTCGTCCTCAGTGCTTGCGGATCCGGCGGCAAGTCAGCGGCCTCGACCGTCAAAGCCGCGAAGACAGTCACGACCACCACCACAAGCGATTCGCTGGCGCAACTGGTGGCCAAGACCGACGGCGGAGTGATACGCATCCAGGCCTACGGTTGTGGCGAAGAGGACATCGGCACCGGGTTTCTGATCAGCCCTGATCTCGTTGCGACCGTCGACCATGTCATCGCCAACGCGTCGCGCATCAGTTTGATCCGGGATGGCAAGACGCTCGGAACCGGCTCGGTGATCGGTGAGGATCCCGCCCGGGACGTGGCACTCGTGCAGTCGAGCAAGCCGTTGAGTGGGTATACGTTTCAGTTCCTGTCCAGCGCGCCGGTACTTGGCGAGTCCGTAGCGGCGATGGGCTTCCCGCTCGGGATGCCGCTCTCTGTCAATCCTGGGATTGTGAGCGGGACTGACCGGACCGTCCCGATCGATGGCATAAAGAGGAGAGACCTCGTGCAGACCGACGCTTCGCTGAACCCCGGAAACAGCGGCGGCCCTCTGATCGATCTCGACAGCGGCCGAGTCGTGGGACTGGTCGACCTGAAGAACGTTGAAGCCAGCGGGATCTCTTACGCCGTGTCCGCCCAGGTCGCCGCGCCCCTGCTCGATGCGTGGAAGGCTGCGCCACAAGCAGGCGCCCCCGTGAGCTGCACCACGACCACGACCACGACGTCGGCTGCCACGACGACGGCGCCCGCTCCGACCGTCGCGACCTACCCCGGCGCTGCGTTCTCGATCGAGTACCCGGTGGGCTGGACGATCGTGTCGGCCGAACAGCAGCACAGCTACGGCACGGACACCACGATCCAGGATCCGGCGGAGCCGACCGCTCTCATCCGCGTCGACGTATCCCAGCATGTCTTCACGACCAACCTGCGCTCGCTCGCTCAGGGGGAGATCAACGCGCTCTCACAGCAGCCTGGTTATCAGCTCATTAAACTCGGCCCGAGCACGGTCGACGGCTTCAACGCGCTCGACTGGGAGTTCACCGTCGACCAAGGCGGCGTACTCCTACAGAAAGAAGACGTGTTCTTCGTAGACACCGACACCAACGAGGGTGTCGCCGTGCTCACACAAGCACCCGCCAGCGAATACGCGAGCGACGCCGCCGCATTCGCTCTACTACGGCAGACGCTCATCATGAACTGATCCGGAGCATGACAGCCGTCAGTCGGGGCTGGCGTGGCGGCGCAGTGAGTGATCATCATGGTCTCGCAGTGCCACCGGGAACTGCAGGGAATCGTTGAGGACATCGGGAGCGCACCTGCCGCGCCTGCGGCGGCGACTGTGACCCACTCGCCCGGTTATGGCCGGAACACCTGCTCGTTATGCCAGCCCAATAGCTCGCGGCTGGGATGTTCGGCCGGATTTGGTGGTAGCCGGATCTCGCGTCCGGCTAGCTCGTAGTAGATACGGCCGTTCTGCCATTTGTCCCGCAGCGAGCGCGAGACATCGAACCGAAGGTTCGGGCGGACTGTGACAAACCCGAGGTCAAACAAGCGGTGGAGATCGCGTCGTAAAGGCAGACCGTTGACGACGGCGTGGTCTCCGCCTGCGGCGTACGGTTTGATGTGCGATGCCTCGATCACCGGGAGCGAATGCTCGCCCGTGACCGCGCACCGCCGGTCGTAGGCTTCGAGCACGGCGATCCGGAAGCTCGATTGGCCAAGCCGCGGCCGGATCAGTGTCGGGTCACCAAAGCGCGCCGCCTCCAGCGCCTCCCCCGTCCAATCCGCGGTGGAGCGCAAACTCGCCGCCTTCTCAGCACAAGCTTCGAGCAGGGACCGGCCGACGCCCGCGGTCAGGTCGTAGCCCTTGCCTTGGACGATCTCGCGCCGCCAGTCCAGCGGCTCCGCCACCCAGTCGTCGGGCGGGAAGAACACTGGCTCGTTGATCGCAATACACGTGATCGCGTTGTCGACCGCCAGCCGATCGAGGCGTTCGCCACGCAACCGCGACAACCGCTCGACTAGGCTGGCGCGGTCTGCGACACCGTTTGCAGTCTCGAACACCTCCCAGGCCTCCCAGATCGGCAGCACCGCAGCACGAGCGAACAAACCGAACCCGCCAATCGCGTTGTCTGGTGCTTTTAGCTTGAAGAAGAACAGTTCACCTGGTGTGAGCGCTTTGAACGGAGAACCGCTAGGCCGCCAGAAGTTGACCTCACGCAGCTCCGGGCGCGCCTGCAAGAACCGATACCAGTCGTAGTCGGTCGGTGCCACGTAGCCGCGCACCGCACGATCATAGTTGGGACCCCCGAGCCGCTAACGCTCAATGAGTGCTCTTGGTCGGCCGGCCTTGACCGTCCCGAAGGGGCGCGCAGGTCGCGCCCGGGCGACGGGTTCGCGATCCGAAGCGCGCCCAGTCGACGAGAGGCAGGGGCCTCGCCTACCATGCTCGGACATGGCGCTGACCGAAACAATCCCAAAGCTTGTGGGCACGGCGGCGAAATTGGCTGCGGCCGGCTCCGTCAACGAGGCGAACACCAAGGCGCTCTTGATCGAGCCGATGCTTGGGTCGCTTGGCTGGGATCCCGTCAATTTCGATGACGTGGAGCGTGAGGTCAAGGTTTTCGATGGAACGTTCCTCGACTACGCCCTGAAGCTGAACGGGCATGCTCGCGTTTACGTCGAGGCAAAAGCCCTCGGGGAGAACTTGGGCGACAAGAAGTTTGTGGCCCAAGCCGTCAATTACGCCAACAACGAGGGCGTCTTGTGGTCCGTACTGACCGATGGCCTCGTCTTCAGGGTTTATAAGACGAACGAGCCGGTATCGATGGACCGCAAGCTCCTGTTCGAGGTTGATCTCGCCGATGGCTCTGAGAGCGACGCCGACAAAGCGAAATGGTTGCGGCTCGTCTCACGAGACGCGGTCGAGTCGGGCGACCTCGAGCGCTTTGGCGAACGGGTGTTCACGGACGGTAGGGTGAGAACGGCTCTGGCGGCGCTTGCGAGGGAGCCCCCGGTCGGATGGCTGGACGCCATAGCCGCACGACTCGGGGCGCCGACCGTGCCAGTCGACGCTTTGCGCCGCAGCTTGGCCAGGGTTCTTGATGCTCCTGACTCGGCAGCGTTGCTCCCCGAGAGCAAATCGACGGCAGCCACCGGCGGCACGGTGCCGCTGGGCCTGCCAGGTCCGCCAAGGGGGCAGGAGTATCCACTCGACCACCACCTGGGCAATAAGAGTGCACTAATCAAAGACGTGTTCGACGACGTAAACGCTTTCGCAATGGCGCTCGGTGGCGACGTGACGCGTCGGATTCGCAAGCAGTACGTCGGCTACTTTCGCGGCAAGCGATCGTTCGTCACGGTTGAGCTGCAACACCGACGCGCGATTCTTTATCTCAGTCTCAACCCAACGACGGCTCAACCGTGGCGTGAAGAGTCGATGCGCGACGTCCGGAAGGTTGGTCACTTCGGCATGGGCGACACGGAGTATTCGCTCCGCACCGTGGACCAACTCGACGAGGTCAAGACCTTGATCCGGACGTCGTACACGTCACAGGTCCAAATGCCCTAGCACCTTTTGGGCATGTGCGATCATTCGTTGCGAGATTACGCAATCTCAAGGCTTCGTTGGGCGACCAGTTCGGTCAGGGCTGCCGGGTCGAGCACCCGCGCTGTAATTGAGGGCTGTCTCAAGTTTGACAGTCGCGCGAGTCGGGGAGCGGCACCGCTGAGCGCGGCGAGGTCTTTGATCGCGTCGTAGAGCGCGCGCTGCTTCCTCGCCCACGATGAGACTCCAAGAGGCGTCCCCCCGCATACGTCGGCCACGCAGGGCAGCGAGTATCGACGCCTCGCCGATCGACTCGACACGGTGCTAGTCCGAGCCAAGGCAACGCATGAAGGCCTTCGACCGAACCGATACGAAGCGGCGAAGGTCGGATTCTATCTCCAGCACGACGGCCCCTTAGACGCAGCGCTCGACTGTATGACGCCGCAATCAAGGAGGGGTACGCCGGAGAGGCGACCGCGACCGCGACCGCGACCGCGACCGCGACCGCGACCGCGACCGCGACCGCGACCGCGAGACAGTCAAGCACCCGAACACCACGGATGCTCTCGCCGCCCTGTTCCGCGACATCGCCGACCGGTGCAAACGCGATCCAAAATGAGGTTCGCCGTCCCCCTCGCTGTATACGCTCGCGGCGCGCGGCGGTAGCGCTCTCGCTTTCGCCCCACGGCCGCTCGTTCGCGCGGGCTGGTTCGATGGAAGCGCTGGCTGCCCCTAATATCTTTGCCGTGAGCGGCGGCATCTACCTGCTACGGGGTGACGACGAGCTCGTTGAGATGCGTGAGAGTCCGTACGAGGCTGAGGACGTCCTTCAGGCGCTGATCGCGAGGTTTCCGGATCTTCTGGCCGGCGACCAATTCGCCGACGGCGCCCCGCGTCGTTGGCTGCTTCTTGGCCGGGAGGCTTCGCTGCCTGACGACGTCGGTGTTGGTGGCCGCTGGTCGGTGGATCACCTGTTTTTGGACCAAGATGCCGTGCCGACTCTCGTTGAGGTCAAGCGCAGCACCGACACGCGGATCCGCCGTGAGGTGGTAGGCCAGATGCTGGACTACGCCGCTAACGGCGTTGTCTATTGGCCGCTCGAGCGCCTGCGTGAGTTGTTTGCCCGTCAGTGCGAGCGCGACGGCCGTGACCCGGAGGCATTGGTTGCGGAGGTTTCGGGCGAGGGCGCCAACGGCGAGCGGTTTTGGGAGCACGCTGGCGAGAATCTGCGCGCCGGGAAGGTGCGCATGGTCTTTGTCTCCGATGAGATTCCGCGCGAATTGCGTCGCGTGGTCGAGTTTCTGAACGGTCAGATGAGCCCTGCCGAGGTGATCGCGATCGAGGTCAAGCAGTACGTCGGGGCCGACGGTACGAAGACGCTGGTGCCGCGCGTGATCGGTGAGACGGCCGAGGTGGAAGCGCGGAAAGGGCGTCGTGCGGCGGGTGAGCGGCGTCAGTGGGATGAAGAGTCCCTGTTCGCGGATCTGGTGGCGAAGCGCGGCGAGCAAGAAGCGAAGGTTGCTCGCGAGCTGTACGACTGGGTCTGTGCCCGGGGCTGGCGACCGTGGTTCGGCGCGGGGAAGCAAGATGGTTCATGGATCCCCATCTTTGAGGCCAGCGGTCAGGAGTACTACCCGATCGCTCTTTACAGCTATGGTCGCATCGAGCTGCAGTTCCAGTATCTGAAGGCGAGGCCGCCGTTCGATGACGAGCAGACGCGCCTCGAGCTGCTGCGCCGGGTAAACGAGATCCCCGGCGTGTTTTTCGAGACCGACGTGATAACGAGACGGCCGTCAATCCCCCTCAGCCTGCTGGTCGGCGATCCAGCCGCCATGGCGCAATTGAGGGGCGTGCTCGAGTGGACCGAAACCACCGCGAACACTGCGCGGTAGCCGGGCAGCTGGAGGCAGCGCCGCGACCGGCGAGATCCGCTGCGGAGTCCGGCCAGTATGCGCGGGTGTCGACATCGGAATCGCCCAGATCCGAGCACCCACATGCCGCAGCCTTGGCCCGAGCGGGGCGATCTCCGAACCGCGTCGGCGTATCCAAGCTACCGGCACGACGAGCTCGAGCGGGAGTCGTTCCCACGGCATCTCCGGCGGGCGTCCGCGCGTGAGAGTTCGGTCCCGCGTTGTGGCGACGGGGTTCGCTATAGCCTGAGCCACCCGACGACCGCGCTGGAGCATCGAACGCCTGCGCGAGCATCTCGAACGCGCCTGAGCTGGCGAACGACGCTTGACCGGCCTACGAGGAGGGTTCCGGAGCCACTCCGAGTCCGCGGAGGCACTTCACTGGACGGGGATTTGGACCACAGCGGAGCGTCCGAGGCTCCGGCCGTGGCCGTCGAGCGCGACGACCGCGACCACCCGTGTGGCAGCGGGGGCGTGCAACTCGGTCTCAAAGCCGCTGCGAGCAACTGAACCTGCCGATGTGAGGGCACCCGCGGACGCGCCTTCGAGCACGCGCCAGCGCGCTACCTCGGTCGCCCCGTTCCAGCTCGCGTAGAGCGCGACCGGACCGGTGCTAAACGGTCTGCGCGCAGCGAGCGCCGGCCGTCCCGGGGCGACGGCGGTCCACGGAAAGCGCAGTGTCCGGTAGCTCATCGCTCTATGCGGCAGCACAGCGTCAAAGAGGAGCGTGCCGGTCGGGCTGACCTCCGACATCGCACCCACGTCCCCCCAGCCGAGCCACCAGTCGCCGTTCGGCAGAAGTTGCAGGTCACCCTGCGTCTGCGCGAACACGCGTCGTGGCGGCTCGATTTTTGCGACCGCTCGAACGGTTGACGCCGCAACATCAATCCGCAAGACCAGTCCGTACGAGTATTGCTGTGCCGACGGCGAGCCGCCGTTGTCAAAAACTGTGAACGTATTCGAACTGAGTTGGCGTGCGTCGTGCTGCCACATAGTTGCGGCGCCCGGCGCGACGGTAAAGGTCGAGGCGCGACCGCCGAGACGCCACCGGACTTCGCCCGTGGCGGCGTCGATGTCGTACAACGCCGACGTGTTCCGAGCGGAGATCAACAGAGTATCGTCGCGTGCGAGTGCGATCGAGTTGAGGTGGAACCAGTCCCACGGCCAGGCGGCGCTTGCGGTCACTGCCTTGACGTAGGAGTCCTGTAGTCGAATATGATCGAGCGCATCCCACTCGAAGGTTACGAGACCGGTACGCACATCGATCTCCTGCACGACTGGATCGTAGAGAGCTGCGTCACTGCCACCGCCGGCGTCTGACAGGGCGCAACGCAGCGGCTTCCACGCCGTGATAAGCGCCGTGCCCTCAGGGGTCAGTTGCAGTTCGTGAAGGTCCGCCGCGAGTCCGTTGCCCGCATGAACCGTTGCGATGTGGCGGTAGCTCGCAGAGTAGATCTCGCCCTCTCCGTACCCGAATCCATGCCGGCTGATCACTCCCTGCCACCACGTGAGCACGGCCTGGCCCGCGAAGCGTTGCACGCGGAGGTTGGCTGCAAACGTGCCGGACGGTAGCGGCTTGAAATACACCAGCTGCCCGCGCGGGTCGACGATCATCGGCCCGGTGGCTCCCGGCCCGGGGTAGGTCGCGAGAAAGATATCCCCGCCCGCAGCGGCTGCCCGACTGCTCGCGGTCACGGTCAGTTTCGCCGGTGTGAGATCGGGCCGCGACACGAAGTGGCTCACGCTCGCGATGCTGCCATGTGGGTGGCCGCGCTCAGGTAGGCGGGCAATTGGATCGGGGATTCCGATGGTGAAGCTGAACTTGAACAAAGTCGTTGCGACGCGGCCGCCCACGGTCACCGTCTCGCCGCTGCGAAACGGGTGAGCCACGACAAAGCTTGCCCCGTCGCCTTGCGAGTACGCCTCGAGGCGGCCGCTGTGGGCGCCGGTTTCGCTGCCGGTTGCCTGCACGCCCCGCAGCTCGCTCGCTGGTGCGCCAAGGAGGCTGATTTGCGTCCCCGGCATGGCGTCCCGCGACCCAGGCGTCGGACTAACGACGAGCGGGGTGTTCGGAATCCGTGCGGACTCGTCAACATGCGCAGGCAGGCAGGCAGGACCACGCCTGGCGGCAGCGGCGACATGCGAGGGTCGCTGCGGAGCAGCCAAAGGCCGAGAAGCCGGCTTTGCGCTCGCGAGCCGCGGCGAGGCACCCGCCGGAGTACGAGCGAGCGGCGTCGCCAGCGCCACCAAGGCAACCGCCGCGAGCACGAGCGGCGTTAGCACGCACGTCCAGCCACGTAGTCGCCGTGACAGCGGCCACCCGTGCTCGAAATGCCACCGTGCACTCATGAGCCTCACACGGCCGCTCTTCGCTTAGTTGCCCGACGCGCTCGACCCAGGGCAATAAGGCAGCGAACTATCGGGATTGTCGCTACAAGCGCCTGCGGCGGACGACGACGCCGAGTCCGACGTGGCAGTCGACGTGCTGCTAGCTGCCGAAACACTAGACGTCGCGGCACTGGAGCTCGTCGCCGCGCTGGTCGTGGCTGCCGACGTTGTCGTGGCCGTAGCGTCGCTGGCTGAGATCGTCCACTCCGCCGTATCGGACGCGAACCCACTATCCGGCGTGTACTGCACGTACGCCGCAGTCGTGCCGACCGGGATCTCGACAGGAACGCATCCCTGCTCGAATTGACCCGGGGCAATGTTGACGCTATCGGCGAAGGTCCCCGAGCACGGGCCACCCGACAGGATCGTAGTCTGGCTCTGCTCGCCGTCCGTCGTGACCACAACCAAACCGTTGCTCGGCGAGTCGCTATAAGCGATCGTGCCAGTGTTGGCGATCTTGAGCTGGACACCGACATACTCGGTGCCGCCGTCAGGGCTGTCGTACTGGCCGATTTGAATACTCGGCATATAGGCCAGGAGCGTGACCGACAGCCGCTCGCCCGAACTGATGCCCGTCAGGGTTGAGCTATCGCCGACTGTCAGCGCACTCGCCCTGCTCGTCGCACTGCTCGCCGTACTGGACTGGCTGGTAGTCGTATCGATCGTCTGCGTGGCGCATCCAGCGACAGCGACCGATCCGGCGGCCAGCCCGGCGATGATGAGCGCCTTTGTACCGCGCATGATGTCTCGTTTCGATTTTCTACGGATAGAAGGGGGGCTCAGCGCCCGACTGCGTCGAAGACTTGAAGTCGAAAAACCGGCGACCGGGCGCTCACTCCGCCCATTTGAGTGCGATTGCCCGCGCCTTTGCGAGGTCTGTTTGGACGGTCGAGGCGGCCGAGGCGAGCGCGGCCCCATTCGGGTCGATGCGCTCCCACACGTCCCGGGAGCTCACACTTGCTTGACCCTCGCCCGGCGGACGCGGCTACGTCTCGGGGTTGTTCGTCAAAGCTGGCTCGGCTGCGGCAAGCGCGGCGCCTCGCTGAGGGCCTTCTTGTGGATCACCTTGGCGAAATAGCCAGCACCGAAAGCGACGCACTGAAGCACGTACCAGAACTGAGAGACATCGGTCATGCGAGCCACGTCGATGTCGCTAAGCGCCTTCTTCATGGGCACCTTCGCGAAGTAGCCAGCACCGAAGCAGACGCACTGCAAGACGTACCAGAACTGCTCGGCACCAGTGAGCTGGGCCAAGCCTGCCTCGCTAAGCGCCTTCCTGACAGGCACTTTTGCGAAGTACCCCGAACCAAACGCCATGCACTGCAGCACGTACCAGACGCGCTCGCACGACGTCATCTCGACAAGACCCGCGTCGCTCAGCGCCTTCTTCGTCGGAATCTTGGCGAAATAGCCAGCACCGAACGCGACGCACTGCAAGAAGTACCAGAACCGCTCAGCACCGCTGAGCCGGAACGCACCCAAACGTGGGCCTGGAAAAACGTCAGCAGTTAGGGTCGATTGAGCACGTGCCACCTGCGGGGCGTCAACGCTGGTCGTCATACCGTGTCCTCCGCGATCTCATCGAATGCCTGATTCGCTAGCCGGTCGCGCGTCGCGCGCCGGAACACTTCACGCTCGGATGAGCCGCAAACGTCACAGCAGCGCGAGACAGCCGGACGGGAGACAAAAAGGGTCAGCGCGAAACGACAACGTCGGCTCGATCAACGACCGCCCACCTATCTATCGACACGCGCAACGCAACCCATGAACGGCCACACGGTAGGCAGAACGGCGCCGTCGCTTCGCGGGCGAAGCGAGTCGCGCGACAAGCGCCGAGTTGCGCGCCCGCTCGCGCGTGAACGGAGTCGTTTGGCCCCGATCTTCAGACGCCGAGTTGGACGAGCTGCAGAAGCCCGTCGCGCTCAGTCGCTCGCTCCTGCTCTCGCCCCACATGCGAGCGCCGCACTTTCGAACCTCCGCCTCCGCGGACGCGCATCGCCGCAGAGTTCTCGGGCACCTGCGGTCTCCTCGGGATGAGTAGAGTCGCCGCTCGAGGTGTAAGTCGGATGTGCGACCGGCTCCAACGACTGCCTGACTACGACGTGTCCGCAACAAATCCCGGACCCAGGGATCATCTGATCACTCGCGCGCTGCGTCGCGAGCTCGACGCTCTCGAGTCCGAGGTCCGCGTCGAAGGCCCACTGGACCCTGCGGAGGCGCCTGAGCGGCTCGCGCGGCACGCGATGGACGAGATCCGTCGGCAGCTGAGCGACGACGAGTCGGCGGACGGCCAGGCGGCGCGGGTTAATGACGTGCTTCGCGGCCTCGGTGGGGATGACGTCAGCGACGACGAGGTCGCGCGGCCGCCGCGCGTGCTGCAGGGGATCAAGGGGAGATCGGTGTTGGGTCAGGTCCTCCCGCTTCCTCCGCTGCCGGCAACGCCGTTCAGCCAGAGCGATCTGCTCATCAATGCCGAGGGTCAGCCGAACATTGGCTCAGAGTTGCGCGCTGAGCTCGCGAGCGCGGATTCGGTTGATCTGATCTGCGCGTTCGTTATCTGGTCAGGCGTCCGCCACCTCCGCGACGCGCTCGCGGCCGTGGTTGCTCGCGGCGGACGAATTCGGGTGGTCACGACGACGTACATGGGCGCGACCGAGAAGCGGGCCGTCGACGAACTGTTCGCTCTCGGTGCCGAGATCCACGTCGCGTTCGATGCACGGACGACAAAGCTGCATGCCAAAGCCTGGCTGCTCGAGCGGGGCTCCGGCTTGACAACAGCGTTCGTTGGGTCGTCGAATCTCTCGCACACCGCGCTGTTCGATGGGTTGGAGTGGAACGTCCGGCTGTCCTCGATGGACGCGGCGCACGTCATTGATCGCGTGCGCATGTCGTTTGAGAGCCACTGGGCTTCCGAGCATTTCGAGAGCTACGACCCGGCGATCAACGGCGAGGAGCTCGAGCAGGCGTTGCGCGACCACGACCGCCGTTCGCTGGGAGAGAGCTCGACGATCTCGTTCGCAAACCTCGACGTGCGGCCCTACCCTCATCAGCGACGCATGCTAGACGCGCTCACGATCGAGCGTGAGCGTCACGATCGGCACCGTAATCTCGTTGTCGCGGCTACTGGAACCGGTAAGACCGTCGTTGCGGCGCTCGACTACCGCCAGCTGTGCGAGCACTCCGGCCAGGATCTCTCGCTGCTTTTCGTCGCGCATCGCGAGGAAATCCTGCGCCAGTCGCTCGCGACCTACCGCGCAGTTCTCCGCGACGGAGCGTTCGGCGAGATCCACGGTGGCGGACGTGTCGCGCAGGGCCGTCACGTCTTCGCGATGGTCCAGTCGCTGCACAAGGACCGTCTCGAGCAAATCGATTCGGCTGCGTTCGACGTTCTCGTCGTCGACGAGTTCCATCACGCGGCGGCCGACACCTACGACCAGCTCCTTACATGGCTGATCCCACGCGAGCTTCTCGGACTGACCGCCACACCGGAGCGCCTGGACGGTCGTGACATCACCGACTGGTTCGACCACCGGATCGCCGTCGAGCTGCGTCTATGGGAGGCGATCGACGAGGGCTTCCTCGTGCCGTTTCAGTACTTCGGCGTAGCGGACGGCACCGACCTGCGCCAGCTGGCCTGGCGGCGTGGCGGCTACGCACCCGAGGATCTCAGCAACCTCTTCACCAACGACGACCTCCGCGTGGCGAAGCTACTCGAGGCGCTGCGCAAGATCGTGCTGGATCCGGGGTCGATGCGAGCCCTCGGCTTCTGCGTCTCAAAGGAACACGCCCACTACATGGCGCGCAAGTTCACCGCGGCCAACCTCCCAAGCGTCGCGCTGACCGGCGACGACTCCCCAGACACTCGCTCCGCCGCGCTCAACGACCTGCGCGCTGGTCGGCTGCGCTGCGTGTTCTCCGTCGAGGTCCTCGGCGAAGGGGTTGACGTGCCCGACGTCGACTGCGTCCTGCTGCTGCGCCCCACCGCCTCGGCGACGGTGTTCGCGCAGCAGCTTGGGCGGGGCTTGCGCCGCGCAGAGGGCAAGAGTCATCTGACCGTGATCGACCTGATCGGCCAGCACCGGCGTGAGTTCCGCTTCGAGGACCGTCTCCAAGCGATCCTCGACCCGCGACGCGGGCCGATCCGCGAGCAGGTCGCCGCCGACTTTCCGTTCCTTCCCGCGGGCTGCACCGTGAACCTAGACCGCCAAAGTCGGGAGAGCGTTCTTGCGAACCTCCGAGACGCCGTGAACCGCTCACGCTGGAACACGCTCATCGCCGATCTCCAATCCGACCCCATCGAGATCGGCCTACTGGAATACCTCGGCCGCCACGACCACCGACTCGCCGACATCTACCGAGGCGATCGCAGCTGGACGCAACTCCGCCGCGACGCCGGCCGACCCGCGCCTCATGCGACCGACACCGGACTCGAAGCGCGGACACTCAGAGCCTTCGGACGGCTCACCCACGTGGACGATCCCGAGCGCGTCGACTTCTACAAGTCGATCCTCACCGAGCGCAACGCGCCCGAAGTCGAACGCTTCGACGAACGCCGGCGGCGGCTGCTCACGATGCTCGCGTGGGGCCTAGGTTCCGGTCCCCCGTATACATCTATCGGCGAGTTCCTCGCCGCCTTTTGGCAGGAACCAGCCGCGCGGGAAGAACTCCTCGAACTGCTGGACGTGGTTGACGCACAGTCGAGCACTCGCGCGATGCCGTCGGTCCTGCCGGCTGAGGTGCCGCTCGCGCTCCACGCGCGGTACTCCCGCGCCGAGGTCATCGCGGCTCTCGGATTCGGCGACGGAGTCAAACCCAAGGTCACCCAGGGCGGAATCCTCTGGGTGCCAGACGCGCGCTGCGACGTGTTCTTCGTCGACCTGCGAAAGGCAGAACGCGACTACTCGCCTACGACGATGTACCACGACTACGCGATCAACCGAGAGCTCTTCCACTGGGAATCACAATCACGCCAAAGCCCTCGCCAACCGTCCGTGCAGCGCTACATCAACCACGAGGCCGAGGGATCACGCGTGCTGCTCTTCGTCCGCGAACGAAAAACGTTCGAGCTTGGGACCCAGCCCTTCTCGTTCCTCGGACCCGTGAGCTACGTCGACCACCGAGGCGAACAACCCGTTGCGTTTACTTGGCGGCTGTCCGTACCAATGCCCGAGGAGCTGCTTGAGATCGCACGCAGCGTCGCCGCAGCGTAGATCCACACGACGCTCCGGGCCTGCGTCCCGGCGCCAACGCGCGGAGCGTGTCAAAGGAGGCGACCTGGCCGGTAGAGGCGGCGACGCAGGCGACCCCAGGCCCCCCTATGGCGAGACCCAGACTCGAACTGGGGACAGCCCGATTACCAACGACCTGGGAGGATGCCGCTGTGCGCAAGGGATGCCGTTCGATGTGGCTGGAGCTTGAAGCACGAATGATCGCTCGACGTAGTGGAACGCGGCGTTTGTCCGCCAGGGTTGATACCGGTGCTGCGCAGCCGTTCCTCGTCTTCCCGTGGCGGCTCCCCGCTACCCAGCCGGGCAGGCAGCCCGGGCGGTCGGGACATGAGCCCGGATGAGCGCTGGCTTGATGAGGCGCGTCGGGCGGGTGGCGATGGTCAGGAGAAGAAAGCAAGTGGTGCCCGCAGATTCTGGGCGTCAGTCACTGGAGCGGGTGGCGATCACGATTGACACCGAGTTCCCTGACCATCCGGCGCGGGATCCTTTGGGGACCTGCCGGGATGTGCTCGAGATCCTGCGGGAGCGACGTGTGCCCGCCACCTTCTTCATCCAGGGCAGCTGGGCGCGGGCCTATCCAGACCTCGTTGCGCGGATCGCTGAGGACGGTCACCTCGTCGGGGCTCACGGCCACTCACACTGCAACCTGAGGAGGATGAGCGTCGACGGGATCGTGGACGATTTGAACGAGTGTCATGACGTTCTCCTCGAGGCCGGCGTGGAGTCGAGACCGTGGTTCAGAGCTCCCTACGGGGCGGCCGATGATCGCGACGGGCCGATTACAACCGCCATTCAGGCCGCCGGCTACCGCCACGTCCATTGGGACGTTGGTGGCTGCGACTGGAAGCCGGCGATCAGCGCCCAGGAAGTCGCAGCGACCACGCTGGGGGAAATGAACGAGCGCGCGGGCCGGACGTCGATCGTGATCTTTCACTCATGGCCCGACCCGACCCCTCAGGCCCTCACCCTGGTGCTCGATACGCTCACCACGTTCGCTTCCCCGGAGTATGTGACGATCAGCCAGCTCTTTGGCGCTTAGAGCTCCTCAACACTCTCGAGGCGCCGTCAGCTGTGGACCGGACCGTACGCTGTCGCCGTGACGCACCTTGAACGGGCGCCGCGCATCGCCGCCCTCCCGATCTCACTGTATTCGCGACTGGGGTGGCCGCCATCGCGCCGCGCCTTCGATCCGGTGATGCGTGGACCTGGTTGCCGCGGATCCCGTCGCGGCTAAGGCGGGCTCCTGGCGGGCGGCTTCGTCGGGCGATGGCCAGCGCAACCAATACCGAATCGCGGAACCGGTAAGTTTGACGCTGTGACGTCCACTTCGCGCCGCCCTTTCGCACGGAAATGAGCCGGAAGCCTCGCGCCTTGGCGCGATGAAGGTCACGACGGTCACTTGGCGGTTCCCTGAGCCGACGGAACCGCAGGTCAACGACCAGCTCACCCACATGCTCGACCGCGGGATCGACTGCGAGGTCATCGCCGACGAGGTGCGTTCGAGTATCCCGGTTAGCGAGGATCTGCGCCAACGGGTCGCTGTGCGCCGCTCCGGTTCGAGCGGCGGCCTTGCGCGCCCGAGGACGCCAGCCCTCCTGACGGCAGACGCCGACGTCGTCTACTTCCAGCACGTGGGGGTCGCTCTGAAGTACCGCCGTCTGCTGCCGAAGCTGGACGCGGCTCTGGTCGTCGGCTGCCGCGGCTCGGACGTGCGCGTCGACTCGATCGACCGTTCGTGGGTCGGCGAGCAGCTGCGCTACGTCTTCCCATTGGTCGACCGGATCCATTGCGTCTCGAACGAGCTCGCCCAGCACTGCCGCAGCTTCGGAGCCCGGCCCGACCAGCTGTTCGTCGTACCAACCGGCGTCAGCCTCGATATCTTCCGGCGGCGCCCCGTCCCCGAACGATCTCCAGCCCTACCGCTGCGGATCGTTAGCGTCGGGCGCCTGAACTGGGTGAAGGGCTTCGAGTACGCGGTACAGGCGGTCGCACTGCTTCGCGAGCGCGGACATCGGATCACCTACACGATCGCCGGGCCAGATCAGGGCGCAGCGGAGTCGGTGCGCCTCGTCATACGTGACCTCGGCCTGCAGGACGTCATCCGGCTGGTCGACCAACTGCCGCGCGAGGGGGTTCGCGACCTGCTCGCCGCGGCGGATGTCTTCCTGCTGGCGAGCCTGAGCGAGGGCGCTCCTGTGGCCGCCATGGAGGCGATGGCTGTGGGGCTGCCGGTCGTCGTGACCGATGTGGGAGGTACCAGCGAGATCGTCGCGGACGGAGTGCACGGCTACGTCGTGCCCCCCCGCGATCCAGCCGCGATCGCCGCCGCCGTCGAGCGGCTGCTACCTGTCACGGAGCGACGGCGTCTGGGGGAAGCCGCCGCCGAGCACGCCCGCCGCGACCTCGACCGCTCCGTCCAGATCGGCCGGCTGATTGACGTATTCGAGCAATTGGGTCCCTCATCTGCCGCGTGCACGCCACCGGTCCTCAGCACGGAACTGACGAGCGTCGTCATTCCGGCCCGGAACGCCGCCGACACGATCGACGACCAACTCCGCGCGCTCGCCCTGCAGCGGTTTGCCGAGCCGTGGGAGGTGCTCATCGTCGACCACGGCAGTACCGACGGGACCCGCCGGCGTGTGCTTGCGTGGCGTGACCGGCTGCCGGGGCTGCGGGTCATCGATGCCGCCGAAGCACGAACGCTCGGGGAGGTCCGCAACATCGGCGTTCGCGCCGCGTCCGGGACCCGCATCCTCATGTGCGATGCCGACGACATCGTCGCGCCGGGCTGGCTTGAGGCGCTCGCCGGTGCTCTGCGCGAGCACCCCCTCGTATGCGGCTCACTCGAGCGGTCGCTGCTGGCGAAGCCCGGCACCGGGCACGACCATCCTCCAGGGGCCGGAGCCGATGCGCTCGGTCGGATCCGGCTCCTGACGGGGAACTGTGGCGTGCGCCGCGAACTCTTCGATCAGCTCGGCGGGTTCGACGCTGAGCTCAACCGAGGCGAGGATCTCGACTTCGGCTGGCGCGCTCGGCGGGCGGGATGCGAGATCTGCCATGTCGCCGGAGCGCTCGTCCACTACCGGCCACAAGCGCGCTTGGCGGACGTGGCGCGCCAGGGCCTCGCCGACGGCCGGTGCTGGCCCGCGCTCGTCGTGCGCCATCGGGATCTGCCGTTGCGGCCCACGCAGCGCGAGGTGCTCGACCGCTATCGCGACCTGGCTCGCGGACGCGCCTCCCGCACCTGGGCGGATTCGGGTCCCGGCGGATGGACGTATGGGATGGCCTGGAGCGCCGGCAGGGCGATCGGGTCGCTCCGCCATCGGGTGATCGTGCTGTGAGGATCCTCTTCGCCGGCAAGCAGCACTTCGAGATCGGCGGCGTGGAGACGAGCACCGACCAGCTTGCCCGACGGCTCCTGGTCGGCGGCCATCAGGTCACCGTTCTCGCCTCCCCGCCGGAGGGGACCGCGTCAGGATTCGACCGTCTCGAGCTGGTGCCGGGGTACCCTTACGAAGCGTACGCGGCGCACGGAATGCCGCCGGCGGAGGCGCTCGCCGCAGTGCGCCGCAGCTTCCGACCGGACGTGGTGATCGTCAACGCGGGAGGAAAGTGGTGGCACGACTGGACGCGGCCGCTCGTCGCCGCTGCAGGCGAGATTCCCTGCGTGCTCTACGTCTGCGACCGGGAGGCTGTGGAGCTCCTCGAGCTCGGTCAGGTCGCGCCGGATGCTGTCTGGACGGTTGCCGATAGCCATACGGCGGCGGCACGCGCGGTCTGTTCGCTGCCGGTCAAGACCGTTCCGTCGCTTGTCGAACCTGAGCTCTACCGCACCGAGCCGTCGGGCGAGGTTGTCCTGTATGTGAATCCGGTGAAGTCCAAGGGAGTCCGGACGGCGATCACGCTCGCGGCGGCCCGGCGGGACATCCCGTTCGTCTTCCTGCGGTCGTGGGCGTGGAAGGACGAGAAGTTCGCCGATCTCAGCCGCATGGCGGCCGCACTCGGCAACATCGAGGTCGCTGCGTCGACGCCTGACCCGCGGGAGCAGTACCGCCGCGCTCGGGTATTGCTCGCACCCTACGACGACTTCGGGCGCCCCCGCGTGGTGGCTGAGACTCAGCTCAGCGGGATCCCGTCGTTGGCACTGGATGAGGCGGGTAATCGGGAGGCGGTCGGTCCCGGAGGGATCGTCGTGCCCCGCGATGCGCCGATCGCCCAATGGACTGCCGCACTCGCAGACCTATGGGATGACCCGGAAGAGCACCGCAGACTCTCAGCGGCCGCGCTCGCCCACAGCGCCCGTCCGGAGATGGATCCGGACGGGATCGTCACGCTCGTCGAGACCGAACTCGCCCGGACGATCGAGCGGTTCCACAGCCACGCCACGGACCGGCAGCGCCCGACAGCGGCGGTTAGCGTCGTGCTGCCCGTCCACAACGGGGCGCACACGATCGGCGAGCAGCTCGAGGCACTGGCGAGGCAGTCGTACACGGGACCGTGGGAACTCGTCGTCAGCGACAACGGCAGCACGGACGGGACCCGCGGACGCGTCATCGCCTGGAGGGGCGGGATGCCGGGAGAGATCCGCATCGTGGACGCCTCAGGGCATCAAAGCGTTGCGCACGCTCGCAACATCGGCATCCTCAACGCCCGCGGCAGCCGCATTCTGATCTGCGACGCCGACGATGTCGTGAGCTCGACGTGGATGGAGCAGATGCTCGCGGCGCTCGACGAACACACGATCGTCACCGGGTGGAACGATCGCCGGCGTCTCAACCGTCCCGAGCAGCACGAGTGGATGGGCCTCAGCGACGTCGAACGGGAGCGGATGTACGGACACCTTGTGCACGCCTCCGGCGGCAACCTCGGTGTTCGGCGTGAGGTTGCGCTCGCCGTCGGAGCATTCGACGAGAGCCTCCTGCGCGCCGAGGACATCGACTGGTCGTGGCGCGCCCAGTACGCCGGGTACGACATCTGGTTCGAGCCGAGCGCCGTCATCCACGTTCGCATGACCGCTGATTTGCGAGCGCTCGCGCGCACCTCCTTCCGGGCCGGCGTTGCGGAGGCAGGCCTGTACCGCCTTCACCGCCGGCACGGCATGCCCGCGGATCAGCGCGAGGACGTGGTCGAAGCTTGGCGTTCGATCGTTCGCGGGGCGAGGCTCGCGTGGCGGGAGCCGGAGCGTCGCTACCGCTGGACGGCGACCGCCGCGCGTCGCGGCGGCCGCCTTGCCGGCTCGCTTCGCCACCGCGTCGCGTTCCTCTGAGGGCTCGGCGAGCGCCCGCTGCCCCGTGTCCTGTTTATCTGCCCCGTCGCACCAGACCCGGCGGGGACTGGCCTGCCGATGCGGGCGTCCGTGAGCCTCGACGGGCTCGCCACACGCTACGACGTCAGCGTCGCAACAGTGAGCTACGACGAACGGTCGCTCGCGTGGGCACGCGACCGTGCGAGCGCCGCCCGGCACTGGCCGCTCGACGCGACGCCGGCCGGCGCAGTGAGCTGGCTTGCCACCGCACGCGGCCGGGCCGCGGCGGCGGCTGCCCCCTCGGCCGCTACCGGCCTACCCGCGCCGATCGGACTGCGCCCGCCGATAATCGGCGAGCAGATCGCCCGGGTCTGGGGCGTTGCCTTCGACGCGGTGCTCGTCATGAGAGTCTGGCTCGCCGGTGTCGCGATTCCCTTCCTCGAGGCCGGTGTCCCGACGCTGCTCGACGCTGACGACGACGACGCTGCGGCGAGACGCACCATGCGCTGTTTCGATCCGGCGGAGGCGGCGACCGCCGCGGGGTATGAGTCCTTTCAGCGCGTGACGTTCCCGTGGTTCGATCGTGTCCTTTTCGCCTCGCTCGACGATGCGGTCGCGCCATACGGCCACCTACCAAACGCGGTGGAGATTCCCTCCGAATGGCGGACCCGCTCCTCGGCCAGACCGCTCGAGCTCCTGTTCGTGGGCACGTCGGGGTATGGGCCGAACCGCGACGCGCTGCAACGCCTGCGCGACCGGATCATGCCGGCGCTTGAGGCGCTCGGTCTCGAGGCCCGACTCCATCATCCCGGCCTGCAGGAGGACGTCGGCCCGTATTACGCGCGCGCACACATCGCCGTCGTTCCGTTGCGCGGCGGCGGCGGCACACGGATCAAGGTCCTCGAGGCCTTCGCCCGCGGCTGCCCGGTGGTGGCGACCCCCACCGGCGCACGTGGGCTGGCGGTGAAAAGCGACCGCGAGCTCGTCGTCATCGACGACGACGACGACGACATGGCGTTCGCCGAAGCCGTCGCCCGTCTCGCTGGCGATGAGGAGCGGCGGCTCGGGTTGGCGCGAACCGCCCGGCGCTTCGTCGAGGAGCACCACGACAGGAGCCGTGTCGGCGTCCGCGTGGCCGACCTCGTTGGCGAGGCGTGCGCAGGGCTCCCCCCGCCGGGAGTACGACTGGTTTGACCGGCGTATAGCCGGGAGGCTCTCAGCGCCCCGGGGACCGGGCCGAATGCAGCGCCCTGAGCGAGCTAATCGACGATGTCGCGAATCGCGACCAGGCAGCCCGGAAGCTGCACTGCCTCGTCGCGCACGACCAGGTTGCTGAGATGGGCATGCGCCTCACGGCAGAGCATCGGGGTGCTCCGCCCGCGGCGCCGATACCTCCGCCCCCCGCCGAAAGCGGTCGTTGGACGCGAGCACCTCGGCGAGCAGCGCGGCATCGTAGCCGCGGTCGGCCGCTGCCATCAGAATCGCCCGCACGTCCTTTGGGAGGCACTTCCCGTCGAAGCCGGGATCTCGTTCGAAGGCGGCGGTGTGCATCGGCTCGACCCGCGGGTCGAGCAGCCATCCCTCGCGCACTGTGTGCCAGTCCGCGTCATGCGCCTGGCAGATGCGCCGGAACTCGTTCACGAACGTGATCTTCGTTGCGAAGTAGGCGTTCTCGGCGTACTTGACGAGCTCCGCCTCGAGCGAGCGGCACTGGAAGTACGCCTTCGTCGGCCCGAGCACCGGCAGCAGCCGGTCGATGAACCAGCGCCGCTCCTCCGGAGGGCCCCCCAGAATGACGAACGGCACGTCCGCGATGTGCGAGGGGAAGAACGGGTTGACGTAGGTGCTCTCGCCGATGTATTCCGGCCAGAAGCAAATCGATCTGCCGAACTTCTCGGCCAGATCCGCCGTGGTCCCCGGCGCCACCGTCGACTTCAGCAGGATCCGCTGGCAGGGCAGCGCGCGAACCGCTTCAGACACGGACGTCACGTCGACCCGCCCCTCGCCATCCGGCGGAGTGTTCACGCACACGACGGCGAACTCGCAGCGCGCGAGGTCCTCAGCTGGATATGGGTCGGAGCTCGCCTCATCCCAGCCAATCACCTCCGTGTGCGCCTCAAAGAGCTCCACGACGCATTGCCCCACCCGCCCGAGCCCAATCACGCCGACCGGCGGTCGCGCCGCGTCGCCTTGCGTTGCCGATCCTTCGATCACACCGCCGCCACCCTATCCTGAACGGCCTTCGCGGGGCGAACTACGGTCGCGTCAGAGATCCCGCCGGGGGGCGAGACCGGTGCGCTCACGGGCAGAACAGCTGATCGACTACGAGCTGTTGGATGAGGCGTAGGCCGGTTCTGCACTGAGAGCGGCCATCGAGAACGACGCCACGACCGGTGCAGCTACCGCACCCGCAGCCATCCGCTTCAAGAACTCCCTGCGGCCCGTATCGACGCCGGCGAGACCTGTTGCGTCTATGTTGTCCCTGTCAGTCATCGATGCTCGCGCGGAACCTAGCAACAAACCTGGGGACCGTCAATAGCCGCAGGCAGCTACGAGCAGCGCGGCGGTTTGAATCACGTCGCCGGCAGCGAGCTCGTAGGCCGTTGCGCCACCGAGCAGCGAACAGCAGGCCGCCACGACCTCGGCGGTGGAGACGCCCGTCGGACGGCTGTTGGCCAACGCAGCCGCGATGACCTCCAGCGAGCTCAGCGGGCGGCAAGAGGGGGCGCCTGTGTGGTTGGCCTTCAGCACGAAGGCGACGGCGACCGGACCCCGTTTGAGCTGCCAGGAGAAGCCGGCGGCCGCCGGGTTGAACGCCGTGATGATCTTCCCGTCACTGGTTGAGACCTTAGGCCAGCCGGCCCAGCCTGCGGAGAGCTCGGCGACAAGCGCAGGGGTTCCTGATTTGACGTGAAAATTGCGGGGCAGGCAGATCGCCTCCCCGTCGCGCGTGAAGACAGCCTCGTCACCCTCGACTGGATAGCCGTCGTGTAGAAGGCGCAGCATCAAAGTGGTCTTTCCGGCACCCTTGGGGCCAAGGACCAGCGCCCGCCTACCGGCGACGGACAGCACCGCGCCGTGCAGCACCGCCCACCCTGCCCGTGATTGGTGGTCGATGAGCCGGGCGTGACAGCGCTGGTAGAGGACGTACAGCACATCTTCGGGCTCCTCGAGCGCAGCGAGGTGGCGGCCCTCTTCGAAAAGCTCGTAGGGGCCGTGGCCTGTGACCTCGTAGTGCACGGAAACGCACGCGCTGAGAGGCTGGACAGCCTCGTTGGTCAGGTAACTGAGGTGCTCCCGCAGACCGTCGTCGTCCACGAACACCTCGATGTGATGGGTCAGCAGCTGGAAGTCGATCGGCTTCCCTACTGGACTACCCCTTCGCCCTCGAGCAGCGTGATGCAGGCGTCGACCTCGCCAGGCGCAACTGCATTCGGCCCAAAGACGATCGCCACAGCATCGACGATTCCTTGGCGGTTTCGAGTGCCATCACACAAAGTGAACACCGCGGCCGCTGTGGCATTCAGATAATGGATGCGGTCGCGGCTGGCGTCGTACACAACCAGGCCCTCCGCAACCTCATTGACATCAAGTCCCTCCACTGCGGATGGCAGATCGCTCATGGCGTGGTTAGCCCACCGCGTTCGGGACTGCTCATCTGGGGCGAACGCTACCAAAGGGCCGGTGCTGTCGTCCCGCCATCGGGCGCCGCGCGTGCCGCCGCCAACAGCCGTTTGACACGGTACTCCTCGATGTCGGGAGCGGCCGCAGCGGCCCGGCCGAACCAGCGTTCGGCCGCCGCGTTGTCACCGAGCTGGAACCAGCAGGTCCCCAGGCCGTATGCCGCGAGCTCGCCGAACATGCGTTCGTCGTATGCGAGACGGGGATGGATCAGCTCGTCGGCGTCGATTGCCACCAGCTGCTCCAGGAGCGGCACCGCATCACCCCAGCGGCCGCCGGCGATGGCCTCCTGGGATGCGGCCCAGACCGTCAATGGGTCGTCCGGGTAGCGGGCCCTCAGCTCCTCAACCAGCTCGGCTGCGTCGTCCCCAGCGCGCAGCCGGATCATGATCAGCTTGACAAACACCAGCAGGCCCATTTTCCCCGGCTCGCGCTTGCGGCGTGTGACGGCCACGCCTTGGGCCCAGGCGGCCTCGGCGGCGGCGCTATCGCCGAGGCCATCATGGACTGCGCCGAGGTGGTACCACAGGTAAATCCGCTCGGGGTCGTCGAGCAGCTCGCGCTGCAGCAGCGGCAGGTTGCGGCGGTGCTTGGGCTCTTGGTCGCCTTCGTAGCCGAGGTGGTCGATCTGGGCCGGCACATCGGTCACCACACCACCTCGGTTGGCCACGAGGCGCTCGATGTCGGGCACAGTCGTCTCATGGATCGCACCGCGAAAGCGGATGTCCGGCCGGTTACGGAAGAGCCTGTACTCCAGGTAGCGGGTGAAGCGCCGTCCGGGCCGGAAGCGGACGAGGCCGGCAATGGCATCGCTCTCCGCCAGGTGATCCCGGAGCTTCTCGGCTGCGCTGAGGCGTTCGTCGGCGTCGATGTACAGGATCCATTGTCCGTGCGCCAGGTCCAGAGCCGCGTTGCGTGCGTCGGCGAAGTGTCCGTCCCACGGATGGGTTGCGACTATGGCGCCGGCGGCTCGGGCAATTTCCGCGGTGGTGTCCGTCGATCCAGTGTCGACGACGACGATCTCGTCAACGACCGAAGCCAGCGACGCAAGGCATCCTGGGAGGTACTCGGACTCATCTTGGACGATGAGGGTGGCAGACAGGAGCACCGGGCGATAGTAGCTCCACACGGTTATGCTTATTTTGAGTGGCGACGAGGGGTGGACCGTGACGAACGGCATTGGGGCAGCGGCGCTCGGCGGGGAGGACCTCGCGATAGCGGCTGGCGAGGCCCGCCGCGTGGCCAGGGGGATCCTCATCGACACCTGGACCGCCGAGGTGGTCACGGCACTCCATGAGCGCGGCATACGACCCTTGCTGTTGAAGGGACCGGCGACCGCGTGTTGGCTCTATGCCGACGAGCCGTGGGCCCGGACCTATGTCGACATCGACCTGTTGGTAGCACCCACGGATTTCGCAGGCGCCGAAGCTGCGCTACGTCGGATCGGGTTTCAACAACCAATCGATCCCGCCGGGTTGGTATGGCACGCCTGGACCTGGGTCCGCCCGTTCGACGGGGCGAAGGTCGACCTCCATCTGACGCTGCATTGCCTGGAGCACCTTCCAGCCGCGCAGGTGTGGGCCGAGGTGAGCCGAGATGCAGAGACCTGCGATATCCGCGGTGTGGCCGTCGCTATCCCGGGGATCGTCGCCCGCACCTTGCAGGTCGCCCTACATGTTGATGCTGCCGAGGACCAAGGCTCGAAACCCGCTGAGGACCTTCGTCGAGCGCTTGCCCAGGTCGACCGCGACACGTGGAGTGCTGCGGCGGACGTGGCAAGACGCCTGGGCGTGGCGCCCGCGATGGGGGCACGATTGCGCCAAACCCAGGACGGCCGGCGCCTAGCCGATGAACTGGGGCTTCCCGAAGGCGGCGTCATCCGGGATCACCTGTTGGCTGACATCGCCGAATCGCGGACATCGCCCCGGGCCTACCTGTTGTGGTGCCTGACCTCCCAGACGACCTACCGAGCCCGAGCCCGTTGGATCATCCAGCGAGAGGTTCCGCCCCGCCGCTACATGCGGGAGCTTTACCCGCTCGCGCGGAAGGGCGACCTCGGACTGGTGGCAGCGTACGGCCTGAGGATGGGGCGAGACGTGGTCCGGCTCCCAGGGGCCGTGCTCGGTTGGATCCGCTTCACTCGGCGCATGAAGGGTGACCCGACAGCTCGGCGCTAGGTCAAAGCCAAAGCTACGACCAGCGCGCGTAGGCCGAATTCGCATAGGAGGCCAAGCCCCAGCGATGCGATTCGAAGCTCCTCCCAGGCTCAGCCAGCCGATCCGAGGCGATGCAGTGCCGGCGCCGGGTACTGAACCACGCGACAGAGCCCTCGGTCCGTGACGACGGGCTCGGGCGTCAAATGGCGAGACCCAGACTCGAACTGGGGACACCACGATTTTCAGTCGTGTGCTCTACCAACTGAGCTATCTCGCCGGGACATCGCCCGCCGCACCCGAACCGCGCGCCAAACCCATCAAACGCGCGCCCAGGCCCGACCGGCCCGGGCCCGATGCTACCGGCTCGGCGGCCGCTTCCGCCTTACGCCCAGCCGGCTCGCGGGTCGGGGAGTGGCGTGAGGCGGGCCTCGATCTCGGCGCGGCGCGGTTCGAGCCAGGGTGGGAGGACGACCTGGCGGCCGAGGTCGGCGAGGGCGACGTCGTGGGCGAAGCCGGGACCGTCGTCGGCGATCTCGTAAAGGACCCCGCCGGGTTCGCGGAAGTAGATGGAGTGGAAGAAGTGGCGGTCGATTATGGGGGTGCTGCGCACCCCGGCGGCGTTCACGCGCTCGTGCCAGAGCGGGTGCTCGGCGACGGTCGTACCCCAGGCGATGTGGTGGATCGAGCCGGCGCCCTGGACGAGGCGGCCGGCCGGCGGGGGGTCGAATGTGATCGTTGCGCCGCGGCGCTCGCCGCGCAGCTCGAGCGTCTCCCCCTCGCCGCTCGCGCCGAGCACGTCGACCAGCAGCTCGCGACTCGCGTCCGTCCGCAGGCTGTAGGCGCGCACGCCGGCGAAGCCGAGCAGCGCGTGCTCGGGCGGGATCTCGGGGTGCGCGGCGGCGAGCGGCTCGTCAGGCACGTCCTCGACGATCAGCTCGTGCTCAAGTCCCTCCGGGTCAGCGAAGCGGACCCCATGAGAATCCTGCTCGACCGCGACGCCGTGCCCGCGCAGCCGCTCGGCCCAGAACGCCAGCGAGTCGCTCGAGCCGACGCGCGAGATCACGCGGTAGGCGCAGCCCGCGCCGACCTGACCGCGCGCCGCGCCGGGGTATTCGAAGAACGTCAGGTCCGCGCCGGGGGAGCCCTGCTCGTCGGCGTAGAAGAGGTGGTAGACGGTCGGGTCGTCCTGGTTGACGGTCTTGGTGACCAGCCGCAGGCCGAGCACGCCGGTGTAGAAGTCGACGTTGCGCGGGGCATCGCCGGTGATCGCGGTGATGTGGTTGAGGCCTTCGAGGCGCATCTTTAGCGGGGTCCAGCGTCGATCGCCGAGTCGGCGAGCGCGATCATCGCGCCCTTGCCGCCCAGAACATACTGCACGCTGTAGAGCACGCCGCCCTGGCGCCACTGGATCGAGGCCGGCCCGCAGGAGGCGCCGCAGTGGATCCCCGAATAGACGCCGCTGAGCGCGTGCGCGAGCGCCACGCGCGTGCCGGGCAGCCGCGTCTGGCGCCCGCCCTCGAACTCCGCGAAGAAACACGCCGTCCCGTCGTCGCAGCGCGGCGAATACGCCAGCTGGATGTCATAGCCATGCGCGCTCGCGCCACCCGAGCCGTACAGCCGCGAAGCGGCGACATCCGCGCGGATGCTCGAAGGCAGCAGCACCGCAACCCCGCCGGCCTTCGCGCGAGCGATCTCCGGCCCAAGCTTCGCCAGCAGGTTGACGCTGGTGCCAGAAGCAGCGTCAGCGCCGGCCACACAGACCAACCCGACGATTAGCCCAAGGGCCCCAGGCACACGACCCCTCACCCCCACCACAGTCTCAGGAGAAGTGAGCGGCTATAGCCGCTCACTTCCACGCGCCACCGGCAGCAGGTCCCCGACCTCGTCCTCGGCGATCGGGAAGTGGCAGGCGGCGACCGTGCCGCCGCCCATGTCGGTGAGCACCGGCTCATCGGTTGCGCAGATCGGGCCGGCGTGGGAGCAGCGGGGGTGGAAGCGGCAGCCCGACGGCGGGTTGGCGGGGCTCGGGACGTCGCCGCCGAGCAGGTGGCGTTCGCGCTGGGCGAGGTCGGGGTCGGCGACCGGGACCGCCGAGAGCAGGGCGCCGGTGTAGCGGTGGCGCGGCAGGGTGTAGAGCGTGTCGCTTGGCGCCATCTCGACGATCTTGCCGAGATACATCACGGCGACGCGGTCGCACATATGGCGCACGACGGCGAGGTCGTGGGCGATGAAGATCATCGTCAGGCCGAACTCGCGCTGGAGCTCGCGCAGCAGGTTGAGGATCTGGGCCTGGATCGAGACGTCGAGGGCGGAGACCGGCTCGTCGGCGATGATCAGCTTCGGCTTCAGCGCCAGAGCGCGGGCGACGCCGATCCGCTGGCGCTGGCCGCCTGAGAACTCGTGCGGGTAGCGGTTGTAGTGCTCGGGGTTCAGGCCGACGCGGTCCATCAGCTCCTGCACGCGCTTCTTGCGCTCGCCGGGACCGGTTTCGAGGCCGTGAATGACGAACGGGTCGGCGATGATCGCGCCGACCGTCTTGCGCGGGTTCAGCGACGAATAGGGATCCTGGAAGATCATCTGCATCTCGCGGCGGATCGCCTTGAGGTCGGGGCCCTTGAGCTTCGTGATGTCGCGACCCTCGAACAGCACCTCGCCGGAGGTGACGTCGAGCAGGCGGGTGATCAGCCGCGCCGTCGTGCTCTTGCCGCAGCCGGTCTCACCGACGATGCCGAGCGTCTCCCCGGCCCTGACCTCGAAGCTGACGCCGTCGACGGCGCGGACGGCGCCGACGTTGCGCTTGAACACGATCCCCTTGGAGATTGGGAAGTGCTTGGTGGCGTTGCGGACCTCGATCAGCGTCTCGCCCGGGCTCATCCGGCGATCTCCGCTTCGGGGACGGGCACGGCTATGTCCGCGATGCCGGCGGCCTGACGCGCCTGCTCCGGCGTGCCGCCGGATTTCAGCGCCGCCCAGGCGGCGGCGCGCTGGCCCTGGTCGAGCAGGCAGGCGGAGAGGTGGCTGGGCGCTTCCGCGTCGCTCATCGCCAGCACGGGATCGATCGTTGAGTGAGAGGGGAGCGCGTACGCGCAGCGCGGATGGAAATGGCAGCCCGAGGGGGGATGGATCAGGCTCGGCGGGCGGCCCGGGATCGGCAGCAGCTCGACGCCGCGCGGGCCGTCGAGCGTCGGGATCGAGCGCAGCAGCCCCCATGTGTATGGGTGTTGGGGCACGCCGAAGAGGCGCCGAGAGTCTGCGGCCTCGACGATCCGCCCGGCATACATCACGGCGATCCGGTCTGCGATCTGCGCGACCACGCCGAGGTCGTGCGTGATCATGATGATCGCCATGCCGAGCTCCCGCCGCAGCCGCTCGAGCAGGGCGAGGATCTGTGCTTGCACGGTAACGTCGAGCGCCGTCGTGGGTTCGTCGGCGATCAGCAGCTTGGGCTCGTTGGCCAGCGCCATGGCGATCATCACGCGCTGGCGCATGCCGCCGGAGAACTCGTGCGGGTACTGATCGACGCGCCGGCGGGGATCGGGGATGCCCACCAGCTCAAGCAGTTCCATCGCGCGAACGCGCGCGGCTGAGCGCGTGATGGAGCGGTGGATGCGCATCGCCTCGACGATCTGCGAACCGACTCGGAACTGCGGGTGAAGCGACGAGAGCGGATCCTGAAAGATCATCGCGATCTCGTTGCCGCGGATGTGGCGCAACTCGTCCTTGGAGACGGTGAGCAGGTCGCGTCCGTCGAACATGATCCGCCCCGAGACCTCTGCTCCCTGCGTCCGCGTCAGACCGATCAGGGTCAGCGCTCCCACGGTCTTGCCGGAGCCCGACTCGCCGACGATGCCGAGCGTCGCCCCGTGCTCGAGCGTGTAGGAAACGCCGTCGACGGCGTGCACCACGCCGTCGAAGGTCGGAAAATCGACGCGCAGGTCCTCGACGGAGAGCAGCGTCCCAGTGGTGCCCTCGACGGTCATTCGTAGCGCACGCGCGGGTCGAGGAAGGCGTAGGCGATGTCCACGATGATGTTCGCGATGATGATGAAAATCGACGCGACGAGGACCGTCCCCTGGACGATCGTGACGTCGCCGTGGCCGATTGCGTCGATGTTGAGGCGCCCGATTCCCGGGATGTCGAAAACGCCCTCGGTCAGGATCGCGCCGCCCAGGAGACTGGCGATGTCGAGCCCGAGCACGGTCACCAGTGGGCCCATCGCGGAGCGCATCCCGTGCTTGAGAATCACTGTGCGCTCGGGTAGGCCCTTGGCTCGCGCCGTGCGGATGTAATCCTCGCCCATGACCTGCAGCAGGCTGCCGCGCACCAGGCGCGCATAGATCGCGGTCGACGTGGCCGAGAGCACCATCCAGGGCAGCAGCAGCGACTCGAACCACTTGAGCGGGTTCACGGTGAGGCCGACGTAACTGCCCGAGCCCGGGAAGATCTTGAACTGGCCGATGTCGTTGGCAAAGAGGTAGAGCGCGATCAGCCCGAGCCAGAAGACGGGCGCCGAGACGAACACGAGCGCTGCTCCCATCGCCGCGCGGTCGAAGAAGGTGCGGCGCTTGATCGCGGAGATGATGCCCACGGGGATCCCGATCAGGACCCATAGCGCGGCCGCGCCGACGGTGAGCGAGAGAGTGGCCGGAAGGCGGTTGGCGATCAGGCCTCCAACGGGATCGTTGTAGTAGTAGGAGTAGCCGAAGTTGCCGTGGAAGATGATCTCCTTGATGTAGTTCCAGAACTGCACATAGATCGGGTGGTTGAGCCCCAGATCCTTGCTGATCTCGGCGATCACCTTGGGTGAGCCGTTTCGGCCCGCGCGCAGGATCGCCGGGTTGACCGACGGCAGCAGGTAGAAGATCAGGAATGTGACCGCGATCACCAGGAACAGCAGCAGCACGCCCCAAAGCAGGCGACGGACGATGTAGCCGGTCACCGCGAGCAGCCCGTCACCCGGGGCGCCGCAAGCGGCGCCCCGGGGTAGCGACGGTCAGATGATCCGTTGATCACGGATTGTCGAGCGAGGTGTAGGTGTAGTCCCACTCGCCGACGTCCCACAGGTCGTTGATCCCGCGGACGTTGCCGGACTCGATGTTCGGCTGGTCGTCGAAGATCCACGGGATCGCGACGGCCTGGTCGACGAGCATGTCGTCGATCTTCGCCCATGCCGCGGCGCGTGCTGCCGCGCCGACGACGAAGGTTGCCTTCACCATCGCGGCGTTGATCGCCGGCTCGTTGACCTGACCCCAGTTGGAGTTGTTGGTCGGGGTAATGGCCGGCCCGTAGAACGGGACGTAGAGGATCGTCTGCGGATCAGCGAAGTCGCGGATCCAGCCGACGGACGGACACGCCGATACCTGCGCTGCCGGCACGCCGCAGTACTTCGCGTAGAGCACCGACTGATCGACGAGCACGAGCTTGGTCTTGAAGCCGAGCTCCGTGAAGGCGTCCTTGACGACCGCCCCCTCCTCGGGGCTGTTGCCGTTGTCGGCCTGGACGATCGTGAGGACCTGGTTGCCGGTGTACTTGCCCGACGGGTAGCCGGCGGCCTTCATGTACTTCTCGGCCACCGCCAGGTTGCCGTCGGGGTACTCGTTCCACGGGTACTTCGGCCCGGCGTTGCCACCTGATTGCGCAAATCCGGCCGATCCGGGAGTGATGAAGTGCGTCCCGACCTCACCGACGATGGAACCGCCGGCGATCTTGACGAGCGCTGCGCGGTCAAGTGCCGCGTAGGCCGCACGCCGGATGTTCACGTTGGTGAAGGGACCCTTGGCGTTGTCGAGCGAGACGTAGTGGTCGCCCGCGCCGGGAACCGCGTAGAGCTGCTTGTAGTACTTGGTGTAGGCCAGCTCGACGTTGGCGTTGGTCGGTGTGTCGTTCTGCACCGAGTCGGAGCCCTTGAGAACCTGCAGGCCGATGACCTGCGCGGCGCCGCCGATGTTGATGTTGATCTTGTTCAGGTACGCCGGCGCCGGGTCGGTCTTCGGGTTCCAGTTCGGGTTGCGAACCAGCGTCGCGGACTTGCCGGGCTGGTAGCCGAGGCCGAGGAACTTGCCGGACGCGGTCGACTGGAGCATGTAGGGGCCGGTGAAGACCTCCGAGCTCGTGCCGTACTGGGTCGGCTTGTCCTTGTCGAGCGGCGCTGCGTAGGACTCCGGCACCGGAGCCGAGATCGGCAGCGACAGCGCGCCGATCAGCAGGTCCGCCGTCGGCTGCGTCAGGTGGAAGACGATCGTCGTGCTGTTGGGCGTCTGAATGCCCGCGATCGGTCCGCCCGTGGCCTTCGCCGCGCCCACGATGTCACCGAAGTACGGCTGGAAGTACGGGTTGGCGACGTTCGGGTTGGCGCCGCGATCGATCGCGTAAGCGACATCGGCTGAGGTCACCGCGCGATTGACGGGCGGGCTGAAGTGAACGTCAGGCTTGATGTGGACCGTGACCGTCTTGCCGCCATTCGTGACCACTGCCGGGCCTGACGCGAGCATCGGCGCCGCGACCGTCGTGTTGTTCGGGAGATACTCGAACAACGGCATCTGCGTGGCGTACATGACCTCGTAGTCGAGCGCGAAATACGACTCGCCCGGATCGAGATGCTCGAAGTCCTCGCTGTCGTAAACGGTGAGCGTTCCGCCCCGCTTGCCGTTGAGCAGCGTCTCGCCTGCTCCTGTCTGTGCCGGTTTGAGGCCGGCCCCGTTGGCCAGCGTCGTCGAATTGCTCGACGCGAAGGCGAACAGCGCGGCCGCAGCTGCGAAAAGCGCCAGCACCCCCGCGAACGCGCGCCGTCGTATTGATGTGTTCATCATGCTCCCATCGATGGGTTGGTTACGTTGAGAATCAGTCAGCCTTTGGGTTCAGCGCGTCCTGCAGCCCGTCGCCGAGCAGGTTGAACGCGAGTACGGTCAAGAGCAGCGCGGCGCCGGGGAAGACCATCCACCACCAGGCGATGTTGAAGATCGGCGTCGCGTCGGCGATCATCTGACCCCAGCTCGCGGTGGGCGGTTGCACGCCGACGCCGAGATAGGAGAGCGCCGCCTCGAAGAGGATGTTCACCGGGATCAGGAGGCTTGCGTAGACGATCACCGGAGCCAGGAGATTCGGCAGGATCTCGCGGAACATGATCCGCGCATCCGAGGCGCCGAGCGAGCGGGCGGCCTCCACGAACTCCTTCTCACGCAGCGACAGAACGAGCCCGCGCACGATGCGCGCGATGTAGGTCCAGCCAAAGATCACGACCACCGCGATGATCACCGGAACGCCTGGCTGGATCGTCCCCCCCAGGCAGCCCTTGAGCGCGCAGGCGGAGGCCAGGCCGATGCCGAAGAGCAGGGTCGGGAAGCAGAGCACGAGATCGGTGAAACGCGAAAGGATGGTGTCCACCCAGCCGCGGTAGAAGCCGGCGAGCAGTCCCACCAGGACGCCGATCACGGTGGCGATGCCGGTGCCGATGACGCCCACCTCGAGCGAGACGCGCGCGCCGTAGATGACGCGCGAGGCGATGTCCTCGCCCAGGCCGTCGACCCCGAAGGGGTGCGCCCCGCTCGGGCCGAGCGGCTCACCGAACGCGTTGGTCAGATTGAGGTTCTGAACGTAGGGGCCGGGCAGGCCCAGGATCTTCACGACCAGCGGCGCCGCGACCGCGATGATGATCAGAACGACGATGAAGATCAGCGACGCGACGGCGACGCGATCCTGGCGGAAGCGCCGCCAGAAGAGCGCAGTCGGAGAACGCGCAACGATATCGCCGGAATCCTCACCGGCGATGCCGAGCGATACCTCGGGACCCAATAGCGAGGCCTGCGCGCTCATCTACTCGACGCTCGGTTGGCGACATGAACGGCTTTTCCTGCCTCGCGCACGGATATCCGCGGGTTAGTGGTCTCTCGCAAGCCTTTTCTCTTACCTTGACCGCCGGAATTTGCCTCCCCAGGCGTGTTGAGCGTAGCGCGTGCAGTCATCCTGCGCGCTGGTCGCAGCGCCGCGGCGATGCGCGGTCTTCGCCGCCGCCCGGGCCGCGATACTCGCGCCGGCAACCGAAAGGAGCAGACCGTGGAGAGCAGCGGCGCGAACACGAGGCCCGACCCGATGCGACACCACAAGCACTACGTGCCCCGGGGCAGGAAGGCCTCGCCCTACGCGGGCGGCTCGAGCTTCATGGAGCGCGTGGCCGAGGGCGTCGCGAGCGGCATGGGGACGGTCGCCTTCGTCGTCATCGGCTCGCTGATCATCCTCGGCTGGGTGCTGATCAACGGCGCGATCCCCTACTTCGAGCACACCTTCACGGCGCTCTCAAAAGGCGGCCAGTTCGACCGTGAGCCGTGGATCCTGCTGAACCTGATCTTCTCCGGCGTCGCCTTCTACACCGGGGCGCTGGTGATCATCGCGCAGAAGGCGCAGACCCGCACCGACAAGGCCAACGAGGAGGCCTCGGCGCGCCACCGCGACGAGCTCGCCAACAGCCAGACCGCGCTGCTCGAGCAGAACACGGAGCTGACCCAGCAGATCCACGAGATGGCGGCGCAGCTGAAGACGCTGACCGAGCAGGTCCACAACACGATCTGCATCAGGGGCGCCTCCGGCGCCGGGTGAGCAAGCCCCCGCGGTGCACGCCGTGGCATCTGGGAGCGTGCGCTGCTGTGAGCGAGCCGCGGCCGGGGTCCGGAAACGCTCAGGCTGCTCCGGGACCCGGGGTGCCCGCCCCCAGCACCGGCGCCAGCTCGTTGATCCGGTCGAGGACCGCCTTCAGGCCGCCCTCCGTGCCGAGGTCGAGGCGGTCCAGGATCGTCACGGCGTCCTCGAACGTCTTCTCCGAGCGCGCGTCGGAGGCGATGCTCTGGACGTTCTGGCCGACCATGATGATCGACAGCAGGACCAGCTGGATGAACGTCTGCGCGATCCAGGCGACGATCAGGATCAGGCCGGGCTTGGTCAGGAACGTCGGCACGTCGCTGTGCGCCAGCGCGCCGGCCTCGATCAGAATCGCCGGCAGGCTGACCAGGGCGATCAGGCAGAACAGGTAGGCGCAGGCCATCGTGCCGACGCCCCGGGTGATGATGACCGCGACCTTGGCGTTGAACCCCTCGGCCCGGCCGACGGCCTCCTTGATCGCGCGGGGGTTGAACTTGGCCACGGCGAAATGCTTCTCGACACTCATGGGACTCCTCGCGGTCAGCGTGTAGAGGGGCTGGGGCGTACGGGGGACGGCGCGTAAGGGAGACGGCGCTTCGACAGTAGCGCCCGACCACGACGCTGCGCCAGGAGTGCCGGCGCGCGCGCCGCGGCTGCCGCCGCGAGTCGCTGCAAATCGCCGCCCGGCTATTTGACGATCGCGGCCCCCAGGTCATACTGCCCGCCTGCGGATGCGCGCGCCGGCGCCTAACGTCGCCGCGCGACCACCCAAGCGTCATACTCGGTGCGGAGGGTCTTAGCTCTCCCAGAATCCAAAGGGGCTCGCGATGCGTCTACCCACACTTCGTTCCAAGCGTCTGATCGGCGCCGGCTCACTGGCCTGCGCAGGCCTCGCCGCGGCAGCCGTCTCGCTCGCCGTCACCACCTTCCCCGCCGCGGCGGCCACGGCCGCCGTGCCGGCGTGCACGTCCTCCCAGCTGGTCGTCTGGCTGAACTCGTCGGGCAGCGGCACGGCGGGCGCCACCTACTACGCCATCCAGTTCACGAACATCGCGCAGACGAGTTGCTCGATGATCGGCTACCCGGGTGTCTCGGGCCTCAGCCACAGCGGCGCGCAGCTCGGCGCCTCGGCCACGCGCAACGCCGCACACAAGTCGTTTTCGATCACGCTCGCCGGCAGCACGAAGTCCAGCTCGCTGAGCAACACGGCGATCGGGATCCTGAAGATCACCGACGCGGGGAACTACCCGAAGGCCAAGTGCGGGCCGGTGACCGCGTCGGCTCTGCGCGTCTACCCGCCGGGGCTGAAGAGCTCGTCGGTCGTCCCGTTCCCGTTCCTCGCGTGCTCGAAGAGCGGGGCGCCCTATCTGAGTATCGAAGCGGTCGAGGGCGGAGTCGCGGCAGCCTGAGCCGCACGGCAGCACTGCCGCCGGCGCGCCGGCGGCAGTGCGGGCGGTGCGGGTGATCGGCGGTCGATCGCCCGCGCTGGCGCTCCCGTAATCGCGGCGCCCGCGGTTCAACCCGAAGGCCGCGCGGGCCGATGACTCAAGGGTGATCGATCTCGACATGGCCCTGCGCACGCTCGTCGCGCGCGATGGATCGGACCTGCACCTGAAGGCCGGCGCGGTCCCGATGGCTCGCATCAACGGCGATCTGGTGCCGTTGGGCGGCCAGGACTGGCCGATGCTCGGGCCCGGCGAGACCGAGCAGATCCTGGGCGAGATGCTCGGCGAGGGCCCTCGGCTCACCGAATTCGAGCAGCGCCATGAGATCGACGTCTCGCGCGACATCGCCGACGTCGCCCGCTTTCGCATCAACGCGCGCCAGCAGCGCGGCGGCGTCGCGCTCGTAGCGCGCGCCATTCCCCACCGCATCCGCACGATCGAGGAGCTCGCACTGCCGCCCGTCGTGGCCCGCATGGCCGATGAGCAGCGCGGGATCATCCTCGTGACCGGCACGACCGGGTCGGGCAAGTCGACGACGCTCGCGGCGATGATCCATCACATCAACATCAGCCGGGCGGCGAACATCGTCACGATCGAAGACCCGATCGAGTTCGTCCACCAGGACCTGCGCTCGATCGTCGGCCAGCGCGAGGTCGGCGTCGACACCGTCTCCTTCAAGGACGCGCTGCGGCGCGTGCTGCGCCAGGACCCTGACGTGATCCTGATCGGCGAGTTGCGCGACGAGGAAACCGTCCAGACCGCGATGTCGGCGGCGGAGACCGGCCACCTCGTGCTCTCGACGATCCACACGCTCGACGCGGCCGAGACGATCAACCGCATGCTGGAGTTCTTTCCGCCCAACCACCACCAGCAGGTGCGGGCGATGATGGCCAGCACGCTGCGCGGCGTGATCTCGCAACGCCTCGTGACCGCCGCCGACGGCGGCCGCGTACCGGTCTGCGAGATCCTGCGGATGACCGGGCGTGTGCAGGACAAGATCGTCAAGCCGGACGAGACCTCAGATCTGACGACCGTGATCGCCGAGGGCGGGTACGACGGGATGCAGACCTTCGATCAGGCGCTGTATGAACACGTCGTCGCCGGGCGCGTGACGGTCGAGGACGCGATGCGCGCCGCGACCAGCCCGCATGACTTCAAGCTGCTGCTCGAGGCCGAGGGCCGGCGCGGCACGACGATGGCCGACGTCGTCGAGGTGCCCGAGGTGGAGCCGGTCGTGCCGGTGGCCGCCTACGCCGAGCTCGGCTAGCCCGCGCAGCGCCGCCGCGCTCAGGCGTCGCGGTCGTTGCGGGCGTCGCGCGCCCGGTTCTCCGTGGCCTGGCGCCGCGCCTTCTCGTCCGAGGCCTGGCGAGCAGCCTCGTTCGCGATCGCCTGGTTTCGAGCGCGCTCGTCGGAGGCCTGGCGGCGGGCCTCGTTCGCGATCGCCTGGTCGGCGCTCTTCTGGTCCGAGGCCCGGCGATAGGCCTCGTTCGCGATCGCCTGGTCGGCGGCCCTGTCGTCGGAGGCCTGGCGCTGGGCCTCGTTGTCGCTCGCCTGGCGCGCATCGCGATCGGCGCGCTCACCCGCCTGGCCAACCGGCGGCGCCGGCTTGCGGCGCTTGAACAGGTTCGCCATCGTCAGGCGAGTCTAATCGTGCAGCTGCGCGTGGGTCTGCGGGCACCGGCGCGGACCAGCCAGGCCGCCGGCGCGTGACCGCGCGGGCGCGGATCGACGTGGCAGACGGCGCCGCGCGGGACCGCGCCGGCGCGCTCGCGGCGCCCGCACGCCGGCAGTACAGTCGGCCGCGCACCGGCAACCGCCATCGATCGGAGGATCAATGCCCAGCTACGTCACGCTGATCAACTGGACCGACCAGGGTGTTCGGAACTTCAAGGACAGCGTCAAGCGCTATGAGGCCGCGGCGGAGGCGCTCGGCAAGCGGGGCGTCAGCTTCCGCGACATCTACTGGACCGTCGGCGCCTACGACCTCGTCGCGATCATCGAGGCCGACGACGAGGAAACAGCGACCGCGGGGCTGCTGTCGATCGCCGCGGAGGGCGGGATCCGCACGACGACGCTGCGAGCCTTCGACACCGACGAGATGCGGGGCGTCATCGCCAGGGCTGGTTGAGCCGTTGGCGCGCCGCAGGGGCCCTCCCGGCGGCGCGCGAGGGACTCGCGCAGGGGGGCACGGCGCCCCCGCGCCCGGCCGGCCGGGGGCCCGGATCGCCTGGCCGGTGTAGGTCGTCCGACGTCGGATGCGGTCCGTTTTCGGCGGAGGTTCGAGTCCGTCGTACGAACGTCGAGGTTCGCCACGTTACGTCGCGCAGCTGAGGCCATGCCCCGATCTGAGAGGCATGAGCCCGTTTCGCAGTCTCGTCACGACAACCGCCGCCGCCCTTCTCGCGGGCGGCTCACTGCTCGCCACAGCCGCAATCCTGCCGGCCTCCGCGAGCGCAGCCACGGCGACCAATCCCGGCGCCGAGACGACGGTGCTGCACCACAGCGTGGCAACGGCCGGCCGCTACGACGTGCGCGTCGTGGTCGCAACCGGCGTCCACCACCTCAGCAGCTCCCGCGGGGCCGTCGTTGACGTTGAGATCGGAACGCATGCGGTTCGCGCGACCACCGGCGACCTGGGCCGCGCCAAGCTGAGCGCGAAGCTCCTCGTCAAGAAGGGAAAGCTGACGATCAGCGTCGTTTCCAACCACGCCAGGCCCGCGATCACGGTCACGCTTTCGCGGATTCGCCCCCGCAGCGCCCCCACCACCAAGGCGTCCGGGGGATCGAAGCCGGCCACGACCTCGACCGGCCTGACCGGCCTGACCGGGTTGACGGGGTTGACTGGCCCGGCGCCCGTGACGCCCGTCGCGCCCGTGACGCCGGCTCCCGCCCCGCCGGCGCCGGCGCCGGCGCCGTTGACGGCGCATTTTGCTCCGGATGGCGCGCCGCTCATCACGCTTCCCGCGGGCTTCGCGGCGATCACGAACTACACGAGCCTGGTCAAGGACTACGAGTTCAACACCTCGGCCCTGCCGGCCAACTGGACCGCCAGCGCCAACAGCGCCCACGGCATGAACACCATGTTCCAGCCCTCACAGGTCACGCTGACCGGCTCCGCCGCCGCGCTGACCGCGATCAACCAGCCCAACGGAGGCCAGCCCACCACCTCCGGCTGGATCTCAACCGAAGGCGCCTACTCACTCACACACGGCCTGATCGACTTCAGCGCCCAAATGCCCGCCGGCCAAGGACTGTGGTCCGGCCTCTGGCTCGACCAGCCCGACAACAGCAACCCATGGGGCGAAATCGACGTCTCCGAACTACTGCTCGGCAACACCCAAACGACCTACGGCAGCCTCCACAGCTGGGCCCCCTCCGACTGGGGCGAGATGCAAAGCGCCACCGTCGCGAACGCCACAACCGGCTACAACGACTACCAACTCGCCTGGCAGCCAGGACTCATAACCTGGGCCCTCAACGGCATCGCCTTCGCCCAATACACACAAGCACAAGCACAAGCAGCCGGCTACCCCTGGGTCTTCGACGACGGCACCGGCTTCTACCTCATCGCAGACCTCGCAGTCGGCACCACCACCAGCTGGGGCGGCGCACCAAACGCATCAACCCAATTCCCCGCCTCCGTACTACTCAAATCCGTCAAAATCTGGCAATAAACGACCCGCCCACGACGGGCGCCCCGCCAGCACACCACGCCCCAACAGACACACCCCCACACCCCGGCCGCCCAACAGGCGGCCGGTTTCGTAACCGGCTCGACCGAGAACCCGCTGGCAAGGAGCAGCCTCGCGCGCTCCCAGCTGATTCGCCGCCGCCCGTTACCAGCGCTTTAGCGCCGCTGGTGACGATCGCAGCGTCCTGTCTCTCGACATGGAGGTGACTGTGATCAACCGCAAGCTCGTCGCCGTGGGATTCAGCGTGTTCGCGCTGACCCCCGGCGTCGCCCTGGCCTGCACAGGCGGAGGCGGCCATCCTGGCGCACCCGGCGCGATCGGCGCCACGGGCGCCACGGGCGCGACCGGCTCCACTGGCTGGAGCGGTGTCACGAACGCCAAGGCCCGGCAAGCTCGCTTCCACGGCACGCACAACGCGCGCTCGCGGAAGCCGGCCCGCCGCGGCTGAGGCACTCACCGGGAGCGCCGGGGCCGGGGCAGCGAGCCGGCCCCGGCACTCCCCACGCAGCGAGGCACCCCGGAGAGGACCGCGCCTGGCGGGCGGCCCCGGTTCGAGCGACCACTTTTGCGCAGCCAAGGTGAGGTTTTGGTCGCGAATCGAAGCTAAAACACCGCATTTCCTAATACGTGCGTCCAGGATCTGCAAGGTTCGTCGCAGAACTCAAGTGGTGCTCCGATCTGGAGGGGATGAACCTATCCCGCACAGCAGTCAAGGCACTCGTCGCGTTCGCCCTCGCATGCACTCCGCTGACGCTCATCGCGGTCGCCTCGCCCACCACGGCGACAGCCATGCGAGCCGGCAACCTGCCGACGGCTGTCGTGCATCATCACGTCAAGACGACCGGCCGCTACGACGTCCGCGTCTCGGTGACGATTCCGCATGTCGGCCGAGCGGCCGTGACCCGCGCGTCTGTGCGGATCGAGATCGGCAAGCTCTCGCGCCGCGTGGAGACCGGCCGCCACGGGCGTGCAACGCTCAGCGAGAAGGTTCACGCCAAGAAGGGCACGCTGACGATCCGCGCCAGCGAGAAGGGCATGATGCTTGACCTCGCCGTCAAGGTGTCTCGAATCATCAGCCCGAAGACCAAGGGGTCAACCGGGTCCAAGGGCGCCACCGGCCCGACCGGTCCGACGTCCGGTAGCGGTACAACGACCCCGCCGGCGCCGTTGACGGCGCATTTTGCTCCGGATGGCGCGCCGCTCATCACGCTTCCCGCGGGCTTCGCGGCGATCACGAACTACACGAGCCTGGTCAAGGACTACGAGTTCAACACCTCGGCCCTGCCGGCCAACTGGACCGCCAGCGCCAACAGCGCCCACGGCATGAACACCATGTTCCAGCCCTCACAGGTCACGCTGACCGGCTCCGCCGCCGCGCTGACCGCGATCAACCAGCCCAACGGAGGCCAGCCCACCACCTCCGGCTGGATCTCAACCGAAGGCGCCTACTCACTCACACACGGCCTGATCGACTTCAGCGCCCAAATGCCCGCCGGCCAAGGACTGTGGTCCGGCCTCTGGCTCGACCAGCCCGACAACAGCAACCCATGGGGCGAAATCGACGTCTCCGAACTACTGCTCGGCAACACCCAAACGACCTACGGCAGCCTCCACAGCTGGGCCCCCTCCGACTGGGGCGAGATGCAAAGCGCCACCGTCGCGAACGCCACAACCGGCTACAACGACTACCAACTCGCCTGGCAGCCAGGACTCATAACCTGGGCCCTCAACGGCATCGCCTTCGCCCAATACACACAAGCACAAGCACAAGCAGCCGGCTACCCCTGGGTCTTCGACGACGGCACCGGCTTCTACCTCATCGCAGACCTCGCAGTCGGCACCACCACCAGCTGGGGCGGCGCACCAAACGCATCAACCCAATTCCCCGCCTCCGTACTACTCAAATCCGTCAAAATCTGGCAATAAACGACGAGGGGCCGTCTCAGGCGGCGACGCGGGCGCGCGTGCGTGCCCGGGCGAGTGCGTGGTCCCCGCATGCCCAGGCGGCGTAGCAGAGCGCCCCGGCGGTCCCGGTGACGGTCAGCAGAACGCCCCCCGCGGCGGTGGCTGCAAGGCCGTGGGCGCCGAGGATCAAGACCGTCGCGGTTGCGCCGACGCCCGCCCCGAGCGGCAGCGGGCTCAGGCTGACGCTGATGATCAGCACGGCGATCGCGTTGAACACCGACGTGTTGACGCCGACCGCGTGCAGCACGAGCAGGATGCGCACGATCTGGGCAAGCACCCCGAGCACGACGAGTGCAACGAGCCGCTCGCGACCGCGCAGCTGACGCAGCGCCGCGAGGCCGAGCCACACCCCCGAGCGCCGGCGGCGAGCCACGCGGCGCAGACCGGCGAGTCCGGCGAGCATGCAGGCGATCACCAGGACCGGAACCCACGCCGGCAACTCCAGCGGGCCGACGAGCGTGAACATGAACAAGGCGGCGAGCATCGCTTCGACCGCGACGATCGGGACTTCGGCGCCGGCCAGCGTCGTGAGCTTGGGGCAGGTGGCCGGTGCCGTGCGGCGCAGTGCGCCGATGCGCGTCGCGACGCCGAGCTGCGCGCTGAGGACGCTCGCCAGGGCGCCGATCCCGGCGGCGCGGAACACGACGCGCCGCGGCGTGCTTCCCTCCGCGGCTCGCATGCAGAAGTTCCACGCCTCGCTGCGCGTGATCAGCGACGCGATGTGCAGGAGCGCGGCGAGTAGGAGCAGCCAGATCGGCGCCGTCAAAAGCGCCGTCGCAAACTGGCCCCGGCGACCGGCAAGCACGATCCCCACGACGGCGAACACGGCCAGCGTGACGAGCACTGTGGCGATCACGCGATGGCGTACTGAGATTCGGCGCAGGATGCCGCGCTTGGCGGGTGGGTCGGCGTGGCTGAGGGCGGCGGTGGGGATCAGGCGATCCCTTTCGTTGGCCGCGCATCAGGCCGTGGAGGCAGTCGCGCTTCCAGTTGCTTCTTCATAGCGTATAGGGGTCCCGGTCGCGGCCGAAGCAGCGCCGGCGTTGATGCGTAGAAGCCACGGATCGCGAAACCCGTCTCGCAGCGCCGGCCGATGCGCCGCCTTCGGGGGCCGGGCGCGCAGCGAGTCCTGGCCGGCGGCTCGCTACGCGCGCCGGCGGTGTCGGGCGCCGGGGCGCTCGATCGCGGTCACACGAGGTCGAAGCGGTCGAGATTCATGACCTTGACCCAGGCGGACACGAAGTCGCGCACGAACTTCTCCTGCGAGTCATCGCACGCGTAGACCTCGGCGATCGCTCGCAGCTGGGAGTTCGAGCCGAAGATGAGGTCCGCGCGGGTCGCGGTCCACCGCAGCTCCCCCGTCTCACGCGCGCGGCCCTCGAAGGTCTCCTGCGATCCGGGCAGCGCCTGCCACGTCGTGCCCATGTCGAGCAGATTGACGAAGAAGTCGTTCGTCAACGTTTCCGGGCGCTCCGTCAGGACGCCAAGCTCGGAGCCGCCGGCGTTTGCGCCAAGGACGCGCATGCCACCCACCAGAACCGTCATCTGGGGAGCCGTGAGGGTCAGCAGCTGCGCGCGATCCAGCAATAGCTCCTCGCTCTTGCTGCGGTGGCCCACTGCGAGGTAGTTGCGGAAGGCGTCGGCGGTCGGTTCGAGCACGGCGAAAGCTTCAACATCGGTCTGCTCCTGCGACGCGTCCGTGCGGCCCGGCGAGAACGCGACGGCGACGTCATGCCCGGCGCTTTTCGCCGCCTGCTGCACGGCGGCACATCCGCCGAGGACGATGAGATCGGCGAGCGAGACGGCCATATCGCCGGGCTGCGAGCTGTTGAAGTCCTCACGGATCCGCTCGAGGGTCGCCAGCACCTTCGCGAGCTCGGCCGGGTTGTTGACCTCCCAGTCCTTCTGCGGCGCGAGGCGGATGCGCGCCCCGTTGGCGCCGCCGCGCTTGTCGGTGCCGCGGAACGTTGCCGCCGACGCCCAGGCGGTCGAGACCAGCTGGGCGATCGAGAGCTCTGAGGCGAGAATCCGGTCTCCCAGATCGGCGATCTCCGCCGCGCCGATCAACCTGTGGGTGGCGTCGGGGACAGGGTCCTGCCACAACAGCGGCTCGGCCGGGACCAGCGGGCCGAGGTAGCGGGTGCGTGGTCCCATGTCGCGGTGGGTCAGCTTGAACCATGCTCTGGCGAAGGCGTCCGCGAACTCCTGCGGGTTCTCGTGGAAGCGCTTCGAGATCGGCCCGTAGACCGGGTCCAGCCGCAGCGCGAGGTCCGTCGTGAGCATCGTCGGGGCGTGCGTCCTCGACGGATCGTGGGCGTCGGGCACGCTGCCGGCGCCGGCCCCGTCCTTCGGAGCCCACTGCTTCGCACCCGCAGGACTCGTCACCAGCTCCCACTCGTAGCCGAACAGATTGTCGAAGAAGTTGTTGTCCCACGTCACGGGAGTCGTGGTCCAGGCGCCCTCCAGTCCGCTCGTGATCGTGTCGGCGCCCCGGCCGCTGCCGAAGCTGTTGCGCCAGCCGAGGCCCTGCTCCTCGATGCTTGCGCCCTCAGGCTCGCGCCCGACGTAGGTGTCAGCGTTAGCGGCGCCGTGTGTCTTGCCGAACGTGTGGCCACCGGCGATCAGCGCAACGGTCTCCTCGTCGTTCATCGCCATGCGACGGAATGTCTCCCGGATGTCGCGGGCTGAGGCGAGCGGATCCGGGTTGCCGTTCGGCCCCTCCGGGTTCACGTAGATGAGTCCCATCTGAACCGCGCCGAGCGGATTGGCGAGGTCGCGGTCCCCGCTGTAGCGCTGATCGCCGAGCCAGGTGTCCTCAGGCCCCCAGTAGACGTCCTCCTCGGGCTCCCAGATGTCCTCGCGCCCGCCGGCGAAGCCGAACGTCTTGAGCCCCATCGATTCCAGCGCGCAGTGACCGGCGAAGACCATCAGGTCGGCCCAGGAGAGCTTGCGGCCGTACTTCTGCTTGATCGACCAAAGCAGCCTGCGCGCCTTGTCGAGGCTGGCGTTGTCGGGCCAGCTGTTGAGCGGCGCGAAGCGCTGCGCGCCTGACCCGGCGCCGCCGCGGCCGTCGCCGATCCGGTAGGTGCCCGCGCTGTGCCACGCCATCCGGATGAAGAGCGGTCCGTAGTGGCCGTAGTCGGCCGGCCACCAGTCCTGCGACGTCGTCATCACCGCCTCGATGTCGCGCTGCACAGCGGCGAGATCGAGGGTCCCAAACTCCTCCGCGTAGTTGAAATCACTGCCCATCGGGTCCGACGCGGGGCAGTTCTCGTGAAGGAGCCTCAGGCTCAGCTGATTTGGCCACCAATTGTGGTTCGCATGGCTCCCCGGCATGTGGGTGTGGACCACGTCGGACACCACCGGGCACTTGCTTTCGTCAGCCATGCTTTCTCCTTTTATCGCCGAGTTCGGGGGTCATTCAATGCGGTGCGCTACTCACGCGGGGGCGCGATCTTTGAGATCACCGGGCACGGAGGCGCGAGCGGAGACGCCGCAGGCGGGGCACAGGCCCCTGAAGATCACTTCCGCTTCATCGATCTCGTAGCCGTCGACCGCCGGCAGCTGCAGGCACGGGCCGTGACCGATCGCGCAATCGATGTCGCGCACGGCGCCACAGGAGCGACAGATCAGGTGATGATGGTTGTCGCCGACCCGCGCTTCGAAACGCGCGGGCCCGCCCGGCGGTTCGATCCGGCGGACCAGACCGGCGGCGCTCAGCGCGCCCAGCACGTCGTACACCGCCTGGGTCGAGACGGTCCCCAGCCGCCCGCGAGCCGACACGGCAAGCTCCTCGACGCTCGGATGTCCCCCCTGGCGGACCGCGGCGAGCACAGCCAGACGCGGCGCCGTCACCCGCAGGCCCGCCCGCTTCAGGTCGTCAAGATCCAGCGTCTCGGCGGCGTCGGGCCCGGTCACGGGCGCTACCCTAGCACGTGGTTCGAAACAGTCCAATAAGCGATCTCATCAAGAATGGCGTGGCCGCGCACGGTGCCCGGACCGCGCCCGGCTACAGTTCTGCTCGGGCCGTACCGATGTAGTCGTTGTGAACATAATCCGCTCGCGGCTGGCGGTACTGATCGTGGCAGTGGCCCTGACCGCGAGCGCCATCGCGGGCGTTTCGCTTCTCGTGCATCGCGCCGCCTCCGCCAGCGCCCAGCAGCTGCAGATCCAGTCGCTCGCACTGTCGGTCGCAGATCTCCAGGGCGCTCCGTTCAGCGCCGATCCAAATGCCGCGGCCGGCGGCTCCCCGCAGGAGGCTCGGCTGCGAATCCGGGCAGACGAGGCAGCGCTCGGGGGCCCGCTGACTGACCCCTCTCAGTCCGGCATATCGGCGAAGGAGCTGGTGGCAGGCCGCTCTGAGCTGGCCAAGATGGATGTCCTCGTGACGGGGGCCTATCGCCTCGCGGTCGCGAAGGGCGGCTTGAAGGCGGCGCCGCCAGAGCTCGTTCTGAAGGCTGAGACGCTCCTCGTTTCGCAGGGCAGCGTGATCTCCGCGGAGCTCGCAACGATCCGCAACGCAGATGGTGCGCGAGCCGCAGCCGCCCGCATCCAGGCCCAGCTCGGTGCCGCCGCGGCGATGCTCCTGCTGCTGGCGGCTTTCGCGTGGTTCTACCTTCGCTCCGCGGCGGCCCGCAAGACCGTCGAACGCCTCGCCCGCCAAAACCAGGAGCTCCTCGGCGTGAGCCGAATCGAGGCGAGAACCGACCCGCTGACCACACTCGGTAACCGCCGGGCCCTCGCCAGCAACCTCGCCGCCGCGATGGCCGAGCCGCCCGGAGCCCTCCAGCAGCTGCTTGTGATGTTCGACCTCGACGGCTTCAAGCAATACAACGACACGTTTGGGCACGCTGCCGGCGACGCGCTCCTGCGCCGGCTCGGCATACGGCTCGCCGCCGCGGCGACGGTGCACGGCGGGTCCGCCTACCGGATGGGAGGCGATGAGTTCTGCGTGCTCGCCCACACCAGTCCCGACACTGCCGAGAAGCTGCTCGACGACACGCTGGCAGCGCTGACCGAAAGCGGTGACCGCTGGCACGTGGGCTGCTCCTACGGAGCCGTGTGGCTGCGCTCGGAAGCGCTGACCGCCAGCGACGGCCTCAGGCTCGCCGACGAGCGCATGTACGCCAACAAGGTGGGGCGCTCATCCGCAAGCCGGCAGGTGACGGACGCGCTGCTGCAGGTGCTGACCGAGCAGCAGGTGACCCTCGACGACCACGTCGGCCGCATCGACCGCGTTTCAGAGCTCGCGGCGGCGCTGGCGATCGCTCGCGGTGAGCCCGCGTCCGAGGTGGCGCGAATCCAGCTGGCCGGGCGGTTGCACGACATCGGCAAGGCCGCGATCCCAGAAGCCATCCTCGACAAGCCCGGCCCTCTCAGCGACAGGGAATGGGAGTTCATGCGCCGCCACCCGGCGATTGGAGAGCGCATCGTGCTGGCCGCGCCGGCGCTTGCGAACACCGCCGAGATCATCCGCTCAACCCACGAGCGCATCGACGGACACGGCTACCCGGACGGTCTGACGGGCGACAGCATCCCGGTCGGCTCGCGAATCATCGCCGTCTGCAACGCGTTCGACGCGATGACCTCCGAGCGGCCCTACCGGCCGGCGATGACGGCCGACGCCGCCATCCTCGAGCTCAAGCGCAACGCCGGCACCCAGTTTGACGCCGAGATCGTCGAGGAGTTCTGCCGGACCCCCATGCACGACCTCCCCCGCCCACACGCCGTCGCAGGTCAGCCGGCGGGGTGAGCGCGACTCCCGGCCGCGGCCGCGGCGGAGCGGCCGCGCGCGTCAGGCAGCCGGGCTCTCGTCGGGGTCGACGAGGTCGGTGGGGGCGAGGATGAAGACCTCGCACATCATGTCGGGGTGCTGCTGGTTGCCGCTCATAAAGCCGATCACGCGCCGGCCGGTCGCGGTTTCGATGACCTGTTCGAAGCGTTTGCGCATCAGCTCCTGGAATTCCATTCGCTGCTGGATCACGGCCGTGCCACGGCCGCCCTCAAGCAGCGTCTCCTCGACCCGCGAGAAGCCGCCGCGCAGCACACACACCACGAGGTCATCGGCGTAATAGGACTTCGTCCGCGTCGGGCCGTGCCCGTAGAACTCCTTCAACAACCCAACCATGCCGTCCGAGATCGCAGTCAGCACATCGCCGTGGGCCCGAGGCGCGCTTGGGCTCGACGAGCCCGCATCGCCCGTCGCGCGATCCGGGTCCGGTGGTGCCTGGGCCTGCGCCGCGGCGCCCGGGGCGCTCGCAGCCGTGTCCTCCATGTGAGGCTCCTTGAGACCCCCATTGCGGCTGCCTCCAATAGGCTCCGAACGGGTTTCGCTGGTTGCGGAGGATCAGAGATGATGCTTCCTGCTCGAGCCGACTCCGAAGTCGACCAGAACGTGTCGCGTCAGGCTGATAGTCCCTCGACCACCGATCGTACACCGCGGCGCCCGCGAATACCGGCTATCGCACGCAGCCGCCGTGACCGCCGTCGGGTCCTTCGCTGGCGAGTCCATGCCCGGTCGCGCCGGCGCCGGCAGCCAGTTCTCGCTCAGCTCACGCTGCGCTCGACCATGCGCGAGCTCACCGGCGTGGTTCGTTGCCCACCACGACCAGAGCCGGGGTGGGCGACGGCGGGGCCAGCCGCAGCGCCGGGCCGGCAATTGTGTAGGGCTGGCCGTCGGCACCGCGATAGCTCGAATGATGCGCCAGCAGATGCATCGGTCGCGGCCTTGCGGCCGGTCCGGCTTTGAACATCTCGAAGTCGCGCTCAGTCGGAAGTCTGCCGGCGTCGTGTGCTTCGCGTAGGTACTGCTGCAACAGATCCATGAGTGCTCCTACTCGACGTTCGCCCGTGAAGTGGACGGCGTGAGAGGGTTACCCAGGCTTGCCCTGGGCAGGCCTTGCAAAGAGCTCATCGCCAACCCCGCGTATTGCCATGCGCCTGACCTGGGCCCCCTACGAGGCGGAGCCCCAAGCCACTTGATCCTGCTTCGGCGGAGGCCGGGTGCCGGCCCGTTCAGCCCGAAACGGGGACTGGGAGTCGGCAGAGAAGCGACCGTCCGCGAAGCTATCGGCAGGAACGGCCCAAACCTTTAGCGCCGATGGCATTTTGTGGCCGATCGGCCGGCCGTCGCTGCCCCAGTCTCGCCAGCAAAGGCGGTACAAAGCGCGACTGGGAAATGCTCCCTGTCACGGCCAGCCCAGGACAGAGCGCCGCGATCCTCTCCCTACACCCCGATTCCGACGTATTTGACGGACAGGTATTCCTCGATTCCTTCGGCGCCGCCTTCGCGCCCGAAGCCTGATTGCTTGACGCCGCCGAACGGTGCTGCGGTGTTTGATGTGACGCCCTGGTTTAGGCCGACCATGCCGGTGTCGAGGGCCTCGGCGACGCGCAGCGCGCGGTTGACATCGCGCGTGAAGACGTAGCCGATCAGGCCGTACTCGGTGTCGTTGGCGGCCGCGACCGCCTCCTCCTCGGTTTCGAAGCTGACGATCGGGGCGACAGGGCCGAAGATCTCCTCCGACAGCACGCGGCTCGCGGGCGCCACATGCGTGAGCACGGTCGGGCGGTAGAAGTAGCCGGGCCCCGCGAGCGGGCCGCCGCCGGTCAGCACCGTCGCACCGCGCTCCACTGCGTCGGTCACGAGCTCGTGCACCTTGTCGCGCTGCGTCGCATCGATCAACGGCCCAACATCGGTGCCCTCCTCGACGCCGCGACCGAGGCGCAGCTGCTCCATCCGCGCCGCCATCCGCCGCGAGAACTCATCAACCACACCGGCCTGCACATAGATCCGGTTCGCGGACGTGCACGCCTCGCCCATGTTGCGAAGCTTCGCCATCATCGCCTGATCGATCGCGAGCTCGAGATCGGCGTCGTCGAACACCAGCAGCGCAGCGTTGCCGCCAAGCTCCATCGACACGCGCAGCACCCGGTCCATCGCGCGCGCGGCAAGCTTTCGCCCGACCTCGGTCGAGCCGGTGAACGAGAGCTTGCGAAGCCGCTGATCGTCGAACAACGGATCAGTCACCTGCCCGGCGTGTGAGGTCGTGACGACGTTCAAAACCCCGGCCGGAAGGCCGGCATCAGAAAAAATCTGCGTGAGTGCCAGCATCGACAGCGGTGTCTGCTTCGCCGGCTTGACGACCATCGTGCAACCCGCCGCGAGCGCCGGGCCGATCTTGCGGGTCCCCATCGCCAACGGAAAGTTCCACGGCGTGATCAGAAGACACGGCCCGACCGGCTGGCGCATCGTCAAAAGCCGCGCCTTGCCGTTCGGGCTGACCGAATAGGAACCACGGATCCGCACCGCCTCCTCGCTGAACCAACGCAAAAAGTCGTTCGCGTACGCCACCTCCCCGCGCGCCTCAACCAGCGACTTGCCCATCTCCAACGACATCAGCATCGCCAACTCCTCGACGCGCTCCCCCACCAGCTCAAACGCCCGGCGCAAGATCTCCCCGCGCTCACGCGGCGGATGAGCGCCCCACTCCGCCTGCGCGTCATGCGCCGCGGTCAGCGCCGCAAGCGCGTCCTCCGCACCCGCGTCGGCGATCTCACACAACACCTCACCCGTCGCCGGATCCTCCACCCCAAGCCGCGCACCCGAGGACGCCGGCCGCCAAACACCTGCAATAAACAATTCCTTCGGGACGTCATTCAATACTTCGGACTCGGTCATGGGCTACCTTGGGAATGGTGGGCTGGCGTCATGCCGCAATACCTCTCGCCCTTTTTGCCGCGCTGGCAGGGGCGGTGAGCGCACTGGCTTCGCCCGTGCTCGTGATCGACGGGGCGGGTGACGGACATGGCGTGGGAATGAGTCAAACCGGAGCGGAGGGGCTCGCGCTGCATGGTTACCCGGCGCGCGAGATCCTCGCTCACTATTACACGGGGACGACGGTCGGGCGGATGCCGACCGAGGGCGGGATCAGCGTGCTGCTGCAGTCGGGGCTGCGCAGCGTCGTCTTCTCGGGCGCCACGAGCGCCGGTGGCCGGCCCCTCGCGGGCGCGCGCACCTACATCGCGCGGGTGGCCGCAAACGGCGAGATCGCGCTCGAGAGCGAACGTGGCCGCCTGCTGAGCTACCTGCCGGCGCCGCTTGCGATCACCAGCGCCGTCCCGATCCGCTTCGACGGCGCGGCGTCCAGCGGAGTTATTGATGGCCGCTACCGCGGCAGTCTGGAGGTCGTCGCTTCCGGCTCCCGCCTTGACGTGATCAACCACCTGGGACTCGAGGCCTATCTGCGCGGCGTCGTGCCGGCCGAGAGCCCCTCCTGGTGGCCGGCTGCGGAGCTTGAGGCGCAGGCGATCGCGGCGCGCAGCTACGCGATCGCGAGCCCGCCCCAGAACGGCTTCGACCTCTACGGCGACACCCGCTCGCAGGCCTACGGCGGCTACGACGCCGAGACCGCCGCGACCAACGCCGCCGTTACGGCGACCACCGGCGAGGTCGTGACCTACGCCGGCAAGCCGGTCATCACCTACTACTTCGCGAGCTCGGGCGGGGCGACCGAGGACGTTCAGGACGTCTTCTACGGCTCACCGGCGGAGCCCTACCTGACCGGCGTGCTCGACCCCTACGACGCGACCCGCTTCGGCCCGATAACGATGAGCGTCGCGAGGGCCGACCGGCGGCTGCGGGGCCTGGTCGACGGCACGCTCGAAGCGATCGACGTGACCCGGCGCGGGGTCTCGCCGCGCGTCATCTCGGCAAAGGTGGTCGGCAGCGGCGGAACGACGACCGTCAGCGGCGCGACGCTCGAGGCGGCGCTTCACCTGCCGAGCACCTGGGACTGCTTCACGGTCTCCTCCTCGCAGGCGACGCTCGCCTCGGGCTGGGACCGCGCCTGCGAGCGCCCGAGCAGGCTCGGCAGCGCGCGCCCCGCGACCGGCCCGACCGGCTCGACGCTCGGCGGCGCCGTCTCACCGAAGCACTACCGGGGCCCGACCGGGAGCACCGGCACGAGCGCCGGCGAGGGGTCGGCGACCCCCACGGCACCCACGAGCGCCGGCGGGGCGGTCGGCCCGCCGCCATGAGTGCCCCGCTGGTCGCGGTCGATGTGCCATGGCTGCTCTACCGCTCGCACTTCGGCCTGCCGAGCTCGATCCGCGGCGCCGGCGGCGAGCGGGTCGGCGCGCTGCTCGGCACCGTCAACACCGTGCTCGGCCTGATCGACTGGTGCTCGCCGCGCGCGGTGGCCTGCTGCCTGGGGGCTGAGGAAGCGGCCTACCGCGTTGCGCTCTACCCGCCCTACCACGCTCACCGCGATCCCATGCCCGACGAACTGCGCGCGCAGTGGCAGCGAGCGCCGGCGCTGCTCGCGGCGTTCGGCTGGACGGTGACCGCGAGCGACTCACTCGAAGCCGACGATCTGATGTGGTCCTACTCGCGGGTCGAGGGACGCGCCGGCGGGCGCACGCTGATCTGCTCGGGCGACCGCGACCTCTTCCAGGCCGTCGACGAGCACACGGCGGTCATCGAGTTGCGCCGCGACGGCCCGCCGGCGACGATCGACGCGGCCGGGGTGCTCGCACGCTCCGGCGTGCGCCCGGACCAGATCCCGGACCTCATCGCGCTGCGCGGCGACCCCTCCGACGGGCTGCCCGGCGCGCGGGGCGTCGGCGCGAAGACGGCGGCGGCGCTGCTCGCCGAGCACGGCACGCTCGAGGGAGTGCTCGCAGCGTTCGGGTGAGCTTCGCCCGCGGATCGCGGCGGCGCTCATCGAGCAGGCGGATGAGCTGCGGGCGTTCCGGGAGATCGCGGTGCTCCGGACATCGACGTGGCGCGCGCGCCCGACGGGGCCACCGACCGGGCTGGCGGCGCGGCGGCGGCGCGGGAGCTTGGGATGAACGCACTGGCGGCGCGGCTCGAGGCCGCGTAGGGGCGGGCGGGCTCCTACAGGACCTTCGACAGGAAAGCCTTCGTGCGCTCGTGCTGGGGGTTGGCGAGCACCTCGCGCGGGTCGCCGGCCTCGACGATCACGCCGCCGTCCATGAACACCAGCTTGTCGGCGACCTCGCGGGCGAAGCCCATCTCGTGCGTGACGACGACCATCGTCATGCCCTCGCGGGCGAGGTCGCGCATCACGTCGAGCACGTCGCCGACGAGCTCCGGATCAAGCGCCGAGGTCGGCTCGTCGAACAGCATCAGCTTCGGCTTCATCGCCAGCGCCCGCGCGATCGCGACGCGCTGCTGCTGGCCGCCGGACAGCTGCGCCGGATAGCTGTCGAGCTTGTCGGAGAGGCCGACGCGCTGTAGCAGCGCCGTTCCCTCCTCGACCGCCTGGCTCTTGGAGACGTTTCGTACCAGGCGCGGCGCCTCGATCACGTTCTCGAGCGCGGTCTTGTGGGGGAACAGGTTGAAGCGCTGGAAGACCATGCCGATCGCGGCGCGGCGCGTCGCGACCTCCTTGTCGCGCAGCTCGTGGAGCTTGCCCTTGTGCTCGCGGTAGCCGACCAGCACGCCGTCGACGTAAAGTCGCCCGCGGTTGATCCGCTCGAGGTGGTTGATAGTCCGCAGGAAGGTCGACTTGCCCGAGCCGGACGGGCCGATGATGCACATCACCTCGCCGCGTTCGACCTCCAGCGTGATGCCGCAGAGAACCTCGAGGCGCCCGAAGCGCTTGTGGACTGACTCGGCCTTGACCATCAGCTCGGCCATCAGAGCAGACCTCCCTCCTCGTGGCGCCCCAAGACGAGTGGCGGCGCCGCGAGCGCGTCGTGGCGGGTCGAGAACACCCCGCGGCGCACGCGCTGCCACGGCGTCGGCGGCAGCTCACGGGAGCTGCCCCGAGCGAAGTGGCGCTCCAGGTAGTACTGGCCGACGTAGAGCACGGAGGTGATCGCCAGGTACCAGAGCGAGATCACGATCAGCAGCGGGATCGTCTGGAAGTTGTTGGAGTAGATGTTGACGGCCGCCGTCGTCAGCTCGGTGAACGGGACGACGAGCGCGAGCGAGGTGGTCTTCAGCATCGAGATCGTCTCGTTGCCAGTCGGCGGGATGATCACCCGCATCGCCTGGGGGAGCACGATGCGGCGCATCGTCTGCAGGCGGCTCATGCCTAGCGAATGCGCGGCCTCGGTCTGGCCCTCGTCGACCGAGATGATGCCAGCGCGAACGACCTCCGACATGTACGCGCCCTCGTTGAGGCCGAGGCCGAGGACGACGGTCAGGAAACCGGTTATCAGGGTGTTGGAGTTGAGGTTGACGATCGCCGGGCCGAACGGGATCCCGAGCGAGATCGTCCGGTACAGCGCGCCGATGAAGCTCCAGAACAACAGCTGGACGAGCACCGGCGTGCCGCGGAAGAACAGCACGTAGAGCCAGCTGCCGCCGCTGACGAGCGGGTTGGGCGAGAGCCGCATGATCGCGAGCACGACGCCCAGCACGATCCCCAGCGCCTGCGCGGCGATCGTCAGCTCGATCGTGATCACGACGCCGTGCGTGATCCGGTGATCGAACAGGTAATGCCCGACGAGCCCCCACTCGAAGTTGGGGTTGGTCGCCATCGAGTGGATGATCGAGACGGCGATCACCGCGACGATCAGCGCGGCGATCCACCGCCCGACGTGGCGAACCGGGACCGCCTGGATGTCCTCCGCCGCAGGCTCTGCCACGATCAGATCGCCGGGCGGCAGAGCCATCGGTTGCGGCCTCCTACTGGTGGCTCAGGAGAGCGCCCCGTTGAGCGCGGGGTGCGAGTCGGCGCCCGACTGCACGCCCCACGTCTTCAGGATCGACGCGTACTTGCCGTCCGCGATCAGGTCCTTCAGCGCGTCGAGGATCGCTTTGTCGAAGGTGCCGTCGGCCTTGGGCACGGCAATGCCGTAGGGGGCGACGCCGTAGCTCTGCCCGACGAGCTTGAACTTGCCGGCGGACTGCTTGACCTGGTAGGCGGCGACCGGCGAGTCCGCCATGCTGACCTGTGCGCGGCCGCTCGAGATCGCGAGGTTCGCGCCGTTCTGCGTCGGGTAGGCGAGCACCTTGAGCGTCTTTGAGCCGCACTTCTTCGCCTGGCCGGCGGCGTCCGACTGCTCTGTCGTGCCGGTCTCGACCGACACCGTCAGGCCGCAGAGGCTCGCGAGCCCGGTCACCTTGGGCCCGCCCGTGGCGTCCTCGAAGAACGACGTCCCGGCCTCGAAGTAGTCGACGAAGTTGACGACCTTCTCGCGCGCCTTGGTATCCGTGAACGACGACATGCCGACGTCGTACTTGCCCGAGGAGAGGTCGGGGATGATCGCGTCGAAGGTCACGTTTACGACCTTCACCTTCAGGCCGAGCAGCGGGAAGATCGCCTTCGCGAGGTCCGCGTCCATGCCGATCACGGTCTTGCCGTCGGAGGCGATGAACTCGTTCGGAGCGTAGCTGGCGTCGGCCGCGACGAGCACGGTTCCCTTGGCCTTGACGGCGGCCGGGACAAGCGCCGCGGCGGCCTTGTCGACGCCGGTGGTGACGGCGGCCGAGGATGTGCTCGCGAACACGGCGGCGGCGCCGAGTGCTGCGATCAGGACGGTGCGGGCAAAGGCTGAGCGAAAGACGGTGATGTTCAAGACGAGCCCTCCCAGGCAGTCAGGTGACGCAGGCGCGGCTAGCGTACCCGACGGCGGTAGGTGACGCGCCGGTGCGTCAGTCGCGCTCCGCGACGACGCGCACCGTGCGCAGCAGCCGGTCGCTCGCGCCGCGGACGCTGCCGCCGAGCTCGAGCGTGCGCTGGATGTACTCGAGCGTCTCGGCGGTGAGCCGCTCCCCTGGCAGCACGTTCGGAATGCCCGGTGGGTAGGTCGCGAGCGATTCGGCCGCGACCCGGCCGACCGCCTGCGCTGCGGGCACGCTCTCCTGCTCGCCGAGAAACGCTTCGCGCGGGGTCATCACCAGCTCGCCCCACGGCGGCGCCGGCGCGAAGCTGGCCGCCTTGCCGCCCGAGTCCAGGCCGGCGTTCTCGGCCACGATGCGCAGCCCTGCGACGAATCGATCGGCGAGCACCGCCGAGGGGTCGCCCATCCCGAACACGCCGACCACGACGTTCTCGCCGGCGAGCTCGAGGTGGATGTCGCCGATCTCGCGCAGCATCCGCGCGACCTCGTGGCCGTCGACGGCCAGCCCGCGCACGTCGACAGCCAGGCGCAGCGGGTCGTAGGCGAAGACGCCGGCGCGGCCGATGAAACGATCGTCGAGCACGTCGAGGCCCGGGATCTGGCGGATCTGCTCGCGGGCTTCGTTGGCGACGCGGGCGCTTTCGGCGATCAGCTCACGCCCACGTGTCGCCGCCAGCCGGCGCTGGGCGTCGAGTGAGGCGAAGAGCAGCGAGCTCGGGCTCGTGGACTCGGTCAGCGTGACGGTGCGGTCGACCACGTCGGCGTCCAGGCGCGAGCCGATGCCGAGGTGGAGCATCGCCGACTGTCCGAGGCTGCCGACGATCTTGTGCGTGCTCGAGATGACGAGGTCGGCGCCGGCCGAGAGCGCGTGCTCGGGCAGGTCCTCGTGGAAGGCCATGTGCGCGCCCCAGGCTTCATCGACGATCAGCGGAACACCGTGCCCGTGGGCGACCTCCACCAGCCCGCGCACGTCGGCGGCGGAGCCGAAGTAGGTCGGCGAGACTATCCAGGCGCCGACCGCGTGTGGCGTCTGCGACAGCGCGCGATCAAGGGACTCCGGCGTGATGACGTGGGCGATCCCGAGCTCGGGGTCGATCTCCGGCGCGACGAAGGTCGGCCGCAGGCCCGAGAGCACGAGCGCGTCGATCGTGCTCGAGTGGCCGTTGCGCTGCAGGACGACCTCGTCTCCGTAGTGGGCGAGCGCGATGCCGGCCGCCAGGTTGCCCTGCGAGGCGCCGCTGACCAGGAACCAGGCCCGCGCTGCGCCCCAGGCCGCGGCGGCGAGGCGCTGGGCCTCCTCGAACGGTGTGGGCGAGGGGCCGATGTCGATCCCCCAGGTCAGCGCCGGGATGTCGTGCGCCAGGGCGGCGGCCCCGATCACCGCGACGAGATCGGGGTCCGCTCCCGCGCCGCCCTTGTGTCCGGGGATGTGCAGCCGCGCCGGATTGCGGGCCGCGTAGGCGGCGATCGCCTCCAGGTAGGGCGCGTCGTGCTGGGTCGGCTCGGGCTGTGCGATGGGCACAGTCCTACCACTGCGCGAGGGGGCGCGCTCAGCGGTCCCCGCACAGCGGGTCACGCGGCGCGCCCCGCGCGCGTCAGCTCGTCGCGGCCGGCGCGCCCGCGTTGAAGAGGTCGGCGTAGCGCCCGACGAACATGTCGCGCCCCTTGGCCTGCGAGATCATCTCCGCTCCGGCAACGCCGTCGACGCCGGGGAACTGCCCGGCGCCGCCCTGCGGCCCGAGCGGTATAGCGATCGCCGGCGCGTGGCGCGAGTAGCTCGCCTGCTCGCCCTCGCCGGTGATCGCGGCACGAATGTTCTGGGCGACGACGCCGGCCTGCATGCCGGCGAAGCCGGCCATATTCCGATCGGCGTCGGTGATGTCGCCGATCGCGAAGACGCGATCGGCGCCGGCCAGCGTTAGCTGCGCGTCCACGTGGACGTAGCCGCCCGGGCGGCGAGTGTCCGCCAGCTCGCCGCGCAGGTACTCCGTGTGGACGGAGACGCCGAAGGCGCGGTACCAGATGTCGGCGTGGAGCTCCTCGCCGGCCGCCGTGACGACCGTGACCTCGGCGGCGGTCGCCGGCGCCGCCTGCGGCAGCTCGTTCAGCGGGCTGCCGAGCTTGAGCTCGATTCCCAGCTCGTCCAGCTGGCGGCGCAGCTCGACGCGCAGCGCCTGGTCGTAGGGCCCTTCGAGGATGTCTTCGGAGATGTCGGCGATCGTCACATGCTTGTCGGGGAAGAAGGCGGCGATCTCGCCGGCCAGCTCGAGACCCGCCGGGCCGGCGCCGACGATCAGCACCCGCTGCGCGCCCAGCAGCGCCGCGTGAGCCTCATGGAAGCGCGCCCGCGCCGTCTCGGTGTCGTGCTCGTCGGTCTTCGCGGGGAAGGGGTAGGAGGAGCCGGTCGCCAGGATCAGATAGTCGGGCTCGAGCTCGGCGCCGGAGGCGAGCGTGACGCGGCGGCCGTCGACGGCGACCGCGCTGTCACGGACGAACTCTCCGTGCTCGAGCAGTTGCTCGTAGGGGAAGAAGATTCGCTCGAGCCACTCCGGCTCGACCAGCGCGCGCCAGGCGGCGACGTTGTGCACGAAGGCGTCCTTTGGATCGACCAGCGTGACGTCGGCCACGTCGTCGAGCGCCTTGGCGACGGTGATGCCGCCGTATCCCCCGCCCAGCACGACGACGGTCGGGCGGTCTGTGGTGGTGTCCTGGTTCATTTGCGGTCTCCCAACTCACTTTTGACAATCGACAAACTGTAGCCTAGCAGCTAGGCAAATCGTAGCGACCTCTCGCTTGCTAGTATGTATAAATGAGCACAGAGCCCGCAACGCAAGCCGACGCCGATCTCTGCGCGCGCGGCGACGCGGCGCTCGCGAGGGCGTTCGTGTTCCTCGGCAAGCGCTGGAACGGTGTCGTGCTCGGCAACCTCAGCACCGGTCCGGCCGGCTTCCGCGAGCTTGGCCGCTCGATCGGCGGAATCAGCGACTCGGTGCTCTCCGAGCGCCTTGCCGACCTGACGTCGGCCGGGCTGATCACGCGCACCGTCGATTCGGGGCCCCCGCTGGCGGTTTCCTATGCGCTCACCGAGCGCGGCCGCGCGCTGATGCCGGCGCTCGCGGAGATCTCTCGCTGGGCGCACGCGCACCTTCCGGCCGACCCAGCCTGAGAACCCATCCCGCCAGGCCGCCGCACGCGCGGAAGCGGTCGTGGCCACGTCGCGGACCGTCATCCGCGGCGGCGTGCCGGCGCCGTGGGCCCCGCCCGCCGGCCCCTACGGCGTGAACTTGACGGTGATCACGTCACCGTCGCGCATCACGTAGTCGCGTCCCTCCAGCCGCAGCACGCCGCGGTCGCGGGCGCCGGCGTAACCGCCGGCCTCGATCAGCTCCGCCCAGTCGACGACCTCGGCGCGGACGAAGCCGCGCTGGATGTCCGAGTGGATCTGGCCCGCGGCGTGCCAGGCGCTCAGCCCGCGGCGCAGATGCCACGACTGCGCCGGCTTGGCCTCACCGACGGTGAAGAAGGCGATCAGCTCGAGCAGCGCGAAGGCGCCGCGGACGACGCGCTGTAGGCCGGCCTCGCCCACGCCCAGCTCGCTGCGCATGCCCGCCGCCTCCTCCGCCTCGAGCTCCGCGAGCTCCGCCTCGATGCGGGCGGAGACCGCGACGGCGCCCGCGCCCTGGCTTTTCGCGTAGGCGGCGATCGCCTCGGGGACAACGTCTGAGCCCTCGTCCACGTTGGCGACGAACAGCACCGGCTTGGCGGTGATCAGGCCGAGCGACTGCGGTCCGTCGCCGGCGTCCACGGGCGCCGGGACGGTGCGGGCAGGCTGCCCGGCGGCGAGCGCGGCGACGACCCGCTCGAGCCATTCGAGCTCGGCGATAGCTGCACGGTCGCCGCCGCGGGCCACGCGCGTGACGCGCCCGACGCGGCGCTCGGCCTGCTCGAGATCGGCGAGCATCAGCTCGGTCTCGATCGTCTCGATGTCGGCGAGCGGGTCGACCCGGCCCTCGGGATGCACGACGTTGGCGTCGGCGTGCGCCCGAACGACGTGCACGATCGCGTCGGTCTCGCGGATGTTGGCGAGGAAGCGGTTGCCGAGCCCTTCGCCACGATGCGCGCCGGCGACCAGGCCGGCGATGTCGTGGAAGTAGATCGTGTCGTGGACGACCTCGCTGGCCGCGAGCAGCTCGGCGAGGCGCTCGAGCCGCTCGTCGGCCACGGCCACCACGGCGACGTTCGGCTCGATCGTCGTGAACGGATAGTTGGCGGCCGCCGCCCCCGCCTGCGTCAGCGCGTTGAACAGCGACGACTTGCCGGCGTTTGGCATGCCGACGATGCCGATCCTCATCTGGCGGCCGCGGATCGGCGGGGATGCGGCATCAGCGGCCGGAACGCCCGCTCAGCCATCGTGGCGCTCCGGCCCCGCGCGCTCGTCCGCCGCAACGATCGGCAGCGACCCGATCACGAGGCCGAGCAGCGCGCCGGCGAGCACGTCGGAGGGGTAGTGCACGCCGAGATAAACCCGCGAGGCGGCGAAGCCGGCGGCCGCCAGGTAGAGCGGCAGCGCCGGCGCGCCGGCGGCCGAGTAGACGCGCGCCGCGGCGAACGAGCTGGTCGCGTGGGCGCTTGGGAAGCTGAGCTGTGTCGGCGTGGAGGTCAGCGGCGGCAGGTCGGCCAGCTGCGGGCGCGGGCGGCGCACGGCGAACTTCAGCGCCGTGTTGAAGACGTAGGACCCCGCCACCGTGGCCGTCGCGATCCGCCACGTGCGCCGCTCAGCCGGCGCGGCGAAGACCGAAGCGCCGGCGCCGAACGCCAGCCAGATCGCAGCGTGCTGGCCGAGCGCGGAGAACGCCGCGACGGCCCGCTCGCGCGCCGGCGTGTGGGCGGTCGTCCGCGCTGCGCGCAGCAGGGCAAGATCGGCGGCGTGCACGCGCGAGAACCGCCGCCGCGGTCAGGCGCCGAAGCCGACGCGCGGCTCGTCGGAATCGACGCGCACGTAGGCGACCTGCGCAAGATCGATCCGCACCGAGCCGTCCTCGAGCGCGAGCTCGACCCAGCGGCGGTCGCCGTCGAGTGAGTCGGTCAGGCCCGTCAGGGCGGCGGTGGCGACCCGCACGGCCAGCACCTGCCCGCCGGCGAAGCCGATCGACACCTTCTGGTGGCGCTCCGGGCTCATCCGCGGGCCGCCTCGACGAGCTCGGTCAGCACGCCGCCGGTCGCCCGCGGGTGCACGAAGGCGACGCGCGAGTCGCGCAGCCCGGGGCGCGCCGCCACGTCGATCAGCTCGACGTGGCGCTGCGCCAGCGTCGCGAGCGTCGCGTCGATGTCGGCGACGCGGTAGGCCACGTGGTGCACGCCGGGGCCGCGCCGCGCGAGAAAACGCCCAACGGGCGTGTCCGGCGCGAGCGGCGCGAGCAGCTCGATGCGATCGTCGCCTGCCCCCATCAGCGCCGCCTCGACGCCCTGCGCCGGCAGCACCTCACGATGCAGCAGGTCCATGTCGAAGCTGTCGCGGTAGCGCTCGACGGCGCCGTCGAGCTCATCGACAGCGATCCCGAGGTGGTCAACGCGCTCGAACATCAGCCGCTGATTCTACGCGGCGGGGCGGGCGCGCCCGTGGCGGGGCTCGCTCGGGACCACGCCGGACCCACGATCGCCACCGCGACCGGCCCTCGCTCAGGCGCTGGGAGGCTCGCGCCTGGCCGCCGCGGCAAGGCGCGGGCGGGGCGGGGCGGCATGCGCGACGATGCGCTCGATCGCGGCGCGCTCGAGCACCTCCTGGGTCTGCAGCTCGGCCGCGAGCGCGTTCAGCGTCGCGCGGTTGCCCGCGAGCAGCGCCGTCGCGGAGGCGCGGGCGGTGTGAAGCAGCTCCTCGCGCTCCTCGTCACGTAGCCGCAGCGTCTGCTCCGAAACGCGCTCGTCCATCGGCGAGCCGCGGCCGGTGACCGCGACCGTCGTGCCCATCGCATAGTCGGTGATCATCGCCCCGGCGACCTCCGAAGCCCGCCGCAGGTCGTCCGCGGCACCCGTCGAGACCGCGCCGAACACGATCTGCTCGGCGGCGCGGCCACCGAGCAGCATGGTCATGTAGTCGATCAGCTCCTCGCGCGTTTTGAGGTAGCGGTCCTCGTCGGGCAGGTTGAGCGTGTAGCCGAGCGCGCGCCCGCGTGGCACGATCGAGACCCGGTGGACGCGGTCGACGGCGGGGAGCATCTCGGCGACGAGGGCGTGGCCGGCCTCGTGATAGGCGACGACCTCCTTCTCGTGGTCGTTGAGCACGCGGCGCGACTGGGTGCCGGCGATCACCCGTTCGAGTGCGTGGTCGAAGTCCTCGTTGAGGATCTCGGCGCCGCCGCGGCGGGCGGCGAAGATCGCCGCCTCGTTGCAGATGTTCGCGAGGTCGGCGCCGGTCAGGCCCGCGGTCTGGCGCGCCACCATCTCCAGGTCGACCTCGCCGACCGGCTTGTTGCGCACATGCACCCGCAGGATGTCCTCGCGCGCATGGACGTCGGGCGGCGAGACGTAGATCTGGCGATCGAAGCGCCCCGGGCGCAGCAGCGCCATGTCCAGCTTCTCGAGCAGGTTCGAGGCGGCGATCACGACCAGGCGGTCCTGCGTCTTGAAGCCGTCCATCTCGATCAGCAGCTGATTGAGCGTCTGGTCCTTCTCGCCGCTCAGGCCGAAGCCGCGCTGGCCGCCGACCGCGTCGAGCTCGTCGATGAAGATGATCGACGGCTGGTTCTTGCGGGCGATCCGAAACAGGCGCCGCACACGCGCCGCCCCGAGCCCGGCGAACATCTCGACGAATCCGGCCGCCGACTGCGCGTAGAAGCGGGCGCCCGACTCGTGCGCGACGGCCTTCGCCAGCAGCGTCTTGCCGGTGCCGGGGGGCCCGTGCAGCAGCACGCCGCGCGGCACGCGGGCGCCGACGCGAGCGAAGCGCTCCGGTGCCGAGAGGAACTCGACGACCTCCTGCAGCTCCGCGCGCGCGTCCTCCACGCCGGCGATGTCGTCCCAGCCGATCGCGCTGTCGGAATCGGGCTTGATCTCCTGCGGTTTGGTGCGCGGCATCTGGCGCAGCAGCAGCACCAGGATCGTGACGATCGCGAAGACGAAGAAGATCTCGAAAACGGGAGCGGCGTTGTACGCCCACGCCTCGAAGTTGGCCCACCAGCTTGCGATCAGCACGGATCCACCTTATCGGTGCATGGGGGCCCCCACTGGAGTGACGAAATCACTGCGGGGTGGTGATTGCACCGCGGCGGTGGTGGTGGCGAATCTCCGGTTCGATCAGCCGGCGGAGCCGAGCATGCCGAGCGCGAGATCGCTGAAGAAGGCGGTCGCGAACTCGAGGTCGCGCACGTCGATGCGCTCGTCGGCTCCATGGATCAGGTGATCGGTCTCGAACTTCGTCGTGAAGCGGTGCGGGAAGAAGCCGTAGGCGGCGCACTCGGGGAAGGCGTCGCGGAAGGTCCGCGAGTCCGTGAACCCCGGTAGCACGGTCGGCACGCAGATCGCCGCCGGGTCCTGCTTCGCGATCCAGCCGCGGATGAACTCGGTGACCGGCGAGTCGATCGGCGAGCGGTTGCCCATCACGCGCTCGGTCCACTCCAGCCGGTAGGGCCCGGGCGGCCCGACGATCTCCTCGATCGCCGCAAGCGCCGCGTCCTCGCCGAGCCCCGGCGGCACGCGGCAGTCGACCGCGAGGCGCGCGTGCGAGGGGATCACGTTGATCTTCTCCGAAGCGAAGATCCGCGTCGGCGACAGCGACACGCCGAGCCAGGGCTCGATCAGCGCGACCAGGCGCGGCTCGACCGCGGCGACCCGCTCCAGCGCGCCCGCCGCATCGTCGCCGTCCAGCACTCCGATCGCCTCGAGGAAGGCGCGCGGCTCGACCGTCAGGCGATAGCTTGGCTGGGGCCCGGAGAAGCGCTGCAGGATCGGCGCGAGCTTGAGCAGCGCGTTGTCGCCGAGGCGCGGCATCGAGGCGTGCCCGGCCGCGCCGTCGGTGTGCAGCACGAAGCGGAAGATGCCCTTCTCGGCACAGCCGAGGCAGTAGAGCCGCCGGCCGGCGTAGTCGATGATCCCGCCGCCGCCCTCGTTGACGAGGTAGTCGCAGCGCACCTTCTCGGGATGGGTCTGGGTGAGCCACTGCGCTCCCTCCGAGCCCCCGGTCTCCTCGTCGACGAGCACCACGACGAGCAGCGAGCCGCTCGCCGGGCGCCAGCCCGTCCGGGCGAGCGCGCAGGCCGCGGCCACCTCGGCGGCCGTCTGCGACTTCATGTCGAGCGCGCCGCGTCCCCAGACGAAGCCGTCCTCCAGGTCACCCGACCATGGGTCGCGCGACCACTCAGACGCCGTCGCGAGCACCGTGTCCACATGCGAGAGCAGGCACAGCACCGGACCCGGCTGCGCGCCGTCCAGGCGGGCGACGAGGTTCGGGCGCTCCGGCGTGCGCCCGAGCAGTTCGCACGCGAAGCCGGCGTCGGCGAGGACGCTCGCGAGGTACTCCTGCGCCGCGCGCTCGTTGCCTGGCGGGTTGACCGTGTCGTAGCGAATCAGCCGCTGCAGCAGCTCCACCGACTCGCTGTGCGTTTGCGTGCTCACGGCCTGCATCCTACGGGTGATACTGGAGCGCGTGGAACGCCTGTTCGAGGAGCCGCGGGAGCAAGGCCCGCCCGCCCCGCTGGCGGTGCGGATGCGGCCAGCCACACTGGCGGAGGTGGTCGGCCAGCCGGCCCTGCTGGCCGCCGGCGCGCCGCTGCGGCGCGCGCTTGAGCTGGGGCGCCTTCACTCGATGATCCTGCATGGCCCGCCCGGCTCCGGCAAGACGACGCTCGCGCGAATCATCGCCACCCAGACCGGAGCGCAGTTCGAGGAGCACAGCGCCGTCGACACCGGGCGCGCCGAGGTGCGCGCGGTGATCGAGCGGGCCCGCCACCGCGGCCTCGCGACGGTCTTCTTCCTCGACGAGATCCACCGCTTCAACAAGGCCCAGCAGGACGCGCTGCTGCCCGCCGTCGAGGAGGGTCTCGTGACGCTGATCGGCGCGACGACCGAGAACCCGCGCTTCGAGGTCAACAGCGCCCTGCTCTCGCGCGTCACTGTCTATGAGCTCGAGCCGCTCGCCACCGAGGACGTCGCGACGCTGCTGCGCCGCGCGGCCGACCGCGGCGAGCTCGGCGCCGGGCTGGAGCTGGACGCCGACGCCGTCGAGCTACTGGCCGCCCGCTCCGGCGGCGACGCCCGCATCGCGCTAGGGGCACTCGAACGCGCGGCCGCCACGAACCGCCGGATCGACCTCGCGGCCGCGCGAGACGCGCTCGCCGGCGGCCTGCTGCGCTACGACCGTGCCGGCGACCAGCACTACGACACGATCTCGGCCTGGATCAAGGCGACCCGCGGGAGCGACCCCGACGCCTCGCTGTACTACCTGGCGACGATGCTCGAAGGCGGCGAGGACCCGCGCTTCATCGTCCGCCGGATGGTGATCCTCGCCTCCGAGGACATCGGCAACGCCGACCCCGGGGCGCTGAGCGTGGCGGTCGCCGCGGCGGCGGCGGTCGAGCACGTCGGCCTGCCCGAGTGCACCTACGCGCTCGCCCAAGCCGCGATCTACCTCTCGCTCGCGCCGAAATCCAATGCTGCCGGCTCCGCGCTGGGCGCGGCGCGCGAGCTGATCCGAAGCGACGGCGCACGCCGCGCGCCGGCGGCGCTGCGCGGCGCCGGCGATTACGACTACCCGCACTCCCATCCCGGCCACACAAGCCCGCAGGAGCTGATGCCCGAGGGCCTGGAGGGGAGGCGCTTCTACGACCCCGGCGACGCGGAGGAGGCGCTGGCGGTGGCCCTCGCACGGGTGCGGGCGGCCCGCGGACGAGACGGCGGGCGAGGGCCGGGCGTTTGAGCGCCGGCGGCTCGCCGGCCGCCGTGGCGCTACCGCCACGACGCGGACACGCGCGCGCCGCCCGCACGCTCGCCGGCCTGCGCTCCACGCGCTAGGGCGAGCGCGACGGTGCGCCGGCGCCCATCCCGCCGGCCGCGGGACGTTGCGCCGCTGAGCGGGCATGCTCGCGGCCGTAAGCTGTGACCATGCCAGCCCAGGCCTATGCCGGCAAGGAATGCGTGTGCCAGTACCGGCGCGGGATCTGCGACCAGACCTGCGTGCGCGACATGCTGGCGGTGCCTTTCTACATCGCCTGCCTGCGCCTCGATGGCCGCCGCTGCCTGGTCGTCGGCGGCGGCGAGGTCGCCCTCGAGAAGGTCGAGGGGCTGCTGACCTGCGGGGCGGCGGTCACGGTTGTCGCCCCGGCCGCACACGACGCCCTCGTGGAGCTGGCCGCGGAGGGCTCGATCGCGTGGGAGCGTCGGAGCTACGAGCGCGGCGACCTCGAGGGCTCGTTCCTGGTGATCGCGGCGACCGACGACACGGAGGTCAACATCGAGGTGCACGCGGACGCCGAGGCGCGGGCGATGCTCGTCAACGTCGTCGATGTGCCGCCGCTTTGCAACTTCATCCTCCCGGCGATCGTGCGCAGCGGTCCGCTGGCGATCGCGATCTCCACCGCCGGCGCCTCGCCCGCGCTGGCCAAGCGGATGAAGCGCGAGATCGCTGAGCAGTTCGGCGACGACTACGCACGCCTCGCGGTGATCCTCAACGATGCGCGCGGCTGGGCCAAGGCCACGCTGCCGACCTTCCAGGAGCGCAGATCCTTCTTCGACTCGATCGTCGGCGGCCGGCCCGACCCGATCGCGCTGCTACGCGACGGCGACGAGGGCGCGGTGATGGCGCTGATCGAAGACGCCAAGCGCGCGGCCGTCGCCGTCTGAGCCCCCCGCGGCGCCGGGCGGAGGCGACATAATCACGCGCTAGTAGCGATGAATCAATTCGCCGGGACGGGTTTGACGCCCTGACGGCGGGCTATCCTCGCGGGCGATGCCGCTGCGCTCGACGCACCGCGCGGCGCGGTCGGGAATCGCTCACTCAGACGTCCGCCTAGTCTCGGGCGGTCTGGTTGGCGATCCCGGGCGCGCCGCCGATGGGAAGACCATGAGGCGAATGGTGAAACGCTTGCTCGGCCCGGCACTGGCGCTCGCGCTGGTTGGCGGCGCGCTAGCGTCCGCCGCACCGGCGGGTGCCACCGAGGTCGGCGTCAACGTCACCTCAAACGCCGGCATGGCTTCCGGCAAGGTCGCCGCCGCGATCCGCGCCAGCCGTCCCGCCTGGGTGCGCGTGTTCCTCCAATGGAGTGACATCGAGCCCACGCAGGGCAACTACGACGCCGGCTGGATCCAGGTCTACCAGCACTTCTTCGCATCGATCCCGGCAGCTACCAAGGTCGACGTCGACGTCGTCGGCGCCCCCGCCTGGGCCAACGGCGGCTCGTCCTCGGTCGCCGCGCCGCCGCTCAACGACGCCGACTTCGCAGGCTTCATGAACTACATCGTCAACACCTTCCACGGCCGCGTCGCGGCCTGGGAGATCTGGAACGAGGAGGCCTCGCCCGGCTGGTGGACCGGCACGCCCGCGCAGTTCGCCTCGCTGCTGAAGGCCGCCTATCCGGCCGTCAAGTCCGCCGACCCGAAGGCGACCGTGATCGTCGGCGCCAGCGACCCGACCTTCCTCAGCCAGCTCTACACGGCCGGCGCGCAGGGATCGTTTGACGCGGTGGCAGTCCACACCGACACCGCCTGCAACATCACCTCGCCCTACGTGTACGAGTACAACCCGAACACGACGACCGTCAACCAGTACTTCTTCCTCGGCTTCAGTGGCATCCATACGCTGATGGCCGCCAACGGCGACGCCGCCAAGCCGATCTACATGACCGAGATCGGCTGGTCCTCCACGAGCGCCGAGTGCGAGACCGGCGCCTGGGCGGGCCAGAAGCTCGGCGGGGTCACGCCGGCGGCCCAGGCGACCTACCTCCAGCAGGCCTACAACTGCCTCGATCAGCCCCAGTACTCCTACGTCAAGGCGGCGATGTGGTTCGAGATGTACAACGGCGCGAACTCCACCGCCCCGATCGACAACTACGGCCTGCTGAACACGGACTATTCGCCGAAACCGGCGTTCGCGGCCTTCGAGCAGGAGTCGCTGCACGGCAACCAGCTCACGCAAGCCTGCGGTGACTTCAACGGCCCCGCGATCACGATCCTCAAGCCGACCCAGGGGCAGCACTACAGCGGCGCCCTGCGGATCTCCGTCTCCGCGATCAGCCCGTCAAACGGCGTGCGCGAGATCACCCTCCAGCTCAGCAAGACCAGCCGCGTGCACTTCGTCAGCAAGCACTTCCCGGCGCATTTCTCCGGCACGATGGCCTGGCACGCGGCAGCGAAGCTGAAGCTCGGGCCGCACACGATCAAGGTCACCGTCACCGACAAGCTCGGTAACACCAGCACCGCGATGATCCACGTCGTGCACATGAAGGCGCCGCAGCACTCGCGCCACACGCGCTGAGCGCCGCCGCCGCCGCAGGCGACGGACCGCAACCGCGCGCCGGGCGCCGGGCGTTTACCGTGCAACGCGTGCGCGCGGCCTCCTCGCCCCTGAAGTGCGCTCCCGGCGAGCCGGGCGGGCCACTGGCGCGCCGCGTCCGCCAGAGCGCTTGGGGTGGCGGTCCTGGCGGCGCTTGAGCTGCGCGGGCTGACGCGCCGCTACGGCGAGCGCCTCGCGCTCGCGGACGTGACGCTCAGCGTGGCGGCGGGGCAGACGCTCGCGGTCCTCGGACCCAACGGCGCCGGCAAGACCACGCTGCTTCGGCTGCTGGCGACGTTGCTTCGCCCGCACGGCGGTGAGCTTCGCGTGCTCGGACACGCGCTGCCCGGCGAGGGCTGGGCGGTGCGCGGGCGGATCGGCCTGCTCGGCCACGAGCCGCTGCTCTACCGCGAGCTGACCGCGCGCGAGAACCTGCGCTTCTACGCGGCGCTGCACGGACTGCGCGGCGACGAGCGCGCGCAGGAGCTGCTCGCCGCGGTCGCGATGGAGCGACGGGCGGATGAGCCCCTGCGCACACTCTCGCGCGGCATGGTGCAGCGCGTGGCGGTCTGCCGGGCGCTGCTGCACGACCCGGAGTTGCTGCTGCTCGATGAGCCGCGGGCGAACCTCGACCCGGCCGCGGGCGTGCTGGTCGAGCCGCTGATCGGCCGCGAGTCCGGTCGCACGCGGGTGATTGTCAGCCACGACCCGGCGGGCGTGCTGGCCGAGGCCGACCTCGTACTCGGGCTGGTACGCGGACGCGTGGCGGTGCTGGCAGCAGCGAGCGAGCTCGACCCGGCGGCGCTTGCGGAGCTTTACCGGTGAGCGCCGCGACGCCCACCGTCGCCGCTCCGCGGACGCGCGTCGTGCTCGCGGCGCTGCTGCGCAAGGAGCTGCGGGTCGAGCTGCGCAGTTTCGCGGCGGTGCCGGCGATGTCGCTGTTCAGCGTGACGACCTTCGTGCTCTTCCATTTCGCCCTGCAGGCCAACGCGCTGGACGGCGACCTGGCGAGCGGCGTGCTGTGGGTCACGCTGCTGTTCGCGGCGATCCTGGGGATCAACCGGCTGTTTGTCGCCGACGCGGAGCAGGGCGGCTTCGACGGCTTTCTGCTCTCGCCGGCCGACCGCAGCGTGCTGCTGTATTCAAAGGCGCTGACGCTGCTCGCCTACCTGCTCGTGCTCGAGCTCGTCGCGGTGCCTGCGTTCGCCCTGCTGCTGCTGCAGCCCGCGATCTGGCCGGCGCTGCCGGGCCTCTTGGTCACACTCGCGCTCGGCGACCTGGGAATCGTCGTGATCGGGACGCTGGTCGGCGCGCTCGCCGTTCGCACGAGCGTGCGCGATCTGCTCGGACCGATGATCTCGCTGCCGCTGCTGGTCCCGGTGCTGCTGTGCGCGGCGCGTGCGACCTCGCCGGTGCTCGCCGCGGCGGGGGCCGGGACGCTCCCGCTGCGCTGGCTCTTGACCCTGGCGCTCTATGATCTCGTCTTCGGGTTGATCACCTTCGCGGTCTTCGACTTCCTGCTGGAGGACTGAACCGATGTACGGCAAGCGACTGCGGCCACTCGCGCTGACCACGTTCGCAGCGCTCACGCTGACGCTCGTGCTCGCCTTCTTCTGGGCGCCCAACGACGCCAACCAGGGCTTCCTGCAGAAGATCTTCTACCTGCACGTCCCGCTCGCCATCGTCACGCTGTGCGGATTCATCTACGGCGGCCTGGCCGCGATCGCGCATCTGCGCACACGCGACTCGCGCTGGGACATGCGCTCCTACGTCGCGATCCACCTCTCGCTGGTGTTCGGCGTCGGCGTCCTCGTCACCGGCTCGATCTGGGCCAAGGGGTCGTGGGGCGTGTGGTGGGACTGGAGCGAGCCCACGCTCGTCTCGTTCCTGCTGATCATGCTGCTCTACGCGACCTATCAGCCGCTGCGCTTCGCGATCGAGGATCCCGAGCGCCAGGCGCGCTACGCGTCGGTGTTCGCTATCACCGCCGGCGCCTTCGTGCCGATCAACTTCGTCATCGTGCGGCTCTCGACCGCCTACCTTCATCCGCGCGTGCTCGGCAACATCAGCGCCAACCTGCCGGGGCGCTTCCAGATCGTCTTCTACCTCTCATTGATCAGCATGGCCCTGCTGTGGATCACGCTGTGGCGCTACGAGATGACCTCCAAGCACGCCAGCGCGCAGCTGCGCGCGCTCAAGCGCGCACTCGGCGGCGATGACGACGAGGCGCTGCCGCGGCGCAGCGCGGTGCCGACCCTGACGATCGGCGCGGGCGCCACCCCCACCGGACGGGGGAGCGCCGGCCGCACCGGCGCGCCGCGATGATCGCGCTGCTCGAGATCCCGCTGCACCAGGCGGTGCCCTACGTCGCCGGCGCCTACATCGCCTTCGTCGCGCTGATCCTGCTCTACCTCGCGATCATGGCCACCAAGCTCGGGCGGATCGAGCGCGAACTTGCCGAGCTGACCGACCTTGCGACCCGCCGGCGCCCAGGCGCCGACGAGCACGACGCGCCATGACCGAGCTGCTGCTCGTCGGCATCTCCCACCGCATCGCGCCGGTCGCGCTGCGCGAGCGGGTGGCCTTCACGGAGCGCCAGGCGGCGCGCTTCGTGACCGCCCTGTGCATCGAGCCGGCGATCAGCGAGGCGGTGGCGCTCTCGACCTGCAACCGGACCGAGCTGATCGTCGTGCTCGAGGACGCCGGCAGCGCGGCGGAGGGCGCGGTGCTCGCCCGACTCGCGGCGCACGCCGAGATCGCGGTCGCGGAACTGGCGGCGGTGACCTACACGCTGCGCAACTGCGACGCGGCGCGCCACCTCTTCCGGGTGACCGCGGGCCTTGAGTCGATGATCGTGGGCGAGCACGAGATCCAGGGCCAGGTCAAGCGCGCCCACGAGAGCGCGAGAGAGACCGGCACCAGCGGCCCGCTGTGCAACCGCCTCTTCGGCGCCGCCCTGCACACCGGCAGGCGCGTCCGCGCGGAGACCGCGATCGCCCGCAGCCACGTGAGCCTCTCCTCCGTCGCGGTCGAGCTGGCCGAGCGGCTGCTCGGGGAGCTCCGCGGGCGCCCCGTGGTCGTGATCGGGGCGGGCGAGACAAGCGAGCTGACCGCTCAGGCACTCGCCGCACGCGGGGTCGCGACGACCTTCATCGCCAATCGCCACGCCGATCGCGCACGCTCAATGGCGGAGCGCTTCGGCGGCTCGGTGGTTGGGCTTGACAGCCTGCCGGGGGCGCTCGAGTCCGCCGACATCGTGCTCGCCTCGACCTCCTCGCCGCATCCGATCGTCGGCCACGAGGAGCTCGAGATCGTGATGCGCGCCCGCGAACGGCGGCCGCTGCTGCTGATCGACATCGCCGTGCCGCGCGACATCGACCCGCTGTGTGGCGATCTGGAAGGCGTAACGCTGCGCGACATCGACGACCTGCAGGCGGCCGTGACGCACAACCTCTCGAGCCGCACCGCCGACGTCCCCGCCGCCGAGGAGATCATCGCCGAGGAGATCGGGCGCTTCGCGCAATGGCTGGGTGAGCTCGATGTGCGCCCCACGATCGCCATGCTGCACGCCCGCGGCGACCAGATCGCCGAGCAGTTGCTGGAGGAGAACGCCGGCCGCTGGGAGTCCGCGTCCTCGCGCGATCTGGCGCGGGTCGAGGCGCTGGCCCGGGCGGTCGTCGCACGCCTGTTGCATGAGCCGACGATTCGCCTGCGCAGCCTCGACGCCGAGCGCGTGCACGGCAGCATCGAGCTGCTGCGCGACCTCTTCGCCCTGCGGGGGGCTGTGGACGACGCGGGCCGCAACCCCGCGCCCGCACGCGAAGACGCGCACGACAACGTGCGGGAGCTGCGCAGCGGCAATCCGTGACCGGATCGCAGGAGCACGTGGCGCAGGCGCCCGCACGCGCAGCACCGGGCGGCGGGCCGGCGCTGCGGCTGGGCACGCGGGGGAGCCCGCTGGCGCTGCGTCAGGCACAACTCGTCGCGGACGCGATCGACGGGGAGGTTGAGATAGTCGTGCTGCGCACGACCGGGGACCGCGGCGCGGGCGGCGACAAGGGCCGCTGGGTAGACGCGATCGAGTCGGCACTGCTGGAGCGGACGGTCGACCTCGCGGTGCATTCGGCCAAGGACGTGCCGGCCGAGCTCGCTCCCGGCCTGGTGATCGCCGGCTCGCCGGTGCGCGAGGACGCGCGCGACGCGCTCTGCGGGGCAGCTTCGGTCGCCACGCTCGCACCCGGCGCTCGTGTGGGGACGAGCAGCCTGCGCCGGCGCTCCCAGCTGCTCGCGCTGCGCAAGGACCTCGACGTGGCGGAGGTGCACGGCAACCTCGACACGCGCCTGCAAAGGCTCGAAGCCGGCGACTTCGACGTGATCGTGCTCGCCTGCGCCGGGTTGAGGCGGCTCGGGCGCTTCGGCTGGCACGCAAGCGACGAGCTGGTCCCGGCAGCCGGGCAGGGCACGCTCGCGATCGAGGCGCGAGCGGACGATGGGCGCGTCGGCGCTGCGATCGCCGCGCTGCGGCACGGCCCGACCGAGCGCGCGCTGGCCGCGGAGCGGGCGCTGGTGCGGTGCATGGGCGCGGGCTGCGACACCCCGATCGGCGCCCACGCCCGCCCGCGCGGCGACGGGCGCCTGGAACTGAGTGCGTTCGTCGGGGCGCCCGACGGATCGAAATGGATCACCGACCGCCTGGCCGGAGCCGAGGATCCCGTGGCGCTCGGCGAGGCGGTGGCGCAGCGGCTGCTCTCGTGCGGCGCCGGAGCGCTGCTGGCATGAGCGCCGGCGGCACGGGCGCAACAGCTGGGAGCGGCCGCGTCGCGTTCGTCGGCGCGGGGCCCGGCGACCCGGGCCTGCTGACCGCCCGCGCGCTGGCGCTGATCGCGCTCGCCGACGTGATCCTCTACGACCGGCTGATCCCCGATCAGGCGCTGGCCGGGGCGCGTGCGGATGCCGAGCTGCTCTACGTCGGCAAGCAGGGCGGCGGGCCCTACGTTCCCCAGGAGCAGACCGAGGCGCTGATGCTCGAGCGAGCCCGGGCCGGCGCGCTGGTCGTGCGGCTGAAGGGAGGCGACCCGTTCGTGTTCGGGCGTGGCGGCGAGGAGGCGCTTGCCCTGCGCGCTGCCGGGATCGACTTCGAGGTGGTCCCGGGGATCACGGCCGGCATCGCCGCCAGCGCCTACGCCGGCATCCCGGTGACCCACCGCGGCCTCGCCAGCGCGGTGGCGCTGATCACCGCCCACGAGGACCCCGAAAAGCCGGAGGCGGCGCTCGACTGGGACGCCCTCGCCGCGTTCCCCGGCACGCTCGTCTTCTACATGGGCGTGCGCACGCTCCCGGCGCTCAGCGCGCGGCTGATCGACGCTGGCCGGCCGGGCGATCAACCCGCCGCGGTCGTCTCGCACGGCACGCTGCCCGAGCAGCGGACGGTGCTCGGCACGCTCGCGACAATCGCGGCGGATGCCGCCGCCGCGGGCGTGCAGGCACCGGCTATCACGGTGATCGGCGACGTCGCGGCGCTGCACGCCCAGCTGGACTGGCTGGAGCCCGGGCCGCTCGCCGGCGCGACGGTCGCCGTCACGCGCGCCCGCGCCCAGAGCTCGTCGCTTGCCACCCGGCTGCGCGCGCTCGGGGCTTCGGTGATCGAGGCGCCGGCCATCCGCATCGTGGCGAGCACCGACGAGCTGCCGCCGCTTGCGCCCTTCGACCTTCTCTGCCTGACCAGCGCCAACGGCGTCGAGCTGCTGTTCGAGCGCCTCGCCGCGCGCGGCGAGGACGCGCGGAGCATGGCGGGAGCGGTTGTGGCGGCGATCGGCCCGGGCACCGCGCGCGCGCTGCGCGATCACGGCGTGATCGCCGACGTCGTGCCGGAGCGCTTCGTCGCCGAGGGTCTGATCGAGGCGCTGGCCGGAGTCGAGTTCTCGCGCGTACTGATCGCACGCGCCGCGCAGGCCCGCGACGTCCTGCCCGATGCGCTGCGCGAGCGCGGGGCGAGCGTGGAGATCGTGAACCTGTACGAGACCGTGGTCGAGCCGCTCGACCCGGCGATCCTGCCCGCGCTCGAACAGGCCGACTACCTCACCTTCACCTCCTCCTCGACGGTGCGCAACTTCCTCTCCGGCGCCCAGCCGGGTGCCGCCACGCGGATCGTCTCGATCGGCCCGGTCACCAGCGCGACGCTGCGCGAGCACGGCCTGAGCGTCAGCCTTGAGGCCGAGCGCCACGACATCGACGGCCTGATCGACGCGATCGTCGCCGACCGCGCAGGCGACGGCCGGTGAGTACGTGAGCGGGAGCGGGGTCCGGTGAGCACCACGAGCGCAAGCCGACGGCCGGCGAGCACCGTGAATGGGAGCGGTCCGGTGAGCTCCTTCCGCGGAAGCCGGCGACCGGCGAGCACCGTGAGCGGGAGCGCGGTTCGGTGATTGGCGAGGAGGCTGTCCCGGTCATCACCTTCCTGTCGGATTACGGTCCGTGGGACGAATTCGTCGGGGTCTGCCATGCGGTGATGGCCAGGCGCGCGCCGCGGGCGCGGATCATCGACCTCGGTCATGGCGTCGCCCGCCACGACGTGCGCGCGGGGGCGCTGGCGCTGCGCGCGGCCCTCCCCTACGCGCCCGCCGGCGTGCATCTCGCTGTCGTCGATCCAGGCGTGGGCGGGCGCCGGCGCGCCGTCGCGCTGCGACTGGGGGCGGAAGGGCGCACGATGGTCGGCCCTGACAACGGGCTGCTGACACTCGCCGCGCAGGAACTCGGCGGCGTGACCGAGGCCGTCGACATCGGCGAGTCAGCCGAGTGCCTGAGGCCGATCAGCGCGACCTTTCATGGTCGCGACGTGTTCGCCCCCGTCGCGGCTGCGCTGGCCGCCGGCGTCGCCCTGGCTTCCCTTGGGGAGCCGATCGCCGCCCAGGAACTGGTCACGCTGTCGCTGCCGCGCGCCCGGCGCGACGGGGACTCGCTGAACGCGCACGTGCTCACCACCGACTTCTACGGCAACGTCTCGCTCGACGCGACGGCCGAGCTGGCCGCGGCGGCCGGGTTTCGCGCTGGAGCGGCCCTCGTCGTGGACGCAGCGGGCAACGCGACGGCGGGCCGCTTCGCCGCGACGTTCTCCGACGTCGCGCCCGGCGAGCTGCTCGCCTACATCGACGCGCGCGGCTCACTCGCGCTCGCGATCAACGCCGGCTCCGCGGCCGCGGCGCTCGCGGTCGGCGTGGATGACGAGGTGGTGCTGCGCCCGGCGTCGCGGCAGGGGGCGCGGTGAGCCCGGCGTCGCGGCGGGGAGCAGTGAGCCCGGCAGCGCAGGGCGGCGGCGCCTCGGGGCGCTCGGGCGGGCCACGCGAGCGGCTCGGCACGCCCCGGGTTCACCACACGAGGACCGGCTCGACGAACCTCGACGCGCGCGAGCTGGCGGTCGCCGGCGCCCCGCACGGGACGCTGGTCACCGCGCACGAGCAGGATGAGGGCCGCGGCCGCCACGGCCGGCGCTGGCACGCTCCGGCGCGCACCGCGCTGCTGTGCTCACTCGTGCTGCGCGACCCGCCTGCGCTGCTCTCGATCACCGCCGGAGTGGCGGTTGCGGAGCTGGCCGGGCCGGGGGCAACGCTGAAATGGCCCAACGACGTGCTGCTCGGCGGCCGCAAGGTCAGCGGGATCCTGGTCGAAGGTCGCCCACGGGAGCGCTGGGCGGTGCTCGGGATCGGCGTCAATGTCGCGCTCGAGCCTCAGGAGCTGCCCGAGGATCTGCATCGGATCGCCGGCACCCTCGGACTTGCAGCCGACGCGATCGAGCCGACCCTCGAACGCCTGCTCGAGCTGCTCGAATACTGGCTCGCCGCCGATCCGGCGCAGGCGCTCGCGGCGTGGCGCGCCCGCGACGCGCTGCTCGGCGTCGCCGTGGACTGGCGCGACGGCGGCGGCCTCGGCGCGGGCATCGACGAGCGCGGGCACCTGCGCGTCAAGCTCGCCGACGGCAGCATCCAGACGCTCGACGCGGGCGAGGTGCGGCTCAGTCCCTCCCGCGGGCCGTTTCGCTGACGGCCGGTCCCGGTTGGATCGTGTTGGAGGTGCGCGCTGCGCGAGTGGATCCTGCCGCGCGTCGCGTGAACTATCGCGCGGCGCGCAGGCGGTCAGATCGCGCGGCGCGCAGCCGGTCCGATCGCGCGGTGCGCAGGCGGTCAGATCGCGCCGAGCGCATCCAGTCCGATCGCGCGGCGCGCAGCCGGTCAGATCGCGCGGCGCGCAGCCGGTCAGTCCAGGGCGTGTTCGCCTGCGTGCTCGCCGGCCGAGGACGGGGTGCCGTCGGCGTCCGCCGCGCGCTGCGGGGATTCGCCCGCGACAACGCGCCTGCGGGAGCGCCGCTGGCCCGCCTGGCGCGTGCTCGCGCGTGGCTCGGAGGCGGCATCCGGCGAGCCGCTTGCGCCGTGGTCTGGTTCGCCTGAGCGGGAGGGCCTGCCGTCGCTTTGGAAGTCGTCGTGGGGGCCCGAGCCGTTGGCCGAATGTTCGAGCCTGACGCCCTCGATTGTGTCGGCGCCGGTGCTCTCGCCGCCGCGGCGGCGACGGCGCTTGCCGCGCCCGCGGCGTTTGGGGAAGTTGCGCAGCAGCTCGCGTGCGAGGGCCGGCGGCTTGCGCGCCATGCGCGTGCGCGCGCCGCGCAGCACCTCCTCGGCCTCGGGCGCGTGTGCCAGCGCCGCGGCCAGCAGGGCGGCGGCGAGCCTGCGGTCCTGCTTGCGAGCGGCGTGGACGAGACGGCGCGCGTTGCGCGCGTGTGCGGCGCCGGAGGAGTTGACGAGCAGCCCGAGCAGCCGCTTGGTCTCCGGCCAGCGCTGCACGGCGTACTCCTCGTGAACGTCGCGGGTGTACTCGGCGATCCGCCAGATCCAGGCGTTGGCCTGGTCGCGGCGGCCGATCCGCTTGTCGACGAGTGCCTGGAGCATGATCTTCGCGCTTTCACGGCGCTCCTCGCGCGTCCAGGTGCCGATGATGTCGATCGCGGTGTCGAAGGCATCCGGGTCGCGGGCGGCGGCGATCTCTGCCAGCGCCTTCAGCCGCAGCGCCGGGTTGGTGTTGCGCTGGACGGCGGTGATCAGGAAGCGCCGGCGCAGCTCGCCGTCGCGGTCGAAATGCAGCATCGCCCGCGCGCGACGCCAGCCGTTGGCCTGCACGCGCGCGCCGGCGAGCGCAGCCCAGACATGCTGCTCGCCGTAGTCGAGATGCTCGACCGCGATACGCCACAGCTCGCGCTCGAACACCTCGGCGCGGCGCTCAGGCTCGGGGCACACGGGCAGCACCCGGCGCTCGACTCGCACACGCCGCCCGCGCCCGCGCCGAACCGGCCCGACGACGATCGCGCCGCCGCGGTAGACGTCGCGGTCAAGCAGCGAGTGCAGGGTGACGACCGGGTCGTCGTGCTTGGTCGCGGGATGGACGAAGTCGACGACCAGCCCCGCCTCCTTGCCGGGATGGCGTCGCGTGACGCGTCCGACGCGCTGCTGGTAGATCCGCTTGGAGGCCGTCGGCGCGAGGTGCACGCAGACGGTGGCGCGCGGCGAGTTCCAGCCCTCGGCCAGCAGCTGGGCGTTGATCAGGACGTCGATCTCGCCGCGCTCGTAGCGCGCGAGGATCGAGGCGAGCTCGCGCTTGGGCGTCTCGCCGGAGACCGCCTGGGCCTTCAGTCCCTCGTTGCGAAAGGCGACGGCGAGGTTGTAGGCGTGGCGAACGCCGGCGGCGTAGACGACGCCCGGCACGCCGTTGAAGCGCGTCTTGTAGAGGCTCGCCATGGCCAGGTTGAACGGCGCCTGGTCGAGCAGCTCGGCGAGCATCTCCTGGTCGAACTCGGTGTCCACCTCGCCGCGGCGCAGCGGCACCTTGGCGATCGTGCGCACACCGGGCCCGGGCGGGATCCGCACGCAGCGCAGCGGCGAGATCACGCCGCGACGCGCCGCCTGCGCAAGGTCAAAGCGCGACGTCTGGGTCGGGAAGAGGTCGGTCACGTGGCGCGCGATCAGAGCGCCGGTGGCGGTCATGCCGATGAAGATGGGGCCGGTCCAGGCGCGGATCGCGGCGCTCGTCTTCTCACCGAGCGCGGTGTGCGCCTCGTCGCAGATGACGATCGTGTAGGCGCTCGAGATGGTGCCGGCGTTGCGCACGAACCACTGGTAGGTCTCGACCGTGACGGGGCCGTTGGGGCGATCCTCGTGCCCCAGCAGGGCCGGCGCGATGCGCTTCTTGTAACCGCGGTCGCGCAGCTCGCCGAGGAACTGGTCGACGAGGTTGCGCCGGTGGGTCAGGATCAGCACGCCGCCGGTGCGCGAGGCCTCGACGAACCCGAGCGCGGCCACGGTCTTGCCGGCGCCGGTCGCGTGCTCGAACCAGAAGCGCTTGGCGGCGTTGGGATCCTCGGGCTGCTCAGCGAGCTGCTCCTCGTCGGCCGGCAGCTCGGTGTCCTCCTCATCCCAGTCGGCGAGCGGCGCCTCGGCCTCGGCGCGGTCCAGCTCGGCCTCGAGCTCCGCCGCCACATCCTCGACGTCGTCGTCCTCCTCGTCTGACTCCTCCGCCGGCGCGCGGTCGAAGTCGTCCTCGTCGTCGTCGTCCTCGTCGAGCGCGGCCTCGTCGTCGTCGTCCTCCTCCTCGTCGAAGTCGAGCTCCTCAACGGCGTCCGGCGCGTCGCCGTCGGGCTCCTCCTCCTCGACTCCGAGGATCGCGGCGCCGGCCAGCACATCGACCGCGCCGTTGCCGTTCGATCCGCTCGTCGCCTCCGCGAGCAGGGCGGTCAGCGTGCCCGACAGCGCATCGACCTGATGGGCTGAGAGCGTCGTGCCGTCGGCGAGCTTAGGCTCCTCCTCCGACAGCACCCGCTCGAGACCCAGCAGGAGCGAGAATTCGCGCCGCCACGGCGTCGAGGGAACCTTCAGACCCGCGTCCAGCTCGGCCAGCGCCTGCTCGAGGGCGCGGCGGCGCGGCGTGCCGGGAGCGAGCGCGACCGCCGGCTCCTCGCCGGGGTGCACGAACGGCTCGCGCGTGAACGCCTCGGCGCGCGCAATGTCAGCATCGCTGGAAAGGGCCGTAGCGGCCACTGTGATTGGTTCGGCCATCGAGGCTCTGTGCTTCAAGGAGGCGGAGTCGCTGGCGAGCTCGGCGCGACTCGGCGGTGAGGGCCTTAGCGGTATCGACCGCTGATCCCTCGGGCTACATACGGGAAGATACCAAGCATGGCACACGGAGCGGCCGTTACGCGAGTCCTCGCCGGGATCTTCGCCGCGGCGACGGTTGCCGGCTGCGGCAGCGTCGCTCACGACAGCGCGCCGAGCGCCGCGAAGCTGGCCGCCGACCTGAAGGGCTCACCGCCGCTGCTGAGCACGCTTCACGACCAGGCCGACCAGCTGCTCGGCGGCGGCCGGGCGGCGTTCGAGGCGCGCCTGCACGCCCTTCGGGGCCTGCCGGTGGTCGTGACCCAGTGGAGCTCGACCTGCGAGCCCTGCCAGGTGGAGTTCCCCTACTTCCAGCAGCTCTCGGCGGCGCTCGGGCGCAGGGTCGCCTTCATCGGCGTCGACGCCAGCGACGACAGCAGCGGCGGCGCGAAGAGCTGGCTGCGCCGGTTCCCCGTCAGCTTCCCGAGCTACCGCGACTCGAACATGTCGATCGCGCTCGCGCTGAGCGTCCCGTTCGCCGCCGACACGCCGGTCACCTACCTGTTCACGCGGACCGGCTCCGAGTACTTCCACGTCGGGTACTACACGAGCGAGCGCAACCTGCGCCAGGAGATCAGGCATTACCTCGGCGTCTGAGATCCGCGTCGACGCGCTGTCAGGCCTGCGCACGATCATCGCCCCGGACCGCGCCGAGCGCTTCGGCGACGGCGGCGACCCGTTCGCCGAGGGCAACGAGTCCCAGACGCCGCCCGAGCTCTACGCGGTGCGCCCGGACTCAAGCCCGGCGAACACCCCAGGCTGGCAGGTCCGCGTGTTCCCCAACCGCTACCCGGCCCTGGCGGGCGACCCGGAGCCGGGTGGTCGCGAGGCGGGCTCGCAGCTCTTCACGGCGCTGGCCGCCAGCGGCGCGCACGAGGTGATCGTGAACTCCTCACGAGCGGTGAGCGCGCTCTCGGCGCTTGACGCCGCAGAGCTTGAGCTGGCGATGGAGGTCTGGCGGACCCGGATGCGCGAACACGCGCGGGCGGCGTGCCTGCACCTGTTCGTCAACGAGGGCGAGCGCGGCGGCGCCACCCAGGCCCACACCCACGCGCAGCTTCTCGCGCTTGATTTCGTGCCGGCGCTGATCGCACGCGAGCGCGAGCGCTTCGGCGCCTACGCCGCGCAGACGATGGGGCAGCAGCTGCTGGACGACATCGTCTCCGAGGAGGTTCGCCGGCGCGAGCGCATAGTCGCGATCGACGATGACGCGGTCGTGCTCTCGCCCTACGCGGCGACGCTGCCCTACCAGCTGATGGTGATCCCGCGCCGCCCGCGGATGCGCTTCGAGGACGACGGCCCGAGCGGCGCGGCGATGGTGCACGACGCGCTGGGGCGGCTCGCGCGCCGCTTCCCCGAAGGGCCGCCGCTGAACCTCTGGATCCGGACCGCGCCGCGCGGCGCGGAGCACTTCTGCTGGCGAATCGACATCCTGCCCCGCCTGCACGGGATCGCCGGGCTCGAGCTGGGCAGCGGTCTGCATCTGAACTGCGTGACGCCCGAACGCGCCGCGGCGGAGCTACGCGAAGCGTGAAGGCCGTTGTGCAACGCGTGTCGCGGGCGGCAGTGCGCGTCGAGGGCGAAACGCTCGCCGCGATCGGACCGGGGCTTGTGGTGCTGCTCGGCGTCGGCCACGACGACAGCGCCGCCACGGCCGAGCGCCTGGCCGAGAAGGTCCGAACGCTTCGGATCTTCGCCGGCGCCGACGGGAGGATGAACGAGCCGCTCGGCGCCAGGGAGGTGCTCTGCGTGAGCCAGTTCACGCTCTACGCCGACACCGCGCGGGGCAACCGCCCGAGCTTCACCGCCGCCGCGGCGCCGGAGCTCGCGGCCCGCCTGTACGAGCGCTTCTGCGAACTCCTCGGAGCGGCTCAGGGACGCTTCGGCGCGCACATGGAGGTCGAAATGACGGGCGACGGTCCAGTAACAATCCTGCTGGAAGTAACCTGAAAGTGATGCAGGCGAGCAACTCAGAGGCTTCGGCGCCCGACGCGTGCGGCGGAATCGACCTCGGCGGCACGAAGATCGAGGCCGTCGTCACCGACTCCGAGCACCGCGTGCTCGGCTCCTCGCGCCACCCGACGCCGACCAGCGGCGGGCCCGCCGACGTCGCGAGCGCGATGGCCGCGGCGCTGACCGACGCCGCGCGCGCGGCCAAGCTCGAGCCCGCGCAGCTGCGAGGCGTCGGCGTCGGCTCCCCGGGCCGGGTGGACAGCGCGGCCGGCACCGTCTCGCGCGCCGACAACCTGCCCGGCTGGTACGCGAGCTTCCCGCTCGCGGCGGCCCTGCAGTCGGCACTCGGCACCCCGGTGTCGCTCGGCAACGACGTCAGCGTGGCAACCGACGCCGAGTTCAAGCTCGGCACCGGGCGGCCCTACGACTCGCTGCTCGGAGTCTTCTGGGGCACCGGCGTCGGTGGCGGGCTGATCCTGGGCGGCGAGCCCTGGCACGGGCGCGGCGGCGCCGGCGAGATCGGTCACATGGTGATCGTGCAGGACGGGCGCCACTGCCCGTGCGGGCGGCGCGGCTGCGTCGAGGCCTACGCAGGCCGCGGAGCGCTCGAAGCGCACGCGCGCAGCCTGCATGACAAGGGCGAGAAGACCAAGCTGTTCGAGCTTGCCGCCGAGCACGGCCGCGACCGCCTGACGAGCAGCATCTGGGCGCGGGCGCTCGAGCACGGCGACAAGCTCGCGACGAAGCTGATCGACCGCGCGGTGCTTGCGCTCGGCGCGGGCATCGCCTCGGCGGTCAACCTGATCGACGTCGAGGCGGTGATCATCGGCGGCGGGCTCGGCGTGCGGTTCGGCGAGCCCTACCGCAAGCGGATCGCCGAGGCGATGGCGCCGCACCTGTTCAACGACGCCGACCCGCCCGCCGTTCACCTCGCCGGCCTCGGCGACCTCGGCGGCGCGATCGGCGCGAGCCTGCTGGTGGCGTCGTGAGCGACTCGCCGGCGCGGCCGGGCGGCTCGCAGGCGGCGACGAACTCCGGCGAAGCCTCCACGCAGCTGCACAAGCGCAAGACGCAGCCGCAGTTGCCGCGGGACAAGCGCGGCTGGCAGGTGGCGCCGGCGCCGGACGGCCGCGGCACGCCGCCGAGCACGAAGCGGCCGATGTTTCGCCAGCGCGGTTTCATCTATTTCATCGTCGCGCTGCTGGCGCTCAACTGGCTCTCGGTGCTGCTGTTCGAGCCCGCGACGCAGCCGCGCGTGACGATCCCCTTCAGCCCGTTCTTCATCTCGGAGGTCAAGGCCGGGAAGGTCAAGCTCGTGACGACCAAGGGTGACGCGGTGCAGGGCACCTTCAAGGCGAAGGTGACATATCCGGTCGGCTCGAAGACGGCGACGGCGACAACGCTGTTCGCGACACAGGTGCCGGCGTTCTGGAACGGCAGCCAGCTCGAGACGCTGCTGATCTCCAAGGATGTGGAGATCAACGCGCAGTCGACGATCGCGACGACGTCGGTGCTGGCGGAGATCCTGCTCGGCTTCGGCCCGACGCTTCTGATCGTCGGCATCTTCGTGATGATCGCGCGGCGCGCGTCCAAGGGCGGCGGAATGGGCGCGCTCGGGCAGTTCGGGCGCTCCAAGGCGCGCCGCGTGGACCCCGAGAAGATCCGCGTGACCTTCGCCGACGTCGCCGGGATCGACGAGGCGAAGATGGAGCTGACCGAGATCGTCGACTTCCTCAAGACGCCGGAGCGCTACGGCCGCCTGGGCGGGCGGATGCCCCACGGCGTGCTGCTCTCGGGCGCACCGGGCACCGGCAAGACGCTGCTCGCACGCGCCGTCGCCGGCGAGGCGCACGCCGCGTTCTTCTCGATCTCGGCCTCGGAGTTCATCGAGGCGATCGTCGGCGTCGGCGCATCCCGCGTGCGCGACCTCTTCACGCAGGCCCGCGCGGCGGCGCCGGCGATCATCTTCATCGACGAGCTCGACGCGATCGGGCGCTCCCGGCAGGGCTCGGTTTCGGTCAGCGGCGCCAACGACGAGCGCGAGCAGACGCTCGACCAGATCCTGACCGAAATGGACGGCTTCGAGCCGACCGAGGCGGTCGTCGTGCTCGCCGCGACCAACCGCGTCGACGTGCTCGACTCGGCGCTGCTGCGCCCGGGCCGCTTTGACCGCCGCGTAGTCGTGCAGGCGCCGGACCGCACCGGGCGCAGCGCGATCCTGAAGGTGCACACCCACGGCATTCCGCTGGCGGCGAACGTCGACCTCGACGCGCTGGCGTCCGCCACCCCGGGGATGGTCGGCGCCGATCTCGCGAACCTCGCCAACGAGGCCGCGCTGCTGGCCGCGCGCCGCGGCCGCAAGCAGGTCGAGATGGCGGACTTCACGGACTCGCTCGAGAAGATCATGCTCGGCGCGCCGCGCGGGATCATCCTGTCCCCCGCCGACCGCGAACGCACCGCCTACCACGAGTCCGGCCACGCGCTCGTCGGCATGCTGACCGCCGGCGCCGACCCGGTCCGCAAGGTCTCGATCATCCCCCGCGGGATGGCGCTCGGGGTCACGCTCTCGACGCCCGACACCGACCGGGTGTCCTACTCGCGCGAGGACCTGCACGGCAAGATCCTCGTCGCGCTCGGCGGCCGCGTCGCCGAGGAGGTCATCTACGGCACGATCACGACCGGGGCCGAGTCCGACATCCAGCAGCTCACCGCGATCGCGCGCCAGATGGTCGGCCGCTGGGGCATGAGCGACGCGATCGGGCCGATCGCCGTGCTCCCCACCGAAGCGCAGGGGTTCCTGCTGCCCGGCGCCAAGGAGACATCCGAGGCCACGGCCGAACTCGTCGACGCCGAGGTCCGCCGGATCGTCGACGACGGACACCGGGCGGTCACGGAGCTCCTGACGGCGCACCGCGACCAGCTCGAGACGCTGACGCGCGCACTGCTCGAAGCCGAGACCCTCGACATGATCGACGCCTACGCGGCCGCCGGACTGCCGGCGCCCGTCGAGACGGTCGAGCCGATCGCCGAGCACACGCAGCCGGCGCCGGTCAGCTCCCCGGCGTAGGCGCCGGCGAAGTATCCTCCCGCCCGCCATGCCTCCCGCGAACCCGCCGATCCCCGCAAACGTCGCCGAGCCGTCGCACGAGCCCACGCCGAGCGGCCGCTGGGCGGACCGGCTGCGAGCCGAGTTCCTCGCCGCGGCGCAGGATCTCGACGACGTCGGCGAGCCAGGGGACCTGACCTTCCACCCGGACCGCACCTGGCACGGTTACACCTACATCCCGGTCACCGCGATGACCTCGACCGACTACCAGCTCTACGGCTACGTTCGCTTCGTCGCCGGCACCGACGGGCGCGACCAGAGCGACTTCACCGCCTACGCCGACTTCACCGAGGAAACGGCCGAGCGCAATCCGGACTGGCAGCTCGACCTCTGCGACGAGGTCGTCGGCAGCTGGCACGGCGCGGAGGACTCGGAGGCGTCGATGACGCTGGTCTGGGGACGCGCGCTGCTGAGCGGCGGGGCGATCGCCACGGCCGAGCTGGGCAGCCAGACGGTCGATCAGTGCACCCTCAGCGACGACCGCTTCACGCTGCTCGCAGCCGATGACTTCGCCGGCTCGCTGCTCGAGGTGCGCCTCTACACGCAGGCCGGCGAGGAGATCGCGCGCGAGTCGCTCTACGACGACAGCAGCGATGAAGAAGACGAGTAGCCGACTGCCCGCGCCCTCGTAGTCCAATGGATAAGACGGCCGCCTCCTAAGCGGCAAATCCAGGTTCGACTCCTGGCGGGGGCATCGCCGCCCGCCGGGCCGCGCCTAGGAGCGCGGGCGCTGCGGGTAGACGTCGTCGATCGTGCACAGGGCGACGTAGGGGGCGCCGGCCGCCGCCTCGATTGCCTCGCGCCCGCCGCTGAGGCGGTCGAGCACGCTGATCACGCCGCAGATCGCAAGCCCGGCCTGCTGCAGCGCGTCGATCGCGAGCAGCGTCGAGGCGCCGGTGCTGACCACGTCCTCGACGACCGCACAGCGATCGCCTGAGTCAAGCAACGGGCCCTCGATGCGTCGCGCCAGGCCGTGCGCCTTGACCTCCTTGCGGACGAAGAACGCCTTGCCGCCGAAGCCGCCGGCGAGCGCCGCGCAGGCGACCGGATCGGCGCCCATCGTGGTGCCACCGATCGCAGTCGCGCCCCACTCGCTCGCCTGGCGGGCGACCAGCTCCCCCATCGCGGTGAAGCCCTCGGCCAGCAGCGTCGCGCGCTTGGCGTCGACATAGTAGGACGCCGTGGCGCCGCTGCTCAGCACCACCTCGCCGAGCACGAGCGCGTGTTCGCGAAGCAACTCGATCAGTCGCCGGCGGGCGTCCACCGCCCGGATGCTAGTTGGTCGTCTCGGATTGCTCGCCGGGCGTGGCTCAGCTGCGCCCAGGTAGGGGCGCGGCTTCGGCGGGGGCCAGCCGGCGGACGAGGTAGAGCACGAGGGCGACGGCGGCGAGGGCGGCGAGCGTCAGCTCGACGATCCGAACCTCCCAGTGCTCATCGGAGCCGAATGCGATCGTGTTGTTGAGCAGGTGCAGGGCGATGCAGGGGTAGAGCGAGCCGCTGCGCTGGTAGACGACGCAGAGGACGAAGCCGAGGAAGGCGAGCGGCAGCAGGTCCACCGCGGGCGCCGAGAGTCCATGCACGACGCCGAACAGGACGCCGGTGATCGCGGCGGCGGGCCACGGGCCGCGCCAGTTGCGCAGGGCGGCGAAGATGAAGCCGCGAAAAAGGAACTCCTCACACAGCGGGGCGACGATGCAGGTCACCGCGCACGCCGCGAGGATCCCGAGCGTGCCCGAGTTGCCGCCGATCTCCTTGACCAGCGTCTTCTCAGTGCCGCTCGTGTGCAGCGCCGAGAACCAGATCAGCGAGCACAGGTAGAACGCGAGCAGGCCGGCGGCGACGAGCGCCGCCGCACGCCAGGGCCGGGCAGGCAGGCGCAGGCCGAACTGGGCCGGACTGGGGAGGGAGATCCGCGACGCGAGATACACGGCGGCGACGATGAAGCCGACGTCCTGGACGACGGTCTCGAGGTCGGTCAGGCCGGCCGAGGTGTTGGTAAGGCTCGCACCACCGGCGTGGGCGATCAGATCGACGATGACGCCGCCGAAGATGCCGAGCGCGAGGCCCGCGACGAGACCGAGCGGCCCGAACCACGGCGGCCAGCGCTGCTCGCCTCCTTCGTTCACGCTTCGCAGCCTAAACACCGGCGCCGCGCGGCACGAGAGCGGTCATCCCCGCAGCAGTGGGCGCAGCCCCTGCGAGGACCTAATGGCCCGGTCCGCGAGCGCAGCACGTTCCCGGCGGCGTCTCGACGTCCGCGCCACTCCCCGGATGCCACGCACCACTCACGGACGGAACCACTAGAAATCCTCGAGCGTCGCGATCACGCGCACGCCGGGCGGAGCGGCCCGGCTTTCGGTGTGGTTTGCGCGGCGCAGCCAGACCGCCTCGATGCCGGCGGCCCTCGCTCCCTCGACGTCTTCGGTGAAGCTGTCGCCGATGTGCGCGGCCTGCCAGGACTGCACCCCGGCGAGCGAGAGGGCGGCGGCAAACAGCTCACCGTCGGGCTTGGCGGCACCGACCTCGGCGGAGGTGACGACGCCGTCGAGTCGCTGCATCAGACCCGTTTCGCGCAGCACGGCGTGAAGCGACACGTCCCAATTGCTCGCCACGACGAGCCGCGCCCCGGACGCGCGCCAGCGGTCAAGCGCCGCCGGCACCTCCGGGAAGGGGGCGAAGTGCAGGCTGTCAAGCAGCGTGGGCAGCAGCGATTCCGGCTCAAGCTCCGCGGCGGCTCCGCCGAGCTCGCGGGCGACGATCGCCGCGCACGCAAGCCGCAGCTCGTGCAGGCGCTCGGCGTCGGCGGCGCGGATGCAGTGCTCGCGGTAGTGGCGCATCTCGGCGCGCAGCGCCACGCCCGCTTCGGCGGGTGTGACCTCGATCGCGTGCCGCTCGCGCAGCAGGGTTCTCAGCCGGGGAACCGGGTCCTCGATCGCGAGCAGCGTTCCAAGCGCATCGAGCAGGATCGCGCGTCGCGCCATTGCCGGCGATCATCGCAGGGCGGCTGCAAGCGCTGCTGCAGGCGGGTGGCGCGAGGCGATCAGGCGAGAGCGCTGTGCCAGAATCAAACGGTGCGCCGGTCGCCGTTGCGTGGCGCCTGTACGCACGGTGATCGATGACCACCCGCGAGCGACAGCGCCGACGCAGGACGCGCCACAACCGATCGGGGCACTTTGCGCTGATCGCGATCGGTGCGGTGTTCGGCATGATCGCCGTGGTCGTGCTCGCCGGCGTGATCGTGGTCGCCGCGATCGCGCAGAAGGTGCCGCCGCTCAACAAGCTCGTGGCGATCACGCAGGGGCAGGCGTCGAGCGTCTACTACTCCGACGGGTCGCAGATCGGGCTGATCAAGTCGACGATCCTGCGCCAGGCGATCGGCGGCTCGCAGATGCCGCGCTACCTGCGCGAGGCGACGGTGTCGATCGAGGACCAGCGGTTCTACCAGCACGGTGCGGTCGATTACCTGGCGCTCGCGCGCGCCGCGCTGACGGACCTCACCGCAGGCCAGACACTGCAGGGCGGATCGACGATCACGATGCAGCTGGTCCGCAACCTCTACCTGCCCGACGACCGCAGTTTCTCGTTCAAGGTCAAGGAGGCCGTGATCGCGCAGCGGCTCGAGCAGGCGCACAGCAAGTCGTGGATTCTCACCGCCTACCTCAACACGGTCCCCTACGGCACCGACTCGCAGGGCCAGACCGCCGCGGGTGTGCAGGCGGCGTCGTGGACGTTCTTCGACCAGCCCGCGAGCCGGGACGATCTGGCGCAGTCGGCGCTGCTCGCCGGACTGCCGCAGGCTCCCACCGAATACAACCCGTTCAACTATCCGCGCGTCGCGTTGCGCCGCCGCAACGTCGTGCTGGCGAAGATGGCGCAGCTTGGTTACATCAGCGCCGCGAAGGCCGCGGCGGCGGAGGCGACGCCGCTTGGGCTGGTAAGCAACAACCACTACGGCAACTTCCGCGACAACTACTTCCTGGACTACGTCAAGGCGGAGCTGGTCGCGAAGTACGGGGCGGCGCGCGTGGACGCCGGCGACCTGAAGGTCTACACGACGATCGACCCGCACCTGCAGGCGCTGGCGAGGGCGGCGATCGTTGGCGTGCTGAACCTGCCGACCGACCCCTCGGCGGCGCTGGTCAGCGAGAACCCGGCCAACGGGTATGTCGATGCGATGGCCCAGTCAGGCAGCTACGCGCAATCGGAGTACAACCTCGCGACCCAGGCTCACCGCCAGCCCGGCTCGACCTTCAAGGCGATCGTGCTCGCCGACGCGCTTGCGCACGGCATCGACCCTTTCACCACCGACTACCTCTCGCACACACTGGAACCCGGGTGGCTGACCGGCTACCCGACCTACATGGTCACGATCGACGGGGGCGGCAATCTCGACGCGCCGCTGAACTTGGACGAGGCGCTCGTAGCCTCCGACAACACCGTGTTCGCCCAGCTGGCCGCGGACCTGACGGAGGCCAGCGTGACCAAGATGGCCTATGCGATGGGTGTGGTGCCCGGCACGCTGCACAGCTATCCGGCCGAGGCGCTGGGTGGCCTGACCTACGGCGTGACCCCGCTCGAGATGGCGAACGTGTACGCGACGATCGCCGACGGCGGCTACCGCAACAAGCAGATCACGATCACCAAGGTGGTCTTCCCGGACGGGCACGTCGACTCGAGCTGGGGCAAGCCGGCGCGTGTGCAGGTCCTCTCGACCGCGGCGACGGCCGTCGAGACGGAGATTCTCCAGCACAACGTGGAGTACGGAACCGCGACGCTCTCGGCGATCGGCTGCCCGACCGCCGCCAAGACCGGAACCACCAGCAACCTCGTCGACGCATGGCTCGACGGCTTCACCCCGGACCGCACGACCGTCGTCTGGATGGGCTACCCGAAGGCGGACGTCTCGATGAACGACGTGCACGGGCAGGCGCAGTTCGGCGGCGATCTGCCGGCGCAGATCTGGCACAACTTCATGACCGCGGTCGTCAAGCCCCCCTGTGCGGCGTTCCTTGCGCCGACCGCGGATCCGATGACCTACCTGCCGTTCTCGGGCCACTACCAGCAGGCCGGCTTCGCGAGCTACGTGCCGCCGAGCACCGGGTCGACCGGCGCGAAGGGCGCGAAGGGAGCGGGCCCCGGCGCCGGAGGGACAACGGCGCCGGGCAACACGGGCGGCGCGCAACTGCCGACGAGTGGCGGCGGCACGGCGAAGGGGCCTGTGGGCGGCGCGACAGCGCCTGCGACCGCGGGCGGTGGCGCCGCGAACGCGGGCGGGACCGCGAACGGGCCGGTGGGCGGCGCGACGGCGCCGGCGACCGGGGCCACGTGATCCGCGCGTCCTGGGCGGTCGGGGCGGCGCTCGCGATGCTCGCCTGCGTGCGCGGCTGACGCTGAGCGCGGGCGCGCGCCACGCGCGCCCGCGAAGCCGACGCCGTGTGCTGCTGCTACGGTGAACCTGAGCGCGCCGACAGACCTGCGCGCCTTATCCGGCGAGGAAGATCAGAGCGTGACCAAAGAAGACAAGGTCGAATTCGAGGGCGAGGTGATCGAGGCCCTGCCGAACGCGATGTTTCGCGTCAAGCTCGACAACGACCACGTGGTGCTGGGGCATGTCGCGGGCAAGATGCGCCGCTTTCGCATCCGGATCCTGCCGGGCGACCGGGTTCGCTGCGAGCTCTCGCCCTACGACCTCGATCGCGCCCGGATCGTCTACCGCCACCGCTAGCGGCCCGTGCCGGTAGGGATCGTCGGTTCGGCGCCGTCATCGGCGCGGCGGCCGGCTCGCGGGCCGGGAGCGCAGGGTCTTGGATGAGCTCGCGCTGATCGAGGCGATCGGCGCGAGCCTGAGCGCACGCGGAGACCGCGTGGCGCGCTGGCTCGGCGACGACGCGGCGGTTGTGGCGGCCGGCGGGGGTGTGGCTGTCGTCTCGACCGACACGATGGTCGAGGGCGTGCACTTCCGCCTGGACTGGATCGGCGCCTCCGACGTCGGCCATCGCGCTCTGGCGGGCGCGCTTTCGGACCTCGCGGCGATGGGGGCGACCGCCGGCGAGGCCTATTTCGCGCTCGGGGTCGGAGGCTCGCTTGACGCGGCAGGCGCGCTCGAGCTGATGCGCGGAGCGGAGCTTCTCGCCTCGGCCTGCGGGGTGACGATCGCGGGCGGCGATGTCGTCCGCGCGCCGGCGGCGGCGTTCGTGACCGTCACCGTCGTCGGCTGGGCGCGCGATGGCGGGTCTGTGGTCGGGCGTGACGGGGCGCTGGCGGGGGATCTGGTGGGCGTGACCGGACGTCTCGGCGGCGCCGCCGCCGGGGTCGAGCTGCTCGCCGGGCGCGCGCCGGCGGGCGGGCCCCACGACGCGGAGCTGATCGCCCGCCACGCGCGACCGACGCCTCGGCTTGACGAGGGTCGCGCGTTTGCGGCCGCCGGGGTGCACGCGATGATCGATCTCTCGGACGGCCTGGGACGTGATGCGGCGGCGATCGCGCAGTGCAGCGGTGTCGCGCTCGAAATCGATCTCGCCGCGCTGCCGCTGCAGCCGGGGGTCGACGACCCGCTGGTGGCGGCGAGCGGCGGCGACGACTATGAGCTGTGCGTCTGCGTCGCGGAGCAGCGCCGCGAGCAGGTGGCGGCCGCGGTGCCCGCCGTCACGTGGATCGGGCGGGTCGTGGCGGGTAGCGGCGCCCGCTTCTACGACGCCGGGGGAGCTCGCGGCGTCGGCGGCTATGAGCACCGCCTGAGCTGAGCCCCGGGGGCTGCGTGGGGCGGGCTTAGCGGTGCAGGGCGGATTCGGTGCCGCCAAGCGACCCTGGGCCGGCGTAGCTGAGCGGGCCGCGCACCGTCACCTCGGCGCGCGGGTCACCGCCGACCCCGCCCCGGCGCAGCAGCAGCGCCGCCGCCGCGACGATCGAGCCTGCGCTCAGGCTGGCCAGCAGCAGCCCGTAGGGCGAGAGCGCGCCGCCGGCGATCGCCAGCACCAGCGTCCAGGCGAGCGCGAGCGGCTCGACGTGCAGAGCGCCGCAGAGGAGCCCGACGGCGGCGGCCGCCGGCACGAGCGAGACGGCGAGGCAGAGCGCCCCGAGTGACGGCGCGCGGTCCTGCTCGCGCGTCAGCACGATCAGCCACACATGCGCCGGGACGATCAGCAGCGCCGCGGTGTAGGGGTTGGCGAGCCACAGCAGTGCGGCGGTGGCGGTCGTGACGATCAGCAGCGCAGCCGTCGTACCGACCGGGTCGGGCGGTCCGCCTTCGCGGTTCGCGCGGGCGCGCGCCGCCGTGCGCAGCACCCAGGCCAGGATGAACAGGAGCCCGATGCTGACCAGCGCTGCCACGCCCTCGCCGGACACGCGAAGCTGGGCCGCCGTCACCGGCGCCGCGGGCGTCGCGGGCAGCAGGCCGCCCGCGCCGAGTGCGGCGGCGAACAGCCCGGCGAGCGCGAACGGCGCCGCGAACGACAGCTCCCAGACGATCCAGCCGGCCACCGCGACGCGCCGGCGGCGGGCGCGCGCCAGTACGTCGAGCGTGCAGGCGAGCAGCGACAGCAGCAGCGCGCCGACGACGGCGCGCACCGCCCAGCCGCCAAGCACCTGCGAGCCGAACGCGAGATCGCGCGTCGGCGCGGTGGCGAGCGCGGCGGAGGAACCCTCGAGCACGTTCGTCACGCTCAGCAGGCCCTGGCCGAAGGCGCCCATCAGGGCGTCGTCCGCGGGGGCGGCGCTCGGCTGCTCCTCGCCGTCCGCGGTCACGAGCACAGCCGGGACGCCTCCGGCTCCGAGCAGCGCCTGCTCCCCGGTGCTGAGCGGCAGCGCGAGCCGAACGAGCTGCTCGGTCAGCGTGACGTCCGGGACCTTGCGCGAGATCGCAGCGGCGATTGCGGCTTCGACGCTGCGGCGCAGCGCGACCGGGGCGAGCGCCCCCGACTGCGACCAGGGAACCACGTAGGGACCGCGGCCGGCGGGATCGGCGGTGTCGCCGATCACGATCGCCGCCTCGGTGTCCGCGGGCAGCAGGCGGGCGACGGCGCCCATCGCGCTCGCGCCGCCGCTGCTCGACACGAGCGTCAGCGGGTGCGAGGTGAGAACGGTCTTGTAGATCGCGGCCAGCTCGAGCAGCGTCGCTGTGGCCGCGAGCGTCGACTCGGGTTGGCCCTGCCACGATCCGCCGCGGTCGGCGATCAGCGCGATCCCTGGTCCCGTCCCTGCGCGGGTCGCGATCACGGTGCGCACGCTGGCGGCGCCGGCGGTCGTCTCGACGCTCGAGCTCACGAGGCGAACGCCGGTGAACCCGGCGTCCGCGAAGCCACCCGGTGAGGGCGTGAGGGCCAGGTGCTCGGCGAGCGCGTCGTCGCCACCGGAGCCCGGTGCACGCTGCGGATAGGCGCCGGCGAGTGTCGCCATCTCGGCGGCGGCCTGGGCCGTGTCGAAGGTCTGGGCCGCCGGCGCGCTCGCCGGCGCCGCGGGGGGGGTGTGCAGCGAAAACGCGGCAATGATCAGTAGCGCCGCGAAGGGCAGCAGAGTGAAGCGGTACAGACGCAGGTCGAGCACTCACATCCAGCGTAGCCCAGCATCGGCGAGCCGGGCGCGCAGATTTGACAACCTGTGCTTAGGAAGCCGATGGCCGAGCGACCCACACGCATCCTGCTCGTCGACGACGAGCAGGCCATCCTCACGCTCCTGTCGTATCCGCTCGCCCAGGACGGCTACGAGGTCGTGCGCGCGGCTGACGGAGTCGAGGCCATGGCCCGCTTCGGCGAGACCGAGTTCGACCTGGTCGTGCTGGACGTGACGATGCCGCACATGGACGGCCTCGACGTCTGCCGCCGGATGCGCGCGACCAGCTCGGTGCCGATCATCATGCTGACGGCCAAGACCGACGAGATCGACAAGGTCCTCGGGCTCGAGCTGGGCGCCGACGACTACATCACCAAGCCGTTCTCGATCCGCGAGTTCCGCAGCCGCGTCAAGGCCGCGCTGCGGCGCTCGTCGATGGTGGCCTCGCCGGCCGCCGCCGACCGCGGCGAGGCCACCGAGCCGCTCGAAGCGGGCGAGCTGCGCGTCGACTTCGACAAGCGCACCGTGCGCGTGCGCGACGACCTGGTGGCGACGACCTTCGTGGAGTTCGAGATCCTCGGACTGCTGGCCCGCAGCCCCGGCCGCGTGTTCACCCGCGAGGCGCTGCTCGATCGGATCTGGGGCGATTCCGCCTACCGCGATCCGCGCACGATCGACGTGCACATCCGTCACCTGCGGGAGAAGCTCGAGCACGACGCGAAGGAGCCGGAGTACATCTTCACGGTGCGCGGCGTCGGCTACCGCTTCCGCGACCGCGAAGGCGCGAGGTGAGGCTGCGGCGCCCGCGACGCCCAGCGGACGTCGAGCGCTCGACGCCGCGGCCGCCGCTCACACGCTCGATCCGCACGCGGCTGGCGGTCACCTTCTTCCTCGTCACGGCGCTCAGCGTCGCGGTGATCTACGTCGTGGTCGCCCCGCCGCTGACGTCGGGGCTGCGCAACCAGGAGGTCGCCGGCCTGGCGCGCAACGTCAACGCCACCTACAAGCGCAACTCCATCAAGCGGCTCTACAACGAGCTGCTTGCCATCCCGTTCTCGCCGCCCGCGGGCAAGCAGACCGCGCACGCGAAGCAGAAGGCGGCGTCGCTCGCCAAGCAGCTCGCAAGCGAGACGGTCAGCCAGGTCAACATCGTCAACGTGTTCACGAGCCCGACCCAGGTCCAGGCCGCCACGCCGCTGACGCTCGCCTCCGAGCCCGACAGCGACGAACCCCAGCCGGAGGTGGATGCGATCAACGCCTTCACGGCCCAGGTGCGGACAGACTCGCTACCCCCCAACGGAACCGTGACGGGCACCGTCCAGACCCCCCGCGGGCTGCTCGGCGTGGTCGCCGTCGGCCTGCCGGCAACGGCTCCGCCGGCGGTCCGCGTCGTGGTCTTCAGCGTGCCGCTCAACGACATCGGCGGCGCGGTCGCGCTCGTGCGCTCACGGATCCTGCTCGCCGCGGCAATCGGGCTGTTCGTCGCGCTGATCACCGGCGTGCTGGTTGCGCGGGCGCTGACTGTGCGCGTGCTGCGGCTGGAGCACACCGCGCAGCGCGTCGCCCAGGGCGACTTCGGGGCGCACTTCAGCGACTCATCCGGTGACGAGCTGGGACAGCTCGCGCGCGAGCTCGCACACATGCAGGGCCAGCTCGAGGGGCTCGACGCCGCCCGCCGGCGGTTCATCGCGACCGCTTCGCACGAGCTGCGCACGCCGATCTTCTCGCTCGGCGGGTTCCTCGAACTGATCCAGGATGAGGCACTCGACGAGGAGACGCGGCGCCAGTTCGTCGGTCAGGTGCGTGACCAGGTCGACCGCCTCGGCAAGCTCGCGACGCAGTTGCTCGATCTGACGCGGCTGGAGTCGGGGGCGGTCGAGCTGGCGGCGACGGCGACCGACCTCGGGGTCCTCGCGCGGGCCGTGACCGCGGAGTTCGGCCCAGCACTGTCGCAGCACGGCTCGCAGCTGCGGCTGCGGATCCCGGCCGAGCCGGTCCGCGTGGTCTGCGACGGCGAGCGCGTCGGGCAGCTGCTGCGGATCCTGATCGACAACGCGCTGGCGCACACCCCGAGCGGAACGAACATGGTCGTCGCGGCGGCGGCGCCGGAGAACGGCACGGGGGCGCGCCTGTCGGTCTCAGACAGCGGCCCCGGGATTCCCCAGGACGCGATCGGACGCGTGTTCGAGCCCTTCTACAGCGCCGACGGAGCCCGCGGCGCGGGTCTCGGCCTGGCGATCGCGCGCGAGCTTGCCGTGCACATGAATGCCCAGCTCGACACGGTGTCCGTTCCCGGCTCCACCACCTTCACACTGACCCTGCCGCCGAGCGAGGCCTGAGCGGCCCAGCCGGTTGACCGGCCTGCGGTCACCTGCGAGCATCAACTCGCGATGGCCACCACCACGCTCAGCGCCGTGATCGAGGGCGCGCTCACGCGCTGGGCGGGCAGCGCACGCGGGGGTGCCGGCGCACACGCAGCGGCCGGCCCGCGGCCATGAGCGGCGGGCCCCGTCGCCTGGTCCTGGTCTCCAACCGGGGGCCGGTCACCTTCGAGGCCGACGGCTCGGTGCAGCGCGGCACCGGCGGCCTGGTCACCGCGCTGAGCGGGCTGGCCTCCTATCGCGAGGTGATCTGGATCGCCTCGGCGATGAGCGAGCACGACGCCGCCGCTTCGCGCCGCTACGGGGGGCGTCCGTTCGAGGTGCGCTCGCCCGCCGGCGGCGAGTACCTCGTGCGGCTCGTCGAGTCCTCGCCCGAGGCCTACGACCGCTTCTACAACATCTTCGCCAACCCGATGCTGTGGTTCATCCAGCACTACCTGTGGGACCTCTCCAACGCCCCCGACATCCGCCGCAACGAGATCGAGGCTTTCGAGTTCGGCTACAACGTCGTCAACGAGGACCTTGCGCGCGCCGTCGTCGATGAGATCGCGGAGGTGGACGACCCGGTCGTGATGGTCCACGACTACCACCTCTACACGCTGCCGGAGCTGGTGCGCCGCGCGCGCCCGGACGTCTTCCTGCACCACTTCGTCCACATTCCCTGGACCCAGCCCGACGCCTGGCGGGTGCTGCCGACGCGGATCCGCACTGAGCTGTACGCGGGACTGCTGGCGAACGACATCATCGGCTTCCACACGCAGGCTTACCGGCGCAACTTCCTGCAGTGCTGCCGCGAACTGGTCGGCGCGGAGATCGACGAGGAACGCAGCGTCGTGTTCTGGCAGGGGCGCGAGGTGTGGGTGCGGGCCTACCCGCTGCCGATCGACCACGCCGCCGCCCTGGCCGGCGCCAAGGGGCCGAGGGTGGCGGAGTTCGAGGCCGAGCTGGCGCATCGCCGGCGCGAGTTCATGATCCTGCGGGTCGACCGCGCCGACCTCTCGAAGAACGTGCTGCGCGGCTTCTCGGCCTTCGACACCTTCCTCGAGCAGCACCCGGAGTTCAGCGAACGGGTCAGCTTCATTGCGCAGCTGATGCCGTCCCGCAGCGACGTCCCCCAGTATCAGGAGTACCTGGAGCGCATCGAAGCGCTGGTGGCGGTCGTCAACCACCGCCACGGGACGCCCGACTGGATGCCGATTCAGCTGAAGCTGCGCGACGACCTCGACGAGGCGTTCGCGTCCTACAAGCAGTACGACGTGCTGCTGGTCAACGCGATGTTCGACGGCATGAACCTGGTGGCGAAGGAGGGACCGCTGCTCAACCAGAACGCCGGCGTCTCGATCCTCTCGGAAAACACTGGGGCGCACGACGAGCTCGGCGAATTCGCGCTGTCGGTCAACCCGTTCGACATCCAGGAGCTGGCTGACTCGATTCACGCAGCGCTCGAAATGGATCCGGCGGAGCGCGCAAGGCGGCTGGCCGGACTGCAGGCGATCGTCACCGCCCGCGACCCGGGCGACTGGATCGACGAGCAGCTCGACGACATCGCCAAGAAGGCGCAGGCGGCGGTGCGCTGAGGGGCGCAGCGGCGGCGAGCGGCGGCGCGCAACGCCCCGGCGGCGAACCCGCGAGCGGCCGTGGCGGCGAGGGGCCCCCGGCGGCGGCAACGGGCGCGCTGGTATCATCCGCCACCCGCTATGCCCGACGCGAAGACCATCTATGACCTGATTCTGCTGCTCGACCTGGGCGCAGAGGACGATCGTCGCGCGAAGATCGTCGCCGACACCCGCGCGGCGATCTCGGCCGAGGGCGAACTGCTTGGCGACCAGGCCTGGGGCACGCGGCCACTCGCCTACGAGATCGATCATCGCGAGGCCGCGGATTACCACCTGCTCCAGTTCAGCGGGCCGTCCTCGCTGATCGGGGCGCTCGAGCACAGCCTGCGGATCACCGACGGTGTGATCCGCTACCGCGTGATCAAGCTTCCCCCGGGATCCACTCCCGTGGCGGCGAGCGCGCCGCCCGCACCCCTCCCGGCCGCCGAGCCGGCGCCCAGCGCCGCGGCGGTCGAGCCCGAGGTCGCGCCGGACGCCGCGAGCGCGGCGGGCTCAGCCGCAGGCGAGCCGGCTGCCCCGGTCGCCGCCGGGGAGCCGGTGACACCGGACGCCTCCGCCGACGACGGCGACCCGGAACTCGTCAGCGCCTGAATTCCTGCAAACAGCGCCCACCTCCGCGGCGATCTCCGGCGGTCGCTCTAAAGTGGGATCCAATCAGCTGAGCGCAAATCGAAGGAGCCCCTCTCATGGCCGCATCCAATCTCAATGTCGTCGTCCTGACCGGGAACCTGACCCGGGATCCTGAGCTTCGTTCGCTGCCGAGCGGCACCTCGGTCTGCGACATGCGAGTCGCCGTCAACACCCGCCGCAAGAACAATGCGACCGGTGATTGGGAGGACAAGCCCAACTACTTCGACGTCAAGGTCTGGGGCGCGCAGGGCGAGAACTGCGCCCGCTTCCTCTCCAAGGGACGCCCCGTCGCGGTCCAGGGACGGCTCGAGTGGCGCGAATGGGAGACCCAGGACGGGCAAAAGCGCCAAGCAGTCGATATCATCGCTGACTCGGTCCAGTTTCTCGGGGGTCGCGACGACGCCGGCGCAGGCGGATTCACGGCTTCGGTGGGAGGATCGCGAAGCGATGTACCGGTCGACGAGCGGGACTTTCAGACCGCCGCGAGCGGCGCCGGCATCGGCGACGACGACATTCCGTTCTAGACAGCTGAGGATCAGATGGCAAAGCAGCGAGCTGGCCGGGAAAAGCCCGGCCGTCGGCGCGAGAAGCGCGGAGGACCGAGCAGCGGCCGGCGCAAGCCGTGCATGCACTGCAAGGACAAGATCGATCAGGTCGACTACAAGGACGTCGTCGGCCTGCGCAAGTTCATCTCCGAGAAGGGCAAGATCCGCTCGCGCCGGATCAGTGGCGCCTGTCGCCGCCACCAGAGCCAGATCGCTCGCGCAGTGAAGCGGGCACGGGAGCTGGCGCTGCTGCCGTACGTCAACGAAGGAGCCGTCGAGAGCACCGGCGGTCGTCGCGACCGCGACCGGGACCGCGACCGCTGATGCCCCAGGCGATCCTGCTTGACGACGTCGAGTCGCTCGGTGAGCGCGGCGCGGTCGTCGACGTTGCGAAGGGCTACCTGCGCAACTACCTGATCCCGCGCAAGCTAGCCGCGCCCGCGACCGCTGGCGCGCTCAACGCCGCCCGCCAGCGGGTCGAAGCCGCGGCGCGCGCCGAACGCGAAGCGATCGAGAAGGCCTCGGAGAACGCCGCGATGCTTTCGCGGACCGTGCTGACGATCTCCCAGCAGGCCGGAGACGACGGACGGCTGTTCGGTTCGGTGACCAACCAGGACATCGTCGACGCGGTGCGTGAGGCGCGCGGGCTGAAGCTGGACAAGCGCCACGTCCACCTCGAGGAGCCGATCAAGAACGTCGGCACCTACATGGTCGTCGTCGAGGTCTCGGACGGCGTCACCGCGACGATCAAGACGATCGTCAGCGCCGCAAAGTAGCTGCGCGCGTCACCTTCGGCTCACCGCCCCGCGCGGCGAACGTCCGCGCCCTCGGGCTCCATCCAGCTCGATCCCCGCCGCGGAATTCACGTCTTCGGCCCAGGATGTCGATTGCAGTGGTAGAGCCGACTTAGACTCAGCCGCCGCTTTAGGTCTGGAGTCCCGATGGGCACGCCCGGGGGAACGCCGCAACTGGCGACGCCGCCTGTGTCGGCGACCGCCGATCGCCACGGCGGGCGCCGCCTGCACATGTGGGCGGTCGTGGCCGTCGTGCTCGCCTTCGGCTGCGCGGCCGGCGGCGTGATCGGCGCGCGCCAGGTCGCGGCGAGCAACGACGCGAAGACAGGCGCGGCTTTCAGACAGTCGTCGATCGAGATCGCGGCAACGGTGAGGCTGGCGATTCAGCGCGAGCAGGACCTGCAGGTCACCGCGGCCGGCTTCTTCCTCCAAGACCCACAGGCCACGAACGTCCAGTTCGCCGCATGGTCGACTTCCGTGCAGGCCCTGCGGCGGTTCCCGGAGCTCGTCAACTGGGGCGAGATCGTCGTCGTGCCGGCCCCCCAGCTCAGCGCGTTCGCGGCGAGGTTTGTCAGCGGATCACCGGGCGCCACGGCAGTCGGGCGCTCGTTCGAACCGATACCTGCCGGGAAGCGTCCCTATTACTGCCTCGTCGCGGCGTTGCAGCACAGCGCCGCCCAGCCGGCGCTGCCGGCGGGCGTCGACTACTGCGCGACATCGTCGCTGATCGAGTCGCGCGACACCGGGCAGGGCATCTACACGGCGGTCAACCTGGGCCGGGGACCGATCATGGCCGTGAACTCCCCGTTCTATCGTGGCGGCGTCGTGCCCGCGAGCGTTGCTCAGCGACGGGCGGACTTCGCGGGATGGATCGGCGTCTCGTTCGATCCGCGGATACCGCTCGCCTCGGCGTTGCGCGGGCATCCGGGCACGGAGGTGGCACTGCACTTTCGCGCCGCCACGTCCGCGGCAGCGTTTGGCGCAGCAAACGCGGTGTTTCGCGTCGGCAAGCCGCCCGTGGGCGCGCGTTCGGTGACCGTCAACCTGAACAATGGCTGGACTGTCCAGGCGTTTGCGGCTGCCGTGTCGACCGGCGTGTTTGGGAACACCGGCGCGGTGCTCCTGCTGATCGGCGCGATCGCCCTCGGCCTGATGATCGGGATGCTGGTGCTGGTGTTGGGAACGGGGCGCGCGCGTGCACTGCGGCTCGTGGCGGAGCAGACCGGCGAGTTGCGCTACCAGGCTCTGCACGATCCGCTCACGGGACTCCCCAACCGAGCCCTGATCATGGACCGCATCACTCAGTTGCTGGCCCGCGGCCGGCGAAGCGGAATCCATGGAGCCGCCCTCTACGTCGACCTCGACGAGTTCAAGAACGTCAACGACACGCTCGGGCACGCTGCCGGCGACCGCCTCCTGGTCGCGGCCGCAGCGCGGATGAAGAGCACTCTGCGGGAGGCCGACACGATCGGGCGCATGGGCGGCGATGAATTCGTCGTACTGATCGACGGCGGCGAACGGCGCTCCGCACCGGACGTTGTGGCCGAGCGGCTGCTGGCCGCGATGCGCCGGCCCTTCGAACTGGATGACGGACCGAACCCGCTGACCATCACCACCAGCGTCGGGATCGCGGCGGGTGATCGCGAGACCGCGGGCGAGTTGTTGCGCGACGCCGACGTCGCGCTGTACCAGGCAAAGACCGCCGGCAAGAACCGCTCCTACATTTTCAGCGCCGACCTTGAAGCCGCCGCCAGCCACCGCAGCGAACTCGAGCTCGACCTGCGCTCCGCTTTGGATGCGCACCAGTTCCGGCTCGTGTACCAGCCGATCTACAAGATCGACGACCTCTCCGTCGTCGGCGTCGAAGCGCTGCTGCGCTGGGCACACCCGGTCCGCGGGCTCGTCCAGCCGGACATCTTCATCCCGATCCTCGAGCGCACCGGACAGATCCGGGAGGTCGGTCACTGGGTGCTGCGGGAAGCGTGCGCACAGATGGCGGCGTGGCACGCACAGGGCGACACGCTCGACATCTCCGTCAACGTGTCCGGCGCCCAACTCGACAGCGACGAGATCTGCGCCCACGTCAAGGACGCCCTCACGTTCAGCGGCCTCGACGCCGCCGCCGTGATTCTTGAGGTGACCGAGACCTCGCTGATGCGCAACGCGAGCGAAACGGCACGGCGGCTGCGTGCGATCAAGAAGCTCGGCGTGAGAATCGCCGTCGACGATTTCGGCACCGGCTATTCCAGTCTCGCCTACCTCCAGCAGTTCCCTGTCGACAGCCTGAAGATCGATCGCATGTTCATCAATGCGATCACGGCCAGGCCCGATTCCAAGGCGCTGATCGCTACCGTCGCGCAGCTCGCCCACGAGCTCGGGCTCACAACGCTTGCAGAAGGCGTGGAAACGCCCGCGCAGCTCGACCATCTGCGCAGCGAGGGAATCGACGAGATCCAGGGCTTCCTGCTTTCCAGGCCGCTGGAAGCGCAGACCCTCGAGCAGCAGATCCTCGCGCCCGCGCGCCCGCCGGCCCACAGCACCACAAGAGGCAAGACCGGGCCGCTGTCGGCCTGACACAGCCGCAGCCGCGGCGCGATTCGCAGCCTCCCGGGCGCCGCCTGCAGGGACCACGAGTGCCGCATTCGCGCTCAGGCCGCTAGATTTGGGCGGTGAGCGATCTGGTCGCGCCGGCAGTAGAGAGTTACGCCGCGGAGCACACGAGCCCGCTGAGTGGCCCGCTGGAGCGCGCGGCCGAGTGGACGCAGGGCAACACGCCGCGGCCGAGCATGATGAGCGGCCTGGCGGAGGCGAGGCTGCTCGAGGTTCTGATCGTGGCCGGGGCGGCGCGCAACGTGCTCGAGATCGGGACCTTCACCGGCGTCGGCGCGCTGACGATGGCGGCAGCCGTCCCGCCGGGGGGCACCGTCACCACGCTCGAGGTTGACGCGGAGACCGCCGCAGTCGCACAGCGCCACTTTGACGCCAGCCCGTTTGGGCAGCGGGTGCGGCTGATCGTCGGGGACGCGCTGGCGACGATCGCACGCCTCGACGGCCCGTTCGACCTGGTCTACATCGACGCGCGCAAGGCGGACTACCCCGCTTACTACGACGCCGTCCTGCCAAAGCTGTCCGAGCGCGGGGTCATCGTCGCCGACAACCTGTTCCGCGACGGCGCAACGCTTGATCGCGCCGCCGATGACGAGGACACGCGCGGGATGCGGGAGTTCGCCGATCGGGTTCAGCGCGACGCAGCGGTTCACAACGTGCTGCTGACGATCGGGGATGGAGTCCTGGTGGCCTGGCGGCGCCCGCCGGGCGAGAGTTAGCCGCCGCGGCGGGCAGCGCGGTGCTCAGCCCGGCGCGTTGCGCTCTCGCAGCATCTGAAGCGCTCTTGCCACGCGTCGCTCACGGGTCTCGTCACGCTTCGCCTCGGCGATCCACCGTGCGAACTCCTGCTGATGGCTGGATGCCAGCGCGTCGAAGGCGGCGCTCTGCGCCGGGTTGGCGCAGAGCGCATTCCGGAGCGCGTCGGGTAGCGCTACCTCCCGCGCTCCGGCGCCGGGCTCGGGCTCTGCCTCCCGGCCGCCTCGGCCCACCGGATCAACCTCGTCGCCCATGCGCTCAGACAGTAGCCATCGCACTCCCCTGGGTGCTTCGAGGTTCGTTGCGCTGCCACGCAGACGCCGGGCCCGCGTCACGCAAGCGCGGGGTACAACGCCGCAACGCCGCCGGCGAGTCCGGCCTGCACGTGGCGGCTGACCTCGTCGGCGAGGATTTCGTCGAGGTCCGCCTCGATCCCGTCGATTGCGATCTTCGCGATGTCGGCCGGGTCTGACTTCGCCGAGGTGACAGACGCGGCCATGTCGGTGTCCATGTAGCCGACGTGAAGGCCGGCGACGCGGATCTGGCGATCGGCGAGCTGGGCTCGCAACGCGTTGGTCAGCGACCATTCGGCCGACTTCGCCGCGCTGTAGGCGCCGATCTCCGGGAAGCTCACCCACGAGAGCGCCGAGAGAATGTTCAGGATCGAGCCGCCACCGTTGGCGCTGATCTGCGGCGCGAAGGCACGGATCACCGACAGCGTCCCGTAGAAGTGGGTGTCGAGCTCCACGCGAATCGTGTCGAGGTCGCTGGTGAGCAGGTCCGCGCCGGTGGATGAGCCGGCATTGTTGATGAGCAGTGTCACGTCACCGGTGATATCGGCGGCCGCGGCGATCGATGCCGGATCGGTGATGTCGATGGCCAGCGGCCTTGCGCCGGGGAGATCGACTGAGTCCGGGTTGCGCGCACCGCCGTAGACGGTTGCGCCGCGGGCGAGCAGCTCGGCGGCGAGGTGGCGGCCGAAGCCTCGGTTGGCTCCGGTGACGAGGGCGGTTGATCCGGCGATGTCCATCGTGTCTCCTTTGGTTGGCGCTGCCGACGGTTCCGATGCTGACTTAGGCATCCCACAGTCAGGCACTCTAGCGCACTGGCTAAGGAATGGTCAAGTCAGCTACACTCTGGGTATGCGCCAGACCACTGTGACCCTCACCGGAGAGCTTGATCCGCGAGCGGGGTGGGAGGCGACGGGCTGCACGATCGCCCAGACACTCGACGTCGTCGGCTCGCGCTCGGCCTTCCTGCTCCTGCGAGAGGCGTTCTACGGAACAACCCGATTTGACGACTTCGCGCACCGCGTCGGCGTCAGCGAGCCCGTCGCCGCCGCCCGCCTGCGGGAGCTCGTCGAGGTTGGCCTGCTCGAACGCCGGCCCTACAAGGAGCCCGGCCGGCGGACCCGGCTCGAGTACCGGCTGACGCCGATGGGCGTCGACTTCTTCCCGGCCCTGGTCGCGCTCAGCCAGTGGGGCGAGCGCTGGCTCGAACCGGCCGGCGTCGAGCTGCGCCACCGAGAATGCGGCGGCAGCGTGCGAGTCGAGCTGTCCTGCGAGCACGGTCACGACATATCCGTCGGCGACATCGAGCTGGTCGCCCGGACGCACACACCAGACTGACGGGGCGCGCTCTCAGGACTCAGGATTGACGTTCGACGCGACCGGCGCGCCGAAGCTCGGCCGCCGGGGATCAGGACGGCGTCAGGCCGGGGGGTGTGTCGAGCGGCCGTGGATCGCCGGGCTGTCGCTGCGAGGGTTTTTATGGAGCCGGCTGCGCCGGCGGGGCTCACCCTCCTCGGCGATTGCCTCGCGCAGCGCTTGGGCGAAGGGCCGTGGGACGAAGTCAAAAAGCGCCATGCCGGACGGATCGGTGACCGTCGTCTCGGTCGAGAGCCCTTCGATCAGGGGCCGGGCGACGCCTGCGTCGACCGGCGTCACGAGGCCGATCCAGTGCGACGAGAGCCAGGGCGTCAGCAGCGGCACGGGGATGCGCGGGCGGCGGCGCAGCCCGAGCGCATCGGACATCGCGTCCAGCATCCGGCCGTAGGTGAGGATCTCGGCCGATCCGATCTGGATCTCGCGCGCGCGCGTCTGCGGGATGCGCGGAGCCTCGGTGAGGTAGCGCAGCACATCCTCGATGCCGATGGCCTGAGTCGGGGTCGAAAGCCACGCCGGCGCGAGCATGACCGGCAGGCGCTCGACGAGCGAGCGCAGCGTTCGGTAGCTCTCCGAGCCGGCTCCGACCACCATGCCCGCGCGAAACCAGGTCAGCGGCGGTCCTTGCTCGCGCAACACCTCGCCGACGCGCTGGCGCGACCGCAGGTGAGGGGAGCCGGGACGGTCACCGAGCCCGCCGAGGTAGACGACGCGATCGATGCCGGCAGCCGTGGCGAACCGCGCGAAATTGGACGCGGCGGTCACGTCGCGCTGCTCGTAGCCGGAGTCGCCGCCGCGACCCATTGAGTGCACGAGGTAGTAGGCGGTCGAAAAGTCGCCGCCGATCGCGCTCAGCGAGCTCCGGTCGAGCATGTCGGCGCGGTACACCGCGACCGACGGATCGAAGCTGACGCGGCGCGGATCGCGCACCACGACGCCAACCGGCTCGCCGAGCTTGCAGAGCTCATGCACGAGCCGGCTGCCGATGTAGCCGGACGCTCCGGTGACGAGCATCGTCACGTGCGCACCACCACCGGCTCCGGCGCCCGAGTGGGCCGCGGCGCGCGTGCGCCGCCTGTCGGGCGCGGTGCTCCTGGCAGCGCTGTCGCGCCCGCCCCAAGTGGCGTGGCCGTGTTGGGGGCCGTGGGCTGAAGGTGCGTGAAGCGCGAGAACGTCACCGTCACGAAGGCAAGTACAACACAGATCACGGCAGCGAATGCCGCGTTCACGATGATGAGAACTGTCATGGTCATGGTGGTCTCCAGCATCTCCTCACGGGACGCCGGGGACAGGGCGGCGGGCGCAAAGACAGTTAGTTGAGTGTCTGATGGCGCGGACTGATGTCCGCGCAGATAGGACTCGCCATTCGGCGCGAGCGGCCGGCCGGCGCTGTGAGTAACGCCCTGAACCTGACGAGGAGCTCACCGTGTCGGTCCGCTACCTCAAGCATCGACACCGCCACGACCAAGGTTGAGCGCACTCCCGAATCCTCGGCAGATCGCGCTCCGGGACACACCCGCGCGCGACGCCGCGAACCCCCGGTAAGCGTCACGACCCCCGACGCAGCGATCGACTCGGCTTCCGCGGCGAGCTCGCGCCGGCGCCGCTCGGCTAAGCCGGCGCGCCGGAGAGGTGCTCGTGGATGAAGCGCACGACCATCGCGCCTTCGCCGACTGCGGTGGCACAGCGCTTGATCGAGCCCGATCGCACGTCGCCGACCGCATAGACCCCGGGCACGCTGGTTTCCAGCACGTTGGCGGCGCCGGCCGAAGCACCCGTCAGCACGAAGCCATGCTCGTCGCGTGCAACGACATCCCCCAGCCACTCCGTGCATGGATCTGCGCCGAGGAACAGGAACAGGAAGGAGAACGAAAGCCGCTCGCCGTCGCGCAGCGTGACCGCCTCAAGCTCCCCGCCGGCGCCGTGCAGCTGCGCGATCTCACTGCGGTCGCGGACCGCCACGCCGTAGCGCTCGAGTTCGAGCACGAGATAGTCGGACATCGTCTCGCGAACATCGGCGCGGCGGTGCAGCAGTGTCACGAGCGCGCCGCCGCGGGCGAGCCACACCGCCGCCTGTCCTGCCGAGTTGCCACCGCCGACCACGCCGACCCGCGCCGCGCCGCAACGCTGCGCCTCGGGCGGCCCCGCGGCGTAGAAGATGCTGACTCCCTCGTAGTCCGCGAGGTCCGCGATCGGCAGCCGGCGATACGCGGCGCCCGTGGCCAGCACGACCGCGCGGGCCGAGATCTCGTGGTCTCCCTCGAGGCGAACGGTGTGGCGGTCGGCCCCGGGCTCGAGCGCCAGCGCGCGATAGGGGGTCGCGGTGCGGGCGTGGAACTTGCGCGCCTGAGTCACCGCACGGCTGGTTAGCTCCGAGCCGCTGATCCCGCCCGGGAAGCCGAGATAGTTCTCGATCCGGCGCGAGGTGCCCGCCTGTCCGCCGAGCGCGGTGCCCTCCACGACCAGCGTTTCGAGGCCTTCCGACGCCGCGTAAACGGCCGCCCCAAGGCCCGCCGGCCCGCCCCCGACCACGACCACGTCGACCTCCTCGCGAGCACCGAGCTCGAGCCCGATCCCCAGCGCGCGGGAGACCTCGCCGCTCGAGGGGTTGCGCAACTCGACGCCACCGGGCAGGCGAACGAGCGGCAGCTCGCCCGAAGCGACGCCGCCGACCAGCTCCGCGAGGGCCGGGTCGTCCGAGTGTTCGGGATCGTGCCAGGTGTAGGGCAGGCGGTTGCGCTGTGCGAACTCGACGAGCCGCCGTGTCGGTTCCGACGAGCGCGGGCCGACGATCTCGAGCCCGACGCCCTGCAGCTGGAGCGCCTCGCGCCGCGCGATGAACGTCGCCAGGAGCAGATCTCCGAGCGTTGCGTCGTCGAACAGCAGGGCGCGCAGCTCGTCGCGATCGACGGCGATGTAGCGCGTCGGCGCCGTCGCGATCGCCGTCACGAAAACGGTCTGGCCCGACAACAGGTTCAGCTCGCCCAAGAAGCCGGACTTGCCGTGCCGGACGATCTCGTGTCCTGACGCGTCGACGATCGCCGCCTCGCCTTCGAGGATCGCGACGAGCGGGTAGCGCGCGTCGCCGATCCGGTAGAGAACATCGCCGGCCGCCGCCGTGTGCTCCTGCCCGTGCGAGGCCAGCGTTGCCAACTGCGCCGGCGACAGGACGGGGCTGATCTCGCTCGCCACCCGGGAAGCGTACCCGGCGCCGCGCTGCGCCCAAGCGCGCGGCGCTCTCACGACGAAACCCGCCGGGCAGGCCGCCCAGCGGGTTGTCGCTTTGCCACTGAATTCGCCGCCAACGGGCGCGGGGTCAGCTCACGGGTAGCCGATCACGATGCTTTCGCAATTGGTGACCGTGTAGTTGTGCTCGTCGGACTTATCGAGGGTGAGAATGTCGTTGCCGGGCCCGCAGTCGATCGTGCCGTGACCGAAGTACGCGAACACGTGGTCGTCGCCGGTGCCGGCGTACACATGGTTGAGCCCATGACTCGTGTAGATCCAGTCGTTGCCCGGACCGCCGTAGAGGTTGTCGACCTGGGTGGCGGGGTTATCGGGAACCGGGTGCTGGTCACCCCAGATGATGTCGTTGCCGGCGCCGCCGTAGATCGTGTCGGAGCCGGGACCGCCGAGCAGCATGTCGTTGCCATCCGTGCCGACCAGCACCTGTCCGGCGTTGCCCGCGAAGGCAACCGTGTCGGTGTGTGGCCAGCCGGCGTGGCTGACGTCAGCGCTGGCGGCCGAGACCGCGACGCCGCAGAACGCGACCGCGGCTGCGGCGCTGAGCGCACCGAGCGTCCGGCGTCGAGCGCTCGAACTGCGCAACCTCGTCATCAGGGTCATCCATTTGGCGGTCATGAGCTGACTCCCAGCGTGTAGTTGGGGCTGACGGCGAGCATCTGCGTGCCGCCGAGCAGCACGTAGCGCACGGTCAGCTGCGAGCCCTTCAGCGCCATCGGCACCTTCCAGTGCAGCCAGACGATCCGAGGCCGCGGCGGCGCTGCGATCAGCGTCTGCCAAACGCCGGTCGAGGACTCGCTCTGGAGCGCGAACTCGCCATTGAAGACCGCCAGCGGCAGATCCTCGTGCAGCGTAAAGGTGTGGCCTGGGCGCACCGTGAGCGGCACACCGGTGACGGTCATGTTGCCGGGGGTGGGGAACACCACCCCGGCCTGGGCCGTCGCGGCGAAGCCGAGCACGAGCGCGGTGCCCGCCGCCAGCACGCACGCGATGCGCGGCCGGGGGGAGAAAATTGGGGATGACAGTCGATTCATCAGCGATCCGTTCTCGCGCAAACTCGACGCGTCCGTCGGCGACCCGGTCCCAACTGCGGGATTTCACAGGGCCCGCCTTTCAATCCCGATCGGTGCCCTCGGGCTTATGCCTGACGATCGGGCCTCAAAGAGGACGCATATCCGGCGCAGACATGCAACGAAGGGCGTTTCCGCGGCTGATTTCGGCACTGGCCGCGCATAGAGGCCGGCGCGCGGCAGTCCGCCGGCTCTGGCAGTCCGGCCGCGGCGGGCCGCCCGTTTGCGGGCCGCCCGTTCGCGTGCAGTCCGGGCGCCGCCGGCAGCCCTGTTTGGGGGCAAGCTGGGCGCGGGCAGCCCGGCGCGGCGACTCTCGACATGCGTCCCCGGGCCTGCGGGCCGGGGCTGGGCGTGCCGGCCCGCTTGCTAGCGGCGGGTGAGCACGACGACGGGGATCTCGCGGTCGGTCTTGCCCTGGTAGTCGTCGTAGGCCGGCCATACCTCGGCCATCAGCGACCACAGGCGAGCGCGTTCATCGCCGGAGGCGGTGCTCGCGAGCACCGGTATCTCCTCACCCAGGACCTCGATTGTCGCCTGCGGATCGGCCTTCAGGTTCTCGTACCACCCGGGGTTCTCGGGCGCCCCGCCCTTGGAGGCGACGATCACCCAGCGCCCGGCGTCGGTGCGGTGGATCAGCGGCGTCGTGCGCGGCTCGCCGGACGAGCGGCCCGTGGTGGTGAGCAGCAGGATCGTCGTGCCACGCCAGTGGTAGCCGTGCTCGCCGGCGCTCTCGCGATAGGCGCGAACATGCTCAGCACCGAACAGTTCGTCGTCCGCGTTCGCCATCGACGAGAGTCTACGACCCTGCGGCCGTCGTCTTCGACCGCGGTGCGGAAGGTGCGGGAATGATCGCGCGAAGCGACCCAGGCGCGCCCTACACTCGAACACTCGATGAGCACGCCCGCAAAGATCCCCCAGCGGCCCGCCCTGAAGGTCGCCCAGGCGCTCGCGCCACCGCACAACATCGACGCCGAGGAGTCGGTGCTCGGAGCGATCCTCCTGTCCGAGCGCACGATGTATTCGCTCGTGATCGAGGAGGCGCTGCGCCCCGAGGACTTCTATCGCGAGCGCCACCGCCTGATCTACGCGGCGATGCTCGGGCTCTACGAGCGCAGCGAGGCGATCGACACAGTCACGGTTACCGACGCCCTGCGCGCCGCCGGCACGCTCGAGCAGGCCGGGGGGCCCGAGGGCGTCGACCTGCTCGCGGGGGCCGTGCCGAACGTCGCGAACCTGCGCCAGTACGCGCAGATCGTGCGCGACACGGCGCTGTTGCGACGCCTGCTGAACACGACCTACGAGATCCAGGCCAGCGTGCTGGACCAGCGCGAGCCCGCGCGCGAGTTGGTCGAGCACGCCGAGCAGGCGATGCTCGAGATCGCCCACGGCGAGCGTACGCAGGACTTCCGCTCGATCTCCTCGCTGCTGAAGAACGAGCTGGACGTGCTGCACGAGCTGTCGGTCGCGGGCGCCGCGCTGACCGGCACGCCCACCGGCTTCAAGGACCTCGACGACATGACCGGCGGGCTGCAGCCCGGCAACCTGATCGTGATCGCCGCCCGGCCGTCGATGGGCAAGAGCTGCTTGGTGACCAACATCGCGGAGAACGCGGCAATCAAGCACGGCAAGCCCGTTGCCCTGTTCAGCCTCGAGATGTCGGAGACCGAGCTCGCCCGCCGCTTCATCGCCTCGCAGGCCTCGATCAAGGGCGACGACCTGAGCAAGGGCCGGGTGCCGGAGGCGATGTGGCCAAAGATCATCAACGCCAGCTCGAAGCTCGCCGCGGCGCCGCTGTGGATCGACGACTCCGGCGACATCGGCATGCTCGAGATTCGCGCCAAGGCGCGGCGCCTGTACTCCCAGCACCCGGATGGCCTCGGCCTGGTGATCGTGGACTACCTGCAGCTGCTGCGCGCCGAGTCGCGCAGCGAGAACCGCGCCGAGATCATCGGGCAGATGTCGAGGGGGCTGAAGATGCTCGCGCGCGAGCTCGACGTCCCCGTGATCGCGCTCTCCCAGCTCAACCGCAGCGTCGAATCGCGCAACCCGAAGATCCCGATGCTCTCGGACCTGCGCGAGTCGGGCGCGGTCGAGCAGGACGCCGACGTCGTGATCTTCATCTACCGCGACGACTACTACAACCCGGACTCCTCCGAGCACCCGGGCGAGGCCGACCTGCTGATCGCCAAGAACCGCAACGGGCCGGTCGGCAAGGTGACGCTGACCTTCCGCCCGGAGTACCCGCGGTTCATGAGCTATTCGCGCGAAGAGCGCTTCGCCTGAGCCGGGCAACCGGCGCTCCTCATACACCGATCACGACCGGCGCTTCTCAGCGGCGGATCGCGGCGGCGCCCGGCGGCGGCGGTTAACCGGTCAGGTGAATCGCGCGGTGGCGGCGTCCGGGCCGTGCTCGCGCTCGCGTGCAGCCATCAGCGCGGCCGTGCCCTCGCGGTCCAGCAGCATCGTCAGGTAGCTGCGAACGGCGCGCGAGAAGACGATGTCCTCGTCCTCGTGGAAGCCGCTCGTGCCGACGATCAGGCCGTAGGCGGGATCGATGATCGCGCCGCCCCACGGAAAGGCGCCCCTCAGCCCGACGAGCGCCCCGGGATGCAGGCGAATCGCGAGGTGGCTGTCGACACCGGTAGCCTCGCAGATGCGGATCTTGCCCGCCACGTTGTCGACGAACCAGTCCCCGCCGAGCTTCGAACCCTCGATGTCGTGAGGAAAGGAATACCTCGACGCTCCCTCGAAGCTCCCGCCCGGCCCGGCGGCGAGCGCCACCACCACCCCGTAGGAGTTGTTCTGAACAAGGCCGGCATCGATCCACGCGTGCCCGGTCACCCGGATCATCCGGGCGAGGTCAGCAAGCGTGCCCTCACTCAAGCTCGTCACGACGGCACATCCTTTCACGAGTTCGCAATACGGCGACCCCGCCGCGAGGCGACGGGGCGGCGCTGCGAGCGCGCCGGCGAGCGCCGCCTACTGCGCCGGACCGAGGTCCACCGGCGGCAGGTCTCGAACCTCGTCCTTCGTCAAGCTCACGCTGACGCCGTCGGCGTCGTTCACGGCCTCGACGGCGCCGATCGGAATCGCCACGCGCTTCGCGCCCCAAAGGTGCCCCTCGTCGAGCAGGAAATGCGTGACGTGGTGGTCGCTGGGGTCGATCACGAGTCCCTGCACACGCCCGATCTCCCCGTCCTTGGCGCTCACGGGATCACCGCGGCGCACCGCCACCTCCCCCACCGGGATGCGGTCCGTCACGACCACGTGGGGCCCGGGATCGGTGCCGCCCATGCCCATGCCCATTCCGCCCATGCCGATTCCGCCCATGCCGAGGGAGCCGACGCCGCCCATGCCCATGCCCATTCCGCCGAGGCCGAAATAGGGCAGCGAGACCACCTGCCCGGGCCCGTAGCCGTAGTCGGCGCCGGCGCCCGCGAGGAACTGCGTCTCCTCAGCTTCCTCCAGCGCGTCGAACTCGGCCTTCGTGCAACTCAGGCGGATCGCGCCGTCCGCAGAGGACTCGACGAGCCCGACCGGAACCAGGCGCGCAGCCCCCGCGCGGTGTGGCGGCTCGACGACGAGGTGCACGAGCGCGCGCGCGACAGGGTCGACGACCACGCGCCGCAACTCACCGCAGACTCCATCGCTGCCACTCACTTCGCTGCCAATCGTGAACGCCGTGGATCCGCTCATGGACTGCCTCCCTCTCGTCGCGTCGGGCCGTGAACTGTTGCGCCGCGGGCGCGCCGCCGGCTCCCCCCGATCCGGCCGCGCGACGCCACCATGAGGCTACTCCCCGCCGCCCGCCAAGCACCCCCGCGCACGCTCCTCCGCGCCCCCCGAGGCCCGGCGCCGCGAGGCCCGGCCCCGCCAGCCCGCGCGGGCACGCTCCTCCCCGCCGCCCGCGCCAGCCCGCGCGGGCACCTCAGCCGGGGGTGTAGCGTTCGGGCGCGCAGATGCGATCGCCAAGCGGCGCCAAGCCCGCCATAACGGACGCGCCGGCGACCGCCGCCACCACCCGCGAGCGGGCTGTGCGCCCCAACGGCGCCGGCGCGCCGGCAGACCCGATTTCGGCCGAGCAGCCCAAGCCGCTCTCGCGCGGACTGGTCGCGCTGCTCGCGCTCGCGACCGGCGCCGCGGTCGCCAACCTCTACTACATCCAGCCTCTGCTGACCGCCGTCGGGCGTGCCCTGCATGTCTCCGACGGCGCCGCCGGGCTGCTCGTGACCGCCACCCAGATCGGCTACGTCGCCGGCTTGGCGTTACTCGTCCCGATCGGCGACATCGTCGAGCGCCGGCGGCTGATCGCCACGATCCTGCTCGGGACCGCCGTGGCCGCCGCGGCGTGCGCTACGGCGCCGAGCTTCGCCCTGTTCGCCGCTGCGATGGTCGCGCTCGGCGCGCTGTCGGTTGTCGCGCAGGTGATCGTGCCGCTCGCCTCGACGCTCGCGGCGCCGCACCAGCGCGGCCAGGTCGTCGGCACGGTGATGAGCGGCCTGCTGATCGGCATCCTCATGGCACGCACCCTCAGCGGCGTGATCGCCGCGCTCGGCGGCTGGCGGCTCGTGTACGCGCTCGCGGCCGGCGGGATGCTCGTCCTCTCGGCCACCCTCCGGCGCGCGCTGCCGGTCGTCCCGCCGGCCGAGCGCGTCGCCTACCGGGCGGTTCTGCGCTCGATCGTCGCGCTGATCGCCCAGGAACCGGTGCTGCGACAGCGCATGGCCCTCGGCGCGCTGCAGTTCGCCGTCTTCTCCGTCCTTTGGACCACGATCGCGTTCCTGCTCGGCTCCGCGCCCTACCACTACGGCACGGCCGCGATCGGGCTGTTTGGCCTGGCCGGCGCCGCCGGCGCTCTCGTCGCGCCGCTGGCCGGAAGGATCGGCGACCGCGGCCGCGGTCAGCTGGGGCTGCGCGGTGTTCCTCATCCTCGTGCTCGTCTCCTGGGGTCTGCTCGCGCTCGGCCGAACCTCGCTGCCCGCGCTGATCGGCGGAATCGTCGTGCTCGACCTCGGCATCCAGGGAGCGCAGATCAGCAACCAGACGGTGATCTACCGGCTCGCCGCGCACGCCCGCAGCCGGCTGACGACCGCCTACATGGTCTCGTCGTTCCTGGGCGGCGTGGTCGCCTCGACGCTGTCGGCGGTGGTCTATACGAGCTACGGCTGGACGGCGACCTGCGGGCTCGGCGCGGCGTTCGCGGCAGGTGCCCTCGTGGTCTTCGCGGCCACACGGCACGTCAGCCCTGGCGCCCTCGAGTCCGGCTCACAGGCACCCCGCTGATCCACCGCCGCGCCGGGGCGCGGCCCGCGACGGCGCTGCCGGCGCCGCCGCCGAGCGCTCAGCGGCCCTCGATCTCGGCTGCGTCCTCGTCGCTCAGCTCGAGCGAGGCACCGGCGATCAGCTCGTCGGCCTGGTCGGGCCGGCGCATGCCGACGATCGCCGCATCGACCGCGGGGTTGCGCAGCGTCCAGGCGATCGCGACGGCGCCGGAGGAGACGCCCAGCCGCTGCGCGACCGCGCCGACGCGCTCCGCCGTGGCGAGGTTGTCGCCCAGGCGCGGCTCGTTGAAGTTGTCGCTTCGCTTGCGCCAGTCGTTCTCGGGCAGATGCTCGATCCGCTCGCGCGTCATCGCCCCGGTCAGCATGCCCGAACCCATCGGCGAGTAGACGATCACGCCGATCCCCTCGCGCTGCGCGTACGGCAGGAGCTCCTCCTCGGCGCCGCGAGAGATCAGCGAGTAGGGCGGCTGCAGCGTCTGGACCGGCGCGATCGCGCCGATCGCCGCCAGCTGGGGCACGGTGAAGTTGGAGACGCCGATGTGGCGCACGAGCCCCTCGTCGCGCAACTGCACGAGCGCCGACCAGCCCTGCTCGATGTCCTCCGGCGGCCGTGGCCAGTGGATCTGGTAGAGGTCGATCGCCTCGACGCCGAGCCGGGCGAGGCTCGCCTCACACTCGCGGCGGATCGAGTCGCGCTCCAGGCTCCGCAGCACCGTGCGCCCCGGGCCCTCGACCAGACCGCACTTCGTGAAGACGTGCGGCGCCGGGCGCAGGCCGGCGATCGCGCGCCCGACCACCTGCTCGGAATGGCCGAAACCGTAGCCGGCGGCGGTGTCGATCCAGTTGATGCCGAGGGCGAGCGCGTGGCCGATCGTGTCGATCGACTCGCTGTCGTCCTGGTCTCCCCAGCCGAACTCCCAGTCGCCGCCCCCGAGCGCCCACGCGCCGAATCCGATCCGCGTGATCGCCAGCCCGGTCGAGCCCAGTTGCACCGTCCCAAGTGTGGTTTCCGCCATTGCCGCTCTCCTCTGCTTGCCGGATGCTCAAACCGCGACGATACGCGAAACGCGCAGATTGCTCGCAAGGAGCGCCGGCCTCAGCCGCGCTCGCCCGGCGAGGGCCGCACCCGCCTCTATCCTGGAAGCACGATGGCAATCAACCCCGCCGCCACCCCCCACCCCTGCGAGTTCGGCATCTGCGACGGCAGTGGCTTCGTGATCGACGAGCAGACCGAGACGGCGCGCGACTGCCGCTGTCGCGCGGTGCGAATCGCCGCGACGCGCGCGCGCGCGCTCGAAGCGCGCATCCCCAAGCGCTACCGCGCGATCTCCTTCGAGCATTCGGACGTGATCGACATCGAACGGCGCTGTCCAACCCAGGTGCGCGAGATCCGCCACTTCGTCAGCTCCATCTCCGCCAACCTCGACCAGGGACATGGGCTGTGGCTGACAGGGAGCTTCGGCACCGGCAAGACGGCGCTCGCGATGATCGTCTCCAAGGCAGCGATCGACGCCGGGCGCACCGTCGCGATCTACTCCTGCCCGCGCCTGCTCAGCGTGATCCGCGAGTCGATCGACTCACCCTCGCGCGCCAACACCAACAGCGGCGGCGGCGTGCTCGACTTCCTCGACCGCCTCGCCGCCGCCGACCTGCTGCACATCGACGACCTCGGCGCCGAGCACCGCACCGACTGGGTGCTCGAGCAGCTGTACACGATCATCAACGCCCGCTACGAGGATGAGCGCTCGACGATCGTCACCTCCAACCTCGGCCGCGACGAACTGGCCGCGCAGCTGGGCGAGCGGACCGTCTCGCGCCTTGAGGGAATGTGCGAGATCCTGCCGTTCTTCGGCGACGACGCCCGCCGCGTCGCCTACGGGGTCGCTGACGGCGCCCCCGCGACACCCTGACGCAACGCAGCCCCCGGGCTCGCCCCGCCGGCCGCACGCGTCCTGCCCGGGGCGGCGCAGCCGCCCACTAAACTCCCGCTCGTGCCAGGAATCGTCATCGTCGGCGCCCAATGGGGCGATGAGGGCAAGGGAAAGATCACCGACCTGCTCGCCGAGCGGGCCGACGCCGTCGTGCGCTTCCAGGGCGGCAACAACGCCGGGCACACGATCGTGCGGGGCACGCGCGAGTGGAAGTTTCACCTCGTGCCTTCAGGGATCCTCTACCCCGGCAAGCGTTGCATCATCGGCAACGGCGTCGTCGTCGACCCGAAGGTGCTGATCGACGAGCTCGTGTCGCTGCGCGCCTCGGGCGTCGACACCAGCGGCCTGAAGGTGTCGGCCAACTGCCACCTGATCATGCCCTACCACCTGCTGCTCGACCACGCCGGCGAGACGCGCCTGGGCACGCTGCAGATCGGCACCACGCGCCGCGGGATCGGCCCCTGCTACGCCGACAAGGCGGCGCGGCTCGGGATCCGCGTGCAGGACATGCTGGACGAGAAGATCCTGCGCAAGAAGATCGCCGCGGCGCTCGAGCCCAAACGGCTCGCGCTGCGCCCCTACGCCCGCGACCCGATGCTCGACCTGCACGCGATGGTCGAGCAGTACGTCACCTACGGCCACCAGCTGGCCCCCCAGATCGCCGACTGCGCGCGCCTGGTGTGGGACGCGCTGGCGGCGGATCGCATCGTGCTGTTCGAGGGCGCGCAGGGCGCGATGCTCGACATCGACCACGGCACCTACCCGTTCGTCACCTCGTCGAACCCGATCGCCGGCGCGGCGTGCGTGGGGGCGGGCGTCGGCCCGCGCGACATCGACGAGATCTGGGGCGTCTGCAAGGCCTACGCGACGCGCGTCGGCGCCGGCCCGTTCCCGACCGAGCTCGACGACGAGCTGGGCGAGGAGATCCGCCGGATCGGCGGCGAGTACGGCACGACGACCGGGCGCCCGCGGCGGATCGGCTGGCTCGACCTCGTCGCGCTGCGCTATGCCTCGCGTCTGAACACGCTCTCGGCGCTCGCGATCACCAAACTCGACGTGCTTTCGGGCTTCGAGCGGATCCTGGTCTGCACGCGCTACCGCGGCGAGGACGAGGCGATCTTCGACCACTTCCCCTACCACCAGTCGGTGCTCCACCACGCGGTCGGCGAGTACGTCGAGCTGGAGGGCTGGAGCGAGGACATCGGCGAATGCCGCGAGGAGTCCGACCTGCCCCAGGCGGCGCGGGACTATCTCGCCTTCATCGCCGATTTCATCGGCGTGCCGGTCGCGATGATCGGGGTCGGGCCGGCGCGCGAGCAGACGATCTGGACCGCGGCCGGCGCGCAGACGCTGGTCGCTGCGGCCGCCGCGTAGTCCCCGGTCGGGCGCGAGCGCTTCGGGCCCCCGGGTCGGGGCGCGTGGCCGTTGCGGGCTGCCGGCCTCGAGCGCACGGCCGCTGCGGCGAGCCCCGCTCAGGCCGCCGCGTAGTCCTCGAGCGCGGCGACGACGGCCGCGCCGGCGTGCCCGTCGCCCCACAGCGGCGGGCGCAGCGCGGGCGCCGGGCGGGCGAGCGCCGCGAGCGCGGCAGCGGCGTCGAGCCCCACCAGCGTGTTCCAGCCGGCCTCCACGGTCTCGGTCCACTCGGTGCTCTCGCGCAGCGTGACGCAGCGCACCCCGGCGAGGTAGGCCTCCTTCTGCACCCCGCCAGAGTCGGTCAGCACCGCGCTCGCCTGGCACAGCAACGCGGCGAAGTCGAGATAGCCGAGCGGCTCTGTCAATGAGGCGGCTTTCGCCGCCCGGGCATAAAGGCCGTGTCGCTGTAGCCGCTCGCGGGTGCGGGGGTGGAGCGGCATGAGCAGGTTTCCCCCGACCGCCTCGAGCAGCGCGACGAGGCGCTCGAGCGCCACCGGGTCATCGACGTTGGCGGCGCGGTGCGCGGTGACGAGCACGTAGCGGCCGGCCTGGACGCCGAAGCGCGCGAGCGTCTGCGTGCGTGCGAGCGCGCGCTCGCGGGTCGCGTGGGCGACGTCCACCATCACGTCACCGACGACGACCGCGCGGCCCGGTGCGCCCTCCCGGGCCAGTTGCTGCGCCGCCGATCCGGTCGAGCACAGCAGAAGCTGCGAGAGCTGATCGGTGAGCACGCGGTTTCGCTCCTCCGCGAGGCTGCGGTCAAACGCCCGCATCCCCGCCTCGACGTGGGCCACCGCCGTGCCCAGGTCGGCGGCCGCGAGCGCGCCGGCGAGCGTCGAGTTGGTGTCGCCGTAGAGCAGCACGACGTCGGGCGCGAGGTCCGCGAGCAGCGGCGCGAGCGCCACGACCATGCGCCCGAGCTGCGAGCTGTTTGAGCCGCCGGAGATCTCGAGTGAATAGTCCGGCGCCGGCAGTCCCAGCTCCTCGAAGAAGACCGCCGAGAGCCGCGCGTCGTGGTGCTGGCCGGTGTGGATGAGGAGCTCCTCGTGGCGTTCGCGCAGCAGCGGCGAAACCGCGGCCGCCTTGACGAACTGCGGGCGGTTGCCAAGCACCGTCGCGACGCGCATCAGCGCAGCTGCGACGCGATCCGCTCGCGCACGAGCAGCGCGATCTCGCGCGTGCGCGGTCCCGGCGCGTCGTAGCGGTGCTCACCTGCCGCGCGCACGGCCGTGACCTCGAACGGGGTCGAGGCGACGAAGGCCTCCTGGGCGTGTGCCAGTGCGTCCACTTCGATCGGCTCCTCGCGCACCGCCGCGACCGCGAGCACGACGCGGCGCGTGATCGAGTCGAGCACGTGATCGCGCAGCGGCGCCGTCCAGACCTCGCCGTCGCGGACGATGAAGAACGACGACGTCGGGCACTCGAGCACACGGCCGTGCGGGGTGATCAGCAGCGCCTCGTCGGCGCCCTGCTCTCGGGCGATCCGCGAAGCCAGCATGTTGGCGGCATAGGAGAGCGATTTGATGCCGTCAAGCAGCCGCGGCGGCGCGTAGGTGACCGGCGCGAGCGCGAGTGTCGGCGCGATCGCCGCGATCGGCTCGGTCAGCACGACGCGGCGCCCGCCGCGCGTCGCGAACATCCGCACGAGCTCATCGGCCGGCTCGCGCGCGGCCAGCAGCGCCGCGATGTCCGCACGGAAGGCCTCGGCGTCGAGCGGCAGCCGCAGCCCGGCGGCCGAGCGCGCCAGCCGCTCGAGGTGCTCTTCCAGTGCGTAGGGGACGCCGTCGTAGAGGCGCACGACCTCGAACACGCCGTCGCCGCGCAAAAGCCCCTGATCGCTGACCCCGATCACGGCCGCCGCCGCGTCGAGTAGTTGCCCGTCGATGCAGGCAAGCTCGGTTGCCATCGCGGCGCACGCTACCCGATCAGAGCGCCGCCGCGCGGTCCTCCGCGACGGCGAGCGCGAGCAGCGCCGCGGCCGGGGCGGTGCGCGAGACGAGCACGCAGGTGTGGCCCGACTGAACCCAGGCGACGATCGTCGCGCCCGCGTGGCTGACCAGGCGGTAGCTGTAGCCCTCGCGAGCGACCACGCGCTCGCCGGCGCCCCAGCGCAGCGGCGCACCGGACACGATCGAGTAGCCGAGCCTGCCGGTTGCGTTGGAGCTGTAGAACTCGGTCGTCACGGTGCGTCCACCGACCCGGTCGCTGCGCGTGCCGGCGCTCGGCAAGCCGCGCGCCGACCACCGTGGGAAGGCGATCGCGGTCCCCGCCGCGTGCAGCGACCGCGGCGCCGGCCCGCTCGCGCGATCCAGCGCGACCTGCGAGACGCGCAACAACGTCGGCGGCTTGGAGCTCGCGGCGGAGCCGAGCACGATCGCGAGCACGATCCCGGCCGCGAAGCCGCCCGCCAGGCCGACCAGCGGCCTGCGCGTGCGCCGCGCGCGCGGCGCGCGTGCGCCCGCCAGCTCGCCGATCCTCCGGTGCAGAGGAGCCGGCGCGGGCACCTGCGCAGCGTGCAGCAACTCGCCGATGCGCCGCTCGTCGGCGGCGACGGGGTCGCGTTCGGGATCCTCGGGCATCGAGCTCATCTAATCAGGACCCCGCGGCGGCGGCGATCCTTCCCGCTCCTGTGGCGCCGCCGCGCCCACCGGCTCATCGATGCTTGCCACGACGCGGCGCCGCGCGCGGTGCAGCCGCGTCGTGATCGTCGCCTCGGGAACGCCGAGCGCGCGGCCCGCCTGCGCGTAGCTGAGGCCGACGACGTCGACGGCCACGAGCGCCAGGCGAAAGTCCTCGGGTAGCGCTGCGATCGCCGCGTAGAGCTCCTTGGCCTCGAGTGCCTGCTGGGGCTGGAGCGCAGCGCGCGGGTCGGGCGCGTCGGCCTGCTCGAGTGTCGCCGCGACGTGCGGGCGCCGCGAGGCGGTGCGGCGCGAGTTCAGGAACGTGTTGCGCAGCACGCGCATGAGGTAGGCGAGCTCGCCCGCCTGGCGCGAGGAGGCGCCGGCGCGCAGGATCCGCGGGCGCGCGAGGACGCGCACGAAGGTCTCCTGCACGAGATCCTCGGCTTCGTGCGGGGACCCGCACAGGGCCCAGGCGGCGCGGTAGAGGCGGTCGATGTGCTCCGGCAGCGACTCGGGGTCAAGTCGCGCCATCGGCCCTCCCGCCCGCGGGGATCCTCCTGCGCCGCATCGCCGGCGACTTTAGAGGGTGTCGGTGGGCCGCGCGCGGGGGCGGCGAAGGTGGTGGGGTCTCGAGCCGGCTCCACGTGGGATGCTGGCGGTGTGGCCCGCGAGAGCGCCGCCGACGGTCGCTATGCACCCAGCCCGAGCGGGCCGGCGCACCTCGGCAACCTGCGCACCGCGCTGCTGGCCTGGTGCTTCGCGCGCTCGCAGGGCGCCCGCTTCCTGCTGCGCATCGAGGACCTCGATCCCGAGCGCTCGCGCCGCGAGCACGAGGCCTCGATCATCGCCGACCTCGAGCGGATCGGGATCGACTGGGACGAGCCGCCCGCCCGCCAGAGCGAGCGCCGCGAGCGCCACCGCGCCGCGTTCGAAGAGCTTGCGGCGCAGGGGCGCGTGTATCCCTGCTGGTGCAGCCGCGCGGAGATCCGCGCCGCGTCAGCGGCGCCCCACGCCGCGGACGCGGCGTCCGGCGAGGGCGCCTACCCGGGCACCTGCCGCGGCCTCTCCGTGCGCGAGCGCTCGGCGCGGGCGGGCGCCGGCCCGCCGGCCGCCTGGCGGCTTGACGCCGGCGGGCAGCGTCTGCGCTTCAGCGATCGCCTGGCGGGCGAGACCGAGGCTGTGGTCGATGACTTCGTGCTCTGGCGCGGAGACCCCCGCTCGTGCGAGGCCGGCCATGCGCCGGCCTACAACCTCGCCGTGGTCGTGGACGACGCCGACCAGGGGATCGGCGAGGTCGTGCGCGGCGACGACCTGCTCGAGACGACGCCGCGCCAGATCCTGCTCGCGCGGCTGCTCGGGCTGCCCGTGCCCCGCCACGCCCACGTGGCGCTGGTCCTGGGCGCCGACGGCCGCCGGCTCGCCAAGCGCGCCGGTGGCGCCACGCTGGCGCAGCGGCTCGCGCTCGGCGAGAGCGTCGAGACGGTGGTCGGCTGGCTGGCCGCGAGCGCCGGGCTCGCACCGGCGGGCGCGGTGCTGGGCTCAGGTGACGTCCTCGCGCGGTTCGATCCGGCGCGCCTTCACCGTCAGCCGGTCGTGTTCGCAGCGTCGTAGATCGAGCGAGACACGCCGGCCGCCGCGTTTTCCGGATAGGGGACGAGGTCGTTGATGAACCCTGGACTGGCCTCGATCCGCGCGAGCCAGGCCCGCAGCGACGGGTGGGGCTGCAGGTCGAGGCCTGCCTGCGGGGCGACGTGGATGTAGGCGTAGCCGGCGATGTCGGCGATCGAGTAGGCATCGCCGGCGAGGAAGTCGTGGCGCGAGAGGTGCTCGTCGTAGAGCGCGAGAACCTCGCCCGCGGCGGCGAAGCGCCGGCGGGCCTCTGGATCGCCGGCGTGCAGGCGGCCGGTCGCGAGGCGGAAGCGCAACCCCCCCATCGTCGGGATTACGTCGGTCTGCTCGATGATCAGCCAGCGGATCACCTCCGCGCGCGCCAAGCGCTCATGCGGCAGCAGCGCGGTGCCCTCGGCGAGGTAGAAGAGGATCGCGGCGGACTCGCTCAGATGGGTTGCGCCGCCACCGGCGCCGGCGATCTCGAGTACGGGGGTCGTGCGCGCCGGGTTGATCGCCTGGAACTCCTCGGTCAGGGTCTCGCCGGCGAAGATGTCGACCGCCACGCGCTCGTATGGCAGCCGCAGTTGCGCGAGCGCCAGCCTCACCTTGAAGCAATTGGCGGAGGCTGCATAGTCGTAGAGGCGAAGCTCGGGCATCGTGTCTCCTGATCGCTTGGCTGGCCGGCGGCGGTGCGTAAAGCGCGTCGTGAGTGATCAACGCGGCAGCGCCGCGGTCCGTGAGGTCGCGCGGCGCAGCGCGGCGTGCGAGCGCGCGCGGTGGCGGACGCCCGGGCCTACGCCACCCGCTCACGCCAGCTCTGCGCGCTCAGCCGGTAGAGCACGTGACGCCGCAGCGGGTGGCCGGCCGCGACCTCAGGGTGGTCGAAGTCCTCGCGCGGGTCGTGCGTCATCGCCAGGCGCTCCATCACCGCCCGCGAGCGGCGGTTCGCCGGCACTGTGCAGGCGACGATCTCGCCACACTCGAGCTCATCGAACCCGAACGCGAGCGCGGCGAGCGCCGCCTCGGTGGCGTAGCCGTGGCCCCAGGCGTCGCGGGCGAGGCGCCAGCCGACCTCGATCGCCGGGGCGAAGTGGGCGTCGTAGGTGGCGAGGTCCATGCCGGTGAAGCCGATCAGCTCGCCGGTCGCGACCAGCTCGAGCGCCCACATGCCAAAACCGTGCTGGGCGAAGTGATCCGCGAACACCGCGATCTGCGCGTCGCTCTGCGCGCGGGTCAGGCGCTCCGGGAAGAACTCCCGCACCGCCGGATCAGCGTTCAGCGCCGCGTAGGCCTCGAGGTCGGACGCCAGCCATTCGCGCAGCAGGAGGCGCTCGGTGCGCAGTCGCGGCGTCGGTCTGATCATGCCCGCAACCCTGGCAGCAGCCCGCGCCGCGCGCAACCGCGCGTGGGCGCCGGCGAGGCGGAACTTGCGAGCCCGCCGGGCCGCCGGGTGAGCGATGATGCCCCGGTGCCAAGCTTTGGCCGGGGAGCACTGCGCCGCCTGTCGAGCCCGACGGGCGACATTCACGCGCCGGTGGCCGGGTCGCGCGGCGCCGAAGCCGCCGGGCGCCGAAGCGGGCTCCTCTTCTCCTCCCTGCACGGATACAGCCGGGCCTGGGCGACGCCCGATCTGCTCGCGGCGCTGACGCTGCTCGTGATCGCGGTGCCCGAGCAGCTCGCCACCTCGCGGCTGGCCGGGATGCCTGCGATCAGCGGCTTCTACGCGTTTGTCGCCGGCACGGTGCTGTTCGCGCTGCTCGGCTCCAACCCGCAGATGTCGGTCGGCGCCGACTCGACGATCGCCCCCCTCTTCGCGGTCGCCGTCATGCGCCTAGCGCCGGCCGGCTCACCCCACTACATCGACCTCGTCGGGATCCTCGCGGTGATGGTCGGCGCGATCGTCGCGCTGATCGGCCTGCTTCGCCTCGGCTGGATCGCCGAGTTCCTGTCCGCCCCGATCATCACCGGCTTCCTCGCGGGGGTCGCGGTGATCATCGTCGTGCATCAGCTGCCTGACCTCTTCGGCCTGCCGTCGGTCAGCGGGTCGACGCTCAACCGCGTCTCGGTCGTCGTCTCGCACCTGGGCGAGGTGAGCGGCTGGACGCTCGCGATCGGCGCCGGGGTGCTCGCGGTCGTGGTCGCGGCCGAGCGGATCGACCGCAAGCTGCCGGGCGCGCTCGTCGGCCTGGTCGGCTCGACCGTCGCGGTCGGCGTGTTCGGACTGCATGCGCACGGCGTGGCGATCCTCGGCGCGATCGCGCACGGCGCGCCGCGCCTGGGACTGTTCGATGTGTCGTGGTCGGCGATCGCAAGCGTCGCGCCTGTCGCCGGGGTCGTCGCGCTCGTCGTCGTGAGCCAGTCCGCGGCCACGACGCGCGCCTTCGCGGACCTCGGGCATTACGAGGTCGACGTCGGGCGTGACTTCGTCGGCGTCGGCGCCGGCAGCATCGCGGCCGGGTTGCTTGGCGCGTTCCCGGTCAACGCGAGCCCGGCGCGGACCGCGGCGACCGCCTCAGCCGGCGGGCGCACGCAGGCCGCGGGCCTCGGCGCGGCGGCGGCGCTGCTGCTGCTGATCCCCGCAGCCGGGTTGCTCAAGGATGTGCCGCTGGCGACGCTCGCCGCGGTACTGATCTTCATCGCGACGCGGATCTTCCACGGGCGCGACCTCGTCGCCATCGCTCGCTTCGACCGCTTCGAGCTCGGGCTGGCGGTGGTGACGCTGCTGACCGTCGCGCTCGCCGGCGTCGAGCAGGGCATCGGCGTCGCCGTCGGCCTGGCGATCCTCGACCGCACCCGACTGAGCGCGCGTCCCCAGGTCCACGAGCTCGGCCGCATACCGGGGACGACCAGCTGGGTGGCGCTCAGCGCCAGCAAGGACGCCGCCCCGCAGCCGGGGGTACTCGCGCTCCTGTTCGCGACCCCGCTGTGGTACGCCAATGCGATCCACTTCCGTGCGCAGGTCGAGGCTTGCATCGGACAGGCCAAGCAGCCACCGCGGCTGCTGGTACTCGACGCCCTCGGCATGCACGACGTCGACTACACCGGCTCTCGCGCGCTCGCGGAGATCCTCGACGAGCTCGACCACGACCACGTCGCGTTCGCGGTTGCACGCGCCGGCGAGCACGCGATCGACGGCCTGCGCCGCAGCGGCCTGCTTGCGCGGATCGGCGCAGACCACCTCTTCCCCTCCGTCGATGAGGCCGTCAAGGCGCTCGGCACGCCCCTCCCGCCGCCCTCCTGAGGGGCGTCCCTACCGCAGCTGTGACGCCCTGTCTCTCAGCGCCGGCGCGCCGAAAACGCGGGCCGCTGCAGCGCACTCGCTAGTATCGGTGGATCGATCGGTAGCTGCGTGGATCTCTGAGACATGCAGCTATCCATTTGGAGACAGGTCGTGGGCGACCCACCGCAGGGTGAAAGTATCGACCCGAGGGTCGATCGAAGCGACCGCGAACCGGGCCCCCCGGTTTCGGGTTCGCGTGAGAACCCCCAGGAGCACGCCGACCGCGCGCAGACCACCGCTGACAGCGCGCAGAGCGCCGCCGACGACGCGCAGAGCGCTGCCGACGCGAAGCAGACAGCCTCGAACGCCAACCAGTCCGCGTCCCGCAGCGACCAGCTGGCGTCCGACACTTCGCAGACCGCCGCCGACGACGCGCAGACCGCGGCCGACAGCGCCCAGACAGCCGCCGACAACAACCAGTGGGCCGCCAACAGCGCCCGCAGCGCGTCCACCGCCCAGACGGCGTCGAGCGCGCAGACAGCATCGACCGCCCAGACCGTGGCCGACGACGCCCAGACCGTGGCCGACAGCGCGCAGACCGCGGCCGACAGCGCCCAGACCGCGTCGAGCGCCGAGACCGCCTCCAGCGCCAAGACGGCATGGAGTGCCCAGACCGCGGCCGACAGTGCCCAGACTGCGGCCGACAGCGCGCAGACCGCGGCCGACAGCGCCCAGCGTGCAGCCAACGTCAATCAGTCGGCCTCGGACGCCGGCCAGAGCGCCTCCAACACCGGGCAGAGCGCTTCGAGCAGCCACCAGCACGCGTCCGATCATGCCCAGAGCACCGCCGACAGCGCCCAGCTCGCAGCTGACGCTGCCCAGCACGCGGCGGACGCCGCCGCAACGGCCGCGGAGGCCGACCAGACCGCTTCGGAGTCCGACCAGACCGGCGCCGACAGCGACCAGACCGCCTCCGACAGCGACCAGTCCTCGGCCGACACCGACCAGACCGCTTCCGACAGCGACCAGGCGGCGAGCGACCTCGACCTGGCACAGGGCGGCGACGCCCAGGTGCACGACGCCACGCGCGATATTCGCGATCACGGCAACCGCCAGCGCAGCCACGCCGCCGAGGACCGGATCGCCGCGGCCCGGGCGCGTGATGCCGTCGCGCGGGCTCGGGATCGGGCGGCGGTCGCACGCGACCAGGCGGCGGCGATGCGCGACCAGGAGCTGGAGGCCGGCGCCGGGCTCGCGGCTGACGGTACCGGCGCACACGGCGCGCTGAGCGGACCCGCGCACCACGGCCCCGGCGACCGCGCCTGGGCTGCCGAGTTTCGAGCCCGCGCCGAGACCGACCGCGAACAGGCCGCCCTCGACCGCGAACAGGCCGCGCGTGACCGGTTGGAGGCACAGACCGACCGGGACGCTTTGCTGCAGCGCGTCGCGCACGCGGAGACCGACGAGCTGACGGGGGCGCGCACGCGCTCGGCCGGCCTCGCGGATCTCGAACACGAGATCGCCCGCGCGCGGCGCACGGCGGGCCAGCTCGCAACCGTCTACATCGACGTCGTCGGTCTGAAGGCGGTCAACGACTCGCAGGGCCATGGCGCCGGCGACGCGCTGCTCGAGCGTGCGGTCGGGGCGATCCGCAAGCATCTGCGCTCCTATGACCTGATCGTGCGCATGGGCGGCGACGAGTTCCTCTGCGTGATGTCCGACGCGACCGTCGAGATCGCCCGCACCCGCTTTGGCGCCGTGCAGGCCGAACTGGCGGCCGACCCGACCGAGCGCTGCGAGATCAAGTTCGGCGTGTCGGCACTCACGGCGCAGGACAGCGCCGCCGAACTGGTCAGGCGCGCCGATGCCGAGCTGCCGGTGAGCACCCGGCGCTAGCGGGCCGGCTGGCCATCTTGTTACATCGCCCATCCCACTCGCGCCGCTAGACTGCCCGCAGATGACGGCAATCGCACACGTCCACGGCCGCCAGATCTTTGACAGCCGCGGCAACCCCACCGTCGAGGTGGACGTGCGACTGCGGTCCGGAGCATTCGGGCGGGCCGCGGTGCCCTCGGGAGCCTCGACCGGCGAGCACGAGGCGGTTGAGCTGCGAGACGGCGGCGCCGCCTACGGCGGCAAGGGCGTCGCGAACGCCGTCGCCCACGTCAACGGCGAGATCGCGTCCGCCGTTGACGGCCGCGACGCCACCGACCAGGCGGGCCTCGATCACGCGCTGATCGCGCTGGACGGCACCGACAACAAGGCCCGTCTCGGCGCCAACGCGATTCTCGGCACCTCGCTGGCGGTCGCTCGTGCGGCGGCCGCCGAGCTCGAGCAGCCGCTGTACCGCTATCTCGGGGGCGAGGACGCAACGCTCCTGCCCGTGCCGGCACTGAACGTGCTCAACGGCGGCGCGCACGCCGACAACCCCGTCGACTTCCAGGAATTCATGATCGTGCCGGTCGGCGCAGCGAGCTTCACCGAGGCGATGCGGATGGCGACCGAGACCTATCACCGGCTGAAGAGCACGCTGAATTCGCGGGGCCTGGCGACCGGCGTCGGCGACGAGGGCGGCTTCGCGCCGGCGCTCGAGTCAAACGAGGCGCCACTCGAGCTGCTGGTCTCCGCGATCGAGGCCGCCGGCTACCGGCCCGGCGAGGACATCGCGATCGCGATGGACCCGGCCGCCAGTGAGTTCTTCCACGACGGCGCCTACGTCCTGGCGGGCGAGGGACGCACGCTGACCTCGGCGGAGCTGGTCGACTACTACGCGCAGCTGATCGAGCGCTACCCGATCGTCTCGATCGAGGACGGTATGGCGGAGGGCGACTGGGACGGCTGGAAGGCGCTGACCGACCGAATCGGCGAGCGCATCCAGCTGGTCGGCGACGACATCTTCGTCACCAACCCGAAGATCCTGCGCCGCGGGATCGACGCCGGGATCGCCAACTCGATCCTGATCAAGCTCAACCAGATCGGCACGCTGACGGAGACCCTCGACACGATTGCGATGGCGCACGAGGCCGGCTACCGCTGCTTCGTCTCCCACCGCTCCGGCGAGACCGAGGATGCGCTGCTCGCCGATTTCGTGGTCGCGACCGCCACCGGCCAGATCAAGACCGGCGCGCCCGCCCGCTCCGAGCGCGTCGCGAAGTACAACCAGCTGCTGCGGATCGAGGAAGAGCTCGGCGCGCGCGCGCGCTTCGCCGGTCGCGACGCAGTCGTTCGCTGACGCCTTTTCGCCGACGCCTTTTCCCGAGCCGGGTAAGCCGTCGTGGGCCGTGGCCGCTGCGCTATCTTGTGGGGCGTCAGATGGAGTCCTGACGCGTGGCCGGCAGTTTGCGGCCGCCCGCGAACCGCCCGGGCAGCAAGAGGGCTGATGACTCCTTTCGCGAATGACCAATCGATCTGCGCGAAGGGAGTCGGTCGAGCAACGTGGCGGCTTTCGACAGACGTGAGCTGGGAGCGATCTCGCTCGGCGGCGCGGCCGGGGCGCTGCTGCGGGTCTGGCTCGGTGAGACCTTTGCCGGCGGCGCGCCTGGATGGCCATGGCTGACGTTCGCGATCAACGTCACGGGATCGTTCGCACTCGCCTGCCTCGCGACGCGCCTCGCGGAGCGGTTGCCGCTCTCCAGCTACCGCCGGCCGCTGCTCGGGACCGGTTTCTGCGGGGCCTACACGACGTTCTCGACGATGGCGGTCGAAACGATCAAGATGTTCGACGCGGACCGCGGCGGCCTTGCGCTCGCTTACGCCGCCGCGAGCATCGGCGCGGGCTTCATTGCGATCTGGGTCGCGACGTCGCTGGCACGGCGCACGCGAGCTCTCACATGAGCGCCTGGGTGTGGATAGCCGTTGCGGCGCTGGGAGCGACCGGAGCGAGCGGGCGCTTTGTGCTCGACACACTGATCAGCAACCGCAGCGGTTCGCGCTATCCGCTCGGCACCTTCGTGATCAACGCGACCGGTGCGTTCGCGCTCGGCCTGCTCACCGGGCTCGCGCTGACCGGGGACGCGTTGCTGCTGGCCGGCAGCGCTCTGCTCGGCTCCTACACGACGTTCTCGACCTGGATGTTCGAGACCCAGCGGCTCGCCGAGGACGGTGGAATCGCTCCCGCCGCGGTCAACGTGGCCGCCGGTCTGGCCGCCGGCGTGGGCGCGGCCGTGCTCGGCCGGCTGATCGGAGCTCATCTGTGAACACGGACTTTCTGACACTGACCACCTATTTTGGTGAACGCGATCGCGGCGCTAGCGGTCTGGTTGCCGACGAGCTGCTGGACCTCTACGGCTCCCAGCGCCTCGCGGCCAGTGTGCTGCTGCGGGGCACGGAGGGTTTCAGTCAGCGGCGCCAGATGCGCAGCGGATCGCTGCTCTCGCTCTCCGAGGATCTGCCGGTGGTGTCGATCGCGGTCGACACGCGCGAGCGGATCGAGTCGACACTCGAGCTCGTGCTCGGGATCAAACGCCGTGGCCTGCTCACGCTGGAGCGCACGGCGCTGCTCGAAGGCGAGAGCACCGCCCCGATGCCCGGCGCCGAGGCGAAGCTGACGATCTACGCCGGCCGCCAGGAGCGCCTGTCCGGCGTGCCAGCGTTCGTCGCGGCATGCGAGCTGCTCCATCGCCGCGGCGTCGCGGGCGCCACCGTGCTCCTCGGCGTTGACGGCACGCGCACCGGCCGGCGCACCCGCGCGAGGTTCTTCGCCGCCAATACTCAGGTGCCGATGATGATCGTCGCGGTGGGAGCCGCCGAGCTGATCGCGACCGCCGCGGACGAGCTGCGCGAGCTGCTGCATGAGCCCTTCATGACGCTCGAGCGCGTCCGCGTATGCAAGCGCGACGGGCGCCTGCTGGCGCGCCCACACGAACTGCCGGCCAGCGACGCGCAGGGGCTCGCGCTGTGGCAGAAGCTGACCGTATACACCTCCCAGAGCACGACCCGGGACGGCCGGCCACTCAACCTCGAGATCATCCGCCGCCTGCGCGCGTCGGGCGCCGCCGGTGCCACGAGCCTGCGAGGGATCTGGGGGTTCCACGGCAGCCACGCGCCGCACGGCGACCGCTTTCTGCAGATCCGCCGCCACGTTCCCGTCGTGACGGTGACGATCGACACCCCGGCGCGCACGGCGCGTTCGTTCGAGATCATCGACGAGCTGACGGACGAGCACGGGCTCGTCACCAGCGAGATGGTTCCCGCCGTGCGCGCGGTGGACGAGGCCAAGCGCCACCGTGGCCTGAAGCTCGCAAGCCACGATCTCTGAGGGTGGGCGCTCGCGCGGCCTGCCGCCGGCTGACCGCGGCGACGTCGGGCACGGCCGCGAAAGTGGCTCACTCCCCAGGGTCGCCGGAGCGTAGGGCGCTAATGCGGCGTCCTCGCCCGCGGTCCGGCGCGGCCGCTGTGGCGCACCCTCGCTAAGATCGCCGCGATGCGACGCCTGCTCGCGCTCTTCGCCGTCGTGGTCGCGGTGCTCTTCGGGATCGAGGGGGCAGCGGACTCCGGTGCGTCGAGCACCCTGCCCGCCGTCAAGCATGTGTTTGTGATCGTGCTCGAAAACGAGGACGAGGCGACCACGTTCGGAGCCTCATCGGCCGCCCCCTATCTGGCGCACACGCTCGTCTCCGAAGGTGCGTTCGTTCCCAACTACTACGGCATCGGGCACGACTCGCTCGACAACTACATCGCGATGATCTCCGGGCAGGCGCCCACGGCAGCGACCCAGAGCGACTGCGGAACCTTCTCGAACTTCGTTGCGAGCAGCCCGACGCTCGATGCCGCCGGCCAGGCGGCGGGCAGCGGCTGCGTGTACCCGAGCTCGTCGCCTGCCGTGCCGACCCTCCCGGGCCAGCTCGACGCGGCCGGGCTGACCTGGAAGGGCTACATGGACAGCATGGGCGCGGACCCCTCGCGGGAGTCGGCGACCTGCGGTCATCCTGCGATCGGAGCCGCGGACAACACCCAGGTCGAGACGGCGGGCGATCAGTACGCGACCCGCCACGACCCGTTCATGTACTTCCACTCGATCATCGACAACGCGGCCTACTGCGACAGTCACGTCGTCAACCTGAGCGCGCTCGCGAGCGATCTCGCCAGCGTGTCGAGCACGCCGAACTTCTCCTTCATCACTCCGGGGCTCTGCAACGACGGTCACAACACCAACTGCGCCAACGGCGACCCCGGCGGACTGACACAGATCAACACGTTCCTGCCCGGTTTGATCAACGAGATCACCGCCTCGCCGGCGTACAAGGCAGACGGGCTGATCGTCGTCACCTTTGACGAGGCCGAAGCCGGTGACGATCAGTCCTCATGCTGCGGTGAGCAGGCCGGGCCGAACGCCGCGGACCCCGGCGACCCGAGCGACTCAAACGCGGCCGCCACGGGCGGGGGAAAGATCGGGGCGGTGCTGCTTTCGCCCTTCATCAAGCCCGGCACCGTGACGCAGACCGCGTACAACCATTACAGCCTGCTGCGAAGCGTCGAGGACCTGTTCGGGTTGCCGCACATCGGATTCGCCGCGCAGGCCGGGCTCGCCTCGTTCGGCTCGGACGTGTTCACGGGTAGCGCGACCACCACGACCACCACAACATCGTCGACGTCCACAACCACCACGACGTCCAGTGAGTCTCGCTGCGTCGCGCAGACCGCCGGTCCGATCTTCGGCTCGGTTTCCGTGATCAAGACGGGCAGGCACCGGACTCTCACGTTCGTTCCTCGCCGCAGCGGCGAGCTCAGCTTCCAGATCAAGCCCGCCCGGGGAGCGCCGCACAAGCTCAAGCGGACGGCCTTGCACGCCTGCGCGCGCGTGACTCTGACCCTGCCCGCGGGCGCCGGCCACATCCGCCTCAGCGCGACAGCGGGGCACACCCACCAGAGCGAGACCAAGGCCTACTGACCCTCGCCGCGAGCGCCGCCGCGAGTTGGCCGGCGCCGGCACCCGGACAGTCGAGCTCGAAAGGGCAGTGCGGGCGCCGAAACGAAGTGGGCGCCAGGCGGCCTTCTCGCCTGTAGCGAGATCGGCCGGCAGCGCTCGCGGCGTGTACGTCGCGCGCCGGCCGGCGGCGACCCGGGAGGCGACTACGGCTGCCGCGTGTCGCGATAGATCTTTGCCAGCGATTGGAGCAGCTTGAAGCCGATCACGCCGTTGCTCTCAACCAGCGGGCGGAAGTCCCAGAAGGTCAGCCCGAAGCAGACGAGATCGCTCGTGGCGGTAATTGTCGCCGTGCGAGTCCCCTCGTCGATCAGCGCGATCTCGCCGAAATGGTCGCCCGTCTTCAGAGTTGTCTGCTCCTTGCCGCCGACGGAGACGGTCGCCTCGCCTGAGTCGATCACAAAGAACGCGGCCCCGCCCGAGCCTTCCTGGATCACGGTTTCGCCCGCCGGAAACCGCCGTAGCTTGAAGAGGCGCGCGATCTGGCCGACCTCGTCCGCGTCCAGGCCGGCAAAGATCGGCACCCGCTGAAGAGCCTCGACCGGCGCGCCTGCCATCGCGCGATCTTAGTGGCTTGCGCTGCGGCTGAGAGTCGCAATCCCGGCTGGGCGCCACGGGCCGCTGACCGCCGCCACCTACGCCCCCGCCCGCGTGACCGCGCGGCACTGGAGCAGGTACAGCGCGCCGTCGGCGATCGCCCATTCGATGTCGCGGGCGCGGCCGTAAATTCGTTCGCAGTCGTCGGCGAGACCATTCAGCTCGGCGAGCTGGCCGTCGTCGAGACAGAGCGCCTCGACGAGTTCGGGCGCCACCGGATCCTCGACCGTTCCGCCCTGCGGCAGGGTGCGGACCGCGACCTTCTTCAGGCCCGGCACCCGCTCGAGCACCTCACCTGAGCGCGCGATTCGGTAGTGATCCGGGATCACGAGCCCGGCGACCACCACCTCGCCGAGTCCCCAGCTCGCCTCTATGACCCGCTCGTCCGCTCCCGTGACCGGGTTTTGCGTGAACATCACCCCGGCCGTGTCGGGATCGAGCAGTGTCTGGACGACGACGCCAACGCTGGGCCGGGTGAACAGCCCGACACGCTGGCGGTAGGTGATCGCCGAGTCAGAGTTCGCCGACCACCAGATCTCGCTCAGGGCCTCGGTGAGGCCCTCCCACGACGGCACGTTGAGTAACGTCAGGTGCTGACCGGCGAAGCTCGCCTCCGCGCCGTCCTCGTCCACCGCGGACGAGCGCACCGCGAGCGGGCCGGCGAGCGGCGCCACCAGCGCAGTGACCGTCGCGATCGCCTGCTCCTCCCCGGCGGCGACGGCCTCGACGATCGCCCCCGACAGCGCGACGCCCGGCGGCACGGTCAGGCCGTCGCGCAACGCCTGCCCAAGGCCGACCGCCTTAGAGCCGAACAGCGAGGTGTCCACTGCCTCGGCGAGTGCCACCGCGTCCTTCACGCGAGTACCGTCACCTCGCCGGCGTCGCCGTCGACCCGCACGCGAGTCCCGTCGGCAATCCGCTCGGTCGCCTCGCGGGTCCCGACAACGCCAGGAATCCCGTACTCCCGGGCAACGATCGCGGAGTGGGAGAGCAGACCGCCGCTGTCGGTCACGATCGCTCCGAGCAGTGGCAGCAGGATGTTGAAGGCCTCGCTCGTCGAGACGGTGACCAGGACGTCCCCCTTGACGATCCGATCGAACTCGGCGGGCCCCGAGATGCAGCGTGCCACGCCCTCATACACTCCCCGGCTCGCCGCGAGCCCGCGCAGCATGTCCTCCTCGTGCTCCTCCTGCGAGCTGCCAAACAGCTCGCCCATCGCGATGCCTGTCGCGCGCATCACCCGCGCTGCGGCCGGGGGCAAGGCGGACGCGTCCGGCGGGGGCGACGGCGGGTCGCCGAGAAATGCCGGAGCGTCTTTCGCGCTGTGCGTCGCGCGGTAGTCGGCACGCGCCGCGAGGTCGTCGGCGGAGGGCCCGCCTGAGCCCGAGAGCAGCGCGAGCATCTCGTCGAAGCCTGCGTCGATGAGATGCTCGGCTTGCGCAATCTGCCCTCTGGCAGCAAGCCTGCGCCCGCCCGCCAGCACGCCGCGGCGCATCAGCCCGGAGGCCCAGATGTCGCTGAATACGCCGCGCTCGTCGCGGATCCGGTAGGTCAGCCGGGCCTCCCCGAGCAGTTCGTCGAACTGGGCCTGGTGCTCCTGCGGGACGCGGCTTCGGACGTCCGCGATGCGTTGCTCGACGTCGGACTCCTCGACCTCCGCCGGGCTCACCGCGATGCGGATCGACCGAAGCAGCACGTCGGGCAGCTCCAGCGCCGTTGGCCCGCTGATGTCGAAGCCGTCGAGCAGCCTGTAGCCGACGAGATCGAGGTAATCCGATACGGCCTTGCCCGCGTCGCCGTCGCGCGAGCGCAGCTCCTCGAGCACGCGACCGGGATCGTCATCGGAGGCGAGCAGCTCCTGCGCGCCGGTGTCGCTGCCGATCGCCGCGATGAGCGCCTCGAGTTCCGCCGAGGCGCCCGCCGAGACGGGAGCGGCGCCGCGCATCAGGTCGAGCAGCTCGGAGGACGGCGCGTCGGTCCAGTCGCTGACGTGCGCGAGGAAGTCCCCGGTCGGAACGATTGCCGCGGCCGTGTGGCGCATGTGCTGGGACACCATCGCGATGTGGTGCTCGCGGCAGCGGTTCAGGTAGGCGGCGAGGTCCTCGTCGGAGAGGGCGTCGGGATCGATCGCCTGAAGCTCCCGGTGCGTCGCGATAGAGGCCGGCTTGATCGTTTCGTCCCAGGCGCGAAGCTGCTCCCGCCAGAGCTTGTGTTCGAACAGCTCTTCCGCGCGCGCAAAGCGCTTGGGCACCTCCTCCGGTGCCACCGGCAGCATCGACAGGTACGCAAAGCCGTTGATGTAGGCGTAATCCATTGTGTCCATCAACATGCCGTAGAAGCTGGTGAAGTCACGGACGCCGCGCTTGAAAGCCTCCGGGTGCATCTCCTCCCAGTAGCGCGTCACCGGCCGCGGAAAGTGAACCGCCTCGAGCTCCCAGGATCCTGGCCCAGGCGCCTCGAAACGGAGCACGCTCGCTGGCTGTGCTTCAGTCATCTCAATTCCTCCCTCGAAAGTCCGCCTGTGAGCCGGTTGGCTGCCGGCCGCGTGATCGTAGCCCCCACTCGGCCGGCGTGCGTGCTTGGCGACCGCATGTAACGCACCTTCAGTCGCGCGCGCTCGGCCGGGTGCCAGGGCACGCAATCTCTGCATCTGGTCGGGTAGGCTGGCGCCATGCCGATGCCGAAGCGCTCGAGCGTCGATGACTTCTTCGCGCAACTGAACGACCTCCAGCGGCCGCACCTCGAGGCGCTTCGGAGGCTGAGCCTCGATGCCGACCCGCAGGCGCGGGAAGAGCTGAAATGGAACCTGCCGGTGTATGTCCGCGGCGAGAAGACGAACCTGTGGATGCTTCAGAACTTCAAGAGCCACTGCTCGCTGCGCTTTCCGCCGCCATTCTTCGCCACCCAGAAGGCCGCGGTGGCGGCCGCCGGCTATCAGGCCGGTGAAGGCTTCATCAAGCTTCCCTATGACAGCGGGCTGCCGACCGAGCTGCTGAAGGCGCTGATGCAGGCACGGGTCGAGGAGTACGAAGCGACCGGCGCCGGTTGGAACGACCGCTGATCCCCGCTATCGCTAACGACCCAGGATGGCGCTCGGCGGTGTCATGACCGGCGGCGTCGATCCCGTGACCGGCGAACCGTAGGTCCCCGCCCGCTCGCACCGGGGTTTGTGTGAGTATGGGCGGCGTGAGGAGAGCAGGATCGGTCGTGGCAGGTTTTGCGCTGCTGGGATTGATCGCGGCGCAGCTGGGTGTGGCGGATGAGCCCGCACCGTCTGTTGGGACGCCGTTCACCGTGGCCGTGTCAGCGTCGGCGGGGGGCGTCGCGTCGGCGCTGGGAGCGGACGGCACGGTTTGGGCGGCCGAAAGGCGTGGCTACAAGGATGATGCGCCGTTTGTGATCGTTGCGCGCGCGGCCGACGGGCGCACGCTCGGTCCCGTCAGCGTGGCGGTCACTGCCGGTTCGGTGTCGGATACCCCGGTGATCGCCGCCTCGGCGGGCGCCGCGACATTCGTGTGGGAGACACAGCGCAACTCCTCGGCAGGCAAAGCTGTCGCGGTGGTGGTCAGCGCGAGACACTGCACGCTTGCGGGCTGTGCGCCGGTGCAGACACTCGCGACTTGGAGGTTGAGCGAGGCGGGTGGCGCTCCCTTCCCGACCGGGCTCGGCGTCGACCCGGAGCCAGCCGTTGCGAGCGTTCCCGGCGGCACGCTCGTCGTGTTCCAGCGGGGCGGTGCGCGAGCGCAGCAGATGGTGTGGGCCGTGAGCGATGGTGCGCGCTTTGGCCCGCTCCACTACTTCGGTGTGGCGGGGTCGTGGGACCCGGTGTTGGTGGCCGAGTCGGGTGGCCGGGCGCTGGCGGCGTGGCTGAACACGAGCGCAGGCGATCTGCAGCCCTCGACCGTGATCAGGATCATGTGGTCGGTGTGGTCACCGGGCAGCGGGTTCATGCGCCCGCAGAGTGTCAAGGCACCAGGGCCCGGCCTGGGCATCTTCAGTTACGCCGGCGGGCTCGTTGGGACACCGGTCGCGCGCGGCGCGGCGATCGCGTGGTTTCAGCGCAACTCGGTCACAGACGACACGCATGTTTGGCTCGCGCGGCAGGGGCCCAACGGTCTCAGGGAGATCACCTCTGCCTACACCGGTGCTGCTACCGGGCTGTCGCTTGCCGGCGCGGACGGTGTGCTCGCGCTCGCCTTCAACGCCACGGCCGGCAACGACGGTGCGGACGACGGCGGCCCGCTGATGATCGCGACCAGTGTTGACGGCGCGCGCTTTGGCAAGCCGGTCGAGCTTGACAGCGACAGCGCCGCGTTCCCCAAGGTTGCGGTCGACGCGCAAGGCGACGTGCTGGCCAGCTGGGGCAGCAACTCGGTTCAACCCAGCATTGCGCAACTCGCGATCGCACCCGGGGCCGGAAGCTTCGATCCGCCGCTCACGCTCGGACCAGAGAAATTCGACGACGGGCCGGTCGCGATCGACACAAACGCCGGGCACGCCGTCGTCGTGTGGGAGAACGCCGCCGGGAGCGTGCTCGGCGCCTCCATAAGCCCCTGATCGCCAGCGTGATCGACGCCGCCGGGAGCCGAGCCGCAGTCGCGGTCGTCGCGCCAACGAGTGCGTGTGACGGACCACCGCCGGCCGCCCTTCTGATTGAGCGACAGCGAGTCGTGCCGGCATGGCGTCCGCTCAGCCCGCGGCAAAACCTGGCCCGTGCTAATGTAGCCATCCTGGTTACATCACCACACACAGGAAGGGACCCTCTGATGACCCACCTCCATTACGACACGCTGCTCGTGCGCCGCGAAGGCCTTACCCGGGACCTCCCGCCCGGGGACAACGAGGACCTGCGCTGGGTGACCAACTCGGCCACTTTGATCTTCGGCGACCACGACGCGGTCCTGGTGGACACGTTCACCACGATCGAGCAGAACGAGACACTGATTGCGTGGGTGAAGGACCATGACCGACAGCTGACCCACATCTACCTGACCCACGGGCACGGCGACCACGTCTACGGCATCGGCCAGCTGCTCACCGCGTTCCCCGGCGCCCGGGCGGTCGCGACTGCAGGAACGCGCGCGCAGGCCAGCCTGCAGGCCCAGGACGAGTACCGCGTCGGCTTCTGGGGCCGGCTGTTCCCGGGCCAGATCCCCGAGCCCGTTCTACCGGAGATCGTTGCCGGCGACCGCTTCAGCCTCGAGGGGCACGAGTTGGCGATCGTGCAGGCCGGGCACACCGACACGGCTGGCACCACCGCGCTTTGGGTTCCCGCCATCCGCTTGATCGTCGGTGGTGATGTCGTCTACAACAACACGCACATGTACCTGGCCGAGACGACGAGCGAAACTCGCGGCGAGTGGATCGCCGCGCTGCGGACGCTCGAAGCTCTCGAACCAGCTCACGTCGTCGCCGGACATAAACACCCCGACTACGACGACGACCCGCGCAATATCAGCGAGTCGATCCAGTACCTCGAAGACTTCAACGAAGCCGAGCTCGCCGCGTCGACAGCCGTCGAGTTGTACGAGACGATGCTCGGGCTCCACCCTCGCCGGGCAAATCCTGGCTCACTGTGGGGTGCGGCGAAACTGATCAAGGGCGCACCCCAGGCCCAGGAGGTCCTCATCCGATGAGCGCAAACAGCAGGCTCACCATAGCCATCCACGCACTCGAGTGGGTCGAACTTCACGCCCGCCTGGGAGGAGGGCCAGCCACATCCTCCGCCATCGCGGCGAGCGTGAGAACCAACCCGGTTGTGGTCCGCAGACTGCTGGGGCAACTGCGCGAAAGTCGGCTCGTCGACTCTCACAGGGGGACCCCGGCAGGCTGGACACTCGCCCGGCCAGCAGGAGAGATCACGCTCCTCGGCGTCAAGAACGCCCTCGACGACGGACCTGCCTTTGCACTGCACAGCTCCCCGCCGTCGCCAAACTGCCCCATCGGCGTCAGCATCAAACCGATCCTCGCCGACATCTACGAGGCGGCCGAAGAAGCAGCCAACAACGCGCTGGCAAACGTGACGATCAGCCAGGCACTCGACGAGACTCTCGCGCGTTCCAAGCAGACTCACCCCGAGTTGATGGACACGTTCGCGGACACCGTGCGCGCCGAAGCGTCGCCGTAGACGTGCGCGCCAAGCGGCCGCGCCGGCAACTCGCGCTCGCGCACGGCCTCGGCCGCGCGGCGGCAGCGCCGCTGTCACCGTCGTGTAACCACCGGTCGCGTATCAATCGCTCCGAGCCGGTGTCGGCCCGCCCTCCCCAACCGAGTAACGGAGCGAAATGAACGAGTGGCACCTCCCTTGCAACCACCACCGATGCGGGTTGCTTCTCACCTCCGTCAGCGTGCTTGCTCTCGCGCTAGCAGCCTGTGGCTCGAACGGCCCGTCGGTCGCCAACCTCGGCAGCAAGACGCCGAGCCAGTCGTTGTCCTCGGGTTCCCCGCCGGGTGCCTCGCTCTCGAGCGGCAACCCGGGGGGTGGCTCGCCACATACCCATGCCCAGATCCAGATGAGTGGCCTGTCGGGCTCGAAGGCGATCCAGTTCTCTGCCTGCATCCGCGCGCACGGCGTGCCGGACTTCCCCGATCCCAACGCACAGGGCGTATTCTCGCTCAGTGGTTCGGACGCATCGCTCCCGCAAGCGCCTAAGTTCCAGGCGGCGTCGAAAGTCTGTCGCAGCGAGATTCACCTTCACACCGCGCCGCCGAGCGCGGCCCAGCAGGCGGCGGGGCTCGCCCAGCTGCTCAAGTATTCGCAATGCATGCGCTCCCACGGCGTGACGAGCTTCCCTGACCCGACGACCTCCGCTGGCGGCGTCAGCCTCCGGGTCAACGCCGGCCCCAGCGGGGTCGATCCGAGCTCGCCAATCTTTCAGAGCGCTCAGAGCGCCTGCGCGAGCCTCCAGCCGGGCGGCCCGGGGGCCGGTCCGTGAGTACGGCGAGCCGCTCATCGCAGGCACCGTCGGTTGAGCCGTCAGTCGAGCGACCGGAGCCGCCCAGCCACCGCTTCTCACGCCGTCACCTTGCGGTCGCCGCTGTGCTGATTGCGGTGCTCGTGGTGGTGGCGGTTGTCGCGATCGCCGATCCGTTTGGCAGCGGCGCCGGCGGCGCGCGGCGGCGGCGGCGAGGTGAACGATGGCGGGACGACCCTGGCGACGATCAAGCAGCAGTCGCTCTTCTCGCAGACCGCGTCGTCCGGGACGCTCGGCTTCGCCGGCAGCTACCGGGTGATCAACGGCGCGTCGGGGACCTTAACCTGGCTCCCCTCGGTCGGGCAGATCATCCCGCAGGGTGGCGTTCTCTATCGCGTCAACGGCGCGCCGGTCATCCTGCTGACCGGCAATGTCCCGGTTTACCGGGCACTATCGGTCGGGCTGACCGGGGCCGACGTCGAACAGCTGAACGGGGACCTGGTCGCGCTCGGCTACGCGACCCCTAACGAGCTCGACCCGACCTCGGATGACTTCAGCGCTGCGACGACCGACGCGGTCGAGGCGTTACAGAAGCATCTTGGCGTGACGCAGACCGGCACGCTCGCGGTGGGCCAAGCAGTGTTTCTGCCGCTCGGGCGGCTGCGCGTCACCGCCGTAGCTGCCACGCTGGGAGCGAGTGCCGGCCCTGGCAGCCCGTTGCTCACCGGCAGCTCGGCGCGCCGGGTCGTGTCGCTGCAGCTGGACGCGGCCGAGCAGACCGAGGTCGCGGTCGGCGATCGCGTGACGATCACGCTGCCGGACAACTCAACGACCCCCGGTGTCGTGGCGTCGATCGGCACCGTCGCGACCGGCGGCCAGAGCGGCGGCTCGCCGACTGTCCCAGTTACTATCCGCCCGCTCGATCCTTCGGCGACCGGGTCGATTGACCAGGCTCCGGTGGAGCTCGCGGTCACGACGGGAAGCGTCAGAAGCGCGCTGGTCGTGCCGGTTGACGCGCTGCTGGCGCTCGCTGGCGGCGGTTATGCGGTCGAGGAAGTCTCGCGCGCCGGCGTCCATCACCTCGTTGCGGTCTCGCTCGGCCTGTTCGACGACGCCGACGGGCTGGTCCAAGTGACCGGCTCGGGAATCGCCGCCGGGCAGCAGGTCGTGGTGCCATCGCTGTGAGCGTGGCGCCGGCAGCCACGCACGCCCGCCCTGATCCCGCGGACGTGCCGGTGCTCGAGCTGGACGCGGTGACGAAGACCTATCCGACCGAGCCGCCGGTGACGGCGCTCGATGGAGTCAGCTTCACCGTGAACGCCGGCGAGCTGCTCGCCGTCGTCGGCCCATCGGGATCGGGCAAATCGACGCTGCTGCATCTGATCGGGACACTCGACCGCCCGAGCAGCGGCGTCGTGCGCGTCACCGGCCTCGATGCTGGGACGCTTTCCGATCGTGAGCTAGCGGCACTGCGCGCGACGCGGATCGGGTTCGTCTTCCAGCAGTTCTTCCTCGCCGAGCACGAGACGGCGCTCGAGAACGTCGCCAACGGCCTGCTCTACGCCGGAGTCGGCCCGCTGGCGCGCCGCGCCGCTGCCGCGGCCGCGCTCGAGCGCGTCGGTCTCGGGCCGCGCGCGAACCATCGCCCGACGCAGCTCTCGGGTGGCGAGCGCCAGCGAGTCGCGATCGCACGCGCGCTAGTCGGATCGCCGGCGATCGTCCTCGCTGATGAGCCGACCGGGAACCTCGACAGTGCTTCCGGCGCCGGCGTGCTCGCACTGCTCGAAGCGCTGAACCGGGAAGGGGCAACCATCGTCGTGATCACCCACGACCGTGACGTGGCTGCCAGATTGCCACGACGGATCGAGATGCTCGACGGTCGCGTCGTCGCCGACACGACCAGGGCCCCACGGTGAGCACGACCACCGCCCTTGCGCCGTCGAAGCTTCGTCTCGGCGATCTCGCGTGGCTCGCGAGCGTCGGCCTGCGCACTCGACGGGTGCGTGCCGCGCTGTCAGCGCTTGGAATCGCAATCGGCGTCGCGGCGATCGTCGCGGTACTTGGCCTCTCGTCCTCCTCGCAGGCCGGCCTCCTGTCGGAGATCGACCGGCTCGGCACGAACCTGCTTGACGTGACCAACGGCCAGACGCTGTTCGGTCAGCCCGCGGAGCTGCCAGATGCAGCACCGGCGATGATCGCGCGGATCGGCCCCGTGAACCAGGTGCAGTACACGGGCGCAGTCAACGGCAACGTGTTTCGATCGCCGCTGATCCCGTCGATCGACACCAACGCGATCTCGATCAGCGCGGCCAGCCTGGGTCTGCCGCGCGCGGTCGGCACGAGCGTCTGGCAGGGTAGCTTCCTCAACGCCGCGACCGAGCGGGAACCGGTCGTCGTGCTCGGCGCCGGGGCCGGGCAGCGGCTGGGCATCGACCGTGTCTTTGCCGGCGAGCGCATCTCGCTCGCCGGAATGTGGTTCTACGTCGCCGGCATCCTCAGACCGGCGGCCCTCGCGCCTGAGATCGACAGCAGCGCCTTGGTCGGCTTTCCCGCCGCCGAGCGCTATCTCGACTTCGACGGTCACCCTTCCGAGATCTACGTGCGCGCGCACACCAGCCAGGTCGATGCCGTCGACAACGTCCTCGCCGCAACCGCCAACCCCGAAGCGCCGAGTAACGTCGACGTCAGCCAGCCTTCCTCGGCGCTCGTCGCGCGCGCCGACGCCCAGGGTGCGTTCAACGACCTCTTCCTCGGGCTCGCCGCGGTCGCGCTTCTGGTCGGCGCGGTCGGCGTCGCGAACATCATGATCATCGGCGTACTCGAGCGCCGCTCGGAGATCGGCCTACGGCGCGCCCTCGGCGCGACCAAGGCAAATATCCGCACGCAGTTCCTCAGCGAAGCGATCCTGCTGGCGCTGCTCGGCGGGATCGTTGGCGTCCTCGCCGGCATCCTCGCGACCGCGATCTACGCCTCGACCAAGGGATGGGCCATCGTCATACCACCACTCGCCTGGGGTGGCGGACTCGCCGCCGCGATCGCGATCGGCGCGATCGCCGGCCTGCTCCCGGCAATCCGCGCGGCGCGCATGTCACCAACCGAGGCGCTGCGGACCGTCTGAGCTGCACGCCAGAGCCGTCCGGCGGCCTTGCGATTCACGCCTTGCAGCGGAGTCACACCTCACCGCCGGCCCCGCGCTTTGCGCCCGGGGAGCGGGCGACTCTCGGTTGGCAGTCGCCGCGTTTGATCAGGCAGCCGGGGCTGCTGACGGCACACTTCCGGGAGGTGGGGGGCCTACGAGCTTGTCGCATGCCGCGCTGGCGCGCTGGAAGATCGGCGAGTGCGGGTCGAGGACGCCGGCGGGGAGTTTCATGGTCCACCGGTCGATGCCGCTGGGCGTCATCTCGGGATAGTCGGGCTCGTTGTGCTGGTGCATGCAGGCTGCGTAGGCGTCTATCTCCTTGATGAACTGCGGTTCGGGGCCGGTCGTGGGCGTGGGCGCCGGCAGGTATTTGGCGCAGTGCCTGTTCGCCGTCAGGAGCTCCGGCGAGCCCGCGGCGACGCCGACGAACTCGCCCTGCGGGCTGGGGTCAGGGAAGTTGGGCTCGCCGTGGCTGCGCGCGCACCGCGCGAACTTGAGCAGCTGCACGGCGCTCGCGCCGATACGTCGCACCCCGCTCCCGGTGCTCGGCGAGCTCGAGCTGGCGGCGTCGCCACCGCCGGACGATGAGCTCGTCGCGTTCGAGTGGGACCCCTTGATGGCGGCGACGCCCGGCGAGTTGCTCCCCCCGCCACAGCCCGCCATCAGAATCGTGAGGCTCGCGAGCACCGCGAGCGTGCGGGCAGTCGTGCACCGGCGGCTTCCTTGGAGCTCGCGCGTCGCGGTCTGTGTGGCGCGATCGTGCGCGCCTCGCTCCGTCGCGCGGTGCAACAGCGTCGCGTCCCGTGGCGTTGTCATGAAACTGTGCTCGGCGAAGGTCTGTGGGTGATGGCTGCGGCGGCTCCGGTGGCATGCTGGGCGCCGTCGCGATTCGGATCACTGCCGGTTTGTGCGCCACGTCGCGGAAAGCGCACGACGATGTCGAGACCGCCTTTGGGTTGAGCGCTGGCGGTCAGGGTTGCATCGTGGGCATGGGCGACAGCAGCGACGATCGATAACCCGAGGCCGAGTCCCTCGTCGTCGGCGGTGCGCTTGTTGGTGGCGCGTTGGAACGGCTCGAGGAGTCGCGCGACGTTCGCTCGCGCGACGAGCGGCCCAGTGTTGCTCACCTGGAGGATCGCCTCTCCATTGTGCTGCCCAACCGAAAGGTGCGCCGATCCGTCGATCGTGTTGTGGCGGATCGCGTTCTCGAGGAGGTTGGTAACGAGCCTCTCGACGAGGCTTCGGTCCCCCGTGATTGGGGTGGGGTGGTCGGCGGAGATTTCGAGGCGCACCCCCTTGGCAGCCGCCGCCGACTGGTAGCCCGCCGCGCTCTCGGCGACGAGGGCCGCGAGGTCGATGAGCTCCCGGTGGTCGAGGCCCCGTTGGCTTCGAGCGAGGACGAGCAGCGAATCAATCAGGCGTTCTTGGTGTTGGCCCGCTGCATAGACGTCCTTGCAGGTGGCGCGGAAGGACTCAGCGGTCGTGTGGGGATCGCGTAGGCTCATCTGCAGCAGCGCCTGGGAGAGCGTGAGCGGGGTGCGCAGCTCGTGGGACGCATTGGCGACGAAGTTGCGCTGGGCGTCGAAGGCTCCTTCGAGGCGGCCGAGCAAGCCGTCGATGGTGTCGGCCAGGTCCTTGACCTCGTCATCGGGGCCTTCGAGGCCGAGACGTTGATGGAGGTTATCCTCGGAGATCTCGTTCGTGGTCGCCGTAATCGCCCGCAGGGGTCGCAGCACGCGGCCGGCGACCAGCCAACCCAGCCAGACGGAGACCACCGCCATAAGCGCGAGGGCGATGCCGGAACGAATCAGCAGGTCGTGCAGCTCGGCTGCCCGCTCCAGCGCGGGAGCCCCGACTGGCTCCAGTTGGGTGATCGCGCCTGACGAGGTATTGACCAACGCCCACCCCACCCCTGGCGCGTGCGAGGGTGCGGGGGAGCCAAGCAGGGTGGTCGCGGGCAGATCGGGCCATCCGGCCACGAGCAAGTAGGTGATCGCCAGCAGCGCCGCTCCCGAGACCAGGAACAGGCTCCCGTAGACGCCGGCAAGGCGGACACGGACTGTGCGCCGGCGAATGCCGGACCCGCCGAGCCGCCCAGCGAGCCAAGTGACGGCACTGGTCATATCCGGTAGCCGCCTTCGCGAACAGTCTCGATGATCGGCGGGTCCCCGAGCTTGGAGCGCAGCCGGCTGATCGTCGTCTTGACCGTGGCACTGAAGGGGTCGGCGTTCTCGTCCCACACCAGTTCGAGCAGCGCTTCAGATGATTGCACGGCTCCTCCGGCGCGCAGGAGAGCTTCGAGCACCGCGAACTCGCGTGGGGTGAGGGCGACACGCTGGCCGGCCCGCGTGACCGCGCGGTGAGGAGAGTCAAGGACCAGGTCGCCGTGGACGAGAGCGGGGGGCACGGCAGGGATCGACCGTCGGGCGAGGGCGCGGATCCGAGCAACCAGCTCGGCGAAGTCAAACGGCTTGGGCAGGTAGTCGTCGGCGCCGAGCCCGAGCCCCTCGACGCGGTCGCCGATCGTGCCCGAAGCGGTGAGCATCAGGACGCGGCTCTCACAGCCGTCAGACACCAACCGGCGGCACACCTCGTCGCCGTGAACTCCCGGCAGATCGCGGTCCAAGACGACCACGTCGTAACGGGTCACGGCCAAATGGTCAAGCGCGTCCTGGCCGTCGAAGACCACGTCCACCGCCATGCCCTCGCTTCGCAGCACCGTGGACACCGTCAACGCCAGCTTGGCGTGATCCTCGACCACCAACACCCTCATCGATTGCGCTCCTTTTCGCTCTCCCGATCATGCGCCCCGGGTGGTGACGGGACTGCGTGGCCGCCGCCCTTCCCCAGCATCACCGCGTGCGGTTACAGCACGGTAACAATGGCACCGAGCAGTAAACACCGGAATGTCACGCCGTCGGCCCGACACGAGACCCGTGCTCAGGCTTCGAGCCCGTCGAGGTGCTGCACTCGCCGCTCGCGACGCATATCCGCTACCGCCGCTCGGGATGAGCCCGTAACGCCGCCGGCGCCGCCGGCGAAGACCGGGTCGTCGTCGCCGGTGAAGTGCTTCGATGGGCCGTGTTGGAATCGAACCAACAACCTTGGGCTTAAGAGGCCCCTGCTCTGCCAATTGAGCTAACGGCCCGAGGCGTGCCTGGGCGACCGGCGCAGGATCTTAGCTGCGATCAGCCGCTCGTGGATCCGGTGGCGCCGGTCGCTCCCGCCGAGCCGCTGGCACCGGTCGCTCCGGTCGGACCGGTGACGCCGGCGACCGACTCCATCTCCGAGAGGGTTGTGTTGACGGTCGCGAGATCCTTTTTCGGGGCAAGCGTCCGTGCTCTCGCCGCCGCGAGGTCGCCGGTTGAGATGTCCTTCGCGAGCCAGGCGTAGTAGGCGAGATACTCGTAGTTGACGTCCGTGGGCTGCGCGGCGGCCACGACTTCCTGCGCGCTCTCCGCGGTCGTGTAGTCGCCGACGCCGGTCGGCGGCGTGCTGAACCCCGCGACGACCTGCCCGGCGAAGAAGCCGCTGGGATTGCTCGGCGCCGCGGCCAGATAGTTCTGCCACGCCTGCCTCAACTTGTTGAGCGCGACGTGCCCGGCGACGGTGTAGCCGGTACTCGAGTCGTAGTTGGTCGGCAGCGTCGCGACTGAGTAGGCGGCCTCTCCGGCCTTCAACCAGAGGGCCGCGTTCTGCGGCGAAGCCTTCGCCAGCTTCTCGGCTTTTGCCAGGGCGTTGATGTACTGCTTCTGGCCGCTGGTCGAGCCGCTGCCGCCGCCGTTGCCGGCAGCGGTGAGCAGACCGCCGAAGTTCGATCCGTTGCCGATGCCGAAAAAGATCAGGCCCCCGCCGATCAGCACCGCGAGGAACACGTAGACCACCTTGATGACCCGCCGGCGATGCGGGCTTCGAAGATCAAAAAGCATTGTCAGCTGAGATTGGTGGAGGCGGTGGGGGCGGCGGAGTGGGTGGAGGAGGTGGAGGAGGTGGAGGCGGCGTCGGTTGGGCGCTGGTGGGGGCGGTTCGCTGCCTCGCCCGCTCCCGGCGGGCGTCGCGCCTGTCGAGCCACGCGACAACGAGGATACCGACCTCGTAGAGCACGATGACCGGCAGCGTCTCGAGTGTCATCGTCACCACGTCGCCGGGAAGCAGCGCTGCAATCAGCGCTGCAGCGACGATCGCGAAGCGCCGGTTCTTTCGCAGCTGGCGCCGAGTCACGATCCCGGCGCGAGCGGCGGCGACGACGGCCAGCGGCACTTGGAAGATGACGCCCATCGCGAGCATGATCAGGGCCGCAAACGAGTAGTAACTGGACGCTTGTACGAACTGCTCGAACGAACCGCTGTTGAAGTTCTGCAGGAAATGCACGGCAGCCGGCAGCACCACGAAGTAGCCGAACAGCACGCCGCCGGCGAACAGGCCGGGCACCGCCACCAGCACCGGGCGCGCAAGCGCGCGCTCGTCCGGGCTGAAGGCCGGGATCAGGAAGCCGTAGAGCTCGTAGAGGATGATCGGGAGCGATATCAGCAGCGAGAAGTAGAACGTGACGGTGATCGTCGCGGTGAACGGCTCACCGATGCCGATCGTCACGAGGCTGTTGGCCGGAACGGTCTTGGGCAGCCTGGCGAGGGCCTGCTTTAGCGCCGGAGTCGTGGCGTTCAGGGCGCTGCGCGACGGCGTTTTCAGACCGCTCGAGGGATTCGCGAGCACAGCCAGGAGCGCCTGCAGCGTGTGGGCCGTGGCCTTCACCGCCTGGTCGGTGCACCACACCGGCCCCTGCTCGCCCTGGCATTTCTTGACCTGGCTCTGCGTCTCCTTGGCGTAGGGGTCGCCGATCAGGTGCAGCAGCGCATGGTTCTGCCAGAAGCAGAACGCGAACGCGACGCCGATTGCGACAAGGCTGACGATGAGCCGCGTCCGCAACTCATCCAAATGCTCGACGAGGCTTAGATGATCCTCGTGGCGGACCGGCCGGATAGCGCGGGGCATGCGCCCACAGCCTACCGTGCAACCAGAGATTCACAGGGCGCTCAAGCGCGGAGCACTCACGGCCGATGAACCACTCATGGATGCCCATCGCAAGCGGCGTACCCGTGACATGGAGCTCGCGAACACGGCGGAAGACGATGCCTCCTGCCTCGCGGAGATCGAGGAGTTCGACGAGACCACCTGCGATCCGGAGCTGTGCTGCTGCGGCAGTTGCGGATCGATGCTGGTGCAGCCCATCGACTGGTCACTGATCGGTCGCTCGCACTGGCGCGTGGTCCTGCGCTGCCCCAACTGCGAGTGGAGCGGTACCGGCGTGTTCGGCCAGGAGGCCGTCGACCGCTTCGATCGCGAGCTCGACCGCGGCACCCGCAAGCTTCAGTCCACGCTCACGCGCGTCTCGCGCGCCTGCATGGAGGCCGAAGTCGAGGCCTTCGCCGCTGCGCTCGAGAGCGACCTGATCGTTCCGTTCGACTTCTGACGGGGCCGCTACTGAAGCTGGCGCTGAAGCCGCGTCACGCGCCGCTTCGATGATTAACGCCCGCCGGCGCCAACGCCCCGCGCCGCCAGCTGCGATCCTCGCCGGGGTATGCGCGAGACGCCGGCCGAGCTGCAGGGCTTGCAGACGCTGCTTGACGAGAGCGCGAGGCGGGCCAGCCCGTTCCTGCGCAGCTCCTTCTCGATGCCTGAGCACTCGCTGTCGGCGGCGCAACTCGGCACGCATCTGCAGGGCAGCTTGACGGTCGCGCTTGCCAGCGTCAGCGCCGGCGGGGAGCCCCGCGTGGCGCCGATCGGGGCGCTCTTCGTCCACGCCCGCTTCTACGTGCCCACGGTTGCCCAGTCGTCACGCGCTCGCCATCTCGCCCGGCGACCCGGTGTAAGCCTGACCTATTTCGAGGGCACCGACCTCGCCGTCATCGCGCACGGGCGGGCGGCGATAATCGGCGCCGGCGATCCGGACTTCGCCGATCTCGACGCCACCCAACTTGCCGCGGGCGGCCAGAGCGTTCGCGAATGGAGCGGCGACGGCGTCTACCTCGAGATCGCGCCCGCCAGCCTCTACACCTACGCGCGCGAGCCCGGGCGCTATCCGCCGGCCGCCGTTGCCTAGCCACGACAGTCATGGTTCGCAAGCGCACCGAGGTGCGCGCGGGCGTCCAATCGCGGCGAGGTAATCGCGAAGCGACGGCGGGGCGGCTTCAGGCGAAGCGCTCGACCAGTCCGTCGGCGATCAGCTCCAGCGCCTCGCGCTGGCGGGGCGGGCATTGCGCCGGCAGCTCGCGCTTGGCGGTCGCGACCAGGTCGAGGGCGCGCCGGCGGGCGCGCTCGACGGCGCCGGTCGCCTCGATCGCAGTGCAGATCCGGTCCGCGTCGGCGGCGCCGGAGATTGCACGCAGATCAAGCGCAGCAAGCTCCGGTGAGCTTTCTCGCGCGAGGATCAGCGGCAGCGTCACGGTGCCGTCCAGCAGGTCGGTGCCGCGGCGCTTTCCGGTTCGCTCCGCCGGACCCGTGATGTCGAGCACGTCGTCGAGCAACTGGAAGGCGAGCCCGACGGCGCGCCCGAACGGCCGTAGCGGCGGGCCGCCGCCAACCAGCCCGCCCAGCTCGCAGGCGGCGGCGAACAGCCGCGCCGTCTTCAACTCGCAGCGCTGCAGGTAGCGCTCGAGCGTGACTTCGGCGCGCCAGGCGTCGGCGCGCTGCATCAGCTCGCCGCGCGCCAGCGCGGCGGAGGCGCCTGACAGCGCGCGCAGCTGGGCGATCGCCCCGTTTCGCGCGAGCTCGGCAAACGCGCTCGAGAACAGCAGATCGCCCGTCGCTGTCGCGGCGGTGCGGCCGGCGGCGGCGAAAACGGTGTCGCGCCCGCGACGCAGCGGCGCATCGTCGAGCACGTCGTCGTGCACGAGCGTGGCGGAGTGGATCAGCTCGACCGCCGCCGCGGCGCGAGACAGCGCCACATGCGCGCCGCTGCCGAGCCCGGCCACGAGCACCAGCAGCGGTCGCAGGCGCTTGCCGCCGGCCGCAAGCGTCGCGAGCGAGTGCTCCTCGACCGCGGCGATCTCGCGCAGCCGCGTCTCAACGGCGGCCATCGCGGTTCGCAGGGGCTCGCCGCCGAGCTCGAGAATCGCGTCGAACGGGTCCGCGATCGCCTCGATCAGGCCACCTCGCCGACGTGGATGGCGATGATCCCACCCGCGGTGAGCACGTAGCGGATTCGCGCCAGGCCGCAGGCGTCCATCAGCGCGGCAAGCTCGCGCGGCCCGGGGAAGCGCCTCACCGAGCTCGGCAGGTAGCTGTAGGCGGCGCTCTGCCCGGCAAACCGCCCGAGAGCGGGCACGACACGGTCAAACCAGCCGCGGAAGAAGCTGGCGAGCGGCTCGCGGGTCGGTCGCGTGATCTCGAGGATCACAACTCGCCCGCCCGGGCGCACGACCCGCACCATCTCCTCGATGCCGCGCCGCAGGTCGGAGAAGTTGCGCGCGCCAAAGCCGACGGTCGCCGCGTCGAAGGTGTCTCCGGCGTAGGGCAGCGAGAGGGCGTCGGCCCATTCGAAGCGCAGCTCCGGCGCCTTCGCCCGAGCCCTGGCGAGCATCTGCTCGGAGAAGTCGCAGGCCACCACCTCGCCGCCGGGCGCGACGGCCCGTGCCAGAGCGATCGCGAGATCGCCGGTGCCGGTCGCGACGTCGATCACCCGGCTGCCTGGGCGGACCGCCGCGAGCTCCACCGCCCGCGCGCGCCAGCGGTGGTGCAGGCCGGCCGTCATCAGCGTGTTCATCGCGTCGTAGGGGCCGGCGATGCGATCGAACATCGCTCTCACCTGGCCCGCTTCGAGCGTACCGGGCGATTCGCCGGGCATCTATTTCAGGTCTGACAGGAAGGTGACGACCGCGCTGAACTGTTTGGCCGGGAGGCCGCCGGAGCCGCCGTAGGACGGCATCGGCTCGGTCGGGTTCACCAGCGTCCGCGCGATCGCCTGGGCCGGAATGCGATCGCCGATCTTCGTCAGCTCGGGCCCGGGGCCGTTGTTGCCGTTGGTGCCGATCAGATGGCAGGCCTCGCAGCCGGACTGCGCGACGACGGCGCGGCCGAGGTAGAACTCCGAAACGGCCTGCTTGCCCTGTGCGACGACCAGGGCGGGCGCGGGGATGGTGTTCTCGGTCGGCGGACCGGCGTTGGCCCCGAGATAGGTCAGGTAGGCCATCGCGCAGATCACGAAGATCCCCGTCAGCGTCGCAACGGGCCGCCGCAGCGGGTGGCGCTCTGGGCCACGGTCGTAAAACGGCAGCAGGAACAGCAGGATCATCGCAAGCGTCGGCACGCCGATCGTCGCGAGGCCGACGAAGTTCGGCGGCTTGATCACGCGCAGCAGCTCGAAGAGGAAGAAGAAGTACCACTCGGGTCGCGGCGTGTAGGTGGTCGTCGCCGCGTTGGCCTTCGGGCCGAGCTCGGCGCCGAGCACGATCGAGAGCGCCATGATGATCGCCACGACCAGGCACCCCATCAGCGAGTCCTTCGCTACCGCATAGGGGAAGAACGGCTTGCCCTGGCTCTTCAGGATCGAGTACTCGCGGAGGTATTCCTCCTTTTCGCGCTGGTTCACAGCTGTTCCTCGACCAGCTCCGGAGCCGGCTTGGCGCGCAGCCACGGCGGCGCGGTCGTGCCGAGCTTGGCGACGAGGTACAGGTGGGCGCCGATCATCGCCGCGATCGCGCCGGGCACCAGCAGCATGTGGATCGAATAGAAGCGCGACAGCGTCGTGGCGCTGAACTCGGGTCCGCCGCGCAGGAAGTCACTCAGGTAGGGGCCCAGCAGCGGCCCCGTGCCGTTGATGTTGACGCCGACGATCGTGGCCCAGTAGGAGCGCTGATCGAACGGCAGCAGGTAGCCGGTGAACGACATCGTCATCGTCAGGATCAGCAGCACGACGCCGATCACCCAGTTCAGCTCGCGCGGATACTTGTAGGCGCCGAAGAAGAAGGTGCGCCCCATGTGCAGGAAGACGAGGATCACCATCACCGAGGAGCCCCACTTGTGCATGCCGCGCACGAACTGGCCGAGGAACACGTCGTTGGTGATGTAGCGCACCGACTCGTAGGCGCCGCCGCCGGCGTCCGGGCGGTAGTACATCGCGAGAAAGACGCCGGTCACCGCCTGGTTGAGGAAAGCGATCATCGTCGCCGAACCGAGCGTGTAGAACCAGTTCGTCCCCTTCGGCACCTTGCGGAACAGCGCCCAGCGCACCCCGCCCGACAGCGACGTGCGCTCGTCGATCCAGTCGACCGCGGACTTGCCGGCCTCCGCGCCCTTCTCGAGCGGCGTGCGTGGGCGGCCGCGCTGCGTGCCGGGCGGCGGGGGCTGGGGAATGAAGCGGGGCGGGATCGGTGGCGCCGGGAGCTTTGGCATCAGATGCGCACGCTCGGCCGCGACGGGTAGAGGTACTGGCCGATCCCGTCGAGCGGCTCGCCCGGATCACGGGGCGAGAAGGCCCGCAGCTCGCTGTTGACGCTGTAGCGCGCGCCGACCTGGACGTAGCCCTCGTGCAGGCGGGTGAAGAAGCGGTCGAGCGGCCGCGGGGGCGGCCCGCCGACCCGCACGCCCTGGAGGTCGTAAACGCCGCCGTGGCAGGGGCAGATGAAGCGCTCCGAAGCGGGAACCCAGCGCACCGGGCACCCCAGGTGCGCGCAGCGTGTCGAGATCGCGATCCAGCGGTTGAACTGGGTCGGCGGCAAAGTGTCGATCGCCGGGTTGCGCGCGCGGATGTAGACGGTGCTGTTGCCGGCCTCGCCGATCCCGGGCGCGATCACGATGACCGCCGGGATGTAGTTGTCGTCGGGGAACATGTCCGGCGTTCCGATCGTCTGCCAGCCGAGCGTGTCGTTGTTGAAGATCGGGCCGATCGCGAAGGCCAGTGCGGGAAGCGCGAAGCCCATCGTGGCCAGGGCACCGGCGCCGTGCACCGTGCCCGTCATGAAGCGCCGGCGAGTCACCGTCTCGCCCTCGAACGCGCCGGGAATTCCGCGGTCAGCGGTGTACTTTGACTTGCTGGGCCTGCGCGTGGGTGCCAATGACGCTCCTGAGATGCCGGGCGACCGGGAAGAATACCTTCATGTTCTGGCCGGCGGGTCAGACAGTGCCCGCAGCGCCTCGCCGGCCAACGCGTCACCCGCGCGCGCTAGCGCCTTGGCGTGGCGGTAGTCCTCCCCCGCACCCCAGCCGACCGCGCCCGCGCCCGCGCGCCAGAGCGGATCGCAGCTCGAACGCTCGCCCCGGCCGACCATCAGCGCGCACAGCGAGATCACATCCGCGAGCTCGAGCACCGCGTCGAGATCGCCGAGTGCGACGAGGCGCTCCAGGCCGATCGTGTACAGGCGGTCGCCGGCGAGCAGCGCGAGATCGTCGTCACCCCCCGCGAGCAGCCGCGACTGGCCGTAGTGCAGCAGGTAGCCCTCATAGATGGCCTCGATCAGCAGCTCGTACTCGCGTGGATCGGCGGCCGCGCGCGGTCCCGCGGCAGCCAGCTCGCCGAGCGTCGGCTGCGCGCCTTCGGGCACGCGCTCGAGCAGCCCGCCGGCGAGCGGCTCGCCCTCGGCGACGATCAGCTCGCGCAAGCGCTCGAGCGTGCTCATCGGACGCCGGCGATCGCGGCGAACGCCTCACCGGCGGCGGCGAGCGTGCGCTCGATCTGCTCGTCGGTGTGGGCCAGGGACGGAAACCAGGCCTCGAATTGCGACGGCGGCGGGTAGACGCCGCGGGCAAGCAGCTCGCGGCACCAGGCGCCGTGGGCGTCGAGGTCGCAGCGCTGCGCGCCGGCGAGATCGCCCGGCGGCTGCGCGGCGAAGAACACCGTCAGCAGGCCGGGCGCCCACACCACGCTCACGGCCGGCCCGCCCGCCGCGGCCAGGCCCTGCGCGAGACGCTGCGTGGTAGCCGTGAGCGCCGCGTAGGCGGCGTCGTCGAGCAGCGCGAGCGTGGCCAGACCGGCGGCGACGGCGAGCGGGTTTCCCGACAGCGTCCCCGCCTGGTAGACCTCGCCAACCGGCGCCAGCTGCTCGAGCAGCTCGCGCGGGCCGGCGAGCGCCGCCGCCGGCAGGCCGCCGCCGAGGATCTTGCCGAGCACGACGAGGTCGGCGCGGACACCCTCGCGCGCGCCGGCGCCGCCGCGCCCAACGCGAAAGCCGCTGATCACCTCGTCGAGGATCAGCAGCGCGCCACACGCATCGGCGCGCGCGCGCAGGAGCGCAAGGTAGCCGTCGGCGGCGGGGACGAGCCCCATGTTGGCCGGGCAGGGCTCGGCGATGATCGCCGCGACGTCGCGGCCCGCCGTCGCCTGCTCGAGGGCCGCCCGGTCGTTCCACGCCACGACCACGGTCTCGGCCGCGGTTGACGCGGGCACCCCCGGGCTTGACGGGATCCCCTGCGTCACGAGACCGGACCCTGCCTGCGCGAGCAGGCCATCAAAATGGCCGTGATAGGCGCCCGCGAACTTGACGATGACGTCGCGGCCCGTGGCGGCCCGGGCGAGGCGGATCGCCGTCATCGCCGCCTCCGTGCCCGAGGAGGTCATCCGCAGCATCTGCGCGCCCGGCACGCGGCGCGCCACCTCCTCGGCGAGCTCCACCTCACCGGCGGTCGGGGCGCCGAAGCTCGTTCCGCGCGCGGCTGCCGCGCCCACCGCGTCGAGCACGGCCGGGTGCGCATGACCGGCGACCAGCGCCCCCCACGAGCAAACGTAGTCGACGTAAGCGTTGCCGTCGACGTCGACGATCTCGGCGCCCCGCCCGTGGTCGATGAACAGCGGGTCGCGTCCGATCGCGCGCATCGCCCGGACCGGCGAGTTGACGCCGCCGACCAGGACCTTGACCGCGCGCGAGTACAGCTCGGCGGAGCGGGAGTCGTTGCGGGCGGGCGGCACGGCGCCCGAGACGATATTCGACGGCCGCCGCGGCCGGCTCGGATTTGCTGCGGCGAGGTGCGCGGTCGGTGCGTTACCGTCATCGCCATGGCCGCCGAGCGCCCGCTGCCGACCCTGCTGTCGCAGGTCCTGATCGCCTACACGATCGAGTTCGACAATGCGGCGGAGCGGGAGCTCCCGCACACCACGACGATCGGGCGGGCGGACGGCGGGGCGGTGCGAGGCCCATGGCTCGTGTCGCTTGCGATGTGGGCGAATTTCATGCGCTTCGTCGACGCGGACGGGCGGCCGCTGCGTGAGCTCGCGGCTCAGGCGCGCACGGCGAACGTGAGGGGCCTGCTGCGCTGGGGCTACATCAAGATCGCGCCGGCGCCGGGCGACCTGCGCCCGGCGCCCCCGCGCGGCGAGCTGCTGGTGCGCACCACGCGCTGGGGGGCCCTCGCCCAGCGGGTGTGGGAACCGCTCGGCGGGAAGGTCGAGTCGGCGTGGGCGGAGCGCTTCGGAGCGGCCGAGATCGCCGAGCTGCGTGGGGCTCTCACGGCGATCCTCAGCAGGATCGACCTCGAGTTGCCGCCCTTCCTGCCGGTGTCCAGCGTGCACCGCGACGACCCGGAACGCTGGCCGAGCGCGCCCGCCCGTGAGCGGCGCGAGCTCGACGGACTTCCGCTCTACACCCTGCTGGCCCAGGTTCTGCTCGCCTTCGCGACAGACTTCGAGCGCGAGTCGCGACTCTCGCTGGCGATCAGCGCGAACGCGCTGCGGGTCCTCGACGGCGACGGCGTTCGCGTGGCGGCGCTGCCACTGCGCAGCGGCGTGTCAAAGGAGGCGATCGCGGTGTCCCTGGGGCTGCTCGAGCGAGCGCAGCTGGCGGTGATCGAGCGCGACCCCGGCGCGGCGCGCGCGAAGCAGGCGCGGCTGACCGAGAAGGGCGTTCGGGCGCAGCAGAAGTACGTGCGCCTGATCGCGGCAACGCAGGACGCCTGGCGGCATCGCTTCGGTGAGCCGGCGACCGTGCGCCTGCGCCGGGCGCTCGAGGATCTGATCGACCGCCGCGAGGACGGCCGGCCGGTGCTGAGCGCCGGGCTTGTGCCCGACCCCGGCAGCTGGCGGGCGCGCAAGCCCTATTTAGCGCAGACCGAGGCCGTGCTGGCCGACGCCGGAGCGCTCGCGCACTATCCGATGGTGTCCCATCGCGGCGGCTATCCCGACGGGAGTTGAGCGAGGGCCGCTGCGGCGGCGCTCAGGCGTGCGCCGCCTCCCACTCGCGGAAATCGTCGGTGAAGTACAGCAGGCGGATCTTCTTGAACTCGGTCGAGGAGTACAGCGTCGAGCGCTCGTCGATCTTCGTGTCGTCGGCGATCGCGTCGAGCACCGCGTCACACTCCTCCTTCGAGCGCCCGTGGGCCATCGTGAAGACGGAGTAGGGCCAGTCGGGGTAGGTCGGGCGCTGGTAGCAGTGCGAGATGCCGCGGTAGGAGGCCATCCTCGGGCCGAGTGTCTCGATCTGCTCCGCCGGTACCTTCCACACGCCCATCCCGTTGGCTGAGAAGCCGGCGCGGCGGTGGTAGAGGATCGCGGCGACGCGGCGCAGCAGGCCGCGCTCGCGCATGCCCGACATGTGCTCGAGCAGCTCCGCGACGCTCATGCCCAGCGCGGCGGCGGCCGCCACGTAGGGCTCGGAGGTGACCGGCAGATCGCCCTGGGTGGCGCGGATGACGGCCACGTCTCGCTCGTCGTAGTCGATCGCCTCAAGCGGCGCCGGCGCGGTCTCCTCGCCGGGCGAGGAGAGCGCCGCGGTGCCTCCCTGCATCTCGAGGTCCATGCGGATCTTGAAGAGCTTGAGCGTCGGCAGCTGGCGGATCGACTCGGCGCCGGTCAGCTGCGCGAGCACGTCCAGCGTCCCGTCGAGGCCGAGCTTCGAGTCGCGTTCGACCGCGATCGTGAACCACATGTTGAACTCGTGGTTGCGCAGGTAGTTGTGGGACACGCCCGGGTGGGAGTTGATGATCTTCGCGGCCGCCCACGGATGCTCCGGGTCGACCTTCGCGGCGACGAGCATCGAGCCGTAGCCGAGCGCTCGCGTGTCATAGATCGGTGTGACCTGGCGGATGATCCGCTGCTCCAGCAGCCTGCTCACGCGCGCGAGGACCTCCGCTTCGCTGCACTGCGCCGCCGCGGCGACCGCGGCGTACGGCCTGGGCTCGAGCGGGAAGCTGCCCTGCATCAGGTTCAGCAGCCGGCGGTCGAGTTCGTCCAGCGCGACTGCGGCGCCGTCCTTGCGGGCCCGGATCTTGGGCGTTGCGGTCAGGTCTGCGCGAGCCATCTGGCGGCGTCCTTCGCGTGGTAGGTGATGATCATGTCAGCCCCCGCACGGCGAATCGCCGTGAGCGTCTCGAGCACGACGGCGCGCTCCTCGAAAGCGCCGCTCGCAACAGCCGCCTTCACCATCGCATACTCGCCGCTGACGTTGTACGCCGCAAGCGGCAGTCGCGTCATCGCGCGCACGGCGGCGATCACATCGAGGTAGGCGAGCGCCGGCTTGACCATCACGATGTCGGCGCCCTCGGCGATGTCGAGCTCGGTTTCGCGCAGGGCCTCGCGGGCGTTTGCCGGATCGAGCTGGTAGCTGCGCCGGTCGCCGGAGGAGGGCGTCGAGCCGGCCGCCTCGCGAAACGGTCCGTAGAAGGCTGAGGCGAACTTCGCGGCATAGGCCAGGATCGGCAGCTCCTCGAAGCCCTCCGCATCGAGCTCGGAACGGATCGCGCCGACGCGCCCGTCCATCATGTCGCTCGGTGCGATCACGTCGGCGCCGGCCCGCGCGTGGCTGACGGCGGTGCGTGCGAGCAGCTCGAGCGTTGCGTCGTTGTCGACCGCCCCGTCATCGCGCAGGACTCCGCAATGGCCGTGACTGGTGTACTCGCACAGGCAGACGTCGGTCATCACGACGAGGTCGGGGTGCGCGGCCTTGATCGCCTGGACCGCGAGTTGTACGGGTGCCTCGTCGTCCCAGGCACCTGAGCCCTCGACGTCCTTGTGGTCGGGGATTCCGAACAGGAGGACTCCCGGCACGCCGAGCGCCGCGAGCTCGCCGGCTTCCGCGACCGCGCCGGAGATCGTCAGGCGAGATTGGCCGGGCATCGAATCGATCGGCTCAGCCGCCGCGGCCACGAACAGCGGCGCGATCAGCCGCTCCGGGCTCAGCTCGGTCTCGCGCACCAGGTCACGCAGCGCCACCGTGCGACGCAGTCGCCGCAGACGCGTCTGTGGGAAAGCCATCGCAGACGATGGTAGCGGGCGAGCGCCGCGCCGCCGAGCGCCCGATCAGCGACGCAGGCCGAGGCGTGCGAGCAGCCCGAATCCGAGCACGAGGATGGCCAGATGGCCGAGCGCCGCCCACTCGCTCGGGCTCGACTGGTTGACGGCGGCGTCGACCGCCTCGAGCGCCGCCTTGAACGGGAAGACAGCCGAGAGCACCCGGATCGCGTCGTAGAGGCCGACGGCGACGGCGCCTGCGGGGACCAGCGCGAGGAAGACCAGCGGGAAGGAGACCAGCAGCGCCAGCAGCGAGGCGGCGCGCACGTCGCGCACGAGGCTTCCGAGCGCAACGCCGAGGGTGGCGAACGCGAGTGCTCCGCCCGCCAGCGCCAGCAGCCAGAGGCCTATGCGGTCCCAGTGCAGCGGCACGAAGATGCCGATTCCGGCGAGCATCGCGAAGCCGACGAAGATCGCGCAGACGCTCGCCAGCAACGCCTTCTCGCTGAGCAGCGCGGTCGGCGAGACGAGCCCGCGGCGCAGCCGCTCGAGCGTGTTCTCCTCGCGCTCCAGCGCCAGCGTGCCCGACGCGAGCAGCAGGCAGACGAACATCAGCGACACGGTCACCGCGATCGCCACGGCATAGAAGTCCAGTGGCGTGCGGCGGCCGTTGATCGTCTGCTGGTGGACGACGATCGGCGCGCCGACGGCGCCGATTACGGCCTTCGAGCTGGCGAGGTTGTCGACCGCGATCTTGGCGAAGCTGGCGACCGGCGCCAACTTGGCGCGCAGGGGGGAGTTGCGAGGCAGTTCGCCCAGGATGACGTTCAGGATCTTGGCCGAGTCGCGCAGGCCAAGCACGTTGAACGCCAGGCCGAGGAAGTTCAGCCGCCCGCCGGAGAGCAGCAGGTCGATGTAGCTGCCGGCGACCTTTTCGAGCTGCACCGCGAGCAGCGCGTTCGCCTGCGCGAGCTTCGACTCGATCGCCCCCTCCACCAGCGACTGGTTGATCGCGTCGCCGTTGTAGATGACCTGGACGTAGGCCGACTGGTCGGCGCTCGCGAGCAGGTGCGGGAGGCTCGACGGGATGATCAGCGCGGCGATCGTCGAGCCGTCGCGCACGTCGGCGACGGCCTGCGCGCGGCTGGAAACGCGGACCGGCTCGATCGCCTGGAACAGCTGGCGTTCGTAGCGCGCCGTGTTGATCCGCGTCTTGCCGAGCGTGATCACCGACTCACTCCGGGGAATCTCGTTGAGGAAGGCGACGCGCGGCAGACCGGGGCCGCGAGAGAGCGCGAGCCCGATCAGTACCGCGACGGCGGCCGGGTAGAGGACCAGCAGCGCCGCCAGCGCCGGTGAGCGGCGCAGGATGCGAAGGTCCTTCGCGAGCATCCAGCGGACCGCCGTCATCAGCGGGCCTGCTCCGCGTGGGGCGTCGCCGTCGCTGCCGCCTGGCTTTGCTGTTGGTCGCGGCGCGCGCGCATCAGTGGCCGCGCTCGCGCAGGAAGGCGACGAAGGCGCTCTCGATGTCGCCACTGCCGTGGCGTCGCAGATCGGCCGGCGATCCGCTGAACAGCAGCTCGCCGTCGGCGAGCACGAGCACGCGTGCGGCGTAGCGCTCCGCCTCGGCGATGTCGTGGGTGGTGAAGACGATGCTCGTGCCGCCCTGCACGCGAGCGGAGATGAAATGCCACAGCCGGGCTCGCTGACGCGGATCAAGCGAAGCCGAGGGTTCGTCGAGCAGCGCGACGGGCGGATCGGCGAGCAGCCCGATCGCGATGTTGACCCTCTGGCGGTTGCCGCCCGAGAGGCGCCCGAGCTGCTCGCCGGCGCGCTCGCGAAGACCGGTCTGCTCGAGCATCGCAGCGACGGCGCGGTCGGGATCGGCGATCCGCTCGAGCCGCGCGAACAGCGCCAGATTCTCGAGCACCGAGAGCTTTGAGTAGACGGCTGTCTGCTGCGGAACCCAGCCGATCCGCTCCCCCGGCGGCGCGAGCACCTCGCCGCCACTGGGCGAAGCGGCGCCCGCCAGCAACGACAGCAGGGTGGTCTTGCCGGCACCATTGGGACCGATCACCGCGAGGATCTCGCCCGCGGCGAGCTGGAAGCTCACATCGTGCAGCGCGACGCGGTCACCGAATCGCTTCGAAAGCGAGCGTGCCTGCAGCGTCGGGGCCGCCATCAGGTTGGCGGCGGGGCCTGCGGCCGCCACGGCTCGAGCACGACGTGGCGGCGTAGATAGACCAGCGTCTCGCGAACCACCGCCGCGACGGGCAGCGCCAGGAGCGCCCCGACGATGCCGTAGATCGCATCACCGAACAGCAACGCGACGATGACCAGCAGCGGGTTGATGCGCAGGGCGTGGCTGAAGATCTGGGGTGCGACGATGTGGCCTTCGAGCTGCTGGATGACGATGAACAGGATCACCACCCATAGGGCGACCAGCGGCTTCTCGAACAGTGCTACGGCCACCGGCGGGATCGCGCCGAGCACCGGCCCGACGTAGGGGACGAGTTCCATCACGCCGAAGAAGGTGCCGAAGGCGAACGCGTAGGTGCGGCCGTCGTGGAAGATGCCGAGCACGCCGAACAGCCACAGCGAGACACCCGCGGTCGTGCCCATCATGACGCTGAACAGGAGCTGCCCGCGGACGTAGCCGCCGACCGCGCGCTGCACGCGCGTCGGGTAGTCGTCCTCGGGAGTGCCGTCGGCCTGCGGCAGCCAGCGGCGCACGAGCCGGCCGATCTGGCCGGCGTAGACAAGCAGGTAGACCGACATCACGAAGATCAGGACCAGCCCGAACGCCGCGGTCGCGGCGCTCTTCAGCAGGCTCGTGGTGAACGCCAGCAGCGAGCTCGAGCCCTTCAGCACCTTCGTCTGGATCGTCTCCAGCGCGGTCTGGCCCTGCTTCTCGAGCTGGATGTGGATGCCGTGGTGGTTGAAGAAGGTCTGCACGCTGTGCAGGCGCTTGTTGGCCTCGGCGATGAGATGGGGAACGTTGTGCTGGAAGGCGTTCACCTGGTTGGAGATCGGCTGCGCGAGCGCCACGCCGATCCCGGCCAGCACGACGATCATCAGCACGTAGGTCAGCGGGATCGCGAATGGCCGCGGGATGCCGCGTCGGGCGAGAAAGCTGACGAACGGGTTGAGCATCAGCGCGATGAGCGACGCGACCACGACGATCTCGACCACGCTGCGCGCCGCCCGTGCGGCCACCCAAAGGCCGAGCAGGCCGAGTGCGAGCAGAACCAGCTGAACGCCTTGGGGGATCACGAGCGGGGAGGGTGAGGCGGGCGGCAACTCCCCGTCCGCCTGCGCCTGCGATGCCGGCAGCTGCGGCGGTGCCGGCGGGACGGCCGGCGGCGGGCCGCCGAGCTTGCGCCCGGTGCTCATCCGAGGGCTCCGCGGGGACGGATCATCGTCAGCAGTATGGCCCGTGCGGAGGTCTGCTTGGGAAAACGGCGGCACGGGCGGCGCCCAGGACGACTAGGCTCGCGTCTGATGTCCGCGCCCGCGCGAATCCTGTTCTGCGGCGATCTCGTCGGCCCGGCGGGGCGTCGTGCGCTGCTGCGGACACTGCCGGCGCTGCGCGAGCGTCATCAGCCGACTTTCGTCGTCGTCAACGGCGAGAACGTGGCCGGCGGCTTCGGGATCACGCCGAAGCTGGCCGACGATCTGCTCGGCGCCGGCGTGGACGTGATCACGCTCGGAAACCACGCCTACCGCCACCGCGAGATCTACCCCTACCTCGACGAGGAGGCGCGGATCCTGCGGCCCGCCAACTACCTGCGCGGCCAGCCCGGCCACGGCCATACGATCGTCTCGCGCGACGGTGTTCGCCTGGCGGTGATCAACCTGTCCGGCAACGTGTTCATGAACGCCGGGCGCTCGGCCTTCGCGGAGGCCGACACGCTGCTCTCCGAGTTGCGCGGGAAGGCCGACCACATCGTTGTCGACATGCACGCCGAAGCGACGAGCGAAAAGGTCGCGATGGGATGGCATCTCGACGGCCGCGTGACGGCGGTGCTCGGCACCCACACCCACGTCCCGACCGCCGACGCGCGCGTGCTGCCCGGCGGCACGGCCTACATCACCGACGTGGGGATGACCGGGGCGCGCGGCGGGGTTCTCGGTGTCAAGCGCGACCTGGCCGTGGGGGCGCTGGTGACGCAGATGCCGGTGCGCTTCGTGGCGGCCGAGGAGGATCCGTGGGTGATGGCGGTGCTGGTCAGCGCGAGCGAGCCGCTTCGCGCGGACTCGATCGAGCAGTTGCTGATCGCGGCGGGCTGAGCGTCGTGGGTCGCAAGACACGAACGACCGGCGCTGCTGGCCGGTCGTTCGTGGCCGCCATCTCCAGGTCGAGGAGGGAACGTGGAACCGGCGGGGCAAGTGGAAGGTAGCGCGATCGGCGCGGCCCGCCGGGTCACTTCTCACCCGGCGTCGATGAAATCTCTCCCCAGGGCAAACCTCCGCTCGCCCCTGACGCGCCCTTGCGCCATCGTGCAAAATGCGTCAATGTCGGCCCTTGGCGACAGGCGGGGTGAATGAAGCGGACGACCTTCAGACTGGCGGTGGCGGGCGCAGGCCTCGCCGCGCTTGTGTCGGCGCTGGTTCTCGCGACGAGTGCCGCTGCCGCGGGCTTCACGATCCCGGCGGGGGGCACGGCGACGCTGTCGGGCGCCGGGTTCTGCGCCGACGATGTCCTCGCGTACGGCTACACGCTGAACGGGGGCGCGTTGCAGCAGGTCGACGAGGATGCGGGTTACGAGTGCGAGTCCGCGCTGGGAGCCACGATCGGCCCGGTCTCCGGGCCAACCACGCTGCTCGTCTACCTCACGGACCACTACTCGACCTGCGGCGACACGTACTACTCGGACGGGACTGGCGACGGGGACCACGCCCTCGTGACGTCGCTGGGCCCCGACTCGTGGGACGTGTCGATCATGGACTGCTACGAAGGCGGTGCAACGACCCAGCAGCGGTTGCCGACGTCTGACGGCAACGGCAACCTGAACGTGACCGTCACGGTGTCGCCGGCCGCCCAGGCACCGGAAGTTTCGATCGTGACACCCCCGGATGGCGCGTTCTACAGCGCCGGCCAGAGCGTACTTGCGAACTTCTCCTGCAGCGAAGGCGCCGGCGGCCCGGGGCTACTCGACTCCGGCGGCTGCGTGGGCACGGTCGACAACGGCTCCGCGATCGATACGAGCACCCTGGGCAGCCACAGCTTTACCGTGACAGCCACCAGCCAGGACACCCAGAGCACTACCGACACCGTCAATTACACCGTCGCAGCGCCGCCAACCGCATCGATCTCGGATCCAACGACCAGCGGCATCTACGCCCTGAACGCGTCGATACCCACGACGTTCAGCTGCGCGGAGGGCACCGACGGTGAGGGACTGCTCCCCAGCGGCGGCTGCGTCGACAACAACGGCGGCAGCGGCACCAGTGGCCTGCTGGACACCTCGTCGCTGGGTGCCAGCCAGTCCTACACCGTCACGGCGACCAGCCTGGACGGCCAGACCGCCAACGCCACGATCAACTACACCGTGGCCGGCGCACCCAGCGCGTCGATCACCACGCCGGCGGCCAATGAGTACTACGCCCAGGGCGCGACCGTGAAGGCCTCCTACGCCTGCAGCGACGGCGCCGATGGGCCGGGCTCGCCGTCGCCGGCGGCTGCGCAGGGACCGCAGCCGACGGCGACGCGATCGACACGAGCACGACGGGCGTCCACGACTTCACCGTCACGGCGACCAGCCAGGACGGGCAGACCACGCCCGAGACGATTCAATACAACGTCGCCGCCCCACCGACCGCGTCGATCGGCGGTCCGTCCAGCGGTGGGGTCTACGCGCAGGGGGCCGCCGTCCCCACGACGTTCAGCTGCTCGGAGGGCGCCGGCGGACCCGGGCTGGACTTGAGTGGCGGTTGCGCCGACAACAACGGCGGCAGCGGCACGAGCGGGCAGGTCGACACCTCTTCGCTGGGCGCCAACCAGTCCTACACCGTCACGGCAACCAGTCAGGACGGCCAGACCGCGAGCGCCACGATCACCTACACGGTCGCCTCGCCACCGAGCGTCGCGCTCATCACGCCCGTCGATGGCTCCTACTACAGCCAGGGTCAGAGCGTGGCCGCGTCCTACTCCTGCAGCGAGGGCGCCGGCGGTCCCGGGCTCGTTGTCGCCAGCGGCTGCGCCGGCACCGTTGCCTCCGGTTCGGCGATCGACACGAGCACCCTCGGCAGCCACAGCTTCAACGTCACAGCCACCAGCCAGGACGGTGACAGCACGACCGACACGGTGCACTACACCGTCGCCGCGCCACCGAGCGTCACGATCACCACCCCGGCCGACGGCGCCGTCTACAGCCAGGGGCAGAGCGTGACCGCCTCCTACTCCTGCAGCGAGGGCACCGACGGACCTGGGCTCGTTGTCGCCAGCGGCTGCACCGGGACCGTGGCTTCGGGGGCCGCGATCGACACGAGCAGCCTCGGCAGCCACAGCTTCACCGTCACAGCCACCAGCCAGGACACCCAGAGCACGACCGACACGGTCCACTACACCGTCGCCGCGCCGCCCAGCGTCACGATCACCACGCCGCCCGACGGAACCTTCTACAGCCAGAGCCAGAGCGTGCTGGCGGCGTATTCGTGCGGCGAGGGCACTGGTGGCCCTGGCCTCCTCGCATCTGGCGGCTGTGTGGGAACGGTCGCCGACGGTTCGGCGATCGACACGAGCAGCCTCGGCAGCCACAGCTTCACCGTCACAGCCACCAGCCAGGACACCCAGAGCACGACCGCCACCGTGCACTACACCGTCGCCGCGCCGCCCAGCGTCACGATCACCACCCCGGCCGACGGCGCCGTCTACAGCCAGGGGCAGAGCGTGACCGCCTCCTACTCCTGCAGCGAGGGCACCGACGGACCTGGGCTCGTTGTCGCCAGCGGCTGCGCCGGAACCGTGGCCTCCGGTGCGGCGATCGACACGAGTACCCTCGGCAGCCACAGCTTCACCGTCACAGCCACCAGCCAGGACACCCAGAGCACGACCGACACGGTCCACTACACCGTCGCCGCGCCCCCGACCGCCTCGATCAGCGCTCCGTCCAGCGGCGGGATCTACGCCCAGGGCGCGGTGGTGGCCACGACCTTCGGCTGCACCGAGGGGACCGACGGACCGGGGCTCGCGGCCAGTGGCGGCTGCGTCGACAACAACGGCGGCAGCGGCTCAAGCGGGCACCTGAACACCTCGTCGCTCGGCGCCGGCCAGTCCTACACCGTGACGGCGACGAGCAAGGACGGCCAGACCGCGACCACCACGATCACCTACACCGTCGCCGCACCGCCGACCGCGACGATCGCCGTACCCGCCAACAACCAGAGCTACACGTTCAACCAGGCCGTGCCGACAGGCTTCTCCTGCACCGAGGGCGCCCACGGGCCCGGCCTGACGTCGTGCACCGACTCAAACGGCGCCGCCAGCCCGGGCGCATTGGTCACCTCGACGGTGGGCTCCTTCTCCTACACAGTGACCGCAAAGAGCTCGGACGGGCAGAGCGCCACGGCGACGATCGACTACTCGGTCGCCTACGTGGACCCGGCAAACACGGTGCTGCCGTCCATCTCCGGTGTCGCACAGCAGGGTCAGACCCTCGACGCCACGACAGGCACCTGGTCGGGAGATCCGACGCCCACCTACACCTATCAATGGCAGCGCTGCACCAGCGGCTGCGGCAACATCGACGGCGCGACCGCCAGCAGCTACGTCTTGAGTGCCGAAGACATCGGAGACACCATCGTTGTGGTCGTCACGGCCCACAACGCGGGCGGCACCGCGGCCGCCACGAGCGATCCGACGGGCACCGTGATCATCGCCGCGCCGGCGAGCCAGGGCCTTCCGCAGATCACCGGCACGGCGCAGGAGAACCAAACGCTTTCGGTAACCGAGGGCAACTGGTTGAACTCGCCGGACAGCTACGCCTACCAGTGGCTTCGATGCGACTCGACGGGCGCGAGCTGCTCGCCGATCTCGGGCGCGCAGACGAACAGCTACAGCCTCGGAAGCGGCGACGTCGGGCACACGCTGAGCGTCATCGTCACCGCGACCAACGCGGGCGGCCACGCGTCGGTGACCAGCCCGCCGACCGACGTGGTCTCGGTCGGAGCGCCGGTGCTGAGCGAGCTGCCCGCGATCTCCGGCACGGCGGAGCAGGGCAGGACGCTGTCGACCGACAGCGGCAGCTGGACCAACGCGCCAAACTCGTTCACCTACCAGTGGCTGCAGTGCGACTCCACCGGCGCCGGCTGCAGCGAGATCTCCGGGGCCACGGCAAGCAGCTACGTCCCCGCCGCCGGCGACGTCGGGCACACGCTGCGGGTCGCTGTGGTCGCAATCAACTCCAGCGGCAACGCATCGGCGACCAGCGCTCAGAGCGCCGTGGTGTCGATTGCACCGCCGGCGAACAGCGAGCCGCCGGCCGTTTCGGGGGCGCCGGTGCAGGCGCAGGCACTGTCGGCAACGACGGGGGACTGGCAGAACTCCCCGACCACCTTCACCTACCAGTGGCTGCAGTGCGACGCGACGGGCGCCAACTGCGTGGAGATCCCGGGGGCGATGGCGAGCAGCTACGTGCCGGTCCCCGGCGACGCGGGTCACGCGCTGCGCGTGATCGTGACCGCGACCAACGCGAGCGGCACGACCTCGTCGACGAGCTTCCCGACCGAGGCGGTCGCGGCGCTCGAGAGCACCCCACCGCCGCCACCGGTGCTCGACAGCTCGACCAACCTGAACCCGGTGAGCGGGACGATCCTGATCAAGCTGCCCGGCAGCTCGACGTTCACGCCCGTGCCGACCGGTACCAACGTGCCGATCGGCTCGACGGTCGACGCGATCAACGGCACCGTGTCGATCACCGTCGCACTGCCTGGCGGCACGACCCAGACCGGCGAGTTCTACGACGGGGAGTTCGTGCTCACGCAGGCCAAGAGCGGCACGACGATCCCGGTCCTGACCGGCGGCAGCTTCAGCGGCTGCCCCGCGCCGGGCAATTCAGCGGCCGCCAGGATCGATGCGCGGGCCGCTTCCAGCGCCAAGAAGAAGAAGAAGCCCAACACCGTCGTGCGCCAGCTGTGGGGCAACGCACATGGGAACTACACCACGAAGGGCCGCTACGGCTCGGCGTCGGTGAGTGGCACGATCTGGCTGGTGCAGGACCGCTGCGACGGCACCTACATCACGGCGACCAAGGACAACGTGATCGTCGTCGCCTACGCCCACCCGAACAAGAAGTACAACGTCAAGCAGGGCCAGCACATCCTGATCCCCGCTCCCGGGTTCTGAGCGGGCGCACCGGCGCTCACCGCCCGCTACCGCCCGCCCGGCCCGCGCTCGCCGGCCGGCAGGCCCCCCCGGGCGCAACCACCACCAGCGCGAGCGCCAGCGCACCGGCGCATCAGTCCAGCCCGAAGTGGCGCGTGATCAGCGGCGTGACATCGGCGATCGACCATTGCGCACGGGCGAGCTCGCCTTCGAGTCCGCAGCAGATCAGCGGCACGTGGGAATCGGCGGCAGAGAGTGACCCGTGACTGCCGCCGCCGACGTGCCCGGCGCCACCCCAGTCGATGAACTCCACACCCGCCGAGGCGGTCAGCAGCACCTCGCCGGCGGGCTTACAGGCAGTCGCATCCCAGACCCTGGCGAGCGCGTCGGGAAACTCGGCGCTGCGCACCACCCCATGGCGCACGTGCAGATCGAGCACCTCCGCCGACCCTGAGAGCGTCCAGCGGCGGCCGCGCAGATCGGCGAGTTGCCCGCCGGGCGCGAAGCGCAGCTCGGCGCCGCCGCGGGCGACGACGGCCTCCTCTCCCTCGCGCCAGATGACATGCTCGACGCCGTCGATGCGCTGGGCGCGCGCGAGCACGCGCGCGAGCGTGGAGGGCGAGAAGACATAGATCATCGCGGCGCGTTGCGCCGGGCAGATCGCGATTTGGTCGGCCTCCAGCGCCCGCATGTCGGTCGGTCGGCGCACGTCAAAGCCGGCGAACTGCGAACCCAGCGACACCGTCTTTTCGATCAGCGTGTGGGCGTGGTCGGCGACCACGATCACCGCGTGGCCCGCGAGGAACTCGTCGGCGCCGCCGGCCGCCGCAAACAGGCGCGTCAGCTGGCGGTCGGCCTGGGCGATCGCGGCGACCTGGGAGTCGGGCCCGAGCTTGTGCGAATGGTTGTCGTTGTCCGGCAGCGAGAGCAGCAGGAAGTCGAACAGGTCGTGGCGCACGAGGTACTCGCCGACGCAGCCGCCGTGGCGGTCGCGCACGCCGGGGAGTCCCAGTGTGCTGCGACAGCCGGTGTCGCGGCTCGAGAAGATGTCGGCGTAGAACAGCTCGCGCGGCCCCATCACGGGACGACGCACGAGCGCGAGCGCGGCGATCCGCGCGAGCGCGCTGTCGTGCGCGGGCTGCTGGAGGTGGCGACCGCGGTAGATCAGGTAGGTGGTGCCGGCCGTGCGCAGGCCGGCGTCGTCGAGGCGCTCGAAAACCGTCAGCGCGTCGGGCGCGAGGTGCGCGCCGTTCATGTTGTAGATCGTGTCGGTGAGCTGGCGGCCGAGGCCGAAGCGCAGCGCCGCGCGAAAGCTCGAGCCGTACTCGACGTAGCGGCCCTCCGCGCGGTGATACCAGTTCATCGACGGGATCAGGTGGCGGTCGGGCCCGAGCCCCGTCGCGATCGTCGCCGAGCAGACCGGGGTGACCGAGGGGAACGCCGAGACCGCCTCCCCGCTGTAGCTGCCGCGCTCGATCAGCGTTGCGAGGGCGGGCGCGCGCCCGTCGGCGACGGCCTGCTCCACCATCGCCGGTCGCGCACCGTCGATCACGGCGAGGATCAGCTTTTTCAGCGCAGCACCCGAAGTGAGGCGAGACGGGCCTGGGACCATAGGCGCTGAGCTCTGGCCAGGCGGCCGAAGAAGGCGAGCGCGAGCAGCGCGACGGGACCGGCGAACCAGCAGACGACGGCGAGCACCAGGGCAGCCGCGTCGGCGTACAAGGCGACCGCGAACTGCGCCCGGCCGTCGCTCAAGCGTTCGCGCGCGCCGTTCAGCACCGGGCGCGTCGTCTGGTGCACGAGTCCGGCGGCGATCGCACCGGCGAGCAGCCCCGGCCACGCAACGTCGTGATGGGCCGCGAGGACCGCGGCGAACAGCAGGCCGCCGAGCGCAACGCCCGCGATGGCCACGAGCTCGCGGACGATGTGGGGCCGCAGGACCGCGCAGGCGACGAACAGGCACGCCACGGCGAGCAGGAACCAGCCCGACTGCAGGAACGCGTACGGGGTGGCGCGGAAGTCGAGTACGGCGTCCGAGCCTGCCAGGGCGCCCACCGCCAGCGCCGGCGTGAACGGGCGGATTCCAGCTGCAAGCGCAAGGCCAAGACCTGTGCAGATGTGGAGGAAGAGGCTCATCATGCGCTAGCGTGGGGGCGGTCATGACGATAGTTGACCGTCCAATCCGGCGATGAGCGAGCGGCGGCCACCGCGCTCGGCCGCGCACGAGCTCGAGCGCTACGCCGGGCTGTTCGCCAGCCGCACGCGGGTGATGCGCTCCTCGGCGATGCGCGACCTGATGGCGGTCACGGTCCGCCCCGAGGTGATCTCGCTCGCCGGCGGACTGCCCGACACCTCCACCTTCGACCCGGTGCTGTTCGTGCGGCTGGTCGCGCAGATGCCGACCGCCCAGGCGCTGCAGTACGGGCCCAGCGAGGGCCTGCCGGCCGTCCGCGAGGCGATCGCGGCGGTGATGGCCGCAGAGGACATGGCTGTGGATCCCGAGGAGGTGATCGTCACGACCGGCGGCCAGCAGGCGATCGACCTCGTCACCAAGGCGCTGATCGATCCGGGCGACGTGGTGATCGCGGAAGCGCCCACCTACCCGGGCGCGGTCCCGACGTTCTGTTCCTACGAGGCCGACGTGATTCAGATCGAGATGGACGACAACGGGATGAGCATCGACGCGCTTGAGGAAACGCTCGGGCGGCTCGATCGCGAGCACCGCCGGCCGAAGTTCATCTACACGATTCCGACCTTCCAGAACCCGGCCGGCGTGACGATGTCGCTCGAGCGTCGCCGGCGCCTGGTGGCGCTGGCGCGCGAGCGTGAGCTGATCGTCCTCGAGGACAACCCCTACGGCCTGCTCCGCTACGAGGGCGACCCGCTGCCGACGCTGCGCTCGCTCGAGGTGCCGGCCGGCTCCACCGACGACAACGACTTCGTGATCTACGCGGGCACGATGTCGAAGATCCTTTCGCCGGGTGTACGGGTCGGCTGGCTTGTCGCGCCGCGGCCGCTGCTCACGAAGCTGATCCTCGGCAAGCAGTCCTCGGACCTGTGCTCTTCGACGATGACACAGCATTTCGTCGCGGCCTACTTCGCGGCCGCGGACTGGCGCGCCTACGTCGATGAGCTGCGCGACGTCTACCATCGCCGCCGTGACGTGATCCTCGACGCGCTCGCCGAGTACCTCCCGGCGGCGGCGACCTGGACGCATCCACAGGGCGGGCTGTTCATCTGGGTCACCCTGCCCGAGTACATCGACACGACCGACCTGCTCGCGCGGGCGCTGGCGGAAAACGTCGCGTTCGTGCCGGGCGAGGCCGCGTTCGCCGACGGCCGCGGCCGCCACTCGATGCGGCTGAACTTCTCGAGCGAGGCGGATGACGACATCCGCGAGGGCGTGCGGCGGATCGGCAAGATCGTCGCCGAACAGGTGGCGCTGTACGAGACGCTGACCGGCGGCCGCGGCGGCGCACGTGCAACCGGCGCCCCGCCCGCGCCGGCTCAGAGCGCGGGCGAGGCCGCGAGCAACGTGCTCAAGCTGCCGCAGAGGGGCGCAACGGAGGGCCGGCGCTCGCGCGAGGCATGACGCGCGTCGCGGTGCTGAAGGGGGGGCGCTCGCTGGAGCGCCAGGTGTCGCTTGCGTCGGGGGCAAGGGTGGCGGACGCGCTCGAGCGCCTCGGCCACGACGTGGTCGCGATCGACGTCGGCCCCGACCTGGTCGCGCGGCTGCGCGAAGCCGCTCCCGAGGTTGCGTTCGTCGCGCTGCACGGGGGTGGCGGCGAGGACGGCACCGTGCAGGAGCTGCTCGAGGTGCTGGCGATCCCCTACACCGGCTCGGGCGTGCATGCTTGCGCGCGCTGCTCCGACAAGATGCTCGCCAAGCACGTGCTGCGCGACGGCGGGCTGCCGACCCCCGACTGGGTGGTGCTCGGGCAGACCGCTTTTCACGAGCTGGGAATGGCCGAGGCGCTGGCGGACATCGGCGAGCGACTCGGGTTCCCGCTCGTCGTCAAGCCGGTCTCGCAGGGGTCCTCGCTGGGCGTCAAGTTCGCCGCCTCCGCGGCTGAGCTTCCAGCCGCGCTGATCGCCGCGCTCTCATACGGCCCCCGCGTGCTGCTCGAGCGCCATGTGGCAGGTCGCGAGATCGCCGTCTCGCTGCTCGCCGCAGCGGCGGGCGAACCGGCGCAGGTGCTGCCGATAGTCGAGGCGGTGCCGCGAGACCGCCATTTCTACGACTTCGCCGCGCGCTACGACATCGGGCTCACCGACTTCGTCTGCCCGGCGGAGCTGCCGGACGCTGTCGCGGAGCGCGTGCGCGAGATCGCCCGCTCCGCCTGGGAGCTGCTCGACTGCCGCGGATTCGCCCGCGTGGACATGATCCTCGGTCCCGACGGGCCGACGGTGCTCGAGGTCAACCCGATCCCGGGGCTGACCGAGACGAGCCTGCTGCCGCAAGCCGCTGACGCTGCCGGGCTGAGCTTCGACGCCGTCGTCGCGGCTGTGCTCGCCTCCGCCTTCTCACGCTGAACGCGGCCGCGCAGTGGCCCCGCTCGCGCCGGCCGGCCAGGCGCAGCCGCCGTGCACGCGGCCGCGGGACGCCTTCAGCTGTCCCCTGCCGCGAAGTCCTCCGGCGTGACCTGGTCGAGGAACTCCTTGAACTTCTCGACCACGTCGTCGGTGTCCTCGACCTCGTGCTCGAATTCGATCGCCGAGTCGGCGATCACCTCCTCGGCGGCGAAGATCGGCGCGCCGACGCGGACGGCGAGAGCGATCGCGTCGCTCGGGCGGGAGTCGATCTCGAGCTCGCGCCCCGCGACCTGGAGCGTGATCTGGGCGAAGAAGGTGTTGTCGCGCAGCTCCGTCACCGCCACCTGGGTGCAGCGGACATCGAGCTCGCCGAGCACGTCGCAGAGCAGGTCGTGCGTCATCGGCCGCGGCGTCGTGGCTCCCTGAAGCTTCATCAGGATCGAAGCGGCTTCGGGGTGCCCGATCCAGATCGGCAGGAACTTGTTGCCGTCGGCGGTCTTCAGCAGAACGATCGGCTGTTTGCCGACCATGTCGAAGCTGACGCCATAGATGACCATTTCCTGCACGTGCGGGCTCCGTTGGCCGGGGACCGATCAAGTATAGGTCGCGCCCCGCCCCTTTCGACGGGGTTGGCGGGCCGCGAAGTGCAGCGTGATCGCCCCGACGGCCACCAGCGGCACGAAGTTCGAGACATGCAGCACGAGCGCATACGGCAGGGCGGTGCTCGCCGGGACACCGTAGGCGTGCAGCGCGAGCACGCCGGCAGCCTCGAACACCCCGACCGCCGCAGGCGGGGAGGGAATGATCATCGAGAGCCCGATCACGACGGTCACGAGCAGGCCGGCACCGAAGCCCTGTACCGAGATCGACGCGCCGAAGGAGAGCAGCACGAACCAGCTCCACAACGCCGCGCTCATCCACGCCGCGACGGTCCACACGAGCGCCTCGATCGCTACCCGGCGATCGAGCACCCCCGACAGGCCCTTGGCGAGCGCTGCGGCCTCGCGCTCGACGCGTTCGGGGGACAGGCGCGGCAGGCGCGCGAGCGGGCGCGCGATCCAGCGCAGCGGGCGATCGCCATGCACGGCGAGCACCCAGATCGCGACGCCAAGGCCGACCACGGCTACGCCGGCCAGGATCGCCGCCGCGGTGAACCACTTCTCGTGCGGCAGCCACGGCGAGGCGCAGAAGAAGATCGCCAGCACCGCCAGCACGTCGTAGACACGCTCGACCACCACCGTGCCGACGATCTCGGCGGCGGGCGCCGTCGTGCTCTGGGTCAGCGCGACCACCCGCGCGGCCTCGCCGGCACGCGCAGGCATGATGTTGTTGAAGAGGTAGCCGATCATCGTCGCCGCCATCACCGGCCGGCGCGGCGGACGGCGGCCGCGGGCGAACAGCGAGCGCCAGCGCATCGCGCGCAGCACCGTCTGAGCCGCGAATGCTCCCATCGCCGGTAGCAGCCACCACGCATCGCAGCGCTCGAGCGCGCGCCACGCGCTGTGCCAGTTGACGCCGCGAACGGCGAGATAGGTGAACACCGCGGCCAGCAGGACGGTCGCGGCGAACGCGGCGGCCCGCCTGCCCGGGCGCCCGCCGGCGCTTCGCGTCGGCGAATCGCGGACGAGGGCCGAAGCCACCGCGGCGTCCTCTCCGGCGGAGGTGCCCACGCGGCGAGCGTAGCGGAAGGCGGCGGCGAGCAGAACCCGCGCCCGCAGCGCCCCTTTGGCGAGGAGCCGCGCGCGGGCTGTTAGCGTCCCGCGAATGCAGGTGCTCGGCATATCAACGGCACTGGAGGCCGTCGGCGGCTTTCTGGTGCTGGCGATCGGCTACGGCGGCTGCTTCGCCCTCTGGCACTTCGTCTTCAGTCCGCGCAACAGCCACGACGACGATCTCGACCGCTCGCGCAGCGAGGAGTTCCTCGACTAGTTACGCCGGCGGCGCCGGCACGAGGCCGCGCGTCGGGACCCGGCCCCTCAGCTGGCGAGGCGCAGCATGGGCCGCGCGGTTGCGAAGGCGGTGTCGAGCCGGAACGGGTCGTCGTCGTTGTGCCCCTCGCAGTCGTCGCCAAGGACGCTGAAGGCGAAGACCGCGAGACCGCGGGCCGAGCACATCGAGAGGTTCCCGGGGGCGAGCCGCACACCGGTGCGGGCTTCGACGGCCGAGGCGACCATTCCGGGCATCGCCCTCAGCGCCACCGCCGTCGGCACCTCGTGGTCGCTGCCGTCGCGCCCCTCGCTTGGCGCTTCGGGGTCGAAGCGCAGCAGCAGCAGCAGCGCGTCGTCGTCGCGGTAGGCGCGCACCGCGAGCGCCGCAGCGCCACAGTAGGCACGGTAGAGATCCGCGAGGACCTCGCATGCGAGGAGATCAACGGCCTCTGTAGATGGCGATGAGTTGGTCACATCAAACACGACGTCACCCTCCTGGGTTGCAAAGCGAGCGGCTGCGCTTGCCGCGCCACTCTCCAGATCGGTAAATCGGGGCGCCGGCATTACCGCCAGACCCTCCAAGCCGCCCTTTAAACCCCCAAAAAGGTCGTACAAACGGCCAAAAGGGGGTTTTGCCACCCCGGCCTGGTGACGCCTTCGCGCCGCCGGGGCAGGGAGCTCACCCGCCCCGGAGGGCACGTCCACCCCGCCGATACTGGCCCGGACGGCCTACGATAGGAACCGCTGACCAGGCGTCTAATACGAACGTCCAGGGTGGTGGGTACCTCCTTGACCCGAATGGCCAGGGCCCACACAATGGCGCCATGACATCCACTGACTGCGAACTCGAGCCGGCTGCTTTCACCCTGACACGCGAAGAGGTAGATCGCGCCCATGAAGACTCCAAGCCGACCGACCGGACGCGCGTCCTGGTCGCGGACCCCGACCAGCTGGCGCGCCACGCGCTGACCGACTCCCTGCGCTCAAGCGGCACCTTCACGGTGATCGCCCAGGCCTCCGACGGCGTCGAAGCGGTCGAGCTCGCGCGCCACTACCGCCCGGAGGTGGTTCTGCTTGCCGCCAGCCTGGGCGGCCTCGACGTGGCGGCCGCCTGCGAACAGATCGTTCGCGGCGACTGCGAGATCCGCGTGGTCGTGCTCGCGACGGCTCCCGACCTGGACCTCGAAACGCGCGTCGTTCGCGCCGGGGCCAGCGGGTTCGTGATCAAGACGACCGACTCGGACTCGATCTCGCGCGCACTCGCGGTGGTCACGGCCGGCAACGCGATCATCTCGCCCGAGCTGACGGGCAGGCTCGTTGAACGGCTGCGCCGCACACCCGCCGACGGAACCGGAACGCGCCCGGTCAGGAGCAAGCTGACCAACCGCGAATGGGAGATCCTCGATCTGATCTGTGGCGGGCAGGGCACCCGCGACATCGCCGACTCGCTGTTCCTCTCGCCCGAGACGGTCAACAGCCACGTCAAGAACGTGCTGAAGAAGCTGGGCGTGCATTCACGCGCGGCGGCCGTCGCGGCCGCCTCGTCGCTGCGCTCCGAAGTTCTCGCCTAAAGCCCCTCCCGCCCGCCCGCCCCTGCCTCGCGGCGGGCGGCGCGGCGCCAGCGCAGCGCCCGCAGGCGCCATGCCGCGGGAGCGCACGGACCCCGGCCTTGCGAGACTTCGCCGATGCGCGGCTTCTCCGGCGTCCAGCGCCGGCTTCCGCGAGCCATGCGAGAGCGCGACTTCGCGCTGTTCGTGGTCGTGGTCCTGGCGATGAACCTGGCAGAGCAGATGATCGCCGTCGCGATCGGCTGGCAGGTCTACTCGATCGGCCACCGCGCCTTCGACCTCGGGCTGATCGGCCTGCTCGAATTCGCGCCGGTCCTGCTGCTCGCGATCCCGGCCGGGACGCTCGTCGATCGCGCCTCGCGGCGGCTCGTGCTCGCCGCCTCGGCGGGGCTGCTGATCGCGATCGCGGCGCTGCTGGTGCTCGTCAGCGCCGACGGCGCGCGCTCGCTGTGGCCGTTTCTGGCGCTGGCCGCCGGGATCGGCGTGGCGATGGCGCTGTCGTTCCCGGCGACGCGCGCGGTCTCGCCTTCGCTCGTCCCGCCGGAGATTTTGCCCAGCGCGCTCGCGATCCGCTCCGTCGCCTCGCAGATCGGGGTCGTCGCCGGCCCAGCCCTCGGCGGCCTGCTGTTCGCGGTCGCGCCGTCCGTCGCCTACGCGACCGCAGCAGGCCTTTTCGCCGTGTCGATGGTCGCCGTGCTGTGCATGCGCCTGCGTTTCGCGGTCATTCCGGCGGCCGGCACAGCGGCGCCGGCCGGCGGGCAGTTGCGCGCCCTGCTCGGCGGGATCCATTTCATCCGCGCGACGCCGGTGCTGCTCGGCGCGATCCTGCTCGACCTCTTCGCAGTGCTGTTCGGCGGCGCCGTGGCCCTGCTGCCGGTGTTCGCCCAGTCGATCCTTCACACCGGCCCGGTGGGCCTCGGCATCCTGCGCAGCGCCCCCGCGGTCGGTGCCGTCTTCGCCGGCGTGCTGCTGGTGCGCCGGCCGCTGCCGACGCGCGCCGGGCGCACGCTGATCGCCGTGGTCGTCGCCTTCGGCGCCAGCATGGTCGTTTTCGGCCTCTCGCGCTCGATCGCGCTCTCGCTCGCCGCGCTCGTGGTCAGCGGCGCCGTCGACATGGTCAGCATGAACATCCGCTCGACGACCGCGACGCTCGTCACACCCGACCACGTGCGTGGACGCGTCGGCTCGGTCGAGGCGGTCTTCATCGGCGCGTCGAACGAGCTCGGGGCGTTTGAGTCCGGCACCGCCGCCGCGCTGATCGGCACCGTCCCCGCGGTCGTCGCCGGCGGCGCGCTGACGATCGTCATCGCCCTGGCCTGGACGGCGCTGTTTCCCCAGCTCGCGACGCTCGGCGCGCTGGCGGAGCTGCGACCGGCCGAAACCCCCGGCGAGGAGCGCGGCCGCGCGGCGGCCACAGACTTAAGTTCCGCATAACTGCGCCAAAGACGGCACTTAGCTGCTGCGGCGATAATCGCGGCCGTGACCGAGCGTGCGACAGGCGAAGGGCGGACCGGCGGTGGCGCGGTGCGCCAGCGGCGCTCGCGCCTGCTGATCGTGGCCACCGTCGTCGTCGCGTTCGCCGCGTCGGCCGCGGCAGCAGCGGCCGCGACCGGGCCGACCGGCACGACCGGTTCGACCGGTTCGACGGGCGCAACCGGCTCCACGGGTTCGACCGGTTCGACGGGCTCCACCGGCGTGGCCGCGGCGAACCCCTCGATCAGCTCCAACTGGGCGGGCTACGCGGTCACCGGCTCAGGCGGCGTCGTGCGCCGCTTCGACCGCGTCACGGGAAGCTGGACGGCGCCGGCCGCGACCTGCACCGCGGGATCCTCCACATACTCGGCCTTCTGGGTCGGTCTCGGCGGCCTCTCGCACTCCGCGACCGCGCTCGAGCAGACGGGCACCGAGGCGGACTGCGACGCCAACGGCGTCGCGCACTACAGCGCCTGGTATGAGCTCGTCCCGCGCGGTCCTGTAACCGTCAAGCTGACGGTGAACCCAGGCGACCGGATCAGCGCGAGCGTCTCGGTCAAGGGCGCCTACGTGACACTGAAACTGACCGACGACACCACCGGCCAGAGCGCGGGCGAGCGCCGGCGCTTCGCGCATTCCGATCTGAGCTCCGCCGAATGGATCGCCGAGGCGCCGTCGACGTGCAACTCCGCCGGGGCCTGCGCGGCCCTGCCGCTCACCGATTTCGGCACCGTCAGCTTCGACTCCGCCGCGGTCGCCACCGTCCACGGCCTCACCGGCGCGATCACGAACCCGCACTGGAGCGCGCAGCCGGTCGCGCTGAACGAAACCCTGCGCGCCAACGGCGCCGGCGGTCGCTTCTTCGGGCCACTCTCACGCGTGACGGCGGTGCCGACGGTCCTCTCAGGCGCCGGCTCGTCCTTCGCCGTCAACTGGGCGCAGGACCAGCTGAGCGCGCCGGAGGGCCCTGGCGGGCGCGTGTTCCCCGGCTTCGGCACCTGAGGCTGGTGCTGTTCGGGGCGGCGCACCCCGTGCGGGGCACAGGCATGCGCCGCCCCGCGGCGGGGTGCATGCACCCCGCCGTACAACCTCACTGTGACAATTGGGCTGACGGCACGGCGCCGGTGTCTTCGCGGCGCGCGGCGTCGTGCGCCAGCAGCACGCGGGCGTCGCGGCGGCCGCTGGCGATCTGGCTCGCCTCGCGCACGAGGTCCTGGTTCATCAGCGCGAGGAACAGCAGCGAGCCGAAGATCACGACCGCGTCGATGCTTTCGCGGCCCTGCTTGGTCCAGTAGTCGTCCTGGAGGTTCAGCCACAGAGCGAACTCGTCGAGCGTCAGCGCCGACGCCATGCCGTAGCCGGTCGCGGACACGCGCGAGCCCCAGCGGCGCGCCGGGTCGTTGCCGATGCCGAGCTGCGCGTTCCAGGCGTAGCCGGTCAGTAGCAGGCCGAGGATCCCGAAGGTCATGTGGTGGATGTGGCGGCCGCCCGGGGTCACGTTGCGAAACGGCCCGCGGCCGGCGCGAATCGAGTGCGTGATCGCGCGGACGGTGACGAACGCGGTCAGGAAGCCGACGTTGCCGAGAAACAGCCGCTCCTGGCGGCAGTCGGTCAGATGCTTGCGGTACAGCGCGCCGATCACCTTCGGCGAGAGCAGCGAGCGCGACGGGGGCGGCAGGCGCATCCGCCGACGATAGCCGCTTCGCGCCCGCGGCCTGGCCGCGTCGCGGCAGCGCGTCGCCGCGATCCGGGCAAATCCCCGGGCGCGGGGGGAGGAATTCACCCAGCCCGGTGATCCCCACCGGGCGTTAGTGGGTATGGGTCTAAGGCTGCCGGGTCAACGAAGCGCGACCGTTTCTGACGAACGCCCCCAGGCGAACGCGACTGGGGCGGGAGCGACGGTCCTGCCGTCCCCGCCGGATGACATCCAACGCGACGTCTACTGGCAGCGCCGGGCGCCGGTCCTGATCGTCGGCGGACTCGGGGCGCTCCTGGTGACGCTGATCGCGACGACACGCCTCACGCTCGTGGAGCACTCCTTCGCGCCCTACTTCGTCGTCGTCATCGCCCTCGCCGTCGTCGGCCTGGCGGCGATCTGGGGACACGCATCAAAGGTCTCTACGTCCCGCGCCGCGCATCGCGCGCTCGTTGACTGGTGGGCGCCCGCGTACTGGCCGACCGTCGATGTGTGGCTGCCGATCTGCAACGAGCCGCGCGAGGTGCTGCTCAACACGTGGAAGCACATCGCCGCGCTGCAATGGCCGGGCATGCTGAAGGTCACGGTGCTCGACGACGGCGGCGACCCCGAGGTGGCGGCCCTGGCTGAGGGCTTCGGCTTCGCCTATCTGTGCCGTCCCAACCGCGGCTGGATGAAGAAGTCAGGCAACCTCCAGTTCGCCTACCAGCAGACCAGTGGCGCGTTCGTCTCGATCTTCGACGCGGACTTCTGCCCGCGGCCGGACTTCCTGCTCGAGCTGATGCCCTACTTCGACGATCCGGCGCTCGGCATCGTGCAGAGCCCGCAGTATTTCGACGTGACGATGAACCAGGGCTGGCTCCAGCGCGGCGCCGGCGCTGTCCAGGAGCTCTTCTACCGCGGCATCCAGCCGGGCCGCGACGCCCACGGCGCGGCCGTCTGCGTCGGCACCAACGCGATCTACCGCCGGGCGGCGCTCGACAGCAACGGCGGCACCACGATCATCGGCCACAGCGAGGACGTGCACACCGGCTTCGACCTTGCCCGCAACGGCTGGACGCTCCGCTACGTCCCCGTGATCCTCGCGACCGGCGTCTGCCCCGCCGACGTGAGCTCCTTCTTCCGCCAGCAGTACCGCTGGTGCGTCGGGTCGATGTCGCTGGTGACATCCAGGAAATTCTGGAACGCGAGCCTTTCGCTGCGGGCGCGTGCCTGCTATCTCGGTGGCTTCGGCTACTACGCCGCCACTGCGATCGCCGTGCTGATCGGGCCCGCGGTGCCTCTCGCCCTGCTGCTGTGGTTTCCGGAACTCATTCACCTGCGCAACTACGTTCTGCTCACGCCGATCTTCCTCTGGCGGTTCGTGATGTTCCCGCGCTGGCATCGCTGCCGCTACGGGCTGGAGGCCTGGACGGTGTCGCTGATCTACGGCTGGGCGCATCTGTTCGCGCTCATCGACGTCGCGCGGGGACGGCCGATGGGGTGGCGTCCCACGGGGTCGGCCGGCGGGCGTGAGCTTCGCGACCGCATCCTGATCGGAGCACTCGTGCTGTGGTCCGGCGTGCTGAGCGTGACCTGGCTCGTGATCGCCGGGGTGCGGGACCTGGACATGGACGGCGCCCATCTCAACTTCATCCCGATGATGGCTTTGGGAGCGTTCTCGGTGGCCGTCGTCGCCCGCGCGTTCACGCCCGTCGCGCGGCGCAAGGTGGCATGAGACGGCTTGCGCTTGCAACGATCCTGTTCGGTTTGATCGCGGCAACAGCGCAGGCGCGGGTGGTCGGGTTCACCGGGACGCCGGCCGCCTTCCGGGCGCTGCGCCCGCTGGCACCCAGGGTGCACGCCCAGTTCGTCGCGTTTGGCACCGACTGGGCGGCGCTGCTGGCGGGCGACCACGAACTGGGCGCCGTCCCGATGATCACCTGGGAACCGCAGGACGCCGGCCTGCGCTCGATCGCGGCCGGTGCGCAGGACGGCTACCTGGCGAAGATCGCCCGCGAGGTCGCCGGCTACCGCCACGTCGTCTACATCCGCTTCGCGCACGAGATGAACGGAAACTGGTATCGCTGGGGCAACCAGCCGGTCGCCTACGTCGCGGCCTGGCGGCACGTGTGGGCCATCTTCCACGAGGCGGGCGCGAGCAACGCGCGGTTCGTCTGGGCACCCGACCTGATCGCCGGGGTCCCACGCCCGCGCTGGCAGGCCGAGGTCCAGCGCTACTGGCCGGGCGCCCGCTACGTCAGCGATATCGGCACCTCGCTCGTCAGCTTTGCCTTTCAGGGCGCATGGCCTTTGAGCTACCGCTTCGCGAGCATCGACTGGCTGGCGCGCCGCTACCGCAAGCCGTTCTGGCTGGCCGAGGTGAAGGTGGACTCCGCCCAGCGCTACACCTGGCTGACGCAGCTCGCGGGCGAGCTGAGATCGCGGCCTTGGATCGTCGCGCTGATCTGGTCCCAGACGCCCTCGGCGGCGCAGAAGAGCGGCAAGGCGACCGGCGACATGGACTGGTCGCTGCTGCATGACCCGAAGGCCAGGCGCCTGCTCGCCGCTGCCGCGCACTCGGGCGCGTGAACCGCGCGCGCTACTTGGCGAGCAGGCGAATAGTTCCGCCCGGCGTGCGCAGCGCGAGCTGACCCAGGCGCCAGCTCCACGCCGGCTGGCAGTTCGCGCTCGAGCAGGAATCGAATTCTCCGCCGAGCTCGACGCCCATCAGATCGTAGGAGGCGGCGGCGTAGCCGTGGCCGAGAAAGGCGAGAGCCGAATCGACAAACGCCTTCGGCTGTAGCGTTACCGAAGCGCTCGCGCGCTCGGCCGGTTTGTCGAGGAAGAACGCGACCGACGTCGCCTCGGTGCCGCCCGCGATCGAGCACACGGTCCACGTCGCCGCCGAGGCACGGCCATCCACCGTCAGTGGCTCACTCAAGCGGGAGGGCGCTGATTTGCAGAAGGGAATCGCGCGATGGTCGAGAACGATCAGCAACTCGACGTCGCCGGGCTGGGGGCAGCTCGGCGGAGCATCGGTCGAGCTGCAGGTGACCGGCCCGCCGGGTGTGGGAGAGCGCTCGAGCCAGAAGTCGTAGATGAAGTCGTAGGGCACCGGCGTCGCACCGATCGAATAGGTGGTCGAGAGCACGTAGGAGGTGCCGAGCGCCGACGTCGCCAGCGGGAACGGCTTGGTCTGACAGACGTTCGCGGTCGGGCAGAACGGCCGGTCGGTCAGGCCGAACCCGTAAGCGACCTCCGGATATCCGGCCGGCCCGGCGCCGTTCTGGATTACGCGCGAGAGCGAGATCGCCGTCGTCAGGCCCGCGGTGCCGTAGCAGCGCCGGATCGACCCGGTGGAGGAGGTGACGTTCCACAGATTGACCGCCGAGACGCCGTACGCCAACGGGAAGTAGTCCTCCTGCGCGCTGTTCGGCGTGGAGGTGGCGTCGCAGGCGTACTGACGCGCCGCCGCCGCGCGAGCGGGACCGGGCGTCCTGGGCGTTGGCGCAGCGGTGCCCGAGCTCGCGACGCCCGCGCACAGGCCGGCGACCGCGAGGGCGATCGCGGAGGACCGCCGGGCGGCCGGGCCGCCAACCCGGCCGTGTCGCGACAGCCAGGCGGCTCGCGGGCGGATATTTCTGAGTCGATGCATCGCCACGACCTTGCGGGTGAGAAGCCTTGGGCAAAACGGGTCCTGCGGCGACCGAGGGTAGCGGCCGGTGCTCGCCGGCGACCGGGGATAGATACACGGTTGCATTGGTGAAAGCAGTTGCTCTGGGGGATTTGGGGGTGGTGCGATCGGGAGCGGGCCTGTGGCGGCGGGCGTCCGCGCTGGGCGGGGAAATCCGCCGCCGGCGGCCGAGCGGTGGCGGGTGCTCTCGACATGGGACGCGTGGGGGCTGTCCGGGTTGCGCTGGCGCGTCAGAAGCGCCCGTTTGACGTTGGACGGTTCAAGGAAAAGCTTTCTAAAGCCGAAATAAGGGGCGATGCGTGGCGCGCAAGCGCGACACCCGGCCCGGCGTTCCCAAGAGCAGAAGGAACCAGATGCGATTTTCGAGGCGCCCTTTCAATCGCGAGGACGGCTTCACTCTGATTGAGCTCCTCGTTGTGATTCTGATCATCGGCGTTCTCGCCGCGATCGCCATCCCGTCGTTCCTCAACCAGAAGTCGAAGGCCTCCGACGCTGCGGCGAAAGAGCTCGCCCACACCGCCCAGATCGCGATGGAGACATGTGCCACCGACAACAGCGGTCTGTACGCGACCTGCAACACCACGGCGGCATTGGCCGCCTACGAGGCCACGATCCAGACGAGCCTCGGCAACGGCAACGCGTATCTCGCCAGCGTGTCGGTCCCGGGCGTGAGCCAGACCGGCAACAGCTACACGGTGACGACAGCCTCGACCAGCGGCGACACCTACAGCATCACGCGCACGGCCGCGGGTGTCCTGCTGCGGACGTGCGTCAACGCCGCCAGCAGGACCGCCTGCGTCGGCGGCACCTGGTAGCCGGGGCAACAGCGGGACGGATTCGCACCTCATCGCCGCCGCGAGTGTTCACGCACTGCCGGCCGGTGCCTCGGTAGCGCCGTAGGATGGCGCGCGTGGCGGTGAAGGCTTGCCTGAACGGTGGTCGCTCGCGCGCCGAGCACGCGGCGGTGCCGCTGACCGCTGGCGAGCTTGCGCTCGACGCGTCCGCCGTGCGCCGCGCGGGCGCGTTTGCGGTGCACATCCACCCGCGCGATGATGCGGGGGCACAGACTCTGGCGGCGCGGCCCTGCGACGGCGCCGTGGCCGCCATTCGAGCGGCGGTCCCGGGACTTGCGGTGGGGCTCTCGACCGCCGAAGCCATCGACCATGATCCGTTTGCACGCGCCGCGGCGATGGGTCAGTGGCGCACGCGTCCGGATTTCGTTTCGGTGAACGTCGGCGAACTTGGCTGGGCCGGGATCATGCGCGCCGCGCTCCACGCCGGAATCGGTGTCGAGGCGGGTCTCGCGGCCCCGGATGAGGCGGCCGAGTTCGCGCACAGCCCATTCGCGCACCGCGTCATCCGGGTGCTGGTGGAGGTCGACGGCGGCGCCGGCGAGGCGCAGGCCGTGTCCGCGCTGGTCCCGGACGGGGTGCCACAACTCTGGCACGGCTACGGCGAGCGGACCTGGGAAGTCCTCGCGGCCGGGGCGGCCCGCGGCCACGACGTGCGTATAGGCCTCGAGGACGTGCTCGAGCTGCCCGGCGGCGGCGCCGCGGCCGGCAACGCGGAACTCGTCGCAGTCGCCTTGGCGTTGATCAGCCGCGCGGGCGAAGACGGCGAGCGCCGCGATTCTGGCCTTTGACGCTGGCGCGTTGCCCCGCCGCTGAGGCACGCCGTGGCAGCAGCTTCTGTGGCCTGCTCTGCTTCCTGGGCGCATCGCCAGGAGGGCTTGCGCTGACGCTCCCGGCCTGAGAGACTCCCGCCAGCCAGAATAAGATCTTGAACCTCGAAGAGGGGGAGTGGTATGGACACCGGCGCATACAGGCCGCTTGCGCATGAGGTCGGGCTAATCGTCGAGTCGCTGGGTGACGAGCTGCTCGTCTGCGACGCCTCCCGTGACACCGCGCACGTCCTCAACGCCACGGCCGCCAGGGTATGGCGTGCGTGCGACGGCCGCCGCAACCTGATCGCGCTGCAGGAGCACTGCGAGCTGGATCGCGACACCGTCCAGGTGGCGCTGCAGCAACTGCGTGACTGCGGACTGCTGAGCGAGCCGGAGGATCAGGGTTCGATTTCGCGGCGGGAGATGCTGCGCAAGGGCGTCATCGCCGCCAGCCTCGGTGTCGTGGTCCCGATGATCCAATCGATCACGGTCCCGGCCGCTGCGGCGGCGGCAGTGACCGGCATTGCGCCGGTCACGACAGTGGTGCCCACGACGGCTGGCGTGACGTCCACTACGGCGGCGGCAACGACGACGGCGATACCGGCGACGACGACGACGACGACAACCACGACGACGACGACGACGACAACAACGACGACAAAGCAGCCCACGACGACGACGCCCGGACCAACCACGACGCCCGCGCCAACCACGACGCCCGCGCCAACCACGACGCCCGCGCCAACCACGACGCCCGCGCCAACCACGACGCCCGCGCCAACCACGACGCCCGCGCCAACCACGACGCCCGCGCCAACGACGACGCCCGCGCCAACGACGACGCCCGCGCCGTGCCCGCCCACGCACAATCCGCCCTTCGAACCGTTTGGGTGGATCGCGGAGTTGCTCAGGGACCTGACCCGTCTCTTCGGCCGTTAGATCACGTAGCGGTCCGCCTCGTCGAGGTCTGCCTCATCGAAGGACAACAGCGCCGGCTGCGACGCCACGCGCGGCGTTGTGATCAGCGCGGCGAAGGTGCCGTCGGTGATGCGCCTGCGCAGATACTGATCGCACGCCACCCACTCGCCGAGCCAGCGCTCGAACTCCTCGCCCTCCGGCGGGATGTCCGCGAGGATGCGGTCGTAGGCGCGGCTGTGGATCGCGACGGCGTGGGTGCACGTTACGCCTCCGCAGCGCTGCAGCACGGAGCTGCCCGGGACGAGTGGGAATTGCTGTGACCACACGCACGCGCCGAGGTAGAAGAGGTCCCATTCGATCCGCGGCAGCTCCTGCGTGGCCTGGCGGACGATCGCGAGCGTGTCGTCGATGAAAACGGCATCGTCTTCGAGCACCAGCACGTGCGCCCACCCGCGGCGTTTGGCTTCGGCGATCATCCGCCGGAAGGAGATCGCGCATCCACGGTGCGGGTTCTCGGGTGTCGGGACCGCCGCGAACCGCTCGACCTGCCAGCCGATCTCGAGGAAATCGTGGCGGCGGCGGGCAGCCGCCCAGCGCTCGGTCTGCTCGTCGAGGTTCAGGCAGAAGATTCCGTCGAAGAAGCTGAGCGGGTTTGTTGCCTCGCGCAGCGCTCTCGCCAGCACCTGCGGGTAGTTCTCGCCGGCGCCGACCTCGTCGAACACCTGCGCGAAGTGCTCTTCGACGGCGGCGGTATCCCAGCCCACCTCGCGCCAACCGATCAGGTAGTTGCGCAGCCGCTCCTCCCAGGTAGCGCGATAAGGCGGACCCGAGGGCCGCATGAAACGGTGCAGCCACTCCACCTCCGGGTGACAGATCACGCGCCCTCCGCCGCGACGCACCTTCTCGTGCAGATAGCCCTCCTCGCCACCGAACCCGCGAAATCGGGGGTTGATGCCGGGCCACGCCTCACGGCGGCAGGCGAACAACCCGAGACCCTGCATCTCGATCTCGAACGGCTCATCTGCGTGGCGTCCGCGCCGCTCGGCGAGCCCCCATTGCCCATACATCCCGGCTCCCCACGTCGGATCGAAGTGCGTACCCAATGGCTCGAGTGCATCCCCCAACAGCGGGCCTTGGATCAGGTCGCGACTGTCGGGGGCATCCACGAAGTAGCGATCGATTGCAGCCAGCGCGCCGGGTCGCAGCAGCACGTGGGGATCCACGCAGCAGACGATGTCGGCATTTGCCTCGCGAAAGATCAGGTCGCGCGCGGCCGTGCCGCGATAGCCGCGAAACGGCACATACCTCAGTGTGGGAATCCAGCTCTCAAGGCTCTTGAGCTGATCCGCGCCGGGCCCCTCGGGATGGTTGTCGAGTACCAGAAAGTTGAGCCTGTCGACGATCTCCGGGTGAAAGAGGCGAATCGCCTGGATCGTGAACCAGACGCCTTCGGAGTCGTCGAACGTCGCCATTCCGACGCACAGCCGGCGATGCTCGCTGGGCGGCCCCGCCTCGGGGATCGGCCGCGACTCCCCCTCCTCGACGGTGCGATCGAGTCGCTGGAGGAGGCCTTCGAGGAAGCCGCGAGCGTCAGACACTCGCCGCCCGCCCGGCGATCCCCACTGGCTGGCATCCTGCCAGCGATGCCGAGCGCTCCACGGCCGCGGATCGTAGAGCGCACCGATTCTGTGGTCAAGTGGGGTCCGGAGCGAAGCAGCGCTGAGCCATGGGAGTTTCGTGCTCGCCGCTCGTGCGGCTTGACGGCCGCGGGTGCGCTCACTGCCAGGCACACGCCGTGACTGCAGGCGTTTGGCGGCGCCGCGCTCTCTGTTCCGGCGAGATCCCGGCTCAGGCGGGTGCCTCGCGGCTAGCCCGGGACGACGCCGTAGTCAATCAAGCCGACGGCAACGATCGGTGTCGTTGTCTCGCTCAACGTGTAGACCTCGACGGTGTCGCCGACCGCCACGTCCGTCTGCAGCTGCGAGACATCGGCTGGAGCGGTCAGGAGCTCGAACGAAGTCGTCGGCTTGACGCTGACCCTGACGCTCTGGCCGCTCAGCGGACCGTTGATCGCCGTGACGGTGAGTCCGTCGGTTCCGACGAGCGTCACCGTGGCGGCGAACTTCACTGGCGTGGTGGTCGTGCTCGGCGCCGTCGCCCCGGACCCCGAGCCGCCGGTCGACGGCGTAGCCGGCTGGCCACCGTCGTAGATGCCAACCGCGACGATCGGATTGGCGTCGAGGGTTGTCGCGGAGATGCTCAGGCGATCGCCGATCTTGACGTCGGCCAGCGAGAAGGCCGGGCTGTCGGCGCCGGCGCCATCCTCGAAGCTCGTGCCCGGTGCGACATCCACCGTCACGAGTTGTCCGGCGAGTGCGCCCTTGGTGACGGTCACGGTCAGCGCCGAATCCGCAAGATCCACGCTGTCCACCGCGCCGCCGAAGCTGACGCGAGTCGCCGCCGACTCCGGACCGGGCGGGCTCGGGGGCTGGCCGCCGTCGAGGATGCCCACGGCGACAACCGGATCGGCGGAGGCGTCATCTGTGAACACGACGACTCGATCACCAACCGAGACTTCGTCAAGTGACACGGCGGGCCCCGGACCACTCCCGCCGGAGAGGGCCAGCACGGTCGTCGCGGTGACCGCAACATTCAGTGAGCTCGAGCCGGTGGCCACCGTGAGTGTTGCAGCGGCCGGATTCACCGCCGTCACCGTGCCGGGAATCGCCGCGCCCTTGCCGGCGTCGCCACCGTTGGGCTGGCCAATGACGTCGATCGAGGCCGCAACGGGATTGCTGCCATCGCCACTCGTCGTGGTGACGGTCACCACGTCACCGACCGTAACCGCGCCGCTTGCGCCACTCACATTCGCGTCGCCGAAGGAGATGTTGAGCACCCAGCCATTCGGCCCCGTACCCGCCGCGGCGCTTCGGGCGAGGGCCCGCTCGCCCGCCCGCAGTTTCAGCGTATGCCGTTTGGCGTTTATCGCCAGAACCACGCCGGTCACCTTCCGGGCACGGACCACGTGCGTTCTGGCGAATGCGCTCGACGATGTGCCGGCGAGCATCGCCAGGCAAATCAAAAACGCGACAGGGCCACGATGTGACGGCACAGCCTCACCCCCGGTTTGTTTGGGCAACCTCACAAACCTCGGCCGGTCGCGGCGGCCGCGTGAGCCCGCGGGCAAACAATCGAGCAGGCGTCCATGATCCACCGCGCGGGGCGAGGGACTCCGCCTGGAAGATCACCAAGGTGGCGGACCAGCCGATCGACGGGATCGCCTGTCCCACCACGACGCTGTGCATCGCAACCGGAAGCCCGCTGCTGGTCTCGACTGACCTGACCGGCGGCCCGCGGCGTGGAAGGGGGTGTCGGCCGGGGGCGGACCCTATGTCTCGATCTCATGCACCTCTGCCACGGCGTGCGTGGCCGTGGGCGGCGTCGGCTCGGATGATGTGCTCGGGTCGAGCGACCCGGCGGGCGGTTCGGCGGCATGGCATTTCAGCCAGCTCGGCGGCGAGGGGCTCACCAGCGTGTCCTGCACGGCAACGCCGGCGCTCTTCTGCGCCGGAGTCGGGGGCTCAGACTTCGTGACGTCGTCCGACCCGGTTGCGGCCACGAGCAACTGGCTGCTCACCGATCTCCCCGACGCCGCCCGCTCTCCGGCGACAATCTCATGCCCGACCGCCTCGCTCTGCGTGTACGGGGGCCTGAACCACTACGACGGCGATCCCCAGTCCGACGTGGTGACGTCGACCGACCCGGGAGCGGCCGCGCCCACCTGGACCGCCGCAAACGTGGACTCCGGCAATATCGTTGCCGCCGTTTCGTGCGCGTCGGCCTCCCTGTGCTTCGCCTTCGACAGCGCGGGAGGCGTGCTGACGAGTTCGAACCCCGCCGGCGGGGCCTCCGCGTGGGCGACGACGCCCGGCGTTGACGCCGGCGCGACGATCCTCGGGATCGCCTGCGTCTCGGCAGCGTTCTGCATTGCCGGCGACAGCGACGGCGACGTGCTCGCCACCACCAGCCCGACGGGAGCCGCCAGCGCCTGGAACGTGGACAGCGTCGATGGCACGGGCGGCACGATCGACGCCGTGTCCTGCGTCTCGGCGCCGCAGTGCGTGGCGGTCGACGCCGGAGGCAACGTCATCACCACGACAGATCCTGCCGGCGGAGCGAGCAACTGGCACCTCGCGAACGTCGATGGGACGAACACGATCTTCGACGTATCGTGCGCGTCCGCGGCCGAGTGCGTGGCGGTCGACGCCGCCGGCAACGCGCTCAGCACGACCAACCCCACAGGAGGTGCCGGCGCCTGGTCGGTGGCGAGCGTCGACGGGACGAATGTTCTCACCGGCGTGTCGTGCCCGACGGCGGCGTTTTGCGTCGCCGTCGACGCCGCCGGGAACGTGCTCACCTCGGCCGACCCAAACGCGGGCGCCGGGCACTGGAACGCGGCATCGGTCGATTCGGGCAACGCGTTCCTCAGCGTGTCCTGTGCGTCGCAGGACCTGTGCGTGGCGGTCGACGACGACGGGAACGTTGCGACCAGCTCCGACCCGGCCGCCGGCCCGTCGGCGTGGACGCTCGCCAACATAGACGGGAGCGTTCCACTCAACGCCGTGTCCTGCGCACCGGGGACGACGTTGTGCGTGACCGCCCCGGCGACCGGCGGCGCGATCGCGACGAGCGACCCAGCCGCTGGATCCGCTGGCTGGATGGCGAGCGCGCCGATCACCGGGGGGTCTGCTCGCTGAATACCGCCGGGGGATCCATCGGGCTGCTCACCGCGTCGCCCGCCAGCGGTTGGACGTTCCACGGCTGGAGCGGGGACTGCTCAGGGACCGGTGCGTGCCTCTTCGCGGCAGGACACCATGTGACCGCGATCTTCATGAAGGCCGTGGCGACCGTGACAACGGCGCCGCCCGAGCTTCTCGCGCCGCTGATCGAGAAGGTCACAACAGGATCCGCGCGGAGCGTGCGTCTCAGGTTTGCCTCGCCAACCGCCGGCGCGCTGCTCCAATGCGCGCTGGTGCGACTCCCGAAGCGCAAGCACGCTCGAGCGCCCGCGCCCAGCTACGGGGCCTGCGGGACGGTCAAGACCTATCGGCACCTCGCCCGCGGCATCTACCGCGTGTATGTCCGGGCGGCGCTGGCCGACGGCGAGTTGTCAGCGCCGGTGACCCGACACTTCACGATCCGCTGAAGCACCCGCCGGGCGGCCGCTTTGCGCCCGTACGCCTGGGCGGCGTGCTGAGCGGGTTCGCGGCCTGAAAGGCTAGGTCTTGTTGCACACCGTGGTCGAGCACGGCTTGCCGCTGCCGCCGGGGCCGGTGCGGACAACGGCGGTCTTTGCTGTGACGATCGGTGGTGGGGCGCTGTCCCCGGGTCCGGCGGGGTAGCCGAGGTCAGCCCTCAGCGTCGTCGTCCCCGCGAGCGTCGAGCCGATCGTCCTGGTGCACGGCCATGTCGTGCAACTGATCACGGGCGATGTCGAGGATCCGAGGTACACATCGATCGCGGCTGTCGCAGGCACCGTGGGTGGGACGCCCTCGTTGTAGTCGAGCTCGTCGGGTGACAGGGTGCTGTTGACGGTGATCGTGATCGCCGTGCCGATCGTCGCGCTCGGTGGTGTTGCGGTGAGCGTGAGCGGCGCGCACGTGACCGGGTTCTGGAGTGCCTGGTAGGCGTAGTTGAGCGCTGCCTGCGCCTGCTGTCCGCCCTTGCCGGCCGTGTCGAGCACGTCCTGCTCGTATACCTCGATGAAACGCCCGCCGGCGGCGACTCCCTTTTGGAGCGCCGCAGCGAGCTCGCTCGGACTGACGCCCGGCTGGCTGGGTGCCTCCGTCTGGAAGCCCGTATTCGCGTCGGCGCAGTTTGCCTGCACATACGCATACGGCCGCCGCTGGGTCGCGCCCGCCCCGCTGAGGGCATCCTCCTGCAGAACGAAGCGGGGCCCGTAGCCCAACGCGGTGCGGATGACCGTGAGCGGCGTCGCGGTCGTCTGGCTCGGGTCCGATACTGACGGCGCGCCGGTCGAGGGCTGCTTGCCGATCGGAAGCCCGTCGCCCAAGGCCAGCGAGAGGTACTGGTTGGTGAACATCGCACCGTAGTGCCGGAATGCCCTCGCCCACGCGCCGGTGTAGGCGGCCGGGGTGTAGCCGAGCGCGCGCCACATGTTGATGTCTGAGCCGTAGGTGTCCACCGGCGTGCCGTTGGCGCTCTTGGCAACAGGGGGAACCGCGGTGTCGCACGGCGGGTCGATCTTGACGAGTACCGGGTGGGTCACAGCGCACAGGTCAGACCCCGGCGGAGGCGAGCCCGGGTTTCTGGGCAGCGTCATCTCGTCGGAGATCGACGTCGGCCCGGCGACCGAGATCATCCTGAACTCGGGGTTTCGCCCGTAGCGCTGCTCGACCGCTTTCAGGAAGTTGAACCAGCGGCACAGGTACACGGAGTTCCACGGGTCGGGGACCGTCTTGGCCGGCGGATCGCTCCCGTGGTAGGTCCACGCGAACGGTGTCGCCGTCACGCTCCCCGGACAGGCAGTGATCGGGTCCGCGGCCGGCGTCGTGCTCGTGGTCGTAGCCAGCGCCCAAGCCGGCGTGTGCCACCCAGGCAGCAGCGTGAGAACCACGAACTTTTGGTGGGCATCCGCCTGCGCGAAAGTGCAGTCCAAGGGTGCCCAGTCGATCGGCCCGTCAGTTGGCTGCAGAATGTCCCACCCGATCGCCAGATCAACACCGCTGATCCGATAGTCCTTGAACACGCGCTCGCTGAACGGGCCAGTCGCCCCCGTCGCGCCGGACGCTGTCGTGAGACCGTCCGTCGCACCGTCCAGGTAGGCGATCAACCCGCTCGGCCGCGGGCCGAGCGTCGTGTCACTACCAGCCTGCAACGTGCACGGCGCCAGCTTCCTCACCGGCGTGGGGCTCTTACCGGCACTGGCGCTGGCGCCGGCCACCGCGCACACAAGAACCACAACCCCAACCACCGCCGCAACACCGGTGCCACGAACCATCCCCGCCCCCATCGACATAGTCTCCCCGCACGCCGCGACCGCGTCAACCACCAACCGCTGGTAGGCCCGAGCACGAGCGCATCGGGATCGGGGCGGTCAGCGAGGGCTCAGGTGCATGTGTCGCCGCAAGGCTTGGGCGGCTTGGAAACGCCGAGCGGGCATACTGGACCGGTCTTCCAGTGGATGGCAGCCGCCTCGAGTGCGCACTGGAAGCCGGGATTCTCGGTGTCGCCGTTGTAGACGTCGCTCTCGTAGAACTCGATGAAGTTCACGCCCGCCGCGATGCCGCGCTCGAGTGCCCCGGCGAGGTCATCGACCGAGCCACCGAGTTTTGTGTTGTTGGTGGTCTGAAAGCCGGTCGCGCCGATCGTGCCGTCCTTCGATTCGACGTACTGGTAGTGCTGACTTGTGTTGTTCGCCTTCAACCCGTCGCCCTGGAACACGAATCGCTTGACGGCGTCCTTGTCGAGGTCCTGCGCTCCCTCGCCGAAGACGGCGTCCAGTGTTGCCGAGGTCTGGCATGCGGCGTCGCAGGAGGACGTTGGGACCGGCAGGCCGTCGAAGAGCGAGAACGAGACGTACTGACGGGCGAAGATGTTGGCGTACTGCTCAAAGACCTTCTGCCAGGCCGCCTCGTAGACCGCCGGCGTGTACCCCAGGGCGCCCCACATCGTCAAGTCGTCACCGCCGATCGGCGTCCCCGCGGCCGGGGGCAAGGGGTAGGACGCCGGCAGGCCGCTGTCGCCTGAGGGGTTGTCCGGCAGGGACATCTCCTCGGAGACCGATGTCGGGCCGTCGGCCGAAATCATCGAGAACGCCGGATTGGCCCCATAACGGGCGTCCAGCAGGTGAAGCAGCGCGAACCAGCGGCACAGGTAGGTCGGATCCCAGGGCAGCGGCAGCTGCCGAGGCCCGGCAGCCCCTCCGTAGGAGTAGGTGAACTGGCCAGAGGCGACGCGTCCGCTACAGGATCCGCTCGGCGACGGCTTGGCCGGGCAGTTCAGCTTGGGCGCCCAGTCACCCGAGGCACCAGGGCACAGCGCCCAGACCGGTGTGTAGAACCCGGGCTGCGGTGTAAGAACGACGAACTTGTGCTGGGCGTCGGCCTCGCAGAAGATCTCATCGACGGCATGAATGACCGACGCATCCAAGCTGTCGAATGAGGCTGGCTGTAGGTCGTTCCAGCCGATGTAGACCTGCACACCGGAGATCGCCTCGTTTGCGAACACGGCGCTCGGGACGACCGGTGTCGCGGGGTCGGTATCGGTGATGCGCACGAGGGCGATAAGCCCCACCGGCTTAGGTTCGGCTGCCGCGCTGGTCTGCAGGCAGGCGAGCGGTTTTGGCAGCGCGGCCGCAGCGGCGCGGGAGACCGCGGCCTTGGCGTCGCCGCCCTGCCAGTTCCACCCCACGGCCGCCAACAGCGCGCCGGCACCCAGTGCCACGGCGGTCGTCCAAACCGGCCGGCGGCCGGCGCTGCTATGCAAGCGAGCGAGCATCCACCTTTCCCAGACAGACCGCTCATCGCCACCTCGACGCGATGTGCCCGCCAACCATAGCGGCCGACGCGCGCCCGAAGCGCCGCATCGTAAGGCCGGACAGCCGACTAGCCAATTGCCCAAATCGCCGCGCTTGTGTAAGTGGGCGATCCAGGGGCGCCCGGTCCCGCGCCAGCCGGTCTCGGCAACCCCCGGCTGAACGGTCTCGGCGCTCTCCGCCTATCTCGGTCCGCTAACGCAGCAGCCTGAACTGCGTGGTCTTGACGTACATGCCGTCACAGTCACCACTCGCCTCGTTCACCTGGTTGACCGACAGCCCGAAGGAGAGCGCGCCGGCCGCGGGTACCCCGGACACCTCCAGCCTGAAGTGGAGGCGCTCGACGGACTTCGCTGGGAGCGTGGCGGGCAGCGCCTCGAGGTCGCCCGTGATGGCTCCGCCGTTGCGCGTCGTGCCGCTCAGCCGAACCTTGGCCCAACGCCCTGTGCCGACGCGCCAACTGAGTGAGACCGCAGAGGCTCGGGCGCCTGTGCGAGCCGTGTCGTCTCCGGCGATCACGACCTGCGTGACGGCGTCCGGGATCGCGTCGCTCGGATTGCGCACCTGCGCGGCGAAGGCGACGCTACGGCGTTGCGTCAGCGACGCCGGCGCCGAGTAGCTCGTCAGCGGGCAGAGGCTCGAATCCTTGCCGAGGTACAGCGTTCCCATGCCGTGCTGCCCGGTGTTCCCCTCGATCGCGATCAGCGTGCATTCGGTGTTCTCGGCCGCGGCGGTGTAGGAGGTGACGAAGTTACCCGCGGCGTTGGTGAAGCCCCGGTCGACGGAAAGCCTTCCGCATGGATTTGTCTCATCCGTGTTTGCAGTGAGGTCGACAATGACGTGGTCGTGCTTCACCGGCGCTCCAGACGGAGCGTCCACGTGGACCGTCTCCACACTCACCTGCGAGCCGTTGAGCGCATAGTGCTGTGAGGTCACGGAGACGACGTCGGCCTTCGCCTGCGACGCTGCGGCCGCGGTCGCAGCCAGGCGCGTGGAGCGCCGACGCAGTCCGTGCGTCGGCGTGGCCCCTGCCGCCGTCACATCGGCCTGCGCCAGCACCTCGCTCTGGACGCAGCCGCGGTTCGGACCGGTGGCATAGTCGGCGTTGCTGAACATCTCCTGGACGTAGTAGTTGTCGCCGTTGATCACCTGGTTGTACTCGGACGTTCCGGGCGAGGCCGCGTTGGTGGATCCGAGCGGGGTCCCGAAGGTCGACGCGCACTCGTCGGCGATCTCATGCATGCCGCTGTCGAGCCAGGCGTTTGCCATGGGATCGGTGATCGTGTCGATCAGTTCGCCGCTGAGGATGCTGATCTCGCTGTCGGCGATGGCGTCGCCGTTGGGCGCCTGGCCGCTGTTGCAGGCGGTTGCGGTCGGTGCAGGCTCGCTGGTCCATAGATACGTGTTGGCAGCGGTCTGGACGTAGGAGTGGGTCGCGCAGTAGTTGGCCGGGAACGCAGCCGTCGGAGTCAGGGATGCGGTTGCCACGCCGCCTGGCAGCATCAGGACATACACGTGATCGCTGTCCTCGGGGAGCTTGGTGGCGGCCAGATAGGACGTCAGCTCGGCCTGCATCTGCGTATTGGTGAGGCACGCGGTGAAGCCTGCGGGGACGGTGCAACTCCCCACGCCGGGGTAGGCATCGGTATCGGTCTGGTCACCCGTGTAGGCGATGTTGTAATTAATCTGGCCGTACTCTGTGGCGACCGAGAAGACGTTGGTGATGCGCCCAGAGTCCTGTGCGACATCCGTGAGGTACTTGTCGATCAGGCTCTGGTAGGTGGTCGTCGGCAGCGCGTAGCCGCCGGGAATCCACCAGATTGGGGTCACGGTGAGCGGGGTGCCGTCGACGTCGAGGACCGGACCGCCGCCGTTCGTCAGCGGGGGCTTGCAGTTCTGGCAGTTCTGAGTCGAGACGAGCGGCGGGCCCGGAGGCGGCGGTGGCTGCGTGCCATTGGCCGGCGCCGCGGTGAGGTACTGCTGCTCGGACGCCCAGGTCATGACGACATTGTTCGCCGCGGGCGCCGTCCCGTTGTCGCTCCACAGCGCCGCCGCCGCCGCCGGAACACCGCGGGCGTCGGTCCCCGCGACGACGTCGATCTCGTCCGGATCGATGGTCGTCGCGCTGGTGGCGAGGAGATTGCGGCGGTGTGACCAGCAGCCGCCGGCCGCAGCCGACTGGCAGTCGGGGTTGGCGCTGCCGTACCCGTCGTAGTACATCCAGACGTACATCGCCCCCAGTGGTGTCGGGGGGCCGGAGTCCTCGATTGCGAGGCTACCAATAGGGAGGTTCGGATCAGTGTCGGTGGTCATTCCGGTCTGGACGAAGGAGTCGTAGGTGTTGACCAGGGCGGTGATCGGTGTTTCGCCGCGCGAGACCCGCTCCATGTTCGTGAAGACGAAGATCTGCTCTGCGCCGGTCAGGCTGCTCCAGTTGGTCGGCAGCGCCAGGGGCGCCAGGTGCTCCTGCGCATTGCGCACGCCATTGATGGCCGAGAGGCAGTCGGCGTCGGTGCTACAGAAGGGAATGGCTCCGTCGCTCGCCGGCTCCGTCGGCGGGATGATCGGTGCCGCCGCGGCGGTGGAGAGGGTGCCGGTGGTAAAGACCCCGGACGGACCCATGGTCATCGCTTGGGTCGTCTGGTCCCACAGGACCCATTGATAGCTGTACTGGGTGGCGGGAGCCAGCTGTGTGAGCCCCACGCTGACATTCCCCTTGGCATCCGGCTGGCTCCAGTAGTTCGGCATCGTCTGAGTGCCGCCCGTGACTCCGTAGGACAGCGTCACGAGGTAGGGGTCGCCACCGCTGTTGAGCGAGCCCGTGACCCCGGCGCCGTCGTAGTAGATCGTTGTCGCGCCGTTGTCGGTGAGCGACGGCGTGGCCCCGAGTGAGCGGCCGGGTTGGGACGCGAGGACGAGGAGCGCAACGGCGCCCACGATGAGCAGGAACGCACCTGAGCGGGCACGGCGATATTGGCGAACATCAGCGCGCAACGGTCCCCTCGCTTCCCGAAACGTCGTTCTCGCCCCTGCCGTACTCGGCCTGGCCGCCCTGGCGGCCGCGCATGCTAGCAGCCACGCACGCGGGCGGGCGGCACTTCGCCGGGCCCTTCGCGCGTCCAGCGACTGGGCGATCCAGGACTCGAACCTGGGACCTCTTCGTTATCAGAGAGTGCAGGCGGTTGCCTCCCGTTGCCAGCCGTCGTAGGAAATCAGTCTGGGCGTGTCGCTCGTCTGGGCTACGCCACGCCGCACGACACGTCGCGGCAACCTGAGCTGCCCATGCGCTGCCCATCGCTCTCGACCTCAGCGCAATCTCACGCGGGCAACGCCGCACTGGCGCCCGGCTTGCACCAGTTCCGCGACCCTACCAAGCAAACGCACGGCTACGGCGTGACTAGTGTGGCCTGCGCGATTCCGGGCGCCGCCTGCCAGACGACGAGTGACCGGCTGCTGACGGTGTGGACGTTCGGCGAGTCGTCGAAGAGCTCGGAGCCGAGCGTTTCCGGCGAGCTAAATGTGCCATGCGGGGCTGCAATCGCGATTTCGGCCGTGCTCGTCGGCGTTTGCGGATAGAGCGTCTGGCGGTTCCAGGTCACGAGCGTTTCGCCGACGCTGTTGACGGACGCGGTTGGATATGGCGCGGCGTTTGCCGTAAGAGTCATCGTCCTGAAAGGCGCGTCGTCAACGCTTCGCGCGACCAGCACGGGGCCGTCGCTGTCGCCGTCAAGTCCCGCCGCCTTTGCGGTGTTGAACGCGAGCGCCGTCACGTCACCACCGCCGGCGAGCGATAGGGAGAACGCATAGCCGCCAAACACCCGCGTCGGTTTGGCGAAACCTTGCGCGTTCTGGCGGGCCACCCATACCGGCTCCGCGATCAGGCCGGGGTCGGTGACGTTGTTTCCCTGAATCCATGCCAGCGCCGCTCCGCTCCCGTCGGGTGCGGCCACGAGATCGCCAGCGTAAGTGCCGGCCCCGCCGGGCAGGGTCCTCGGCGGTGTGAAGCCGCCTTTCGCGGACCACGACGACCAGCTCACGGCAAAGCTCGCGCCTCCGAAGTTAGGCCAGGCCGCGAGAATCCGTCCGCTCGCTTCGGTGACGAGCACCGGATCGTCAAACAGCCACGCATTCGGCACGACGCCGATCGCGGGCGCCTGTGCGATCGGGCGCACTGGCCCGAAGGCTCCGCCGTCGGATTGCGCCCACATCACTTCTGATCCGTTCGCGTCGCCCTGGTTGAAGACGACGACCGTTCGCCCTTTCGATTCAGCCAGAACCGGCTGTCCCGGCGAGTAGTTCCCGGAGGTCCACCTCGTAAGAGTCTGCGTTGGCTGACAGCCGGCCGGGGTGCAACGCCGGGTTTCGACAGCGACGGCATCGCCGGTCGAGGTGCTGTCACCGCTCGCGAACCAGGCGAACGTTGCGGTAGCGCCGGAAACGCTGATCGTGGGCTCTGCGTTCTCGAATCCTGCCTGGGCGGAAACGATCACTGGACCCAGCCTCCGGCCGTTTGCCGCCCGCGCAACGATCTCGAACGAGCGGGGCTGCGAGATCGGCTCGGCCAGCCAGACCGTTCCATCCGCTCCCAACACTGAAGCACCAACCCCCAGGTTCTCCTGAGGCCCAGCGACCAACGTGAACGACTTACCAAGCAGCAGAGCCACGGGTCCCGCTGCGGCTGCCGCAACGAGGATCGCGACAAAGGCGACCGTGGCAACAGCGACGCCGAACGATCGCCTCAACATCCCCCCATAGGACATACCTATCAGACGCCGTGTCCGAAGGAAAGGTCGCGGCCAGGGCACATGACCGATGACCGCGGAGGCAGCTTGCGGTCGCACCGCTCTGCTCCGGCACGCACTCGATCATCAGCGCCTGATCGGCGCGTGGCGGTAAGCGCAACGCTGGCCGGGCAGTTCAGCGGCGCGGGAGGCTTACGGACTGCTGCGCGTCACAGGCAGTGGGTCATCACGTCCGCCTATAGGGATCGCGCATGGCATCAGGTTGGGCGTCATTACCCGCTTTCCTATCAAGGCCCGGCGCGATGCGCATCCGATTCCGGCCCGCTCGCGCGGGCGATGCACGAGCGCGCTTCGTGGCTGCGTCGCGCCAACAAAAAGGCTCGCTTTGCCCAGCGCGCCGAACCCTGCGACCACGAACACCACCCCAACCATCGCAACCAGCAAGCGAAGGCGCGTCTGACGCCGGCGCGCATCGTTGATCACGCCGAGAGGTATCGCCGACACCGCTACGGCACGCTCTCGATCATCACCGCCAGCTCAGCACGCGTAATGCCGCTCTGGCGACCGAGTTGAACCAGCTCCGCGACCCTGCCGAGCAACGCACTGCGCTCGGGCGTTCCGACCACCCTGATCCCGTGCCCTTGCCGGAGTTCCAGCAGCCCCTCATCGCGCAGGAGCCGAACCGCCCGGAGCACGGTGTTGGTGTTGACCCCCATGACGGCGGCGAGATGACGTGCTGGGGGCAGGCGGTCGCCAGGCTTGGCTTCGCCGTCGGCGATCGCGCGGCGGATTTGCGCGGCTACCTGCTCGTGGAGGAGGGCGGGGTCGTCGCGGTTGATCTTGACATCTAACATTGTGCCAGTCATATTAGCGCAGAAGTGGTTCGCGCCGACCTACGCACCCGATGAGTACGACCGTGGCGCCGCCGCCGGCCGAAGACCTCGACGCGGGCGTGATCGACGACGCCAGAGTGACCACTACCGTCCAACCGCCACCCGTCGGAGTCCCCGATGCGGGCGTGATCGATGATGCGCGCGAGCGCCAGCGTCACCAGCGACGGCGCGGCATGATCGGACTGGTCGTGCTCGCATCGCTCGGAGGTGTCGCAGCTATAGCGGCGCTCGTGATCTCAGGGAGAGGCTCACCGACCACCACCGGCGGCGGTCTGAGTGCCGCTGGCCTGCCGACAGGGACCCTAGCGACGCTGCACGTTGCCGGAAAGCTCGCAGTCGGCCCCAACGGCGCACTGTACGTCGCGGACGTTGGCGGCGACCGCATCCTGGTTCGCCTGCCCGATGGTCGCTTCCGCGTCGTCGCGGGCGATGGGAAGGTCGGCTTCTCGGGCGACGGTGGCCCGGCGGTGCGTGCGGAGCTTTCGAGCGTGTCTGATCTCTCATTCGCGCCCGACGGGGCACTCTACGTCGCCGACGGCGGACGTGTCCGCGTTATCGGCCGCAACGGCGTGATCCGCACGATCGCGGGCGACGGGCGCCAGTCGAAGGCAGTCGCCAATGGCACTCCGGCGCTCTCGGGGCCGCTCGGGTCAACGAATTCGATGGCTGTCAGAGGCGATGGGCTGTCGATCGCGTTTAGCCCCCGCGGACAGCTCTACATCTCGACCGGATCGCAGGTCCTGCGGCTCACCAACGCTGGAACGCTCGCCACCGTTCGCGCAGTGGCTACCTCGGGTCTGGTCCGCGGCAGTCTTCGCGACTTCGGGCCGATCGCGATCGACGGGCAAGGCAACATCGATCTCGCCGGATCGTTCACTGGCTGGTCGATCTGGCAGATTGCCCCGAGCGGTGCCGCGCGGGAGGTCGGCTTCGCGCGGCAGACCGGCGGGGATTTCGCGACGCTCGAGCGCGACCCCAACGGCGTCGTCTACGCGGAAGACGAATCCACGATCGCCCGCATCGAGAGCCTGCGTTTGGTTCCGACATTTAGGATTGGCTTCCCGCTCATCCATTTCGCGTTCGGGCCGCACGGGACCTTCTACGCCGACGACTACCCCGGCGGGACCGCATTTGAGAAGCACCAAAAGCTCGTGTCGGTCCACAACTCGCACATCAGCCTGCTCTGGCGGGAGAAAAACGCCACACCGAAGTAGCGCAGCTCGTCCGTGCGCTGCGACGCGGACCGCAACTGTGCCTATACCTCTCCCCGAAAGCTGCCACAGCAGATCAACGGTTGCCGTTCGTCAACGGCTCGAAGCAATGAGCGTCCAACGGCGGGAAACCAACGGCTCCGTGGCGTGGCGGGCGCGGGTGAACCTCGAACCCGCCCAGAACTATGGGGCCAGCTCCGCTGAGGCCCGCAAAGGTCCGCATCCGTCTGTCTGAGGGCGGTTGGCTCGTCGCCCGCTCTGCAAAGTTCACCAGCAACGAGAGTCAGACAGCGGTCTCGATGAAGGCTGCCGCGCGAGCGGACATGCAAGGTCTGTTGCTCGCCATCCACGATCTCACGGCGCGCGAGCGGGAAGTGACCGAGTTACTGATCGCCGGGATGGACCCAACCGACGTTGCCGCCCGGCTAAATCTGTCTATTCACACGGTCCGCAGTCACATCAAGGCATTGTGGGTGTGAGTTCCCGAGCAGAACTCACCGCCGCCCTTGCCTCACGCTAGCCCGGCTCATGGCGTCACGGCGCGCTCAGAATTCGCCTCTTGAGCTCGGGGGCGTGCGGAGCGGGGCTCAGCGCGCCGGTCCGATCACGGCGCGGCGACGCAGGCGCCTTGCTGGCACTCTCTGCCGTCACCGCACGACGTGCCGTTTGGGACGGCTGTGTAGACACAACCCAACTCCACGTCACAACTGTCGGTGGTGCAGGGGTTGCCGTCGTCGCAGGTGATCGGCGTGTTGGTGCAGTTGCCGGTAAGCGGGTCGCACTCGTCGACCGTGCAGACATTCTCGTCGTTGCAGTTCTTGCCCGCGCAAAGATCCGTTGGTCCGCCGGTTCCCGACGCGGCTGCGGCAGCGCGGGGGATCGCGACGGAGTAGATCAGCGGTGCGCTGATCGCGGCCGCCCCAATCGTCGCGAAACGCTTCGCGGCATCGCGTCGCGAGAGGCGATGCGGAGCGAGGGGAACGCTCTCGAGCAGCCCCGCGTCGCCGAGCTCCTGCAGCGCGCAGCGCACCTGCTCCGCAACCACACCGAGCTCACGGGCCATGTCCTCTGGCGAGCGCTGACCGTCGCACAGCGCCCATACCCCGGCGGCGTCCGCTGACAGGCAGTGCGCGCTGCGCGTGACGGAGTCATAAACGACAACCTCGTCGCCCAGGCTCTCGGTCAGAACGCCGGTGGTTCGCGCCTGCGGGAGCTCTTTCATGTCGGGCACCGTAGCGGAGCCAGCCACCCGAGTACAGGGTAGATTCGTGCGACTGTGAGGGTCAGTCGGAGCTTCGCGCGAGGCAGCGTAAGCGCAACGGCCCGCGACTTGTGAGGGCTCGCTGGTTAGTCAGCTCGTCGCAGATGCAAGCCGCGCGAACAGGGCGTGGGCGGCCTCCGACGCTTCGCCGCGGTCACCCACGAGGACGCTGCTGTTGCGCAGCGCGCGTGCCAGCGTTCGCAGGGACTGTCCCGGCCGCTGTTGGGCCGGCACCGTGTTGGCGAGCATCGCAACGGTGCCCTCGCCGGCCGAGATCGTCGTCGGCCGCCACTCTGCGCCGGGCCGGTAGCGTGTGAGCGCGACCGTGTCGACGATGGCGCTAGCCTCGCCGGCAACGCCGCCAAGCTCCCCGATCCTGTGCTCCGCGGTCGTCGAACCGTCGGCGCTTCGAATCGAAAGACGCCGCGGGTAGGGGTGGACCATTCCGTCTTCGTCAAGCACGGCGTACTCGTCGGAGTAGTAGGTCGCTCCGACCTCAACGAGAGCCCGCACCAGCGTGGTCTTGCCGGAGAAGCTCTCACCCGGAATGACGAGTGCTCGGCCATCGAACGCGACGACACCGGCGTGCACGAAGATCCAATCGGGCGTGCTCGTCGCGATCAGCATCCGGATGTCGGCGTCAATCAAACCCAGGGCGACCTCCAGACTGGCATGCTCGATCGCGAGGTGGCGGTTGATCGTGACGTTGTAGCTGTCGGCATCCGCCCGTTCGAGCGAAAAGCGGCTCCGGACTCCCGCCGGATCGATGGCTCGCCATCCGGGCGGGAGTATCTCGCGCACCAGCACCTCGAGCTCGGGGTCACTAAACGCCACCTCGGCCGCGACGCCGAAGGCTTCGAAGGCGATCGACCCCGCGGCGCGTCGTCTCACTCTCATCGGCCGCGATCATACGGGGCCCCTTCGCCCTCCCCACGGATGCGGACGCACTCTACGATGGTGCGGTGAGCGCGCTGCTGCTTTGTGCCCGCTGCGTGTTGGCGGCCGTCTTCCTCGTCGCCGCCGCCGGGAAGCTGCTCGATCTCCCCGGCTCGCGCAAGGCACTCGAGGAGTTTGGCGTGCCAGCGAGAGTGGCCGCGCTCGCCGGTCCGGCGCTGCCGATCGGCGAGATGGCCGTCGCGGTGGCACTGCTGATCCGGCCGATCGCGGTCGCGGGTGCCGCCGGGGGGTTGCTGCTGCTGATCGTGTTCGTCGCCGGCGTGGCGCGCGCGATGGCGCAGGGCCGGGCGCCGGACTGCCATTGCTTCGGCCAGATCCACTCCGAGCCGGCTGGGCCGGCCACTCTCGCCCGCAACGTCGTGCTCGCATCGCCGGCGCTGCTCATCGTGATCGCCGGTAGCGGCCCGTCGCTGGACGGCGGCCTTTCGAGCCTGGACGGCACGCAGGTCGCGCTCGTCGCAACCGCCGTGCTCGCCGCCGCACTGGGACTGACTGCTGCGACGCTGTGGGGCAAGACACGCCGGCTGCAACGCGAGCTCGTCAGCGTGCGCGCCTCTAAGCAGCCGCCCGGGCTGCCGCGCGGAGCGCCAGCACCAGGTTTTGCGCTGGCCGCCATCAGGGGCGGCGCCAGCACTCTCGAGGACCTGCGCCGACCTTCGCAGCCGACTGTGCTGGTGTTCCTCAGCACGCGCTGCGTGCCCTGCCTGACGATGCTGCCGAAGCTCGCAGACTGGCAGGAATCGCTCACCAATGCCGTCTCGCTGCCGGCGATCTTCGCCGGCGAACACGCCGAGATCGAGCGCGTCGCGGCGGAGGCGGGGTTGAGCGTCGCCCTCGCTCAGGAGGGATCCGAGGTGTTTGGGCTGTACGCGCTGCGCGCAACCCCGTCCGGGGTGCTCATCGACGCGGACGGTGTGATCGCCGCCACCCCCGCAGAGGGCGTGCCCGCAATCGAGGCTCTGATCCGCTCGGCAGCAGCGACTGGCCCCCCACCTCGACTGGTCGTGCACTCAGCTTGACCGAGCTCGGCAGGATCGACCGCTCGGCCACCGCCGCCCTGCCCTACCTTGTCGCTCGCGGGCGCTCCACCGGTGCCACGACAATCCCGGCGCCATACCTATGAACGGCGGCTTCAGCGATGCGGCGACCGCGACCGCGCTGCGTCTGCGCGTCGACAGCTGGACGGCCGAAGTGGTCAGCGCGATGCGCGCGCGAGGCATCCGAACCGTGCTCCTTAAGGGCCCCGTGATCGCGCGATGGCTCTACGGCGGACTGCCGGCGGAGCGCGTCTACTGCGACTGCGACCTGCTGGTCGGGCCGGACGACACCGTCAGCGCCCGCGCGCTGCTCGCAGAGCTCGGGTTCCGTGCTCAGGAGCATCCGCTGATCGAGGTCGACGAGCATCACGCCCGGATCTTCCTGCGCGCCGACGATGACGCGAATGTCGATCTGCACCGCACCCTGCACGGAATGGAGCACCTCGCACCCCATCGGGTCTGGGCGATGGTCGGTCGCCATCTGACACAACTTGACGTCGGCGGTGCAGCTGTAGACGTCCCCGACCCGGTGCTCCGAACACTGAACGTGGCCCTCCATCCAGGGCCAGCTGACGGTCCCGCCAGCCAGCCGTGGCAGGATCTGGAGCTGGCGCTCGAGCGGGTCGACGACACGACCTGGCAGGCCGCCCTAGGCTTGGCTCGCGAGCTGGGAATCGAGCGCGAGCTCGCCGCCCGGCTACGGCGCCTCACCGCGGGTACGCAGCTGGCCGACCGCCTCATGATCACGACGCGTGGTTCTGAGTACTACAACGTCCTGGGGGCCGTCACGACCGGCCGCACCTCTCCCAGCGCGTACTCGATTTCGCTCCTGCGCTCGCAGCCGACACGCACGGCCGCCATCAGCTATGCCCTCGCCAAGTTGTTCCCGCCCACGGAGCAGCTGCGGCGCCAACACTCTCTCGCGCGGCGCGGTCCGCGCGGAGTCCTGATGGCGCGGGGCCTGCGGATCATCCTTGTCGCCGGTCGGCTTCCCGCCGCGCTCGTCGCGTATCGTCGCGAACGCACGCGACAGCCCTAGCGTGACGGTCGTAGCCCGGACCGCGTGTCCGAGGCTGTGCCAGTGCGAACAGCCGCCACTCGCTCAGATCGATTCGACAGAGACACCGCGCCCGCCACCGCACAGCCCGGCCCCCGGTCGGTGCGGCCCGCCCTGGTCAGTCCCCGCAGGTCCCCTGATAGCAGGCTCCCTCTTCCCCGCACGGCGTCCCGTCCGCGACTGGCGTTTCGACGCAGACCGGACGTCCGTCGACCGGCTGACAGGCGTTGACCATGCACGGGTTGGTCGACGGGGGACAGGCGTATGGCGTGAAGACGCAACCCTTCACCGGATCACACGAGTCGGTGGTGCAGGGATCATCGTCGTTGCAGACCACCGGTGTGTTGGTGCAGTTACCGGTAATCGGATCACACTCGTCGATCGTGCACGCGTTGTGATCGTCACAGTTCTTTCCGACGCAGAGATCCGGCGGCCCCGTAGTGCCCGACATCGCCGCGGCGGCCCGGGGGATCGCGACGGAATAGAGCAAAGGTGCGGTGAGGGCGCCAACCCCAACAGCCGCAAAACGTCTCGCGGCAGCGCGCCGCGACATTCCGGACCCGGCGACGGGGATGCTCTCAAGCAGCCCCGCGTCGCCGAGCTCCGCCAGTGCGGCTTCGACCCTCGCGGCGGCCGCGCCGAGCTCGCCAGCGATGTCAGCGGGGGAACGGCGGCCGTCGCACAGACCCCACACGGCGGCGGCGTCTGCCGAGAGGCAATGCGCGCGGCGGCTGACGGAGTCGTAGACCACGAGTTCGTCGCCCACCTCCTCGGTCAAGATCCCTGTGCTCCGCATACATGGCCGATCGATCATTGCGCGCACCGTAGCGAACTCGGGTGGCTACACGCAGGGGAGATTCGTTCGGACGCCGGGTGTCCCCAGGCGATTCGGGACTGAGCGATTCCAGCCGCCGGGATCTTGCGCCAGGAGGCGCTCCCAGGTAGCGCCGCTGGCGCCTAAACCCCTGGCGTTGGACCTGCAACTGTGGCTGGCGCGGGCCCAGCTGCCGGCGGGTGGAAATCCGCCCAATCTCTGCCGACAAGCCCGCGCTAAGCTCGCAGCGCCGCCGTCGGAGCGGCGCTACTGGAGGCGCCTTGTTTCTTGTCTCGCGCAGAGTCGCTTCAAGCCGCCGTTCGTTGCGAACCCTCGCGACCGTCGCGTGCGCAGGCGGCCAGCGTTTCATGGGCCTCGCCGGTCTCGATCGACGCCCCGGGAGCTGCTCGAACAGCTATGCCGCCAGCACGACCGTGACTTTGACGGCTCAGGCAGTGACCGGGGAGACGTTCACGGGCTGGTCGGGAAGCGGGTGCAGCGGCACCGGCAACGGCCGAGAGCAAATCGCTTGAGGGGCGGTGCTCAGTAGAGCCATGAGATCGACGCGACACGTGGTTTCCCGCCGCACCGCCGGGCTCGGCGATCTCCTTGTAAACCTGCTGGTGGCCTGGCGTTTTGCCGAGCAGACTGGCCGCACGCTGGTTGCGGATTGGCGCGGCTCGTACTACCTGCAGAACCCGGTCGAGAACCTGTTCTGCGCGTTGTTTGAGCCGCTCAGCTGCCTGGCCGGCGTGCCCTTTGTCGGACACGATGATCTTTCGGACGTTCCATACGCGGAGCCCTTCCACCCTCCGCTTTGGACGCGCGCGTTGCTGGATCGCCAACCGAAGCGTCGAGCAGCCGATGAAATGGCGGATCGGGACGCTGCGGTCGTGCTCGTTCGCTCCGGGGAGGACGTCGCTGCCCCGACCGTGGTGTTCGATGGGTGCATCAACGACGCGCTTCCGTCTGCGGCGCGCTGCCGGGAGGTGCTCTCGGAGCTGCGGCCAGTCGCCGGGGTGCGCGCCAAGGTGGAGGCATTTCAAGCTGCCCACTTCGCCGGCCGTCACGTCGTCGCGGTCCACCTACGCCACGGCAACGGCGGCCCGATAGGCGACCACGCCCGCTATTGGACGGACTTTGATGAGGCGGTCGGGCGCTGCGCGGCTGCGGCGAGTGATGCTCGCGCTCGGCTCGGCGGGGACGCGGTCGTGTTCCTCGCCACCGACGCCCAACCGGCCGCGGAGGCCTTCCTCGCCCTCGTCCCCGAGACCGTGGTTCGCTCGAAGTTCTTCCGGCGTCCGGGCGATGGCGAGCTCCATTGGTGGCCGCTCGCGTTCGTATCCCGCGTCGAGGCCATGGTCGACATGCTCCTCCTCGCTGAGTGCGATGCGCTCGTTCGGTTCCCGCCTGGCAGCTTCTTCTCGTTCTACGCGTCGCTCATGAAACGGAAGCCGCCCTTCGGCGGAGCCCCACGGGAACGGCTAGACCCCGGTGCCCCCGAGCCGCTCGTAGTTTGGTGAGTCGCGCGGGAACGGGATCGAGGTGCGCGCCGGGCGACCCTCGGCGAGCCCTCCTCAAATCTAATCTGCGCCGGTCAGGCTGCTCCAGTTGGTCGGCAGCGCCAGGGGCGCCAGGTGCTCCTGCGCATTGCGCACGCCATTGATGGCCGAGAGGCAGTCGGCGTCGGTGCTACAGAAGGGAATGGCTCCGTCGCTCCCCGGCTCCGTCGGCGGGATGATCGGCGCCACCGCGGCCGTGGAGAGGCTGCCCGTGGTGACCGTACCGGAGGGACCGTTGGTCATGGCTCCCGTGCCATGCTCGGCTCGGCCGTCGTGGCGGCCGGGCATCGTAAAGCCACGGACCTCGGCGGCAGACGCGGCCTGCGCGATCGCGAAGCGCGGTCGTAAAGCGCCCCGGCCGTCGGTGCCCCGGCTATCGAGCCGTGCGGAGCGGCCCAGCTCGAGCGGACATCGCTTCTAGTACGAGCGAGTGGGCGATCCAGGACTCGAACCTGGGACCTCTTCCTTATCAGAGAAGCGCTCTAACCGACTGAGCTAATCGCCCGTGCCTGAAGGCGGGCCATCTTAGCGCCAGTCGCAGGCACGCGAGTCGCGTGAGCGAGCGTCGGGGCTAGCGAGCGAGGCGCGCGGCGAGCTCGAGGGCCTGCTCGGGCGAGTCGAAGACGAGCTCCGCGCGGTAGGTGCCGCCGCGGGCGACGGCCACGCGGACGTCCGCTCCGAGCGCTGCCGTGAGCGAATCGGCGATCGTCGCGCAGGCATCGAGCTGGTCGGGGTGGACCTCGCGCGCCGGAGTCCGCGCGCGCTCGGTTGCGAGCCCCTCGTGATTGGCGGCGCGCGCCCGCTCCTCGAGCACCCGGACCGACCAGCCCTCGGCGGCTGCGCTCCGGGCCAGCTGCCTGCGAGCGGTGTGGTCGGTGGCGATCAGCAGCGCGCGACCGTGACCCTCGCTCAGCGAGCCGCGCTCGAGCAGTTCGAGCGCCTCGTCGGGCAGATCGAGCAGGCGTACGAGGTTCGACACGGCGACACGGCTGCGGCCGATCCGCAGGCCGACCTCCTCGCGTGAGAGGCCGAGCTCCTCGACGAGCGCCGCGCACGCGCGCGCCTCCTCGACCGGCGTGAGGTCCTGGCGCGCCATGTTCTCGATCAGCGCGATCTCGAGCGACTCTGCGTCGTCGCGGGCGCGAACCAGGGCGGGGATGGAGTCAAGGCCCGCCAGTTGCGCCGCGCGCCAGCGACGCTCGCCGGCGATCAGTTCGAAGTGGGCGTCGTCGAGCGGGCGCACGAGCACCGGCTGCAGCATGCCGCGCGCCTGCATCGACGCGGCCAGGCCGGCGAGCGCCGCATCGTCGAAGTGCCGGCGCGGCTGGCGCGGGTTGGGAAAGATCAGCTCTACCGCGACCTGGCGGAACTCCTCGACCTCGCTTCCCGGATCGGTCGAGACGGCCATGATCGCCGCGAGTCCGCGGCCCATCCCGCGCGGACGCCCGCGCGCCGCCCCACCACCCAGCGGCCAGGCATCGGGTCCGCGCGTGGAACTCATCCGCTCGCCGGCCGCCGGCCGCCGACAAGTTCGTGCTTGCGGCTGCTCGCAGCTTGTCCAGACATGTGGTTGCAAAACGCTACCGCCACGACGGCGGGCCGGTGCCGGCTGAACGCTGACCTTCCCCAGGGCGTCGCCGTAGCCAGTTGCAAACTGCTACCGGCCACGCGCGGCCACCTCCCGGGCGAGCGCCACGTAGGCCTCGGCGCCCGCGCAGTAGGGATCGTGCAGCGTCACGGGCACGCCAAAGCTCGGGGCCTCGCTGAGGCGGACGTTGCGCGGGATCACGGTTTCGAACACCAGGCCCGGGAAGTGCTCGCGGACGTCACGCTCCACGTCACGGCCAAGCCGCGTGCGGTCGTCCTGCATCGTCAGGACAAGGCCCCCGACCGTGAGACGCGGGTTCAGCTCACGCTTGACCAGGCCGATCGTGTCGAGGATCTGGGCGAGACCCTCCAGCGCGAAGTACTCGGTTTGCACCGGCACGATCACCTGCTCCGCAGCCACGAGCGCGTTCAGCGTGAGCGGCCCGAGCGACGGAGGGCAATCGATAAGGATGTAGGCGAACCGCTCGCGCAGCGGCTCGAGCGCATCGGCGAGGCGGCGCTCGGACCCGGCGATCGCCGGCAGCTCGACGGTCGCGCCGACGAGCGCCACCGCGGCGGGGATCAGCGAAAGCAGATCGACGGGCGTGTCGTGCACGGCGTCGGCGGCGGAACTCGAACCGCAGAGCACGTCGTAGGCGTTTGGGCGCAGCGTGCGAGGCTGGCCCAGGGACACCGTTGCGTTGCATTGGGGATCAAGATCCACCAGCAGGGTGGGGATGCCGGCGCCGGCGATGCAGGCCGCGAGGTTCACGGCGGTGGTGGTCTTGCCCACGCCGCCCTTCTGGTTGGCTACAGCGAACGTCGTCACACGCGACAACCTAGCGGGCCGCGGGGTTGCTGCGGGGCGGCCGGCGGGCGCTCGCCAGCTTGGCCGCCGCAGCGGCGGCGCGAGCTCCGCCGTCGCGGTCAAGGCGCACCGCCGATCGGGCGCTTGCGCGCGACCCCCGCCCGGCGCGGATAGCCAGGCGGCGTCGGGGCCACCTTGCGATACACGTGCAGATGGTGGGCCACGCTGCCAGGATAGGGTTCAGTGCGGACCACTTCCCCGCGGCTGAGTCCCAGCTCGGCCGCCGCGGTCGCCGCGGACGCTGACTCGCCCGGCGGCACCGCCCCCTTCCATGCGACGAGCGCCCCCCCGAGCGCCAGCAGCGGCGCGGCGTACTCGCAGAGCACGGCGAGGGGAGCCAGTGCACGCGCCGCCACCAGGTCGTGTTTCCCGAGCCCCGCGGTCCACTCCTCCGCCCGCGCGTGCACCACTTCCGCGTTGCCGGCGCCGGCGGCCGTGCACAGGCGCGTGAGGAACTCGCACTTGCGCGCGGAGCTCTCCACGAGAGCGACGTGCGCGTGCGGGAGCGCGACGGCGAGGGCCAGTCCCGGGAAGCCGGCGCCGGATCCGAGGTCGGCGACCACCCGCGCTCGCGCGACCGGCTCGAGCGCCAGCGCGCTCAGCGAATCGGCCACGTGCACGTCGACGGCGCCGGCACCGCGCACGGCGCTCGGTGCGAGTGGGTCGGTGCCGAGGAGCTCGAGCGCGCGGGCCAGGGCGGCCGTCTGAAGTTCGCCGAGCTCCCAGCGCGCCGCCAGTTCGGCGAGGCGCCGCGCGACGGTGCTCACCCGCGGATCCGCGCGATGTACCCCGCGTAGCGCTCGCGCATCTCGTCCAGGCGGGCGGCGGCATAGCTGTCGAGGTCGGGCAGCACGCTTTCGTCGAGTACGGGCAGGACGTCCTCGACCAGCGCGACGCCTCGCGCCATCCACTGGTAGTAGCTGCGCCCCCCGTGACCGTAAGGTCCGTACAGGCGCGTGCGCGGGAAGCGCTCGATCAGCCAGCGAAACAGAGCTTCGTGCCGGGTGTGCATGCGCAGCGTGACCTGGGGCTGCTTGCCATCGCCCCCGAACGAGCCCTCGCCGATCAGGATTCCCACCACGACACCACGCTCGAAGGCGCTTAGCTGCGGCATCGGCAGAGTGTCGCACCGGCACCGGATGTTGTTTCACCGTCACGTAAAACGTGAAACGACGGCTCGCCCTGTTTCACCGTCGTGAAAAACGTGAAACACGCTGCCGGCGGAGCCGGCCCATAAAAATTAGTCGGGCGGCGAAACGACCAGGTGGCGACGAGGCTCGTCGCCCTCGCTGTGGGTCCCGACGTCTCCGCGCTCGCGGAGGTACTCGTGCAGGAAGCGGCGCTCGGCGGCGGGCATCGGGCGCAGCGGGATCTCGCGGCCCTCGCTTCGCACCAGGTCGGCGGCGCGGTCGGCTTCGGCCCGCAGCGCGTCCTCGCGGCGGGCCCGGTATCCACCGGCATCGACCACGACGCGCGGTCCCGCCTCTCCGCGCAGCACGATCCGCTGGGCGAGGTGCTGGACGGCCTCGATGATCGCGCCGTCTGGACCTACGAGCGCCTCGGCTCCGGGGCCCTCGACGACGCCCAGCAGCACACCGTCGTTCTCGCTCAAAACGACCTCGGCGTCAGCGCCGAAGGCTTCCACCAGGGTCTCCAGCAGGTCGCGGAGCTCCTCCTGCGGCGTCAGCTCGCCGTCGTCGTCGCTCACCGCCGCCGCCCCGAGCGCTTCTTGCGTGGGCGTGCCGATGGAGGCGGCTGCGACGGCGGCTTGCGGATCGCCTCTTTCGCCGCCCCGGGCGAACCGCGCCCGTTGCTCTCGACCTTGACCGCCACGTTCGGCCGGCCGTAGCGGCGCAGCATGAAGTACTGCTGCGGAATCATCGTGAAGTTCGTGGCGATCCAGTACACCAGCAGCCCGGCCGGGAACTGGATCACGAAGACGACGAAGAAGACCGGCAGGGCGACCGAGATCAGCCGCTGGTTGCGGTCGCTGCCGACGGACATCATCACGCTCGTCGACACCATGGTCCCCACGTAGAGCACCATCAGCACGATCAGCACCACGCCGGCGGCCTTGCTCGTGATGTCGTTCACGAACAGGAAGCTCGCCGAGTGGGGGGCCAAGCTGTTGCAGCTCACCTTCGCGATCTGCGTGCTCGTGATGTCGTGCGCCGCCTTCAGCGCAGGGCCGCAGATGTGCTTCTTCAGGTCCGTCCGCAACATGTAGACGAGCGAGATGAACACCGGGATCTGCAGCACGAGCGGCAGGCAGGAGGCCAGCGGGTTGACGCCGGCCTCCTTGTAGTACTTCATCGTCTCTTCCTGCTGGCGCTTCTTGTCGTCGGGGTAACGCTGCTTGATCTTGGCGAGCTCTGGCGCGTGCGCGCGCAGTTGCGCCATTCCCTTGAACTGCCGCACCGTCAACGGCAAAGTGACAGTCCGCACAAGCAGCGTGAGGCCGATGATCGACCAGCCCCAGCTGCCGCCGATCACGCTGTGGATCGCGACCAGGATTGCCTGGAAGAACGAGATCAGAGGCCCGAAGGCGCTCTCAATTACGTTGGCAAGGATCATCGGCGTGTGGCTCTCAACCCCGCTGCGCGTTGGCCCGCCCGTGACGGAACAGGCGCTGTGCGCTCACCGGATCCAGACCGCCGTGGCTGAAAGGGTTGCAGCGCAGCAGCCGCCAACCGGCGAGCACGAGTCCGCGAAGTATGCCGAACTCGCGGATCGCCTGTATCGCGTAGTCCGAGCAGCTCGGGGCGTAGCGGCAGCGCGGTCCAAGCAGCGGCGAGATCACACGCTGGTAGACCCGCAACGGAGCGACCGCAAGTTCGCGCACCATCGACTTCACGAGACCACCGGCGCCTTCGCGACCAACTCCGCGAGCGCTGCGTCAACGCCGTCGAGCCCCGCGGTCTCTCCCAGCTCGCGTGCCGGGGCACGCGCGACCAGCACGATGTCGTGGCCTGCCGGCAGGCTGAGTGCCTGGCGGGCACACGCCTCGCGCAGGAGGCGCTTCACCTGATTGCGCTCGACGGCTCCCCCCACCCGGCGCCCGACCGAGAACCCCACGCGCGGGGGCTCGTCGCCGCCGCGCGGAAATGCGTAGAGCACGAGGTAGCGGTTCGCCACCGATCGGCCCTGGCGATAAACCCGATCGAACTCGGCGCTGCGCGACAGCCGCCCGGTCCGGCGGGCAGCGACGCCGTGGTCCGGCTCGGCCACGGCTCAGACCGTCAGGCGCTTGCGGCCCTTGGCGCGGCGGCGCTTCAGCGTGAGCTTGCCTGCCCGCGTCTGCATCCGCGCACGGAAGCCGTGCGCGCGGGCGCGCTTACGCTTCTTGGGCTGGTAGGTGCGCTTCATGACCGACGGCCGAGTATAGCGGCGCCTCGACCGTTTTTCTCGCCAAATGCGCCCTGCCGGGCGGGAGCCCCTGCGCCCCTTGGTATATTCGCGCCCCCGGGGCAGCGAAGTGCAATCCCCTCTAAACGCGTCACCAAGCCCTCACACGGAGGATCCCGCACGTCGTGACCCCAGAGCTCGATCACGTCTGGCAGCAGATCCAGGGGGCCCTGCTGGAAAGCGTCGGCGAGCGAACCTACGGGCTCTGGCTGGCGCCGTTGCGGTGCGTCTCGCTCGACGGTGACACGCTCGTCCTCGACGGTCCGCCCGAGGTCTCCGCCTGGGCCTCCCAGCGACTCGCGGGACCGCTCGCGAGTGCCGCCGCCTCCGTGCTCGGGCCGGCTGTTGCTGTCTCGATCGCCGGACACGGCGCGCCGGACGCCCCCGCCGGACGCAGTCCCAGCGCCGCAACGGAGTCGCGACTGAACCCCAAATACACCTTCGAGCAGTTCGTCATCGGTCCGTCCAACCGCCTCGCCCACGCGGCTGCGCTGTCGGTCGCCGAAATGCCCTCCCAGGCCTACAACCCGCTCTTTATCTATGGCCCGCCGGGACTCGGCAAGACCCACCTGTTGCACTCCGTCGGCAACTACGTGACCGCTTTTGGCGGTGGCCTGTCTGTCCGCTACGCCACCGCGGAGGAGTTCACGAACGCCTTCCTGAACGCCCTCGGAAAACGCAATCTCGACGAGTTCAAGGCTCGCTTTCGCGGCGTCGACGTTCTCCTCATCGACGATGTGCAGTTCCTCGAGCGCAAAGCGCGCAGCGAGGAGGAGCTTTTTCACACCTTCAACGCCCTCTATGACGCCGGCAGTCAGCTCGTGATCACCTCCGACCGCCTACCCGGTGACCTTGGCGATCTCGAGGATCGCCTGCGCGAGCGCTTCGCCGCAGGCCTGGTGACCGATATCGAGCGCCCCGATCTCGCAACGCGCGTTGCAGTCCTGCGCAAGCGGGCCGCGCACGACGGCGTCGACATCACCGACGAGGCGGTCGAGTTGGTGGCCGCGAGGGTCACCAGCAATGTCCGCGCCCTGGAGGGAGTGCTCATTCGCCTCGTCGCCTACGGCTCGCTCACCAGGCGCCCGCTCGACCAGGCGCTGGTCGGTGACGTCCTCGAGCGCCTCGGGGTCGGCCTCGGATCCCTCACGGCGCCATCGATTTCCGCCGTCCAGGACGTGACCTGCGCGCATTTCGGCATCACCCACGCGGAGCTCCTGTCGCGCTCGCGCGCCGAGCGGCTCGTATGGCCCCGCCAGGCGGCGATGTATCTCTGCAAGGAGCTGACGCCCCACTCGCTGCCAACGATCGCCCGGGCCTTCGATGGCCGCGATCACACGACCGTCCTTCATGCGTGCAAGCGAGTTGCAGCGCATATCGCGTCGTCCCCGCCGGCCTACAACGACATCGAGGCCCTCACGGCGGCCTTGACCACTCCCTCCTGACCGCCGCTGCCCACACGGCTGCCCACAGGATGCACCACCCACGTTGTCCCCGTCGCCTGCGAGCATTGACCGCAGCACACATCCCCACAGCCCCTACGACTACAACATGAAAGTCAGCCTTCGCCGATGCATCTGAAACTTTCCACCGCCGATTTCCTCGAGGAGCTTCAGACGGCCGCCCGCGTCGCCTCCACCCGCAGCGCCGTGCAGGCCCTGTCCGGAGTCCAGCTGCATGCCGCCGACGGGCAGTGTGAGCTGCGTGCAACCGATATGGAGGTCGGCCTGCGCCTACCGCTGACGGCAACGGTCCAGGCACCGGGCGATGTTGTGTTGCCGGCCCGCCTGCTTCTTGACATCGTTCGCTCGCTGCCCGGACCCGAGGTCTCGCTCGAGCTACGCCAGGCTGATCAGGACGTGGAGATCATCTCCGCGGGCTCGACGTTCCGCCTGCGAACGCTGCGCAACGAGGACTTTCCGCACCTGCCGGTTGCGGGTGGCGAGGGCGCGGTAACGCTGGCGGCGGCGCCCTTCGTCGACACGGTCGCGCAGGTCTCTCGCGCCGCGTCGCGCGATGACACCCGGCCGGTGCTCACAGGCATCCTCGTCTCGGCCAGCGATCACGAACTGCGTATGGTGGCGACCGACTCCTATCGGTTGAGCGTCAAGACCACGCGGCTCAGCGAGCCACTGCCGGCGCCGCTCGAGGCCAACGTGCCAGCCCGGGCGCTCGCGGAGGTCGTGCGCATCGCGCAACAGGGCGGGGCCGAGTCGATCGTGATCAACCGCACCGAGAACCAGATCGTGTTCACGATCGGGGGTGCCGTGCTCTCGTCGCGCCTGATCGATGGTCAGTTCCCCAACTACCAGTTGCTGCTGCCGGAAACCGCTGACCATGAGTTGCGAATCGATCGCGAGGAGCTGGCCGGCGTGGTGCGGCGCGTCAGTCTGCTCGCGCAGAAGAACGCGCCCCTGCGGCTCTCGTTCTCCGAGGGGGAGTTGGTGATCTCCGCGCAGACGCCCGACGTCGGCGAGGCGCGCGAGTCGCTGCCCGTCCCGTTCACCGGCGACGCGTTCGAGATCGGCTTCAACGCGGAGTTCCTGCGCGACGGCCTGGAGAGCCTCGAGTCGCCGGATGTCGTGATGAAGCTGACGAGCTCGCTGCGGCCCGGATTGATCGAGTCGGCAGACGACAGCGAATTTGTTTACCTCGTCATGCCAATTCGCCTGAACGCGTGAGACGCGATGCGCATCGAGCGCATTGCCCTGCGCGACTTCCGTTCCTATGACGGCGCCGAGCTGGCGCTCGGGCCGGGTCTGACGATCGTCTACGGAGCAAACGGGGCCGGCAAGACGAACCTGCTCGAAGCGCTCTACTTCGGCTGCACGGCGCGGTCCTTCCGAACCACCAACGATCGCAACCTCGCTCGCTTCGGCTCAGGAGCCACGCGGGTCGTTCTCTCCGGCAGCGATGACGACGGTCCGCACGAGCTGGCGGTCGGTTTCGTACCTGGGGAGCTCAAGCGCATGACCAGCGACGGGGCGGTTGTGGAACGTCTCGCCGCCGTCGCTCACCGCCCCCTGGTGAGCGTCTTCTCACCCGACCGCCTGGAGCTGATCAAGGGGCAGCCAGGACTGCGGCGCGCGCATCTGGACCAGTTCGTCGCGGGACTGTGGCCGTCCCGTGCCTCGACGCGGCGCGCCTACCACGAGGCGCTAGCCCAGCGCAACGCCCTCCTCTCCCGCGTGCGCTCCGGGCGCTCCCCGAGTGACGCGCTGACACCCTGGAACCTCACGCTGGCCGAGGCGGGTGTAGTGCTGAGCGCCGACCGCGCGGCGGCCGCGGGTCGCATCGAGGAGGCCTTCGCCGCGCACGCGGCTGCGCTCGGACTCAGCGGCGACGCCAGCGTGAGCTACCGTGCGCGCTCTGCCGCGCAGAGCGCGGCGCAGCTGGCGGGTGAGATCGCCGAGCGCCTCGACACGGACCTCTCGCGCGGCTACACGACCCACGGCCCCCACCGCGACGAGCTGGTGTTCGCACGCGACGGGCGCGAGCTGCGCGCGTTCGGGTCCCAGGGGGAGCAGCGCCTCGCGCTGCTGGCGCTGCTGCTCGCCGAACGCGACGCCCTGGCCGCCGAACGCGACCGCCCGCCGCTGATGCTGCTCGACGACGTGATGAGCGAGCTGGACGTTGTGCGCCGCGAGCGCCTGGCCGGAGCGCTGCGGCGCGGTGGCGGCCAGAGCGTGGTGACGGCGACGGAGCTCGAACACGTACCCGGGTGGGACGCCGACGACGTCGTGCGGATCGAGGTGCCGTGAGACGCCGGGCGCCACGACCGGTGGCGAAGGCGCTCGAGCGCTTCACCTCGGGCCTCGAACCGCCAACCGTGCTGGCCGGCGTGCAGGCCGTCTGGGCGGACAGCGTGGGCGAGGCCGTCGCGGCGCACTGCACGCCGGTGGGCGAGCGAGCGGGTGTGCTGGAGGTGGCCTGCGACGAGTCGGTCTGGGCCGCTGAGCTGGAGTTGATGGGGCCCGAGGTGGTCGATCGGCTGAGCACGTCGCTGCGGCGGCCGGCGATCACCGCGCTGCGCTGTCGAACCGACCCGGGCAGAAGCCGCCTTTTAGGCTGATTAGCAGGCTTTTTAGGGTCTGGGCGGCCGGCTTGCCGACACCCCCCTGTGCTATTGTTCTGTAGACGAAGCACAAGCGCCCCGGAGCGGCCCAGCAAGGACGCCGACCGGGGCTTTGCCACGTAATTGAGGATCTTTGCCTGACCGCAAGAAACGCAGCGCAGCCGACTATGACGCCCAGGACATCACCGTTCTCGAAGGACTCGAAGCAGTCCGGTTGCGGCCGGGCATGTACATCGGCTCAACCGGCGAGCGCGGCCTGCATCACCTTGTCTACGAGGTCGTAGACAACTCCGTCGACGAGGCGCTGGCCGGCTTCGCCGGCGCCGTCGACGTCACGATCCACTCCGACAACTCGGTCACGGTCAGCGACGACGGGCGCGGCATTCCGGTCGCGCTGATGGAGAAGGAGGGGCGGCCGGCGCTGGAGGTCGTCCTGACTGTCCTGCACTCCGGTGGCAAGTTCGGCGAGGGCGAGGGTTACAAGGTCTCCGGCGGCCTGCACGGCGTCGGCGTGTCGGTCGTCAACGCGCTGTCGGAACGCCTGGTCGCCGAGATCCGCCGCGACGGCTTCACCTGGAGCCAGGAGTACGCGCGCGGCGCGCCGCAGGGTCCGCTGGTGAAGGGCGCGGCACTGCCCAAGGGCGCCGCGACCGGCACGACGATCACCTTTCACCCGGACCCGGAGATCTTCGAGACCGTCGAGTTCACCATGCACACGCTCGAGGAGCGCCTGCGCGAGACCGCCTTCCTCACGCGCGGCCTGCGCATCGTGCTCGTCGACGAGCGCGGCGCCGGCGCACGGGCCGAGTTCTGCTATCAGGGCGGGATCGAGGACTTCGTCCGCTTCCTCAATCAGAACAAGGAGCCCGTCGGCAAGAAGGTCATCTACTTCTCCGGCGAGAGCGACGAGGGAGCGGTCGAGGTCGCGATGCAGTGGAACTCCTCCTACCAGGAGTCGATCTTCTCGTTCGCCAACAACATCAACACGCACGAGGGCGGCAGCCACCTGACGGGCTTTCGCTCGGCACTGACGCGGACCGTCAACAAGTACGCCAACGACCACGGCATGCTGCGCGAGAAGGACGACAACCTCGCCGGCGAGGACGTGCGCGAGGGATTGACGGCCGTCATCTCAGCCAAGCTGCGCGACCCGCAGTTCGAAGGCCAGACGAAGACCAAGCTCGGCAACCCCGGCATGGCCGGCTTTGTCGAGTCGATCGTCAACGCGGGCCTCTCCGAGTTCCTCGAGGAGAACCCGACCGAGGCGCGCGCCGCGATCAGCAAGGCGATCTCAGCCGCTCGCGCGCGCGAGGCGGCGCGCAAGGCGCGTGACCTCACGCGGCGCAAATCCGCGCTCGAGAACACCCATTTGCCTGGCAAGCTCGCCGACTGCTCGGTCAAGGATCCCTCGCTCGCCGAGCTCTTTGTGGTCGAGGGCGACTCCGCCGGCGGCTCGGCCAAGCAGGGCCGCGACCGCAACACCCAGGCGGTGCTGCCGCTGCGCGGCAAGATCCTCAACGTCGAAAAGAGCCGCATCGACAAGGTGCTTGCGAACACCGAGATCCAGGCGCTGATCACCGCGATCGGGACCGGGGTGCGCGAGGAGTTCAACCTCGAGAACGCCCGCTACCACAAGATCATCCTGATGTGCGACGCCGACGTCGACGGCGCGCACATCCGCACGCTGATCCTGACGCTGCTGTTCCGCGAGATGCAGGAGCTGATCGAGGCCGGCTACGTCTACATCGCCAAGCCGCCGCTGTACAAGATCAAGCAGGGCCGTCGCGAGCGCTACATCGAGCGGGAGTCCGAGCTGGAAGAGATCCTGGTGTACGACAAGCTCGAGAACTTCGAGATCACAGACCACCAGGGCAACGCGCTGAAGCTGACGGAGGCACGCTGGCAGAAGCTCGTGCGTGACGTGCGCCAGTACGAACGCCTGTCGACCTCGCTGCGCTCGGTTCACGGCGCCGACGTGGTCCGCTTCGTCGCGCAGGCGGCGATCCTCGACGCGGGCGCGGAGACCGCCGCCGACGTCGTGGCGCTGCTAGCCAAGGCGACCAACGGCGACTCCGCTCACAGCGCCGTGCTCGTCAGCGAACAGGAGGACGATCTGCTGGTCCGCGTGACCGAGCAGCGCACGGGCTTCACTCGCACGCAGCATCTGCGCCGCGCGCTGTTTGACTCCTCCGACTACCGCGGGCTGGTCGCAGCCCACCGGCGCCTGACCGAATTCGCGGGCCAGCCGCCGTTCGACGTGCACCTCGGCGACACGCACGAGGTCGCGCTGACCTTCGACGAGCTGCGCGCCGCGGTGCTCTCGATCTCGCAGAAGAACGTCCCCGTGACGCGCTTCAAGGGGCTCGGCGAGATGGACGCCGCCCAGCTCGCCGAGACGACGATGGATCCCAGCCACCGGACGCTGGCCCAGGTCAACATCAACGACGCAGTCGAGGCCGACCGCGTCTTCTCGATGCTGATGGGCGACCAGGTCGAGCCGCGCCGGGACTTCATCGAATCAAATGCCCGCGCCGTCGCCAACCTCGATGTCTGAGCGCAACGGTGACGAGCGGGCGCTCGGGCGTGACGGGGAGGTGAGAGACGATGGCCGGTGAGGTGCTGTCCGGCGGCAACATCGAGCCGCGGGCGCTGGAGGACGAGATGCGCACCGCGTTCCTGGACTACGCGATGTCGGTGATCGTCTCGCGCGCCCTGCCCGACGTGCGCGACGGACTCAAGCCGGTGCATCGCCGCGTGCTCTACGGGATGAGCGAACTCGGGCTCGGCCCGACCCGGCCGCGCGCGAAGTGTTCGCGGATCGTCGGCGAGGTGATGGGCAAATACCACCCGCACGGCGACAGCGCCATCTACGACACGCTCGTGCGCATGGCCCAGGACTTCTCGATGCGCTACACGCTCGTCGACGGCCAGGGCAACTTCGGGTCAGTCGACGACGACCCGCCGGCGGCGATGCGCTACACGGAGGCCAAGCTCGACCGGCTCGCGACGGAGATGCTGCGCGACCTCGACATGGACACCGTCGACTTCGGGCCCAACTACGACGGCCAGCACCAGGAGCCGCTGGTGATGCCCGCTCGCTTCCCGAACCTGCTCGTCAACGGCTCCTCGGGCATCGCGGTCGGCATGGCGACCAACATCCCGCCGCACAACCTGCGCGAAGTGATCGACGCGACCGTCGCATTTTTGGAGAACCCGTCGATCACCGGCGAGGAGTTGATGGAACACGTGCGCGGCCCGGACTTCCCGACCGGAGGGATCATCCTCGGCCGCAGCGGCATTCGCGAGGCATATGAAACCGGCCGTGGACGTGTCCGGGTGCAGGCGCGCGCGCACACCGAGCCGCTGACCCACGGCAAGGAGGCGATCGTCGTCACGGAGCTGCCTTACCAGGTGAAAAAGGGCGGCGACAACGGGCTGATGGTGAAGATCAAGGAGCTCGTGGAGGACAAGAAGATCTCGGAGATCTCAGACCTGCGCGACGAGTCCGACAAGCGCGGCATGCGCCTGGTGATCGAGCTCAAGCGCGACGCGCTGCCCAAGGTCGTGCTGAACAAGTTGTTCAAGCACACGCCGATGCAGACGACCTTCGGTGTCAACATGGTCGCGCTCGTCGACGGCGTGCCGCGGACGCTCTCGCTGCGCCAGGTGATCCACCACTACGTCGAGCACCAGCGCGAGGTGATCGTGCGTCGCACCAAGCACGAGCTGGCGCAGCGGGAGGCGCGCGCTCACATCCTCGAGGGCCTGCTGACGGCACTCGAGCACCTCGACGCCGTGATCGAGCTGATCCGTGCCTCGCCGGACCGCGAGACCGCGCGCACGCTGCTGATCGAGCGCTTTGCGCTGTCGCTGATCCAGGCCCAGGCGATTCTCGATCTGCGCCTGTCGCAACTGACGGCACTCGAGTCAGACCAGATCAAGCAGGAGCACGCCGACATGCTCGAGCGGATCGGCGAGCTGCGCGCGATCCTCGGCGACGAGCTGCGCGTGCTCGCGCTGATCAAGGAGGAGCTGCTCGAGATCCGGGAGCGCTTCGGCGACGAGCGGCGAACCGAGATCTCGGCCGTCGAGGGCGAGATCGACATCGAGGACCTGATCGCCGACCAGCAGATGGTGATCGCGATCACGCGCAGCGGCTACATCAAGTCGCTGCCGCTGGACACCTACCGCCAGCAGCATCGCGGCGGGCGCGGCGTCAGCGGCATGGACATGAAGGACGGCGACTTCATCGAGCACCTCTTCATCTGCTCGACGCACGACTACCTGCTGTTCTTCACCAACCGCGGCAAGGTGTACCGCTCGAAGGTCTACGAACTGCCGGAGGCCTCGCGCACGTCCAAGGGGCGGGCGCTGGTCAACATCCTGCCGCTGCGGGAAGGCGAGCGTGTGCAGTCGGTGCTGTCCACCCGCGACTACAGCGAAGGGCGCTACCTCGTCTTCGCCACGCGCGGGGGGATCGTCAAGAAGACCGAGTTCGGCGCCTACAACACGCCGATCAACGCCGACGGCATCATCGCGATCCACATCCGCGACGACGACGAGCTTGTGGCGGTGCGCCGCACGAGCGGAGACGACGACATCCTGGTCGTCTCGCGCTCCGGCCAGGCCGCGCGCTTCCACGAGTCCCAGATCCGCGCGATGGGCCGCGACACCTCAGGCATGAAGGGAATGAACGTCTCCAAGCCGGGCAACCGCGTGCTCGCGATGGACGTCGCGAGCGACGACCAGGAGCTGCTCGTGCTGACCGAGAACGGCTACGGCAAGCGCACCGCCCTCAGTGACTACCCGCGCAAGGGCCGCGGCACGATGGGTGTGAAGACGATCACGCTGACCGAGAACAAGGGCGCGCTCGCCGGCGCGCTGGTCGTTCGCGAACACGAGGAGCTCGTCTTCATCAGCGCCGGCGGCATGGTCCAGCGCACCCCGGTGCGCGGCATCAACCGCTACGGGCGGGCCTCGCAGGGGGTACGCCTGATGAACCTCAAGGACGACGACACCGTCAGCGCCGTCGCCCTGGTCGCCGAATCCGAGGAGGACGTGGACGCGGCCGCGGCGGAGGCCGCGCAGGCAACGGCAACGGTGGCGGTCGCCGATGCGCCTGAAGCGCCCGATGCGCCCGATGCGCCTGAAGCGCCCGCGACGGATCCGCTCGGCGATGAGGATCCCAGCGAAGATTTGCCCGCCGATCCGTCTGGTGAGTAGCCACCGTCGTCCGGGTTCGCTACTCTGCTGGCACCAGAGAAAGGAGGTGGTCCTAAATTGGCTGACAGTACTTGCGGGACTCTGGAGGTGGCCGGCCGCTAGGTCGGAACAGTTGGCTGGACCCGCTTAGCGGAATCCAACCCGGACCACCGTCGTGCAGGCCGCCGGACCTCGTCCCCCCGGCACGCTGGAACTCGTTCGTCGTGACGAGCCTGGCAGCTGGCCTGGGCGGCTCTGTCCAGCACACGCCGTAGAGCGAGAGGCACTCCGACCGGGGTGCCTCTCGTCTTTTCGGGCAAGACGCGTTGAAGCGCCGCAGCTACGCGAGCGCGGGCAGGTAGGCGCGCCAGGCCTGTGGAATCGTCGGGCTCGAGACGTGGATGAAGATCTCGGCGCGCGGCTGGCGCGGGGCGTGGTAGGGATGCATGTTCGCCTGCGCGGGCGTCCGGTCGCCCTTGCGGCGGTTGCACGGCGCGCACGAGGCGACGATGTTGTCCCAGCTCGACGGGCCCCCCTTGGAGCGCGGGATCACATGATCGACCGTCAGGTTTGACCGCGCGCCGCAGTACTGGCAGGTCCACTCGTCGCGGGCGAAGACGGCCCGGCGGGTGATCTTGCGCCGGTGGGCGTCGCGCGGCACGCGCACATAGCTGGTGAGGCGGATCACGAACGGGCGCGCGAAGGCCGCGCGCTCGGAGTGAAGCGTGACCGTCCCCTGCTCGAGCACCTCGGCGCGGGCCTTCAGCAGCAGCACGATCGCTCGCCGCACCGTGCAAACGTTGATCGGCTCGAAGGTCGCGTTCAGAACGAGCACCCGGCCACCGTCAAGCCCGCGTCGCCGGTGCTCGCCTGGCGACGCGGACCCCGCTGGTGGTGGGATTACCGCCGTTCCCATCTCGCAGCCGCGAGTCTAGCGGCCGCGCTGGGCGAACCGTCGGGGTTGCGTGTATCGCGGGCGCCTCGCGGGCTGTGCGCGCGGTGCGCGAGCGTCAGCTGCGCCGGTATGAGCCGAGCACGCGGACCTCCTGGCAGCGGCCGCGAAGTCCCTCCACGGCGGCGGCGACCTCCACGTCCTCGCTCGCCCCCTTGAAATCGGCGAAGAACATGTAGTGGCCGAGCCCGATTCGCCGCGGCCGCGACTCGATCCGCGTCAGGCTCACGCCGCGCTGCGACAGCTCGGCGAGGCAGCTCACCAGCCAGCCGGCGGAACCGTCGCCGGCGCCCCAGAAAACGATCGAGGTCTTCGCCTCACCGCTGCCACCGACCAGCGCGCGCACCGCCTCGCGCTCCGCGCGGCGCGCGAGCCAGACGAAGCGCGTCTGGTTGCCGGCCTGGTCGTCGACGTCCTCGAGCAGGATGGTGCCGCCGTAGAGCGAGGCCGCGAGGCGGTTCCCGAGCGCCGCATGCGGTGCTTGCGGGTCGGCCGTGACGCTGCGCACGGCGTCGGCCGTCGAGCTTGTCGGGATCACCTTCGCGCCACCGAGTCGGGTGCGCAGGAACTGGGCGCACTGCGCAGTGGGCTGGGGGTGGGAGTAGACGGTCTCGATCGCTGCGAGCTCGATCGGGCGGGCTGCGATCAGGCAGTTGCGGATCTCGGACACCGTTTCGCCGACGATCGCGACGTCGTCGCCGTCGCCCGCGAGGGTGTCAAGCGTTACGTCCACCGACCCCTCGAGCGAATTCTCGATCGGCACGAGTGCGGCGTCGACGACACCGTCGTGGACCGCCATCACGGTGTCGTAGAGCGTCGCCAGGCCCACCGCGACGTCGCCATCGGGCAACTGCGCCTCGAGCAGGGCCTGGTGGCTGTAGGTGCCCTCGGGACCCAGGTAGCCGACGCGCACGCTAACGACTCTCCCCGCGACGCACTACTGCTGCGCTCCGAGGGCGACCCGCAGGGCCTCCTCCTCCTCTGGCGAGAGCTTGAGCTCCGGCTCGCCGGCCGTCACCTGCTTGGCGTAAAGGCGAGCGCTGTCGCGGTGGTGGATCGAGGAGAGCACGATGCCCGAGCGATTGGCGTCAAGCAGGGCGATCGACAACGACTGGTGGCCGGACATCTCGTTGTAGGCGTCGTAGCGGATCAGCGCGTGGTGGGTGATCGCGCCGTCGAGGCGGCGCTCAGCCGTCCCCAGGCGCGTGTCGAGGCGCCGGCCGACGTCCTCAACGTAGTCGCGCAGCACTGCAAACGCCTGCTGCAGCTCCACGCCGTAGGCGATCAGGTCCCGCTCGCCGTGCTCGCCGAGGACCCGCCGCTGCCCCGCACGCAACCTGCGCAGCGCGATCGCCAGCGCCGCCGCGGTGATGAGCGCGGCGGCCGCGAGGCCCGCCGCGACGATCGCGATCAGCTCGGAGGTCGAGATCTGGGTGGCGAGCGTCACCGCCGGAACGCTAGCTGGTGGCCCGCCCGTCGGCGTCCCGGCGCCGCCGCGCAGGCTCGGGCGCGCCGTCAGTTCGTGAACTCGACGGTAAAGCTCTGGTCGTTGTTCGCCTTGTCGGTCTCGCCGGGCAGCGGCACGACCTCCGCCGTCATCCGCAGCGGCTCGTTGAAGAAGGCGCCCGGGTCCGGGCAGGTCGCCGGCGTGATCAAGATTGGGGAGAGGTAGGTCTGGCCCGGGACGGTCTCCTTGATCTGGGCTGTCTTGGTCAGGCAGCTCGTGTTCAGGCCTGCCTTGTAGAAGTAGATCTTCGTCTGCACGCCGTGTTCGGTGAGCGTCCCCGAGTTCAGCACGTCGAGCACGAACGTGATGCCGGCGGGCGTGTAGGCAAAGGTGTTCGCGGTGGTCGTCGAAAGCGGCGTGGTCGTGCCGTTTGACGCCTGGACCGAAACTCCCTGCGGGGGCGGCAGCAGCTCGTGGCCCGGTGAGCCGCTGGTCGGAGCCCCACCGAGCGAGGTCGGGATGAAGCCGAGGATGCGCTGCGCCACGCTGGTCGGCTGCAGCCACCCCACATCGGGCAGGAACGCGCTGTCCGGGGTGACCTCGCCGGCGATCCCGGAGGCTGCCAGCGCCTGCTGGATCAGCGGCTTCACACGATCGGCGTACATCACGTCGGCGGCGAGCAGCCGCTCCATGTCGCCGGCGATCAGCTTGATCGCGCGCTCCTGGCCGGAGCCGGTGCCGAGTGCCGTCGGCAGCTGCGTCTCGATCCCCTGCAGCGCCTCGTAGCGCAGGCCGAGGGCCTCGACGAAATAGGTCTGGGCGCCGAGCATCTGGGAGGGGACGCTCCAGCCCTCGGCCTGGTGGTAGTAGCCGGCCTCGACGCTGACGTAGCCCTGCAGGGTCGTCGGCACCTCCGTCGGATTCGACGATCCGCCGGCGCCGTCGAGCGCCAGGAAGAAGGGACCGCGAACGCTGTTGAGCTCGTTCTGCACAATGCCGGTGACCTCTGCGTTGTAGTTCTTCAGCCCCGCCAGCGCCTGATGGTTGAGGATCGCCCTCACGATCAGGACGATCGCGATCACGAGCACAAGCGCGATAGCGCCGGCACCCGCGCGGCGCAGCAGCAGCGTGCGATCGTCGGCAGGCCCGCCGCCGCCGCGGCGCGCGCGAGCCGGCGGCCGCCGGGGAGGAGGCTTGGGCGATCGGATCGCGGTGCGGGGCTCGTCACCCTCGTCGAAGAACGACAAAATAGGTTCCTTGCGGGACGTTTACGTCTTGCTTCTTACCTCACGCGAGGCTTTGGCGCGCGGCCTGCAACTTTCACATCATCGCGCAGTGTCGTGCAGGAGTGCTGCCGGCGGCGGCGAAGGCGCGCGTGTGAAGACGCTTGTGCGCCCGCGGGCGGCCCCCGGCGGGAGCGATCGCGCGTCCCCGGACGGCGGGCTGGTGCTCGGTCGCTACACGCTGCTCGAGCAGATCGGATCCGGCGGCTACGGCACGGTCTGGGTCGCGTGGGACCGCCAGCGGCGCGAGCGCGTCGCCGTCAAGCGCGTGCCCCGCCACGACGACGACCCGCTGGAGCGCGCGCGGATCGAGCGCGAAGGCCGCGCGGCCGCGCGCCTTGACCACCAGGCGATCGTGAAGCTGTATGAGACCGGCGACGACGCCGGCGCCCACTACCTCGTCTCCGAGCTCGTCGAGGGCAGCTCGCTGGCCAAGCTGTACCGCGGCGGCGGCATCGGCGATCGTGAGCTGCTCGCGATCGGCTCCGTGCTGGCCGACGCGCTCGAGCACGCGCACGAGCGTGGGGTCGTGCACCGCGATGTCAAGCCGCAGAACGTGATCGTCCCGGCGCGGCCCGCTGCGGGCGGGCCCCCGGCGAAGCTGACGGATTTCGGGATCGCCCGGCTGGCCGGAGAGAATCCGCTGACCAACACGGGCGATGTGATCGGCACCTTCGAGTACATGGCTCCCGAGCAGGCGCAGGGCCGGGCCGCCGGGCCGCGAGCCGATCTGTACTCGCTCGCGCTGACGTTGTACGAGGGCTTCGCCGGAGCCAACCCGTTGCGCGGTGAGACCGTGGCAGCGACGGCGGTGCGGCTCGGCGCGGCAGTCGAGCCGCTCGGGCGCGTGCGAGCCGACCTCCCGGCGGCCCTGTGCACCGCAATCGATCGCGCGCTCACGCCGGCGGCGGCGAGCCGCGGCACACTCGCCCAGCTGCGAGTCGCCCTCGACGCGGCGCTCGAGCAGGGAGGCCCACGCCGGCGCCGGCTGCGCAAGCAGCGCGTTGCGCCTGAGGCAGCGCTCACGCGCCGCTCGCGGATCGCGCTCAGCGCTCGCGGGCGGGCGCTGCTCGGCGCCGCCGCTACCGGAAGCGTGACCGCGGTCACGCTGAACGAGCTGCTCGCCGTCCACAGCCTGCAGGCCACGGTCTTCGCCGGTGCGGGCGCCGCGGCGCTCGTGCTGGCCGCGTCGGCCGTCGGCTGGCTGCTCGTCGGGCTCGCCGCGCTCGCGTGGCTCGGTGTGAGCGGAGATCCTGGGACTGCGCTGCTGCTCTGTGCCGCGCTCGCACCGGTGCCGCTCCTGCTTGCGTCGCGGCCGTGGCTGTGGTCGGCGCCGGCGCTCGGCCCGCTGCTCGGCGTACTCGGCCTCGCCGCGTGTTCACCGGTCCTCGCCGGCCGCCTCGGCGCCCGCGCGCCCGCGCGCGCCGCGCTGGCCGCCCTCTCCTACTGGTGGCTCGCGATCGCGGAGGCGCTGAGCGGCCGGCGGCTGGCGTTCGGAGCGCCGCCGGGAGTGCTCCCGCGAGCCTCATGGCAGGGCTCGCTGAGCGCCGCGTTCCAGCATGCGCTTGTCCCGCTGTGCTCCAGCGGCCGTCTGGCGACGGCAGCGCTGTGGGCGCTCGCTGCGGTTTTGCTGCCCTGGCTGGTACGCGGTTCGCGCCGGCAGCTGCGCGCGGTCGGCGCGGTTGCCTGGGCTGGGCTGCTCGTTGCCGCCGGCACGGTGCTCGCGGCTCGGCTCGGCCTGCCTCGTCCGAGCTCGCCGCTTGAGATCGGCGCGCTGGCGGCCGTGCTCGCGTTCGCGACCGCCAACGTCCGCGCTCTGCCCCACCAATCGCCGACCGTCGCGTAGCATGGCGAGGGCCCGCGAGCGCCGCGCGGGGTTGGCCGCCCAAGATGAGTGTTCTACGCACCCTCGAAACAAAGATCGCGGACCTCGTCGAGGGGGCCTTCGGCCGCGCCTTTCGCAGTGAGATCACGCCGGTCGAGCTCGCGCGTCGCCTGGTGCGCGAGATGGACCGCCAGCGCCAGAGCTCGCTCGCGAGCACGCTCGTGCCCAACGAGTACGTCATCTGGCTCTCGCCCGGGGACCGGCGCCACTTCGCGGCGATCGAGGAGAGCCTGATCGAGGAGCTCGCGACGCACCTGCTCGAGCACGCTCGCGCGGAGCGGCTCGCGCTCCCCTCGCGCCCGCAGATCCATCTGCGCACCGACGAGCGCCTGTCGCTCGGGGAATGCGGGATCGAGGCGAAGCTCGTCAACTCCCCCGCGCCAGCGGTGGCGCGCCGGCCCGGCGTGGAGGCGGCGGTCGCCGAGCCGCTGGCGGTCGAGATCCTGCCGCGGGCCTACGTCGACGTCGGCGGCCGCCGCGTTGCGGTGGGGCCCGGCGGGTCGGTGATCGGCAGAAGCAGCGACGCCGACATCGTGATCGCGGCACACGAGGTGTCCCGCCGTCACGCCCAGATCGCGCCCGACCGCGACGGCTGGACACTGATCGATCTGGATTCGACCAACGGCGTGAGACTCAACGGCCGGCCGGTGGGGGTGCCGACGCGGCTGGCGGATGGCGATGTGATCGAGCTTGGCGCCGTCGAGCTGATCTTCGAGGTCCGCTGAGAGCCGGCGGACGTCGCGACGATGACCAACCTCGCACCGGTCTCGGTCGCGCTGAAGTTCGGCTTCCTGGTCGTGCTCTACCTCTTCCTGCTGTGGGTCGCGCGCAGCGCCTCGCGTGATCTGCGCGCAGCGCGACCGCTCACCTCCGCCGAGACCTCTACGGGCTTTCACGCCGCCAGCTCGGCTCCGCGCAGCGCGCGGGAGCCGCGACTGGTCGTCGAGCGTGCGCCGGGTCACTCGCCGGGAATGATCTACGACATCGGCTCAGGCGCGGTGCTCGGCCGAGGTGATGAAGCCGAGATCCGCCTGGACGACCCGTTTGCCTCCTCGCGCCACGCGCAGCTGATCCTCCAGGCCGGGGTCGTGGTGCTCGAGGATCTGGGATCGACCAACGGCACCTATCTCAACGAGGAGCTGCTGGCGGGCCCGGCGCCGCTGCACAGCGGGGATCGCGTGCGCATCGGCGACAGCGAATTCAGCTACGAGGAGGCGTGATGATCCGCGTCGCCGAGTACGTTGCGCGCACCGACACCGGCCATCAGCGCTCGACCAACGAGGACGCGCATCTGGCGCGCGCGCCCGTGTTCGTGATCGCCGACGGCATGGGCGGCGCGCAGGCCGGCGAGGTCGCTTCGCAGCTCGCGATCACGCATTTCGCGCAGGGCCTTCCCGGCGAGGATGGCGACAGCCCGCAGGAGCGCCTGACGCGAGCGGTCCAGGAGGCCAACGCCGAGATTCACGCCCTGTCTGAGCGCGACGCGCGACGCGCCGGCATGGGCACGACGCTGACGGCGGCCTACGTCGGCGCCGGCGAGGTCTCCTTCGCACACGTCGGCGACAGCCGTGGCTACCTGCTGCGCGACGGCGAGCTCGCGCGCGTCACGGAGGATCACTCACTGGTCGAAGAGCTGCTTCGCCAGGGCCGCCTCACCGAGGAGGAGGCCGAGGAGCATCCGCAGCGCTCGATCATCACCCGTGCGCTCGGCCCCGAACCCGACGTCGAAGTGGACACGGTGACGCTGACCGCTGCCGCCGGCGACGTCTATCTGATCTGCAGCGACGGGCTGACCTCGATGGTTTCCGAGGCCACCGTCGCCGAGATCATGCGCGAGGCGGACGGCATCACGGCGGCGGCAGACCGCCTCGTTGCGGCCGCACTCGATGCCGGAGGGCGCGACAACGTCACCGTCGTGCTGTTCCGCCTCGAAGACGTCGCAGGCGCCGAGGATGAGCCCGGCGAAGACGCCGCGCCGGTGAACGCGGCGCGGACGGCCGAGCTCACCGGCGAGCCCGCCCCGCCGCACGCGGCGCCGCACGCGGCGCCGACCGCCGAGCTCGCGGGTCCGCCCGAGACGCCGCCGGGCGATGCGGTGGCGCAAGCAGGCGTGGCGCCGGCAGCCGAGGCGGCGATCGCTCCTGTCGCGTCGATCGCGCCTGCCGGGGGACCCGCCCCGGCCTCGCCGATCGCCGCGGGCCCGCCTGCCGAGGGGCCCGCCCCGGCCTCGCCGCGGCGCGTCCACCGTCGCGCTCCCCGCATGCCGCGCACCCACACCGCTCGCCGGCGCGGGCGGCTGCGAAGGCGGGCGACGCTCAGCGCCGTCGTGCTCGCTGTGGTGGGAGTGCTCGCGCTCGGCGCGGTGCTCGCCGCGCAGGCCGTCTACTTCATCGGCACCAACGCCTACGGCCAGGTGACTGTGTACAACGGCATCCCGTACACGCTTCCGGCAGGCGTGCGCCTGTACACGCAGTACTTCGTCTCCGGTGTCACCGCGGCTGAGCTGAGCCCGCTCGAGCGCGGGCGGCTGTTCAACAACCAGCTGCGCTCGCAGGACGCGGCGACGAAGCTCGTCGGCCAGCTAGAGCTCGATCGGATCGCGGGCCAGTGAACAAGCCGATCGCTCGCCTGTTCACAGTCGTGCTTGTGATGTTCGCGCTGCTGATCGCGTTCACCTCGCGCTGGACGATCTTTGAAGCCAGCGCGCTGAAGGCGAACACCAACAACAAGCGGCCCGGGCTCGAGGCCCAGTACGTGCAGCGCGGCGAGATCGTCGCCGCCGACCAGACGACGGTGCTGGCGCAGTCCGTGCGCCAGCACGACGGCGTCTACGAACGCAGCTATCCCTTCGGTGCGCTGTTCGCCGCGCCGATCGGCTACTACGACCCCTACAACGGCCGCGCCGGCCTGGAGGCCGATCGCAACGGTGTGCTCGCCGGCGCGCCACAGCAGCAGAGCTCGATCCTCGACCAGCTCGAGGGCAAGCGAACCAGCGGCGATGAGGTCGTGAGCACCCTGGACGAGCACGCCCAGCAGGTCGCCTATGCCGGTCTGGCCGGCCGTCCCGGCGCGGTCGTCGCGATCGTCCCGAGCACCGGCGCGATCAGGGTCTTTGCCGACGACCCGACCTACAACCCAAACGTCGTCAAGACCGCGGCCGGGCTCGCCAGCATCGCCAAGCAGCCTGGCAGCCCGGAATTCAACCGCGTCACCGCCGCCCAGTATGCCCCCGGCTCGACATTCAAGGTCGTCACTGCGATCGCCGCGATCGACACCGGGAAGTACACCCCGAACTCGGTGCTGAGCGGAAAGTCACCGATCATCGTCTCCGGGCAGCCACTGGCCAACGACAGCGGCACGAGCTACGGCGAGGTGACGCTGAGCACGGCGCTCACCCAGTCGATCAACACCGTCTGGGCCCAGGTCGCGCTCGGCGTCGGCGCGCCGACGCTGCAGACCTACATGGAGCGGCTCGGCTTTTACAGCAAGCCGCCGATCGATCTGCCCGCCGGTGAGGTGGCCGAGAGCGGCGTGGTCTTCGCCGGCCGCCCCGGCTACCTCCCGCTCACCGGCGGTGCGGACCTCGGGCGCGTCGGGATCGGCGAGGGCGGCCTCGAGGTCACGCCGCTGCAGATGGCGATGGTCGCCGCGGCGGTCGCCAACGGCGGCCGCCTGATGGTCCCGCACCTCACGCAGGCGATCGTCAACCCGGACGGTCAGACTGTCCAGACAATCGCACCTCGGCTATACAGCACCGTGATGAAGCCCTCGACGGCCAAGCAGGTCGGGCTGATGATGGACAACGTCGTCAACGACGGTGGCACCGGTACCGCGGCCGCGCTGCCCGGCGTCACGGTCGCGGGCAAAACGGGCACGGCGCAGGACTGCACCAACCCGGCGGTCGCGGCGTGCGCCCTCAGCCAGGTGTGGTTCATCGCCTACGCCCCGGCCGATCACCCCAAGATCGCGGTCGCGGTGACGATGGAGAAGCAGAACGGATTCGGCGGCACGATCGCCGCGCCGGTCGCCAAGGAGGTCCTCGAGGCGCTCGGGATCGGGAGCAGCGGATGACGCTCCAGGTCGCCGCCGGCACGCTGATCGACGAGCGCTACAGCGTGATCTCGCGGGTCGGCTCGGGCGGCATGGCCGAGGTCTACTGCGCCGAGGACACCCAGCTCGGGCGCCGCGTCGCGGTCAAATTGCTGCACGAGCGATTTGCCCAGGACGAGGAGTTCGTCGAGCGCTTCCGGCGCGAGGCCTCCAGCGCCGCGTCGCTGTCGCACGCGAACATCGTCAGCGTCTACGACCGCGGCGAATGGGGCGGCACCTATTACATCGCGATGGAATACCTCGACGGGCGCTCGCTTGACTCGATCGTGCGCGAGGAGGCGCCGCTGACACCGGAGCGCGCGATCGAGATCACCGAGCAGGTCCTGCGCGCGGCGCGCTTCGCGCACCGGCGCGGGGTCGTGCACCGCGACCTCAAGCCGCACAACGTGATCATCGACGACGAGGGTCGCGTCAAGGTGACCGATTTCGGCATCGCGCGGGCCGGCGCCTCGGAGATCACCCAGACCGGCTCGATCATGGGGACCGCGCGCTACCTCTCGCCCGAGCAGGCGCAGGGCCAGCCCGTCAGCCCGCGCAGCGACCTCTACGCGATCGGGATCATGCTCTACGAGCTGCTGACCGGCACCGTGCCGTTCGAAGGGGACTCGGTCGTCGCGATCGCGCTGCGTCACCTGTCGGAGCCGCCGCGCCCGCCGAGCTCGTTCGTGCCGACGATCTCGCCGAGTCTTGACGCGATCGTGATGCGCGCACTCGAGAAGAGCCCGGAACGGCGTTTCGCCGACGCCGACGAGTTCCTGACGGCGCTCGAGCAGGAGCGTGAGCGGCTGCGCGCCGCCGACGGCTCCCACACCGCGGCGCTCGCCCCCGTCGCGCCGGTCGTGATGCCGACGACGGTCTACCAGCATCCGGCGACCTACACGACACAGGCGATCGGGCCGCTCGGCCCGGGGACCGGGGTGTACGCAGCGGCTCCCGCCTACTGGGACCCCAACACCACGGGGATCATCCCGCCGGGCGCGATGATGCTGCCCCCGGGCGCCCGGCGCAGCTCGGTCTGGCCGTGGGCGCTGCTCGGGACGCTGGTCGCGGCGGCGGTCATCGCGGCACTGATCTACGCGCTCGTGCACAAGCACGCGGCAACGACGGCGAAGGTCAATGTGCCCTACCTGGTGGGCGAGTCGAAAGCCGGTGCCCAGGCGGAGCTGCAGGGGATCGGCCTGACGCCCGCATACCTGTTCGCGCCATCCAAGCAGCCGAAGGGCACGGTGACGCTACAGACACCCGGCTCCGGCACGCACGACCCGAAGGGCTCGATCATCACGCTGACCATCTCGACGGGCCCGGCCGCGCCGGGGAGCCGGCAGGTCCCAAGCGTCGTCAATCTCACCTCGACGCTCGCGCGCCAGCAGCTGCAGGCGGCCGGCTTCAAGGTCACGGCGGTCAAGCAGCCGTCGCTGACGGTGGCCAAGAACAGCGTGATCTCGACCTCGCCGGTCGGCGGCGCGACCGGCCCGCATGGATCGTTCGTGGTGGTCACGGTGTCGAGCGGCCCGCCGGCGGTTGTGGTCCCCGATGTCGTCGATGAGTCCTTCAGCGACGCGAAGCTCCTGCTCGAGCAGGACAAGTTCGTCGTCGCGCCGGCGATCAGGATGGTGTCGTCCTCGGCGCCGGGGACGGTGCTCTCGCAGACACCGTCCTCCGGCAAGGCGCCGCAGGGCTCGACCGTGACGCTGACGATCGCGAAGGCGCCGCCAAACGTGACCGTGCCCAAGCTCATCGGCGAGACGTCGTATGCGGCCAGTGCGCGGCTCGGCAAGCTCGGGCTCGTGCCGTCGGTCGTCATGGAGCAGCGCACCACCAACCCGCAGTACAACAACGAGGTTCTGTCGCAGTCCCCGCCCCAGGGCAACTCGGTGGCGCCCGGGACGACGGTGATCATCCGCGTCGAGTCCTACGTCGCGCCCCCGAGCACGGGCCCCAGCGGAGCGACGGGCCCGGCCGGCACCGGCGCGACGTCCTGATGCGCGTCGCAGTTCTGGGTGGCGGCCGCTCGTCCGAGCATGCGGTCTCGCTCGCCTCGGCGGCGGCGGTGCGCGACGGACTGCTCGAAGGCGGGCACGAGGCGGTCGCGATCGAGATCGCGCGCGACGGCCGCTGGCTGCTCGACGGCCGCGAGCTGACGCTTTCGCCGGCCGGCGGGCTGCTCGGAGTCGACGTCGTCTTCCCGGCGCTGCACGGCCCCTACGGGGAGGACGGCGTTGTCCAGGGGCTGCTCGAGTGCCTCGATGTGCCCTACGTCGGCAGCGGCGTCGCCTCCTCGGCGCTGTGCATGGACAAGGTCCGCTTCAAGGCCCTGATGGGGGCCGCCGGGCTGCCTCAGGTGGAGCACCGCGGCCTGCATCACACGCGCTGGCGCGCGGAGCGCGACGGCGTGCTCGCCGAGCTCGCCGCGCTGGGCCTGCCGGTGTTCGTCAAGCCGGCGCATCTCGGCTCCTCGGTCGGCATCGTCAAGGTCCGCGCCGGCGGTGAGCTGGCGGCGGCGCTAGACACGGCGTTCGCGCATGACGCTCTCGTCATCATTGAGGCCGCCTCCGGCGGTGTTGAGGTGGAGTGCTCCGTGCTGGGCGACCTCGATCCGAGGGTGTCGCCGCCGGGCGAGATCGTGCTGCGCTCGGAGTTCTACGACTACGCCGCGAAGTACGAGGAGGGCGGGATGACGCTCGTCGTGCCGGCGCGGATCGGCGAGGCGGCCAGCGCGGAGGTCGCGCGGATCGCGACGGAGGCGTTTACGCGCGCCGACTGCAGCGGCCTCGCGCGCGCGGACTTCTTCGTCGAGGGCGAACGCGTGCTGCTCAACGAGCTGAACACGATGCCCGGCTTCACCGCGACCAGCGTCTACGCGAAGCTGTGGGCGGCCGCCGGGCTCGCCTACCCGCGCCTGATCGAGGAGCTGTGCGCCGTCGCGCTCGAGCGCCACGCGCGCGAGCGCCGCTACCTCTCCTGAGGGCCCACTCAGTGCCCCAGGAGCGTGAACTCGGACACCGCCACGGACTTCGGGGCGTGGCCCGGATCCGCTCCGAGGTCGGTGATCCAGAGGAGATAGAACCGCCGGCGTTGCACGTCATGCAACGTGATCGTCGTGGTGGGCTTGGCCGCCAGCGCCTGTGCGAGCAGGGTCCAGCCGAGCTGCGCGGGCGTGATCCCCTGCTGGGGCGCCGGGTGGGCGTTGTAGGCCGGGACGTAGTCGCTGCCCCAGATCTGCAGGTGAAAGCCGGGCGTCGGCGTCTCCAGCACCGCCTGCGTGACGGCCGCGCCGGGGGCGGCGTCGACGTAGAAGCCGACGCCCGACTCGAGCAGGGTGCCGCCGGCGTAGCTCGATGTCCGCCACGCGGTCGCGGGGTTTCCGTCGATCGCGTTGCCGACCGTGTCAGGATGCTCGGGGCCCGTGCCGAACGGGTTGTAGGAGACGGCTGCGGTCTGGGCGAGGTGCACCGGCGTCTCGCCCGGTGTCTTGGGCAGGTTGACCGGCGCCGGCGTCCCGGCGTGGGTGCGTGAGAGCAGGAACCAGGCGAGCGCGCCCGCCACGACGATCGCCGTCGCCGCCGCGAGCGCGAGCGCCGCGGGATTGCGGACTCGCATCGGCAGCCGGCGTGTCGCCGGGCCCGGCAGCGTGCGCAGCACGATCGTCGCCTCCTTGCCGGGGGTGCTCGCGGTTCGCGCGGCCTCGAGCGCCAGCACCTCCTCGAGGTCGGCGATCAGCTCGCGCGCGCCCGCGTAGCGCCGCGTCAGGTGCTTGGCGGTGGCCCGGTCCACGACCGCCGCGAGGGCGGCGGAGACCTGCGGGCGCCTGCGCTGCAGGTCCGGGATCTCCTCGCGCACATGCATCGTCGCGACGGCGACCTGGCTCGGCGCGCTGAACGGCACGGCCCCGGTCAGCGACTCATACAGAACGACGCCGAGTGAATAGATGTCGGATTGGCCGGTTACCTCGTGTCCGAGCGCCTGTTCGGGGGACACGTAGTCGGTCGTGCCGAGTACCCGCCCGCCGATCGTCAGGGCGATCTCGTCGCCGCTGCGCGCGATGCCGAAATCGGTGATCTTCGCGCCCGCCTCGGGGTCGAGCAGGATGTTCTGCGGCTTGACGTCGCGATGGACGATTCCGCGCGCATGAGCGGCGTCGAGCGCCCGGGCAACCTCGATCGCGAACGCCACCGCCTCGGTGATCGTCAGCCGCCCGACCCTGCGGATGCGCTCCTTGAGCGTCTCGCCCTCGACGAATTCGAGGACCATGTAAGGCATCCCGTCGTGCTCGCCGGAATCGAGCACCGCGACGATGTGGGGGTGCTGCAGCTGCGCCACCGCGCGCGCCTCGCGGCGGAAGCGCTCGATGTGCGCCGTTTCACCGCCGATCGGCTCGGCCAGCATCTTGATCGCGACGCGGCGCTCGAGCACGGAGTCGAAGGCGAGCCAGACGCGCGCTGTGGCGCCGGTGCCGATCTGGCGCTCGAGCCGGTAGCGGCCACCCACGATCGTCTTCGGCGCGGTGCCCATCGCCCCTATTGTGCGCTCCGGCGCAACCGAGCAGCGCCCAGGTGACGTTGATGACCCTGCAGCCGCCTGCGCCGGTCGCGGCGCGTTGTGACCAGGGCCGCGGAGCGGCCTCCTGAGAACGGCTTTCAAAATGACTGGCACGCCCGGATTCGGCCCGGATGGCGGCGCACCCTTATCTTGAAAGACGTTCCTAGAGACTGATCCGAAGGCCCGGCAGTGTGACGGTCCCCGGCGCGTCGGTGACGCGGCCGATCACGCGGGTGCCGGGGTGGTGCTCCGCCAGCAGGGCCACGGCCGCCGGCGCCTCCCCGGCGGGGACGACCGCGACGAAGCCGCAGCCCATGTTGAACACCTGGTAGGCCTCTGCGGCGTCGATCTTGCCGGCCTCGCACAGCCACTCGCACACACCCGGGACCGGGAGCGGTGCGTCGATCTCGAAGCCGACCGCCGGGCGCAGCCGCTTGAGGTTCAGCACCCCGTCGCCTGTGATGTGCGCGAGGCCGTGCACCGCCGTCGCGCTGCGCAGCAGGGCCAGCGCCGCCTTGACGTAGATGACGGTCGGCTCGAGCAGCGCCTCCCCGAGCGTCAGACCGTGCAGCACGCCCGGGCGTTCGTGCAGGCGCCCGTTGGTGAGCGCCCGCGCGAGCGTGTACCCGTTGGAGTGCAGGCCGCTCGAGGGCAGGCCGATCAGCGCGTCGCCCGGGGCGCAGCGCTCGCCGGTGACGAGGTGGGCGAGGTCGACGGTACCGACCGCGGAGCCGGAGAGCTCGAAGCCGTGGGGGCTCGGGTGGCCCTTGATCAGCTCAGGCAGCACCGCCAGCTCGCCCCCGGGGATCTCGACGCCGGCGAGCTCCGCCCCGCGCTTGAGACCGATCGCGAGCTGCTCGAGCGCCGCGGGGTCGACCGCCTCGACGGCGATGTAGTCGAGCATCGCGACCGGCTCCGCGCCGACACAGACGAGGTCGTTGACGTTCATCGCCACGCAGTCGATCCCGACCGTGTCGAGCCGCCCGAGCGCGCCGGCCAGCAGCAGCTTCGAGCCCACGCCGTCGGTGCACAGCGCGAGGCCGAGGCCGGGGGCGATCTCCAGCACCGCGGCGTAGTGGCCGCCGCCGAGCGCCGAGCGCGACGGGCGGCCGATGTCGATCGTGCGCAGCACGTCGACGAGCGCGCGCACGCCGCGGTCGGCGACGCTCGTGTCAACGCCGGCGGCGGCGTAGGCGTCGATCATCGCCCCTCATTCTGGCGCAGGCGGCGGACCACCGCCCCGGCGAGCGCGACCCTGTAGGCGGCGTAGGGGAGGAGCGTGCGCCCGCGCCCGACGCGCGCCAGGGCCTCGGCGGTGGCGAGCGTGGATGCGAAGGCGCCGAGCGCGCCCACGCCGAGGGGCCCCCATTCGGAGCGTTCGCTGCGCAGCGCGGCCTCGCGGCCCTTCAGCGCGAGCGCGGCGAGCGTGATCGGCAGCCCCACCGCTCCCGACAGGGCGTCCGCCTCGACGCGGGAGAAGCCGCGCCAGCGAGCGGCCGCGCGCGTCGCGCCGCTGCGCGAAACACCGGGGATCAGGGCGAGCGCCTGGGCGGCGCCGAGCGCCACCGCGTCGGCTGTGCCGGCATCCGCGCGCAGGCGCAGGCGCCCAGCGTGACGATCGGCTGCGACCATCGCGACGGCGCCGGCGGCGAGCGCGGCCGCGATCGTGGCGGGCGTGCCCACCCGGCGCTCGATCGGTCCCTGCAGCAGCGTGCCGGCCAGCGCCGCGGGAACGCAGGCGAGCACCACGACTCGGGCCGGGCTCGCGCCCGCCGGGCGCCCTCGCAGGCTCGCGGCCAGTTCGCGCCGGTGGCGCAGCAGCATCGCCGCAGTGGTGCCGGCGTGCAGGGCCACCTCGAAGCGCTTGCGCGCCGCCGGATCCAGCGCCTCGTGGTCCCAGCCCTGATGCCAGGCCAGCAATGTGGTGTGGGCCGAGGAGGAGATCGGCACCAGCTCGGCGGGCCCGTGGAGCAGTCCCAGTGCGACCGCGTGGCGCAGAGCGACATGCGGCGGCGAGCTTTGCGGCGGCTCAGAGCGCGAGTTTCCGCCTGCGCCTTCGAACGAGGAGGTAGACGATCGCGGCGACGATCACCACGACCGCCGCGATGTCGACGTAGTGCAGGTTCTTCTGCACGTCGTGGTAGTGGGAGCCGATCGCGCGCCCGAGGATGCCCCAGAAGGCGATCCAGGGCACGCCGCCCAGCGCGCTGAGGGCGAGGAACCGCGGGTAGGGCACCTCGGCGACGCCGGCCGGGAAGGACATGTAGGCGCGCACCAGCGGCAGGATGCGGCAGATCGGGATCGCCTTGTTGCCGTAGCGGGCGAACCAGCGCTCGGCGCGGTCGAGACGCTCGGGCGTTATGTGCAGCTTGGCGCCGTGGCGCTGGAGCAACTCGGTGCGCCCGAAGTACCCGATCGCATAGGCCACCGTCGCGCCGACCATGTCGCCGAGAACGCCCACGACGATGATCGCGATCAGCGTGAAATGGCCCCTGTAGACATCGAAGCCGGCGAACAGCATGATCGCCTCGGAGGAGACGGGGATGCCGGCTGAGCCCGCCACCAGCAGCAGGAAGATGCCCGGGTATCCGAGGTCGTTGATGATCGTCGTCGCGACGTTTACCAACGCGTTGGTGACAGACGCGATCTCGAACACCGAGCCGGAAGGGTAGCGTTGTGGACGGCGATGCGAGTCTGGGTAGACCTCACCAACAGCCCGCATCCGCTCGTCATGCGCCCGATCGTTGAGCGCCTGACGGCGGACGGGCATGCGGTTTCGGTCACCGCGCGCGACTTCGCGCAGACGGTCGAGCTTGCGCAGCGGCTCGGTCTTGAGCCGACAGTGATCGGGCGCCACCGCGGGGCGGGCCTGGCGGCGAAGGCAGCCGGACTGGGTTCGCGCTCGCTCGCGCTGGCCCGCTGGGCGCGCCGGCGCCGCTTCGAGCTCGCCTTCGGGCACGGCTCAAACGACGTGACGGTCGCCGCGGCGGCGCTGCGCATTCCCTGCGCGACGATGTTCGACTACGAGTGGGCGAGTGTGCAGCACAACGTCAACTGCCGCCTCGCTCGCGTCGTCGTCGTGCCCGACGCGATCCCGGCCGGGCGACTGGACCGCTACGGCGCCCGCGGCAAGGTTCGCTCCTACCCGGGCCTGAAGGAGGAGTACTACCTCGCCGATTTCGAGCCTGACCCCGCCGTGCTCGGCGAGCTCGGCCTGGATCAGCGCGAGCCGATCGTGGTGGTCCGCACGCCGCCGGACGTGTCGCTCTACCACCGTTTTGAGAACGAGCTGTTCGCCGGTGTGCTCGCCCGCGTCCAGGGTTCGCAGGCCGTCGTGCTGCCGCGCACCGAGCCCCAGCGGGCGGAGCTTGAGGCGGCCGGCGGCTTCATCGTGCCCGAGCACGCGATTGACGCGCAGTCGCTGATCGCCTACGCCGATCTGGTGATCAGCGCCGGCGGGACGATGAACCGCGAGGCGGTGGCGCTTGGGACACCGGTCTGGACGACCTTCGAGGGGCGGCTCGGCGCGGTTGACGAACGCCTGATCGCGCAGCGGCGGATGACGCGCCTGCAGCGCCCCGAGCAGATCGAGCTGCGCAAGCGTGAGCGCCCGGTGAGCGAGCGTGTGCGCCGCGACCCGGCGGTCCTCGCGGGGCTGCTGCTCGGCGCGGCCGCCGGCGGGCGCTCGGTGGCCGCCCGGCGCGCGCGGCGGTATTGAGAACGCCCGCGTAGCCGGTCATTCTGAAAGCCGTTCCAAGCCCTACAATCGGTGCAATGCGCCGACGCCTTCGCTCGGCGGCCTTCCCGCTTCACCGCCATTCCCTGCCGCAACTCGTGGTGGACGCCGGGCTGGTCGCGCTCGCGTACTACCTGGCGTTCTGGCTGCGCTTCGACGAGTCGCTCTCGCGGCACGGGAACTACAAGCTGCTGTTCACGCGCACGCTGCCGTGGGTCATCGTCGGCACCGTGGCGATCCTGGCCCTCTCGCGCGTGTATCAGCGCCGCTGGCGCTACGTCGGGCAGCGCGATATCGAGTTGCTCGTGCGCTCGTTGGTGATCGCGACCGTGCTGCTGGTCAGCATCGTGGCGCTGGTGCATCCGGTTCTGAGGTACAGGCATGGGGTCGACATCGGGGCCATCCCCCTGCCGCTCACCGTGATCGTCGTTTACTTCCTGCTGTCGCTGGCGTTCCTGAGCGGCGCGCGGGTGCTCGCCCGCGCTGTCAACGACCGCCGCCTGCCCGGCCTTCGCGCCGGCGCACGCGGCCGGCGCACCGTGCTGATCGTCGGTGCCGGCCAGGGCGGGCGCCTGGTCTGCCAGGAGCTGGCGCGCAACGCCGATCTCGGGCTTCATCCGCTCGGCTACGTCGATGACGACCCGCTCAAGCAGCGGCTGCGCTTCGAGGGCGTGCGGGTGCGGGGGACGACGCGCGATCTGGCGCAGATCCTCGACGACGCCGAGCCGGATGAGGTCATCATCGCGATCCCGTCCGCCCCGGGCGAGCTGCGGGGGCGCGTGGTCACGGCGTGTCGTGAACGCGGGATTCCGGTCCGCACGCTGCCGACGGTGTTCGAGCTGCTGGCCGGGTCGGTGAACGTTGCCCGCGCCGTGCGCGACGTCCAGGTCGAGGACGTGCTGGGCCGCGAGCCGGTGCACATGGCGCTCGGCCAGGTCGGTGACTACCTGCAGGGGAAGGTGGTGATGGTCACCGGCGCGGGTGGCTCGATCGGCTCCGAGCTGTGCCGCCAGATCGTGCGCTCGGGCGTGGCGAAGCTGATCCTCGTCGACCACGCCGAGGACAACATGTTCACGATCCTGCGCGAGCTCGAGGAGGACCGCCACGTCCCGCCGTCCGCGCTCGCCGCCGTCCTCGCCGACTGCAAGGAGGAGGAGCGGATGCGGGAGGTGCTCGGCGAGGAGCAGCCGTCGATCGTCTTTCACGCGGCCGCCTACAAGCACGTCGGGCTGATGGAGCGAAACCCGGTCGAGGCGGTCCGCAACAACGCGATCGGCACGCGCGTCGTCGCGACCGTCGCCGGACAGCTGGGCCTCGACGCGTTCGTGCTGGTCTCGACCGACAAGGCCGTCATGCCGGCCACGGTGATGGGAGCGTCGAAGGCGCTCGCCGAATGCGCGATCGACGCGGCGGGGCGCCACTTCCCAGGCACCCGCTACATGGCGGTCCGCTTCGGGAACGTGCTCGGCTCCTCGGGCAGCGTCGTGCCGATCTTCCGCCGCCAGATCGCGGCCGGCGGTCCGGTGACCGTGACCGACCCGGGGATGACCCGCTACTTCATGACGATTCCCGAGGCGGTTGCGCTGGTGATCCGGGCCGGGTCGCTCGGCAGCGGCGGTGAGGTTTTCGTGCTCGACATGGGCGAGCCGGTGTCGATCATCGACCTGGCCCACAAGATGATCGAGCTCTCCGGACTGCGGCCCGGCGTCGATATCGCGGTCGAGCTGATCGGCCGCCGCCCCGGCGAGAAGCTGAAGGAGGACCTCTTCAACCCCTACGAGCAGCCGCTCGAGACCGAAGCGGAGAAGATCTGGCTGGCGCAGCGCGACCCCATGGACCTCGAGCGCGTCGAGGCGATCTTCGACGAGATCTCGCTGCTGGTGCTCGAAGCAGATGCGGCCGGCCTCGCCGAGAAGGTCGCCCAGCTGATCGAGTTGCGCGTCGACTCCCCCGTCGTCATCGAGTCCTCATAGACTGACGCCCTTGATGGTCCTCGCGTTCTCCTTGCAGTCGGACGTCAAGTCGATCGGGGCCTACGCGGGCTTCGCGGCGATCATCGGACTGGCGCTGCTGGTGCTGCTGTACTTCGCGCAGGCGCGCGAGATCCGCCGGCTGTCGGACTGGCTCGAGCAGCAGGAGGACCGTCTGCGCAACCTGCCCGCGCGCGCAGCCGTGCCCCGGCCCGTGCCGACCGCGCCGGCAGCCCGGGTCGCGGCCGCGCCGGCTGTGGCGGTGGAGGCGGGGGCCGCGCCGACCGCGACCGTCGCGGTACCGGGCGTGCGGCGAGTTGCGGTGCGGCCCGCAGGCGCCGTGGCGCCGGTGGCCGCCGCCGGCCAGGCCGAAGGCGCGGCGGGCGCCGTCGAAGGTGCCGCTGCAGTCGCGGGTGCCCTGGCGCCCGCTTCGGCTGCCGGCAGGGCGGCGAGCGGGAGCAGCGATGAGACCGACGACACCGTCCCGCCGAACCGGGTGCGCGCTCCGGGAGCCGTGCAGGCAGGCCCAGACCCGGGGGAAGCGACGCCGTCGCCCGCCGCCTCGGCGGGCGAGGGGCCCGCGCCGGCGTCGGAGGGAGCGCCCGGGAGCGCCTTCCCGAGCGCCGCCGTCCCGCTCACCTCCCGCCCGGCTGCCACCGCCGAGCCAGCCGCCGGGGCGGCTTTTGGCGCTGACACCCCCGGATCCGCCTCCTCGGGCGAGAACGCGGAGTCGATGACCACCGGACCGCCCGCGCCTGAGGTGGCGGCGGTCGCGACGCTCGAGGCCGGGGAGGGTGTCATCGCGCGACCTCCGCCGGCGCAGGCCGACGTTGAAGCGCCGTTCGCGAGCGGGGGAGCGGTCGAGATCTCCGCCGGCCGCGTTGCTTCGCCGTCGCCCGACCCGTCGCCCATGCCTCCGCTGTTCGACGGCCAGCTGGAGGGCACGCCGCCGGCGGCGCCCGCAGTCGAGGCGGAGCCGGCGGTGCTGCGGCCGTCGACGCCGGCCGGCGCGCGGCCGCGGTTTCCGCCGCCGCCACCAGTGCCGGCGGTGCGCGCCACCCCGGTTGGCGTCACCGCACACGCGCCCGTTGCCGCCGCCGCAGTTGCGGCCGCCGGCGGCGCCGCGACCGTCGCAGCTGACGCCGCTGCCACGACGCGCCGGCGCGAGCGCGACCCCGCGCCGGGCGACGGCGCTGACGACGGCGAGAGCCACGGCCGCGGATCGGTTCTGCGCCTGCTCGCCGCCGCGATCGTGATCGTTCTGGTGCTGGTCTTCATCGCGACGAAGGTGTTCGCCCCGGCCAAGACCACCGGTCTGATCCCGTCGAAGGTCATCGTCGCGGTACTCAACGGCACCCATGTCGGCGGTCTGGCCGGCAAGGCCGCCGTCAAGCTCAGCGCCGGCGGCTTCCTGCGGGGCGGGGTCGCGAACGCGCTCTCGCAAGGACACCACGTCACGCTCGTCAGCTACACGCCGGGCAACCTTGCAGCGGCAAAGCTCGTGGCGAAGGATCTCCTCCCGACCCGCACGCTCGTCGGTCCGGCCGATTCGAGGACCGCGGCGCTCGCGGACTCCCTGGGCGCCACGGCGCCGAACGTGATCGTCACCCTCGGCAGCGACTACCTACCGCAGTGATCCGCGCGCCGGCGGGTGCGCGGCCGCGCGCGCCGCGGGCTGCAACGCTCGCCCGCGCTGCGCTGGCGGTGCTCGTGGCCGCAAGCGTCGGCGCGTTCTTCATCGCCCAGGCGCTCAAGCGGGAGGCCCCGCTGCTCAAGCGGCCGCACAGCTACACCGACAGCTTCCAGCCATCGGGTGACGGCCACCCCTTCGATCGCGCCGCCCATTTCGACGTCAGGGCGACGGTCGGCGACTCACTCGACGTCTCGGTGCTCACGCTGTCGGGGCGGGTGATTGACGTCATCGCCACGCACCTGGTGGTACACGAGTACCGCAGCGTTCCGCTGAGCTGGGGAGGGAGAACCAGCGCCGGCACGCCGGCGCCCGCCGGGCTCTACGAACTGAGGGTCCGTTTCGAGCGCGCCGGGCAGACGGTGATCGTGCCGGGCTTTCGTCTCGCGCTAAAGGGCCCCTCGGCGTGATCGTCGCGGCGAGCGCACTCGGCCACGGACTGCTGCGAGCGGGCCTCGTCCTCGACGCCCTGCTCGCCGCGGCGGCGCTCTGTGTGAGGGGGCGCGACCGGCGGGTGGCTGTCGCCGGCGCGCTTGTGCTCTCGCCGCTGCTGCTCGCCGGGGCGCTGTGGAAGTCGACCCAGGTGCTCCATCTGCGCCACCACGCCGCGCTCGCCGCGGCCGCCATCGTCGTTGGGCTGGTGGTGATCGCGGCGCTCGCGTGGGTGCTGCGAACGCGCCCCCGACTGCTCGCGCTGTGTGCGGTGATCGCGCTCCCGTTCCGCTTCTCGGTCGTCTCCGGCGGCACCGGCGGCGTGCTGCTCGTGCTCTACCTGGTGATCGCCGCAGCAGCCGTGGCGCTCGTCGTCTGGGACGCGCCGGCGGGGCCGGCGGGCGCGGCCGGTGGCGGCGCAGCGACCGCGGAGCCGGCGGCCGGCATGCTCGAGCGCGCACTCGCTGTTTTCGTTGTGCTGTACGCGATCGAAGCGCTGTACACGCCGGACCCGAGCAAGGCCGCGGAGGAGATCTGCTTCTTCTATGTCCCGTTCGCGTTGCTGTTCGTGCTGCTTGCGAGGCTGCGCTTCGACCGGGCGCTGCTTGCGCGGTGCGCGCAGGCGCTCGTGGGACTCGCGCTCGTCTTCGTCGCTGTCGCGGCCGTCGAGTACGCGAGCCGCCACCTGCTGTTTCACGTCGCACTGAACGCCAACCAGCGCTTCTTCCGCGTCAACTCGCTGTTCTATGACCCGAACATCTACGGCCGTTTCGTCGCCCTGACAATGGTGATCGTTGCCGCCGCGATGATGTGGGAGAGCAGCCGGCGAGGGGTGCTGACGGCGGCAGCCGTGCTCGCACTGCTGTGGCTCGGCCTGCTCGGCTCGGTCTCGCAGTCGAGCATCATCGCGCTGCTCGCCGGCCTCGCCGTGATCGCGGCCGCTCGTTTCTCGCCGCGCACCAGCGCCGCCGCCGCGACGCTCGTGCTGGCCGTCGCGGTCGTCGTCGCGCTGGCCGCCTCCGGGCGCCTGCATCTGAGCTTCAGCGACACCGCGGCGGCGAACAACGCGACGAGCGGGCGCGTGTCGCTCGTCAAGCAGGGGCTGAAGCTGTTCGGCGACCGCCCGATCGCCGGCTTCGGCTCCGCCTCGTTCTCATGCGAGTTCCTGCGCCACATGCCTGGCACGAGCTCCTACGCCTGCGGTGCGCCCGGGCCGGTCGGCGTAACGTCGGATTCGCATACGACACCGGTGACGATCGCGGCCGAGCAGGGCGTGATCGGTCTGCTCGCCTACGTCGCGCTGCTGGCCGCGGCGCTGCTCACGCTCGCCCGCGGCGGGCTGCGCCGAACACCGGTCCGCGTCGCAATCCTCGCGGCGTTCGTCGCGCTGGTCGTTCACAGCTGGGCCTACGCCGACTTCGTCGAGGACCCGATCACCTGGGTGCTCCTCGCGGTCGGGGTCGTGGTCGCGCGGGAGTGACGTGTTCGGCTGGCGCCCGTTGGGGCTGACGCGCCTGGGCAGGGCGGCCGTCGCCGCCTGCAAGGCCGCCGGCGCGCCGTTCACTCGCCTGCGCGCGAGGCGTTGTAGCTCGCCGCCGCCTCGCTGAGACCCTCGCCGCGCGCCGGCCACAGCGCCGCGGCCGCGTGGGCGCGGTAGCGGCGCGGGTCGTGACCGGGGAGCACGAGCGCGGCAAGTGACAGCAGGCCGTAGTTCCAGGCCGTCAGCCAACGCACCGCCGCCGCCGCCGCGGCACCATGGTGCTTGCGCATGTAGCGGTCTCGACCGCGCGAATGTTCGATGATCCGCCGCGCCGCCTGGGCGCCGGTCGCCAGTTGTTCGTGGTGGATCGCCACTGCGGCGGGGACGTAGAGGGTGTGCCAGCCGGCGTCAGCGAGCCGCCGCTGGAAGTCGACCTCGTCGCTGTAGACGAAGAAATCGCCGTCCATCCAGCCGACCTCCTGCGCCGCTTCCCGTCGCACCGCAAGCGCCGCCGACTGCCCCCAGTCGACCCGCCGTACGCCGGCGCCCTTGCTCTGAACGTTGACCGCGCGGCCCAGCAGCGCGGCGGCGGCCAGCGCGCTGCCAACGCCCGGAAAGCGCCAGGCCGAGGCCTGCGGCGTGCCGTCCGGGCGACGCAGCGCCGCCACCGCGCAGGCCGCGCGGGCGTCGCCCTCGAGGGCGCCGTACAGCGCCGCGGCCGCGCCGGGCAGCAGTTCGGAGTCCTCGTTCAAAAGCAGGCAGTGGCGCCCGCGCGCCCGCGCCATCAGCTCACTGTCGTTGCTCGCCTTGCCTCGCCGGCGGGGCAGCTCGATCAGCTCGATCTCCTCTGCGCCGGCGCGGGCGCGAACCGCCGCCGCCGAGCCGTCGTCAGAGGCGTTGTCGAGCACCAGCACCTCGCTGCTGACCGCCAACTGCGCGCGCGTCGCGGCGACCGCGTCGAGGCAGCGCATCAGCAGCTCACGCCCGTTCGTGTTCACCACGCAGAAGGAGATCTCGGCGGCCACCCGCGTATTGTCGAGCCCCGTGAAAGTTCACGTCGTCGATCCATCGGCGTACACCCCGCCGTACGACCATGCGCTGTGCGCGGCGCTCGCCCGTGAGGGCGTCGATGTGGAGCTGTTCACGAGCCGCTTCGTCTACGGCGAAGTGCCTGCGCCGGACGGCTACGCGCGACGCGAGCTGTTCTACCGCTCGGCTCGCGGCGCCCCGGCCTCACGCCGGCGCCGCGCGCGCAAGCTCGCCGAGCACGTTCCCGACATGCTTCGCTACCGCTCCGCCGCCCGGGCCGCCGAGCTCGTCCACTTCCAGTGGCTCACCGTGCCGCGAATCGACGGCCCGCTGCTCCCCCGCGGGCGCCCGCTGGTGCTTACCGCGCACGACCTGCTCCCCCGCGAGGCGACCGCGGCGGAGCGCTCGCGGCAGCGGCGCCTGTACGAGCGGATGGACGCGGTGGTCGTTCACTCCGAGCACGGTCGCGGGCGACTGATCGGCGAGCTCGGATTGCCCGACGCGCTGGTTCACACGATCCCCCACGGGGCCTTCGAACACCTCGCGCTCCGCCCGCCGGGAGCGCTCCCGGCCGGCCTGCGCGCCACGGCGCGGCCGGTCGTGCTGTGCTTCGGCCTGATCCGCCCATACAAGGGGATCGATCTGCTGATCGAGGCCTGGGATGGAGGCATCGCCGGCGCTGAGCTGTGGATCGTCGGGCGCCCGCGCATCGACATCGGGCCCCTGCGCGCGGCGGCGGGCCCCGGCGTGCGCTGGGTCACCGAGTTCGTCGACGACGGCGAACTGGCGGCCTGCTTCGCCCGCGCCGATGTGGTGGTCCTGCCGTACCGCGAGATCGACCAGTCGGGCGTGCTGGCGACCGCGCTCGCGTTCGGCTCGCCGCTCGTGCTCACCGACGTCGGCGGCTTCGCCGAGGTCGCGGCCGTGGGCGCCGCGCGGCTCGTGGCGCCGGGTGACCCGCCCGCTCTGCGCGAGGCGCTCACGGAACTGCTCGGCGATTCACAGGCACGCGAGCGCCTGCGCGCCGGCGCCCGAGCGCTCGCAGGCGGCGAGTGGTCCTGGCAGCGAACCGCGGAGCGCACGAAGGCGCTCTACAGCTCCCTGCTCAGCTGACCTGCTGGATCTCCGCTTCGATCGTCGCGTAGGGGTCGACGCCGACGATCGGCGTCGCCGAGCCCTTCGGGCCCGTGATCGCGAGCGACGGCGTCGAGCTGAAGCCCGCGGAGTTGGCTGCTCGCGCGTCCTGCGCCACGTCGTTCGCGAGTGTCTGGCTGTTGCGGGCGGACTGCCACGACGGGAGGTTCAGCCCCGGGACCTGCGCAGCCAGGCCCTGCATGTAGCTGTCGGTCACGTAGGGGACGTCCTCGGAGCCCTGCTCGTTGTACCAGAGCAGCACGTAGTACCACTCGCGGTTCTGCAGCCCGGCGGCGCGGGCCGCGACCTGCGAGGCGACATACTCGCCCGCGTTGGCGGTCGAACTCGCGGTTTCCAGACCGCGGTAGATGATCTTCACCTTGCCGGCGCGAACGTCGTTGGCGATCAGCTGCTGCTCGGAGGTGAGGGCAAAGCTCTGGCAGACCGGGCAGACGAGATCGCCGTACTCGGTCACCGTCACCGGCGCGCTCGGGCTTCCCAGCGTGTTGCCGCTCTGCGGGATCCCTTTCAGCAGCGCCGTCACGGTGGCTTTCGCGGTCTTGCTGCTGGTGCTCTTGGCACCACCACCGCCGCCGCCGACGGCCACGACGACGATCACGATCGCCACGACGGCGGTCGCAACCAGTCCGGCGAGCCACATCAGGCGCATCCGCCGCGTCTGTGCGGCGTTCAGGTCGCGGTGTGCCGCTTCGCGTGCCGCGCGTGCGGCTTCCTTCTGCTCTTTGCGGCTGGCCATCGCTGGTCAGTCTATCGGGAGCCATTAGCGCGGGCTTAAGCGGAGGCCTTGCACAGGCGCCCCTCGCGCGTGCCGCGGGGCCCCTCGCGTGCGGCAGGCGCTCGCGCACGCAGCGTGGTCCTACGCCGCGGCCCCGCGCGCGCAGCGGGTGCTACGCCGAGGGCCCGCGCGCGTGCGGCGGGCACTGCGCCCGGCCCGTCCGCGCGTGCAGCCGGCGCTAGGCGGTCTGCGCCGGCGGAGCGGGCCCGCGCAGGTAGCGGACCAGCGAAAGGCACAGCAGGAGCGTCAGGATGATCGCCGATCCGACGCACCACTCGCAGTAGATCGGGTGCCCGGTGATCGTGAACGTCTCCTGATAGGTCAGGAAAGCGCTGAAGCCGAAGCCGAACAGCGTCAGGCCGAGTGTCGCGAGCCGTGTCCACTCCCGCTCCGGCAGCAGGAGTGTGGCGAGGATCCCGACGTAGCCGATCAGGCCGAGCAGCGCGACCGGCACCCCGCCGACCTCCGAGTACTCCGAGGTCTGGACGGTCTCGCACGAACTGTGGCCGTTGTGGGCGCCCGAGCAGACCAGTGTGAGGTGGCCGTAGTGGACGATCGTCAGGTAGGTCGCGTCGCCCAGCCCGAGCAGCGCGAGCACGAGCATCACGCGAGCCAACGTGCCCCTGCTCATTGTCGCCAGATCGTCCCGCGCGCCATCGGCTTGGCAGCATACGCTGGTCCTGGCGCGCCCGCCGGCGCCCGGAGGCGCTCGCGATGCCAGTCACCCAACCCCCTCAGGTCAGCCCGCCGCCCCAGCCCGCCGCCCGAGCCGGCGCGTCGTGAACACCCAGGCGCAGGGCCTGCGCGGAGCGCCGCGGCTGCTCGCGGTGATCGGCGCGCCGGGAGCTCCGGGCCTCCTGGTCGCGCGCACGCTCGGGTCGCTGCCCGTTGGCATGGTCCCGCTCGGGATCATCCTGCTGCTGCGGGCTTCGGGGCGTTCCTATGCGCTGGCGGGAATCGCAGACGGGGCCTACGCGCTCGGCCTGGCGGCGATGCAGCCGCTGCTCGGGCGCCTGATCGACCGCTTCGGCATGGGGCGCGTGCTCGCGCCGCTGGCGCTCGCGTTCCCCAGCGCGCTCGTAGGTGTGGCCTTCGCGGGGTCAACCGGCGCGCCGGCGGCACTGACCGTCGCCCTCGCGCTCGTCGCGGGCGCGACGATGCCGCCGCTGGGAGCGTGCATGCGGTCGCTGTGGCCGACCCTGATCCCCAGCCCGGCGCTGCGAGCGACCGCATTCGCGATCGACGCCGTGTTGCAGGAGCTGGCGTTCGTGCTCGGCCCGCCGCTCCTGGCGTTGCTCGTGACGCTCGCAAGCCCGCGGGTCGCGCTGCTTGCCGCTGCCGGCGCCGGTGGCGTCGGGGCCGCCGCGTTCGCCGTGCGCGCGCGCACCCGCCATGTGACCACGCGCCGCGCGAGCGGCGCGCTGCGCTCGGCGGGCGTGCGCCGCCTGCTGGTGATGAGCGCCGTGCTCGGCGGCTCGTTCGGCGCGACGGAGGTGGCGATGCCGGCGTTCTGCGAGCACCACGGAGCGCGCGCGTCGGCGGGCCTGATCCTCGCGGCGCTGGCGCTCGGCTCGGCCTGCGGGGGCGCGATCTCCGGCGCCCGCGCGGCGCGCCTGCCTGTGCCGAAGCGGCTCGTGATCGCGCTGGGCGCCTACGGCGTGCTGCTCGTGCCGCTGCTCGCGGCGCCGTCGATCCCGGTGATGGCGGCGCTCGCGTTCCTCGCCGGCATGCCGATCGCGCCGGTCTTCGCCGGCGCCTACCTGCTGCTGGACCGCTTCAGCGTCGCCGGCGCGGCGACCGAGACGTTCGCCTGGAACACGACCTGCATCTTCACCGGCGCGTCGATCGGCACCGCGCTGGGCGGCGCGCTGATCGCCCCCGGCACCTACCGCGCCGCGATCGCTCTGGCCGTCGCGCTCGGACTGACCTGCGTCGCGCTGGTCGCCGGCTACGCGCGCGGGACCGAGCTCGACGCCTGACCAGGATGCGGCCCCCCCACTCACTACGATCCGCCAAATGTTGATGAGGGCCGCGGTGCTCGAGCAGTTCGGCCGGCCGCTCGTTGTTCAGGAGGTCGAGTTGGCCGATCCCGGGCCGGGCGAGGTGCTGGTACGAGTGCTCGCGTGCGGCGTCTGCCACACCGACGCCTACAGCGCCTCGGGCGTCGATCCGTCGGGCTATGCGCCGACCGTGCTCGGCCACGAGGGCGCGGGCGTCGTCGAGCGCGTCGGCGCCGGGGTGACGATGGTGGCGGTCGGGGACCACGTCGTGACGCTCTTCTCCCCGCAATGCGGCGAGTGCATCCACTGCAAAAGCCCCGACACGAACCTGTGCCTGGCGATCCGCGAGCAGCAGAACCTTGGCCATCTTCCCGACGGCACGACCCGGCTCTCGCGTGACGGCGAGCCGCTGCGGCACTTCATGGGGACCTCGACGTTCGCGGAATACACCGTTATGCCGCAGATCGCGCTTGCCAAGATCGACCCGGAGGCGCCGCTGGACGCGGCCTGCCTGTTCGCCTGCGGCCTCTCGACGGGTCTCGGGGCGGCGCTGCGCACAGCCCGCGTGCGCGCCGGCTCAACCGCCGTCGTGTTCGGCGCCGGGATGGTCGGGCTCGGTGCCGTCGCCGGCTGCCGGCTGGCGGGCGCGGAGCGGATCGTCTGCGTCGACCTCTCGCCGCAGCGCCTGCAGCTGGCGCGCGGCCAGGGCGCCACCGACACGATGACCGGCGGCGAGGGCGCGGTTGAGGCGATCCTCGAGCTGACCGGCGGGTTCGGCGCCGACTACACCTTCGAGGCGACCGGCAACGTCGCGGTGATGCGCCAGGCCGTCGAGGCTGCGCGGATGGGCTGGGGCCTGTGCACGATCGCCGGCGTCGCCGGCCGCGGCGAGACGCTCGACATCGTGCCCCGCTACCTGATCACCGGGCGGCGCGTCTGCGGCTCGTCGTTCGGCGGCCTGAAGGGCCGCGACGACGTGCCCGCGCTGATCGATCGCTTCATGGCCGGGGAGATCGACGTGGCGCCGTTCATCTCCCACCGGATCACGCTCGATCAGGTCAACCGCGGCTTCGAGCTGATGGAGGCGCATGACGGCATCCGGAGCGTCATCGAGTTCTGAGCAGATCGTCCTGCGCACCAACCTCGTGCTGGAGGCCGACTGCGCGCTCGTGCTCCCGCTCCTGCCTGAGGGCGCGTTCGAGCTGATCTACATCGATCCGCCGTTCAACACCGGCCGCCCCCGCCGCCACCAGCGCCTTGAGGTGGCGCGCGACGACGACGGCGACCGTACCGGCTTCGGCGACCGTCGCTACCGCTCTAGCGCGCGGGGCGTTGCGCACGAGTACGACGACCGCTTCGAGGACTACCTCGCGTTCCTTGGCCCCAAGCTCGAACGCGCCCGCGAGCTGCTCGCCCCCGAGGGGACGCTCTACGTGCACCTCGACTACCGCGAGGCGCACTACGTCAAGGTCGCGCTCGACGCCATCTTCGGCCGCGAGTGCTTCCTCAACGAGATCATCTGGGCCTACGACTACGGCGCCAAGCCGGCGCGCCGCTGGCCGGCCAAGCACGACACGATCCTCGTCTACGTCCGCACCCCGGGAGCGCACCTGTTCGACGCCGAGGCGGTCGAGCGCGAGCCCTACATGGCGCCCGGTCTCGTCGGCCCCGAGAAGGCCGCGCGCGGCAAGCGCCCGACCGACACCTGGTGGCACACGATCGTCGCGACGAACGGCCGCGAGCGCACCGGCTACCCGACCCAGAAGCCCGAGGGCGTCCTGCGCCGGATCGTCTCGGCCTCATCGCGCCCCGGCGGCTGGTGCCTTGACTTCTTCGCCGGCTCCGGCACGCTCGGCGCCGTGTGCTCGCAGCTCGGACGCCAATTCGTCCTGATCGACTCAAGTCCCGCCGCGATCGCGGTGATCCGCGCGCGACTGGGGATCGAGGCGGGCTGATGCTGCCGGGGCGCCACCTCGTCGAGTTCTTCGTGACGGTCTACGTGGTGATCTTGATCCCGGGGCCGAGCGTGCTGTTCATCGTCAGTCGCGGCATCGCACTCGGCCGACGCGCCGCGCTGGCGACCGTGCTGGGCAACAGCAGCGGCTTCGCCGTGCAGCTGACGCTGGTGTCGCTCGGGCTGGGCGCGATCATCGAGCGCTCGGACGCCGTGTTCGTGACGCTAAAGCTGCTCGGCGCCGCCTACCTCGTCTACCTCGGCCTGCGCAACGTCCGTGAGCGCAAGGCGCTGGCCCGGCTGCTGGGCATCGGTCAGAGCGCCCCCAGGCCACTGCCGACCATCATCCGCGAGGGTTTCATCGTCGGCGCCACCAACCCCAAGGGGATCATCATCTTCAGCGCGATCCTGCCGCAGTTCATCGAGCGCTCGCAGGGACACGCGTCCCTGCAGCTGCTGACGCTCGGCGCCATCTGCATCGGTCTCGCGATGCTCTCCGATGGCGCCTGGGGGCTCGCATCCGGGAGCGCGCGCGCCTGGCTCGGCCGCTCGCCCAAGCGCCTCGAGCGACTCAGCGCGACCGGCGGCGTGATGCTGGTCGGCCTGGGCGTCGGCCTGGCGGTTACCGGCCGCCAGCCGTAGCTGCTCGCGTCCTTAGGCGTCCGCGCGGCGCGCCTTCAGCGCCTCGAAGCGCTTCTCCCAGTCGTTGTGGCGCCGCTTGGCGTCGCCGATGAAGGGGGAGAAGGCGATCGCCCACAGCACCGCGGCGTTCAGCCAGCGGGCCGGCGCGCGCAGCGGCCGCACGAAGTCGACGAACAGCACGACGCGCGTGCCGTCGGTGTCGTTCCAGGCCTCGTGCTCGTAGGTGTCGTCGAAGATCATCGACGCCCCCTCGGCCCAGTGGCGGGTCTCGGTGTCGACGCGGATGCCGCAGCGATCGGCCGGCTCGGGAATCAGCAGGCCGAGGTGGTAGCGCATCACGCCCTTGTAGGGACCGCGGTGCGCCGGCAGGTGCTTGCCGGGAGCGAGGATCGAGAAGAAGGCGGTCTTCATCCCCGGGATCTGCGCGCACAGTCGCGCTGTCTGGGGGCAGCGCGCGCAGTTGGCCTGCGACTTGAAGCCGTAGCCGTAGAGGAAGTAGGTCTTCCAGCGGTCGTCGGTGGTCATCGTCGCCTGGTCGACGGAGATGTCCTGGAAGTTGGGCAGGTGCTCCTGGTCCTCGAGCACGGCGTCGAGCTCGGCGCGGATCTCGTGCCAGTGCGTCTCGAGCGTCCTCGACCACGGGAACGTGTCGTTGTCGAAGAACGGCTGATCGCCGACCAGCGAGGAGTTACCCAGCCAGCGCTCGAGCGGCGGCAGCGCCCGCTCGCCAAAGGCGACGGTCCCCTCGACGACGCGCTCGCGCAGGGTGCTCATCCGGCGGGATCCTACCCCGCCGCTCAGTCCGGCCGGCGCCTGCGCCGTGGCGGCGGGCGCAGCCGGCGCTTCGCCGGTGCCGCGTCGCGTCCCCGCGTGGCGGCCCGCTCGCGGTCCTCGCTGAGGCCGATCTCCAGGAACACGAGCGAGACGATCGCGATCCCGCCGATGCACGCCAGCGCGATCGCGACGGCCTCGCCGGTGATCCCCCCGATCGCCGGCCCCGCGATCGCGGCGAGCACGAGCACGAGCGCGCAGGCCCCGAACGACAACAGGCGATTGCGCCTCCTCATTCCCCAACAGTAGGGCCCCACGGCACGCTCTGGGCGCTCGCCGGCCGCACCCGCTTGGGCAGCCTTTCGCGTCCCCCACGACCCACCGGCGGGCAAGCACTTCCCCAGGGCGGAGGTTGACAGCGGAGCGAGGATCGTCGATCGTGGGCGCCCCGCGCGCGTCGGCATGGAGCGCCGCTTCCGGACCCGAAAATAGGAGAGCCGCAGATGAGGACCTCAGCCCGCCGGTTCGTACGCGCGAGCGCCGCGACCCGCAGGAGCCGTTGGCTCCTCGCCGCACCAATCCTGGCGGTTGCCTGCGCCTGGGTCCTCGCCGCCGCCGGAGCGGCCGCGGCAGCCGCGCCAAACGGCTACACGCAGGAGACGGACACCTACGCGACCTCCGGCTGCTTCACCTGGGCGTACCCGCCGGAGCTGGCGGGCAGCGTGAGCATGACCGCGGTCGGCGCGGCAGGCACCGTTGCGGGCGACGAGGTCTCCGGCACCCTCACAGGCTTGGAGTCCCCGACCCAGTCGCTGTACGTGTGCGTCGACGGGGCCGGAGGCCAGTCCAGCGTCTCCTACGGCACCGATTCCACCGAGCCGTTCATCATCGCGGCCGGCGGCGGCAGCTCAAGCGCCCCGGACTTCTGCTCCTCCCCATACGGCGCCTACGGCATCAGCGTGATCCTCAGCGGCTGCACGGTGACGGCGGGCGCCGGCACCGCCAGCTCCGCCGGGACCACGCCGGGCGACGCGGAGGTCACGCTGAGCTACCTCGACTTCACCGGTTTCACGAGCTCCACCAGCTCGGCGCCATACAGCGTGGCGACCGGCGAGCCGTGGGCGGGAACGGGCAACGCGGCCTATGACACAGCCAGCGTGGGCGGCACCTACCGCGGCTACTCGCCGGCGGGGACGCTGACATACACCCTCTTCGCCAACGGCACCTGCACCACAGCCAAGGGAGCGGTCCTGTCGACGCAGACGGTCACGCTGAACCAGGACGGCAGCGTCCCCAACTCGAGCTCCAGCGGTCCGCTCGCGCCCGGCACCTACAGCTACCTGGCGAACTACAACGGTGACGACGACTTCGTGTCCTCGAGCGACTGCGAGTCCTTCACCGTCTCGGCGGCGACGAAGCTGACGGCCTGGCCGCAGATCGCGCTGCGGATCGGGATCGGCGAGTGGGTCGTGGGCGCGACGCTGACGAGCGGCGGTGCGCCGGTCGCCGGGCAGACGATCAGCTTCAACCTCGGCCCGCTGAAGCTCTGCAGCGCTGTCACCAACTCAAGCGGCTACGCGCACTGCTACCTGACGCCGCTACAGGAGGTGGCGGTGCTCATCGCCAACCACTACAGCGCGAGCTTCGCGGGCGCCGGCGGCTACGTGGGATCGTCGTCGACGACGCCGGTGATCGAACTGTTCGCGCTCTGAGGAACGGGCCCCCGCGCCGCCGCGCCGGTTCGCCGGCGGCGCGTCACGCCCCCGCCCTCACGCGTTAGGATCCGCCGCTATGGGCGCCCCTGGCTGGTCGAGCTGGACGATCGATCCCGGTCTGATCGCGATCCTGGTCGCGGCGGCGTGGCTCTACGCGCGCGGCTACCGGCGCGCGAAGCGCCTGGCGGGCGGCGGCGGCCCGGGCCTCAGCCACTGGCTCCCCTACGCCTTCGGCCTGATCATCCTCGCGCTCGCGCTGATGTCGCCGCTGGACGCGATCGGCGACAAATACCTGCTCTCGGCCCACATGGGCCAGCACATCCTGCTCTCCGACGTCGCGCCGGCGCTGCTGGTGCTCGGCCTGCGAGCGCCGATCTTGCCGCTCGGCCTGCCGCGCGGCGGGCTGCGCCTGCTGGCCCCCGGCGGGCGCCTCGGGCGGCTGATCGCGTTCGTCACGAGCCCCTGGGTCGCGCTCCCGCTGTGGGCGGCCGCGACCTGGCTGTGGGCGATCCCGTCGGTCTTCGACTACTCCGCCGGCCACCCGGTCGTGCACGCACTCGAGCACGCGACGCTCTTCTACACCGGCCTCGCGATGTGGTGGCTGATCATCGACCCGCTGCCGTCGTCGCGCCGCGAGCCGGGCGCGCGGCGCCTCGCCTACCTCGGCTTCACGCGCCTCGCGAGCGCCGCCGTCTGCCTGCCGCTGACCTTCATGACCTCGACCGCCTACCCGCGCTACGTCGCCGCGCCACGCGCCTACGGCATCTCGGCGATCACCGACCAGCACCTCGCGGGCGCCGGCATGTGCTTCCTGGAGTTCCTGATCTTCGGCATCGCGATGGCCGCCGTGTTCCTCAACTTCCTGATCCGCGACGAACAGCGCGCGGCGATGGAGGATCGCGTCGCCGGCCGCGTGCCCGCCGGTCTCTGACCCTTCGCTGTTGGAGTCGGTGCATGCACCGACTCGCGGGAGGGTGCATGCACCCTCCCGCCTGGTGGTGCATGCACCACCAGGAACATCCATGGCCTCCTGATCGCGACGCCCGGCTGGATGCCTGATCGGGCGCCGCCCCGGGGGGGCTGATCCTGGGGAGCGGACCGGCCCGCCCGCGGGGCGGCGCCACGGTCGTGCGGCGGGTCGGGTCCTCGAGGCCTTCGCCCGCCCGCCGTCACGGCTTCACCAGCCGGCGGAGCCGCCGCCGGCGGTGCTGGTGGACGATCCCTTCGTGGTGGTGATCATCGCGGCGCCGGAGGGGCTGACGGCGTACCACTTCTTGCCGGCGGTTTCGATCCCCTCGCCGGAGACGTCACCGGCCAAGGTATCGCCCACGAAGGTGTACAGCGGATGGCCGGCGTAGGTCACCTGGGTGGAGCTGCCGCGCTTCGCCTGGCCGAGGTCGGCGGCCTTGGCCGAGCCGGTCGCGCTTGCGGGCCCGCTCAGGGGGATCCAGCTGCTGAGGCAGCCTCCCGTACAGGTGAGGTGCTTGGCGCTGTCGCCCTGGAGGTCGTAGAGCGTGCGACCCCTGGCGTTCACAAGGACGGTGCCGAGCGAGGTGTGGCGGGTGCCGACGAGGGCGCCCGAGGAGGCGAGCGCGGTGGCGGCGGAGACGCAGGCGGCTGTCACGGCCAGTAGGACTGCGAGTCTCTTCATCAGGGTGCTCCCTTGGTCGGTGGGGTTCACCGTTAAGACTCCGCGGCGCGGCGATCCTTCCCCCCGGCACCTCGATCGGCGAGCGATCCGCACATTTAGCTGGGGTGAAGGACGCGGCGTTATGAATGCAACGTGCGCGCCGACCGCCGCCGGGCGAGTCCCCTTCAAATCGTTGTGCTCGTGGCTGCGGCTGCCGGGGCGATCGTCGCCGCGGTGCTGCTCGTCGGCCCGCCCAGCACGACCTCGAACACCGTGATCCGCCTCGCCGCGGTGTCGCGCGGCGTCGTGCAGACGAGCGTCTCGGCCAGCGGCAACCTCGAGCCGGCGACCGAGGTCGGCCTCGACTTCAAGGCCAGCGGCATTCTCACAAACCTCTACGTCCACACCGGCGAGCACGTCAAGGCAGGCCAGCTGCTGGCCGAGATCGATCCGACCACCGCCCAGGTGACCCTCGAGGAGGCGCAGGCCGCGCTGAAGTCGGCGCAGGCGAACCTCGCCTCGGTGCAGGCCAACCCGTCAGGTTCCTCCTCGTCCTCCGGTTCTTCGGGCGCGGCGGCGCACACGGCGTCGGCGTCCGCGTCGCCGGTCGCGACCGCCGCGGCGTTCGGCGGGACGGGCCCAACCGGCGCGACGGGTGCGGGCGGCGTGAGTGGCAGCGGCGCGAGTGGTCCGAGCGGCGCGAGCGGCTCGACCTCCGCGAGCGGGCCGACGGGAGCCAAGGGCACGCCCTCGACGGGATCCGGCAGCGCTGGTTCGAGCGGCAAGGGCTCGACCAGCGGCAAGGGCGCCACGAGCGGCAGGGGCTCGACGAGCGGCAAGGGCGCCACGAGCGGCAGCGGTTCGACGGCCAAGACTCCGACCGCCTCGACCGCCCCGCGGGGCGCCACATCCTCGACCGGATCGAGCGCGTCCAGCACGACGACCACAGCGTCGCCGGCGACGATCGCGGCGAACCTGGCGCAGGCGCAGGCGTCGGTGGCCAGCGCGCAGCTGACGGTCAAGAGCGACCAGACGGCGCTGGCGGGGACCAAGCTCTACTCGACGGCGTCGGGCACGATCGCGTCGATCTCCGGCGCTGTCGGCAGCGCCGTGACGGCCGGCAGCGCCGGCTCCTCGGGCACGGGTTCCTCGGGCACGGGCTCCTCCGGCAGCTCGGCGGCGTCAGCCTTCGCGTCCGCCTCGTCCAGCTCCTCCTCGACGGGCGCGAGTTCGAGCACCACCGGCTTCATCGTGCTCGCAAACCTCAGCCAGATGCAGATGGTCGTGTCGGTCAGCGAGTCCGATATCGGCACGATCCACGTCGGGCAGCCGGCGACGGTCAGCGTCGATGCGCTGACCAACACCGAGTTCGCGGCGAAGGTGACGGCGATCTCGGTGCTCCCGACCAGCTCGAGTGGCGTCGTGAGCTACAACGTCACGCTGCTTTTGACCCAGCTCTCGAGCGAGGTTCGCGCGGGCATGTCGGCCACCGCGACGATCATCACCGGGCAGGCGACCGGGGCCCTGACGGTCGAGAGCGCGGCGATCAATTCGCGCGGCACCACCTCGACGGTGACGCTCGATGAGGGCGGCAAGATGGTCGTGACGCCGGTGATCACCGGCATCGTCGGCACCACCGCCACGCAGATCGTCGCGGGCAACGTGAAGGTCGGCGACGAGGTCGCGATCCCGGTGACCACGGCGCTTGCGACCTCGGCCGGCTCCACCAGCTCGTCCGGCACGCTTGGCGGCAGCGGCTTTGGCGCCGCCGCCGCGCTCGGCGGCGGCGGGTTCGGCGGGCGCTTCCGGGGCGGCGGCTGATGTCGGCCCCGGAGCTTCCGCTCGGCCCGGCGCTCGTGCGCCGGCGCCGGCGGCTGCACCACCGCGGGGAGCCGGCCGTGCTCGCGGCGCCGCGTGTCACGCTGCGTCCGCGCCGCGTGATCGATCTGCGCGCGGTGACCAAGACCTTCGACATCGGCGTCGTGGCGGTTCGCGCGCTGCGCGGCGTGACGCTCGAGATCGAGCGCGGCGACTTCGTGGCGATCATGGGCAGCTCCGGCAGCGGCAAGACGACGCTGATGAACATCCTCGGCTGCCTGGACATCCCGACCACGGGCGAGTACCGCCTCGACGGCGTGGACGTGCGCAGCATGGACGAGGACGATCTGTCCGATCTGCGCAACCGCAAAATCGGCTTCGTCTTCCAGAGCTTCAACCTCGTCGCGCGCACGAGCGCGCTCGCCAACGTCGAGCTTCCGCTCGCCTACGCGCGGGTGCCGCGCGACGTGCGCCGTCTTCGCGCGACGGCCGCGCTGGCGGAGGTCGGCATGCGAAACCGCATGCACCACGCTCCCTCCGAGCTCTCCGGCGGCCAGCAGCAGCGCGTGGCGATCGCGCGCGCGCTGGTCACCAACCCGACCCTGATCCTGGCTGACGAGCCGACCGGCAACCTCGACTCGCACTCGACGGGTGAGGTCCTCGCGCTGCTCGAGCGCCTGCACGACGAGGGCCGCACGATCGTGATCATCACCCACGAGCCCGACGTCGCGCAGCACGCGCGCCGCGTCGTCCGTCTCGCCGACGGCCTCATCGTCGGCGACGACGAGCACTTCCCGATGCCCGATCGCAGCGTCGCGAGAGCGGAGCATGGTGGCTGATGGGTTTAGAGGTGCTGCGCCTCGCCCTGACGGGCATCTTTGCGAACAAGCTTCGCTCGGGCCTGACGATCCTCGGCATGACGATCGGCGTGGCCTCGGTGATCGTGCTGATCGCGGTCGGCAACGGCTCATCGAAGGCGGTCCAGTCGAGCATCGAAGCGCTCGGATCAAACGTGCTGCTGGTGCAGGCCGGGTTCAGCTTCGGCGGCACCGCGGTCAGTGCCGTGACCGCTCCGGTCTCGCTGACGATCGCCGACGCGAACGCGCTGACCAGCAAGGTGGAGGCCCCGGACGTGGCGGCCGCGGCGCCGGCGGTCACCGCCAGCCCGACGCTCACCTACGGCTCGACCACCTACTCGCCCTCGCAGTTCGTCGGCACGACGCCCGCCTACGCGACCGCACACGACTACACGCTTCAGGCCGGCGACTTCTTCACCTCGGCGCAGGTGAAGAAGCACGACCGCGTCGTCGTGCTCGGCCCGACCGTCGTGACGAACCTCTTCAACGGGGCCGACCCGGTTGGCGACACGATCCAGATCAACGGCGTCAGCTTCCAGGTGGTCGGGGTGACAACGCCGAAGGGGACCAACGGCGTCACCAACGAGGACGACGTCGCCTTCGCGCCGATCACCGCCGTCCAGGACACGCTGACCGGCTACGGGTCGATCAACTCGATCACCGTGCAGGCGAAGTCGCAGTCCGCGCTGAACGCCGCGCAGGCGGAGGTCACCTCGATCATCGAGCAGCGCCATCAGATCACCGACACCGCCAATCCCGGCTTCCAGGTGATCAACCAGGGGTCGCTGCTGACGGCCTCGAGCGCCTCGAGCAGCGTGTTCACGACGCTGCTGGGCGAGGTCGCCGCGATCTCGCTGCTGGTTGGCGGGATCGGCGTGATGAACATCATGCTCGTCAGCGTCACCGAGCGCACCCGCGAGATCGGCATCCGCAAGGCGGTCGGCGCGCGGCGCAGCGACATCCTCAAGCAGTTCCTGACCGAGGCGGTGCTCGTGTCGTTCTTCGGGGGTCTCGCCGGCGTCGCCCTCGGAGTGATCGGCAGTCAGTTCACGATCGCGGGCGTGCATCCGGCGATCGCGACCTATTCGATCTTCCTCGCCTTCGGCGCGGCCGTGCTGACCGGCTTGTTCTTCGGCACCTATCCGGCGGGTCGCGCCGCCGCCCTCCGACCGATCGAGGCTCTGCGCTTTGAGTGACACGACCCCACACGACGCCCTGCCCCCGCTGCCACCGCTTCCCCCGCCGCCCCCGCAGCCGCCCCAGGCGCCAGAGGGCTGGTACGAGGAGCCCGACGAGCTGCCGCCACGCCCGCGGGCGCGCTTCTTCACGCCGCTGACGGTGACGCTGATGCTCGTCGTGTTCGCTGCCTGCGGCTTCGTCGGCGGCGTGCTCGTGCAGAAGAACCAGGACTCCTCGTCGACCGGCTCCACCGCCCCCGCGACCGCGTCGCGCTTCGGCGCCGGCGCGGCAGGGGCGACGGGCTCAAGCGGCGCCCCCGGTGCGCGCGGCGGCTTCGGCAGCCGCTTCGCCTCGCTGTTCGGCGGTGGTGCCGCGGGCGGGGGGACGGCGATCGGCACGGTCACCGACATCAGCGGCAACAAGCTCTACGTCACGACGGCCGCGGGCACGATGACCGAGGTCATCACGACCCCCGAATCCAAGATCACCAAGTCCGAGCCGGTCGGCCGCAGCTCGATCCGCCCGGGCGACTCGGTCGTCGTCAGCGGCGTCACCGGAAACACCGGCGCGCTCACCGCGAGCACGGTGACCGACTCCGGCGCCGCCGGCACCTCCAGCTCGAGCGCCGGCTCCTCCCTCTTCGGGAGCTCCGGCACGTCATCAACCAGCGGCTCGGCCGGCCTCTTCGGCGGCGGATAGAAAACAAGGAGCAGCAAATGAAAGTCAGACGCTCACGTGTCATCGCCATCCCCGGCGCCGCTCTCCTGGCAGTGGTCGTGCTGGCCGCCTGCGGTGGCTCCTCGACGCCATCCAGCACCAACGCCGCCGCGACGAACAGCTCGTCGAGCGCTGCCGCTCCCCTCCCCGCCTCCTCCGCCACCACGGTCCGCTCCAAGCTTGCCGCCTGCCTGAAGAAGTACGGCGTGACGCTGCCGGCCGGCGGCTTCGGCGCCGGGCGCCCGGGCGGGTTCGGTGGCGGACGCTTCGGCGCCACCGGCGCGACCGGGCCGTTCCGGCGCTTTGGCTCGACCGGCGCGACCGGCGCTGCGGGCGCGGGCCGGCGCATCTTCGGCGCGACCGGCGCCACCGGCGCCCCAGGGGCCCGCTTCCCCGGCGGCGGCTTCGCCGGCGCGAATCCGAAGTTCGCCACGGCGTTTGCCAAGTGCGGCGGCGCGGCCGGCTTCGGCGGCGGCTTCGGCCGCGGGCGCTTCGGCGCGACCGGGGCGGGTGGGGCGCCCGGTGCCGCCGGCGGCGTCGCGAATCCGCGCTACCGCACCGACGTCATCAGCTACGCGGCGTGCATGAAGGCCGACGGCATCGCTCTGCCGAAGCCGAACTTCAGCGGCACCGGGTTCGTCTTCGGCACGAAGGTGAACCAGAAGACGGCCGCCTTCGTCGCAGCGAACGCCAAGTGCCAGGGACTGCTCAGCGCGGCGGCGCCCGCCGGCTGAGCCGGCGGCGTTTGCGCGCAGACCGAGCTGCCGACCTCCTGGCGCCGTCCTGGCCAGGAGGTCGCAGGTCGCTGCGAGCGGTTGTGCGGGGCGAGCTCAGGGCTTGCCGGGCAGATCAGGCACGACCAGATCCGGCACGACCGTGGTGCTGCGCTCCGGCGCGGGGCGCGCCGGTCGCGGCGCCCCGCTGCCCGCGGCCGCTGCGGCGCCATCACTGTCGAGGGCCGGGAGACGGCGTTCGCCGCGCATCAGTGCGCAGACCGCAGCGACGAGGCACGCCACGATCGCGAAGGTGAAGGCCTCGTGGAGTCCGCTTCTAAACGGTGCGGAGATCAGGTGCGGGAAGAACGAGCGGCCGGTGAGCGCTGCCCGGTTGTGTGCCGAGAGCGACGCGAGGACGTGGCTCCCGAGCAGGTGCTGGATCGGGTTGTAGCCGAGAAACGCTGCGAAGAGGATCGACACCGCCGGCAGCGCCGCGACGCGGTGTGCGGCTGCGCTCGACACGCCGTGGGCACTCAGCCCGGCGAACATCGTGTGGGGGAGGGTCGTTGAGAGCCCGAGGATCATCAGCGTGAAGAAGATCCCGATTGAAAGCACCTGGGCGGAGTTCTGGAAGGTCTGGTTCATCCCGGCGCCGGCGCCGCGGTGCTCGCGTGGAAGGCTGTTCATCACCGCAGCGCGGTTGGGGGAGGCGAAGAGCCCCATCGAGATGCCCATCAGCGCGAGCACGATCGCGAACTCCACGAAGCGGAAGTTCGTTGGCAGCAGGGCCAGCAGGACGAAGCTCAGCGCGGTGCCGAGCATGCCGCTCATCGCAAACCAGCGCGAGCCGTAGCGGTCGGAGAGATAGCCCGAGACCGGGCCGGCGCACAGCATGCCGACGGTGAGCGGGAGCATGTAGAGACCTGCCCGCAGCGGCGTCTCGCTGAAGCTGACACCGTGCTGGGGGAGCCAGATTCCCTGCAGCCAGATGACCAGCATGAACAGCAGGCCCCCGCGCGCCAGGGAGGAGAGGAATGTCGCGATCGTGCCAAAGGTGAAAGCGCGGATGCGAAACAGCGACAGCCGGAACATCGGCTCCGCGACGCGCTGCTCGATCGCCGCGAACGCCGCCAGGCAGGCGACCCCGGCCGCGAGCAGGGCAAGCACCTTCGGGCTGCCCCAGCCGGTCGCCGCGTGGCCATAGGGCCGGATGCCGAAGGTGATCGACACCATGATCAGGATCAGGCCGACGGCGAAGGTGGCGTTGCCCCACCAGTCGACCCGCGCCGGCCGTGGCTGGCTGCGCTCCTCGAGCTTCAGGTACGCCCAGACGGTACCGAACAGCCCGACCGGCACCGAGATCAGAAAGACCAGCCGCCAGTCGATCGGCGCCAGGAGGCCACCGACGATGAGGCCTATGAATGCTCCGCTGACGCCGACGATGTTGTTGATCCCGAGCGCCATGCCGCGCTGGTTGGCCGGAAATGCGTCGGTGATGATCGCCGCGGCGTTGGCGAGCAGGAAGGCGGAGCCGATGCCCTGCACGACGCGGAAGCCGATCAGGTAGATGGCGCCGCCACGCCCGGTCAGCCAGTCGATCGAAAGCATCAGCGACGCGACCGTGTAGATGACGAAGCCGAGGTTGAACATCCGCACGCGGCCGAACATGTCGCCGAGGCGGCCGAGGCTGACCACCAGGACGCTGGTGACCACGAGGAAGCCGAGGATCATCCACAGCAGGTAGAAGCTGTTGGCCGGCGCGAGCGGGTTGAGGTGGATGCCGCGAAAAATCGACGGCATCGCGATGATCGTGATCGAGGCGTCCAGCGTCGCCAGCAGCACCGCCAGCGTCGCGTTTGAGAGTGCGATCCACTTGTAGCGGTCCGACGTCGACGAGCCTCCCCCGATTGTCGTCGCGCTGGTGCTCCCGTCCGTCACGCAGAAAACTATACAGGGTACCTGAGCAGTTTCCCTGTATTTGCCGAGCTATAGTCTGCTGCGTGACCGAAGTCGTCGACAACGCCCTGCTCGCCAGCGAACTGCGCGCCGTGCTCGGCCAGCTGATGCGAAGGCTTCGCACGCAGCACCGCTTCTCGCTTTCGCAGGGCGCCGTGCTGGGCCGCCTGGACCGCTGCGGCACCACGAGCATCGGCGATCTCGCGCTCGCCGAGCACGTGCGCCCGCAGTCGATGACCCAGACAATCGCCGAGCTCGAGGCGGACGCCCTGATCAGCCGTCACTCAGACCCAAGCGACGGACGCCGGACGCTGATCGAGCTGACCGATCGCGGCCGGCGCACGCTCGAGGAGGACCGCCGCCAGCGCGATGGGTGGCTGGCGCGGACAATCGCCGGCGATCTCTCCGAGCGCGAGCAGCAGCAGCTGGCGGAGGCCCTCGCGCTCCTGCGCCGGCTCGCCGACACCGCCGCCTGACCGCCTACCCCGCCGGCGCGCGGCCGGTCAGCTCGCGAGCTGCGCCCGCTCCCGAGCCGTCAGGCAGGCGCGGGAACCTCAGGCCGCTCGGCGCTGGCGCGTCTCACATTCCGCTTTGCTCGCCGGCTGGCGCAGTGCGTCGCGGCGCTTCGCCGCGGGCGGCTGCGGCGATGACGCCGACTCGGCCGTCCTGTCCAGCAGCTGGAGGTGGCTGCGGGCTCCGGCGAAGTCGATCTGGGTCGCGGAGCCCGACAGCAGTCGCTCGATCTGGCGTGCCGCGGCGTAGATCCACAGTCGCTCGGAATCTCTGGTGCCCTCAGCCTGGATGCTGATGTAGTGGGCCAGGTCGCTCGCGAGTTCGAGCTCTGGCTCCGACGGCGTGATTTCTGGCTCGTGGCTCATGGTGAGCTCCATTCGGCTTCGATGTGATCGGCAACGGTTGCGCGCGTCCCGCCCTTGGAGCGCCCGATGTGCCTGTGGTCGGCAGCGGGGGGTGCGACCGATGCCCTCCTGGATGACTCTGCTTGTAGCGTGCGTCACACGGTAGAACGCGCACATTTAGCTCTCGTTGTGGGTCGATGTCGCCTGGGTTGCGCCGCGCGGCGCCCCGGCTTCAGACAGGGTGAGCGGTGGGCTCGGCGCGCACCTCGAAGCCCGTCAGCGTCAGCGGGCCAAATGAGGTGATCAGCGCGACGTCGACCGCGTCGCGGCCGCGCCCGACGACCACGCGCCCGATGCGGGGCCTGTTGTTTCGCGCGTCGAAGGTGTGCCAGCCGCCACCGAGATAGGCCTCGAACCACGCGGCGAAATCCATCGGCTCGGCGGGCAGCGGCACGCCGATCGCCGGGATGTAGCCGAACACGTAGCGCGCCGGGATGTTCAGCGCCCGGCAGAAGCTGATCGCCAGGTGAGCGAAGTCGCGGCAGACGCCCTGACCGGCACGGTAGGCGTCCGCGGCGGTGGTCCACGGGTTGGACGCTCCCGGCAGGAACTCCAGGTAGCCGTGCACGTAGTCGACGATCGCCTGCACCCGCGACCAGCCCGGCGGCAGGTCGCCAAAGCGCTGCCATGCCTCGTGACCAAGTTCGTCGGGCATGCAAAAGCGGCTCGGCATGACGAAATTCAGGACCTCGTGGGGGAGCTGCTCAACGGCGATCTCGCCGGCGTCTCGCATGATCGCGTCGGCCGGTTGCGCGAGCACCAGCTGCGCCTGGTAGGCGATCCGGGAGTCGCCCGCCGCGAGGACGAAGCGCTCGCAGCGGTTCCCGTACTGATCGACGTAGCCGTGGTGGCCGGCCGGCGCGTCCCAGTGCTCCGAGACGATCGACACGCTGCGCTGCAGACGCGGGGCTACCTGAACGATCGCCGACGCCTGCTGTACCGAACTCAGCTCGAACTCGCAGCCGACCATCAGGTGGAGGTCCTCGGCGCCGGTATCGCTGTGCTCGCCCGTGGGCGCCTGGTCGGACATCAGGATGAGGATGCCACGTTCGCCGCGCGCCGGCGCCTGTTCCTTCGCGGCCGGCGCGAGGCGACCGCTACGGTGCAGGCGTGCGGTCCTTCGCGTGTGGGCACTGTGGCGCCCTCGTGTTCTTTGAGAACACGGTCTGCCTTCGCTGTGGCACCCAGCTGCGGTTTGACTGCGATCGGCTTTCACTGGTCGCGATGGAAGCGGGAGCGCAGTGGGCCGACTGCGCGAACCGCGCGCTCGCCGGCTGCAACTGGCTCGCTGACCGCGAGGGTGCACTGTGTCCCTCGTGTCGGCTCACCCGGACACGGCCGGCGAACGCGGACGCCGCGGGCCTCGAGGCGCTCGTGGTGGCCGAGCGCGCGAAACGGCGGGCGCTCGTGCAACTGATGGAACTCGGCCTGCCCGGCATCAGAGCGGGTGCGCTCGCCTTCGACCTGCTCTCAAGTGCGGAGCGCCCCGTCACGACCGGGCACGCCGACGGGGTGATCACGATCGACCTCGCGGAGTCCGACGACGCCCGCCGGGAGGCGCGCCGCGTCCAGCTCGGCGAGCCCTACCGGACAATGCTCGGCACTCTGCGTCACGAGCTCGGCCACTACATGCAGCCGCTGCTGCTGGTCGGTGACGAGGCGTGGGCTGCGTGTCGGCGGCTGTTCGGAGACGACCGCGCCGACTACGGCGAGGCGCTCGAGCGCCATTACACCGACGGGCCGCCGCCTGACTGGCAGGATCGCTACGTCAGTGCCTACGCCACGATGCATCCATGGGAGGACTGGGCGGAGACCTTCGCCCACTACCTCCACATCACCGACGCACTGGAAACCGCGGCCGAATTCGGCGTCGTCGTCGAAGGGCCCAGGGCCGTGGTCGCCGATGACTCGCTCACGGCCGTCCCCACCGCCGAGGCGGGCGAGCACGACTTCGCGACGCTCATCAGGAGCTGGCTGCCGCTCACCTACGCGCTGAACGCCATCAACCGCAGCATGGGCCGCGACGACCTCTACCCGTTCGCGCTCGCGCCGGCGGTGGTTCAGAAGCTGTCGTTCGTGCACCAACGCGTCCTCGCCGTCAGTCACGCTCCGTGACCCCTCTGGCGGCCGCCAGATTGGCCGCATTCGCATACTCACCACCATCATCGCCCTCGGCGAGCGTAGGATGCGCCGATGGCGGTGGTGCGAGTCCGGGGATCCCTGCGCAAGCTCACCGGCGACCGCGCGGAGCATGAGCTCGACGGTGCGACGGTGGTTGAGCTGCTGCGGACGCTCGAGCTCCGCCACCCGGAGGTGAGCGGGTGGATCCTCGACGAGCGTGGCCTGATCCGCCGCCACATCAACGTGTTCGTCAACGGCGAGCGCGGCGACAGGAGCACGGCCGTGGCGTCCACGGACCGCGTGGAAGTGTTACCGGCAATCACAGGAGGCTGAGGGGTTGACCGAGTTGCTGGTTGGAACCAAGAAGGGCCTGTTTCTGGTCGAAGGCGAACCAGGTCGCGGCTTTGCAATCAAGACGCGAGCGTTTGCGGGAGAGGCGGTCGACTTCGCGACCCGCGATCCTCGCAGCGGGCGGCTTCTCGCGACCGTGACCTCGCCGATCTACGGACCGAAGATCTTCTACACGGACGGCGATCCAGGCGCGGAGTGGCTGCAGGCCGAGGGTGTCGCCCTGCCTGAGGGCGGCGATCTGGCGCTCGAGCGCATCTGGGTGATCGCCTGCGGCGAAGCGGACGGGACCGTGTACGCGGGCGGAGACCCGGGCGTCCTGTTCGAGAGCCACGACGGCGGAGCGAGCTGGGAGATCAACGCGGGCCTGTGGGAGCAGCCGTCCCGGGCGCACTGGCAGCCGGGCGGGGGCGGCCTCTGCCTGCACTCGATCTGCACCTGGCCGGGAGATCCCAACAAACTCGCGGTCGCCGTCTCGGCAGCCGGCATGTGGCTGACCGAGGACGGCGGTCGCAGCTGGCGGCGCGGCAACCTCGGACTGAGCCCGCGGTACCTGCCCGAGGAGGCGCTCAAGGACGAAAACGCGGCCCGCTGTGTGCATCACGTGGAGCGCGCGCCAGGACGGCCGCAACGGTTGTTCATGCAGTTCCATGGCGGCGTGTACCGCTCTGATGACGCAGGCGAAAGCTGGTCCGACATCGGCGGCGGCGGACTCCCGTCGGACTTCGGCTTTCCGCTGATGGTCGACCCCGACGATCCCGACAGCGCCTTCCTCATCCCGCTCGTTGCCGACGTGGACCGCGTCACCCCCGGCGGGCGCGTGCGTGTCTACGAGACGCGCGACGCGGGCTCCAGCTGGGCACAGCGGGGAGACGGGCTTCCCGCCGAGCACGCCTACCTCACGGTGCTGCGCCAGGCGTTTGCCCGCGCCGGGGGCGGCGAACGCCTCGAGCTGTACTTCGGCGCCACTTCCGGTGAGGTGTTCGGCTCCGGCGACGCGGGCGCCAACTGGTCGACGGTCGCGACGCGGCTGCCGCCGGTGTTCTCGCTCGTCGCCGTGTAGCGGCCAAGCTGGCGGCGAGTGCGGCGAGGTGCTCGGGCGCTACGGTCAAGCCATGGTCGCGCGGCGATCGGCGTGGGACCGTACCTTTGTACCGGCCTCCCGGGCAACCAGAACGAGGACTGGCCGGCGCTGACGACGAAGGGCCCGCCGGTCGCGGGACCGGGAATCAGCCAGAGTCTGCTGGGCACCGTCAAGCGAGCCGGGATCGGCCTGCAGGTCACCTACGCCGGCCATCCCGTTGTACCTGTTCGACCAGAAGCCCCTGCAGACCTCGGGGGTCGGCTGGGACGAGCCTGGCATTCCACCCGCCCACGGGCTCTGGTACCTGATCTCACCGACGGGGCTCCCGCTGCCGTGGTCTCAGATGCTCGCGACGACGACGGTCGGCACGCGGACGGTGCTCGGAGCGCTGATGGAGGACGGTGTCCTTCACACCTTCCCCGTCTACTCGCTCAGCACGGATACGGCGAAGATCAGCACCTGCACCGGAGCCTGCGGGGTCACTTGGCCGCCGCTGCTCACGAGTGGCACACCGGGACTCATCGACGGGCTCTCGATTGCCAACGTGGGCACTCTCAAGCTCCCCGACGGATCCGTCCAGGTGACCTACCGCGGCAAGCCGCTCTACCTGTACTCACGCGAGACCATCGCGAAGAACGCGCACGGACCGGGATCCCACGTCCCGGGTAACGGCGACGGACTGAAAAGCCCCGGCGGCGGGACCTTCAGCCTCGTCACCCCCTGACGCTCACGCGCGCGGCCGGCCCCGGCAACCACCTCGGGGCCGGCCGCAGCCGTACATACCGACCGGCCCGCGGCGAGCGCGCTTACAGCCGTTCAGACTAGGCAGCGCCCGGCGAGCCTTCCAGACAGCCCCCGGCCGATCAGTTCGAAGCTCCGGCCGGGGCCGGGCCTCGCTTGGCAGGCCCGATGGAGGCGGTCGGATAGTGTGGACCGGTGGCCTACCGTGTAGTCATTACCGAGACGAACATCGACGAGACGAGCCACCCACAGGTTGTTCGCTACGTGATCGAAGCCGACACGGAAGCCGACGCCGTCGCCAAAGGACGCGCAAGATTCACCGAGCAGCACGCCCGCGAGCCGGCACCCCGCGCGATCGTCGACGTCGAGTCCCTCGATTAGACGCCCGATGTCCGCCGGGCGGGCTGCCCGTGCAGGGACAGCATCAGCCCCTGCGCATGGAAGGCCGGCCGCTCGCCGGCAACGTCTGAGGCGAACAGGGCAATCGGCGTATCCACGAGGTAGCCGTGCGCCCGGCGTCGGCCGGGCCATCAGTACGGCTGAATTCGGCGAAGGTGTGCACCTGCGCCGCACCCCCGAACACGTCGGCATAAAAAGAGCGCCGGGCCGATGGCCCGGCCCCCCAACATGAGACCCATGTCCCGAGACACCTGAGACACATGTCCCGAGACATCACAAAATGGAGCTAGGGGGACTCGAACCCCCGACCTCCTGGGTGCGATCCAGGCGCTCTCCCAACTGAGCTATAGCCCCGTGCGCGCGCCGGTCGGCGGTGCGCGCACGGAAGTCTAGAGCGTGCTGACGCGTTAGGCTGTGGAGCGATGGGCGATCTCGATGAAGCGATCCGCGAGCACCTCGAGCTGAAGCGTCGGCGCGGAGCCGATCCGGCTGAGGTTGCCAGGGAGGAACACGAGGCGCTGGCGCCGGTCACGCGCAGCCACGCGATCGTCGCGCCCGAGGACCTCGACGCGGCCGCGCTGCGTGGGGGCGGCCACGAAGGCAACGGCGGAGCCGAGCACGAGGCGGATCACCCAGGGCACGACGACATGGGGTCGCGGCACGAAGTGCCTGCTGGCGATCCCGTGACGCACGAGGATCTCGGGGACGCGACGCAGGAGTTTCGCGTCCTGCATGACGATCCCGACGACTGGCTCGGCGCAGACGACGAGGCGTAGCCGGCCGGCTACGGCGGCCCGGGCTGCGGCGTCTCGCCTGCTGCCGCGGCGGGCGCCGGCGCGGCCGGCTTTGCTCCGGGGGCATCCTCGGGATCGGGCAGCGAATAGATCGCCATCTTGTTGACGCGCCCGCGGATCTCGAAGTTGTCGACGAAAACCATGTCGTCGGGAACCTCGGCCATGCGTTCGCGGGTGCTCTCGGAGATGAACAGCATGTGCGGCGTCCCCTTCGTCATGCCCTCGAGCCGTGAGGCTGTGTTGGTGGTGTCGCCGATCGCTGTGTATTCGACGCGCTGGGCCGAGCCGACGTTGCCGGCCATGACCGTGCCGCTATTGAGTCCGATGCCCATCCGGAAGCCGGACTCATGGCCTTGCTCCGCGAGCCAGCCGTTGAATCGGCGAAGCCGCGGGCCCATCATCTCGCGCGCTGCCACAAGCGCCCGATCGGCGTGGTCGGGCTGATCGATCGGCGCGCCGAAGACGGCCATGATGCCGTCGCCCATGTAAGCGATCAGCGTGCCGCCGGCGGCGAGAATCGCCTCGGTCATCTCGTTCAGATAGAAGTTGACGACCTCGATCACCTTCGCCGCGGGCTGCGTTTCACCAAAACTCGTGAAGCCGCGCAGATCGCTGAACAGCACCGTGCAGTCACGCTCGACGCCGCCGAGGCGGAAGTCGTCGTCGGTGCGCGCGAGGACCTCGTCGACGACATCCGGTGGCACGAAGCGGGCGAAGATGTCGCGCGCGTGCTGGCGCTCGAAGGCCTCGCCGAGCAGCACGATCGTGAGCGTCGCGATGACCGCCAGCACGAGCGCGAGCAGCGGGTAGGTGAAGGTGATGATCGTCCCGCCATCGAACGCGAGTTGTGTCGCGACGACGAACGCCGCAGCGAGCAGGAGCGCCCCGGCCAGCGCGCGCCACAGGCGGATGCGGATGCTCGCGAGCGGCAGGGCGGCCCCGAAGAACACGATCAGCAGGACGTTCAGCCAGCCGGGGCCGTTGCGCAGCGGGACGCCGGCGAGCACCGTGGCCGTCGCGTTGGCCTGGATCTCCGGCCCGGCCATCTGTTGCGCCCCTGACGTTGGCGTCGGGTGGTTGTCCTGCAGCTCGTGCGCCGATGCTCCGACGATCACGATCTTGCCCCGTACGGCCGAGGCCGGGAACTTGTTCTCGTAAACCTCCCAGTACGGGACGGTCAACACGGTGCCGGGCGGCCCTGCGTAGTCGATCGGCACCGGATGCTGGGAGCCGCCGAACAGCTTCGGGCTGATCTCGCGACCCTCCACGTCCGAGGCGATCGCAACCGGGAACGTGTCGATCGACTGGTAGGAGTGCTGCATGTCGCGGAACACCGACTGGGAGTCGGCTTTGACCGTCGAATTGCCGGCGCGGGCGCCGACCTCCTTGAGTAGGGCGTTGCCGCCGAGGACGCCCGTCTGTCCGTTCGAATCGACGGCATCGGTCGCGAGCACCATGTTGTGGGCGCGGTCGACGGCCTCGATCAGGGCGTTGTCGTCGGCAACGTCCGTTCTCTGCGTGAACTGGATGTCGAAGGCGATCACCTTTGCACCGGCGGCTAGCAGGTGGTCGATCACGACCGCGTGGTAGCGGCGTGGGAACGGCCAGTTCTGGCGCAGCTGGTTGAACGTCTCCTCGTCGACCGCCACCACGGCGAAGTCCTTCACCAGCGCCGGCCGGGGCCCTCGGATCGAGAAGCGCGCATCGATTGACTGCGCCTCGAGCGGATAGAGCAGGCCGGTTGCGTAGGCGAGCAGGCCCAGACCGATCGTGGCGGCGGTGACCGCCGCCAGCAGCACTCGCTTGCGTTTCTGCCAGGCGCGCCGCCGCATCGCGAGGCGATGCTAGTGCAGGTCTGCCGGCGCAGTCACGTCCTCGTCGCGCGGCAGGCGCGATTCACACCGCCGCCGTGGTGTCGGCGATCAGCACCGAGCAGGGAGCCTTGTGCGCGACCGAGTTGGGAACGCTCCCGAGCACTCGGCGCACGCCCTTCATGCCCTTGTTGCCGACGACGATGAGGTCGGCGTCGACGCTCTCAGCGACCGCCACGATCGCATCGACGGGGTCGCCCTCGGCGGCGTGCACGATCGGTTCGAGGCCGCGGTCCCTGACGAGCTCGGACAGTCTGCGCAGCAGCGCCTCGGCCGGATGCTCGCCGCCGGCGTAGCGGAGCTCCTCCGGCAGGTGGTCAAGGCGAACCGACTTCGGATCGTAGGCCGTGACGATGTGAAGCTGGGCCCCGCCGGTGTGTGCGACATCCGCGGCGATCATCACGGCCTCGCGCGCGGTGCTCGAATCATCTGCTCCAACAACGACTGTGCTGAACATGCCTTCTTCTCCTTATTGCTCGCGCGGCGCTTGATGGACCGTCTCGCCTGGGGCCGCGTCCCCATTTGGCGGGCGGGTATCACTCTCCGGTTGCATTGGTCGGAAAATCGTTCGTGCCGGCGGCGGCCAGTTGCGCGACGCGCCCGCCGCGGGTTTCGACCGCCGCGCGCAGATCGGCTCCGGCGAACGTCAAAACCGTGCACTGCTGATCGGCACGGACCGTCGCCGAGCGCGGCACGCGGTGGAGCACGGCAATCTCGCCAAAGCCGTCGCCCGGTAGCAGCGTGGATCTGGCGTCGCCGCCGACGAATACATGCGCTAGCCCGCTCAGCAGCACGTGGTAGTGGTCATCCGTCTCACCCGCGGTCACAATCGCCGTTCCCGCCGCGACCTCGTGCGCCACGCCGCGGACGGCCAGCTCCGCGAGGACTCGCACGCCGATCCCCTGCAGGAGCGGTAGACGAGCCAGGAGCTCGACGGGATCCTCTCCGCTGACGTCGGTCGGGTCGAAGTTCCCGCTCACCGCCACGTCGCCCCCGCCGACCGCGGTCAGGAACGCGTCACGCTCGAGCGTCAGGAGTCTCGCGTCGGTGACGGTTCGAACCGTCGCGGCGCGCGGGCGATCGCGTAGCAGCGCGAGCTCCCCGAAGCCGTCACCGCGGCGTAATTCGTTGACCATGAAGCCGTCGATGAGAACCTCGAGACGGCCCTGGTCCACGAGGTACCAGCCACCGTGGTCGTCGACCCCCTGCGTCAGCACATCCTGGCCGGCTACGACTTCTAGTGGCTTCAGCGCAGCGACCACCCCTTCCAGCAGGTCAACTCGCATCCGGTGAAACAGGTTGACGCCGGCCAGCAGGTGACTGACGTCGACGCGGCCGGCCGAGCGCGCATCAATTCGCGTGAACGCACGTGCCCCGCTCGCTACGACGAGCGCGACCACCACGCCCACCACCAGCAGGGCATCGCGGATGCCGAGCGTACTCACGAGCGCCGGTGCAAGCAGGCACGCTCCGCCCTCGAAAAGGAGCTTCGAGCTCTCCATCAGGCCTGTCACCGGGGCGAGCGACCGGGCCGCGACCACGCGGTTCAGCACAGCCTGCGCCGCGACGTCGGACACCGCCATGCCCATGCCCCATCCGACCATGAACGCGATCGCGGGAATTCCCGTGGCCGCCCCTCCGATCGCCGCGATCGGCGCGCCGCACATCAGGAGGCCGACCGCCATCCAGCGCGCGAGTCGCATGCGCCCGACCAGTAGAGCAGTGAGCGGGATCGCGGCCAGCGATCCGGCTCCCGCCGCCGCCATGAGGAGTCCGAAGCCGGCACTTCCGAGTCCGAGCAGCTTCAGCGCGGCCACGACGCCGAGTGAGATCCACACGCCACGAACCGCCGAGCGCATGCAGGCGAAGGCGACGATCTCCTTCGCCTCGCGGTCTCCGCTGATTGCCGAGAGGCCGTCGGTCATCCTCCGCAGACGGGCGCGCAGTCCGACTGCCGACCCGGCCGGCGGGACCGGGGCGCGGATACTCGCTGTCGTCAGCGCCGAGGCCGCGTAGAGCAGGGTGGCGGCCGAGACCGCCAGGCCGATCGGCATTCCAGCCACAAGCAGTCCGCCGGCAAGCGCCCCGAACATCTGGCCCGATGACTTCGCGTGGGATGCGAGCGCGGTGGCCGCGGTGAACTCGCTCGGGGTGTGCACGAGCGTCGGCAGCAGCGTCGCCTGCGCGGGCCGGTAGGCCGTACCGGCGACGGCGTCGAGCCAGACGAGCAGCAGGGGAATCACGAACGGCAGCTTCAGCGCCAATGAGGCGGCAACCAGCGCGCTTGCAAGCGTCCGGATCAAGGACGTAGCCGTAAGCACGCGCTCCCGCCGGTGCGTGTCGGCGAACTGGGCCGTCAGCGGGCCTGCGAGCGCGGCGGGAAAGAAACGGAAGCCGACGAGGGCGACGAGCAATGCGCCGCCAATCGGGTAGGCGTGGATCGCCACCGTCGTGCCCAGCACCCACTCGCCCACCGTAAAGGCGGCGAAGCCGCCGACGACTCGCTTGACTGCCAGGTTGCGAACCGTGGTGTGGGTGAGCCCGGGCCGGGCATCGTCCCGCTCGCGCATCCGGGGACAATAGGCCGCTGGGTGTTGTCAATTCGTAACGATTTTGTAGCGGCGCGCAGCTTCGCGATGCCGCGGTCCGCGCCGGAAATAGCCGCGCCGCCAGGGGTCGGCGGTGCTGAGCGCCACGATCTGCCTTACGCAGGACCGCTGCGACGGCACCTACGCACAACGTCCGCCCTGCCACCACATCCTGATTTCCGCCCCAGGCTTTTGACTTATGGGCGCGGTCCCCGCGCCAAATGATCAGCGGCCCCGCATTCGCGCCACGCTGCCCGCGCAGCAACGCCCGGTCGCAGCCACTTCAGCCGCCTGCGTGCTCGCGCCGATGGCCCTGCGACAGCTCATCCAGTGCGGAGCGGTCGAGCGCGGCGGCGTCCACGGACGCGACGCGGCACGGCGTTACGGCGATCAGGCTCGAGGTGCGGCCCGCCCCTTCGAGGTGCGCCCGCTCGCCGAGCATCGCACCCGGCCCGTATTCGGCGAGCCGCTCGCCGTCCTTTTCGACCAGCAGCACCCCGTCGAGGAGCAGGAATACCTCGTTGCCCGGATCGCCCTGGCGAACCAGTGCGTCTCCCGCCTTGACCTTGCGGATCTTCGGCTTCTCGCCCGCGGACATGACCTGTGCAGAGAGACGCCGCTCAAGCGCCGTCTCGACCGCCGTGACCATCGCGTCGGAGTCCTGGTCACCCCAGGGCGTGTGCCGCCCGAACGACTTGCGAAACCAGTCCTTGAAATCAGCGAGGCCCGATTTGTGTGAAAGCTTCCCCTCATGGTCATAGATCCAGTGGCGCGGGAAGCGGCTGTGCCCGGCCACCTCGCCGTCGGCATGCCCGTCGGCGTGGAGGGTGAGCGTGAGCGTCGTCCACACCAGCGGCGCCTGCCACTGAATGAACGGACGCCGGCGCACGCGTCGCGGCGCCGGCAGACCCGTCCGCCCTCCCGCGGTCTGTACGAATCGAACCCAGCCGTCACCGCGCTCCGGCTCGGCCTGAAGATCCGGCAGCGCGATCGCCTCGAAGGTACGCGCCAGCGGTCCGACCTTCACCGTCGTGCTCCCCATGGAGCCGCCACCCTCATACCCGCAGTCGGTGATCTTCCCGCTGCCATCCACCTCGATCCACGCCTGCAGCGCGTTCGCAAACCGGAAGCGGTCCGCGACCCGCAGTGCCTCCAGATCCTCGATCACATCCGGCGGCGGCGGATCGTAGTGCGTGAAGCCGGCGTCGAACGCGAGCCGCATCGACCCCTCGATCGCCTCAGAGGGGATCCAGGACAGCGACGTGATCGAACTCGCATGGCGCATCGACTAGGCCTCCGAGACGGCGCTAGCCTAGCACCGCCCAGCCGTTGCTGGGACGGGTTGCCGTCGACTTCGCCCGAACCTCGGGGAAACCGTGCCGGCGCCCGCGCGGGCGCCGGCGGCCTCCGTCGCCGACCTGCTCGCGCCACGAGCGCGACCCGCCGTTAAGATCCATCGAGCGGGGCCATA